>JBFNFA010000003.1:0-381968 GCA_040797845.1 Clostridiaceae bacterium
CCACTTGTAGAAAAGCAGAGAACCAAAATCTTTGATTTTATGTGAATCGCTTTCATAGAGTGCGATGGGAGTATTAAGGATGGTAGTCATCGGATAAAGTATTAAAATAAAGGAGATATGATAATCATATCTCCTTTATTTTTTCAATACATAATTTAAACTCAGTAAGATGTATTATTAGTGGAATAAAATATATTATTTGTGCTCTTCCCATAAACAATCTGTTACCTTCATTTCAGTAAATACAGCCTTAAAAGAATTTTTACTTGGTGAACATGCAAGTAAACCAATATTAATTTCGTTTCCACCTTCAAAGAAGTGAAAAATTCGCATTTGTTTAAAATTTACACCATCAAAAGAATTTTCAAGACAATAATCACTCTCTCGCCTGCTTAATCTATACCACATACATTTTACAAAAGTTCCAATATCCGTAGTTGCCCAATCAGAGTATCCATGATTTGTTACTACGCTCCCAAGCCATGCGATATTATTGTCATGATATTCTACTCCTGACTTTACCCAGTTTTCACTATTTTGATAAATTACAACTCCACATTGGTCAAACAATGCCGTACTATTAAACTCTGCTTTTACTGTAAAGGAAAAATATTTTTCATCTGTTGTAATATAAAGAACATGAGCATTATCATGTCTAAATCCATAATAAGTTCTTTGCCAAAAATCGGTGTTAGGCTCTGTTATAATTTCAACTCTATCTTCTTCAATCACATAATTTTCAGGTCTAAAAAACCATTTTGCTTCTTTAGCATTAAATTGAAACATATTAACCCTCCTAAAAAAATTCAAATAATCTTTATCACTAAATACTCTACAAGTGTTTCTTAATTTATATATCAATTATACATAATAATAGCTATTTTTATATTGCGGTGTTTTAAAATAGGATTATAATTTATAAGTGTAATAACAAGGTGTTAAGAATATGGAAGATGTGCTACAATTTCTATATGTTAATAAACAATAGTAAATAAATGTACATTAAGGATTATTTATACTTGATAGAGGTGACAATATGACTAAAAAGAGCTGTTTTATAATTTTGGGCATAGCATTTGGGCTATTAACTAAAGTGGGAATTAAGAATGCTTTTCCTCAAGTTAAAGGTACACCATATGTTGCATTGATGCTATTATCTTTGGTGTTAATTGTGATAGTATTAACCTTTGCTTTTAGACTATCTGACAAGATAAAAGAAAAAATCAAGTGCAAGTAAGATTATGAGCATAATGGGAAGTTAAGTTATTTTGCAATCTTCTTGCTTAACGTCATAACTGAAAAAAACGAATAATTTAATAAAACACCGTAAAATTCAAATCTGAATTTTACGGTGTTTTTGCGTCGTAATTCAAATATATGACGACACAATTATCTGAATTAGACATATGGATAAATAGGAATTTGTCTGTGAGCTATTTTCCATTAAGAACAATTGTATTATAATACAAACTAGATAAATTATGAATTTGAGGTGAAATGCTATGGACAAATATACAGAAGAAGAGTTGATAGAAGCACTACGAGTTGTATCTTCAACTATAAGTAAGTGTGAAAAAATACAGCCAAAATTTGCGGAGGGTACCTCTCAGCACACACTCCTTAAGAACAGGATAAAAGCAATGTATATTTCAAAATCATTAATAACATATGAAAATGTTATGGACAAATATACAAAAGAAGAGTTGATAGAAGCACTACGCCCTGTATCTTCAGTTATCAGCAAATGTGAAAAAGCACAGTTAAAATTTGAGGAGGGTACCTCTCATCACAAGCGCCTTAATAACATAATAAAAGCGATGTATATTTCAAAATCATTAATAATAGATGAAATTAGTAAAAGAGGTTAATTTTCAGGAGGAATTAAGTGAAAGATAATACAAATTGCATTAGAGAAAACTGGACTAAAATTATAAAAGAATACAACAAGTTATTAAGAAGACGTTTCTTAATAAAGAAATATGATAATAATCTTAATAAAGGAACAACAGATGAGCAAATAAAAAAAGCAGAACAAGTATTAGGATTTTCATTTCCAAGTGAATTAGCAGAATTGTACAAATGTAATAATGGAAATGTTACTAATGGTGAGGAAAATGTTTATTTAGGTGCTATATTAGGATTACAATTTATATCACTAGAAGTGCTTATATATACCTGGAAAGAGTGGCGTGAATTTACAAATGAAAAAGCCCTAGATGAGTATTGTACATCAATTAGTGAAGGTAAAATAAAATGTTTATATGCTAATGATCATTGGATTCCATTTGCTTCCGATGGATGGGGAAATCACATTGGTATAGATTTAGATCCAGATATAAATGGAACTATAGGACAAGTTATAAATTTTGGAAGAGGTGAAGATGATAAGATTGTTTTATCAAATAATCTAAATGAGTTTCTTGAGCTTATGGTTAATATTATCAAAAGTAAAGATTTTAGATTGGCAAAAAAAATAGGAGAGGAAGCAAAATTTCATCTTGGCAGTGGAGATAAAGGAATACATGCTATTGACTATTTAAAAAGCACATTAAAAAATAAATAACGCGTTTACAAATTAATTTTAGTAAAGAAAAAATATCGTAGTATTCAAATGAATTTGCGGTATTTTTTTGTTGCGTAATACAAATAATGGAGCTAAATTCTACATTTATGATGATAGACCGTCACATGCTAATGAAGATTGGCCTGATAATGGTATGGGGGTATTTGAGCTTAACGTATATGGTGAAATAGAAGAAAAAGAAGATCAGTTTCTTCATTTGGATATGCAAGTAGGAAGTGACGCTGGAGAATCTTTTAGGATAAAGGTACCAAATGTAACAGTTGAGCAACTTGATATTGATGATTTGTCAGTAGATCCTCAGGAAAATGCAACTTCAGCTATAACTAAGCTTGACGATGCAATAAGTAGAGTAACAGAAGCAAGAACAACTATAGGTTCCTATCAAAATGCTTTAGAACTTATAGGGAATAACGTTGTAAATTATGCCTATAATATAACTTCAGCAGAATCAAGAATATCTGATGCTGATATGGCAAAAGAAGTAATGGAAATGACTAAAAGTAGCATAATTGAACAATCAGCTCAATCAATTTTAAAGCAGGCAGAAAAAATGCCAGAAAGTGTTATTAATTTAATGAACAAATGGCAAGGAAATACTCAACAGTAATTGTAACTTTGTTGAAATTATTTGCAAAAAAGGGGTATTAGAAATGGACAAATATATAGATAAAATGGGTCTTTTTGAAGACTTTAATTTTAAATTGGTAGTAATTGAAGCTTTGCTATATGAGGAACCTACTTTTCAAGATGAGTTGGAAACGTTGATTGAAAAGCATTCAGAAAACTATGAGTGGTATACAGGTGCAGGACCTATAAAGGAGCTGCTACAATTTTTTTCTGAATTATGTATTGAGCAAAAAGATTTGGATAAGATTACAGAATTGTGTTTTGATGGTGGTAATGAAATCTACCAATATATAAAGCCCGATTGGGATGGAGAAGATTTTTTCTTTGATGTTCAATCAGTCAGGGGATTTGAACATTTGAAAAATTTAAAATCTGTAGTTTATATCAGTATGTTGGATGAAGAAGTTTTAGAGCCTATGAAAGAGCAAGGGATTACTATTGAGTAGGTATATTTAACTTTATTAATAAATTTAAGATAGAGTCAGTACACTGAGAATTATACCCAGTGCACTGACCCTTTATTTAATACTATAGGATATTTGCTTTTCTATAGAAATTCTCTAATCAATATCATAATTCATTGGTACATTTCAGTTTATTAGTCTTATCCAACAATTGGACATAAAGGAACTCTAACTAAAACAAGCTCATCTGTTCTGTTGGTTTCAACGTCAAATACTAAAAATACATTTCCGTCAAATACAAATGCACAAATAAGATCTACATCTCTTCCAGGTGCTGGAGTTGGAATTTCATCTGGACCTACTATTCGGCAAAGACCAACTTGTGGTATTAATGCTGCTGCTTGAGCAGGTGTTATTCTTATTATAAGAACTTCTTCAATATCTTGTCCTGGAACTTCTACTTCTATTTCAACAAGTAAAACAAAAACAGCTGGAGCTAATTGAGCAACACATGTTGCTCCAATTGTAACAGGATTGTTAGAGCCACAGCCACGGTTTACTATATCATTAACATTTAGAGATTCTAGTGTAGGCATTATAGTCATCCCCCATTTTTATATTAGAGATAGGGAATATGTCCTTATCTCTAATATAGAATATTCTATATTAAGAACAAAGGTTACTGCTTTTCATAAGATATTTAAGAAACCAGAATATAAAACAATGGGACAATAAATTATAATATAATTACTATTAATTAAATATTTTTACAAAATGAAAAAGTCTGAAATAACATTGAACTTCTTTAATGAAAGGTACATAATTAAATTATAAGAAAATAGTAAATGTTTATATGATTTGGTTAACTCAAATTAGAATGATTAAATTTTATTTAAGAAAGGAAATGTTTATGGAATCTATTTTTAGTAAAAAAGAAAATTGTTGTGGTTGCAGTGCTTGTTACAATACTTGTCCTAAGCAAGCCATTTCCATGAAGGAGGATGAGGAGGGATTCTTATATCCTGTCATAGACCAATCCCTATGTGTGGACTGTGGAAAATGTACAAAGGTTTGCCCTTTAATTCAAAGCGGAAACTATAAACATAACTCTATTCCAGAATTTTTTGTAGCCAAGCACAAGTCGGAGGAGGTTTTGATGAAATCAACCTCGGGAGGTGCCTTCACAGCTATTTCTGATGAGATACTTCGTCTAGGTGGCGTTGTTTATGGTGCGGATTATGATCATGAATTCCGTGTTATGCACAAGAGGGCGGAAAATGAAGAACAGCGAAATAGAATGAGAGTGTCAAAATACGTCCAAAGCAATCTTGGGGATGTTTTTAAACAGATAAAAACAGATTTAACAAATGGAAAGATTGTTCTTTTTACAGGAACACCTTGCCAAATTGCTGGACTGCGTGGATTTATAGGCGACTCCCCATTAGTTAAAAATCTATATCTATGTGATTTGATTTGCTATGGCATTCCTAGTCCTCTTATTTGGGATGATTATAAAAACATACTTGAAAAAGAATATGGTGGTAAACTAGTGGATGTAAAGTTTAGATCTAAGATTGCTGGCTGGAGTAGGAAAAAGAGCAATGAGTCCTTTTTATTTAAAACTTCCAATAGTGAAAATTTTCATCATGATGGTAGATTCTATCAACTTTTCTTTGGGAAAAAGACAATTATAAGACCTTCATGTGGGAAGTGTTTATATACGGACATTCATCGTTCATCAGATATAACCATTGCTGACTATTGGGGTATAGAAAAATATGCTCCAGAATGGATGGATGCAAAGGGTGTTTCTTTGATAATAACTAATACTTCAAAAGGTGAAGAGCTACTTATGAAATGTAGTACTACGCTGAAGTATGAAAAACGAGCAAAAGAAGAGTCACTTGAAGAACAACAGCGTTTAAGCGGACCTATAGAGTTCCCTAAAGATCGCAAAGAATTTTGGGAGGAATACCAAAAGTTTGGATTGGCTCATTTACTAGATCAATTACCAGAGGAATTTTAACTCATATACATTTTAAGAATTGGAATTAATAAAACACCGTATTATTCAGAAATGAATTCTACGGTGTTTTACATTTCCTATACACCTATGAATATATGTTAATGGTATGGTATAATTTTCATATTAATTAAGTTATTGGTGTAAGAAAATGCAGCATATGAAAGATGTAAGACAACTCAATAAATATTAATTTGTAGAGTAGTTTACATGGAAGGGAAGGCATTATGTTATAAGGAGAATTTGATTCAATTGCATTAAAGTTTAATAGAATCATAAATAATGTTGAACAGAAAAAGATTAAATAAAGAAAGGAAATAAGATGGGGATATTTAAGAAATTATTCAATAAGCAAAGCGAAAATCAATCAGAAGAAGGTGAAGAAATGGAGAATAAAATTTTGATAGAGAGCTGGTCACCAGTGTGCAATATTCAAGCCTTTGTTGAAAAGAGCGAAACTACAATTTATTTCTATTTATGGTTTAATCCATGTTCTGAAAATAGCACAATTAAGCCATGTTGGGTTTGCAATACAAGCATAACAGGCGAGAATATTGATTATGAAGCAATGGATAATGGAGCTGCTCCTATGATGCCTTTGGAATACTGCAGTCATAGCAGTGAAGGAATAGAAATCGATACAGATAATTTATCGATTATCTGGTTTGAAGAAGGTGATGGAGCAGCACTATTGGAAAATAATAAACTTTTGGCTGTAATACCTGGATGGGCAGAAAGTGGATTTTATGGATATTCAAGATATGCTGTGGGAACTGGACCATTTGCATGGGAATTAAATGATGCTGAAGATAATCTATATAATAGGGTAATGAAAAGTAAAAAATACTGGGAATATTTATACGAAGATTACTTCAAAGATGTGCAGAATATGCATTTGTCAGCCTTAGAAAGTTTTTTTGGAAATTATGAAAAGTATTATGCTATTGATAATAATCAATTTCCACCTAAAGCATTAATTACAGGTACCAAGGATAAAGTTAATTATGCATTTACGGCGGGAGTAAGCGCATTATGTCAGCCCAAAATTGAGCAGTTTTTTGAAGAAGGAGCAGAGCAGTACAGGAGAATAGAACTAGGCTTTGCATGCAGTGATGATTTTAAAAATAAAAAGCATTATATGAATCTATTAAGTTATATAAGCGGACAGACAGATCTTCCATGGAAAGCAATAACCTGGCTTGGAAATGGACATACTATTCCTTGTAATGCAATAAGTAATTTTGAAGCTGTGTTATTGATAAATGATAATATGTTTCCTCAAATTAATTCCCCTAAATATGATACTTTTATGGGTGAAAGAATTAATTTGTTATGGGTAATTCCTATAACTAAAGAGGAATACAATTTTGTTCAGGAAAATGATGTTGATAAGCTTATAGAAAAATATAATGGTAATTTACAAGATATAATTATATTCGATGAGAAACCTAAATTTATTTACCAGCTTATAATTTAATTGCTTTTTATCAGTGATTTAGTGGTAGAAAGGAGAGAATGTATGAAAAAATTATTTGTTGCAATAAGACAAGGTGATATAGATGCTGTAAAAGCATTACTTCAAAAGAAACCTGAGCTGATTTCGTGTACGGCGAAACAGCCACCTAAAAAAGATCATGGACAATCTCCTTTGCAAGTTGCAATAAAATCTGGCAACTTTGAAATTGCAGAATATCTTTTGGACTGTGGTGCTGATGTGAATTTCATGGAAAAAGAAAGTTGTTATGAGTGGAGGATGCCCGTTTTACAAGATGCTATTATGGCAGCTGTTATGAGTTCAAGATGGAATATAAACAATGCTATGATGGGGTTCCGGGAGTTTAATTCAAAGGAAAAGGCTGATAAGTCCTTTCATGTATTGAAAAGAATGATTGATATGGGAGCTGATGTTTCTTGTCTTGATTCTTATGGAAATTCTTGTTTAGTGAGAGCAATTTTAGATGCAAGACAAATACTTCCTACATACTATTACAAAGACGATAGGGTTGCCAATGATAGGATTATTACCAATGAGCTCAAGGAAGATCTAATGCAAATTTTCGATTTGCTGCTCCAAAAAGGTGCAGACATATATGAAAGGGATAAGCGTAACAATAAAACCCTTTGTGAATCTTATGCAAGAGAACCAGTAGCCCAATTTTTGGTGAAGAGTAAATAATAAACAAATTCTTATTTAAGGTTAAGTATTATAAATAGTAAATTTGAAAGGATGAATGATGTAATGGCTGTCTTCGATAGTTATGATAATTATTATGATAGAGCAATGAAGGCTTATTGTTCTAATAAGAAAATAGATCCTAAAAATATTAATGATGAACAGAACGAGATAATTATTGAAAGATCCTGTGTTCATATTGGCTTTTACCTTACATGGATTATTAATAATAATTTGGAAGGAGACATGCATAAGGAATATGATTCAGAAAACCTTGAAAAAGTAAGAAGGGAAGAAATGACAGGAGTGGATTTTTTCCTAACATGTTGTGATGGTAAGCTATGGAGTGATGATTTTAACGACGAAGGATTAGCATTTACTGAATATTATTATGCTAGTGAACAGTTTATGAAAGATTACGTGGATTTTATTTTCAATGAACTTCATGATATTCCTTGTGAATTTGATTTTGACTGGAAGGATTATAAAAAGTTTGAAGTTATATTAGATAGAAAATATGTGGCGTTTTGTAAAAAGGAGAAGTAGTTTTTATATGCTTGTTATGCCTTTTATAATGCCTAGTAACCAATGGTTTTTGAAATTTTTAATATAAAAATATATTTTAATTATTTGAAAGGTAAGTAGTAGTTTGTTGAGTGGATAAATAATGATGATAAACTCGTAAGAAAGGAAAAAAGTGTATGAAAAATATCAAAGCTATTGTTTTAGAAAAATATAACGATATCACAAAATATAAAGAAATAAATGAAAATGTATATAAAAATTTATCTGACGGGAATTTCAGAATTACGTTATCTTGTGAATTAGAAAAAGGGGAAGATAGTCAATATCCATTAGAAGATATTTTAGACAAATATTATGTAAATTGCACTGATTACTTTGAAGAAGAAAATGATGGAGCCATAAGAATTCTAATTTTTGAATTAGAAGGCAGTCTTAATGATAATGAAGATAATTACGATAATCTTATGGAAGTGTCTAAAATAATTGGTAAGCGAGTATGTAAGAAAGAGGAGGATGGATATATTAAACTAATTATAGAATAAAATTCATATTAGATTTGTAAATTCCAATTTATCTGAACACTGTATTATTCAAAATTGAATTCTACGGTGTTTTTATATCTTCTTTATCATCGATCCATTCTTCGGAATACCCGCAGTCACAACGTAGGTATCGTGTTACCTTTATAGCGCTAAGAACAGTAAATCCAGTCATTATAATATTTTCACTGCCGTATGATCCCACTTTATCCACAGCTTCATGGTAATAATTAAATTTTATCATAATAAATGTAAATAGGAAATTGAAAGCAATTAATATTAATAGCATTAACTATCTATATATGAAAAATGAATTGAATATTTCTATTGAAGCATTAAAATGTATTAAATTGGAGCAAGCGTAAGGAATGAAATGCGTATGTAAGGGGAAGAATGTTTGAAAATTTCTTGGAAAAGTTTTAGTTTTGATTGAGTTTAACATTATGCAAACATAGAAATGTTATTGACTTGATAGTTGGGGAATGATACAATCATATTTTGTATAGTAATTTTAAATATAAATACTCAATTATATCATAACATATTTAAAACAAAAAGTCAATAGGAAATTTAAAAAAAGCAAGGGGGGTTAATTTGTGAAAAATTATATTGTGTCTATTCCAAATTCTATAATAAATAGTCAAGCATTTATACAAATTCAGCAAATCAACGAAGAGACTTTGGAATATGGATTAAAACTTTTAGAGAAAGATATAAAAACAATTATAGAAACGAGAAATGAAGCTTTAGTAAGTAGTGGTAGAGTAGAATTTGGCGGAGGTATAATCACAAAAATTATTTCTAATTTTTGTGATTCGCCTTATATTTTACAAGATAATTATGTTGAAACTATAAATGATCTTATAGAAACTTTTTATTATTATAAAAATGAAACAATGGAAGAGATAAGTGATGATGAGTTAATTGAGTTGATGAAAGAGTATTTTGATAATAGATGCCAAGGGGATTTAGAACTCCTTAGATATAAATACTTGAATAAAATAGCTCACAATATAAAGTATGGAGTGGCTGATTATTTAAATGTGGATGGAGATGAAGAATAATGGATAATTTTATTACGAATAAAAGATATGATTTTGAAAACTTATTAAGTAAGAAACATTATTTTCGATCTTTGATAGAAGTGCTTCATTCAAATAATCTACTAAATATAAGAGATATTGAGAATATTCAACTTCAATTGCTAGATATTTTAACAGAAATGGTAGGTTATTATACAAGAAATGAAAGTTCTTCAATTAGAGTGGAAGTTGCAAATCAAATTATGTTATCTATTTGTTACACCATTGGATTGTTTTTAAAGAATCAGTCAACAATAGAGGAAAGTATAGCTTTAATTAAAAATAAGGAAGTAAAGTATTTGTTTTATCAGGGGGAAAAGATATTAAAGGCCAAGGTAGATGAATGTGAAAGATTATTTAAAATTGTAAAAGAAACTAAATTACAAACAAAGAATTATGCCTATATAGATACTATTGGTTATGGAATTCCATTATTTTTTAAAGAGTATGATGTTAGATTTGCAAGTCATGAAACTCCAGGTTCTATAGATTATCCACTAGCCATAGACGAAATGGATTTAGTAGGAATTGAATATATAGAGGATTATTTAAATAAAATAATTCTTGAAAATAAGTTCTGTTCATACTTTGATGGTTCAGAAATTAAAGCTTTATTAAAAGGATTTAACAAAGACTCTAATCATATGCTAATTAATATTTTTCAGTTAGTTGTTACCAACTACCTAGGGTGTACTCTAATAGGAAAAGAGAGTAGGTCCTTAGAGATAACTAAAGGGGATAGAACATATCTTAAAAGTATCATGAAAGACTTATCTCAAGTAGAGTTTAGAAGATTAATTTTTGGGGCATCAGAAAAACTTTGTCAGAAACTTTTTATTAAGGATAAAAAGTTTACTAAGTATATAAACAATACTGTTCTCAAGATTGAATCTGAAATAAAAAGATGTATTGAAACTAACACTTTGGAAAATATATTTATCACTTTAGGTGGGTCAAAGGAAAATGTGCTTAAATATGAGGATGGTAAGAGTTTAGATGATAGTAGATTTAGGAATATAACCGAAGAGATTAGAGATTGTAGTAGAGTAGAAGACAAAATAAAGATTATTAGAGAAGAATTTCATAGTTTAAAGGACCTGATAGATGTATTTAGTTCTGATTGTATATTTGATGATGAATTTATTGATATTTTTAAAACTCTAGATGATTTTGAAGTAGCTTTACTAATTAAGAGCATTTCTAATAATAAAGCTCTAGATAATTATTATGGCACTGAAAGTGAAAAAGAATGGCATGAAAAGTTTAATAAATATTTGGAAAGCTTTGATGATATGAAAAAAGGAGAATTAATTAGAATATCTCAGGGAATTAACATGTAAATATGGTATAGTTCCATGGTCAAATGAAAGTATAATTCCAGAAGAGATTAATAGAATAGTAAAGGCGATTATGACAACTTGTAGATTATATGATACATCTGGTGAGTTTGCTGTTAACGTTGGTATTCCTGCTAAGGGCGGAGTAGGTGTTGCATAATGGGAGTTGTTCCAAATCGCATGGGAATAGCAGTTGTTGGATTAGTCTTTGATAAACATGGAAACAGCACTGGTGGAACAAAGATTTTAGAAGAACTTTCTAAAAAGTATTAAAGTGTGTTAAAGCAATCTAATGTATGTTATAATTAGGAGAAAATCATAAATTAAGTTTTTACTTGCAAATTAGTATAAAAATATATATAATTAACATACAATATAGATTAAAACAGCATTGATAAAAGCTACGATTTATAAATTTCTTAAGAGAGCCGATGGTTGGTGAGAATCGGTGAAAGGATAAATCCTTCCACTTTTGGAGCTGTCGATGATGAATCGAAAGGTTAGTAACCTTTATCCTACTTTTGTCGAGAGGTTGGTTCTCTTTGTGAATCAACAATTTGGGTGGCAACGCGGATTACTTCCGTCCCAGTTATATAAGGGGACGGAGTTTTTTTATTTTATTGATTAAAAGCTATAATAAAGCTAAAATATTATTTATATTTAATTTAGGAGGAGACACTATGTTAGATTTAAAATTTGTAAGGGAAAATCCCGAAGTTGTTAAGCAAAATATGAGAAATAAGTTTCAGGATAATAAGCTTCACTTAGTAGATGAAGTAATTGCTATAGATCTTGAGCTAAGAAATGCAAAGCAAGAAGCTGATTCTTTAAGATCAAATAGAAATAAGATTTCAAAGCAAATTGGTGGACTTATGGCTCAAGGTAAAAAAGAAGAAGCAGAAGAAATGAAAAAACAAGTTACAGCACATTCTGAACATTTAGCACAGCTAGAAGCAAAAGAAGGGGAACTTGAAGATAAAATTAAAAACAATATGATGGCTATTCCAAACATAATCGATCCAAGTGTTCCTATAGGTAAAGATGATAGTGAAAATGTAGAAATTCAACGTTATGGTGAGCCAGTTGTACCTGATTTTGAAATTCCATATCATACTGATATTATGGAAAAATTTAATGGTGTTGACTTAGAAAGTGCTAGAAAGGTTGCTGGTAATGGTTTCTATTACCTAATGGGAGACATTGCTAGACTTCATTCAGCAGTAATTTCTTATGCAAGAGACTTTATGATAAATCGTGGTTTCACATATTGTATCCCACCTTTTATGATTCGTAGTGAAGTTGTAACTGGTGTTATGAGTTTTGCAGAAATGGATGCCATGATGTACAAAATAGAAGGTGAAGATTTATATTTAATTGGAACTAGTGAGCATTCTATGATTGGTAAATTTATTGATACTATACTACCAGAAGAAACTTTACCACATACATTAACTAGCTATTCTCCTTGCTTTAGAAAAGAAAAAGGAGCACATGGTATTGAAGAAAGAGGAGTATATAGAATTCATCAATTTGAAAAACAAGAAATGATTGTTGTATGTAAGCCAGAAGATAGTATGATGTGGTACGATAAGTTATGGCAAAATACAGTGGATCTATTCCGTTCCTTAGATATACCAGTAAGAACTTTAGAGTGTTGTTCTGGTGACTTAGCAGATTTAAAGGTGAAATCAGTAGACGTAGAAGCATGGTCTCCTAGACAAAAGAAATACTTTGAAATAGGAAGCTGCTCCAATTTAGGGGATGCACAAGCACGTAGACTAAAAATTCGTGTAAATGGTGAAGATGGCAAATACTTTGCACATACATTAAACAATACAGTAGTTGCACCTCCAAGAATGTTAATTGCTTTCTTAGAGAACAACTTAAATCCAGATGGTTCTGTAAATATTCCAACTGCATTACAACCATATATGGGCGGTA
Source organism: Clostridiaceae bacterium (assembly GCA_040797845.1). Taxonomy (GTDB): domain Bacteria; phylum Bacillota; class Clostridia; order Clostridiales; family Clostridiaceae; genus Clostridium_AW. The sequence goes on from JBFNFA010000003.1 coordinate 13,236, forward strand.
TGACAGTTATTAAATAATAGCAAAAAAAGCTTTCGCTTCTATATGGAGTGAAGGCTTTTATTCGTTTAAGACTAGAAAATATAAGAGAAACAACATTAATTTCAAGAGATAAAAAAACATTACTTCCATAGATAACTGACTAAAATATGGTATAATTAAAAGATTAGAGGAAGCGATATAAGAAAGGTTTATTATTATTTTTTAGCTATAATTATAGAAGAGAGGTTTTTATGAATATTTTTGATATTATTATTCCAGCGCTATTTATTTTAATTATTTTAAAAGAATTAAGATATAAAAAAATGCTAATAATCCCCACAAGAAAAAGCTATGGAGAAATCATTGTGGTTTTATTTAGTATAATTATTTTCATTTGGATTATATATTCTTATGCTAAGACTTGGAATCATTATACAATAGGAGTATTAGGAATTCTTGCGCTTATAAGCGGTTGGATTAAGGAAGGAATTAGCTCAAAGGGTTTCATATCAATGTATAAATATAAAAAGATCATATTATGGGAGGAAATTGAAAAAGTTACCATAATTAGTGCAAAAGATGTAAAGGTTAAGTTATTCGGTGGTTTTATGGAACAAACATTTCATTTCAAAAAGAGTGATTATGATAAAGTCATTAATATGTTAAAAGAAAATTTGACCATTAAAGCTGAAATAGAAACAACGGTTAAATGAGAAAGTGAAAGATGTGATATTTTAGGAGAAGAGAGCATGGATATATTATTTAAAGAAGAATATCTCAAAAAATTAAAATATAGCGATGGTGAATGGTTTGTAAAAATCGATGAACTTGATAATTCGGTAGAAGTATACATTCAAGGAGATTACAAAGAGGCGGATGAGTATTATATAGAATTAGCAGATAAAATATTAAAAAGTTATGAGAAACACAAAGCAACGGCATTAGATCGCCTTAAAAATTGGCTTCCATATAAAGAGTCATATTCATGTGACACTATTGATTTTGGTGATTACGAATATGGTCCAGGAAGATCATTTGTGGGTTTTAAAATGAATTTTAAAAGGAACTGTAAAGATTATAACGATATATACACAAACTATACAATAAAATTTAAAGAGGACGGATGGCCTATAGGTTTAGAAATGTGGTTTGATTAGGAATAGCACTATTAAGTTAATAGTGCTATATTTTTTAATGTATGTGGTACTAACGATTATCTCTTATCAATACATTGATGTTAAAATGTTTTCCAGGGCCTTTATAGCGTGGATACTTCCCTTCATTTTTTGTACCTTCTCCAATAAGAATTGCAGACTTAGGACACTGGCTATAACAACGCAAACACAACATGCAATTATCCTCAAATTTATAAGTGTCCCCACACTTTTTGATGTTTTGAGTAGGACATATACGCTCACATTTGCCACAGTTGATACAGTGTGTTAAGTCAATCTTAAATTCTTTACTCAGCATATCAATCACCTTATCAATATGACTTCTCTGAAAATTACCAAGAAGAAAGCCTATAATATTTTTACCAATGATGTGTTCTTGGTTATTAGTGATTGCAAGTGCCAATTTTTTCACCTTTGACAGGGACTTTTGGTGCAGCTTATCAACACGATAATCATTCTTAGGTCGATAAAATCTGAATTCTGGTATATGAAAGTTGTTCATCATTCTAAAATGCATTGTTTGTTTAAGATTATAACCTTTTTCAATAAGCATTTTGCCTATATGATAAGCAGTATCGCCAGAGGCTAATGCTTGAGTGGCAAAGATGCTAGCGGATTGAGCATTAGTTGCATTTGGAAATTGATTAATAAAATTAAGCATGAGTTTTGGGGCTGTTGAGCCGTATACCGGGAAACCCAATATAATATGATTGACATCCTTAACTTGTTCTAGTACATTTTCTGGGGTGACTGTTTCAATAGAATAAGATTGGACTTGATGGTTTTGTGCTGTCAATTGTTGTTGGAGTGCATTTGCCATCCACCAGGTATTGCCTGTACCACTAAAGTAATAAATAATCATTTTTTTCACTACAAAGCCTCCTATTATTCATTATCCTATACTCAAAGATTATTAGTCTTTATTTTTCTAAACTAAATCATATTCATTGATAATTGTACAGCATATCATTCTAATATAAGCCGATAGATCTATCAATAAGGGAGAGAGAAGTTTAATAAGAATTGAAAGATAATTTTATAACTTAGGGAATTATATAATTACAAAGAAGCCTTACGTATCTTTGGGATTTATGGAAACAGGTGATATTGAAGATGGTGAATTGCTAGCGAAATTGACTTTGTAGAACCGATTTAATTTTTTATTATGAAAGTTTAATTTTAGAAAAATTCAAAATTAGGTTGACAAATATAAAATGCTGTTGTAGACTTGATATAACAAAACTTAATAAGGCCTCACTTTCACAAGTGAGGTAGAGGCGCGACATTTAACAGTCTTTAGAGGAGCCTGAGAGGCATTGATACTAAGGAGAAGGAAATATCGCCGAAGCTTGCAATATTCTCAAGTATTGCTTGCTGGGTCTGCAGCTAAGAACTGCAGGACTGTCTCAATAGACTTCCCGGTTTATTGAGTTGAGCTATCTCATTTTAGGGAAAGAAGAGGAATTAGGACAAGTGTATTGTGACCTGAGTTCATCTCAGGTCTTTTTTTGCGTTTTAAAATACCTAAAATAATAAAAAAATGGGGGAGAAAACATTATGAAAAGAAAAATATCAATGCTTTTAGCAGCATCATTATCAGCAATTATGCTTTTTACAGGTTGTGGATCCAAAGGTTCAAAGGAGCAAGCTAAAGTAGAATCAGACACATTTAAAGTGGGTCTTGAATGTGGATATGCACCATTTAACTGGACTCAAATGAATGATTCAAATGGAGCAGTAAAAATTGATGGAAATGCAGAATATGCAGGTGGATACGATATAGAAATGGCTAAGAAGATTGCAGATGGATTAGGAAAAGAATTAGTTGTAGTTAAAACAGAATGGGATGGTCTTGTACCAGCATTAACTTCAGGAAAAATAGATGCAATTATGGCTGGTATGTCACCAACAGCAAAACGTAAAGAGTCAATTGACTTCTCAGATAATTACTATAAATCAGATTTAGTTATGGTGGTTAAAAAAGGTGGGAAATATGAAGGGGCAACTTCTATACAAGATTTCAAAGGAGCGAAGGTAACTGCTCAATTAAATACATTCCACTATTCAGTAATAGATCAAATAAATGGTGTAGCTAAAAAGCCAGCAATGGACAACTTCCCAGCAATGAGAGTTGCTCTTGAATCAGGAATGATTGATGGATACGTATCAGAACGTCCAGAAGCTATTAGTGCAGAAGCTGCTAATTCAAACTTTAAAATGGTGGAATTTAAAGATGGATTTACTACTTCAGATGATGACACTGCAATTGCTGTAGGTGTTACAAAGGGTAGCGAATTAACTAAGGAAATCAATGAAATATTAAAAGGTATTTCAGAAGAAGAACGTACAAAAATAATGGATGATGCTATTAAAAATCAGCCAGCAGCACAATAGTTAATATTTGAAACCAGGTATATTTATAGCATTTAGTTTCAAGATATTTTTAAAGGAGGAAAATTATGAACTTTCAGGTGATAGTAGATATTGTCAAAGATAACTGGCCAATGTTCATTCGGGGAGCTGGCGTTACCCTATTAATTTCTATGATTGGTACTATTATAGGTTCCATAATAGGTTTGCTTGTAGGGGTTATACGTACTATTCCAGTTCCAGAACGAGGAGCTAAAAGAACTATTTTAAAAGTTGTAAATGGAATTTTATCTGCTTATATAGAAATATTCCGTGGAACACCTATGATTGTTCAAGCTATGGTAATCTATTATGGATCTGCCCAAGCTTTTGGCATAGATATGAATCCACTAGCTGCAGCCATATTTATTGTATCAGTTAACACAGGTGCTTATATGTCAGAAATAATTCGTGGGGGTATCGTTTCTATAGATAAAGGACAGTTTGAAGCAGCTCATGCCATAGGTATGAACCACATTCAAACTATGATGACCGTAGTGTTACCACAAGTAATTAGAAATATTTTACCAGCAACGGGAAATGAATTTGTTATAAACATTAAAGATACTTCTGTTCTTAATGTAATTGGTGTAACGGAGTTATATTTCCAAACAAAATCAGTTTCAGGAAATAACTTTAAGTATTTTGAAACCTTCTTTGTTGCCTGTGTATTGTACTTTGTAATGACCTTTACAGTAACAAGAATTTTACGTTTTATTGAAAGAAAATTAGATGGTCCTGATAATTACATTATTATGGGCAATCAAATGCAAGTGGCGAGAGCTGAAGATATGATTAGAAATTAGACAAAGGAGGGGATAGTATGGAAAAAGTAATTGATATTAAACATTTAAGTAAATCCTTTGGAACTCATGAAGTTCTAAGAGACGTTGATTTCTCAGTAAATAAAGGGGAAGTAGTTTGTATCATTGGCTCATCTGGATCAGGTAAATCAACCCTTCTGCGTTGTGTTAACCTTTTAGAGAAACCAAGCGGTGGAGAAATTATATATCATGGAGAAAATATTTTAGATGATAAGCATGATATTTACGATTATCGTACAAAACTTGGTATGGTGTTTCAACAATTTAACTTGTTTAATAATCACAATGTTTTAAGTAATTGTACTGTAGGACAAATGAAAGTATTAAAGCGTTCTAAAGAAGAAGCAGAAAAGATTGCAATGAAATACTTAAAAGTAGTTGGTATGGATAATTATATTAATGCAAAACCAAAACAACTATCTGGAGGACAAAAACAACGTGTAGCTATTGCCAGAGCTCTTTCTATGGAACCGGATGTGATGCTTTTTGATGAACCAACCTCAGCCCTTGACCCTGAAATGGTAGGAGAAGTTCTTAAGGTTATGAAGGAACTTGCTGAAACTGGTCTTACCATGTTAATAGTAACTCATGAAATGGAATTTGCAAAGGATGTATCCCATCGTGTAATATTCATGGATAAAGGGGTTATTGAAGAGGAAGGAACGCCAGAAGAAATATTTAATAATCCAAAAAGAGAGCGTACAAAGGAATTCTTAAAACGTACTTTAAAATAGTAATAAATAATTAGTTACCTGCCTATAATTAAGGTAGGTAACTTTTTTTATGGTTTATTTAGTTATATGTTGGTATAATTTACTTAGGGATAATAAGCCTGTCTATAATCTATATCAAGTGATTCTTAGGTTCAGATGGAGTTTGCTTAAAAGGAATACTTACTTCAACTGAAGCTTAGAAGAACTTATCCAGGGACGTAGCATCCGTTATGCGCAGCATAAGAACTCTAAATCGCTGAAGCTCAAGAGTTCTAATATCTTCCACTTGTAGAAAAGCAGAGAACCAAAATCTTTGATTTTACGTGAATCGCTTTCACAGAGTGCGATGGGAGTATTACGGATGGTAGTCATCGGATAAAAAGTTTGGTTTTATAGAAAATAATAATAAATAATAAGGAGGGGACAATATGAAATTTTGTTGGAGTACATTAACTGTTAAGGATATGGAAGAGTCTTTAAAATTTTATACTGAAATTGTAGGGCTTCCAATTGTCCAAAGATTTCAAGCGGGACCAGGAATGGAAATAGCCTTTTTAGGAGACGGAGAAACAAAGGTTGAATTAATACATGATAAAGAAGCTAAAGAAGTTAATATGGGGGCAGACATTTCCTTGGGCTTTAAAGTGGAGTCCCTAGATGAAATGATGGTACTCCTTGAGGAAAATGGTATAAAGATTGAAAGTGGTCCATTTCAGCCAAATCCAAGCACAGGATTTTTATTTGTGTTAGATCCAAATGGATTGACAATTCAATTTGTAGAAAGCAAATAGAGCTGCATTAATGTATGGCACCCCAAATGTTAAACAGCTATAACATTTGGAGGTGTACTTTTTTATAATGTTAAAGCAACAGCATTAGATCCCCTTGTATTATTCAAAATAGTTAAAGAGTATTTGTAGTGCAAAAGTAAAAAAATATAAATTTATAATATTGTATAGGAAGGTGTTATTATGGCTACTTTTGATGATTTTATGAAATTAGATATACGAGTTGGGGAGATTATTCAGGTGGAATTTTTTGAAAAGGCTAAAAAACCTGCTTATAAATTATGGGTTGATTTTGGAGAGGAAATTGGTATAAAGAAGTCCAGTGCTCAGATTACTGAATGTTATAAAAAAGAAGAACTTATAGGTAAGCAAGTTTTAGGAGTAGTAAACTTTCCATCAAGACAAATTGCAGATTTTATGTCAGAGGTATTAGTAATGGGAACTTATTCTGAACAAGGAGTTGTATTGATTCAACCAGAACAACCTGTTAAAAAAGGTGATAAATTAGGTTAATACATAGTATACCGTATTATTCAGAAGTGAATTTTACGGTATTTTTATTTTGAGATTTAAATAGATTATTAATGTAACTATTGAAATGGAAAATATAAATAATCCCCTTCAAAAACTAAATAACAGCGTATTAAAAAATAAGAGATTTACTATAACAATGTAGATAACATGGTATAATTTTCTTATTAGACAAGTATTATATTCCTATACAAAGATCATTTATATAATCTGAAAGTAATTCTCATAGAGGTGTTGAGATGAAAAAATCCAAATTGATATATGAGCTGGGAACGAAAAGATCAAAAAAACATATTATCGAAAAATATGGAGAGGATTTCTATAAAGACTTTAGGCGTATATCTCTGGAAGTCGTGACTGAAGTTATTGGGAAAATGCCTGACATAGGTAACACTCTTTTTTCTTTTAACTATGAGTTTGCACCAACCTATATAGCGTGGTACAAAGCATCCCAAGCGTTGGGGCTCTCACAAGAAGAAATACAAAAAATGTTATGGTTGGTGAATGAACGGTTGATAACAATCATACCAAAGCCATTCATGAAACTGTTTATAAATTCTTACCTTAATAATTTCCAAAAGAAAGCAAAAGAACATGAAAAGCTTATGGAGAGGAATTGCCTCCATCCTTATGATTGGATTATTAAACATAGAGAAATAAATGATACTACATTTGAAATTGATATTTACGAATGTGGCATTATGAAATTAGCAAAAGATTTTGATGCGTTGGGAATAGTTCCTACCGTGTGCCGTGTTGAATATATGCTATCGAATTATATGGGAGCGGGCTTTGAAAGAACGAAAACCTTAGGTGACGGTGATGATTGCTGCAATTGTCGATATATTATCGGCGGAAGTTGTGAGTGGTCTCCTGAAAAAGGATTTGTAGATAGAAAATAGTATGAAGATAATTAATATAGTCTTCAGTCAAATTGAAAGATTAGGATTCATTAAATAATCAAAGAGGAGGATGCTTACTCTACTTGTTTATTTCATATGGGTTTCTATATTATTCTTTATATCACCATTTTATGCAAGATACTATATAAAAAAATAGTTGAATTGATTAAATACTTGATTTTTTAGCTACATTATGACGTAATATTCTTAAGCTGCATCACAGAAATATCAAATAGCTAAGTAAGATTATTTATATAATGTGAATTTGAAAGGAGAAATTATGGAAGAAAATAAAAATGTCTTCAAATCAATTGATGAATATATTTTGCAGTTTTCTCCTGAGATACAGGAAAAGCTTCAAACATTAAGAAAAGTTATAAAAGAGTCAGCACCAGATGCAGAAGAAAAGATGAGCTGGCAAATGCCAACTTTCGCTTTGCACGGAAATCTAGTACACTTTGCTGTCCATAAAAAGCATATTGGATTTTATCCTGGTGCCAGCGGAATTGATGCGTTCAAGCCTAAGTTATCAGAGTATAAAGGATCCAAAGGAGCCGTGCAATTTCCAATAGAAAAGTCATTGCCTTATGAACTGGTAAGGGAGATAGTTAGATTCAGAGTTGATGAAAATATAAAGAAAGCGGAAATCAAAGCCCAAAAGAGAAAAAAATAGCTTCTCATTATCTATAATCTATGCCTTAAATAAAAATAAATAACAGATTAAGATATCGCATTATTTAGAGGTGAATTTGCGATATTTTTTATTGCACAATTTGATTATTAGGCGACATAACTATTAAAATTTGAAAGACGTACAATGTTCTTTGAAAACTAAATAATGCGGTGTTAGGAAGTAAAATTACTTTGTATTTATTTCCAGGTAAACCATGTATTAGTGCATAAATATGATATAATTGCTATTAGTTAAGTAGCAATAGTATATTATGACGTATTAAGTATCGGAAAAATTGGAGGATAGAAAATTGAATGAAGTAGATAAACGTAATAAACTTGATGAAGAGCCTTTTTCATATAAGATATTAAAGGATAACAGAGTTTTTATTTATTGGAATGGAAAACAAGTGACAATCTTAAAAGGAAAAGAAAGCAGTAAGTTCTTATCACAGATAGAAAACGTCGACTTAAAGGAAATGCAGTTAATTATGGCAAAGATAACAGGTAATTTTAAGCATGGTAATGAAAAAAACAATAAAAGATAAATATCTTAAGCATATACAAATTCTGTAGACAATAACAGTTAAGTAATTTTTAAAATTGAAAACTTAACAGTATTCTAAGGATTAATATATCCTTATGATTTAATGTCACTAATTCGCATTCTTATTGAATTGTGTCGTAGTAGTTGATTTATGTGAATTAACGATTATTTATTCTTTATTGAGGAGGGATTTTATGAAAAGGCTATTTAAGTCTTTTGCTTTTTGGTTTCTTATAATATCTATATTGGAAATATACATGCACCAAATAGGACAGGATTCAAAAAGCATTGTATTGATTTACTTAAATCCCGTTTTAAAAATTATATCTCGTTCTGATACAGGACGAGCTTTTATGGATTCGGGATTGCAAGTATCTTCCAAAACAATCTTGGGGCATACTTCAATATATTGGTACATTGGTTCAGTTGTAACCTTTATTATTTACGGCTTAATTTTAGATGGGTTTAGATACTTTCTCAGACATATCTGTAATACCACAAAATGAGCATAATTTGTATTAAATTTATTGTAAAATTTTCTTATAAGATATTAGCTACAAAACCTAATAAGTATTCTAAACACCGCATTATTCATTAATTGAATTCTGGGGTGTTTTTACATCGTGATTCAAATATATGACGACGCAATTATCTAAATTAGGCATACAGATAATGTTCTTTGTGAATTGAATAATACAGTGTTAGGAAGTAAAATTACTTTGTATTTATTTCCAAGTAAACCATGCATTAGTGCATAAATATGATATAATTACTATTAGTTAAGTCAATATAGTAGGATTATATGCAGTAAAGATTAAAGGTGAGGTGTGAAGAAAATGGATTTTGGATATGAAATAACAATTCCAATGGATGAAGAAGCTGAGTATATCGGAAATATGTTGCTGGAGTTCAACCTTCAATCAAAACCGCTTTCACAGGAAAAACCGTTTATCAGTATTAATAGATGCATAAAAGATGAGAACGGAGAGATTATTGGCGGAGTCTTGGCATGTTTAGCATTATGGCACATTCTCAGTATTGACACATTATGGGTAAAAAAAGAATTTCGTAACCAGGGAGTTGCGAAACAATTATTGAGCCTTGTGGAAACTGAGGCGAGAAATATGGGTTGCCATATTGTATATCTGAGTACATATGACTTCCAGGCTAAAGATTTTTATTTGAAAAATGGATATGAAATTTTCGGCGTATTAGAGGATTGCCCCAAAGAGCATAAGCTTTATCATTTATCCAAGAGATTATAATAATAACATGTAATATCACAGTTATGACACAACATTCTTATTTAAAGCAACAACTTAAAAACGAACAATTTACTAAAACACCGTATTATTCAAATTTGAATTTTACGGTGTCTTTACGTGGTAATTTAATTAAAGTAACACATATATGGCTGTTGAAAGTTGAATAATACGGTATTGAAAACAGAAAATTTGATATAACAATATAGAAATTATGGTATAATTTTCATGTTAGTTAAGTAAAAATTGTAAAAAAATTACGTATTAAATAAATGTGAGGAATATGTATAGAATGTATAATATTCACAATACCAGCTTGGTGATAATCTATAATTACTTTGAAGGAGAGTTCGCAAATGAATTTATCAAGAATAAGAAAAGAAAAAAATATTAAACTAAAAGGTTTAAAACGCTTTAGACAATATGTATTGAGAGTCGTTGTTTTTGTAATTTTTATTTTATTAATATGTTTTTTATATGAAAAAATAGGGGGATATAAGGACGGGAAAAACTATCTTTCAGTGGGAAAGATAGTTGAGGTAAATAACCATAAAATTAATGTCTTTACCAAAGGTGAAGGGGATATAACTGTAGTTTTTACTGGAGGATTAAATGTACCAAGCTCTTATGCAGATTTTTATCCTCTTTATAATGAAATTTCAAAGTATACTAAAATAGCTGTTTATGATAGACCAGGCCATGGATGGAGTGAGGTAACAGATGAGCCAAGAGATATAGATTCTATTGTAAAAGAAATGCACACTGCACTTATTGAAGCAGGGCAAAAATCTCCGTATATATTAGTTGGTCATTCATACGCATCATTACAAATGATAAGATTTGCACAAATTTATAAAAATGAAGTAGCTGCGTTAGTATTGATAGATGGTGGAAACCCTGAGTACTATGCTAAAAATGGTTTGGAAGTTACTAATAGTACAGTATTTACTAATAAGTTACTAAAGTCTACGGGGATAGCAAGGCTAGCACTTTATCATACAGATTATTATTCAAAAAAACTTAAGTTACTGCCTAGTGATTTAAAACAACTGTATATGGCAATGACTCTTAAGACCATGTATAACAGAAATATTATAGATGAAGGAAATATAGCAAAAGATAATGCAAAAGTTATTTTAGAAAACGGTTATTTAGATAATTTACCTCTTAGAATACTAACTGCTCCAAGTGATCCTGAATGGGATAGTAGCCAGGAAGCCTTGAAAAATTGGTCTACAGATAGTACACAAATAATTGTTAAAGGATCAGGACATTCTATACACCAATTTGCGCCTGATATTATAAATGATGAAATAATAAAATTGATAAAAAATCAGAAATAGGCAATACATGATTTCAGTATCCACTATATAATTTGACTTGGAGTATGTTCATATTTTTTTATAAGGCCTAGCTATCATATAAATAATAGATATATTGGGTTATAATTGTGATATAACATTTAATAGTGATATTATGTGTAGTAAAAAAAGTTAGTTTTTAGCGAGGGGATTATTTTGAGAAATAACGAAAAGTTTATTAAAGGTTGGGAGAAATATAGAAAAAAAGGCAAAATTAAATATATATTGACCAGTATTATAGTACTTACTATAGGATATTGGTCAATAGTTACAGTCCTTACAATAGCAGAAGGAAAGGAACTACATCAGGTAACGAAATATTTCCCTGTATTCATTGGGTTAATAATAGGAAATATAATCATGTTACCTATAAATTGGAGTAGAAATGAAGAAAGATATCACAAATTATTACAAGACAAATAGTATAAATTTTTATATTTAATATTGTACAATATTAAGTATAAGTAAAGGAGGCAAAAAAGATGAAACTAAAAGTTTTAGTAGACAATAATACATACATTGACCAATATTATTGTGGGGAACCTGCTGTTTCCTATTATATTGAAGATGAGGATACTAGATTACTATTGGATGCAGGATATTCTGATTTATTTCTAAGAAACTCAACTGCATTAGGTGTAGATTTAGAAAATATAAGCACTATTGTTATTTCCCATGGTCACGATGACCATACAAGAGGATTAAAATACTACTTTGAACAAAATAATAAAAATAATATTTCTATTATTGCTCATCCAGATGCATTTAAAGAAAAATTTATAGACAATTTGAAAATTTGTTCTCCTATTTTAGAGGAAGAATTAAAAGAAAAATGCAATCTAATTCTTTCAAAAGAACCTAAAAAAGTTAGTAAACATATAACCTTTTTAGGGGAAATACCTCAAATAAATCACTTTGAAAATAGAAAGCCTATTGGTAAACAAATTGTTGGACAAACTTCAGTTGATGATTATGTATTAGATGATACAGCTCTTGCATATAAAAATGAAAATGGCATTTATATTATTACAGGATGCTCTCATACTGGGATATGCAATATAATAGAATATGCAAAAGAAGTATGTAAAGATAATCGAGTATTAGGAGTTATAGGAGGATTTCATTTATTTGAAGTAACTGAACAGGTTAATAAAACTATTGATTATTTAAAACAAAACAATATAAAAGAATTATATCCTTGCCATTGTACTTCATTTGCTGTTAGAGCAGAAATACATAAAGCTTTGCCTGTAAAAGAAGTTGGAGTAGGTTTAGAAATAAATTGGTAAAAATATAGGAAATGAATCTATGGTGTAACTATAGTAATACATAATATTCTTTTAAGGGTCATAATTATTAAAATCTAATAATTGATTATAGATGAAATGGGGGATAAAAGTGGATTGCTTAAGTGCAGAAATCAGGAAAGGGCTTATTGAAAAAGGTGCCTCAATCGTGGGGTTTGCAGATTTAAAAGATGTTCCAGAAAGCCAAAGGGAAGGTTATAGATATGGAATTTCAATTGCAGTAGCACTGGATCCATCTATAATTGCTGGAATAGGGGATGGCCCAACAAAAGATTATTATGATGAATACATAAGGAAAAATAATCTTCTAGATGAACTTGATGAATATGCAGCGGAGATTATAAAATCCCATGGATTTAGAGCGTTACCTAAGGTAAGAAAAAGCGTTATCACAGATGAAACAATTTTAAAAACTACTTTACCCCATAAAACAGTAGCAACTAGAGCAGGAATTGGATGGATTGGAAAGTGTGCCTTACTTGTTACAAAAGAATTTGGTTCAGCTGTAAGGTTATCCAGTATATTAACTGATGCAGAACTAGAGGTGGGATTACCAACAAATGAATCAAAATGTGGGGCTTGCGATATGTGCAAAAATTTATGTCCAGCTAATGCTGTGTTAGGAGTTAATTGGAAGGTAAATATGGATAGAGATAATTATTTTCATGCTTTTAAGTGCAGAAATGAAGGGCGAAAAAGAAGCGATAAACTTGGAGTAGAGGAAAGAATTTGTGGAAGGTGCATATTAGTCTGCCCTTGGACACAGAAATATTTAAACTTAAAAAAAGACAAAACTATTATTTAATATAACAACTGAAAAAAGGAACACGCTGTAAAAGCACCGTATTATTCAAGAATGAATTTTACGGTGTTTTAAAACTATTATTTTTCTATGTAGCTATTAAAATATATAGAAGATATGGTATAATTTTCACATTGATTAAATCACACTTGTAAGATGTTATGAACTATAGCCTTGTGTTTAAATTATTGTGATAACTAACGTTAGTATACAATATAATTTAATAATTAGTATTAATTAAATTTTTTAAGGAGGAACAATAATGAATAAAGATTTAAAAAAACTTATATTTAAATCTATTGGCTTGGCTATGGGAGTTGCTACTCTTGCTCTAAATATAATAAAGCCACTTGAAAGCAAAAGTGCTATAACTTTACTATCTATTGGTTTAATTTGTTTAGCAATTAGTGAACTTGAAAATAAGAAGGAAAGTTAGTACATAATATTTTTATATAGTGAAGCGAGAGTGAGAAAATAATTGGTAATAACTAATAGGTCTATATTGGAAGATTTATCAATGAATACTAAAAAAATTAAAGGTGGAATTCATGATGAGTAATAAAATAACATATGAAAAAATATATCCAGTTGATTATGAGATACTAACAAGGATAATGACTTCTGCATTTAATGAAGATACGTCCATGCATACTGACTTGAAAGAGGACGGGCCTACAGGATATAATGATGGCAGTTTAATTAAAAAACTTAATGAACACGAGAGCTTTGAAAGCCACAAAATAATTTATGAAAATAATATTATTGGTGCGTATACTGTTGGAATTATGCAGAATAATGAATATACTTTGGAAATGTTATTTATTAACCCGGATTGCAGAGAAAAGCATCTGGGAACCATGATATGGAAAGATATAGAACAAAAATATACAGATGCAAAAAAATGGACTGTTGAAACTCCCGAATATTCAAAAAGAAACCATCACTTTTATACTAAAAAATGTGGTTTTATATTTTATAGAGAAAACATGTGTAATAATGGTAGCAAATCTTTTATTTTTAAGAAAGAAAAATAATATTAGCTATAAAAGAAGAGTTTTATATAGAAACATAAATTAGTTATAACATAACAGTAAAATTGAAAAAGCTAATAATTTACTAAAACACCGTATCATACAAGTCTGAATTTTACGGTGTTTTGTGTTGTAATATGATTAAAATACGACTTAACTAACGAAAATGGAAACGCGAATAATGGTCTTTGAAAATCGAATAATGTGGTGTTAAAAATACCTATGATTTCTGCAAAATAATGAAGATATATAGATATTGTGGTATAATTTTTATATAAATTAAACAACAATTATTAATTATTGTAAATTAATTCGATTTTATTTTATGATGTTATTGCATAGTATAACATTGGGTAGAGATCTTAAATAAAGGAGGGGATTAAGCTGGACAAATGGGAATATACAAGTATTAAAGTTGAAACTAAAGGTCTTTTGGGTGGAATATTAGAAATTGAAGACTTTAACTTTAAACTTAATGAACTTGGGGAACAAGGATGGGAATTAGTATCTTGTATTCCAACAAATCAAGATAACGGAAAAACAAGAGAAGTATCAGCTGTTTTTAAAAGAAGAAAATAGAAGGTTTTGGGGAAAATAAATACTTGAATTAAGACTTAATATTCTTATTTAACGTAACAACTTAAAAAGCGAACAATTTACACAACACCACATTATTCAATTTTTGAATTCTGTGGTGTTTTTAGTTCACAATTCAAATATTTTATGAGGGCATAAGACATGAGTAAATGTAGTTACTGAGAGGAATCACATTTACCTAAGGAGTTAGACTATAAAATAATAGGAAACGAAATAATGTTTCTCGAAAACTGAATAATACGATATGAAAATATGTTATAATTTACTTAAAGTAGACAGATAAATTAGAATTTGTAAAATGGAAAAGGAGAATAATCATGCTTGAATACAGATTTGATACGCAATTATTGATTGAAGGAGAAAATCTTTCAGAAGATAAAATAAACGAGTATATTACAAAAAACATTGAAGGCGATTGCTTACTTGCGGTTGGCGATGAGGAATTGATTAAAATTCATTTTCACACAAATACTCCATGGAAAGTACTTGAGTATTGTGCTTCATTAGGTGACATTCATGATATTGTTGTAGAAAATATGGAACGACAGTCCAATGGTCTTCAAGGTTAAACAATAAATATGAACTCAATTTGTTGATGAGCTTATTAGTTCGTACATTATTAAGTTGAAAAGATAAATAACGTATTAGAGTATCCCATTATTCCTATTTAAAGCAACAGCTTAAAAAGGAACAATTTATAAAAACACCGTATTATTCAAACCTGAATTTTAGGATATTAGAAAATAAAGCTGTTTTACATTTATTGCAAAAGCAATCCTCCGTTATTATATAAATATGATATAATTACCATTAGTTAAGTTAAGATAGTAAATTTTTATGAAGTATTTTTAAAATGGAGGTATAAAATGAAATATTGCATTCTTATGGGCAGTCCTCGTAAAAATGGAAATACATCTAAACTATTAAAACCTTTTGTTGAAGAACTTAAACTTCAACAAGTTCAGTATGATTTGATTTGGCTTTATGATAAAGATATCAAACCTTGTACTGCTTGTCGGAATTGTCAAAAAGACTGGACAATCTTTGGATGTGGATATGCCGATGACATGCAGGAAATTTTTGATAAGATATATGATTGTGATGTGATTATTTTAGCTACACCTATCTATTCATGGTACTGTACACCCCCTATGAAATCACTATTGGATCGTTTGGTATACGGAATGAATAAGTATTATGGCGATGAAAAAGGGCCTTCTCTTTGGAATGGTAAAAAGTTAGCTATTATAACTACTTGTGGATATAAACCACAAGAAGGAGCTGATTTATTTGAAGAAGGTATCAAACGATATTGTAAACACTCTCAATTAAAATATATTGGAATGCTCGCTGAAAGAGATTTTGGTTATAAATCTACCTTTATAACCAATGACAAAATTGAGCATTCCAGATTATTTGCCCGACAACTAATAAATGATAAAGTATAATATGATATACTTCTCGGCTCATAGTTTCCTTAATTTAATGTCACAACTAAAAATGAATAATTTACTAAAACACCGTATTGTTCAAATCTGAATTTTACGGTGTTTTTGCGTCGTAATATGATCATTAGGTGACATAACTATTGAAATTTGAAAGATGAACAATGTTCTTTGAAAACTGAACAATACGGTGTTAAGAAGTAAAATTGCTTTGTATTTATTTCCAAATAGACCATGGATTAGTGTATAAATATGATATAATTACTATTAGTTAAGTAACAATAGTAATATATTACGTAATATATTACACACAAGGAGGGTGAATAGTGAATTATGTTTTTCTTCCTATGAATAAAGAATATGCAAATGAGATTGCGTATAATTGGAGGTACAATGGAATATATTCATTCTATGACATGACGGCTGATGAAGAGGATTTAAAGGAATTTCTTAACGAGGATAATTGGACAGGACATTATTTCGCAGTTCTTAATGATAAAAGTGAATTAGTTGCTTTTTACTCATATATCTTTGAATATGGAGTTATGTGGATAGGTTTTGGTATAAAACCTGAATTAACAGGAAGAGGAATTGGAACTGAATTTGTAGTCGCAGGTATTAACTTTGGAGTGAAAAAGTTTAAATATAAACAAAATTGCGTTATGTTGGCAGTTGCTTCATTTAATAAACGAGCAATAAAAGTATATGAGAAGATAGGATTTCAGTTTGTAGAAAAATATATGCAAAAAACAAATGGTGGAGAATATGAATTTATTAAGATGAAGAAAGTAATATAAAATGGCAAATTTCTTAAGATACCGTATTATTCAGAAATGGATTTTACGGTATCTTTGTTTTACAATTAATTTACAAGATGCAGCTTACAGTATTGTATTAAATTATTATAAAAATGAAGTTAGTTTTAGATATTATAAAAAAAATTAAATTTAATTGAAAATAAAATGAACCTTTTGGTAAATATATGTATCTAATTAGTGTAAAGCAAAAAAGTAGCGCTACAGTTTGCGGAGAAAGGTAGGAAGTCAATTGAATAAGGATGCATTTGTAGATAAAGTTCTTGAGGCCGAATCTACTTTATATCATATATCTAAATCAATCTTGATTCATGATGAAGATTGTGAGGATGCAGTTCAGGCAGCAATTTTAAAAGCCTATAATAAATTAGGTACACTAAAAAAAGAACAATATTTTAAAACATGGTTGGTTAGGATACTCATAAATGAATGTTATAGTTTAAAACGTAAAGAACATCCAGAGGTATCTTATGAAGAATACTTTGAGTATGCCAAGGCTGATGATGAAAAAGATTATAGCGAACTATATTTGGCTATTCAAAAATTGCCAGAGCGTATTCGTATTACAATTGTTCTTTATTATGTGGAGGGATATTCAGTAGAAGAAATTAAAGAAATTCTAAAAATACCCTCAGGAACTGTAAAAAGTAGATTATCAAAAGGACGAAAATTATTAAAAGTAAAATTAGAAAATATGGAGGCAACTTATGGATAATTTTAATTGGAATAATACCTTTCCAGATACACCTAAAAATTTTAAAAATAAGGTAAGTGCAACATTAAATAGCTTACCAGATCAAAAGGAGAATTATGAAATGAGAAATATGAAATCATTTAAGAAAAGAATTATGATTGGGCTAGTAGCAGCTATGGTAATAGGAACAACTGTATTTGCTGCAGGAAAAGTGTTTGTTATAAATTCACATGGAAGCAATATACCAACTTATACTGCTATACCTACAGTAGAACAAGTAAAGGATGATTTGGGATTTAATCCTAAATTAGTTAAGGAATTTGATAATGGATATGCTTTTAAAGGTGGATATACTATAGATAATGAAGTTGCTGATGAGAATGGAAATTCTGTAGAAAAAACAAAATCCCTTAGTTTCGCCTATACAAAAGGTAAGGATGAAATAATGCTTTACATGGAAAATGGAAAGTTAGGTGAAGAATCAGGGAAAGAAACTGTAGTTGATACTCATAACGGTATAGATTTATATTATTATTCATATGCTAACAAGTCTGTGCCAGGAGATTATAAAATGACAGAACAAGATAAGCAGGATGAGTTGTCTGGTAAATATGTATTTAGCTATGGATCTGACAAGGAAAAAATCTCTGAAGTTCAAGGTTTAAATTGGATGCAAGATGGAATTAACTATATTTTCTCAGCAGTGGATTCTGATTTATCACAAGATGAATTAGTTAAAATGGCACAGCAGGTTATAGATAACAAATAAAAGTGGTAGTGAAAGCCATAATGACTTTTAATGTCATTATGGCCTTCTTTGTATACCAAGCATGTGGGCAACAACTTTGCGGTGAAAATCCATTGACTATATTATCCCTAAAGTCAATATAATAACATTTTTAAAGGTATGAGCATTGCTCTTTGAAAACTGAATAATAAGGTATTGAAAAGCAAAATGTATTCCGTATCATGGAAATATGTCTATATATCAATATGTAAAATATGGTATAATTTATATATAAGTTAATTTATATATAATACAAGTGTAATTAGAATTAATTTGAGGATAGAAATGAAAAAAGATAAAACCTTAATGATTTCTTTGATTACTATAATATTATTTAATATTTTCTTTATGACTATATTAATTTGTTATAATGACATTATAATTTTACCAATTAAGTTTATTAAAAATGTAACCAAAGAATATTATTTTTGGTACATGGATAGACCTCCTGTACCCAATGAATCAATTATAATGGGGATAACTACGATTGTAAAAATGATATTTTCATTAATCCTTTCATTAGAATTCTTCTATATAATATTTAATAAGAAATATGCAAATGTAATTGATAAAAAGAATATAGTAATATCTATAATTATTGGTTTTATTTTTTATTGTTTAAGTTTTCTTTTTATAAAATACAAAGTTGAGCATTATAGATTATTTATGACTCTTATTTCCACGGAAATACTTTCTATGATGCTGCTAAATTTAATTTTAAAAATTAAAAAAGAAAAGCTAACTTACAATATTAATTAAATTGTAAAAATTGCGTTTATGATAGTCCTGCTTAACGGCTTAACTAAGAAAAACGAATAATTTCTTTAAATACCGTATTATTCAAAATTGAATTATACGGTGTTTTTGTGATGGAAAAACATTGTTAATCTATTCTTAAAATAATTTATAACTATTTTAGGAAGATATTGTTATTATTTTAATTGAGGTGATTTTAGAATGAAGAAAAAAACAATCAACATTCTGTTTATTGTAGGATTTGTATTTTATATTTTATTTCTACTGTGGAATATTCCTTTTAAATATGTATCTCCCCTAGAACTATTTAGTAAGAATAGGTATTATTCCAGAACACTTAATTTAATTCCTTTTTATGATATTTTCAATGGAAAATTTAACAGGTTAGATATCTATGGTAATATAATTTTATTTATTCCATTAGGAATTTACATAAATATATTTGCAAAAGACTCAAAAATGTATAAAAATATCTGTAAAATCTTTGTAATAAGTCTAATATTTGAAGTTAGTCAATATGTATTTGGAATAGGTGCTAGTGATATAACGGATGTTATTACTAATACTACTGGAGGAATCATTGGCATAGGTATATACATGGCAATTAAGAAGATTTTTAAAGACTATACCAAGACAAAAAACTTTATTACTATTTGTAGTATCCTAGTTATGGTACCCGTTGCAATTATATTAGTAATGCTATTTACATATAATTGATGGACATATTACTATGTAATTCTAATGAAATTTTACTATAGGATAGTAGCGGCTTATGGAGCACACATATTGAAAAATACCTACATATATTAATTTTGGAACAAAAATAAAGAGGAGTTATAATATGTGGGATAGCATATATCTAATGGATATAATAAAAATGTTCTTACCACCTGAGGGTGAAATTATCCAGATAGACAAACCCTTTAAAAGACCAGCGGTGGGAATGGCGGATTTAGATGGAGATGGTATATTAGAGTTAATAAGTGCTTACAAGTGGCATGATGAAAATTATATTATTGTATTAAAATATTATAATGGAGTTTGGCATGTAGCAGATATCATCAAAGGAAAGGGATATAGCATAACCTACTTTAATGCTCTGCCGATTACTAGTAAACACAAAAATAACTTAATAGTGGGTTGGCAGGTTGGAGCAATATGGTCAAATCTTAGTGTTTATGAGTGGACAAACATGGGATTAAAGGATTTAATTAGTGGAAATAAATACTATAGCAAAATAGAGATAAAAGATATTAGGAGTACAGAAGGAAAAGATGGAACATATGAAATAGCTCTATGGATTCATGATACGGGGGATGCTTATAAGGTAGAAGTATATAGATGGTCAGGGGACAAGTTTGTATTGGCATTAGATGTATATCCCTATTACTTTAAAAAAGTAGCTAACTATTATAAAAACCTTTTAAAAGAAATGGATTCACCAGTTTATTGGTATTATTTAGCAGATACTCAAATAAAAACAGGTGATATTCAGGGAGCGTTGAAATCTATAAACAGAGATTTAGACTCTGAATATCCTTATCCATCTAGAGAAGAGTTAATGAAGTTAAAAGCACAAATTTATAAGTATTAAGAAATTTAAAATAGAGTCAGTACCCTGAGAATTATACTCAGTGCACTGGCCCTTTATTTAAAACTATTAAGATTTACTTGTCTTCCAGGTGCTGAAGTTGGAATTTAATCTGGATATACCATTCGACAACGCATGTCGCTCCAATTGTGAAAGGTCTGTTACAAGTCATTGTATCATTAATATTTAGAGATTCTGGTGTAGGCATTATATCCATCCCTAACTTCTATATTAGAGATAGGGAACATGTCCCTATCTCTAATATAAAATATTCTATGTTGAGAGAAAAGGTTACTAATCTTCATACAAAAATGAGATCCTTTTATGAAGGAATAAGATATGGGTAAATATAGTTACTGAGAGAAATTACATTTAGCTAAGGAGTTAGTCTATAAGATAATAGGAAACTAAATAATTTTCTTTAAAAACTGGACAATACAGTGTTAAGAGATTATATATAATTAATGGATATATTGGTGTATAATTGTTATATATTAAGGCGTAAAAATTATTTGGAGGGGATTGTATGAGGATATGTAAAAATTGTAATATAGAAATGGTAGAGGGTTATAAGGTTAAAGTAAATAATGCAACATTATTAGCACATATCAGTATAGATGGAAAAAACTTTAGTGAAAAACCCAAAGCAGCAATATGCCCTAAATGTGGGGAAGTTAGTATTTTTGTTGAAAATATAGAAGATATAAAATAAAAAATATAGATTGAATAAGAAAATGCCAAATTACGAGGAGTTGAGAAAATGGTTCAATCAATTATTCATATAGCTTTAGTTGTAAAAGATTATGATGAGGCAATAGAATTTTATACTAAGAAGCTTAATTTTACATTAGTTGAAGATACCTATCAGCCTGAACAAGATAAACGATGGGTAGTAATATGTCCACCTGGGTCAGTCGGAACTACCATATTACTTGCAAAAGCATCTAAACCTGAACAAGAGTCATTTATAGGTAATCAGTCAGGGGGTAGAGTTTTTTTATTTTTAAACACTGATGACTTCTGGAGAGATTATAATGAAATGGTTTCAAAGGGTATAGAATTTGTAAGAGAGCCGAAAAAGCAATCTTATGGAATAGTTGCAGTATTTAAGGATTTATACGGAAACTTATGGGATTTAATAGAATTGAAAGAGGATCATCCAATTTTAAAACGAATTAAGTAACTCGCTAAATAAATTTGCAACATTTATATTTAATACAACAATGGATATATCTTATTCCATATTGAATATAATTCAATTTATATTGACTTTCTTGTGAATTAACCTCCATTGTGCAACCTTTAATGTAAGTCTATAATTAAACCATAAAAAACTTTTGGGTTTAATAAGATGGAGGTAATATGAGCAATTTAATTATTGGAGATACAATATTAAGACTTAGAAAAGAAAAAGGTATTACACAAGAACAGTTATCAAATATGGTCGGAGTGTCTGCAGGTGCTGTTTGCAAATGGGAAACTGGAAACTCTGTTCCAGATATTGCTTTACTTTCACCTTTGGCACGTGCTTTAAATGTTTCTTTAGACGAACTATTGTCATTTAGCTCAAAGCTATCGGAGATTGAAGTTCTTGACATTAAGAAAAAGCTAAGAGAAGTTTTTATTCAAAAAGGATATGAAGCAGGAGAAGAACAATGTAAAGATTTTTTGAATGAGTATCCTAATAGTGTTCATCTTAAATTAGTAATTGGTGAACTTATATCAATGCATTCTATGATGTTATCAGAGGAGTCGGAAGAACTTTATAAGTTAAGAACGGACTATGCAATTAAATTATTGGATCAAGTTGTGGCAAGTAAAGAAATAGATTATGTATCACAGGCATTATTCCTTATTGCAAGTATACAAATGATGTTAGGAAATTACGACGAAAGTGAAAAAGCATTAAAAGAACTCTCAATCACATTTATAGATCCTATGACAATTTATCCAATTCTTCTACAACGCCAAGGAAAAAATCAAGATGCCAAAGTACTTTGTGAAAAAATGCTTTTATCACATTTAAGCCAAAGTACCGCAATGCTTGCCACCGTAGCGAATATATATATTGGCTCAGAAAATTATGAGAATGCAGAAATGTATATAGAAGCTATTCGAAAAATTCAAAGGCTATTTAATATTGGATTACATTCAGGTGATTACAGCCTTTGTAGGTTATATATTAAAAAGCAACAATTAGAGTTAGCAGCAAAATATTTTAAGATTCATGTTGAAGGTCTAATTTCAACTGCATATGATTATAGTGATAACGAATTTTTTAAAGATGTTCAGTTGGAAGTAGATATACAAGGTCAAAAATTAGCAAGAAAAAAAATGTATCAATCTTATATGTATGACTCCACTTTGAAAGTTTTAGAGGGGTTGCAAGATTATGATGAAGCTATTGAGATATTGAAAACGGCTCTTTTATAATTATGTTATTAAAACACCGTATTATTCAAAACTGAATTTTACGGTGTTTTTGCGTGATCTTTCATCTTATATAGCTATAAGTTATTTAGTCTGCAGAATAATTTAATGCCCATTTATTACCATAAAAATCAGTTACTACTGCATGATAAGCACCCCAAAAAGTTTTTTGTAATTCGAATTGTATTGAACCATTTTTGCTTAGTGCTGAGTATAATCTGTTTATTTCTTCTTCGCTTTCTAATTCAAGTAATAAGCTGCCATTTTGTCTTTTGTGATTATCATCCAATATATCTACTAGATACATTATGCAATCATCATTAATATGTAATTCGGAATGTATAATTTTACCTTCAAGGCCTTTGAACATTGGTTTTCCGTCAGCTAATTGAACATTTTTTATTTCTCCACTGAACACTTCTTTATAATATTCTAATGCCTCCTTGCAGTTTTTAACAGAAATTTCAGGAATAATTTTTTTCATATAAACTTCTCTCCTCTTATTAATGTATTTTTGTATCTTTTTAATCATTACGAGCCACTTTAATTTCAGGTCAATAGCAGTAATTAAAAGTTCCAGAGTTATGGAGTATTATTATAGGATTATGTAGTAGTAAATATATTATACAGCAACAAATTAAAGTATAAAATTAGAAATATATCCCAAAAGTCTTAATAGTACTAATTGATATAGTAAGAAGTAGAGCAATATTTATACAGTTATGTAAAATTTTTTTGATTTTACATATTAATGGTATAAGCTGAATTTTAAAGGTATCAATTTAAAAATATAATTCTTTAAGTATTATATAACCTCTTAAATGAAAATAGCATTTATTTGTTGCAATCCATTTACTTTAATTCCATATTTCACAAAGGATATATTACTTCATCAGGGATAAAATATTAATGAATTGAAAATATGTACTTATAGGAGGTAATACTTATGATGGGCTTATTTGACAATATTTTTGGCAATGTCGATAATAATGACAATGACAATCACAATAAGAAACGTAAAGATGAAGGAAGACTTACACTTCATAAGGAAGAACTTGATATAAATAAAATCAAGGCTCAAAAGGGTGAAGTTGAACTAGGCAAGGAAATTATTGAAGAACAAAAAACAGTTGATGTTCCAGTTACTCATGAAGAAGTTGTTATTGAAAGAAGAGCAATAGATAACGAGGCTAGTGATACACATATTAGTGATGAAGAAACCATACGTATTCCAGTCAGTGAAGAACAGATTAATGTGGATAAACACACAGTAGTAACTGGAGAGGTATCTGCTCATAAACGTGAAGTGGAGAACACAAGACGAGTGGATGAAACCCTAAAAAGAGAAGAAGCTCGCATAAACACAAATGGTGATGCAGATATAGTGGATAAAGATACAGATGAGGGCTTCCATTAAAGAATTTATAAAATAAAAAAACACCTCTCAAATTATACATTAGATTTAGGAGGTGTTTTTTAGGAGGATAGAGTATGTTAAACAAAGATGTACCTAATATAGAAAGTAGTCAATATTTAACGGGTGCTATTATTGGTGGAATAATTGGTTTTATAATTGCTATTTTGTATAAGTTCTCTATTTTAACTATACCCGGATTTGTAACTATATTTACAATTATATTAATTGACCCAATCATAACCGGAACTATATTAGGCATTGTTGTAGGTATAATTATAGGTATGCTAATGATTCGTGGTAAGACATATAAGGACGATATTGAAACAAACTCAAAAAAGATTCCTTATAATTCAGATAGTGATATGAAGATGCAACTTCGCGAAGAACAGATAAAAATATCTAAGAACAAAATACAAACTGGCGAGGTATCCATTCACAAAGAAGTTTTAACCGAAGAAGAAAATATTACTGTACCTGTAAAACGGGAGGAGCTTGTTATTGAAAAAACTGTTTGTGATCCACAAATTCATGATAAATCAGATGATCATATTGAAACTATTCGAATTCCTATCAGTAAAGAACGTATTGACATACACAAGCAACCAGTAGCTTTAGAAGATGTTTCAGTTAGTAACCATCAATATAAAGAGGTAAAGCATATAACCGAAACATTAAAAAAAGAAATACCTCACGTTAGTATTGAGGGGGATGCAAAAATTGTGAATAAGGAAATCGATAAACAACATCAAAATTAGAAATATGGGATAATTAATAGCTCTAAACACTTTCTGATTGTAAAAAGGGAGGGTTAGGAACCGTTTTGTTTAACATCACAACTGAAAAACGAACAATTTACTAAAGCACCGTATTATTCTAGTTTGATTTTACGGTGTTTTTACGTCGAAACCACAATATATTCCGAGTTAACTATAGGTGATAAGGGTATATTAATAACTTATTTAGTTGGATTTTTAAAAATGAACCTTCTGAATATGGTATACCTTTTCTATGTATAAAATTCTAATATTAGGAAATCATTTACAAATAAGAAATGTATAGTATATCAATAAAATTATAATCAGGCGGTGAATAAATGTCTCACATAGTTGGAAAAGAAGCTTATAAAAGCTTAGAAGAAAGATTAAATAGATTCCCACAGGGAGCTCCTCCATCTAAAACCCTTTATAAAATACTTCAGGTATTGTTTAGTGAAAAGGAAGCAGCTCTTGTTGCCCAATTACCTATAAGACCTTTTACAGTTAAAACAGCAAGTAAAGTGTGGAATATGGACGAGGTTTCAGCAAGAAAAATACTAGACGAACTTGCAAGTAGGGCCATATTATTAGATGTAGATAATAAAGGTACTAAAGAATATGTACTGCCTCCACCAATGGCTGGTTTTTTTGAATTTTCTCTAATGAGAACTAGTGGAGATATGGATCAAAAGGTTTTAGCTGAGTTATTTTATAAATATCTAAATGAGGAAGAAGATTTTATAAAAGAATTGTTTTTTAGTACAGAAACAAAATTAGGAAGGGTTTTTGTACAAGAAAAGGTATTATCTAAGGATAATGAGATTCATATTTTAGATTTTGAAAGAGCTAGCCATATAATTAAAACTTCAAGCCATATAGGGGTTAGCACTTGTTATTGTCGTCATAAAATGGAGCATATGGGAAAGGCCTGTGATGCTCCTATGGATATATGTATGACCTTCAACAATGTGGCAGATTCTTTAATTAGACACGGTTATGCTCGAAGAGTGGATGTATCAGAGTGTCTTGAGCTTTTACATGAAGCTTATGAAAATAACTTAGTTCAATGCGGGGAAAATGTTAAAAAAGGTGTAACTTTCATATGCAATTGCTGTGGATGCTGCTGTGAAGCATTGGTAGCAGCACGTAAATTTGGAATGCTAAATCCAGTAAACACTACAAGTTATATTCCAAGAATTATAGAGGACAGTTGTGTTAAGTGTGGTAAGTGTATAAAGACTTGTCCTATCGAAGCCATAGAAATGGATGAAAAGAAAGTTAAAATAAATAAAGACATATGTTTAGGGTGTGGAGTTTGTGTAAGATCCTGTGCCTTTAACAGTATTTTATTAGAAAGGCGAAAAGAAAGTATAATTACTCCAGTTAATTCCGTACATAGAATTGTAATTATGGCCATAGAAAAGGGTATGCTTCAAAATTTAATTTTTGATAATCATGCACTAGGTAGCCATAGAGCTATGGTTGCAGTTTTATCTTCAATATTAAAACTGCCACCAGTAAAGAGGGCTATGGCAAGCAAACAGATGAAGTCTATTTATTTAGAAAAAGCAATAGAAAAGTTGGATATTTAGAATTTGTAGTAGAACTAATAATTAGATTTTACAACTATTTTACAACTATTTAATATTTTTTATAAATATTAGTATTATACTTTAAGTGATAGCGTTTTATCAATTAATGGTAAAAATATCAGGTTAAGACATTATAATATTATTAATTAAATAGTAATATTGAAGAATTAGTGAAGAGTTTTTAATAGTAACAAGGCTCTTCGCTTTATTTTATATAATCATATTTTGAGGAGTGGATTAATAAAATGGAAAAAATCTTAATTGTAGAAGATAATCCAACTATTTCAGATTTAATAAAGCTTAATTTAAAAATGGCTAGCTATGAAACTAGTCAGGTTTATGATGGAAGACAAGCCTTGGAATCTATTGAAAAAGAGCAGTTTGATTTAATACTTCTAGATGTTATGCTTCCAGAGATAGACGGGTTTAGCTTAATGAATAAAATAAAACAAAGAGATATACCTATAATTCTTTTAACGGCTAAAGCAGCAGTTACAGATAAGGTTAAAGGGCTCAAAATGGGAGCTGATGATTATATTGTTAAACCTTTTGAGTCCATAGAACTTTTAGCAAGAATTGAAGCGGTTTTAAGGCGTTATGGTAAAAAAAATAATATTTTGAGATTTGAAGATTTAGAAATATATTTAGAAGAAATGATTGTAAAAAAGAATGGCAATATTGTAGAGCTAACTTTAAAAGAATTTGAACTTTTAAATCTTTTAATGAAGAATAAAGGTATGGCTTTATCTAGAAATAAAATTTTAGAAAAAGTTTGGGGATATGATTATTTAGGGGAGACTCGAACTGTTGATATGCACATTCAAAAGCTTAGGAAAAAACTTGATTTAGAAGGGAAAATTAAAACGGTATATAAGGTTGGATATAGGTTGGAGGCTTAAATGAAATTTTGGCAGAAGATATTTATATATTCATTATTGTTATTTTTAATAATATTTAATTTGGGTGGTGTTTTTTTAATACAAAATAATCATAATTTAAGCTTGAGAAGAGAGATAGATAGGTCATTAGGTGAACATAGTAATATTTCAGCAGGGATTACTTATTACAATATTATTTCAAACAATTATTTACATATGGATTTAGTAAAGGATAGTGAAGATAACTATAAAGAAATTATTAAAGACTATTTAGGAAAAGTTGATTCTAAAGATATTTATCTAGAAGTTTTAAATAAAAATAATAACGTAATTTTTAGTAATCTGGATTTCAAGGTTCCAGAAGAAAGAGAAGAAATTGAGAAGGCTCTTTTCGATAGAAGGAGATATATTATAAGGGATATAGAAAATAGAACATTTTTATTTGTAACTAACTTACTAAACATACAAGGAGAAGATTTAAAGTTCTCATATGTTCGTGATGTAACATATATTTATGAAGATAAAAAACAACAATATAATTTTTTTGTTGAGTTATCAATAATGGTAACTATAATTTTGGCTATTGGTATGTATATATTAAGTAAATATATTACAAGTCCTATAGATAAGTTAATAAGTACTACAAAAATAATATCAGATGGCAAATATTCAGAAAGACTAGAGATCAATTCTAAAGATGAAATAGGTGCTTTGGCAGAAAATTTTAATGAAATGGCATGTGCCATTGAGAAAAAATTAAAGGAGTTAGAAATTAAAGCTGAAGAAAAACAAAGATTTATATGTGATTTTACCCATGAATTAAAAACTCCATTGACCTCTATAATCGGATATGCAGATTTTCTTCGTTCAACTTCATATGATGAAAAAATATTTATAGAAGGCTTGAATCATATATTTAAAGAAGGAAAAAGATTAGATGAATTATCATGGAGAATGATGGATTTAATATTGCTTAAAAGAGAAAATTTTATAATGAAACAAGAGAATATAGAAGAGATATTATTAGATTTAAAAGATGCTTTAAAGCTTAAATTACAGGATAAAAATATAAAATTAATAATATGTTGTAAGCATCGTGAAGTTATTGTGGAAAAAAATTTAATTAGAAATTTAATTAGTAATTTAATTGACAATTCTATTAAAGCGTCAAAAGAAGGTAGTAATATATATTTAAATGTATATAAAAATGAAGAAGATAAAATTATAGTTGAAATAAAAGATGAAGGTATAGGAATTTCAGAAGAAGATATACCTAAAATTTTTGAAGCCTTTTATATGGTAGACAAATCAAGAAGTAGAGCTAGTAATGGGGCAGGAATTGGACTTGCTATATGTGCTGAAATAGTAAAAATTCATGAAGCTAAATTAGAAATAGCAAGTAAACTAAATGTAGGTACAACAATAAAAATAATATTTAAGTAGATATT
Organism: Clostridiaceae bacterium; assembly: GCA_040797845.1. Lineage (GTDB taxonomy): Bacteria > Bacillota > Clostridia > Clostridiales > Clostridiaceae > Clostridium_AW. The sequence goes on from JBFNFA010000003.1 coordinate 42,744, forward strand.
ACAACTACTTTACAACTAAAATATAGTTCATATAAATACCTACTGTATACTTTAGTTGTAGCAAGGAATTAATTAAGTTTAAGCTTGCAACTAAATTAAAGGAGGAACAAGATATGAAATCAAAAACAATGGTAGCATTAGGCCTATTGGGAGTGCTAAGTTTAGGAGGTATTAGAGTTTCAGCAGAAACATTGAAAAATGCAGTGCCCAAAAATACATTGATGACTGAAAAAAGTATTACACAGTCATCTAATGCAGGAGTTGATGAAACTAAGTTAAAAGAAATAGCAAAGAATGCTTTTGAAGACTATTTTAATGAAAAATTAGATACTAATAATTTAAAAGGATCTATGAATTTAATTAAAGCAAATGCTAAGTGGAATTCACATGGAAAAGATTATTATCAAATAGTATGGAATAATGGAGACAAAGATTATTATGCAAATGTTGAAATGGATGGAAAAATATTTGATATAGCGATTATTTACAAGAAGGCAGCTAATTCTCAAAAGGTTACTTTAATTGAACTAGAAGAGGCTAAGAAAATAGCAGCTGACTTTATAAGGGAGAAGAACTTAGTAGCCGACAGTAGCGAGCTAAAATTCTTAGGAGAGGCAACAATCGGACCTGAAACATGTGGTGTTGTATATGAAGGTGAAAAAGGTACTGGTATACTTGTTTCCGTGGATTCTGCTACAAAAAAAGTAAGAGGTTTTGTATATAAGACTTTAGAGGATGCTAAAAAAGCTGTAGAACTTAATGATTTTAGAAATAATGGTATTCTTGGATAAAAAATAGGTTATACAAGATGAGTTAACAAGGGGATAAATAATAAAATATACACTAAAGGATAAATGTCAACATTAAAACTATTACTAAATATTTAATATTATAATGAATAAGGGTACTTAAATAGAAGTATTCTTATTCATTATATTTTTTTATGCAACTATTTCCACATTTTCAAGGTCTAATAGATATAACCAAAAAATATGCGCATATGAGATTACAGGAGGTAATTTAATGGAATTACTTATAAAAAAAGCACAAAAGGGCGATAAGGAAGCCTTTATCCAAGCAATTGATGAGTATATGACCCAAATGTATAAAGTTGCAAAAAGTAGGCTTGATTCCGATGATGACATTGGAGATGCCATGCAGGATACCATATTATCAGCGTACAGAAGTTTGAAAACATTGAGGAAGCCTCGTTATTTCAAAACTTGGATTATTAAGATACTTATTAATAAATGTAATAATATCATGTCTAAAAGTAAACATATAATTTATGTAGATGATTATAGCAAGGTTTCGAGAGATACAGATATGGGTGTTTATGATAGTGATGTTGAAGAAGAATTAGATTTTACAGAAACCTTAAAGATATTGAATGAGGATTATAGAACAGTTATTGTTCTCTATTATGTGAACGGATTTACTTCTAAAGAAATAAGTGAAATATTGGATGAGAAAGAAGGCACTATTAAATCAAGGCTTAGCAGAGCAAGGCAACAGTTAAAAGAACATTATATGACCAATAATTTGCTTGATAATTCTTTGAAATTAAATTTAGGAGGTCATGTGAGATGAATATAGATTTTGATAAAACAATAGAAAAAGAACTACAAAAGGATATTAAAATACCTAAGATTGTATTAGAAAAAACCAATATGGCTTTTGAAGATATAAGAAATTCTAAGGATGAGGGAGGTAATAAAGTTCTGACTTTCAAAAAACCGTTAGTTGCTTCAATTGCAACAATATGTTTATTAAGTTTAATTGCTTTTAGTGAACCTACTCTTGCTGCCATAAGGTGGTTTTTTAGAGATGTGGGAATTCAAAAGGCTGTTGATAATGGGTATGTTCAACCTATTATTGATAATGCTGTAAAAGATAATGGAGTATCAATTAAGACAGATGATGTAATAGTGGATAAGACAAAAGCAGCAATTTCATTTACATTAAATTTTGATGATGCGGCTGTATTAAAGAGAGCTGATAAATTAAACCTAGATATAGCTATAACAGACGATGCAGGTAGGACCATAATGGACAATGGTAACGCAGACTCATTGGTTGGCGGGTTGGATAGTGAGGCTTATATGTCCAATAAAGATAATGGAGAAGTAAAGTACACACTCACGCTATATTCGTCGGAAGGAAAGATGATAGATATTAATTCCTTAAATTTAAATATAAAATCCATAAATTTATATAATCAATTAATAGATAGATATTATAAAAAGATTAATGGTAATTGGAGCTACTCAATTAAACTAGATAGTAAATTTAAAAACACAGAAACTACAAAGTATATTACTGAAACTAAAAACGAAACCATTGACATAGTTTCTGCTGAGATGCTTCCTACTGGCTTATTTGTAAAGTTTATTGTAAATACACCTGTGGATGAAAGTATAATCAATAAGGTAACTATTGTAGATGAAAAGGGAAATACATTCGAATCTTCTAGCGTAGCTAATATGTCCTATACATCTGATGGAAAGGACTTGATTTCCATGACTTTCGGTATAACTTCATTTGATAATGCAGATACACTGCAAATGGTTGTTAAAGATATTAATGGAGAGGATATAAAGTTAAACTTAGTTAAAGTGGCAGAAAATAAATAAATATAAAAACATAGTCATGATTAAATGGAATTTATTAAAGAATTTGCAAAAGAATTTGGAAAAACTATGCTTAATAAAAAAGAAGAGAGCAGTAAAGAGTTCAATATTGACCAAATGAGTTCAAAGGATATGTTCAAAATAATTTTCAATAAATTATTTCATGAGGGAAATTATAATAAAGCAGAAGACTTAATCTTTAATGAACTAGAAAATAACAATTCACCTGAAGTATATGAAATTGCAATGGAATTTTATAATTCGTTGCTTAAAAAGAGTGATGAAGAATTGAATAAAAGCAATTTTCCAAGAAAAGAAGTTTATAGAAGATTAGAGGATATAAAGAAATTTAAGGTTGATTAATAGGACTGTTGAATTATTTTCATATTAAAACATAGCCTTAAATTAAAAGGAGTTATTATGTAGAATGTATAATCATGTACAAGCTAGTGGATAGGAGAAGGGGCAGAGGAATGTATACAATAGGGCAGATAGCTAACATAATGGCAATTTCTAAGGATAAGTTAAGATATTATGAAGAAAAGGGTATTTTGTCACCAATACAAAATGAAGAAAATAATTATAGACGATATGATCTTAAAGATATAGATACTGTATTAGCAATAGAATTCTATAGGTCATTAGATTTAGAATTTAAGACTATTAAAGAGCTTCATAAAGAAAGTGATATAAAAGATATAGAATGTACTTTGGATAAAAAACATAATGAAGTAATGAAGGAAATACATAGATTAAATGCTATAGTTGATAGAATAGAGAAGGCTAAAAAAGCATGTAATGATATAGAAAAATATTTAAACAAATATACAATTAGATCAATGAATCCTGTAAAAATACTAGGAGAAATATCAGATTTTAGAGCTTATAAGGAATTTGAAGTTATACATGAAAATAGAAATGAATTAGATGAGGCGCCAATTATAAAAAGTTTGAAGCGGTATATTACATTTACTGACTATGGAATAGAATCTAATAAAATGCTTGTTACAAAAGATATAGACTGTGATGATGACGGAGATAATATATTACAATATGAAAAATGTATCTATACTATTGTCGAAGATGGGTTGCATTATAAAGATGTGATGGAAGAGACATTTTTAGAGGGTAAAGAATGGTGCCACAGCAATGGTTATAGGCACAAAGGCATAGCCATTATAAGTATGTTGTTAATAGGATACCATGAAGGTATAGGGAAATCATATTTAGAGGTTTATGTACCAATTGAATAAGATTATAATTTAATGTTGACCTTAGGACAATCCCATAGTTTAGAATGAAGATGCAATTAAATTGTGGGAGGAATAGGGTATGAATAAAGAAAAGGAAATCAGGAGTATAGGGAAGTTGATAGCACTTCACTTGTTCCCAGGAATTGTGCTAAGTATAATTTATATCTGTATGCTAAAAGGTGGAGTATTATATGGATATCCTAGAGTTGTTATATTAGGTTCAGCTGGAGTTTTTGCTATGGTGATTATAGAACTTGGATATTTATTTTATGTAGCAAAAAAGGAAGAGGGAAGCTTTAATATATTTAAAGTATTAGGCTTAAAAAGTAATATGAAGATTAAAGAATATATATTTTACACCCTTCTTTTACTTATGATAGCAGGCACACTTACAATGGCTTTAAGGCCACTTTCAAATCATATATTAAATACTGTATTTAGTTGGATTCCAAGTTGGTATAATTACGTACAAGACATGAGCCTATTTAGTAGAAATTTTATAGCCATTACGATATTAGTAAGTTTCTTCTTTTTTACACTGATAGGGCCAATAATTGAGGAACTTTATTTTAGAGGATATTTACTAGCCCGTATGAAATGGATGGGAAATTACAGTGTTCTAATAAATGTAGTGTTATTTGCAGTTTATCACTTCTGGTCACCTTGGCTTATTATATCAAGAATTCTAGCATTTTTTCCATTATATTATTATGTATACAAAAAAGATTCACTAAAATTAGCCATAGCAGTGCATTGCCTAGCTAACTTTACAGACGTAGTAGCTTTGGCGATGTTATTATAAGAAGACTAAATATATACAACCTAAATAAAATATCCTGCCTTAAATACTCTAGGCAGGATAAAAATTTGTTATTGTAGCTTTCAAAGTCCCTTTTCCACTGTTAACATATACATGTTGATTAGATGCGGGGAAGCTTATTGAATCATTAGGATTTAGTTTATAAGTTTCATTGTTTAATTCTAATGTTAATTCTCCTTCTAATACCATGATATATTCCTGGCATTTTTTAGAATGACCTACGGATTTATATGAGTGCCCTTCATCAAGTTCAATTTGAAAAAGTTCAAAATTACGATAGGGTGTACTAGTGTAGTAACAATATACTCGATAGTGGCCTTCTTCGGTAAGCTGGACTTCAATATCAGATTTCTTTATAATGTGAGTATCATGTTCCTTTTGTTCAAGTAATGAAGTATAAGAAACTTTTAATCCTTTAGCTATCTTCCATAAAGTGTTTATAGTTGGATTAGTGTCTCCTTTTTCAATTTGAGATAGCATGACTTTACTCACATCAGATAACTCAGCAAGTTGACCTAAACTTAAATTTCGTTCAGTGCGAAGTGTCTTTAAGTTTTCTGCAATAATAAAATTTATATTCATTAAGGTAAAACCTCCTATAATTCTATTGACAATTATAATTAACAAAAGTAAAATATATCTAATGTTAAATATATTTTACGTTCGTAAATTATTATATCGCAATCCCTTAAATGAAACAAGAAAAATAAAAAATATTTTTATATTATATTTTATAGCTTTTAAAGGAGGATATTACTATGATAACAAGAGAAGAAGCATGGAACTTACTTAAGGAATACAATAAAGAGGAGTTTCATATTCAACATGCTTTAACAGTGGAAGGTACTATGAATTATTATGCAGAAAAATTGGGATATGGAGATGAAGCAGAATTTTGGTCTTTAGTTGGATTACTTCATGATTTAGATTTTGGAATGTATCCAGAAGAACACTGCACTAAAACTCAAGAAATTATGAGACAGCGCGGTATTGATGAAAGATTAATAAGAGCAGTGGCTAGTCACGGATATGGACTTTGTTCAGGAGAATTGCCTAAACCAGAGCATGAGATGGAAAAAGTATTATTTGCAGTGGATGAACTTACAGGCTTGATTGGTGCAGCTGCAAGAATGCGTCCATCTAAGAGTGTTATGGATATGGAAGTTTCAAGTCTTAAGAAAAAATTCAAGGATAAAAAATTCGCCGCTGGATGTTCACGAGATGTAATTAAGCAAGGTGCAGAGATGCTTGGCTGGGAATTAGACAATTTGTTTGAAGAAACAATTTTGGCTATGCGTTCTTGTGAAGAATATGTTAATAAGGAAATGGAAGCTTATAATAATTAATAAATACATTTATATTAAAGAAAATTAGCTAGAAAAGAATAATACAGTATTTATGTTGCAATTAGTTGGAAAAAATTATAATATTAAATTAAAAGATGAACCTCTCATATCTGTGCAGAAAATGAGAGGTTTTTATAATAATTATTTACTATACTATTATTTGTAAGGGAGATGGCTTAATGGAATGGTTAGAAAGATTAAACGAATCGCTTAAATATATTGAGTCCAATCTAGATGGAGAAATTGAATATGAAAAGGCAGCAAAAATTGCTTGCTGTACTGTATATCACTTTCAAAGGATGTTTTCATATATAGCAGGAATACCGCTATCAGAATACATAAGAAATAGAAGATTAACAAGAGCTGCTCTTGATTTGCAAAATGGAGATAAGGTGATTGATGTAGCATTGCGCTATGGCTATGATTCTCCAACTGCTTTTAATAGAGCCTTTCAAAAAATACATAATGTATCACCTTCAGTAGCGCAAAAAGAAGGAACCGTCCTAAAAGCATATCCTCCTATTAGTTTTAAAATAACAATAAAAGGAGTAGGGGAAATGGAATATAGTATAGTTAACAAAGAAGAAATTAGAATAGTGGGAGTAAAAGCACTATTAGAAAAAAATATTGAGAAAAATTTTGAAGCTGTACCTAAGCTATGGCAAGAATCATCACAAAATGGAGTAATTAATGAGATAGTATCTCTTATGGATGAAAATTCTAAGGGTATATTAGGAGTTAGCGCTTGTATGGATGCTCTAGATAATTGGGAGTATTATATAGCTACAGAAACAAATAAAGAAGTGGCAAAAGGTATGTATGAATATATAATACCAGCAAGCACTTGGGCAGTTTTCCCTGGTGAGGGAGCTATGCCAACAGCAATTCAAGAAATTGAAAGAAGAATAATTACAGAGTGGTTGCCAACTTCAGGGTATGAATATGCAGATGCACCAGACATTGAATTATATTTAAATCCAGACCCAACTAATGCAAAGTTTGAGGTTTGGATACCCGTTAGAAAAAAATAATATAGAAAGTAACATAAAAAACAATATAAATATGAAAAGTTATAGATTTATGTAAAGAGCAGAAAAAAGTTTCAATTAAATAAAATATTATTAAATACTAAGAAATAAGCCGATGATGTTAAAAGTGTCATTGGCTTATTTTAGATTAACTGTTATTTTTAAAAAGTAGTATTGACTCTCACCTTACAGGAGGAAGTATTGTTTAAATGTAATCAATATCTTATGTAAGAAGGGAGCAAAGCAATGAAAAATGTTATTGAAGTGGAAGGTTTAAAAAAGAGTTACAATAATAAACTGGCAGTAGATAATCTTTCTTTTAGTGTAAAAGAAGGAGAATTCTTTGGACTACTTGGTCACAATGGAGCAGGAAAATCAACAACCATTGATTGTATTCTAGGCTTAAAATTCTTTGAGAATGGAAAAGTAAGAATATTAGACATGGATCCAGTAAAAAACAGAAAAAAACTATTTGAAAGGGTTGGAGTACAATTACAACAATCTTCCTACCAAGATAGAATAAAATTATTGGAATTGTGTGAAGAAACTTCAGTGCTTTATAAAGAGGTAGAGGATTACCAAAAGCTATTAAAGGAATTCTCATTAGATAAGGTTAAGAATCAATATGTATCTACTTTATCAGGAGGAGAAAAGCAAAAGTTAGCCATATTATTAGCACTATTACCAAGACCAGAGGTTATTTTTCTAGATGAATTAACCACAGGGCTAGATACAGCAGCTAGAAGAGGAGTATGGAAACAACTAAGTGAGTTAAAGGAAAAGGGAGTAACCTTACTATTAACTTCACATTATATGGATGAAGTTGAAGCCTTATGTGATAAAATATGTATTATAAAGAATGGAAAAGAAATTGTTAGTGGAACTGTGCAAGAAGTTATCTCTACCACTCCCTACAGCAGATTAGAAGAAGCTTATTTATGGTATATGGGAGAGGAGGAGATAGTATGAGAAAATTTTTAACCTTAGTAAAGATAGAGGGAAAACTAGGCTTAAGAGGAATTGATGGAGTATTCTTTGGAATATTTATGCCCGTTGGAATTGCAGTGTTAATAGGTATGATTTCTGGAAATAAACCAGCTTATGCTGGAGCAACCCATAATTACATTCAAGAAAATATTCCAGCTCTTATTACTGTGGGAATATGTGCAACTGCATTTATGGGAATACCACTGGGAATAGCAGATTATAGAGATAAAAAGATATTAAAGCATTATTTTGTTACACCTGTTAGCCCTGCAATAATATTATTTGTACAAGTAGTTATTAATATGATTACAGCGGTTATATCAAGCTTATCAGTGATGATTGTAATGAAAATATTCTTTGGATACCAAATGGAAGGTAATGTTATTGGATTTATATTTGCATATTTTTTAGTAATGGCGTCTATGTATGGATTTGGAATGTTAATTGCAAGTTTGTGTAGAAGCATAAAACAGGCAAATTTAGTATGTACACTAGTTTATTTTCCAATGCTATTTTTATCTGGTGCAACAATTCCTTTCTCAATACTACCTAAACCACTGCAGTATTTTTCAAATATACTTCCTCTATCACAAGGGATTAAGCTATTAAAAGGATATGCTTTAGGGATAGAAACAAATTTACAAGTGCCACTTTTAGTAATGATTATTTCAACAATTATTACAGTAATACTTTCTATTAAATTATTTAAATGGGAGTAAGGGGGACAAAGTTTATGGATGACATATATGAATGTGAGAAGAAGGAAGAAAGAACTTTATATAAGATAGGACTATTTTCACAAATGAATAGGGTAACAATTAAAACTCTTCATCATTATGATGAAATTGGACTTTTAAAACCTGCTTATATTGATGAATTTACAGGATATAGATACTATTCTTCAGAAGAACTTCCAATACTTCATGAAATATTATCCCTTCGTCAAATGGGATTGTCCTTAGAGGAAATAGGTAAGGTTCAAAAGGGAGCATCTGTAGAAAGCTTATTGATTAAAAAGAAGGCAGATCTTTTAAAGAAGATTGCAGAAGAAACAATGAAGCTATCTCAGGTGGAATATTATTTACATCATAAAAATGAAGTTGGAGATTATAATGTTATCTTAAAGGAATTGCCACAGGTTATTGTAGCATCTATGAGAACTATTATTCCAAGCTATAATGAATTGTTCGAAATTATTCCTCCAATGGGAAGAGAAATGGAAAGGCTTGGTTGTGTTTGTTCAGTTCCTGAATATTGCTTTAATATTTATCATGATGGAGAGTATAAGGAGACTAATGTAGATGTAGAAATATGTGAAGCGGTTACAGAGAAGAAAGAAGACTCTCATATGGTTAAGTTTAAAAAGATAGATAAGGTAGAAACAGCAGCTTGCGTATTGCATAAGGGGTCATATGAAGACTTTCCAAAGGCCTATGGAGCGCTAATGCAATGGATGGAGGAGAATGGTTTTGAATTAATAGATTTTCCAAGAGAATCTTATATAGATGGAATGTGGAATAAAGATTCTGTAGAGGAATGGTTAACTGAAATACAATTCCCAGTGAGAAAGAAAATATAGTGAGAATAATAAATTCTTAGAAGTATAAACTAAAAGGAGTTAACTTTTATGATTTTCGTTTCATGTAAAAAAGCTATGCAAAAATAAAAGAAGAAAGGGAGATACAATGAAAGAAGGAAAAGTAATAACAGAAACAGGATTGAACTTAGAAAATAGTTATGCTTCCCTTCCAAAAATGTTTTTTTCTAGACAGAATCCAAGTCATGTTCCTTCACCAGAATTGGCTGTACTGAATTATCCATTAATAACATCTTTAGGACTAAACGCCAAGGTACTAGAAAGTGATGATGGAGTAGATATACTTGCAGGAAATAAGATTCCAGAAGGAGCTCTTCCTCTTGCTCAAGCATATGCAGGACATCAATTCGGGCATTTTACTATGTTAGGTGATGGGAGAGCTCTGCTCATAGGGGAACACATCACTCCATTAGATGAGCGATTTGATATTCAGCTTAAGGGTTCAGGTAGAACTCCATATTCACGAGGAGGCGATGGGAAAGCATCATTAGGTCCAATGTTAAGAGAATACATTATAAGTGAGGCGATGAATGCATTGGGTATTCCTACCACCCGTAGTCTAGCTGTGGTTACAACAGGTGAGTCAATAATCAGAGAAAGGAAGCTACCTGGTGCGATACTAACTCGTGTAGCTTCTAGTCATATACGTGTTGGTACATTTCAATATGTTTCCCAGTGGGGTACAGTTGAAGAGCTTAAAGCCCTAGCTGATTATACTTTACAAAGACATTTTCAAGAAGGGAAGGATAAAGAGAATCCTTACCTTTTCTTGCTTCAGGAAGTGATCAAAAATCAGGCTGATCTTATTGCAAAATGGCAACTGGTTGGCTTTATTCATGGAGTAATGAACACTGATAACATGACAATTAGTGGAGAAACAATTGATTATGGTCCTTGTGCCTTCATGGATGCCTATGACCCTGCAACTGTATTTAGCTCCATTGATACTTATGGTAGATATGCTTATGGTAATCAACCTAATATTGCTGCGTGGGATCTTGCAAGGTTTGCTGAAACACTGTTGCCATTGTTGCATAGTGATGAGGATGAGGCTCTCAAGCTAGCACAGAATGGCATTTCAGATTTTGCTAATTTGTATAAGAATAATTGGCTTTCTGGAATGAGGGCAAAACTTGGAATATTTAACGAAGAGCCTGAGGATGAACACCTAATTGAAGGTCTTCTAAGTACGATGCAAAAATATGGTGTAGACTATACCAATACCTTCCGTGCATTAACTTTTGATAAGAGGGAGGGTAATGCGCTGTTTGGCACAACAGAATTTGATAAGTGGTATGCGTTATGGCAGGAGAGGTTATCAAGACAAGAGAAATCAAAAGAGGATTCAAAGCAGCTTATGCAAAGGAGTAATCCAGCAATAATCCCACGTAACCACAGGGTAGAAGAAGCACTAGAAGCTGCGGTGACAAAAGGAGACTATAGTGTAATGGAGCGACTTGTAGATGCTCTATCAACACCCTATGATCACTCTAAAGAACAGGATTATTATGCTAAGTTGCCTGAACCATCAACTTGTCCATATCAAACTTATTGTGGAACTTAATATAAAAATAAGCTAGTAAAATACATTGAGTTTTACTAGCTATTTTTATGTAAAGACATAAATAACACCTAAATATGTTAAAAAAATAACTAATAGATCGGTTCATCTTCAACTAGTTATTTTTTAATATGCCTAATGTGATGATAGTCTGTCACATTAATTCTGTTAAAGTTTTTCATAACATTAAACACACAAGTAATATCCTTGAAATATTAAAAACAACTTCTGAAATCAAGTGTTTAGGATGAAAGAACTATTTAAATGGACAAGCAGCAAGAGATGGTAAATTAATAAGAAAAGTATAAAAACACCTATAATAGCAGTACATATAAAAAAATATAAATATATTAATTATAAGTTAAAGTTTGATATAAATTTAACGATATATATAGTAGATAGAATATTTTTAAAAGAACTACATCAAGTTATAACATATAGGAGGTGTTTTATCATGAAAGTAAATTTTCAATATGAAGAAAATAATTATTTCCCAATTGAAACTATATCTGTAATAGGAAAATTTAATGATTATGATCATAACAAAGGGGTTATGGTTAAAGAGAATAATAAGTGGACATTTAAATGTGATTTGCCAACAGGTGAGCATCCTTATAGATTTCTTATTAATGGGGAATTAAAGCTTAATGATCCAACTGCAAATATATATTTGCCAGATGATAATGAAGAACTTTGGTCTATAATTAAGATTAATGAAAATGGCCAGAGGATGTACAATAATACTCAATATACAACACATATAGAAAAGTACAATATAGGTCCTGTAGTAAGTGATCAAGAAAATATGGTGAATAAAAAAGTTTTTAATGTAGCTTTAGATAAGAAGATAGTAACAAGATTTCAATTTACTAATGTAACAGGATTACATACTGTAACAACAGCATGGTATACACCTGTAGAAGAGTTATTCCAAGTAACTGAGAATAATTTATTTATGCCACCAAATGATGAAGAACCAATAATGTTGTGGTTTTGGATGGATTTAACAGACAATACTCGTGATTATCCTCTTGGAACTTGGACAATGAGATTTTTTATAGATGGTGAATTTATATTAGAAGATCAATTTAAATTATCTCAAAATTCAGTATATTCTTCGCAAGGACAAATGAGATATTAGTTTATGAATATAAATTTACAAGATATAAGCACTTAATAGTGATTATATATAATTTAAGAAATAAAAAAGAAAAGGATGTGAAAGGTTATGAAAATAACTAACAATGTTAACCTAAATGCAAATATTATCAACAACAGAAGTGATAGTAATAGCAAAGATAAAAGGGTAGACAATACTAATCTAAGTTCAGATGTACAAATTACTAACATGAAAGCAGCTAAAGATGAATATAAATCATCAATTGTCAATGCTGTGAAAGACTCTTCAGAGGTTACATCTAAAGAAAAGAAGACAACTAAGAGTTCAATAGGAGGATTTTTTAAATCAGCAGCTAGTAAATTTTCTTTTGTAACTAGTGAGGTTTCAAAATTTGTTAAGACAGCAGTTTCTGTAGGTGAAAGTGTTATTAAAACAGTAAAGTCGGTGTCAAATACTGTTATTGATACAGCTAAGGTTGTAGCAAAAACTATAAAAGACATGTCAGATTCAGTAACTAAAAAAATAACAAATACTGCATCACAAGTAGCTAGTACCTTTAAGCAAATAACAACTACTGCCGCCGATTTGAAAAAAGCAGCTGAAGATACTAAAAATTCAGCTACATCTCTAATAAATACAATGGTAAAGACAGCTGTCACAGTAGGGAAAGATGTTGGGAGAGTAGCAGAAAAAGTTAGAGTGTCGGTGGATGGAATTAAGGGTGAGTGGAACAATTCAAATAGTGGTTTTATAAGCAAAGTAGTTAAAACTGGTGGAATGATCAAAGATGGAATAGGCTCCATAAAAGAACCAATAAAGGAAATAGGAAATACAATTTCAACAGGATGTAATGAAATTAAAAAGAATTACAAAGATATAAAGAATAATATTGAAAATTCACTGTCTTGTATTCAAGAAGTTAAAAAGGCAGTTGTGTCAGTTAGTAAGAATGTAATTGATACAGCAAAAACAGTTATAACTGAAGTTAAAGATGGAAGCAAAATTGTAGTTGATAGAATAAGTAATTCTTCAGCTAATATAAAAAACATAGTTAAAAATGGATATAATGAAATTAATGAAGCTATACAAAAATCACGTAATGACTATGAAAAAGATAGGAATGATCTAGAAAACAACATTGGCATGATACCTGTATTAGCTTAAAGAGTTTTATCTAAATATAATTAAATAATAATAACGGCAGCGTGTTAAATTTAAAATTTGATGCGCTGCTTTTTATCAAGTGATTCTTAGCTTCAGATGGAGTTTCCTTAAAAGGAATACTTATGACAAAGATATTCAAACCGTTCATTTAAATGTGAGAAAATTTAAAATACTTATTGACATACAGTAAAATAAGTTGTATTATAAATACATAATATCAATTTGATATTATCTAATTGAAGTTAAGTTGAGGTGGAAATAAATTTGGATAAACATTTTATAGATAAGGAAGAAGAATTCTTAAAAAGTTATGATGAGAATGATTATAAAAGACCGAGTGTTACAAATGACATCATAATATTGACAACTGATGAAAAGGAAGAAGATAATCTTCGTAAGGTACCAAAAAGAGGAATGCAGGTTATTTTGATTAAAAGAGATGACCATCCATATATAGGCAAATGGGCCCTTCCAGGTGGGTTTGTTGGTATAGAAGAAAGCCTAGAGGTGAGCGCTAGGAAGAAACTTAAGGAGAAGACGGGAATAGATAATGTTTATACAGAACAGCTCTATACTTTTGGAGATGTTCATAGAGATAAAAGAACAAGGGTTATTAGTGTAGGAAATATTGCTTTGGTGGAAAAGAGCAGCATAAGGTTAAAAGAAGCGGATTTGCAAGAGAAAAGTAGATGGTTTTGGATAAATAAAACCCTTATTAGTTCTGAAAAGTATGAAGAGTATATAGAAAACAAACATCTTTTATCTATTAAATCCATTGATGAAACAATAATAATGAATTATGAAGTAACAGAGAAAATCGGAAGAGATATATTTAGAAATAAGGAAACAGCTTATAGATTATTAGATAACTCTACAGAGGAATTGGCCTTTGATCACTATAAGATATTAGATTACGGAATAGATAGATTGAGAAATAAAGTAGAATATACGCCAATTGCCTTTAATCTTCTGCCAAGAGTATTTACTGTAAAGGAACTGCAGAATGTCTATGAAGCAATAATGGGGAGAGAAATTTTAAACTTCAGAAGAAAGATGGGAGAAATGATTATAGAAACTGATGAAAAAATAGAGGGTAAACCCTTTAGGCCAGCTAAGGTATTTAAATTTAATGAAAATTGGGAGCATAATTTTTAAAAATGGGGAGATTATAAAATGATTTATTTTAATAGTGAGAGAGTTGATATTAAGAAATTTCCTAATGGTGAATCTCTGATTCATAGTGAAAATTTAAAGTTAAGAAGTGATAATAATGAGATTAGAGTTTGTTTTGAGAACGATGAAGATATAACTCATTTAATATTTTTAAAAAGCCATTTAGATGAATTAAGAATAAAATGTAATTTAATACTTCCCTATATGCCGTACAGCAGAATGGATAGAACCGAGGGTATAACTATTTTTACATTAAAGCATTTGTGTAAGCTAATTAATAGTTTAAACTTCGAAAGTGTAACCATTTATGAGCCCCATTCAGAGGTATCAACTGCATTGTTAGATAGAGTTAAGGTAGTGAATATGTCTAAAATGTTAGCTGAGAGCCTCTTAAAAGAATTGAATAACGGAAAAGAAGAGGTATATTTAGTTTATCCTGATGCAGGTGCAGCAAAGAGATATGGGAAAGAAATAAGCTATGAAAAGATCTTAACTGCAAACAAAGAACGGGACTTTAAAACGGGATTTATTAAAAAACTAGAGATCAATGGGGATATTGAAAATAAAAGCTTTAAGGCAATTATAGTGGATGATTTATGTTCAAAGGGTGGCACTTTTATGCTTACAGCTTCCAAGCTAAAGGAAATGGGGGCAACGGAAATATATCTGGTAGTTACCCATTGTGAAAATACAGTTTTTCAAGGTGAGCTTCTAACCTGTGATTTAATAACAGGGATATATACAACCAATAGTATTTTAAGTAAAGATCATGAAAAAATTAAGGTGTATAAAATTTAAGGGGGTATTTATTATGACAAAACTATTAGTAGTTATTGATTATCAAAAGGACTTTGTAGATGGAACACTAGGATTTGAAAAAGCGGTAACCTTAGAGAAAGGTATATATGATAAGATTAATAAATATTTAAAAAACGGTGACAAGGTATTGTTCACTTACGATACTCATTATGAAGAATATTTACAAACTAGAGAGGGTAAAAACTTACCCTCAGTACATTGTATCAAATGTACTGAGGGTCATAAGCTTTATGGAAAAATAAATGATTTCTCAAACTCAGAGAATACAATGCATTATGAAAAAAAGGGATTTGGGATATCTCCAGAGGATATGCTTCAAATAGCCAATGAACTAGGAGAGGACATTAAAGAAATTGAGTTAGTTGGAGTTGTTACTAATATATGCGTAATTAGCAACGTGGTATTGTTTCAGTCCCAATATAGAGAAGCTGACATCATAGTGGACGCAAGCCTTTGTGCTAGTTTTGATGAAACTTTACATGAAAAGTCATTAGATGTAATTGAAGGATTACAGGGAAAGGTAATTAATAGGGTGAACTGATTATGATAAACCCATTGTTATTAACGGATTTTTATAAAACAATTCATCATATGTGCTATGCACCGGGAATCACTAAATTGGTAAGCTATTGGACTCCAAGGATGTCCCGAAAAGATGATATGGATAAAGTTGTTATGTTTGGGCTACAGCCTTTTATAAAGAAGTATTTAATTCAGTACTTTAATGAAAATTTCTTCAAGAAGGATAAGGAGGCTGTGGTTTCTCAGTATAAAAGAATTATTTCTAAAACCATGGGAAATATGGCAGCAGATACAAAGCATATTGAAGCTTTGCACCACTTAGGGTATTTGCCAATACAAATTAAAGCTGTAGCAGAAGGTTTGAGAGTAAACATTAAAACCCCAATGATTGAAATTACTAATACCCATGAGGATTTTGCCTGGCTGGTGAATTATTTAGAAACCTTTATGAGTTGTAATATATGGCAGCCAATGACAAGTGCCACTATTGCATATAGGTACAGAGAAATAGTAGAAAAGTATTTTAACCTTACTGTAGAAAAGGGTGATATAAAAAAAGCTTGTGGAGATTTTAGCATGAGAGGTTTTAGCTCTGTGGAAAGTGCGGAGCTTAGTGGTGCAGCACACCTGCTTTCATTTGTAGGAACGGCAACAATACCTGCCATTAGCTATTTAGAGGAATATTATAATTGTAATATAGAAGAGGAAATAGTTGGACTAGGAACACCTTCTACAGAACACAGTGTAATGTGCAGTTACGGAGAGGATGAGCTTGCAGCCTATAAGAGATTGATCACTGAAGTATTCCCAAGTGGAGTTTTGAGCATAGTATCTGACACCTATGATTATTGGAATGTTATAACAGACATACTTCCAAGGCTGAAAGAAGATATTATAAATAGAGATGGAAAAATTGTTATTAGAGGGGATAGTGGAGATCCAGTAAAAATAATTTGTGGAGATAAGAATGCAGAAAAAAATAGTGAGGAATACAAGGGAACTGTTGAGTTACTATGGGATATATTCGGTGGAGAAATCAATTCAAAGGGATATAAAGTTCTAAATGGTAAAATAGGGACAATTTATGGGGACAGCATAACTGTAGAAAGGTGCGAACAAATTTGTAAGGGATTAGAGGAAAAGGGCTTTGCAGTAAATAACTGTGTGTTTGGCATAGGCTCATACACCTACCAATACAATACTAGAGATACTTTTGGATTTGCTCTAAAGGCTACTCATGCAGTAATAAATGGTGAAGAAAAGTTTATTTTTAAAGCTCCTAAAACAGATAAAGATAACTTTAAAAAGTCACAAAAGGGAATGTGTTATGTATATAGACAGGGACAGGATATCTTATATAAAGATGAATTAACTTTAAAAGAGCAAGCAGAATGTAAGGATAATCTCCTAGAAATTGTATTTAAGGATGGTAAGTTGATAAAAGATTATTCATTATGTGAAATAAGAAATAGATTACACGGAAGGTTTTAATAAGATTTTAGTACAATATTATTATAATATAAGAAGTTATTTTTCGATTTTCAGTGGAGGTATAAAGAAGTGAGAAAAGATTTTAATGCAGAAGTGGAATGTAAAAATATTATAAATTGGATTAGAGAATATTTTAAAGCTCAGCCTAATGCTAAGGGAGCTATTATTGGAATTAGTGGTGGTAAGGATAGCTCCGTAGCAGCCAAGTTATTAGTTGAAGCTTTAGGAAAAGAAAGAGTATTTGGAGTATTAATGCCAAATGGTGAGCAGAAGGATATAGACGATAGCTTAAGGGTTGTAGATATTCTTGGAATTAATTATAGAATAGTTAATATAGAAAAAGCGTACAATGGATTATTGGGAGCTATTCAAGAGGAAAATTTATCTACTGATGCTAAAGTTAATATTCCTCCGAGACTTAGAATGACTACTTTGTATGCAATTGCAGCTAACATGCACTATAGGGTATGTGGTACGGGAAATAAGTCAGAGGGCTTTGTAGGATATACAACAAAATGGGGTGATAATGCCTATGACTTTAATCCTATAGGAAACTTAACTACTGAAGAGGTCGTAGCAATAGGAGATGTTCTAGGATTACCTTATGAATTGGTTCATAAAACTCCAAATGATGGGTTGAGTGGAAAATCTGATGAGGAGAAGTTAGGCTTTTCATATCGACAAGTTAATGAGTATATAGAAAATGGAAGTTGTGGAGATAAAGAAATAGATGAGAAAATTAAGCTAAAGCATGAGTATAATGAACACAAGAGAAATTTGCCGCCAAAGTATGAGCGGGCATAAGATAAGAGCTTTTCAAGTGGGATTATGTATAATGGCCACAAATGAATCCTTTGCTTCAGAGTTAATAGATGAAAAAATTATAGAAATGTTAAAGAATACGGCGGGTGATATGGTGAATGGTATGAAAGTTAGGAAAAATAAAAAATAGAAGGGTGATATTATGGGGTATAGCATTGAGAGGTTAAGTGATTTAGATAGTAAGTACGTAGAGGGTTTAACTAAGGTTTTTGGAGAGTGCTTTGGACACATGTTTAAAAAGTTTACAGAAGATATGGATTTGCTTGCAACTAGCTTTGGGAACTCCTTTGTAAAAGATAAGTGCTATGTTTATCTAGAGGGGGATGAGGTTATGGGTTTTGTATCCTGCTCTTCTCTAGATGGACGTGCAATGAAAATAGATAATGAACCCTTCCAAAAGAATTTTGGAAAGATAAAAGGAAAGATATTTGCTTGGCAAATGGAGAAGATAATGTGTAAAGTGCTAGTAAAATCAAATAGAGAAGGGTATATTGATTTTTTAGGTGTTAGTCCTAGGCAGCAGAGAAAAGGTATTGGAGAAACCTTAATGAGATATATTCACCAAAATGAAGATTACGATAAATTTATACTTGAAGTGTTAGCTTCCAATTTAAATGCGAAAAAACTCTATGAAAAAGTAGGCTATAAAGCAATAAAAGAAGAAAAAAATATTTTCATGACTTTAGGTGGGCAAGGCACAGCCTTTATTATGGAATATATAAAAGAATAAATGATTGCATCATTTGGAGAATAAAAATTAAAAGAGAGTTGGTTTATTATTTAAATATTTTAGTATATAATTAATACACAAGTAACTTGAATGTGGAGGTATTATATATGGAAGATAAAAAAGAAAACCTATATGATATTTTTCTTAATTATTCATATAGTGATGTAATGAAGTTATTTTATAAGGCAAAGACAAAAGAAGAACAAGATTTTTATGCGAATTTATCTAATATGATTTTACAAAGGGAACAAATGAAAGTTATAGGTAAATAAAATGAAAGTTTATACTATTTTTGCAGGAGTAAATGGTGCAGGTAAAACATCTATATATAAATCAATATATTATAATGAAAATAAGAATGAAAAAAGAATAAATACTGATGAAATGGTAGCTAGAATTGGATCATGGAAAGATAATAATCTTCAAATAAAATGTGCAAGAGAAGCGGTGAAATTAATAAAGCAATATATTTCACAAGGAATATCATTCAACCAAGAAACTACATTATCAGGTAAAAGTATTATTAATAATATAAAAGTAGCAAAAGAAAGTGGATTTTATGTTGTTATGAACTATATAGGTGTGGAAAATGCTGAAGTAGCTAAAGAGAGGGTTAGGATAAGAATTATCAAAGGAGGACATGGAATTACAAATGAAGCCATAGAGAGAAGATATATTGATTCATTAGCTAATTTGAATAGTGTCATTGGTATATGTGACAAAATTAATATATATGATAATACAGAGATATTAAAAATGGTTATGTGTATTGATAACGGTAAAGTAATATGGAAAGATAAAGAAATGCCACTATGGCTAGATAATTCTTTAAAAAAGTAGGTAGTAAGACGGATTGAAATTTTACTACCTATTTTTTATATAAGAAAATTTAATGAAAAATTGAAATTGAATATATTAATTATATTGTTAAGTCATTTTCATTTTCTAAAGTCTCTATCATAAGCTTTGTAATATAATGCTTCTGATCTTTCTGGGCAATATCAGAAATTAGATACTCCTCATAAGAGTAATCTCCAAGAACAATGCCATTATCATCGGCATAGTTTAACATCTTTTTATAAGCATGGTATAAGTCCTCGTATTCACCTTCAAAGTATCCACATAGATACATTCCTGGCTTACGGATTACTGTTTTTCCTGGCAGAAAGGATTTAGTTTTAATATACAGGTGAGAAAGGTTTTCAAAATTATTCTTGCGCAGATTGTTCACCGATATGATGCTGCCTACGGATTCTTGCACTGTGATTCCTAGGTCTTTACAGAATGTAATATATTCCTGCATAAAGTTGGCAAAAGTTTTATTCGGTGAATTTTCCATATTATTGGATGGAAGAATAATCTCTGAAGGTAGGGACTCTAGGTAGATGTTATTGTGGATGTTTATCCCTTCCGTGGTCATGGCTTTCATGTTTTCAATCATTTCCTGTATACCTTGAAAATATTTTATTTTTTCAGCTACCTGTTTACTTTTTTCTTCTAGTAAATCTAAGAACACAAAAGGGTCACGTTGTTCAAGATAGATTTTTATGTCTTTTAAAGACATTCCCAGTTTTTTTAGGTTGGTGATAACAGAGAAGGTAAAATACTGATGATAAGAGTAATAGCGATAGCCGTTTTTCTTGATGATCTCAGGTTTGAACAGGCCGATATCATCGTAGTGAAACAGAACATGTTTTTCAACATTGCACATATTAGCGAATTCTCCGGTAGTAAAATATATTTCTTGCATTTTTGAAATCTCCTCTTGACTATAAGGTAACATTATAGTTTATCATATTATATATTCACGGGGAACGCAAGTACTGATTTTAGAAAAGATCACTGACAAGAGAGGGTTAGTATCGAGTTAGCAAGGGAGGACATGGAATTCCAAATGAAGCTATAGAGAGAAGATATATTGATTCATTAGTTAATTTAAATAGTGTTATTGGTATATGTGATAAAATTAATATATATGATAATATAGAGATATTAAAAATGGTTAAGTCAATTGATAACGGTAAAATAAGATGGAAAGATAGAAAAATTCCAGAATGGGCAAATGATATATTAAAAGATAATCAGTAAAATAAATTTGCTGGTTATTTTTATGTAGAGATATTTTTAGCTACTAAATCCAGTACAGCATTATTGATTTTAGTGCTTTTTCTTATGCCTTCAATTTGATCTTTAGTCTTAATGATTGCTCTTGGGGGAACTTGAAAGCCTTGTTCTTCTAATATAACTACAATTTTAAAATATGCTTTAATTGTTTAAGTGTTCTTATTATATAAAAGTCGTATATCTTTACTTTATAAATATATATGATAAAATTACTCTAGACTCAGTTCAGTAATATAAATTTAAATTGATAGGAGGACTATGTATGAGATCAACAACAAAATATAATGCTCACTTAGGCTCTGCGCAAAGACTACATGAAACAAAGCTTTGTTCAGAGCCGGACTTTATTAGAGAAGTTTAGATTAAAATATTGTAATTGTTTTGTGTGGTCTTTGCTTCATTATTTACAGATTAAAAGTAGATAGGAGCAAGGATTATGAAATATGAAAAGGCACAAAATATATTGCCAGAAGATGTAATTGAATTAATTCAAGAGTATATAGAGGGTGGGTATTTATATATACCTGTAAAATGTGAGAATAAGAAAGCTTGGGGAGAGAATAGTGGTGCAAAAGATAGTTTGAAGGAAAGAAATAGAGAGATTTTTGATTTATACAATCAAGGAATATCTATTAAAGAACTTGCTAAGCAGTACTACCTTACTGAGCACAGTATTAGAAGAATAATTAGGGAAGAAAAACAAATAATATAAATACAAATCGGTATTTTAATATTATTAATATAGATAATTGAATACCGATTTTTTATTTGCAATTTTAGAATTAAATATGAACGACTTTGATACATAATCATCTATGAACTTGAGAAGTGAGATAAGCTAATGATATGATGTGACTAGAAGGATCAATCTTCGATAGGTGAATTTTAAATTTTCTCTTGACTATAAGGTAACATTATAGTTTATCATATTATATATTCACGGGGAACGCAAGTACTGATTTTAGAAAAGATCACTGACAAGAGAGGGTTGAATATGAAGTTAATTTTAAAGTATTTAAAAAACTACAAGCTATATGTATTCTTCAACATTCTAGGAGTGTTGGGATTTGCTGCAGCAGAGCTTGGAATTCCTACAATTGTCTCCAATATGATAGACCGAGGCATTGTATTGAACGATAAAGCTTATATTTATAAGTTAGGTGTTCTAATTTTGACGGTGGCCATTATAGGTGGTATTGGAAACATTGTATTGGCCTATTGTAGTTCCAAGGTTAGTACATCAATTACAAGAGATATCAGAAACGACATTTTCAAAAAATCACAGGAATTTTCTCATACAGAATATAATAAATTCGGTGTATCCAGTATGATTACCAGAACAACCAATGACGCTTTTATTCTCATGCAGTTTATTAATATTCTACTTAGAATGGTGCTTTTAACACCGGTGATGATTGTAATCAGCATGTTTATGGTAATAAAGACAAGCACCACGTTGTCTATGGTAATCGGAGGATGTATTCCCATTATGTGCTTTGGAGTATATCTCATCGCTAAGACTAGTAACCCAATTAGCACTAGGCAACAGGAGGGAATGGACAGGTTAAATCGTATTACAAGGGAGAATTTAACTGGAGTCAGAGTTATACGTGCATTTAGGAAAGACCGCTACGAGACTCAAAGATTTTCTGAAGCAAATGAAGATTATGCATTCAATGCGAAAAAGTTGTTTAAGCTGATGTCTGTTACGCAGCCAGCTTTTTTTCTGCTATTAAATATGGGAATTGTCATTGTATTTATCTTATCTAGCCGTATGATTGATGCAGGCACGCTACAGGTAGGAAAATTAGTGGCATTCCAAGAATATATGTTCCATGCTATGTTTTCTATGATGCTGTTTTCTATGGCATTCGTTATGTATCCCCGTGCAGAAATCAGTGCCAGACGTATCCAGGAACTGCTAGAAGAAGAACCGATTATTCAAAATTCGGAAAATGCAGTAATCCATGGAGATGAAAGCGGAACATTAGAATTTGACCATGTAACTTTTAAGTACCCAGATGGTGAGGTGCCTGTGTTACATGATATAAGCTTTAAGGCAAAAAAAGGTGACACCATTGCCTTTATTGGAAGTACCGGTAGCGGTAAAAGCACACTAATAAATTTGATTCCTAGATTCTATGATATAAGCGAAGGTAGCATTAAAGTAGATGGAGTAGATATTAGGGAATATGATTTAATGTCATTGCGTGAAAAGATCGGTTTCATCCCACAAAAAGCCTTGCTGTTTTCTGGTAGCATCAGTGAAAATATCCGTTATGGTAAACATGATGCTGTGCAATCTGAAATAGAGGATAGTGCCAAAGTTGCTCAAGCTTATGAATTTATCGCAGATAAGCCAAAGCAGTTTGAGGAAATGATAGAAGAGGGAGGAAGTAACGTATCCGGCGGACAAAGACAGAGGTTGAGCATTGCAAGGGCAGTTGTAAGAAAGCCGGACATCTATGTATTTGACGATTCCTTTTCAGCATTGGATTTTAAAACAGATGCTAAATTAAGAAAAAGATTAAAAAGTGAGACTACAGATGCTATTACCCTGATTGTAGCTCAGAGGGTAACCTCCATTATGGATGCTACGAAAATTATTGTACTAAACGAAGGAAAAGTGGTTGGTATGGGAACTCATGAGCAGCTACTAAAAGACTGCGAAATTTATTATGAGATAGCGGCTAGCCAGATGTCAAAGGAGGAATTAGAACGATGAAGAAGAAAAATACTGGTATTAAACGTTTGATTCCCTACTTGAAAAAATATATGATAAAGATCACCTTAGCAATATTATTAATTATTGTGGCTTCCTGTTTGATCGCATTAAGCCCAACTTTAGAAGGTAATATTACCACTCAGTTATTTTCCGATATTATGGGAGGACGACGGGTGGATTTTACAAAAATCAATAGAATTATCTTAACTCTAATCTGTGTCTATGTGGCAGGAGCTTTAAGTAACTGTGCTTATCAGTTCTTATTGACCGATGCAATCCAAAGCGCTATGGTGGATTTGAGAAATGACGTGCAAGGCAAAATCAGAAGACTTCCTATTGCATATTTTGATAGAAATGCTCTGGGAGATACTTTGAGCCGTGTATCCAATGATATGGAGACCATTTCTAATGCTCTTCAGCAAAGCTTTGCTCAGATTTTAAATGCTATCTTAGGTTTGAGCCTTGCGGTATATATGATGTTTAAGATTCAATGGGTAATGGCTCTATCTTCGGTGGCAATTATCGGAGTCTCTGTTATCATATCCAAGGTGATTGTGAAAAAATCTCAACCTATATTTCAAAAGCAGCAGAATGCTTTAGGACATTTAAACGGTATTGTTCAGGAGAAGTTTACTGGCTTTAATGAAATTAAATTATTCGGTAAACAGGAAGATACATTGAGTGAACTTATGAATGCCAATGAAGAACTATGTGAAAGTGGTTTTAAAGCTCAGTTCATCAGCGGGTTAATGTCTCCACTTGTAACCTTTGTAACTTATATTGGAATTGGTTGCGTAGCCATTGCAGGTACATTTTATGCTATCGCAGGCACTATTACTGTAGGACAGCTTCAGGCCTTTATCCGTTATATTTGGCAGGTAAACCAGCCTATGTCCCAGATCACTCAGCTATCTGGAGCAATTCAGTCCTCTGTAGCGGCAATTCACAGAGTTTTTGAATTTTTAGATGAAGAGGAAGAAGTAGAAGAAATAGTTGAAGTGGAAGAAATGGATACAATAAAGTCATATAAAGAAGTTCAGGGAAACGTGTCCTTTGAAAATGTGGCCTTCTCTTATACAAAGGAGAAACCTTTACTTCATGACTTGAATGTGGAAGTAAAAAGCGGTCAGATGGTTGCCATAGTAGGGCCTACTGGTGTAGGAAAAACCACATTAATAAATCTACTTATGAGATTTTATGATGTCACCGGTGGCTCCATTAAGATAGATGGCGTGGATATTCGTCATATGAAACGCGATGACTTAAGAGCAAAATTCGGAATGGTTCTTCAGGATACCTGGCTTTTCAAGGGCAGTATTAAAGAAAATATAGCCTACGGAAAAGAAGGCGCCAGCGAAGAAGAGATTATCCGTGCTGCAAAGGTGGCAAATGTCCACCATTTCATTACCACGCTGCCTGATGGCTACAACATGATACTGAATGAAGAGGCTAGCAACATCTCCCAAGGAGAAAAACAGCTTTTAACAATAGCCCGTTCAGTACTTTGTGATCCACCGATAATGATTTTGGATGAAGCTACCAGCTCCGTGGACACAAGGCTAGAACAAAAGCTTCAGGATGCCATGAAAAACATTATGAAGGGAAGAACTTCTTTTGTAATCGCCCACAGATTGTCTACAATTAAAAATGCAGATTTAATCCTGGTAATGAGCAATGGAAATATCGTGGAGCAGGGAACCCACGATGAGTTGCTAGAGAAGAAGGGATATTACGAACAGCTTTACCATGCCCAATTTGCGGATATGGATATAGCTTGATAATATTTCCCGTGTATTTAATTAAGCTAAATATAAAGACGACAACGTTAATATATTAAGTCTATAAATATTGATAAAAGTAACAATAGCTCTTGCTTGTATAGAGAATACAGGTAAGAGCTATTGTTATGTATTTACCCCTACATAATTTATACAAAATTATATTGACATAAATGAAATAGAAACGTATTATAAGTATAACAAGTTATACTTATAATACAATTTAGTAAAAGGTAATACTAGAATAAGGGGGATATATGTCAATGAAAAAGGTGGTAATTGTAGGTGCTGGTATTAGTGGTCTTACAGCAGGTGTATATGCGCAAAAGGCAGGTTTTCAATCTGAAATATATGAAAAACACAGCATTGTAGGCGGTGAGTGTACTGGATGGGATAGAGAAGGATATCATATTGATAACTGTATTCATTGGCTTATGGGTACTACTGAAGGCACAGAGCTTAATAAAATTTGGAAGACAGTAGGTGCTATTGGTGATGGAGTAGAAGTTATTACTTCGGATAGAATGTATACATCTGAGTTAAATGGAGAGAGCATTAACCTTTGGAAAGACTTAAAACGTACTGAAGAAGAGCTGATTGCATTATCACCTGAGGATGAAGGGGAAATTAAAGATCTTATGAAATTTGTAAAAATGTCAGAGAAGGTAGAAATTCCAGCAGGGAAGCCATCTGAACTGATGAATCCCATTGATATGATTAAAATGGGAATAGCCATGAAGGATACAATGACTGTTTTTAAAGCCTATGCTGGTATGGATAGTACAGACTTGATAAATAGATTTAAGCATCCGCTGATAAGATGCATGATTACTGATTTTGTTACAAAGGAATCTTTAGCAAGTTCATTTCCTATGGCCTATGGTAATTTTATAAGTGGAGATGGTGGCGTGCCTAGAGGTGGTTCAAGAGCCATGGCATTTCGTATGGAAGAAAAATATAAGAGTTTAGGTGGTAAAATATTTACCAATGCCAGCGTAGAAAAAGTGATATTAGACAATGGAAAAGCCACAGGAATTCAGTTATCAGACGGAACAGAGATTCATGGGGATTACATTATCTGTGCTTGTGATACAGATTATACCTTTGGACATTTATTGGACAAATCCTATATGGAGCCACTAATGAAAGAAATGTATGAAAATAGGAAAGCATATCCTGTATATGGAATGTTTCAGGTTGCTTTTGCAGTTGATAGTGACGTAGATGCAGTGGGCTCAGAGAAGATCATTGACTTTAGTGATTCACAATTTGCCCTATGGGTAAATGACAGACTTACCATTAAATCCTTTGCCTATGAGCCTAGCTTTGCCCCTGATGGTAAGCAGATTGTTCAGACTTTGTTAGGTCTTACAGAGGAATCTTATGATTACTGGGTAGAACTTTATAAGGATAAATCTAAGTATCACGCTAAAAAAGAAGAAGTTGCAAATATAATTCTAAGAAAAGTAGAAGAAAGATTCTCAGAATATAAAGGCAAGTTAAGGATTTTAGATATTTGGACACCTATGACGTATAAGCGTTATTGCAATGCATATAAGGGCTATAATCAAGCATTTATGATTACAAAGCATAGTGCTAAAATCCCCTATCCATCTGCCTATATTAAAGGGCTTAACAATGTAATCTTAGCAGGTCAATGGATAAGCCCACCTGGTGGACTTCCAGGGGCAGCAATTACTGGGAAATATGCAATTCAAAGAATTCTTAATAAAGAAAAGCGAAGTATTAAAATATAGAATAGATGAAGAGTTGCGATTACAATGAAATACTACTGTAAATTTTTGTTTTCGGTAATATTAAGGAAGGAGAATCCTCTGATTAAGGGGGTTCTCCTTTTTTAATGATTCGTCATCTAATGTATTTTATCAAAGTTCAGCTGTTGTTTATTAATCTTCAGCCTCCACAGGATTTTCTTTTGCACGAAATACTTCATTAGCAAAATGTTCAAACGCCTCAAAGCTTTGAATGGCTATTCCACGGTCTACATCTGCAAGTAAAAGTAATGTGTCACCGGGTTTGATTCCAAATAAGTCTCGTGCTTCCTTTGGAATTACAATCTGGCCCTTTGCCCCAACCTTTACTGAGCTCATGTACTTACCTTCATATTTATTATCAGATGTTTTGTTATTACCATCTTCCATGGGCTTATCTCTCCTTTTCACTGATTTTAAGTTATACTATAGAATAAATATCATACTTTTGATACTTATCATACTGTAAAGAAGTAGAAGGGTCAATAGTGAAATGTCTACTTGTATGTGCATTCCAAGAAAACTATAATTAATTATATAATACCTGGATATTAATTACCACAAACTAAGAAAATGGATTCTAATCTATAGATTCATAATATATTTAGGGGGAAATCATGATGAGAAAATATAATTTATATCAAATTGATTCATTTACAAATGAAAAATTCACGGGAAACCCAGCAGGAGTAATAACCAATGCAGATGGATTAACTGAGGATGAAATGCAGAAAATAGCTAGGGAACTTAATAATTCTGAGACAGCTTTTATCTTTTCTTCAAATAGCAATGAGTATGATGCTCATATACGTTTTTTTACTCCAACAAATGAAGTTCCAATCTGTGGACATGCTACTATTGCAGCTCATTATGCCCGTGCTGTTGAAAATGGACTAGATACTTCAAGGGTTTATCATAAAACAGGTGCTGGAATTTTACCTGTGGATATAATAAAAGAAAATGAGGATTACAAGGTTGTTATGACTCAGGGTAAAGTTGAGTTTGGTGCAACTATTGATGGAGAAAATAAAAAAGAACTTTTGGCGGCTCTTAATATAAAAAATGATGACTTACTGGAGAACTATGAAATTCAGATCGTTTCAACAGGTCACTCTAAAGTTATGGTTGGTATAAAAACCATTGAAGCTTTAAATGCATTAGAGCCAGACTATGATGCACTTTCTAGATTGAGTAAGATTATTAAATGTAATGGATATTATGTTTTCGTAGTTAATTCACAGGATAGTGACATTTTAATACAGGGTAGAATGTTTGCACCAGCAATAGGTATTAATGAGGACCCTGTTACTGGTAATGCAAATGGTCCTTTGGGTGCATATCTTGTTCATCATAATCTTGTTAAGCATAATAATTCTTTGTTTAAATTTAAGACTAAGCAAGGTGAAGCTATAAAACGACCAGGTATTATTGAAGTTGAGGTGAAAATAGAAGATAAAGAACCTGTTGAAGTTAAGGTTTCTGGAAATGCTGTGATAATATTTAAATGTGAATTATCATTAAATGATTAAAGAAAGATATTAAGTTATACTCCTTACGGTGAGCGAATGAATGAAGAAGAAAAGAAATATTAATACAGAATGATTAATAGTGCAAGAGGTTCTTGCACTATTTAATTTTAAAAAAATATAATAGAAACTTGAAATTGAAATAATCAAATTGATATTTAATATAACAAAAATGTAATGTTAATGATATATAGTTCAATTGCTGATATAAATACAATGGTATAAAATAACTTATATGAAGTGAAATTAACAATATTAGCTAATATAAAGAAAAAATGGAGATTCATAAATGAAAAATATATTAAGTGTAGAAAAGATTGAAAAGTATTATGGTAGCAAAGGTAATGTAACAAAGGCTATAGATAATATCAGTTTTAAGGTAGATGAGGGGGAGTTTGTTGGGATAATGGGGCCTTCAGGAAGTGGCAAAACTACATTACTTAACTGTATATCAACTATTGATAATGTTACTACAGGAAAAATAATAATAAATAATAGTGATATCACTAGGTTAAAATCAAAAGATTTAGATAAGTTTAGACAAAATGAGTTAGGTTTTATATTTCAAGACTTTAACTTATTAGATACTCTCACAGCGTATGAGAATATTGCTTTAGCATTAACAATAAAAGGAGAGAAAAGTTCAGAAATAGATGACAAAATAAAATCAGTAGCAAAACATTTAGAAATAGGACAGGTGTTAGATAAATATCCTTATCAAATGTCAGGTGGACAAAAGCAAAGGGTTGCTTCGGCAAGAGCAATAGTAACGAATCCATCCTTAATACTTGCGGATGAACCAACAGGAGCATTAGATTCTAAATCAGCTAGACTATTACTTGAAAGATTTGAAAGATTAAATAAAGAATTAAAGGTTACTATACTAATGGTAACCCATGATGCCTTTACAGCAAGCTACGCTCATAGAATACTTTTTATTAAAGATGGAAAAAGCTTTAGCGAGTTAGTGAGAGGTAATGATACTAGAAAAGAATTCTTTAATAGAATTATAGAAGTTATAACCCTCCTTGGAGGTGATGACAACAATGTATTCTAAGATAGCCTTGGGCAATATAAAAAAGAGTTATAAGGATTATACTATATACTTCTTAACACTAATATTAGCTGTTTGTATATTTTATAGCTTTAACTCAATAGATTCACAAAAGGCACTTAGTGATATGAAATCTTTAAATGCAGATTACATATCTAGATTAACCGAAATTATATCTGGTGTGTCAGTATTTGTATCAATAATATTAGGTAGTTTAATATTATACGCAAATAATTTTTTAATAAAGAAACGTAAAAAAGAATTAGGAATATATATGACTTTAGGTATGGGAAAAAGAAAAGTATCTAGAATCTTAGTAACAGAGACCCTTATAGTGGGGGCTATATCTTTAATTGCCGGTATTATATTAGGAATGGGAGCATCCCAGGTTGTATCTGTTTTTACGTTAAAATTGCTTGAGGTTGAAATAAATGAATATAGATTTGCTGTTTCAACAAGTGCTATAGGTAAGACTATATTATACTTTGGAATAATATTTCTACTTGTTATGGTATTTAATGTATTTGTTATTTCTAAGTACAAAATAATTGATTTACTAACAGCAGGTAGAAAAAATGAAGATATAAAATTTAAAAACTCATTTATATATTTATTATCATTTGTTCTATGTGTAGCATCACTTGGATTCGCATATAAATCTATACTAAAGATAGGTTTGGATTTAAGAGACCCTATGTTTAAGCCATTAATAGTCCTTTTAATAGTAGGTA
Source organism: Clostridiaceae bacterium (assembly GCA_040797845.1). Taxonomy (GTDB): domain Bacteria; phylum Bacillota; class Clostridia; order Clostridiales; family Clostridiaceae; genus Clostridium_AW. The sequence goes on from JBFNFA010000003.1 coordinate 73,517, forward strand.
CAGTATTATTCTTCTTTAGTTTATCTGGAGCTATACTATATATAGTAAATAAAAATAAGAATGTATATTTAAAAGGATTAAATATATTTGTAGTAAAACAAATAAATAGTAAAGTTAATACAAATTTTATATCAATGTCAGTAATATGTTTAATGCTATTTATTACAATACTTGTATTATCTACAGGAATAAGTCTTAAGAAAGATTTTGAACTAGGGCTTGAGAAAGAAGCACCTTTTGATGCTAGTATAATAGTTTACAATAATAGTAAAAAAGATAATTTAGAAGATGTATTAAATAAGATTAATTTTAAAAGGAGTAAAAATGAAAAATATGCAAATTACAATGAATATTTTTCAGGAGTAAAAGTAGGTAGTTTATTACCAATGACAGATGAAGATTATAAGGATGATGAGGTAACCTTTGTTAAAATATCTGATTATAATAAAATGTTGAGACTAAGGGGGAAAAAAGAAGTAAGTTTAAACAAGGATGAGGTTTTATTTATGTCCAACTATAATGTGTTGGCTAAGCAAGTTAGTGAAAAGCTAAAAAGCAGTAAGAAAGTTAATATTAAAGGAAAAGAGTATTTAGTGAAAAATAATAAAATAATAGAGGAAAATCTTGCAACTTATCTGCTACCGAATAACTTTTTAACCATAGTTATAAATGATGAATTTTTATGTGATTATAATGAAATTAGTAGCTCCACACTTAATGTAATGTATTCAGATAAGAATAGAGAAGAAAATAATAAAAAATATAGGGAAATAAACGAGAATTTTTCAAGTGGTAAGTATAAAAGCTTAAATGTTCCAGTTATAATTTCTTATTCAAAAGATGATATTTATTCTATTAGTAAGGGAGCGACAACATCGGTATTATTTGTTGGAATATATTTAGGACTAGTATTTTTAATAACCAGCATGGCTGTACTCGCTCTTCAACAGTTATCAGAAGCCAGTGACAGTATAGAAAGATATAAAGCTTTAAAGAGAATTGGTGCAAATAAAAAGATGATAGACAAAACAATTTTCATTCAAATATTGATACATTTTAGCCTTCCAGTGACCCTTGCATTAATCCATTCAATTATTGGTGTTACGGTAGTTAATAAAGAAATAAGTAAGTTTAACCAAATAGATATTAGATTTTCAGCTTTAATAACAGCTTTATTATTTATTGTAGTTTATGCGGGATATTTCTATACCACATATACAGGATATAAAAATATAGTAAAAAATAATATTTAATTCTGTACATTATATATCAAACATGGAGATATTAAATAAGTCATATGAAAGGATGATAAAACTATGAAGATTTCAGTTAAAAATTTAAATATGACATATAAAACTGGCAAAAAAGCATTAAAGGATGTTTCGTTACAAATAGAAAGTCCAAGCCTTGTTGGACTTTTAGGACCTAATGGGGCAGGAAAGTCAACACTTATGAAGCTCCTTGTAGCAGGACTGATACCAACTAGCGGAGAAATTCTTATAGATGGTGTGCCATTACTTAAGAATGAAAAAAAGCTAAAAGCAAATCTAGGATATCTACCACAATCTTTTGGGCTTTATGATGAACTTACTGTGTGGGAGTTTTTAGACTATATGGCAGCATTAAAAGGAATTAAAAATAGTAAGAAGGTTATTAAAGAGGTCATTGAGAAGACAAATCTAACAGAAAAGCGTAAAGCACGTATTTCCACTTTATCTGGTGGTCAAAGGCAGCGTGTAGGGATTGCTCAAGCTCTTATGGGTAATCCGGAATTACTCATTTTTGATGAGCCAACTGTTGGACTTGACCCTGAGGAGCGTATTAATTTCCGTAACTTATTTTCCAAGACAGCACAGGATAAGATTGTCTTATTATCTACCCATATAATTGAAGATGTACAATCAGTATGTGATAAACTGATTGTTATTAATCATGGGCAAATTTTGTTTACAGGTACACCAGAGGAATTGATTGTATTGGCACACAATCATGTTGGAGTCTTTGAAGAAAAAACAGAACAAAGGGTAAACCAAGAATATAAGATAACATCAAGGGTTAACACAGCCCGTGGTATTGCCTGCCGTATTGTAGCGAAAACACTTCCAGCCTTTGCAGAAGCTGTGGAGCCTACTCTTGAGGATGCCTATATGTATCTTATTATGGAGAAAGAGGTGAAATAGTCATGAAGTTCTTTTCCTATTTAAGGGTGGAATTGAATCGTATTTTTCATTCAAAAATTGCTTGTTTAATTATGATATTGACTATGCTTTGTCCAATGGCTGGATATAAGTTGTACGATGGCATGATTAATAAAACGTTATCTGGACACTTTATTGGAAATCCATCTATTGCTGGAGCGGTAGGGGGAGGGATTTTATTCGCAATACTAACTTTACTAGAGTTCAATAGGGTACATAAATATGAAACTGAAGTATTAACAAATAGTATTGTATCTCCCTTAGTACTAAATGTGGTGAGATTACTTGCCATAGTAATAGCAGCCACTGTTACTGTTTCTATTACTTCAGTCCTTTATTATCCATATACAGTTATAAAAATGGGTAATGTTTTTGATGGATATACCTACTTAAATAGCTTCTTTCTTTTGATGCTTCCATCTGTACTGCTATCAATTTTAGCGGTTTCTGCATTTTATCAGATTTTCTACCGTGTAGATCTTAGTATGGTTGCATTTATTCTATTGATGCTGCCAAATTTAGTTGAAAATCTGCCCATTGGAAATATTCTACATTGGATAAAACCTTCAGTTCCAACACTCTCAGATTATTTCAGTAACACACAAGTATTTCGCTTAATGAAGCACAATAGACTATTTTGGTTTTCAATATTCGGTGGTTTGTGGCTAATTGGGTTATTGTGTGTACGCTCCTATGGCAAAAGAATGTTTGGTTCTATGTTGCATAATTCAAGGAAAGTTTATATTCCTTTAATGGCTATAGCAATGATCGGTAGTGGATGCTACGCTTTTATAAATCAACCTGATGTTTTTCTAATATCTAAAGAAGAACTTATTAAAGCGTTTAGTAGTGATTCGGCAGATAGTTATGATAATGTGAATAAAGACCTTCAGTTGTTAAACGGTGATTTGAAAATTTCATTTGATGGAAGCAAAGGGAATCTTTCTGCAAAGGCAGTATATTCACTTGAAAATTTGAGCAACAGTAAACAGGAATGCAGATTTACAATAAATCCAGGATATACTATTCATAAAATAATTGTAAATGATAAAAAGGTTACATTTAAAAGATTAGATGCTATGAGAACTAATATTATATTTAACGTACCCGAAGAAAAAAATATTAAGCTCACTATAGAATATGAAGGAAGACCTAAAGTCCTATATTTTTTGAGTGATTTTATGTTATATACTAATATCAGCGACAAATATATAGATTTGAACAGTGATTTTATTCCCAATATCAAAGTAGCAAACAGCAAGGAAAATTCTGAACTTACATGTGAGCTTACCATGCCCGCTGGGCTTATGCCAGTAGTAGATCCATCACAAGAAGATGAGAATGGTGAAATAGTAGCAAATCTGACTGGCGATAGCACGAAGTTGCTTTCAGAGGATGGGGATAAGAAAACATGGCTTGTTCATTTTAAAGGTACTCGTTTATCTTTAATGGCTGGTGATTATGTTATGAAGCAGTTGGGAAATGAAGAAATGCCAATAGAGTTTTACTATAGTAGTAAACATGAGGATACTATGAAGAATGCCAGTGCTGAAAAAGTGATGAAGGATACCATTAATTATTGTATTAATCATTATGGCAAGTTAAATGATGTTTCTAAAGATTCCCCCTTAAAAATAGTAGAAAAAACAGCCTTCTTTCCAGGAGGACTAGCATATCCTAATTATAGCACCATGGGAGAATTCTGTTTTAATGATGAAAATCTAAGTAATACATTAGAAGGAGCATCAAGTGGTGAAGTATTAGCTCATGAACTTGTTCATCAGTGGTGGGGAGTGCACACTATAGGTTCAGGTGGGAATAATAGAAATTGGTCCGCTGAAGGATTTGCTGTCTATACAACTTACCGAGTTGCTAAGAAAACTCATGGAGAAGAATATGCTCAAAAAAATTATGTGGACATGTGGAAGGCTCGCGTGAAAGAAAATAATAATAATTTTTATACCAGACATCCAGAATATTTAAACATACTACCCCAAAAATATATTCGAAATATTGATGGCAATAATAGAACTGTGCGACTATACTCAAAATCACCTCTTCAAATTTTGAAAGCTGAAAAACTAGTTGGCGGTGAAGATGAAATGGATAAAATTTTAGCTGAACTATATGAGAATAAATCAAAAACAAAAATCACATGGCAGGACTTTCTAGATGCTTGTGGACTAAAAGAGGAGGAATTAAAACTTGAATAGAATATTTAAATATGAACTTAAAAGGCTGATTATAAATAAATTTTTTTTAGGATTGCTTATTATTGCTGCTCTGTATAGCCGTGAAATTATGTGTAGAGATATAATTCTTGGGGTTTCAAATACTGCCCCATTCTCTGGCTGGAGCTATGGAACATACCTTGCTAAAGTGTTACCAATATTGCTTGTTACCTTACTATTTTTTATATCTTTTCTTTATCAAAAACATGAAAAGAGTGTACAGGCGTTAACTAAAGCAACTCCTATTGACCCATTTAAGTTTCAGATGCTCCGCTTTGGTACTATTATTATAGGTTTTGTTTTAATTTCTGCAGTGCCTATTGCCTATAGCTTCTACTTCTATGCTGTGAATTTTCACTTTACTAATTTTGGAAGTCTTGTGTTACCAGCAGTTATAACACTGCTGCCAGCTATGTTGTTTGTGTTTGGTTTAGGAGTTTTTGGAGGGCAGTATCATCAAGGAGTAGTTTTTGTACTTATGGTAGCTTTGATATTAGTAAGTTTCATTCCATTACCATATGCAGTTGATTTATTTGGAGGAAACTTCTTTACAAAATATCCACAATCTCTTGATATAGTTGAACCAGCTTTCTCTATGCCCGCAAGTGTAGTAATCGGAAAAGTTATATATGGATTAACTGGGCTTGGAATGATGCTGCTATCTGGTATTCAAAAGAAACGTAAAATATGAGGATATTAATTAAAAAATATAGTAAAAAGTAATATTTAATCTTATAATAATGATTAAGGCTATTAGATTTTGTTTCCCAAAGTTTAATAGCCTTATATTCTATATTAGGGAGGTAGAGTAAGTAATGAAAAAAATCCTTATTATTGAGGATGATGAAGTTATAAGAGAAGAATTACAGAATTTTTTAAAAAAGTATGGATACGAAGTGAATGCACCTGTAAAGTTTAACAATATAATACAATATGTTAAAAATGAGAATGCAAACCTTATATTACTAGACATAAACCTTCCAGAGTTTGATGGCTATTATATATGTAGAGAAATACGTAAAACATCAGATGTTCCAATTATAATAGTTACAAGTAGAGATAGTGAAGTAGATGAATTAATTAGTATGAATTTAGGGGCAGATGATTTTATAACAAAGCCTTATAATACAGAAATATTATTAGCAAGGATAACAAATGTATTAAGAAGAACATATGGAAACTTAAAAACTAATAATATATTAAATTACAAGGATTTTAATTTAAATCTTTCAAATGCAACGGTTATTTATAAAAATAAATCTCTGGACTTGACTAAAAATGAGGTTAAGATACTTTCTTATTTAATAAATAATAGGGGAAATATAGTAAAAAGAAATTCACTTATGGAATACTTGTGGAAAGCAGATTATTTTGTGGATGACAGCACCTTAACTGTTAATATTAATAGATTAAGAAAAAAGCTTGAAGCCATAGGCATAGAAAATCCAATAGAAACAAGAAGAGGGTTAGGGTATATAATGCCATGAGTATAGGTGAATTTATTAAGGATAAAAGTGTTATAATATTATGCAATATGCTGATGTTTATTATATTAGCAGCTATAATGATTGCTATTAATATTGATTTCATTATAATTGTATTTGTTTTTGTTATCTGGTTTTTTCCATTAGTTTCATATATGGCTTTAGAATTTATAAAATATAAAAATTATTATGATGAGATTAATAGTGTATTAGAAAAATTGGACAAGAAATATCTACTTCCAGAGATGATAAAAGAAGCAAACTTTATGGAAGGGGAAAAACTTAATTCTATACTTAAAGAAATAAGCAGGGATATGCATGAAAATGTAAAATACTATAAAGATATGCAATCAGATTATAGAGAATACATAGAGGCATGGGTCCATGAAATTAAAACACCAATAGCTTCTACAAAGCTGATAATTGAAAATAATAGAAATGAAGTAACTGATAAAATAGACTTCCAGATGAATAGAATTGAGGGATTTGTAGAACAGGTGCTTTATTATTCTCGAAGTAATAATGTTGATAAAGACTATATTATAAAACAAACTAACCTTGATAATGTAGTAAGAAATGTAGTCAAAAGAAATTATAGAGATTTTATTCATAAAAAAATAAAATTAGATATAAAAGATATTAATGAAGTTGTATATACTGATGGAAAGTGGACTGAATTTATTATTAATCAGATAATCGGAAACTCTATAAAGTATTCAAGTAATAAAGAACCAATGATAAATATATATTCGGTTAAGAAAGCTAACTTTGTAATGTTAATTATAGATGATAATGGAGTAGGTATAATAGATAAGGATATAAATAGAGTCTTCGAAAAAGGCTTCACTGGTGAGAACGGAAGAAGATTTAGCAAAAGTACAGGAATGGGTTTGTATCTATGTGAAAAGCTCTGTTTAAAATTGGGATTGAAAATTAGTATTGACTCTGAGGTTGATAAAGGGACTAAAGTTACATTGATATTTCCTTTGTCAAGCATGGCAACTTTTACAGATGATTAAGGATATATTAATAAAGATAAATTAAGGAGATTTTAAAATGGCAGAAAAAATATTAAACGAAACTATTTGTTTAAAACAATATATATCGGAAAAGGAGTATAAAGAAATAAATCAACTTGAAGAACTTTGCTGCTCCCAGGACAAAACAAATCTAAAGTTAGAATTAGACTATAAGTTAAATATGGCGAGAAACTCTGAAATAGGATTAAAAGAAATTAATGAGTTTCTATATTATGTTGATGATACTTTGGTGGCATACCTTGGTATTTCAAGTTTTGGAGGTATTAATATTGGTGAAATCAATGGCATGGTTCATCCCAACTTTCGAAGAAAGGGCTTATTTAAAAAGCTCTTTGAGCTTGCAATAGAGGAGTGTCAGAAGAGAAATTTTAATAAGCTATTACTATTATCAGATGGCAATTCTAACTCAGGTGTTGAATTCATAAAGGCTGTTCACGGTAAATATGATTTTTCAGAGTATAGAATGAAGCTGATTAATAAAACTAATTTAGAAAGTATAAATTCTATCAATTTAAGAGAAGCTGGAAAGCTAGACAGGAAAGAAATTGGGAGACAAAATGCAGTATTTTTTAACCAGTCAGAGGAATGTGAATGGCTTCCAGAGGAAGAGGAAGAAGTAAATAAAATCACATACATGGTTGAACTAAAGGAAGGGGTTATTGGAAAGATTAAGGTAGATTACAGTGATGATCCAGTTTTTATAAGTGGCTTTGGAATATTACCTGATTTCAGGGGTAAAGGATATGGAAAAGCGGCTTTAAAAGAAGCTTTGCGCTTAATAAATGAAAAAAATATCTATGAGACAGAATTGGATGTGGAATGTAAAAACAATGCTGCACTTAATTTATACAAAGCTTGCGGCTTTGAAGAAATGTCTGTAATGAATTATTATAAGTATGACATCTAAAGGTATAACAAAGCATAAGAAAGATGATAAATATAAGAACTCCAACCTATTGCAGGTTAGAGTTCTTTTGAATTTAGAATCATTAATGAATTATTATTTTACTTCATCAATAAATTTTTGTAATTGTTCTATGAATTTTCCAACGTGAATTCCATCTAAAAGCATATGATTTACTTGAATAGAATATGGTAGTAAGATTTTATTATCCTGAGTGAAATATTTTCCAAAGGATATTCTAGGAATAGAGTCTTCCTTATTCATAACTATTTCATTTGAAATACTAGTAAATGAAATCCAAGGAATACATGAAAAATAAATTAACTTATCTTGATCAATATTTACTTCTGGGAAGTACTCCTTTTGAGATTTAGACATTTCTTTAGCAACATTTGAAAACTCATTTATACTATTGTTCAAAGGCAGTGTAACAATTTTAAATAAATTTTCTTCAGGACCCATATGGATAAATGATGGTTGTAAGGATTCATGAAGAATGATCTTCCCATCTCTAATCTTATAGCGAAAGTCCTCAATTTGATTCATAACATATGTAGATGCATATACCATACTGTAATAAAAGGATAAATTATTTTCTTTAGCAAACCTTAGGAAATTTGTAACATTTAAATTCATACAAATATTAAATTGAGGATTATCAACACTTTCGAAAAACTTATAGTGTTCTTTTCTATTCCAATTATCAAAATCAATATATTTCATAATTTCCTCCTTGTACTAATTAGTAATGTTATATTATAGTATATAATCTACAAATTATAATGTACACTTTAATTTAAGTTAGTTCATATTTAAATACTGTAATGTAGCATCAATATCCCATCATTCAAACAACTCATTTATAATTGGTATAATATTAACCAATGGTACTTCATAGGGATGATGATAATATTATGTTAAAATATAAGTAGAAGTAATTAATCCTATTAAACTTTATGATAATCTAAAGGAGGACGAAATGAATTCTACAAGGGAAGAACTGTTTCAAATACAAAGTGATTTACAAGTGGAAGCTTCAGAATTGGAGAAGTTATTAAATCTTAATGAGTTATTACAAAGAATAGGAAAACCTATTAGAGTAGGAAGTTCTGCATTAGGGTTAATGGTATGGCGAGATTTAGATATTACAGTGGTTTGTAATGACTTAAATATTGAGAAAATAGCTGACATAGCCAAGGACTTAATGGCAAGTCCCTATGTTAGAGAATTAAAATTTAAGAATGATACAGGTTCATGGAATGAAGAACCTCATATTTATCCTGACGGTTTTTATTTTGGTCTTAAATGCAAGTCTAATACAAATCATATTTGGAAAGTAGACATATGGTTTGTAGACCAACCAGAAAGACAACCAGACTTGAAGCATATAAAGATAATACCTTCTAAACTAACTCCAGAGAAAAAGGAAATCATATTGCGTATTAAAAAGGCATGGGCAGAAAAACCTGAATATGGTAGCATAGTTACTAGTTATCTAATTCATAAAGCGGTATTAGATGAAAATGTAAGGTCTTTAGATGAATTTAATTCATATTTAAAAAAATAGAAATGAAGAAACAATAATACACAAAAAGGTTGTTTCAAAATTAGTATTTAATTATTTTGAAACAACCTTTTGTTTTGCATAAATAAGTCAAATACATATATTTTTGTTAAATTTGTGTATTTTTATTGCGAAAAAATTTATTATATTATATAATTGAACTGAAAAATTAAATAGGCAAAATTAGAGAAATCTAATGACGCAAAGCTATAGGGGCTAAAGCTAATGCTATGCCAGCCAGTTGCCAAAGAGTAAAGTATACTTTTTGTTTTGAAAATATCAAGCAATATATACGCTTTTTTATGGTATCAATTTTCAGAGAGTTTATGTTTTTGAAAAACTAAAGCTGTATATATGTTTATTAATGATGTCTTTTGTTAATAATGCTTTTATTTTCTTGTTATAGAGCTACTCTTTTAGAGTAGCTTTTTTGTTGAACACTATAGCTAAGCAATTGCCGCCAATATATTTAAATGGGGGGAATTCCAATGAAACACTTAAAAAAATTTAAAAAGCCAATAGTAATGTTACTAATGGCATCAATGCTGGTAGCGCCAACAACGTCATACGAAGTTAGTGCATCAGAAAAACAATCAGGAGAATACAAATTAACTTGTCCAGTAGGAGAAGTAGCAGTAGCACCTACACAAGAAGATTTAGACTTTGGTGTTGGAGAAGGTATACAATGGCCTTCACAAGTAAATGTGCCATTTGTTGATATGGTTTCTTGGGTAACTAAGCCAGGATATTCTAACAATGGAGCAATAAATTTAAAAAGAATAGTAGAAGATACAGGTGTGAAGTTCTTCAACTTAGGATTTATACAATCATCTGGTGGTATATCAGATGGTAAGGTAAATTGGGGATGGGGTTCACATGCTGTTTTAAGTGAAAAACATAAAGATAACACTCAATACCAAGGAATAAAGCAATCTATAAAAGATGTTAGAGATATGGGTGGAGACATAACAATATCTTTAGGTGGACTAAATGGGGTGACATTCTGGGAAGTAACTCAAGATGTAGATATATTATTTAATACATATAAAGAACTAGTTGATGGTTATGGATTAACAAGACTTGATCTGGATATAGAGAGTGCAGCACAAAACAAGGCTTACAATATAGCTAATGCTAAAGCTATAAAGAAGCTACAAGATGTCACTGGTGTGGATATAGTATTAACACTGCCAGTATTGCCAAGTGGATTAACTCCAGTGCAGTTAGATGTTCTTGAAGCTTACCTTTCACAAGGGGTAGATGTAGAAGTAGTAAATATAATGACAATGTGCTATGGTCAAGGAACATTGCTTCCAGGTGAAAACTATGGGACAGGCTCCTTAAGAGCTGTTGACAGTACGAAAAATCAATTGAAGGAATACTTTAAAAAGTATGCAAGCATAGAATTAACAGATGAACAAGCCTATAGAAAAATAGGGACAACTCCATCAATAGGATTTGAAGGAGCTGCTCATCCAACATTTACAACAGAGTGGACTAACCTAGTAGTAGAGCATGCTATAGATAGAGGCATAGGAGTTACTTCTATGTGGTCAATGAATAGAGATGCTATGGTAGAAAGTAATCAAGGAGTGTCAACTCAATATGAGTTTACAAATATATTTAAGAAGTTTGGTGAAAATACAGAAGGTGAACCAGAAGTTAATAAAGCTCCAGTATTAAATGGTATAGTTGATAAGACTATGGCAGTTGGAGATGAGTTTGATAAATTAGCTGGAGTAAGTGCCACTGATAGAGAAGATGGAGACTTAACATATAAGATAAAGGTTGATGGAGAAGTAGATACTACTAAAATTGGAGTATACAAGTTAATATATTCAGTAGAAGACAGCGAAGGTTTATCAACTACAAAGACAAGAGCAATAACTGTAAAAGAAGCATCTCAAATGGAGGATACTTATGATCCAAGCAAAATATACTTAGAAGGGGACATAGTAATATATAAAGGTGAGAAGTATACAGCTAGATGGTGGACACAAGGACAAACACCAGATAAGTTTGAAGTGTGGGAAAAAGAAATAATATTAAATGAAGATGGGACTATAGACTACTATGAAGGCATAGTTTGTAAAGGTGGAGAACTAGTAGTATACGAAGGTAGAGTATATAAAGCTAAATGGTGGACAAATACTAAACCAGGTAGTGATTCATCTTGGGAATTAATAAAATAAAGAAAAAATTGGCTATCATTAAGGTAGCCAATTTTTAAAAATAAATATTTGTTGACAATAATAGGGTTTTATTATAAGATTAACTAAAATTATAATTATAGAAAAGGAGATTTAATCGGATGATTAAAGTTGTTCTTAACTAAACTATTAAAAATAAATAGTGTGAAATGCTTTAAAGGTTCTAGAATAGAACTTTATTTAATCATGCATTTTAAGAACAATATCGTCTATTAAACTCTTTTATATAAAAATAAAATAACTACAAATGCACATATAAAAATATATATGCTTATTTATATTACAATTTAAATATGGATAAATATATATTGTGTATTAAGTTTAATTTGAATATATTAAGAGATATTTATATAAGAAAGATCCCCATGGATGATATTGTTCATCTGTGGGGATTTTTTAATAGAAAAATTAAATTCAACTGTAAAGGAGAGAAGATATATGAATAAATTTGGGCCAAACCCAAACAGTATTTATCCTAATGAAAACATAAAGAGCATTTGTTATATAAAAAATATTATTAAAAACCCTAATATTCAGGTTGGCGATTACACCTATTATGATGATGTAAGTGGAGCAGAAAAGTTTGAAGAACATGTTACACACCATTATGAATTTATAGGTGATAAACTTATTATAGGTAAGTTTTGTGCCATAGCAAAAGGAATAGAATTTGTTATGAATGGTGCAAACCACAGAATGAACTCTGTAACAACCTATCCTTTTAATATTATGGGAAATGGATGGGGAAAAGCCACACCTACACTTGAAGATTTACCCTTTAAAGGTGATACCGTAGTTGGAAATGATGTATGGATTGGACAAAATGTTACAGTAATGCCTGGTGTGCATATTGGAGATGGCTCAATTATTGCTGCTAACTCTGTAGTAACAAAAGATGTTCCACCATATCATATTGCTGGAGGTAATCCATGTAAAATTATAAAAAAGAGATTTGATGATGAATTGATCCATTACTTATTAAAATTAAAATGGTGGGATTGGTCAGAAGAAAAGATATTTAAAAATCTTGAGGTGCTTTGTAGCCTAGATTTAGATAAAGTTAAGTCTATCAAATAATTTTTTAAAGTAAAAATAGTTTCTGTTATTCCTCTTCATAATTGAAACAAAGGAAAACTATGTTAATGAAAAAGCATACAAACAATATGTATTGTTAATATTGCCTATTAATTTGAATATAAAAAACTATTGAAAGGAGTATAACTATGAAATTTGATGAATTATATGATATTGCAAAAAATACATTAAACCCCAGAGAACTTTCTAAAAACTCCTACGCTGGCTCTGTTGCAGCAGCTATTTTGAGTGAAAGTGGAAAAGTTTATACTGGAGTGTGTATAGATACACCTTGTTCTATGGGATTTTGTGCAGAACATGCGGCTATTGCAGCTATGATTACTGCTGGAGAAAATAAAATAACAAAAGTAATTGCAGTGTATGAGGATGGGACGATAATTACACCATGTGGAAGATGTAGAGAATTCATTTGCCAAATCCATGATGAAAATTATAAATGCGAAGTAATGATAGAAAAAGATAAGATACTTACTATTAATGATTTGTTGCCTTATAGATGGGAATAGAATTAGTTCGCAATTTAAAATAAAAACAGTAAGAAAAAGGGAGGACAATTATTTATGAGAAAGCTTATTATTAACGCGTAGCAAAGGCTATTGCGTTAAAAAGACATAATCAAGAAAATAGCCTTTGTTTAATCCTAAGTAAAAAATTTAAATTTAGGAGGAACATAATGTGCTATATTAAAGCTGAAGATATATTCCCAAAAGAGATAATGGACCTAATCTGGGAGTATGTAGAAGGAGAGTATATATATATCCCTAAAAAAGAAGGTAATAGAAAAAAGTGGGGAGAAACAACTAACACAAGAAAAGAAATTAAAATTAGAAATGAAGCTATTTATGAAGAATATAATAATGATATAGATAAAGAATCTCTTGCTAACAAGTATTTTTTATCAAGAAAAAGCATAGACAGAATTATTTTACAGGAAAAAAGAAAATGATTAATTGGTAAGATGTAATAACTACAGAACAAATAGACAGCATCAATTTATATTTATGTTATAATAAAGAACAAATAAATTAAAAAGGGGGGATGCATATGACAATAAATTTAATCAGATTCATTGAATTAAGCTCCGAGCAAAGACTGTAATATAAATCAAAACATGACTTGCTAGGGGTTTTATATAAAAATTTAAATAAGTGTTTTGTGCAGTTTTTGCTTAATTATTTACCCCGAAAGTAAATAGGAGTAGATAAAGTGAAATATAAAAAAGCACAAGATGTATTACCTAAAGATATTTTAGAATTAATTCAAGAATACATGGATGGTGGTTATTTATATATACCAAGAAAATTTGAAAATAAGAAATCTTGGGGGGAATCAAGCGGTTCAAAGTTTGAGATAAGAGAAAGAAATATAGAGATATATAATAAATATAAAGAAGGTATATCAGTTAAACAACTTGCTGAAGAATATTATCTATCTCAAAGTAGTATAAGAAGAATAATATGCCAACATAACACATAGTAAAGTGGATACTTAGTCTTAGGCTAAGTATCCACTTTTTTATATCAAGAGAATTGTAATTTTCAATAGACAAACTTAAACAACCAGTGAAGATAACTTGTGCTCAAAATCTTCACAGAGCCATTCTCAAGCGTGCAATAAGCAAAGAGTGTATGATAAAATTAGATTAAATTATAAAGCATATGGATTATAATTTGAACATTTAATTTTTAATACTTAGAAAGAATTATTAAAAGATAAAGAACTTGCTAAAATCCTTATCAATGGATGTTGGATATTTTACAGCTTTTTTCTAGAATGATATTGATAAAAGTAGAGGGGATTTAAAAATAGCAAGGTTGATTCTAAAAATTACTATAAAGTGAGGTATGAATAAATGATAAATAAACAGAATATTACAAAAATTCAAAGAGTAAATCCTACAAATATTCCGTCTCCTGTGGGAAAATATAGCCATATAACAAAGATATCGAAAAATGCTGATATTTTTGTGACTTCAGGCCAAGTAGGTGTGGATAGGAATAACAATATTCCTGAATCAATTAATGATCAAGTGGAAAATACCTTTAAAAATATTGCTGATCTATTAGCATCTCAACAATTATCCGCTGATAATGTAATTAAGGTTAATATTTGGGCGACTGAAGAAATTGATTGGGATTATTTAGATGGTAAGTGGGATTCATTATTTGGAACAGAATATCCTTCAATGACTGTTGCATATATAAGTGCATTAGGCTTACCTGAATTAAAAATAGAAATAGAATTATGGGCTGCAAAGTAATTAGCCTAATGAGCCATAAATTAGTTTTATATAGTTTATGGCTCATTTTTATTTAGTAAAAGTTATTGAGGTTGTTCCAGAAAAAATACTAGGATAAGATATAGAAGATATAAGAATATAATACAAATACAAGAAAGGAGAAAGTAAAAATGAGTGGAAATTTATTAATTAATAATAAAAAATATATTTATAAGTGTAATTACAAAGATGACAGTATTTTAAGAAATAGTTTTAATAGATTAACGAAAAAAACTTATGATTTTAATTTTGAACAATGGTATGAGGATGGCTATTGGGGAGATAAATATATACCATATTCTTTGTTAGATGGAGATAAGGTAGTATCCAATGTTTCAGTAAATATCATGGAGTTTTTAATTCTAGGAGAGCAAAAGAGATATATACAAATTGGAACTGTTATGACAGATGAAGATTATAGAGGCCAAGGATTGAGCAGAGCACTTATGGAGGTAGTCTTAAAAGAATGGGAGGATAAATGTGATCTTATTTATCTTTATGCAAATGACAGTGTTCTTGACTTTTATCCGAAATTTGGATTTGATGTGTGCAATGAATATCAATACTCAATAAACAAAACTAAAGAGGATAAGCTAGAGAAAATAAGAAAGATGAGTATGGATGATGATAAAGATAGGGAAATTGTTTATAACATGGCTTGCAGTACATTGCCTTTCTCAAAGGTTTCTATGAGAAGCAATCCATCTCTCATAATGTTTTATTGTACGTATTTTATGAGAGATAATATTTATTATCTTGAGGACTATGATGCGGTGGTTATTTGTAACTTTGATGAAGAGGTTTTATATTTGCAAGATGTGTTTAGTAGAAAAGAAGTAAAGTTAGATAACATAATTAATGCAGTGATCACTGAGAAAGTTAAGAAAGTAATCTTAGGATTTACTCCAAAGGATAGTTCTTCTTATGAAAAAACTTTGGTAAATGAGGAGGACACTACTCTTTTTATTAAGGTAGGAAAAGATAATCCATTTAAAAGGGAGGATTTAATGTTCCCTGTATTATCTCATGCATAATGATAAACAAAAGAGACAACGTACGTATCTATTTATTATGAGATCCTGTACAATACAGAAATGTGTTGTCCAGGGTCTTTGTTATATATTTATAATATATATTTAATTTTAATTATCATGTAGTTTGATTGCTTCATAGGCTACTGGAATAGTTTCTACAATATTTTATCCGATGACTACCATCCGTAATACTCCCTAACGGATGCTACGTCCCTGGATAAGTTCTTCTAAGCTTCAGTTGAAGTAAGTATTCCTTTTAAGCAAACTCCATCTGAAGCTAAGAATCACTTGATAAAAAATACGTACATTTTTAAATAATATGTTGAAAATGTTCGAATATAGTGGTATTATAAAGATGAAAAAAGTTGATATCTTCGTATATTTTTGGTTATATAGTCCAAATGTCTCTACCAGAACTCTGTAAAAGTTTTGATTATGAGGATTTATTTATTACTAGAAGATAAGCGGACAATTTAAAGGGGGAAGACAAGTATGGCAGACTTTCTAAGTGACTTTCTAGCAATCATAGGTGTTGTTCTAAATGGCTTGCCACAAGGGTTGCTAGCATTAACATTTGGCTTTGCTTCAATTCCAACAGCATTTGCTTTTTTAGTAGGGGCGGTTGGAAATTTACTAACAGGTTCAGTTGCACCTATTTCTTTCCAAGCAGAAACGATAACATATGCAGGAACTGCTGGTAAGAATATGGAAGAAAGACTTTCGATGATATTCTTTGGTGCTGTTATAATGACTTTTATAGGAATGTTCGGATTTTTGGGTAAAATCGTAGATTTTATAGGTCCAACAATTACCTCGGGTATGATGGCAGGTGTGGGAATAATGCTTGCAAAGGTATCTATGGACATGCTAAAAAGTGAAAAAGCTGTAAGTATTGTATCAATTGCCACTGCGGTAATAATATACTTTGCTACAAATGATTTAGTTCTAACTATTACTATTTCAGTAGTTATTTCAAGTATTGTTGGAAACATTCTTAATAAAGATATGAGAAATGTTGAAATACCTAAGGAAAAAATAGAAAGATGTAAACTTAGCTTTAATAGTAAAATATTAAGAGGAGCACTTGGAATGGTGTGCTTAAATATTGGATCTAATATAGCCTTCGGACAAATTACTGGAAGTATGGCTAATACAAATGTAAATATTGATCATCTTTCCGTTATCAGCAGTCTAGCTGACATGGGTTCAGCATTATTTGGTGGTGCACCAGTTGAATCTATAATCTCAGCCACAGGAAGTGCCCCACATCCATTAGCAGCTGGTATAATCATGATGTTAATTATGGCTGCCATATTATTTTTAGGGTTGCTCCCAAAGATAGGTAAGTATGTACCTTCTCAATCAATTAGTGGTTTCTTATTTGTACTAGGTATTTTAGTAACAGTACCAGTAAATGCAGCCGCTGCTTTAGCTGGAACAGATAGTTTAGTTGGCGGTGTTACTATGGGAGTAACAGCAATAAGTGATCCATTCTTTGGAATGCTTGCAGGAACTATAACTAGATTTGCTGTAGGATTATTTTAGGAGGTAAGTTCATATGAATACATATAAATTAGAATTACTTTCATTAGAGAGAGAGTTACCTTTAATGAAAATTAAAGATGACTTAGCTATTGCAAGCTTTGTAATACTAGGTGACACTGAGTTAGTACAAGCAGTTGCACCTGCAATAGCAGATAGATTAAAGGAAATAAAAAATATAGATATAATTGTTACTGCTGAGGCAAAGGGAATACCTTTAGCTTATGAAATTTCAAAGCTTTTAGGTCTAAAGGAATTTATTGTAGCTAGAAAAAGCATTAAAGCTTATATGGATTCACCAATAACTGAGGAAGTAAACTCAATTACTACTCAAAAGAAACAGTTTTTATGTTTAGATAAAATTGATGCAGAAAAGATAAAAGGAAAAAATATTGCTATTATAGACGATGTTATTTCCACTGGAGAGTCATTAAAGGTTGTTGAAAAATTAGTTGAAAAAGCTGGAGGTATCGTAAAAGCAAAAGCTGCAATTTTAGCTGAAGGAGATGCTTCAAACAGGGATGATATTATATTTATAAAAAGACTTCCACTATTTAAAGTTGATGAAAATGAAAACTTTATAGAGATATAATATATTTAAAGATATTTCAATATTGGTTATTATTGAAATATCTTTTTTTATTTAGGTATTATATAATGTTAATTTTAATATCTTTTTGCCATGCCAACAGAACTTGGTGCTGAATAATGAAACCCAAATTTTTCATATAATTTATCAGCTGGAACATCAGCAATTAGGCTTACATAAGAACTTTTCGGCGCGTGGTTATCTAGATATTTAGTTATTTCTGACATAATTAAATTGCCAAATCCATTGCCTTGATAAGAAGGGTCTACAGCGATATCTACTATATGATACATGCATGCAGCCGCCATCTCCTATAATTCTTCCCATACCAACTAATTTATCAGCATCTCTTAAAGTAACCATAAAAATAGAATTTTTCAATCCTATTTCTGATGCAGCTTCATCTTTAGGACTCAACCCTGAAATTATCCTTAAATTATTATATTCTTTTCCATTTGGAATTTCATATGAAATATCTATATTCAATTTAAATCTCCTCCCGTTCTTTTCCTTTGCTTTATATACTAAATTATACTTATTAATCATAAAAAATAAAAGTATATACCTAGCAGTGAGTAAATTAATAGAGATTGCATTAAAAAATTCTGCTAATTGTGAATGAGAATAGAAGGGATTTATTAGTAAAGCAATTACCCGGCTATCTGAAAAAGTTAGCCGGGCAGTTCTTATATTTTGAGATTATAGAGTTATGTTACCGCATTTAGAGAAGTCTATTGTTACTGTAGCTTCTTTAAAATGAATTTCATAAAGAGTCAACTGACTTCCAGCTTGTTCTATTGTCATTTCATAATCAGGAATTTTTTTAACAAATCCATCTTTAAAATCATATATTGTTAAATCACTTTTTTGAATTATTGCTTCAGTAACTCGAACATGCTCATTTCCTTTAGATGGAACAGTAGTAAAAGCTACTACATTGTTTTTTGAAAATTCCTCCACCTTGGAATTATCTTTAAAGGTTGAAAAGTATACTATCCCTTTCTTTTTAGTATCATAATAGAAATTTACAATTCTAACATTTGGGATATGGTCTACACAAGTTGCTAAAGCTATCTCACTTTGCTCCACCATAATCCTATTAAATTCTCGTAAAAAATCCATTTTTGCTCCTCCTTATCAATTTATTATGTCATAGAAAACTTCTTGTAGTTTTAATATAACATACAAATGTTGACACCATTATGTCATGGTTATAAAATGAATTCATAAATGAGTTTAAGGAGCGATACAATTGAAAATAGATAGATTAATGTCAATAATTATGGTATTGCTGAATTGCGAAAAAATCAGTGCAACAAAACTTGCTGAAATGTTTGAGGTTACGCCTAGAACTATATATAGGGATATAGAAACAATATCTCTAGCTGGTATACCGATTATTACTCATCCTGGTATTAATGGAGGTATTGGCATTATATCTGAATATAAAGTGGATAAAAAATTTTTTGCTGCTGCAGATATTTCAACACTTTTAATGGGGCTTGCCAGTGTTTCAACAACGCTATCTAATAAAGAAATTATAGGCACTCTAGAAAAGGTAAAAAGTCTACTTCCTAAAGAACAATTTAAGGATATTGAATTAAAATCAAACCAAATAACTATTGATCTTACCACATGGATGGGGAATAAGAGCTTTCAGCCAAACCTTGAAAAAATAAAAAAAGCTTTAAATGAAAGTAAATACCTATTATTTGAATACTACGGTGGTAGCGGAGAAAAAAATAATCGTTGTATTGAACCTTATCAATTGGTATTAAAAGAAGAGCATTGGTATTTACAAGGCTACTGTACTTTAAGAGAAGATTTTCGTGTTTTTAAACTATCTCGAATTTCAAATCTTGAAATATCAGATTCCACATTTATACCACGAGAATTTCACGCAAAACCGTTAGATGGAAAGGGCTGGATAGATAAAAGACTTATTACAATTAAGCTTCTAGTGGATTGGTCTCTTAGAGAACAAATGATTGAGCGTTGTGGAGAAGAAAATATTAAGTCTCATAGGGATAATCAATTTATGGTTGACTTTCCATTTGTAGAAGATGATTTAGGATATAATATTTTGCTGGGGTTTGGAGATAAATGTGAATGTTTAGCCCCTGAAAATGTACGTAAAGAGCTTATCCATCGTATTAAAAAATTATCTAACATTTATAATAAATAGTATTTATAAAAGAATATAATAGATAACTGTATATGGAGATTATTTATATTAGCTTGGTGTTGGGGAGAGGAAATGAAAAACAAAAAAGCACCACTAATGTTGCTATTACAACAACACTTGCCGAAGATGGCTTATATTTAGGATATGGAGTAAATATAGTATCAAATAAGTGGCTAAAATACTTCTGCTTCTCCTGAATTGTTTGAAATGATGAAATCTATGTAGTATAGATAGTGAAAAGGGGTACAGGAAATATTTAAGTAATAATATTGATTTTAAATAACCCAGTAACTTAATAACTTATAAGAAGCTATAGGAAGAATTATTCCTATGGCTTTTTTCATTAAATAAAATAAATTATATTAGTAGTGCAATTATAATAAGAGATTAATCTTTAAAAATATTGTTGACAAGGAAACAAAAAAGCGATATTATTGTTTCTGGGGAAACAAAAAGGAGATGCTTAAAGTGGATAATATTAATATTATTATGAAGAGTCTTAAAGAGATATACGAAAAGGAGGAAACCCTAGGGAAGATATCATTTAAGGGGGAATATGAAAAGTATGGAGTTTCAGAAATACATTGTTTAGATCTCGTAGGAAAAATAAAAGATCCTAACGTTACTAAAATATCTCAAAGTATGAATATGACGAGAGGTGCTATAAGTAAGATTAGCAAAAAACTTTTAAATAACAATCTTATTGATAAGTATAAAAAGCCGGAGAATGATAAGGAAATATATTTTAAGTTAACAGAGTTAGGTGAGAAGTTATATAAACATCATGAAATAAAACATAAGCAGTGGGAAGAAAGAAATAATAAGTTTTTTAAAAATATAGATGAAAAAGATCAAGAAATTGTAGCTAGTTTCTTGAAAAAATTTAATAACTATTTGGATGAAATAATAGAATCAGAAGGAGAGATATAGTATGAATTTGCATTTAAAGGAATTTAGTATTCCCGAGGAAATATTAAAATGGGGAGATTCACAACCAGCCCATCAAAGACAACATATAGGAACTCATATAGATTGTTATAATCTATCAAATATAGAATTACCATCAGAAATAAATGTTAAGGTAATAGATGTGAGAGGATTAGCTATTATAGATGTTACTATATTAGAAAATATTAAAATACAAGAAAATTCATTTGTAATATTTAGAACAGGATATTTAGAGCAATATGGATATGGAAGCGAAGAATATTTTAACTCTAAAACAAAACCTTATTTAACAAATGAAATCATAGATAAGTTGCTAGATTTAAATACCAAATTAATAGGAATAGATTTGGGTGGAATACAGCATGGTGAAAATCATGTGGTAATAGATAAATATGTTGAAAGTAGAAAATCTTATGTTGTAGAAAATATATGTAACTTAGATAAAGTTCCTTCAAACTTTAAAGCAAGTCTAAAATGGCTTCAATTAGAAGGTGCCACAGCAATAAAAGTTGAGATCGAAACCATATAAAAAATAGTGAATTTTATTGGAGTATGATAACATTCATTTTCAATATTGACATTAACAATTATTGGGGATAACATAAATGAGAGTTTAAAAAAATTTATGAGGTGAATGATGAAAACTGTGGTAATAAGGGAATTGGGGGATTATGAACTAGAATCAATTTATGAATTAGATCTTACTGAAAACCAGATTAAAGATTGCTGTGGTTGTTGGAGTTGCTGGTTAAAAACTCCTGGTAGATGCATAAATAAAGATTTAGACCAATTTTATTTTAAATATTTAGAGGCGGATAAAGTAGTTATATTTTCTAAGATTACAAAAGGCTTTGTAAGTGGAAACTTAAAAAGTCTTTTTGATAGGATGATACCTTTATTTTTACCTCAAATAGAACTGTCCATAAGAGAATCAATAGGGCAGTTTAGACACATGACCAGGTATGAAAAATATCCAGATGTAGAATTTTATTATGAAGGTAATTTTGTAACTAAAGAAGGCAAGCAGATTTTTGAAGATTACATTTATCGTACATTTGATCAGTTTGCTTCAAAAAATATTACAGTTAAAACATTAGGAGAGTATAGGGGATAATTTAATGGAGGGGCTTATGAGTACAATAATTGTTAATGGATCGCCTAAAGGGAAAAACGGTAATTCTGAAATATTTATTAATCAGTTTTTAAAGGGGATGAAAACTCCCTGTGAGGTAAAATATATAGTCAAAGAAAATCCTAAGACTCTTGCTGAATATATTAAGGGTTTTGATACTATTGTTTTTGTACTTCCACTATATATTCATAGCATGCCCGGTGTTACAATGCGTTTTATTGAGGGTTTAGAGCCTGCAGAGTCTTCTGAAAATAAATCAATAGGTTTTATTCTGCAAGGTGGTTTTCCAGAATCATCTCAATACAAATATGCTGAAAAATATTTTAGCTCACTTTCAGAGGAGCTTAATAGAGCTTATTTAGGGACAGTAATAAAAGGAGGCTCAGCAAATGTTTCTACCATGTCAAGTTTTATGACAAAAAAACTCTTTAAGTCATTAGAACGTTTAGGTGAAATATATGAGCAAACTCACACCTTTGATAAATCCATTATTGAAGACCTAAAGAATCCACATGAATTCACAGGATTTGCTCTTAAAATCATGAAAATTTTTACTAAGACAGGCTTAATCAATTCAATGTGGGACAAACCATTAAAGAAAAATGGGGTTTTTAATAAAAATCTTGATAAGCCATTTTTACAGAAAAATTGATATTATATAAATAAGAAATGCTTAGTGGCGATAACACTAAGCATCCTTTTGTATAAATTATAAATTTAGGTTAAAAAGGAATTAATTACATAGAAAGAAAAGCTTAGAAATTAGAGGAATAAAAACTTTAGTATAGAAATAAATATTAAAGTGGTAGTGAATGTTGATGGTAATAAATGCTATTGCTATAAAATAATACAAAAAGGAGGGCGTCATGAGTATTTTAACAAGATTTAAAGAAATTATGTTAAGTAATATTAATGCGTTATTAGACAAAGCTGAGGATCCAGAGAAGATGATTGATCAATGCTTAAGAAATCTTAATAGTGACCTGGGTAAGGTAAAATCAGAAACTGCTTCTGTTATGGCAGAAGAGCAAAGAATAAAAAGAGAATTAGATGAATGTACATCAGAGATTGATAAAATGGAGAAATATGCAATAAAAGCATTAGAAGCTGGAAATGAAGATGATGCTAGAAAGTTTTTAGAGAAAAAATCTGAATTAGCAAAGAAAGAAGTTGAACTAAAGGAAGCATATGGGGTAGCTTCTTCCAATGCTGCTCAAATGAAACAAATGCATGATAAGCTTGTCAATGATATTGGCGAACTAGAAGGTCGTAGAGCCATGATTAAAGGCAAGATGGCAGTAGCTAAAACTCAAGAAAGAATTAACAAAATTGGTTCATCAGTAAACAGTGCCAATAAATCTATATCCGCATTTGATAGAATGGAAGAAAAGGTGAATAAAGCTTTTGATGAAGCAAATGCAATGGCAGAACTTAACGCAGGACCTAAAGATGAGATAGAAGATTTAACTGCTAAATATGATAGCAGTACAAAGATAGATGATGAATTAGCTGCTCTCAAGGCAAAATTAAACCAATAAGTAATGATGCCTTAATGTAAAAGCTGTAGTTTTGGCTACAGCTTTTGTAATGATCAAGTGATTCTTAGCTTTAGATGGAGCTTGCTTAAAAGGAATACTTACTCCAACTGAAGCTTAGAAGAACTTATCCAGGGACGTAGCATCCGTTATCGAGAGTATTACGGATGGTAGTCATCGGATAAATTATCTTCTTAATTAATAGTTAGAGGTGAACAAATCATGGTAATACATTATAAATGTCCTAGTTGTGGTGGTGACATGGTATTTGATAGCCAATCAGGAAAGCTATCTTGCCATAGTTGTGGAAGAAAAGATAATATAGAAGACTTTTCTGAAGAGTTTATTACCACTACTTTTTCAGAGGATGAAGCAAAAGAATACCATTGTAAAAACTGCGGAGCGATAATTATGACAGATGCAGAGACTACAGCAACTACCTGTAGTTTTTGTGGCGCAGGGGTTGTTCTTGGAGACAGATTATCTGGAACAATGACCCCAGCAAAGATTATTCCCTTTACCATTAGCAAAGAGGAGGCTATGAAAGCATTTACCTCTTGGTGCAAGAACGGGCGTCTCACTCCAAAGGGATTTATGACAGCTGATAGGGTGAAGAATATAACAGGGATGTACGTTCCATTTTGGTTGTACGATCTAAACAGCAAAGTTAAGGTAAACGCTCATTGCACTAAAGTTTCAAAATATACTAGGGGTGATTATATATATACGGAAACGAAACATTACGATGTATACCGAGATATCAACATTGATTATATAAAGGTACCCGTTGATGCTTCTCAAAAAATGAATGATGAAATTATGGACAAGTTGGAACCATACAATAATCTAAAAGATTTCAAAACCCCTTATCTTGCGGGATATATCGCAGAAAAATATAATTTTGATGATAAAGATTTACTTCCAAGAGCTAAATTAAAAATAGGAGCTTATATAGAGTCCTATATAAGTTCAACCATCACTGGATATTCTTCAGTTAACTATGGGAGCAAACAAATTGATACTAGGCCCAAACAGGCTTATTACACCCTCCTTCCTGTGTGGATGGTTTGTTATGATTATAATAAATCTGAACATACCTTTGCCATGAATGGACAGACAGGTAAGGTGGTGGGCAAACCTCCTATTAGTTTTGAGAAAGTTGCAATGTGGTTTGGTGGAATTGCGGGAGTTACATTCATAATACTAAAATTAATATCAGTGATTATAGGAGGTGGCCTTTGGTGAAGAATAAAACATATTTAAAAGGAATTCTATTTTTAATTATGTTACTTATCTTTCTGCCTCTTGTATCAAATGTAGCAATAGCTGCTTCCGATACAAAACAAAGGATTTATGACTTTGCAGGCCTTTTAACTCCAGAAGAAATAGAGGAACTTGAAGTTATATCTAGTAAATACAGCGCTAAAAGGAAAACAGATATGGTTATACTAACCTCCAATAATATGGAAGGTAAAGATGTAGTAAAATATATGCAAGACTTTTATGATGAAAAAGCCTTAGGGTATGACAAGCCCCATGGCAATTGTGCTATATTAACAATTGATATGGAAAATAGAGAAGTGTATTTAGCAGGTTTTTATCGAGGAAAGGAATACCTAGATGATAGTAGACTTGATCTTATAAGAGATAAAATTACACCTGATTTATCAAAGGGAGATTATTATCAGGCTTTTTCTGATTTTATTAAAACTTCCTCTAAGTATATGGGAGTAAGACCAGGGGTAAATCCGGATAATATATTATTTGATTTAGGATTTCAGATTATTGCCTCCCTTGCAACAGCTGGGATTATTGTTGGCTTTATGGTCCATAATTCAGGAGGCAAGATAACCGTTAATGAAGGTACTTATAGAGACTCTAGCAATTCCAGAATAATTCAAAGAAGGGACGACTATATAAGAACAACAGTTACAAAAGTTAAAAAGCCATCCCAAAATACTTCTAGTCAAAGTAGTTCTGGAGGAGGCGGTGGTGGTGGAGTCACATCAGGCGGTCACTCGCATAGCGGCAGTAGAGGTAGCTTTTAGACTTCTTAGTAATAATATGAAAATAGGATAAAGCGAAAGGAATGGTAATATATGGCGTTTTTTAAAAAACAATTTGCTAATGTAGTTGAATGGGAAGAGTTTAGAGATGATATGATCTTCTGGAAGTGGAACAATAGCGAGATTAAAAAAGGAAGTAAACTGATTATCCGACCTGGTCAGGATGCTATATTTTTAAATAATGGCAAAATAGAAGGTATATTTAAAGATGAAGGAGATTATGACATAGAATCTGAGATTATACCTTTCTTATCTACATTAAAAGGTTTTAAATTCGGCTTTAATAGCGGTATGAGAGCAGAAGTATTATTTGTTAACACAAAGGAATTTACAGTAAAATGGGGCACGAAAAATGCTATTAATATTCCGACCCCTCAACTTCCTGGTGGCATGCCTATCCGCGCCAATGGTACATTTAATTTTAAAGTCAACGATTATATTGCTTTAATCGATAAAATTGCAGGTGTAAAAAATATCTATCTTGTGGAGGAAGTTAAGTTAAGGATTACTTCTATTCTTGATCAACTTTTAATGAAATGGATATCTAAAGAAGGGAAGGACATGTTTAACCTTCAAGGGAATGCATTTGATATCTCAAAAGGAATTAGGGAAGACCTTGACATGGAGATTATGAATAGCGGAATGACGATCACAGGCTTTAACATTATGAGCTTTAGTTATCCAGAAGAAATCCAAGATATGATTAATAAGAACGCTTCTCACAGCATGATTGGAGATTTGAATAAATACCAGCAGGTATCTATGACTGATGCCATGTCCTCTGGCAATGTTAAGGGTGGAGGCGTTGCTTCTGATATGGCTAGTATGATGATGGGAATGAATGTAGCAAATCAGATGATGAAAAATATGGAGCAAAATCAAAGCGCACCAGCGAAAAATAATAATAATAATACTGCTGCTGAGAAAAATGCAAAGCCTAACTTCTGCCCTAATTGTGGTCAAAAAACTGGAGATGCAAACTTCTGTCCTAATTGTGGACAAAAGCTAATATAAGGAATATTTGCAAGGATTTAAAGGCTCTCACTATTGTGAGGGTCTTTTCTTGAATTATGAACAAGATTAATACAGAATCATAAATGAAATTGATAGACTCCTTTGATACATTATATAATAATGATATGTTAAAAATTAGTGTGTTTAGAAGTAAGAGATTTAATTTCTATATTTGAATGCATGTATGGATTTAAGGAGAAAGATATATGAGAATGGATATGAGAAACTTTTTAGAGCTAAAAGGAGATTTGATTTATCTAAAAAAATTAGATAAAGAATACCTTGAACAATATTGGGAAAATCTAAGCAATTGTAGCATAGAATCAACAGTATTTACAGGTACTCAACAAGTATTTAGTAAATCAGATATTGAAAGATACCTAGAAGATATATTTACAGATAGAAGCAGAATTGATTTTTTAATATTCTCAAAAGAATCTAATAAAATAGTAGGTGAAGTTGTTATTAATGATATCTTCAGGAATAACAGAAGTGCCAATATACGAATTATAATAAATAGAAAAGAAGATTTCAGTAAAGGTTATGGTAGTGAAGCGATGATTTTGGCATTGAATTATGGATTTGGAATGCTTAACTTACATAGGATTGAATTAGAGGTATTTCCTTTTAATCAAAGAGCAATTCATGTCTATGAAAAAATAGGTTTTATAAGAGAGGGAATTCGAAGAGATGGATGTTTTTTCAATAATAAATACTATGATATGATTACCATGAGTATATTAGAAGAAGAGTTTAGAGAAAAATATAATTATAGCAAAGATTTATTAGAGGAATTTAATAATTAGTTATAAGAAGCTGCTTTGAAAACTTAATAACCCCAGTAGCCATCCTTCTACGGTTAACAAATTTTACTTGGATATTGTACCATAATTATGAAGAAATATATAAAAAACAGAAGACTTTTTAGTCTTCTGTTTTTTCAATAACTTTATTTTTCAAGCGAGCGTTCACCGATTCTCTCAGCAGAGTATATAAAACAGATGTAATAGGAATAAAGGTTAGCATACCTAAAATTCCCATCATGCTACCTCCAATGGTTACCGCCGTCAATACCCATATAGCCGGTAATCCCACCGATGCACCAACAACTTTTGGATAGATAAAATTACCTTCAATTTGCTGTATGATTAAGAAAAATATGATAAACCATAAGGCCTGTGTAGGGTTGGAAACTAAAATTAAGAAAGCTCCTACTACACAGCCGATAAAGGCTCCAAATATAGGAATCAGAGCGGTAAAAGAAATAAGTACGGAAATTATGGTTGCATAAGGGAAACGGAATATTTTCATTCCAACCCAAAACATGCCCCCTAAAATAAGAGCTTCTATAAATTGGCCTGTAAAAAAATTAATAAAGGCATTGTTTGTAATAGAAGACACTTTAATTATTCTGTGAGCCCAACTTTCAGGTAAAAATGCCTTTAATACTCGTTTTATCTGATTTATCAAAGTTTCCTTGTTCATAAGCATATAAACTGCAAAGATCAACCCTAAGAAGAATTGAAGTAAGCTTTTAAAAGCTATTCCAATCAGGAACATAAAGGAATCAATAATGGCAAAACTTATGTTTTGGATTAATGTTAAGAAAGATCGATTTATATTTTCAAAACTTATTCCAAAATTTTCAGCCTGTTGTGCTAGAATAGGAATATCTAAATCTAAGCCTTCCCACCATACTTGTATTCTTCCAATAAATGATGGCATCATTTTATTAATTGAGGCTATAGTACGACCAATTTCAGGAATTACAATAAACATCACAAGGAGTATAACAGCTATAAATGAAATAAGGGTTAAAATAATACTTATGGGACGAATAAGTTTAGCAGTTTTCTCACTTGTCTTCCCCTTTGTATTTGACAATTTATAAAGGCCTTTTTCTATGGAACGCATGGGAATATTAAGAGTATAGCCTATGCACAGTCCAAGAAAAAGGGGGGAGATATAGGTAAATATTTTTTGGAAAATGTTCATAACAACAGGAAAATTACTCACTGCCAAATAAAAAAGCACTACTGAGCAACCAATAAAGATTATATGTCTGGCAGTTTTTTTATCAATGTACAAATAGATCCACCTCACTGTTTTGTTTAATTAATATTGTTCTGTTTAATTAAGTGAGAGCCTCCATTTATTTTGAACAGAGGCTCCTCATAGTATATATTAGATGAGTTTATTTTTGCTGGATTTTACCATTTTCTCCTAAAATCAAGTGATTCTTAGTTTCAGATGGAGTTTGCTTAAAAGGAATACTTACTCCAACTGAAGGTTAGAAGAACTTATCCAGGGACGTAGCATCCGTTATGCACAGCATAAGAACTCTAAATCGCTTTCACAGAGTGCGATGGGAGTATTACGGATGCTAGTCATCGGATAAACTTATAAGTCTAATTGTATATTACAAAAGAAAGCACATTAAAGTCAATAACTTATTTGTTAATTTTTGTTCAACATGAGCAAAAAGGACTTTATATAAAAAGCGCACCTCAAAATGTTATATTTGTCTAACATTTTGGATGCACTCTAGCTAAAGGTTACCTATCTTTTTATTATCATTGTTTTACTATAAGCCACAGTTCCTAAATAGAACATTCCATAGGCTAAGTAATATACAATAAGTGTAATTATAGTTGGAATAATTATCGAATCACCTAGTAATGAGTTTAATATTCTTATAGCAAATAAACTATGTGCAGTGCCTAATAATACTGGGAGTAAAAATATTATACTAGTTTGTTTTAATAAAATCTTACTTATGTGGCTATTGTTAGCGCCAATCTTTTTTAGGGCAACGTATCTTTCTTTGTTGTCATAGATATTAGATATTTGTTTGAACAATATTAAACTGCCCGTTGCAATTATAAATAATATGGATAATACAATTCCTATGAAGAAGAGCATTCCTAAAATTTTATACCCACTATTGTAGGTGTAGGCATAGGAAGAAGATTCTACTTTATTAGCATTGGCTATTTTACTTATGCTTTTACTTAGCTCAAAAGAAATTTTCCTATCTTTAACATCTATACATCTTAAGTTTTTTATCTCTTCTATTTTATCTAAGGATGAATATACACTGTCTTTGACTACAACGATGGTTCCGCTAATTAACTCATTTGTTAACATTTCAGAGTAGGATTTTTTTATTTTAAATTTTCTTTCTCCTTCTGAAAAAATTAAAGGTTCATCTAGATTAGTTTCAAATAATGCTGTCATGGAGGAATCTTCAATTAAATATACATCCTCTTCACTAGGAAGATTTTCATATTCTCTATTTTCATAGTCCATAAGTTTTTTGTAGTTGCTTTCAGATAATACCTCAAAGTTTTGCTCAGCACGGGAGCTTTTACCTACACTTAAAAATGTATTAACATAAGATCCTTTTACTAGTTTGAATTCAATGTTATCATTAAATAAAATTTCTTCATTATAGTCTTTTAGAACATTATCTACTTGATTTTTTATAGTATCTGAACTTTGGACAATTATATTGCTAAACTTGTAATTCCTCTTCATGTATTGGTGAAAGTCATAATAGAAAGAAGAAGTTGTACCAAGGGCTGTAACACAAACGGCTATGAGTATAGTTACTGTGGTCAATATGTCCGCATTACTTTTAACCTTATAAGCTATTTCAGATAATGAAATCATATTGCTTCCTTTGAAGTAAAAGTTTTGGAATTTCTTTAAACCTTTTAATAACAAAGGTAAAGCTGATTTATAGAATAGTTTTGTACCTATTATAACTATCACTAATATAATAATTAAAAGATCTAGTCTTCCAACAGTGGTTTTAGAACTTAATGATATTCCATAACCTACAGCTATTAAAAGCATGCCAAGTATTCCTTTAACTACGGATATTTTAGCTAAACTATCAACTTCCTTTTCTTTTTTAAATAATCTAACTAAAGGAATTTTTTTAATTACCATATAGTTTTCTATAGAGAGTATTACTGTTATGGCAAAGAACACTAAAAATGTTTGTATAATAGCCTTAAGATTAAAGCTTACGTGGATTATTATATCTATTCCCATTAATCTGACTAAAAGCATCATAAGCAGTTTTGAAAATATAAATCCTAAAATTATGCCCCCTATTACACCAAGTAGTCCTAATATAAAGCCTTCATATATGAACATCAATCCTATTTTCTTTTTTGTTATTCCCAGTAAATTATATAAACCTATTTCTTGTCTTCTTTTTTCTCTAAAGAAGGTGTTAGCGTTGTATATGAATATGAAGGCAAAGAATAGTACTACTATTGAGGATATTATTAACGCACTTGCTATTGAACCGGCAGCTTTTAAAATATCTTCATTGTACCTAATGGAATTGAAGGTGAAAAATATAAAAGCACTAAATAGTATGGATATAAAATATAGTAGATAGTTTTTAAAGTTTCTTTTTATATTATTATATGAAATTTTATATATGCTCATATTTTATACACCCCCAACCAATGATAGTGTATCAAGAACCTTTTTATGAAACTCCTCTCTACTTCCACCTTTTCTTAATTCTGAGAATATAACTCCATCTTTAATAAATATAATTCTATTGCAGTAGCTTGCACTAAATGGATCGTGGGTAACCATCATTAAGGTTGCATTCATTTCTTCGTTAACTTTTTTAAAGGTTTCTAAAAGTACCCTTGCAGCCTTTGAATCTAGAGCACCTGTTGGTTCATCTGCAAGAATTAATGAGGGACTAGTTATCATGGCCCTACAGACAGCAGCTCTTTGCTTTTGACCTCCTGAAACTTCATAAGGATATTTATCTAAAGTCTCATGAATCCCAAGTAAATTAGCTAATTTTTCAGCTTCATTATTCATTGTTTTAGCTTTTGTATTACTTAAAGACAGGGGAAGAATTATGTTTTCTCTTATGGTTAAGGTATCTAAAAGATTACTATCTTGAAATACAAATCCTAAATGTTCTCTTCTAAAATCACACATTTTTTCATCGCTTAATTTATTAACTTCCTTGCCATCGATTAGCACTTTTCCTGAAGTTTGGCTATCTATGGTAGATATTATATTTAAAAGGGTAGTCTTTCCTGAACCAGAGGCTCCCATTATTCCTACAAATTCTCCTTTATTCATGGTAAAGCTTATACCTTTTAATGCTTCTACTTTGGTATCACCTTTTCCATATGTCTTTTTTATATTTTCAACAACTAATGCGTTACTCATTTGTAACTACCTCCTCGTAAGTCTTATACCCTTATTATAAATTCTATATGTATTTCTTACCTTTCAATAGTATAACAATATTCCATAGAAATGTAACAAAATTGTTATATTGCTCCTTATGGTATTGCTTATTGTTATATTATTTGAAGAGATTTGTTATAATCTAAGTATATTATTTTTATCAATAGACGGATATAAATATTTATAGGGAATTTAAATTACATAACTACATGGAATTTTAAGAGGTGAAAGAATGTTTAAAATTATGGTAATCGAAGATGATGAGGGATTAAAGGAACAAATATGTTCAAGGATCGATCAGTGGGGGTATGAGGCTATTCCTAATAAGGATTTTCATGACATAATAGGAGAGTTTAATGCCTGTTCGCCACATTTATTATTATTAGATATAAATTTACCAATTAAAAATGGTTTTAACATATGTGAGGAAATTAGGAAGATTTCAGAGATTCCTATTATATTTATCTCTTCAAGAAATTCAAACATGGATATAATTACAGGTATTAATCTAGGCGCTGACGATTTTATTCAAAAGCCTTTTTCTTTAGATGTTTTAATTGCAAAAATTGAAGGTCTTTTAAGAAGGGTATATAAGTTTACGGAGAATTCTTCTACATTAATGACACATAGAGGGGTTATACTGGACTTGTCAAAGTCATGCATTACCTATAATGATAGTACAATATTCCTTACCAGCAATGAAATAAAAATTGTTTATGAACTTATGAAAAATAAAGGCCATGTAATTTCAAGAGATAAGCTTATGGAGAGATTGTGGAATGTATCGTGGTTTGTGGATGATAGTACACTTACGGTTAATATTAACAGAATAAGAGCAAAGCTTAAAACCATAGGTTTAGAAGATTTTATAGAGACAAAACGTGGGCAAGGATACTTAATTGGTGAATAGATATGAAGTTTTTAGATTTATTAAAGGATAAAATACCGTTTTTTATATATAATTTAGCATTGTTTTTAATCATAGCAATCGTAATATACTTATCTCCAAATAAAGCCATAGCCGTAGATGTCATAGGGTATATAGGGATATTTCAATTATTTTTTATGACGATTTTCATATGTATTAGCATATTTCATAAAAAGAAATTTATAAGCAACATAGAAGAGGGCATGAGCAATTCAGATTTTAATGAAGTGAATTTTTTTAATAAGAACAATGAGGAAGCATATTATTATAGGATTATAAAGACATACTACGAAAAGTTAGATGATTTCATGTACGAAAAGGAAAAGGAATATAATGAAAATCTTGATTTAATTACAGTATGGGGGCACGATATAAAAACTCCAATTTCAGTTATAAAGCTTTTGTGTGAGAACTATGAAGTAAATAAAAATCCAGAGCTCATAGACTCTATGCCAAGAGAGCTTTTCAAAATAGAGGATGGGGTTAATAAAATGCTCAACCTTACCAGAATAAATAACTTTGAAAAAGACTTTTTTATTGAAAAAATTGATTTAGAGGATATAGTTTTTAATATTGTAAAGAAGCATACAAAGTATTTTATATCCAAGAAAATAAAGCTTGAAATTAATATAGATAAAGTAAGCATTCTCTCAGATGTAAAGTGGCTTTCATTTATAATAGAGCAAATCATAAATAACTCCCTTAAGTATACAGATAATAATGGAAATATATCTATAAGGGGAGTTAAAGGAGATTCCTGTTATTTATTAAAAATTAGAGATGATGGAGTTGGAATAAAAACAGAGGATCTTCCAAGGGTTTTTCAGAAAGGTTTTACTGGTACTAACGGAAGAGAGAATTTAAATTCCACAGGCATTGGATTATATTTAACTGAGCAAGTAATTAAAAAGATTGGACATAACATTTATATTAGATCTGAATATGGGACCTATACTGAAGTTGTTTTAGAATTTAATAATGAGGAAATAAGGTAAGCCACTATTTATATAATGAATATTCAGAATTATAGACGCTTTATAGACAATGAACCTCTATAATGTAAGTAATGAGAATATTTATTCAGAATTTATTTAAAATTTATTCAGAAAAATAAATATAGTAGTAAGAGGTGGTTATAAAGTGGATACGAAAAATTACTCAACGCCTGCAGAAATTGCTGCTACAACGGTGGAAACAGGAATAAAGAAGGGGAGGCTTTCATTTTCACACCAATTAATTTTAGGGATTTTAGCAGGAGCATTTATTGCCTTTGCATCTGAAGGATCTAATATGGCTGCATTTAATTTGTTCGAAAGGCCTGAAACCTATGGACTTGGAAAAGTTTTAGCTGGGGCAGTTTTTGGTACAGGGCTCATGCTGGTTGTTTTAGCAGGAGGAGAATTATTTACAGGAAATACGTTGATCATTATGAGCGTTTTACAAAAAAAGATAAAATTAAGAGAAATGCTAAGAAATTGGTGTACTGTATATATAGGAAATTTAATAGGCTCTTTATTAATAGCTTTTATGATGGTACAATCAGGACTATTTAATAGTGGAGCAAATGCCCTTGGTGGACAAACTATTAAAATTGCTTCTTATAAGACTGGTTTACCTTTTATGTCTGCAATATATCTAGGAATTATGGCAAATTGGCTTGTTTGCTTGGCGGTATGGTTGGCTTATGGAGCTAAGGATATGATAGGGAAGATGTTTGGAATATTCTTTCCAATATGGCTTTTTATTACTTCTGGTTTTGAACATAGTATTGCTAACATGTATTATATACCTGCGGGAATATTAGCAAAATCAAATGCCAATTGGGCTGCTGCATCCCATCTTTCACCAGAAAAATTAGCTAATTTGAATTGGAATACTTTTATATTTAATAATTTACTACCTGTAACCATTGGAAATATAATCGGTGGAGCTATATTTGTAGGATTTATATACTGGTTTGTTTATCTAAAAGGTAATACATCATCAGTAATGCAGCAGAAATTAGAAAATGAAACTAAAATAGAAAAGGCATTATCAAGTGATTCTTAGTTTCAGATGGAGTTTACTTAAAAGGAATACTTACTCTAACTGAAGATTAGAAGAACTTATCCAGGGACGTAGCATCCGTTATGCGTAGAAGATGGGAGTATTACGGATGGTAGTCATCGGATAAAATTATGTGATAAAATGCGTAGTACATAGAATTAACATTCTTGAACTAACGCATTTTTTATATTATCTAAATGATTTTTTTGTTATTAAGTGTATTCTCTTTCTCCGTAACCTTCTGGTATTTGCATAGTTTTAATTATGGAGTTTTTTACACTAGTGGCAAATGTTAGATTGCTAACAGTGAGAAATCATTTGATAATTAAATTATTGAAATGGGGAAACTATAGTTAGCTAAAATATTATATAATTAATGTTAGCATATGTGGAAAGGACAGTGTATTAATGTATAAAGTATTTATTGTTGAAGATGATAGAGCTATATCTGATTTATTAGTAACTCATTTGGATAAGTATGGTATCGAATGTATTGAGTGCATTGATTTTAATAATGTTGTTGATGAATTTATAGAAATTGATCCCCATATTGTATTGATGGATGTTAATCTACCAAAATATGATGGTTTTTATTGGTGTAGAAAATTAAGACAGATATCAAAATGCCCCATTATATTCATTTCGGCAAGAAGTGGAGATATGGATCAAATATTTGCTATTGAAAATGGTGCAGATGATTATATTACAAAGCCTTTTTCTTTTGATATTGTGGTTGCAAAGATAAATGCAAATTTAAGGAGAGCATATGGAGACTATGCTAAAAATCAAAAGGAGAGAATTTTAAAAAAGGCAGGAGTAATATTTTATTTTGATAGTCTTATTCTTGAAAATGAGGACAAAAAAGTTATGCTAAGTAAAAAGGAAGCTATACTTGCAGCTATTTTATTAGAAAATTCTCCAAAAGTTTTAAGCCGTGAGAGTTTACTTTCTAAGCTATGGGATGATGAAAGCTTTGTAGAAGAAAACACGTTAAATGTAAATGTGGCAAGACTGCGTAAAAAATTTAGTGAAATCCATGCTAGAATAGAAATTGAAGCAGTAAGAGGACTTGGATATAGACTAATTGAGGTGTAAAAATGAAATTATTTTTAAAAGATAACTTACCTATTATTATTTTATACATAATCAACTTTATAATTTTAGTATTTTTTTATAATAAATTAGGTGGTTTTGAACAAAGCATGGGATACTTTGTTTTTTTAAGTTTATTCCTTCTTATTTGTTTTCTAATATATAGATATATTTCAAACAGTGAAATTTATAAAAAACTTTCACAAAAGCCAAAAAACTTTGAGGACATAATAACAATAGATGCACATTCCCCCTTAGAAGAAGCTTTTTTTGAAACTATGCAAGAATATATGAGACTTTATAATAAAAAGATAAATTCTATGGAGAATTCTCAAAAAGAATATAAGATA
Organism: Clostridiaceae bacterium; assembly: GCA_040797845.1. Classification (GTDB taxonomy): domain Bacteria; phylum Bacillota; class Clostridia; order Clostridiales; family Clostridiaceae; genus Clostridium_AW. Next base: position 110,220 of record JBFNFA010000003.1, read on the forward strand.
ATGCTAAATAATTGGGTTCATCAAATAAAGACTCCAGTTTCAGTTATAAATTTACTTGTGCAGAATAATTATGAAAATGAAGTTTTTCAGAAGGTGTTACTGGAAACAAAAAGAATAGATTACAACCTTTTGCAAATACTTACATTTTTACGAATAGATGATTTTGAAAAGGATATGAAAATTGAAAGAGTAAATTTAAAATCAATTGTTTTAGAAGTAGTAAATGATCTAAAGGAATTTTTTATTGGTGAATCAGTATTTCCAAAGGTATCCATATCACAGGATTTAAGAGTTAACACGGATAAAAAGTGGATAAAATATGCTATATATCAAATTATAAATAATGGGATAAAATATAGTACAAAGGGTAAAAATGTTTATATTAATGCCTTTGAAGAGAAGGGTATGATTGTACTTGAAATCCTAAATGAAGGTATAGGAATCAAGAAAAGTGATATAAATAGAATTTTTGATTTGTTTTTTACTGGTGATAATGGACGTATTTTTGGAGAATCTACGGGAGTAGGATTATATATTGTTAAAAAGATATTGGATATACTAGAACATAAAATTACTGTAAAATCACAGCCTGGAGAGCGGACTGCATTTTATATATATTTTAAGCCTTGATATTGTTAAGGCTTTTTTTGTTTGAGTTTTATTACTGCTAAGAATCACTTCATTACAAAAATGTAATAAAAGTGAAATCTTAATGAATTGTTCAAATTAGGCCTTTAAAGTAGTATTAAAATATCAAATGAAACAAAGGAGGTCTTCACATTATGAAGAAAATAAATAAAATTTTAAGCAGTTTAATGATATGTTTTGGCATAATTACAATAGTATCAGGATGTGGTAAGTCTAATTTAAAGAATACAGAAGTGGAAAAATTACAGTCTGATTTAATTACTATGGCTGAAGAAAATAGTGAAAAATATTTTACTAAGAAGTTAAATACAAAGGATTTTGATATTTCTTTTGCAAAAGAAGTAAAAGAAAATGAGTATGAGAATATTAAGTCTCTTGATGGGGTAAAAAAGGTTTATATGATTGGGCATTTTAATGGGAAACCATCGGATATAATCGAGTTTAACTTAATTTATGATGTGGAAAGTAAAAAAATAATTAAGTTTGGACTCAGAACTTTAAAAGATGACAATATAGTTTATGCAAATCTAAAGGAGTAATGAAAAAATAAATAGGTAATAAAATATGAAAGATTAAAGGAGAATTTATATATATGAGCATATTAGAAGTAAAAAATATTGAGAAAATCTATAGTGGAAAAATAAATTATACTGCATTAAATGGTATAAGCTTTCATATGGAAGAGGGAGAATTTGTTGCTATTATGGGGCCTTCAGGAAGTGGAAAGACTACTTTTTTAAACTGTGTATCTACAATTGACTCTCCTACAGGGGGAGAAATTATAATAAATAATAAAAAACCACATGAACTAAAGGATGATGATCTTGCAAAATTTAGAAGACAAGAGTTAGGATTTGTTTTTCAAGATTTTAATTTAGTAAATACCTTAACAGTAGAGGAAAACATTATTTTACCTCTAACTCTAGATAGTGTTTCAAAAAGGGTTATGAAAGAGAGGGTAAAAAGTGTAAGTGAATTGTTAGGAATCGAAGGTTTATTAGAAAAACGTACCTTTGAAATATCAGGTGGTCAGGCGCAAAGAGTGGCAATTGCTAGAGCAATAATTCATGAGCCATCTCTTTTGCTGGCAGATGAGCCAACAGGTAATCTTGATTCTAAGGCTGTTAAAGATGTGATGGAGCTTTTTGTTTCAATTAATAAAACCCTTAACACTACTATTCTTATGGTTACTCATGATGCCTATGTTGCCAGTTTCTGTAGTAGAGTAATTTTTATTAAAGACGGGAAATTATATAACGAAATTCACTCAGGAGAAAGTAAAAGTGAGTTTTATGAAAAGATTATTGATATGCTAAGCTTCCTAGGGGGTGGCAGAGATGACACTAAATAAACTTGCATTAAATAATGTATTGAGAGATAAATGGACATATTTTGCTTATTTTTTAAGCAGTGTATTTTCAATTTTTATATTCTTTTGCTTTTCAGTTTCAATGTTTCACCCAGATTTAAATGTTATACAAAATGGTTCCACTCTTTCAATGGCAATGATGGTAGGAAGTATCATGGTTTATATTTTTTCATTTATGTTTATTTCTTATTCCATAAGAGCTTTTATGAAATCTCGTGAAAAAACTTTAGGGCTTTTTATAATAATGGGGTCATCAAAAAAACAGTTAAACAGGATGATATTTAAAGAGAATATGGTTATTGGTATTGCAGCAATAATAACAGCGATCTTATTTGGAATTGTGTTTTCTCCTTTATTTTTAATGATCGGTAAAAAGATAATGATGATCGAAGGATTTGCCATGTATATACCAATTAAAGCTATAGTTTTAACCTCTGTAATGTTTTTTATATTATTTTATATTATTTCACTTATTTCTCCTATTTTTGTTCGCAAAAATAAAGTTATAAATATGTTGAAGGCAGATAAAAGATATGAAAAAGACATGGGGTTTTCACCATTAGTTATGATAATTGGATTATTAATAATCATAGGCTTTGTGTTTATATTTAATTTTTATAATAAGATCACCTTATTAAAGAATTTTATAGATTCAACTATAGGTACTATGTCAATATTTGTAGCTATTTTAGCTGTACTATATATTTTATATACACAGCTACCAATTTTAATAATATCAATTATAAAGAAGAAAAGATTATATTTCCGTAGAACAAATATGATTACAATTGCTGATATTAGAGCAAAGCTTCGTTCTAATGTAAAAATCATGTATCTTGTTACAATTTTATTTACAGGAGCCTTTTATTCAATTGTCATGCTCTATGCTGCAAATGCAGATGTAGAGAGTATGACAAAAGCAAGTTATCCTTACAGCTATAATTATGTTTCACTTAGCAAGAATAATTACGAAAAGCAGCATATAAAATTAATTAAAGATAGTTTAAAAAATAAAAGTGGCTATAAAGAATACACATTCACAATAAGGTATAAAGAGGGAATTGATAGAAGTGCTGTTGTAATGTCCGAAAGTGAATATAACCATGCTTTAAAAGGTATTGGAGGTAATCCAATTTCATTAAAAGATAATGAAATCTATATAGTAAGCGGTTCATCCAAAACTATAGCAAGTAACAATATAAATGAGCAGATAAAAGCTGTTTTAGAAAAACAGGGAGTTACTCCAAAGGTATTAGGAGTAAGTAAGGAAAACATAACACCAGAGGGGTATTTTAACAAAATAAATGTACTAAAGGACGAAATAGCAGCCAGCTTTGATAAAAGAGAAGGTTTTGATACTATAAAAGTTTATGGATTTAATATTGATAATTGGAAAGAAGAAGGAGAAACTACAGAGCATTTAATGTCAAATATAAAAGGGGATAATGAATATAAGTTTGGATTTTTTAGCGCCCAGGACCTTTATGAAACAGAGAAGAATTCTAAAAATCTTATGTTTTATGTAGGCTTTTTTATAAGTGTAATTTTTGTAATAGCGGCCTCCAGTATGATTTATTTTAAACTTTTCACAGAACTCGAAAAAGAATGTGTAAAATTTAAAGGCATTGTAAAAATTGGACTTTCAAAGAGGGAACTTTCAAAGGTTATATCAACACAGATTTTTATTCTTATGTTTGTTCCATTTTTATTGGCTATAACTTTGCTTTTTGCTGGAGCATGGTTTTGGGGTAGCATAATAAAATCATATCTTACTGTTGCAGTATTATGTTCATTGATCTTCCTTATCATTCAAAGTTTAGGATATATTATGGTAAATTCAAAATATAAAAAAGCTGTATATAAAAAAGTTATTTCATGAAGTGAATAAAATATATAAAGTGAATAAAGTAAATAAAATAATAATATCAGTACTTCAGATGAGACATATAGTTAGTTTATCATCTGAAATACTGATATTTTAATCTTTAAAGTTATTTATAACTGTCCCCATATAAATACCATATAATATTGATAAGTATTGCTATATGGATATAATATAAATGAGGATGTGATGTTATGGAAGATTTCAGTAATGTAAATATATTGGTGGTTGAAGATGACAAAGAGATAAACAATTTAATAAAAGCAGCTTTAAATAAAGAGGGGTTTAATGTAGTACAAGCCTTTGATGGAATGGATGGCTTTGCAAAATATAAATCTATGGATTTTAGTATTGTAATTTTAGATATAATGCTCCCTTATGTGGATGGCATGGAGATTATGAAAAAAATAAGAGAGGAAAGTGTAATTCCAATCATCATATTATCTGCTAAGGGAGAAGAGTGTGACAGAATAATAGGCCTTGGATTTGGAGCAGATGACTACATAGTAAAACCTTTCTTTGTAGGAGAGTTAGTAGCTAGAGTAAAATCCAACCTTAGAAGATATATTAGTTTTCACAAAAATCAGGAAGAAGTAAGTACACTTAAAAAAGGAAATATAACCCTAGATTTTAATGATTATTGTGCTTATAGACAGGGAGAAAGGATAGTACTTACTGCAAAAGAGTTTGAATTGCTAAAATTGTTTTTTACAAATCCTAAGAGAGTATTTACAAAAATGCAGATATTTGAAAGTGTGTGGAATGAAGATTATATGGGAGATGACAATACTGTAATGGTTCATATAAGAAGGCTTAGAAATAAAATAGAAAACAATCCAAATAAACCTGAATATATACTGACCATATGGGGTATTGGATATAGATTAGGTGATGTTGAATGAGTGAGAAAATATTAATAGGTATAATAATAATTTTAGTAATGATTATTATAAATTTGAATAAGAAGATATATAGTATTTCTCAGATAATAAAAAATATTGGAGAAGGAAATTACAATCAAAGAGTAAGAATGCAAAATGGAAATAAATATCTAAATGATTTAATAGAAAATATAAATTATGTAGTAGATAAATTTCAAAATACAATGAGGTTAAACAAAGAATATGAAGAGGAAAGAAAAAAGATGATATCAAATATATCTCATGATTTGAGAACACCACTTACATCTCTATTGGGATATATAGAATTTATAAAGAATAATAAAAATTTAAGTGAAGAACAAAAGGAAGAATACATAGACATAATTGAAAGCAAAGGGAGTAATTTAAGAAATTTAATGAATGAATTTTTTCAGTTGTCTAAGTTGGATTCAAAGGATACTAAGCTTGATATTAAAAAAATTAATTTATCAGAAATTATAAGGCAAAATATAATTTTACTTTATAATGATTTCAACAATAAGGAAATAGAACCTGTGATAGATTTGCCGCCAAAAGATGTTTATGCTATGGGAGATAAGGAAGCGGTGGAGAGAATTTTAAGTAATCTTATATCTAATGCCATTAAATATGGATATGAAGGAAAAAATATAGGCATTAATTTAAAATGTAATAAAGAAAATGTAGAAGTAACTGTATGGGATGAAGGTAAAGGTATACCAAAGGAGGACTTAGCATTAATATTTGAAAGATTATATACATTAGAAAAGTCTAGAAATAAAAGTTTTCAAGGAAGTGGCTTAGGACTTACTATAGTTAAAAAGCTTATAGAAATGCAGAATGGAACTATAACTGTAAAAAGCACTCCTTATAAAAAAACTGAATTTATATTTACTCTACCTATCAGTTAAGAAACATGTAAGAAATATGTAAAGGTTGTGTAAGGACTGTGCTCTATACTTATAGCATAGTTCTTTTTAGTTTAAAAATTTTAGGAGAGGTGATTTTGTGGAACAATTACTTAGAACTTATGATTTAACTAAAACCTACAAAAATGTAAATGTAGTAGATAATTTAAATATAAATGTAGCCAGGGGAGACATTTATGGATTTCTTGGGAAAAATGGAGCGGGAAAAACCACAACTATAAAAATGATCATGGGACTTTCAAAGGTTACCAGCGGAGAAATAGAGATATTTGGAAGTAAAGTATTAGATGACAAGCGTTATGGAAGAATAGGTTCTTTAATAGATTATCCAGGTTTTTATTTAAATCTTACAGGGGAAGAAAATTTAGAGATACATAGGAGAATGATGGGCTTTGCAGGAAAGGATAGTATAAATAAAGCTTTAGAAATGGTTGGACTTAAAAATATAAGAGGAAAAAAAGTTAAACATTTCTCATTAGGAATGAAACAGAGGCTAGGAATTGCAAGGGCGCTTTTGCATCATCCTGAATTTTTAATATTAGATGAGCCAACAAATGGACTAGACCCCATTGGAATAAGGGAGATAAGGGAACTTATTATAAATTTAAATAAGCAGTATGGAATAACACTGCTTATCTCCAGCCATATATTAAGTGAAATACAGCTTTTAGCTACAAAAATAGGCATAATACACAAAGGAAGGCTTCTTGAAGAGATAAGTTATGATGAACTGCAACAGAGGAATAGACATTATATTCAATTGAAAGTGGATAATGATAAAAAAGCTTCATTTATACTGGAAGAAAAGCTTGGAATAAAGGACTATGTAATATGGGAAGATGGGTTAATAAGAGTATATGAGAAGTTAAGTGAAGGGTGGAACATAAATAAAACTTTAGTATCAAGTGATGTAAAAGTCGATGAGATATATGTAACTATAGACAATTTGGAGGATTACTTCATAAGGTTAACAGGAGGGGACAGCGATGTATAATGGAGTTTATTGTGAGTTTCTAAAGTTAAAAAGATCCCCTATTCTTTTTGCATTAATCATAGGAGCAGTAATTGAGCCACTACTCATGCTGATAGTGGAAATATTTATGAGTATTAGAGGAGATATATTAAAGTGGAATATGCATATGATAAATATACAAAATATGACATTCTTAATTGCAGGATTAATAGTTTTTACTTTGATAGCTTCTTATATTTATTCTAGAGAATTTGCAGAAAGGGTTGAATATACTGCATATTCATATCCATTAAGTAAAGCTAAAATTTTTATATGTAAATTAATAACTGTATTTGGCTGCATTGCTTTTGTATATGTGTTGCAATTTATAACAACTCTTATTACAGGGAGTATTATAGTTCACGAACCTTTAACAAAGGATTTTTTAATATTAAACATAAAAATATACGTCTACTCCATGTTATTTCAATTTGCTATAGCACCTTTAGGAATACTTATAGCAAGCGTAAGTAGAAATTCAATAGTACCAATGATTTATAGTTTTATAGGGACGATAGCTGTTTTTACTATAGAATGGCTTGGGAAAGATAGTACATATTTTCCTCTATCTTATCCAGCTATGCCTACCCTGTCAGCTGTGAGAAATGATATGGAGATAGTTATAAATAGTCACTCTATAATAATTGCAGTAATGTTTTTTATAATAACTTCTGCACTTTGTATGATTTATTATAAAAAAAGTGATGTTGCTAGATAGTATAAAAAATACACAGTAAAATTATCAAATTTTTGAAAGTATGAGCTAATAAAGAAAGGGGAAAATACTTTGGAAATATTAAGAATCGAAAATCTTACAAAAGCTTATGGAATGGGTGATACAAAGGTCACTGCATTGGATAATTTAAATTTGAAAATAAGCAAAGGACAATTTGTTTCAATAATTGGATCAAGTGGATCAGGAAAATCTACACTCTTGCATATGTTAGGGGGAGTGGATCGCCCTACAAAAGGAAAAATATATATTGAAGGCACTGATATTTCATCAATGGATGAAACTAATTTAGCCTTATTTCGCCGAAGAAAAGTAGGGTTAATCTATCAGTTTTATAATCTTATTCCCACATTAAATGTAGAAAAAAATATATTATTACCTATGCTGTTAGATGGTGTAAAACCTAAAAAAGAACAGTTTGATGAGATTGTAAAAATGCTTGGTTTAAGTGAAAGACTTAATCATCTACCAAATCAACTTTCAGGAGGTCAGCAACAAAGGGTTGCTATAGGACGATCATTAATTTATAAACCCTCCATTATTCTAGCAGATGAACCTACTGGAAATCTTGACAGAAGAAATTCAGAAGCTACTCTTGAGATGTTAAAGCTTTCAAATAAAGAGTACAATCAGACAATTATATTGATTACCCATGACGAAAAAATTGCATTGACAGCAGATAGAGTGATTACAATTGATGATGGCAGAATTGTGTCAGATGAGGTGATTAAGTGATGAAAATTATGACCGAATATACATATAACCATGTGAAAAAGAATAAGCGACATACAGTTTCTATACTAATTGCTATTACAATTGCTTCCGCATTGTTATGTTCACTATGTATACTTCTACATTCTAGATGGGAAGCAAAAGTAACCTCAGCAATTGAAAAGACAGGTTATTGGCATGGTGAATTATGGGGCTATACATCTGGTGATAAATTAAAATATGTCACAGAAAATCCTGAGGTTGAAACCACGATGATTAAAGGACAGTGGATTACTGCTAAACTTTCCAATACAAAACGTCCGTATCTATTAATGAGAGATGCAGATGCAAATTTTTGGTTGGACATGGGTTTAAAAAATACTCTTACGGAAGGTAGACTTCCTAAAGAGCCTGGAGAAATTGTTGTGTCAAAATTATTATTTTTGGACAATCCTTCGTATAAAATTGGTGATAAGTTGACTCTTCCTATAGGTAATCGTATGTTGGGTATTAAACAAATAGAAACTCAATCGGCCAAACAATCAAAACAATTAGGCGAGACTTTTGAGACAACAGGAACTAAGACATATACCATAGTTGGAGAATTAGATGTTTCTAGTACTTCTGCACACCCTGGATATATTGCCATGGGATACTTGGATACTTCACAAATTCAACCTGAAGATGAACTTACTGTTTATATGCGTTTGGTGAAACCTCGTAAAATCTATGAAACATTACCGCAGATTGCGGAATCTGCGGGATTAACTAAAGATGAATATGAAGAGTATGCAGTTAGGTATAATACACATCTATTAAATTTATATGGGATTAGCGATAAAAGTGATACAAACATTCAACTCATTATGCTTCTAGTAATGGCAATAACAATGACTTTACTAGTTATGGGGGCATTTATTCTTATTATCTATAATGCATTTTCTTTATCTGCTAACAGCAGGATTAAGGAGCTAAGTATTCTAAAAAGTTTAGGAGCAACTCCAAGGCAAATTAGGTATTCTGTTCTCTATGAAGGACTTTTGCTCTGGATTATTCAATTGCCAATTGGTATCATGATAGGATATCTATTTAGTCATATGGTGTTTTCTAAAGTTAATGAAATTCTTAGTGTTACAGAAGATTATAGGAATATATATGTTTCCTTCTCATGGGTAGTAGTTGTTTTTTCTATCATCATCTCATTGATTACCGTTTTAGTTTCAGCATATATTCCTGCAAGAAAAGTGGCGAAAGTATCAGCTATTGATGGAATCCGTCAAAATAGTGAGAGTGGTAAGAATAGTAAGAATAGTAAGAATGGCGCTAGAGTAAAATTTAAAAAACAAAAATTCCACTTAATAATCAAAAAAACATTTGGTATAGAAGGTGAACTAGCAAAGGCACAATTTTCAGCTAACAAAAGATCTTTACGTACGGCCATCCTATCTCTCTCAATGTGTTTTATCTTAGTAGCGGGGTATATTAGTATTACATCCATCTACAATTTAGCCAATGCTACCAATGAAATACCTAAACATGATATGGAGGTTAATCTAGATATTATTGATGAACCAAGTGATGAGATGATAAATGAAATTATTTCCCTGCCTGAAGTTAGGGATAGTATCATTAGAAGACAGGTGCGTACTTCAACCTATGTAACATCAGAACAGGAGTCAGATGTTTTTGCTGAATTGGGAGGATTTGCTGAGGTAAACAACCTCAAATATAATGTATTGAGTGAAGAAGGAAAGCATAGAATTATAGTAAGTTTAGTTGGATTAAGCGATAAATCATTTAAAAAGTATTGTGAAGAAATTGGTGCTGATGCTGAAGCATATTATCAAGAGGGTGTGACAACAGGAGTACTGTTAAATAGCACATATCACACACCAGATAATTCAAAAGTTGCGCAAAAAATACCATTATTAAATATAAAAGAAGGACATGAGCTAGTTTTATATGAAAAAGCAGAAAATTATATGAATACAAATTATAAATTTAATGCTCAAGTGGGCCATGTTACGGAGATTTCTCCAAGTGACCTAGGAATGAATAGATACAACTTAGCCTTTATAGTTCCTATGAAAACCTATGATCAAATAATTAGTAATTTTATGCCAGAGCGTATGCTTGAATACAGCATTATGTCAATTGATTTATTGGTTGGTGATGAGGCTAGTCCACATGTGAAGGAAAAACTAACACAAATTTGTAGTTCTTATCTTGGATCCGATGACTTTAGGATATGGAGTCTATTGGAAGACAAGAATCATGAAGAACTGGTTCAAAAAGCCGTAGGTATTAGTGTTTTCGCCGTAGCCTTATTGATTGGATTAATTGGTATTTTTAACGCTTTTTCTACCATTTCCAATAATCTTAGACTACGCAGAAGAGAATTTGCTATGCTTCGGTCAGTAGGATTAACACCAAAGGGATTAAATAAAATGTTGATGCTAGAAGGCTTCTTCTTCGCATTAACACCGATTATTGTTAGTATCCCAATAGTATTATTTATTTGTTGGTTTATGTTAAGATTAACGCCAATCACATGGTCTGAGTTTATATCTGTTTTCCCAATTGGACCAATTTTAACCTATGCTACGCTTATAATTGTATCTATAATTTTGGCGTATTGGGCTTCTTCAACATCTGTTAAAAAAAGCAATGTAGTAGAAGCAATCAAAGACGAAATAGTATAATACTAGAGTCTGTTGTAAAAGCCGGTAACTTGATGGGAATTAGATCCATCATCTACCGGTTTTTGTTATTACTTAATACTTTCAATTTTATATTAAGAAAAATATTATATAAAGATAATAGAAAAGAATTATAATTGGAATAAATGATAATTTTAGTATATAATTTGGTTAGGTGATGATTATGAAACAATTAACATTATATGCACTGATAGGTGGATCCAATGTAATCATAGATTTTACAATATTAAATATACTTTGGAGGATAACTGGCATATATAAGGGATGTATTAATATTTTGTTCAAAGCAATATCTTTTATGGCCTATTCTATCAATGGATACCATTGGAATAAAAAATATACCTTTAAGGGTGAAGGTTCTTATCTGAAATTTACATCTGTTATGGGCATAGCTGCTATGTTAAATGCAATAATACTATCTATAATGTCTAATAAAAATATTTTCGGAATATCCCAGGTGCTTTGGGCTAATATATCGGCTCTAACTGCATCTATAACTACTGGAATAGGAAGTTTTTTTATAAATAAATTTTATATATTTAAGAAATAAATAAAGTAGGCTTACTAACTTTTAAGTTTTTAGACAAGCATTTAAGGGAAAATTGATACCTACTTTTTTTATAATAACTCTTATATATTTATGTTTTATAAGAAAATTACACAAAAAGAAAGGAGCATTTATGAATATTCTTGTTACATTAGACTCTAATTATATTAAGCAATTGATTATTATGATTTACTCTATATTAAAATCTAATCCCAATGTGAAACTTAATGTATATATTGCCCATAAAGAATTAACAGAAGAGGATTTTAGTAATATAGAAAAACATTTAGATAAAAAAAGATGTAAAATTATATCTGTAAAAGTTACCGATGAAATGCTAAAAGATGCCCCTGTTACTAAGCGTTATCCAAGAGAAATGTATTTTAGAATATTTGCGGCGCAATTTCTTCCAGATAATTTAGATAGAATTTTGTATCTAGATCCAGATTTGGTTGTTATTAATTCTCTTGAAGAGCTTTATTATATGGACTTTGAAGATAATTATTATATTGCTGCTTCTCACGTTGAGAAGGGGATGCGAAAGTTAAATGAGTTTCGTCTAGATATGGAAAAGGATGCTCATTACATCAACTCAGGCGTGATGTTGATGAATTTAAAACTTCTTAGAGAGAAGCAGGATATAGTCAGCGTTTTTGACTATATTGAAAAGAATAAAAATCTTTTATTGCTTCCTGATCAGGATGTTTTAAGCGGCTTATATGGAGGGAAAACTAAAATTGTAGATTCTCTTATCTATAACCTTAGTGATAGATATTTAAAATTATATAATATAAAGCCTAAAAATCTTGATAAAAGAATAAATATACAGTGGGTAAGGGAAAATAGTGTTATTATCCATTACTGTGGAAGAAATAAGCCTTGGAAAGATAACTACGTTGGAGAGTTAGGTATATTTTATAAAGAATATGATGAAATGGTATATGGAGATAATATATAGATTTATATATAAATGTTAATAAGGAGATATATATGAAACATATAACTTTTGAAGATATAAAAAAGAATAAAGAATTTCAAACCTATATTGAAAAAGGCGATGAATTACTTGGAGTTTTGGGATTTACTGAGCATTCCTTTGTTCATGCAGGAAGGGTTTCTTATACTGCAGCTAGTATATTGGCTGATTTAGGATATGGCGAAAGGGAAAAAGAGCTTGGGAAAATAGCTGGATATATCCATGACATTGGTAACATGATAAATAGAATCGATCATGCTCAAACAGGTGCTATATTAGCCTTTAATATTTTAACTAGGATGGAAATGCCTCCTGAAGAAATCGCTACAATAGTTTCTGCCATTGGAAATCACGATGAAGGTACAGGTCAGCCTGTAAATACGGTGTCAGCAGCATTGATATTAGCGGATAAAACTGATGTTAGAAGAAGCAGAGTGAGAAACAGAGATTTTGCTACTTTTGACATTCACGATCGTGTAAACTATGCAGTTGAAGATGCAAAGGTTAAAGTTGATGATGAAAAAAGAATTGTTTTATTGGAGATGAAGATTGATATTACCATTTCTTCTTTAATGGAGTATTTTGAGATATTTTTAAATCGTATGATGATGTGCAGAAAGGCAGCGGATTTTTTAGGCGCTAAGTTTGAGTTGGTGATAAATGGTACGAAGTTACTATAAAAATTAAAATCTAGTAGCCTAAAAAGGCTTAAATTAATAATGTAAATATATAAATGCGTTAGTAGAGAGAACCAATATCTTGAACTAACGCATTTTTTATATTAACGTGAGAAAGATAAATGTATTGATGAGAAAAGAGTTTTCCTCGTTGACAATATCAAATAGTACATATTATAATAAATGTGTGACCACATGGTCATGAAAGGAGGGGGAAATGGTGTTAAAAAATTTTTTAGCATTATCTATTGATAAACAGGAAGAAATTATTAATGCTTGCATTAAAGAGTTTTCTACTTATGGATATGATGGAGCATCTACTAATCGAATAATTAATAGTGCTGGAATTTCAAAAGGAGTATTGTTTAAATACTTTTCAAATAAAGAAAATTTATTTATATATATATCAGAAAAAGTTGTAGAGAAAGTAATCAGTGGCATAGATATTGAGGGAAGTGATATTCCAGAAGATTTTTTTGATGCACTTAAATTTTTTGCTCTTAAGGAAATGCACGTGCTAACAAAGGAGCCTTATCTTTTAAATTTTTTTCAATGGATTAGAAAACATCCTGAGCATCCTATATACAGTAAGATTTTAAAAGATTATGAAGAAAAACAGCAGATAATTTATGGAGAAATGATTAGTAAAATAAATACAAATCAGATTCGTAAAGAATTCACACTAGAAGAAATAATGAAGGTAGTAAAGTGGGTTTTAGAGGGCTTTAATGAAGAGATAAGGTTGTCAATTTCTAATGAAATTAATAATTTTCAGGATATTATGCCAAGGCTAGAGGTGTATTTTAATATTTTAAAAAAAGGTATTTATGAATAGATGTATCTCTAGTGAACTTTATGGGGAGGGGAAAGAATGATAGCCAGTGTTAATAAAACGAAAATATACTACGAGGTAAAAGGAGAAGGAACTCCTTTGATATTTATACCTGGACTAGGAGCAACCCATACAATGTATAAGCCACAGGTCGATTTTTTTTCTAAAGAGTATAAAACTATTGTTTTAGATTTGAGAGGTACAGGAAAATCTGGAGAGTTAAATGTGCCAATTAAAAAAGGACTTGAAACTCAATCAAAGGATGTAGCGGATTTAATGAATCAGCTAAATATTAAGAAAGCAGTATTCATAGGGGTTTCTTACGGAGGCGTATTAACACAAAAGTTTTATTCTTTATTTCCTGAAAAGGTAATGGGTATGGTGATAGTGGATAGTTTTACCCATACACATCCTAAAAGTATTAAAGAATTTTTCAATAAAGTAAACTCATATAATATTTTAGCCTATTATTTACCTAAAAAATTCTTATCCAAAGAGCTGAGAAAATATTATGAAAAACGCTGGGGAAAATTAGTGGGAGAAGAGATGGGAAAAATAATTTTAGAAATGAGGACATGGGAGACCGTAAAACAAAGATTGGAGATAAATAGTATTGATTATAGACATGTTCTTCAAAACGTGAATGTACCAGTATTAGGTATTGTGGGAGATCATACTAAAATGGGAGTTAAATTTATGAAAAGTATAATAGATGAAGTTCCTCATGGAAAGTTAGAAATATTTGAAGATTCATTTGATCCTAGCAATCTATGTAAACCAGAATTATTTAATAACACCGTAAATGAGTTTTTGGTTAAAAATAAACTACTTTATTCTAATAAACAAGCTACCTTTAGACCACATCTTAATTAGGTGTGGTTTATTTAATGTCTTTAGATGGTACTTAAAATATGATAATATATATACTTAGATTTAAATTTAATAAAAAATCAAAGAGGGTACTGAAAGATTTGTATAGTATCGTAATATATATGCAGGAGGTGTAGGGATGACCAAGCTTCTCAGTATTTTTAAGAGAAAAAAGACATTAGAAGAACGAGTGAAGGATATACAAAATGGCAACGAAGAGGATAAGAATGATTTAATTGAAGAGTATATTCCTTTTATAAAAAAAGTAATTAGTAATCAATTAGGACAGTATGTTGAAATAGAAAATAATGACGAATTTAGTATAGGGTTGATAGCATTCAATGAGGCTATCGGAAAGTATGATGAAAAAAGAGGTAATTTTTTAACTTTTGCTGCTATGGTAATAAAGAGTAGAATAATAGACCAACTTCGAAGTAAAGCTAGAGGACCGAAGGAAGTTTATATTAGTCAGTTAAAATGTGACGATGAAGATGATAATTATCATGAAAATGTTATGGCTATAGATGGTTTTGAAGGAAGAATTGAAATTAGATCTGATATTGATACCCTAATTAAGGATATGGGAGGGTATGGAATTTCTTTGGAGGATTTGATAAAGGAAGCACCAAAACATAAGGATACTAGAATTATAGCTATCAGTATTGGAAGATACATATTTGAAAATGATTATTTAAAGGAAAAATTTTTAAAAACTAAAAACTTACCAACTAGTGATTTGATGAGAGAACTATGTATATCAAAAAAAGTTATACAAAGAAGTAGAAAGTTTATTATAGCAATAGTATTGATCTTAGAAAGTGACCTGGATACATTGAAAGAGTATATTTTTTATAACGAAGGGAGGGAGTTGAATGATATACAAAGGAACTATAATAGAAATTTGTCATGATGGTATAGTTGTAATGGCTGAAGATTGTACTTTTAAAAGGATAAGGAAAAGCCAGGGTTTACAGGAAGGAATGGAGATATATTTTGAAGAGAGAGATATTATTGAAAAGTCAAACTTTACTATTAAAAGTATCTCTAAGGTAGTAGCTGCTATTTTTGTTTTTACAGTTACTTCCCTATATTCTTTATATTTTTGGAATGAAAATTATAGATCAGTAGCTCTATTAGCTGTAGATATAAATCCTAGTGTTGAAATGAATATTAATAAAAATTATCGTGTAATACAAATTTTAGCTCTTAATGAAGAAGCTTCGAAGCTTCCCCTTGAAAATTTAAAAAACTATTCAGTGACAGATGCTTTAGAGAAGATTGTAGAAATGGCAGAGGCGGAAGGATATATTAAAAAAGATGAATCAAATCATGTATTAGTGACCTCAGTAGAATTAAAAAGCAATAATGAAAGTAATGAAGACTTAGACCAGATTTTAATTGAAGGAAAGGAAAAAATAGAGAAGGTTTCTAATGAGAGAGGGCAACAGGTTGAAGTTGTTGCAATAAAATCAGATAAAGAAACATTAAATGAAGCAAAAAAAGAACATATTTCAGTAGGTAAAATGGAGATTTATAAAAAAACTAAAGATGAGAATGAAAAACAAGATAAGAAAGAAATAGAGAAATTAAAAGATAAAAAGGTAAAAGAACTTATAAAACAGGCTGAAAAAAGTGAAAAAATTAAAAGGACTAATAGTAATAATAAAGTTTATAAAGAGGAGCCTGTAAAAGAAGATAAGAAAAAAAGTAAGGATAAAAAAGAGAAGAAAGAAAAAAATTCAATTAAGGAAGATAAGCACATAGAAAAAGATGAGAAGAAAAATAAGGATAAAAGCAAAGATAAAAATAAAGATAAAAAATCAAAGGAGTCATAGTTCTTAGGATTTTTCATTGGAAAAATGACGAAAAATTAATAAATATTTCATGTGGGGTACCTAAAAAATTTAAGCAGTCGTAATTATATGGTATAAAACGAAAGGAGGTATAGTAAAATGAAAAAATGGCTAAATGTATTAACTATTTTATTCTTGGCATTTGTAATGAGAAATTCTTCAGTAAGTGCCGCTACACCACCGGGTCTAGCTAAGAAGGGAGGGTTGCCACCAGGAATACAAAAACGATTTATAGAAGAAAAGAAGGAGAAAAAATATTCTACAGTAGTGAAAGATATAAACTTAGATGAGAGAAGAATCACTATTGAAGATGGGACAGCAATTGTTAATTTGTTGGTTTCAGATAAAGCTAAAATAGAATTAAATAAGAAATCAGCAAAGCTTGAAGACATTAATAAAAATGATAAAATTTTTATTAAATTAGACAAAAACAATACAATTACTGAACTTAAGGCTACAAGGGAAGAAAAAGCAGTACATACTATTGAAGGGACTATAACTAAAATTGATTACAATAACTTAGAATTTGAACTTCAAGAGGGTACAAAGGTAACTTTATATAAAGTTAAAAGTAGCACACCTATAAAAATAGATAGTGAGATAAAAACTTTTAAAGATTTAGTAGCTGGAATGAAGATAAAAGCTTCTATAACAGATAAAAATATAATTAGTATAGAAGCTAAGTCTTTATAAAAAAGCATTTAAAGGATATTACAAATTAACATGTAAACATACTCAATTATACTACGATTAAATTTATAAAAATATGGAAATTCAACAAATTGTATGATATTCTTATACTATGAAAATTAAACATAAAGATAGAGCTAAGGTAGATAATTACCTAAATTATGCTAAACCATCTATAGAGCAAGGTGGTTCAGCTAATTACCACAAGGATATGAGTGTAATTCTGAAATAAAATCTCCTTATCTACGGGTAAGGAGATTTTGTTTTAATAAATAATTCTAGAGTAGTACTAATATGAATAACTCTTAATAATCATATTTAGAGGTGATATTAATTATGTTTGAGTTTATAAAAGAATTTGTTAAAAATCCTAAATTTATTGGAGCAGTGGCACCAAGTAGTAAATATTTAGCAGAAAAAATGATAGAAGATATAGACTTTGAAAGATGTAATTGTATTATAGAGTATGGACCTGGAACAGGTGTTTTTACAGAAAAGCTTATTGCAAGAAAAAAAGAGGATACACTATTAATTGTTTTTGAAAACAATAAAGAGTTTTATGAAGATCTCTTAAATATTTATAGATATAAAAATAATGTTAAGATAATAAATGATGGAGCTGAAAATGCAAAAAAATATCTAGAGTATTACAATGTGAAGCAGGTAGATTATATTGTATCAGGTATCCCTTTTACAGTGTTGCCTGTAAATATTTCAAATAGAATATTGGAGACTACAAAAGAAATATTAGATAACAATGGAGAATTTATTACTTTTCAGTATTCCTTAATAAAAATAAATTTTTTCAGAGACTATTTTAATAATATAAAAAATAAGAAGGTTATGTTAAATTTACCACCTGCCTATGTGCTAAAATGCAGAGGAGAGGAGATTTATAAAGGACAAGATATTAGTTGTTGACCATATAAAAAGTTGATTATATAAAAATATGTGATAAATATGATAGCTATCATAGCTATCATAGCAAAATTTATATAGAGTGTTTATAAAAGTATGTGACTTCCTTTGGATATTTTATATGTTATATTCAACTTGAAGATTACGCAAATTTTTATAAACGCCCTATGTTCCTGTGCTGTGAACTGGTTTTCATGGATATTGTTTCGCCGGTAAATACTATAATGATTTTTTCCATTGTTGTATCCCTTCCTAAATTTTTGAAACAGTGACTTAAGTCACTGTTTTTGTTACTACTAGGACTTGGAAAAGTCTCTTAATTTTTCTAAAATATAATTAGAAAGATTAATAGTAAGAACAGTTAAGAAAATTTGAGAGGAGTCTTACAATGAAAAAAACAACTAGGTCAAATCTTTATGGAATTATTATTATAATATGGGGAGTAGTATTTTCATTAACCCTTGGAATAGCAATGGCTAAGAATGATTTTTCTGTATATTTATCTACTGCCATAGGACAAATTATGATATTTTTACTTCCAGCAATTATATATTTTATGATTACAAAGCTTCCAGTGAAGGAAACATTGAGATTTAATAAAATCAAGTTGAAAGATGTGATTTTAATTATTCTTATAGGAATAACACTTCAACCACTTGTTATGGGATTATCTGGATTATCAAGTTTTATAATTCCTAATAGTTTTGGACAGGTTATTAGTCAACCCGTTACTAATTCATCTTTATGGGTTACTTTATTTGTTATAGGAATAATTCCAGCGCTATTAGAAGAAATAACTTTTAGAGGTATTGTTTTATCTGGATACAATGATAGTAGTATAAGAAAAGCTGCTATATGTACAAGTATATATTTTGCAATTATGCACTATGATTTACAAAGATTGCTATATACCTTTGTTTTAGGTTCTATATTTGTATATCTTGTAAGAATAACAAATTCTATTTTTTCATCTATGCTATGCCATGGAGTAGTTAACTCAGTACAGATGATTTTCTTGAAAATAGTTTTAACCGCTTCAAATAGTGGTGAAGCTGCAGCAGAGAGTTCACAATCACTTAAAAATATGCCAGCAGAACAAATGATGGGAACAATAATAACTTTTGTTATTTTTATAGCTGTAGGTGGGATTTTGACTTATTTATTGATTAGAAAATTAAAGAAAAATAATAGTTATGAAGCTATGGAAGTAAAAGCAGCAAATCTTTAATTTTATTTCAAAGATTTTCAATTCATCAATTGTATATATTTATTAAATAAAATTTGATGAATTAATATAAAAAAACAGGCAAGAAAATATAAAATCTTGCTTGTTTTTTATATATACTATTTAATATCAATCTTCACTTTGTCTTTTATAGTAGAAGAGAGGACTATAAATGTTTCTGTATTTCCAAACATCTGAATTTTGCCGATCAAGTTTTCTAGGTCTGAAATATTGGACACTCTAGCTTTTAGAATCTTGCAGTAGGGGCCTGTAACATGGTGGCACTCTATAATTGAATCTTCATTTCTGATGAATTCCATAAACTTTTCATTTTGCTGAATATTCATATCTAAATTGATAAGCACATTAATGGTTTGTCCTATCTTTTCATAATCAATAATTGCTTTATAACCCTTTATAATGCCATCATCCTCAAGTCTTTTTACCCTTTCTGCTGCTGCAGGAGCACTAAGACATACCTTTTGAGCAAGCTCCCTTATGGATATTCTTCCGTCTTCCACAAGTGCTTCTATAATTTTGCAATTGGTAGAATCCATATATATTCCTCCTTGCCATCAATAATAGTTTTTTTCGAATATATCTTTTATCTCAGGTATTTTATTTGTGTATCCAAGGGCAACCATAAGCTTGATTCTCGCTTTATGCCCGTTAAGATTATCTCCTAAAATCACACCTTTTTCTCTAAGTCCTCTTCCGGCACCTTCATATCCATAATCATCAAGGACCTTTCCCATGAGACATCTTGAAACTAGCACTACGGGAATGCTTTTACTTAAGGCATACTCTACACCTTGTACCATCTTAGGAGGAATATTTCCTCTTCCCATTCCTTCAATAACTATGCCTTGAGCACCTGAATCTGCGCAGAATCTTAAAAGACGATCGTCCATACCACAGCCGCATTTTATTATATCCACTTGGCTAGTGATTTTCTCTGCGGGAATATACTGGCTTTTGGTATAGTTGTAATAAAAATATACCTTGTTATTATCAACAAAGCCAATAGGGCCAAAATCCATGCTTTTAAAAGTATCCAGGGTATGTGTATTGGTTTTGGTAACCTGTGAAGCAGCATGAACTTCATTGTTCATAACCACCATAACCCCTCTGTTCCATGCTTCATCCGATGCAGCAGTATTTACTGCATCAATTAGGTTAGTGGGACCGTCCCAACCAAATTGTGAACTGTTTTTCATGGAACCCATGAAAACTACTGGGTTAGGGTATTTATATGTAAGATCCACTAAATAAGCAGTTTCTTCTAAGGAGTCTGTCCCATGAGTAACCACAACACCATCATAGCCACCACATGTGACTTTATCTTGTATTATTTTTGACAGTTCAAACATTTTCTCAGGAGTCATATGAGGCCCTGGAAGCATGCCGAAGTTCAGGAAATCAATAATTGCGATATTTTCAATACCAGGTGTAAGTTTTATGATTTCATCTCCTGTTAGAGCAGGTACAGCGGCATGAGTGGTTTCATTTTCTTTCATGGATATGGTTCCGCCAGTAAATATTATAATGATTTTTTTCATTGTTATATTCCTTTCTTTTTTTATAATATCAAGGGATTTTACACACTTCTTAATTAATTAATATTAATAGTTATTGCTATTAATGCTTTAGACTTAAGTTTAACATGGACAATTTTATGTGTACATACATTATATAAGGTTAAGTTCAGTGTTTAACTAATAAAATTAATAAAAATATAAAAGTTAATTAGTAAAATTAGGTATAACAAGACTATTGTTGATTTTAATAAACAATAGTATGAAAATAAAAAAAGCTATTGGAGAATATCCAATAGCCTAATTTATATACATTTTTAAACATTTTGACTAGTGTTTTTGGTGCTTTTAGTATTTTTAAATAAATCTTTATTTAGCCAGTAAGAGTATGCCATTGAAATTAATATGAATATAGGCATTACATATCCTTGAATAGTAGCATATTTTGCTCTTGAAACAATAATCAAAAATATAATTGGCAGTACTATAGGTAAAATGCTTTCTTTTTTACTTTTTATAATAAATGGAGCCATAATTGAACCGAACAAAGCAGGAATAAGATTATTAAATGCTGGCTGTATATATGGGTTATTAAATAGTGGCTCTATTAACGAACCAAGGAATAACATTCCTAAGAAAACTATGATAACCGTTACAATAGATGAAGCAGCAATGGCAATTATAGATAATACATCACCTTTTTCAGTTCCTGGCTCACATCCGGTAACTTCCATAGCACTTAAGGCAGCAGGTAGTTTAAGATTGCTTAAATTTCCGGTTATACAGCCAAGATAAACTCCGCCCGCACCTATAATAGGTGAAAAAGAGAGGATCTCACAAATTCCCGCTGCAGCAAAGGTAATAAATATTGGTGCAGTATTAGCAATAACTTTAGCCATATCTACGTCAGCTTTGTAGTAAAGTGCCAAAACTATAGGAAGCATAAAGAAACATGTAAGTGCTAATATTACTGTAATTCTTCCAGCTCTGTGTACTGATTTTGAAAAATTTTCTGTATTATTATTCATCATATTAACCCCCTAAGTTATTATTTTAAAAAAAGATTTAATAAGGAAGCGGAAGCCATTCCTGCAATAATACTTAAAGAGAAGGAAAACTCTTTAAGGGATTTATGCTTTTCAGAAAGCTTTCCAAAAACAAGAGAGGCAATACCGGATATAACTAAAGTTGTTATAGATAATGGGTTTTTAACATTGCTTATATGGGGAGCAGCTAATACTCCGTACATACCAAGAAACATTGCCGTGGTCATAATTGGAACAACAGCACTATTTAATGATTTCATACTTCTAACTTTTTCATCATATTTTTTTAAAAATAAAACATTAAACATATTACCGCCCAAGATAGCCACGCTAACTACGAATATAATGGCGATAAACACATCTGGTGTAAAGTTTGATGCAAAAATGCTTTCATATCCAAATGCTTCAGCAGCCATATTGGCAGCCATGGTTTCATAAGTTACTGAACCAACTACGCTAAGTCTTAGCCATGGAAAAAATTTGCCAAGGGCAGGTACTAACATCAAATAACTAATAATGATAGGAAGTGATGGTATAATAGCAAATACTGAGCTGCTTTTAGTAGCTTTCTTCATCTCATCACTAGTTAGTCCAACTTCTTTTCCTCTTTTCCATGCTATTCTCATAAATATAATAGGCTGAATTAGAACTATTAAGATAGTAATCCCACATAAAAGTAGCATAATATTACTGTTAGCAATGGCTAAATGTTCTTTTGGCATAATAAAACCTCCTATTTTTTAGTTTTATATTAATGAAAATTAATATCCTGGTAAAACTTCTTCTGGAATTGGACAGATGTATTTTTCTTTACTGAAATCCTTTTCAAAAGATTCCTTAATTTCTTGCAATACTTGTGGACTTTGTAAAATATCAAAGGCAGATAATGCCATTGTCTTAGCAGCAGTGATCATACCCTGATGTGCTAAGTTTGATTTTCCCTGAGCAACAAGTTGCCATGAGTGCATAGGAGTTTCGCAAGCTGCGCAGGAGGTGGTAAATTGTGCTGTAGGTACTACCCAACTAACATCTCCCACATCTGTAGAGCCACTGCCAAGTCCATTTGTCCCTTCGATGAATCCATTGCAGATGCCCGTTTTTTCAATATACTCTACAAGTTTTTTGTTTTCAAGCTTATGCAAGAAACCATCCATAGAAGGCATCGTATCAATCATAGACTTAGCAAGAGAAATATCTTCTTGATTATAATTAGCTATAGGTAGAACTTCTTTTAGATTTTTTTCTATTAGCTTTGTTAGAGGAATATTTGGTCTATATTCACACTCACCAGTATCAAATTTAGTTTCTACTTGAGTCTCTGTCATAAGAGTAGCTCCATCAGCAATTTTGCAAACCCTACTATAAATATCTCTCACCTGACTTATATGTGGTGCTCTCATAAGATAGAGCACTGTGGCTTCAGCTTGTACAATATTTGGAGCTATGCCACCAGTATTTGTAACAGCGTAATGCACTCTTGCATCTGAAATAATATGCTCTCTAAGGTAGTTAACCCCTACATTCATAAGCTCTACAGCATCCAATGCGCTGCGTCCCAAATGAGGTGATGCTGCAGCATGGGAGCTTATACCTTTAAAATTGAAATACACTTGATTAGTTGCTAAACTGCTATCTTCCCAAACCATATTCTGTGAAGCAGGGTGCCATGTCATAGCAACATCTACACCTTCGAAGCAACCGCTTCGCACCATAAATACTTTGCCTGCGCCACCTTCTTCAGCAGGACAACCAAAGAATTTTATAGTTCCCTTCATGCCTGTTTCTTTTAGATATTCCTTAACTGCAATACATGCTGCTAAGGAACCTGTCCCTAAAAGATGGTGACCACATCCATGGCCAGGAGCGCCATCTACTAGGGGTTCTTTATGTGTTGCACCGCTTTTTTGGCTCATATTTGAAAGGGCATCATATTCTCCTAAAATACCAATGACAGGATTTCCACTGCCATAGCTAGCAATAAATGCGGTTTTAATCCCTGCAACATTTTTTTCTACGGTAAAACCTTCATTTTCTAAAATGCTAGAAAGTAATTCTGAGGATTTTTCCTCCTTAAATTGTAATTCAGCGAAGTCCCAAATTTTATCACTGATTTTTGAAAAATCTTTAACTTTGCTGTCTAAAAATTCTATTAGTTTTTCTTTAGTATCCATAAGTACCTCCTTATAAATTGTTGGAATATTGACACTATGCAGTATTTTCTTTATAATAGCATTAATTTTTAATATCGCGTTAATACTTTTTAGTTATGGAGCCATAACATTTAGCAATAGGGTAAATTTCATTGAAAAAGAGGTGTAAGTTTTGAAAGTTGAATATTTAAAATATGTCATAGAAGTAGAGCGACAAGGATCAATATCTAAGGCTGCTCGTTCTCTTTTTTTAACACAGCCACATTTAAGTAAAACTATTCGTGAACTTGAGGAAGAACTTAATATAACTATTTTTGTAAGAGATAATAATGGCGTCCAAATAACTGATCAGGGGAAAGAATTTCTTGAACATGCTAAAAAAATAATTAAGGACTTAGAAAACTTTATAAAGTTATATAAGGATACGCAAAGTAAAACATATAATTTTAAGCTTTCTACTATATATTCATCACATATTGTAGAGACTTTTTTTAGACTTAATAAAGAATATAAAGATGAAACAAATACACAATTCTACATAAAAGAAACGGACAATTACACTGTAATAAATGATATTTATTCACAAGAGTCTAATGTTGGTGTGATGTATGTTCCTAAATCCATGAAAAACACTTTTATTAATACACTTAAAATGAAAAATATAGATTATAAATTTATTTGTGATTTAGGTAGACAAGTTATACTATGTAAAAATCATCCACTGCTAAAAAATGGTCATAGAATACAATCAAAAGATCTTTATAAATATGGTATGGTTAGATATGCTGATTTTATGGGATTTGGAATTGAAAGTGTAGATTATTTATCCGCATATAATTTAAAAGGTATGGATAAGATCACTAAAATTATATATGTACATAATCGTGCAACACTACATAATGTACTAACTCAAACAGATTATTTTACCATAGGGATGATAGACGCTATAAATCAAGAAGAGATGCACAACATTACATCTGCTACCATTGAAGATGATGATGAATTTCAAAGTGTATGGGGCGAAATGTGGGTTATAAATTTGAAGGATAAAACTATGGATGAACTTTCAAAAAAATTTATTGGAATATTAAAAAGCAACTATGGAAAAACCATAAAGCAGGATATACCTTGATTGCAAGAAAATATATCATAGAGATGAGTCATTGTAAGCTTATATATAAGAAAAGCTATTGGAAAATATCCAATAGCCTGAGTTAAAATTTCTTATAAAACCATGTATAGAGCCAAAGGTTAATATAAGGAAGATAAGTATAACTTGAATAATTATTTTATTTTCCTTTTCATTTCTAGAATTTTTGCATTTAAAATAAATTAAGATTAAAAGCAATAAAGGTATAGCGGATAAAGCAATTCTAAATATATCAATATATAATTGAATGGTGTTAATATCAATTATAAAAGTTGGGATAAAAACAACTACATATAATATAAAATATCCTTTTTTATCAAAAATATCTTCTTGTAAATCATGTAAGAATTTATTATTCATAAAAATCTAATCCTTTCAAATTTATAAATTACGTAAGGTGTACAGCTACCTAAATATTTTTCATGATTAAAATAATATTAAACCTTTAATTATATAAAGATTATAACATAATTGGTATTAAAATGGGAGTTGTGGAATATAAAACAAAATGGGTAAGAGGGCTCTTGAAAAGATATATTTATATTAAATTCATATACATATACAATGAATATACAAGAAAAGCTATTGGAGAATATCCAATAGCTCAGATTGTTCAAAGATCCCATGTTTTCATGGGGGTTTAATTTTTACGCGCTTTTACTAGTGTCTTTAGTGTTTTTAGTATTTTTAAATAAATCTTTATTTAGCCAATAGGAGTATGCCATTGAAATTAATATGAATATAGGCATTACATACCCTTGAATAGTAGCATATTTTTCTCTTGAAACAATAAGTAAAAATATAACTGGCAGTACTATAGGTAAAATACTTTCTTTTTTATTCCTTATAATATATGGTGCCATAATTGAACCGAATAAAGCTGGGATAAGATTATTAAATGCTGGCTGTATATATGGGTTATTAAATAGTGGCTCTATTAACGAACCAAGGAATAACATTCCTAAGAAAACTATGATAACCGTTACAATAGATGAAGCAGCAATGGCAATTATAGATAATACATCACCTTTGTCAGTACCTGGTTCGCATCCAGTAACTTCCATAGCGTTTAAAGCAGCAGGAATTTTAAGATTACTTACATTTCCAGTTACACAGGCAACATAGAGTCCGCCTGCACCTATAATAGGTGCAAAAGAGAGATTTTCACAAACTGCCGCTGTAGCAAAGGTAATAAACATTGGTACAGTATTACCCGCAACCATGGCTATGTCTACATCAGCTTTGTAGTACAATGCCAAAGCCACAGGAACCAAAGTAAAACATAGAAGTACTAATATTACTGTAAGTCTTCCAACCCTGTGTATTAATTTTGAAAAATCTTTCGTATTATTGTTTATCATATCTATATTAACCCCCTAAATTATTATTTTAAAAAAAGGTTTAACAGGGAAGCAGAAGCCATTCCTGCAATAATGCTTAAAGAGAAAGAAAACTCTTTAAGGGCTGTGTGCTTTTCTGAAAGCTTTCCGAAAATAAGGGAAGCTATGCCAGATATAAACAAAGTTGTTATAGACAATGGATTTTTAATATCGGTTATGTTTGGAGCCACAAACACTCCATACATACCAAGAAACATTGCTGTTGTCATAATTGGAACAATAGCACTATTTAGTGATTTCATGTTTCTAACTTTTTCATCATACTTTTTTAAAAATAAAACATTAAATATATTGCCACCTAAGATAGCTATGCTAACTACGGATATAATAGCAATAAACACTTCGGGTGTAAAACTTGATGCAAAAATACTTTCATAGCCAAATGCTTCAGCAGCCATATTAGCAGCCATGGTTTCATAGGTTGCTGAACCAACTACGCTAAGCCTTAGCCATGGGAAAAATTTACCCAAGGCAGGTACTAGCATCAAATAACTTATAATTACAGGTAATGATGGTATAATAGCAAATATTGAACTACTTTTGGCAGCCTTCTTCATTTCATCACTAGTTAAGCCGATTTCTTTTCCTCTTTTCCATGCTATTATGGTAAATATAATAGGTTGAATTAGAACTATTAAAATAGTAATACCACATAGAATCAGCATAATATTACTGTTAGCAATAGCTAAATGTTCTTTTGGCATAATAAATCCTCCTAAATTTTATATAAATTTAAAGTGTAAATAAAAATTAATATCTTGGTAAAACTTCTGCTGGAATTGGACAGATGTATTTTTCTTTACTGAAATCATTTTCAAAAGAGTGTTTAATTTCTTGCAATGTTTGTGGGTTTTGTAAAATATCAAAGGCAGATAATGCCATTGTCTTAGCAGCAGTGATCATACCTTGGTGTGCTAAGTTTGATTTTCCTTGAGCAACAAGCTGCCATGAGTGCATAGGAGTTCCATAAGCTGCACAGGAGGTAGCAAATTGGGCTGTAGGTATTACCCAGCTAACGTCTCCTACATCTGTAGATCCGCTGCCAAATCCATTTGACCCTTCAATGAATCCATTACAGATGCCTGTTTCCTTAATATGTTCTACAAGTTTTTTATCCTTAAGATTATATAAGGAAGCATCCATAGAAGGCATTGTGGCAATCATAGACTTAGCAAAGGAAATATCCTCCTCAGTATAATTAGTTACGGGGAGTACTTCCTTAAGATTTTTTTCTATTAACTTTGTTAAAGGAACATTTGGTTTAAATTCAGAAACACCGGTATCAAATTTAATTTCAACTTGAGTCTCCGTCATAAGAGCAGCTCCCTGGGCAATTTTACAAACTCTATCAAAGATATCTCTTACTTGCTTTGATTGTGGGGCTCTCATAAGGTAAAGCACTGTTGCTTCAGCTTGTACAATGTTTGGAGATATGCCACCAGTGTTTGTAACAGCATAATGAACTCTTGCGTCGGAAACAATATGCTCTCTAAGGTAGTTAACCCCTACATTCATAAGTTCTACAGCATCTAATGCGCTGCGTCCTAAATGAGGTGATGCTGCGGCATGGGAGCTTATACCTTTGAAATTAAAATAGGCTTGATTGTTTGCTAAACTACTATCTTCCCAAACCATATTTTGTGAAGCAGGGTGCCATGTCATTGCCACATCTACGCCTTCAAAGCAGCCGCTTCTCACCATAAATACCTTGCCTGCACCGCCTTCTTCAGCAGGGCAACCAAAGAATTTGATAGTTCCTTTCATACCTGTTTCTTTTAGATATTCCTTAACTGCAATACAGGCTGCTAGAGAACCTGTACCTAAAAGCTGATGACCACATCCATGGCCAGGAGCGCCCTCTACTAAAGGTTCTTTACATGCTATACCACTTTTTTGGCTCATATTTGAAAGTGCATCAAATTCTCCTAAAATACCGATGACAGGATTTCCACTGCCATAGCTAGCAATAAATGCGGTTTTAATTCCTGCAACATTTTTTTCTACGATGAAGCCTTCCTTTTCCAAAAAATTAGAGAGTAATTCTGAGGATTTTTCTTCTTCAAATTGCAATTCAGCAAAGTCCCAAATCTTATCACTGATTTTTGAAAAATCTTTAAATTTACTGTCTAAAAATTCTATTAGTGATTTTTTAGTATTCATAAGTACCTCCTTGTAAATTGTTTAAAAATTGACATTTTATAATATTTTCTTTATAATAACATTGATTTTTAATCCTGCGTTAATGCTTTATAGTTATGAAGCCATAACATTTAGTAACATGATAAATTTTTCCAAGAAAAGAGGTGCGATTTTTGAAGATCGAATATCTAAAATATGTTATAGAAGTAGAGAAACAAGGCTCAATATCTAAGGCTGCTCGCGCTCTTTTTTTAACACAGCCTTATTTAAGTAAAACCATTCGTGAGCTTGAAGCAGAACTTAATATAACTATTTTTGTAAGAAATAAAAGTGGCGTGGAAATAACTGACCAGGGGAAAGAGCTTATTGAACATGCCAAAAAAATAATTAAGGATCTAGAAAACTTTATAAAATTATATAAGGATACACAAAGTGAAACATATAATTTTAAGCTTTCTACTATACATTCCTCACATGCTATAGATACTTTTTTTACACTTAATGAGGAGTATAAAGATGAAACAAATACAAAATTTTATATTAAAGAAACAAATAATTACACTGTAATAAATGATATTTATTCTCAAGCTTCTAATATCGGTGTCATATATGTTCCTCAATCCATGAAGAATACTTTTATTAATATGCTTGAAATGAAAAATATGGATTATACATTTATTTGTAACTTGGATAGGCAAATTATATTATCTAAAAATCATCCACTACTAAAGCATGGTCATAAAATACGTTCAGAAGATCTTTATAAATACGGCATGGTTAGATATGCTGACTATATGGGATTTGGAATTGAAAGTGTAGACTATGTATCTATATATAATTTAAAAGATATGGATAAGATCACTAAAATTGTATATGTTCACAATCGTGCAACACTACATAATGTATTAACTCAAACGGATTACTTTACCATAGGAATAAAAGATGCTATAAATCAAGAAGAGATACATAATATTGCATCTGTTACCATTGAAGATGATGATCAACTTCAAAATGTATGGGGGGAGATGTGGGTAATAAATTTAAAAGATAAAAATATGGATGAGCTTTCAAAAAAGTTTATTAAAATATTAAAGAACAATTATGGAAAACCACAGGAAACAGCTCTTGTTAAATAGCAGGAGCTATTTTTAATATTAAAACTATAATTTATAAGGACTTTATAAAACTTTAGAATTTCTTTATAATTAGTTTAGAAAAATTATAGATGCTTCATTTAGAATGAATATAGGGAAAGCTTTCCTATTGTGTTTTAAATAAAAAGATAAAGGAGATGTTATAAATTGAAGATTAAAAAGAAAACCGCCATGATCTTAAGCTTTACTGTGGGAACTTTAATGTTTGCAACAACTGCTATGGCGGAAGTGTCATCTAAGAGCGGGTATGATCAAGCTAAAGATGCATTAAAATATTCCGCAGAAAGTTTTACAAGTAAGCTTTCAAACTATACTTTTGATGTTTCTATGAATATTAAGGATAATGGAAAAGTTATTATTTCTGAGAATATGGTAAATAAATACGATGTAACTAAAAAGGCAAGTGAGAACCTTCAGACAAGTATTAACAATGGCAAAAAGACAGAAGAGTACTACTATATAGATAAAAACGCTACTATTTCAACTGAGGGAGATGGAGCTACTTATTATGTAACTGAATATGAAAAACCATTAGAAGGAAGAACTTTTAGCAATCCATTTAAAGAGGAAGAAGCAGCAGATGTGGAAAAAATAATAGATGCTATGTTAGGTAGCTTGAAGGATTATGTGGTAGTAGATGAGAAAACTGATGGAAGTAAAGAGTTATCTGGTTCCATAAGCGAAGCTCAAATACCAGCATTAATAAATGCAGTAAGCTCTTTTTTATTAAAACAACATTCAGTTAATAGAAATGATGGGCAGGGAAATATTATGCCTTTAATTACTAAGGATGTATATGTAAAAGAAGTTAAAGGTAATATGACTGTAGATAAAAACGGGTTAATACAGCGCTTTTTCGGCACAGGAGTGATTGTAGGTAAAGATGATCAAGGAAAAGAACACAACTTAACTTTGGAATTACTTGGTAAAGTATCTAATATCAACTCTACTGTTGTGAAGAGACCAGATCTTTCAGGGAAGAAAGTAGAGAAACATATAGAAAAGAATATGGATATAATTACAAAGCCTGAAATGTATGTAGGTAAATACAAAAATGATATTGTTATAGAAAAAGATGGTAAGTTCCAAAAAATTGGGGAGAGAATTATAGATATTACACATTCTGATTCTAAATCTGTTGCTGGAAGATATCATGAAGAGTATGTAAAAGGATATGAGAATTACGCAGGAAAGAAATCAGAATTTAAATTTGATGCTAAATATTATGGTGAACAAAATGATTACCATGCATCATTTGATATTGAAGGATCCTCTGCTCAAGGTCATATGAATTTTTATAGAGAAGAACCAAAGTTATATTTCGGTATGCCAGCTACTCCTAATGGTAGAACATGGTATAATGGCGAGTTTAATAGAGTGTTTGAATAGTAATATGAAGAAATAAAAACATTCTACTAAATTTTTGAGAATGAAGAGATAAGAGGAAAAGTTAGGTTAACAACTTAAATAAAGAGTTAAGTAAGAATGAATAGTTTAGAATGAATGGTTAAAAATGAAGAGTAATGGATGAAATTCCATCCGTTACTCTTAGTTTTTAATTTTTAACTCTTAATTAAAAAAAGATTGCTGTGCAATTTTTAAAGGAGGGTTATAATTGGAGAAGGTTATTGAGATAAATAACTTAAGCAAAGTATATAAAAATGGCAGAGGTATAATGGATATCAACCTTGAAATAAATAGAGGGGATATTTTTGGATTTTTAGGACCAAATGGGGCGGGTAAAACTACTGCTATGAAAATTATGACAGGACTTATAAAGCCAGATAGTGGTAGTGTTAAAATTTTAGGTTATAGTGTATTAGAACAATTTGAAAAAGCTATGGAAAAGGTAGGGTGTATCATTGAAACAGCAGAGTCCTATCAATATCTCACTGCTTATGAAAATCTTAAACAATTTTCAAGATATTATAAGAATATTGATGACAAGAGGATTAATGAAGTTTTAGAACTTACAGGTATATTAAGGTTTAAAGATGAAAAAACAAGAAAATTTTCCCTTGGAATGAAGCAGAGACTTGGAATTGCAGCGGCAATTCTATCCAGACCTGAAATTGTCATTTTAGATGAACCTCTAAATGGCTTAGATGTTGAGGGAATGATTGATATGAGAAATCTTATAAAAAACCTTGCAAAAGAAGAGAAGACAACATTTTTTATATCAAGTCATCTTATTCATGATGTTGAGCTTACCTGTAGCAAGATAGGGGTTCTTTATAATGGAAAAATGCTTAATGTGGATACAACTAAAAATATATTAAATAATTATGCTTCACTGGAAAACTATTTTATAAGCGAGGTGGAACGAAATGGTAGAATTTAAGGCTGCTGTAATTAATGAAGTTGAGAAGTTATATAAAAAGAAGAAGATTTTAGTAGCAGCAATAATATCATTGATTTTCATCGTGATAGGACAACTTACTATTACTGGACTGAGGAGTGGCTTTGGATTAAGGGGAACCTCCAGTATGGAGTTTCCAATATTAGTACTCTCTATTGTAGTTAATAGTATATTACCGCTTTTTGCTACATTTATCACCATAGATAGTTTTTCAGGAGAATTTTCTCAAAACACTATGAAGATTGCAATTACAAGACCCATTACAAGATTAAAGTTTTTTACTGCTAAAATAGTAGCTATAATGTTTTTTATATTGATTAATCTTTTGTTTGTAATGATTTTTTCAACTATTGTAGGGGTTATTTTTAATGCAAACTCTTTTACTCTGCAAGGAATGATGAGAATAATTATATCCTATATAGTTACTATAATTCCTATGATGGTTTTAGTATTGTTAGTTACAGTGTTTACTAACATTCTAAGAAGTGGAATAGGTGTGTTTTTTTTATCAGTTCTTGTTTTTAGCGTGTTTAAAGTAATGGAGGTTATTTTTTCACAATACTCAGGGATATTTTTCACCTCAATGTTTAGGTGGTATAATCTATGGATAATGAGCAGTTTTCCATTTTTAAAGATTCTTCGTCAGTTTATGATGATGAGCAGTTATGGAATATTACTCTTTACACTTGGGTATTATTTATTTGATAAAAAAGATTTTTAAGGTGGAAAAATGGATATAAAAAAACGACTAATAATATCTAATACAATAACGGCTATAGTGCCACTTATCATCACCATTATATTCATGTATGGCTCTGTATTTGTTTCTTCAAAGATTTTTAGTAATGAGCCGGACTATGATGGTTTTAAAGATGGGGTGGCTGTAAGGTCCGAATTGGTAAATATTAGAAATGATATATTGAAGCAAAATATTGAAGATATTGAAGGGACCAAATTTCAAGATGATTTATCATATAGGCTTTCAGATTTAGATGGTAAATTCATAATTGTTAAAGGACATAAAATTATATCCAGTCCTAAGGATATGAACAAAATAGATATAGAAAAAACTATGGAAATATTAAGAGAAAATCTTCTGGAAAAAAGAGTTGTGATAAATAATATTCATTATATGGCTGAAGTTATAGATTTAAACTTAAAAGGTGGAATTAGTGGAAATATAGTGTTGTTAGCTCCTATAGGAGAAGAAATAAATGAATTTAATAAACTTGTACTTATCGCTATTGTGGTTTATATAATATCTTTTATAGTAACTAACATAATCATGTCCTACCTTTTTTCTGAGAGAATAATAAAACCTATTAATTTTTTAAAAGAAGCTACAACTGAAATCAGTAATGGAAACTTAGATTGTGAGATTATTGAAGATGGGGATCGTGAGATAAGGGAATTGTGTCATGGCTTTGAGGCCATGAGGGTCCAGCTTAAGGATTCTATAGTTATGAAAATGAAGTACGATGATAATCGTAAGGTCCTTATATCTAGTATCTCCCATGATCTAAAGACACCAATAACATCAATAAAAGGCTATGTAGAGGGAATTTTAGATGGAGTGGCAAATACACCTGAAAAAAGAGAAAACTATTTAAAAACTATTTATTCAAAGGCGGAACATATTGATCATATGATTGATGACTTGCTTCTATATTCAAAACTGGATTTAAAACAGATACCTTTTAATTTTGAAAAAATAGATATTGTTCAGTATTTAAATTTTTGTATTTCTGAAAGTGAACCTGAACTTATAAAGGATAATATAAAAATAAGTTTAAAAAATGAACTAAAGACTTCTAAATACGTTATGATGGATAGGGAGAGAATGAGAAGGGTTATTTTAAATATTATAGAAAATTCTCGTAAGTACATGGATAAAGAGCAGGGTGAAATAAATTTAAATCTGCGGGAAACAAATTCTAGTGTTATAATTGAAATAAGAGATAATGGGGCTGGAATTGATAATAATGATATAAATAAAATATTTCATAGATTTTATAGAGCAGATTCCGCAAGAAGCGGAGCCAAGGGTAGTGGATTAGGTCTTGCTATTGCAAAACAGATTGTTGAGGGCCATAAAGGCAGGATATGGGCAGTTGGTCATGAGAATGAAGGAACGAGTATTATGATATCCCTTGGGAAAGCAATGGAAAATAAGCATGGATAATATTTGGAGGTTTTCAAGCATATGAAAAGAATATTAATAGTCGAAGATGATCTAAGTATTGCTGAACTTCAAAGAGATTACTTAGAACTCTCAGGTTTTGAAGTGAAGATCTGTACCGATGGAGTAAGCGGTTTAAATGAAATAAAAGAAAATAAATATGATTTAATAATTCTTGATGTTATGCTTCCTAAAATTGATGGTCTTGATATATTGAGAATCATTCATGATTATAAGGATGTACCTGTTTTAATGGTTTCTGCTAAAAAAGAAGAAATTGATAAAATAAAAGGGTTAAGTCTTGGGGCGGATGATTACATAACAAAACCTTTTAGCCCAGGAGAATTAGTTGCTAGGGTTAAGTCTCACATTCAGAATTACGAGAGAATGAGAAATAGGTTTTGTAATAAGCCAATTAATAATAGTATTGTAATAAGGGGGCTTGAAATACTAAAAGACTCAAGACAGGTATTTATAAACGGCAAAGAAGTTAGTTTAACACAAAAAGAATTTGAATTATTATTGTATATGGCTGAAAATCCTAACAGGGTATTTGGAAAAGACGAACTTTTCGAAAGGATTTGGGGTCTTGACTCCCTCGGGGATAATGCTACTATCACAGTACACGTTAGAAAAATACGAGAAAAGATTGAATCAAATCCATCAGAACCACAGTACATTGAAACCCTTTGGGGAGTTGGATATAGAGTTAGAGTATAATGGCTATAAAATAAAGAAGTTCTGAAATTTTTCGCTATAATTTGACACAAATCCTGTTGTAATAGTATTGTATTCTTAATATAATATTGGTATAATACATTAAGATTGTTATAATTGTAGATTAATTTTATATTTAAGCTAAAGAATACCGAATTCATTCATATCTTGATATTTTTGAAATAGGAGAAAATGCATATGAAAGAATTTAGTATTAGTACAAATGTATATTTTGGAGAAGGGTCTTTAGATAGACTGAGTGAAATTAATAATAAAAGAGTACTGATAGTATGTGATAAATTTATGGAAACTTCAGGTATGGCTACAAAAGTACAAGAAAAGCTTGTTGATTGTGAAGTAGCTATATATAGTGATATTGTGCCTGATCCATCTGTAGAAGTTATCGCTGCTGGTATTAAAAAATTACAAAGTTGTAATGCACAGATTATTATAGCCCTTGGTGGAGGTTCATCAATTGATGGCGCTAAGGCAATTAGAGAATATGCAAAAAAAATTACTGGAGGGGTTTCCTCTATAGAAGAGTTTTACGCTATACCTACTACAAGTGGTACAGGCTCTGAAGTAACTGAATATGCAGTAATTACAAATAAACAAGAAGGATTAAAATATGCTCTTACAGATAAATCTCTTCTTCCAACAGTTGCTATTCTTGATCCTGAACTAGTTAAATCTGTACCTAAAGCTATAACGGCTGATACAGGGATGGATGTAATCACACATGCTATGGAAGCTTATGTTTCAAAGAATGCTACTGATTTCTCAGATGCTCTTGCAGAAAAAGCTATTACTTTAGCATTTAGATTTTTACCACAAGCTTATGCTGATGGAAATAATATAGTAGCAAGAGAAAAGCTTCACAATGCATCATGCCTTGCTGGTATGGCATTTAACGCAGCTGGACTTGGAATTACTCATAGTTTAGCTCATGCTGTAGGTGGGAAATTACATATTTCTCATGGAAGAAGCAATGCAATTATACTTCCTCATGTAATTGAATATAATGCTAATTTAGATAAAGATTCATTTCATGTTGAATATAGCGTAGCAGCTAAAAAATATCAAAGACTTGCCAAATTATTGAAATTGCATGCATCAAATGTAAATATTGGTGTTAATAATCTAATTAAAAGCGTTGTAGAACTTCAAAA
Source organism: Clostridiaceae bacterium (assembly GCA_040797845.1). Classification (GTDB taxonomy): domain Bacteria; phylum Bacillota; class Clostridia; order Clostridiales; family Clostridiaceae; genus Clostridium_AW. The sequence goes on from JBFNFA010000003.1 coordinate 146,709, forward strand.
GACATTGATGATTCCAACAACATTAAAAGAACAAGGTGCTGATATGAATTTGGCTCAAGCATCAAGAGAAGAAATTATTAATGCAGCTCTTAAGGATGTATGTACAACAGTAAATCCTAGAGAAGCTTCAAGAGAAGATCTATCAAAAATTTTAGATAAAATTTTTGAATAAAATATTGTAATATAAACCATTCATTAATGGATGGTTTATATTTTTTTTTTGTTCATTTTTTCAGAAAAGTTGAAAAAATAGATGTTATAAAATATAATTTAAGCATGATTTAATTTTTTTGAAAAAGGAGGCTTCAATATGAAAGAAGAATTATATTCTATAGGGAAAGTTGGAGAAATATGTAGAATAACTCAAAAAGCACTTAGATTTTATGATAAAAAGAACATCTTATCTCCTGATAAAGTGTCTGATGAAAGTGGCTATAGATATTATAGCAAGAAGACTTTATTATCTGTGCCAGTGATAAAATATTATAAGCAAAGTGGATTTACCCTTGATGAAATGAGAACTTTTTTAAAAGGAACTACCTATGATTCTATTCATAAAAGCTTTAGAAATAAAATTGAGGAGTTAAAAGAACTTGAGAGGGAAATAAATTTAAAAATAAGATCCGTTAAAGATTGGGACGATCTTATAGTTGAGGCACAAATGGTAATTGAAAATAATGTCTCTGATGTGGCTATAAAATATATAGATAATCATATTTTAACATTTCTAGATCAAGATTTTGAATATGACTATACGGATTCTATAATTAATATAGAATTTACCAATTATATAGATAGTATAAATAACGCAATAACAGGTCCTGTAATTATACGTTTTCCCTCCCTTGAGGATAAAATTAATGGAAAATGCAATAAGATGAGGATAATGCAAGAAACAATTTTAAAGTGTAACGAAGAAGCAAGTACTGAATTTGGTGGTTGGATGGCAGCTTCTTGTTATCATATAGGATCTCATGAAACAATTAATGAAACATATAAAAAAATAAAAGAGTGGACAAAAGAACATGGTTATGTATGTGCTGAAGAATCCTATGAAAGATATGTAACAGATTATTGGACTACTAAAAATATTGATAAATTCGTAACAGAGATTTTGATCAAAGTCAGTAGGAAAAAATAATTTTATGACAATTAAAACGTTGCCCCTAGGGTAAGGTATAAAAGCTTAATAATGCTTAGCTTATGGACAATCAATATTAATAGATATATTTTATCTATTAATATATGAAGTTAAAGTTAAAGTTATACTAATCGTAATTCGGGTATAACCACGTTTGTTACTTAACAAACGCAACTTTAAGATCCATAAGCTTTTTGTAATTATATGTTAATTTTTAAGTGTATCTATGATTATAAAATTTTAAATATTCCTGCAAAATATTTGTTGACTTTACCCCAAAGGGAAAGGACTATAATTTGCTTAAAGAATAAAACCGCAAGATACAAGTGAAAAGGTGTTCAGTAGTTTAAAAATAGAATGTACCAAATTATAACAATCTTAGATCATACTTAAATTATGATCATCGTAAATTTTTATTTAATAATATAAATTTAAAAATTATTAATCGCATAAGCGAAAGGAGTTTTAATTTATGAATGCAGTTTCAAAAGGAGCAAGTTTAGAAGCAACCGCTGCGAAAAAGAAATTATCAAGTAATTTCTTTAAAAAGGGTATATTCCTGGCTTTATTTTCAGGACTTGCCTATGGATTATATACGGCATCTCTAACTATGGGTATGACTAAGGGAGTTTGGGCTGACTGGTATGGCGATAATACCGCTGGGTTATCAGTATTTGTTGTGGCGTATTTGCTTGCGGCAATTGGTAATGCCATAAATGACACATGCAGTGCTGTTTGGGCACTTTTATATTCAGGAGTTAAAGGTAAATTTAAAGATTTCGTAAGATGTATTAACACAAAACCAGGACGTATTATGATATTAGCTGCTCTTATTGGAGGACCTGTAGCTGGTACTGCTTATGTTATAGCTATTCAAATGGCTGGTTCAATAGTTGTTCCAATATCAGCTCTTTGCCCTGCTATTGCTGCTATATTAGGTAAAGTTTTATATAAGCAGGAATTAAATAAACGTATGGCTTTGGGTATTGGTGTATGTGTATTTGCCAGCTTTTTAATTGGTAGTACAGGATTTAGTGGTGGTGCTTCAGCAGGCACTTTCGTTGGTATTGCAATAGCTATTATTGCTGCTCTTGGATGGGGATTTGAAGGTTGTGTAGCTGGATATGGTTCAGCAATGATTGACCCTGAAATTGGTATTTGTATACGTCAAGTAACATCAGGGATAGCAAATCTATTCATTTTAGTTCCGGTTTTTGGAATGATGGCTGGTGGAATTGATATTTCTACTAATCTTGTTATACAAGCATTTACAAGTACTTCCGCAATGCCTTGGTTTGCTTTAAGTGGTTTCTTATCATTTATCACATTTATGACATGGTATGCTGGAAACAGTATGTGCGGAGCGGGACTTGGTACTGCATGCAATGGCACATATTCCTTCTTTGGACCATTATTCTGCTTATTGTTATTAGGAGTATATGGTGGAATGGACGGATGGGCACTACCTCCTGTTGCTTGGATCGGAGCCGTAATAATGATGTTTGGTATTCTTACAATATCTATGAATCCACTTGATTTATTAAAAAGAAAAAAGACGGAGGTAGAATAGATGAAACCACTTAATTATGCAATTTTAAAATATTTTACTAAAGTTGAAGAAGCTTGTGCTGATGACGTTATAGAGGCGTTAAAGGGGGAATATGGAAGTTTTAAAGCCTTAACAAAGAAAGCTGTAACTAACGCTTTAATGACAGCAGAAGCAAATGGTCTTATTGAAGAAACAGGATTTGAATTAGATAAGAATAAAGAGTTGAGGGTTTATTATCACGCACATGAAGAGGGTGCAGCTACAATTAACAAATATATTGAAGATTAATTTTTGTTATAAGAAATAAAAAGTATATTTTGATAAAAAAGAGAGGAGGAATTATAGATGAGATACTATGGAGATGAGGCTTTAGGCCTTGTAGAAACAATAGGATTAGTTCCTGCACTTGAAGCTGCCGATAAAATGCTTAAGGCCGCTAATGTTGAATTAATTTCATATGAAAATGTTGGTTCGACTCTTGTAACAATTATGATAAAAGGTGATGTTGGAGCAGTAAGAGCTGCTGTAGAAGCAGGTGCTGAAGCAGCTAGAGCTATTGGCAAATTAACAGCACACAATGTTATGCCACGTCCTATTAGAGAAGTTGGAGATATTGTGTCAGTACACGATATCGATTTATAAAAGGGGAAGGAAAGGATACACATATGGCAAGATATGAAGCTTTAGGATTAATTGAAACCTTTGGTCTGGTTTTTGCACTAGAAGCAGCAGACGCTATGTGCAAATCAGCAAATGTTGAACTTATAGGATATGAAAATGTTGCATCAGGTTATATATCTGTATTAGTTAGCGGTGATGTTGGTGCTTGTAGAACAGCGGTAGAAGCTGGTGTTGCAGCAGTTGAAGGAATGGAAGGTGGAAACCTTTATAGTTCAATAGTTATACCAAGACCACACCAGGATCTTGAAAAGATAATAAAACGTTATGCAATTCCAAATCCTATAACAGAATAGGAAATGAAAATTTTTTCTAAGTAATAAATAAAAGGAGAGAGAAAAAATGAATATTATTGATAATGATTTACTCTCCATGCAGGAAGCTAGAATCCTTGTTGAAAATGCCCGCGAGGCACAAAGAAAATTGGCAACCTTTCCACAAGAAAAACTTGATGAAATAGTTGCACGTATGACTGAAGAGATTGAAAAACATTTAAAAGAACTTGCAAAAATATCTAATGAAGAAACAGAATATGGAAAGTGGGAAGATAAATATATCAAAAATCAATTTGTATGCAAGTATTTGAAAGATAGACTTGAGGGCATGAAGTGTGTAGGTGCCATTAATGAAGACAAAATAAACAGGACAAGGGATATTGGAGTGCCAATGGGGGTTATTATAGCCTTCTCACCATCAACTAGTCCTGTATCTACAACCATATATAAGGCACTGATTTCAATTAAATCAGGAAATGCAATTATATTTTCACCTCATCCAAGAGCTAAAAAAACAATTTGCAAAACACTTGATATTTTGATTAGAGCTGCGGAAGGGGTAGGGCTTCCAGAGGGTGCTCTTGCATATTTGCATATAGTATCACCAAGAGGTTCATTAGAGCTTATGGAACATAGAGATACTTCTCTTATAATGAATACAGGAGTTGCAGAAATGCTTGATGCAGCTTATAAATCCGGTAAGCCAGTAATTTATGGTGGCAACGGAAATGGGCCAGCTTTCATAGAGCGTACAGCTAATATACCCCAGGCGGTTAAAGATATTATTGATAGTAAGAACTTTGATTATGGAGTTGTTTCTGCAGCTGAACAATCAATTGTTGTTGATAGCTGTGTTGCCGCCGAAGTAAAACAAGAGTTTATTAAAAATGGTGGATACTTTATGACAGAAGAGGAAGCTCTAAAGTTGGGATCAATAATTTTTAATAAAGATGGTAGCCCCGAATTGAATATGGTTGGTAAATCGCCACAATTTTTGGCTAAGCGTGCTGGCTTTACTGTTCCTCAAGATATAAAAGTTCTTATTTCAGAGCAAAAGTTTGTCTCTAAAAATAACCCTTACTCAAGAGAAAAGCTTTGTCCTGTTTTAGCCTTTTATATAGAAGAGGATTGGATGCATGCTTGTGAAAAGTGTATAGAATTGTTACTTAGTGAGCGATATGGACATACACTTATTATACATTCAAAAGATGAAGAAGTTATTAATCAATTTGCATTGAAAAAACCAGTTGGAAGAGTACTTGTTAATACTCCAGGAACTTTTGGAAGCATGGGAGCGACCACCAATTTATTTCCTTCAATGACTTTAGGTAGTGGTTCCGCAGGTGAAGGGATGACTTCAGACAATGTTTCACCTAGAAATCTAATATATATCCGTAAAGTTGGATATGGGGTTCGCACAGTAGATGAAATTGTTAAAACAGTAAAGGATAAAGAAGATTCTACTTGTACAGTTTCAACTGATAAATCAAATGAAAGTGATAAATTAAATGTAAATGAAATAGATAATTATAAGTTATTAGAGAGTATCTTAAAAGAAGTTCTAAATAACTTGAAATAAAAAAATCATATCTAAAATATGAAATACATTAAAGACTGGGAGGTAATAAATTTGGATATTCATGAATTTTCAAATATATTTATGGAAGCCACTAAAAATATGTCTGGTGAAGAGCGTGCTAGTTTAATGAAGATGTTTGAGAGTGTTTCTAAAGAGATAACAAAAGAAGAGCCAGCTACTTTAAATGTTGCATGTGACAATAATGGTGAAATTCCTGATGGAATAACAGAGCGTTTAGTTAAGTTAAAGGAAACTTACCTAAAGCATGTTCCAACAATAACAACTCATAGAGCAAGAGCTATTACTAAAATAGCGAAAGAAAACCCTGGTATTCCTAAATCAGTTTTACGTGGTAAATGTTTTAAACATTGTTGTGAAACCGCACCACTAGTAATTCAAGACAATGAACTTATAGTTGGAGCACCTAATGGACAACCTCGTGCAGGAGCCTTTTCTCCTGATATAGCTTGGAGATGGATGGTTGATGAAATTGATACAATAGGAACTCGTCCACAAGACCCATTCTATATTTCAGAAGAAGATAAGAAAATTATGCGTGAGGAGTTATTCCCATATTGGCAGGGTAAATCAATTGATGAATACTGTGAAGATCAATATCGTGAAGCTGGAGTATGGGAACTTTCAGGAGAATCTTTTGTTTCTGACTGTTCATATCACGCAATAAATGGTGGAGGAGACTCTAACCCAGGATATGACGTTATCTTAATGAAAAAGGGTATGCTTGACATAAAGAGAGAATCAGAAGAAAAATTAGCTGAACTTAGCTATGAAAATCCAGAAGACATAGATAAAATCTATTTCTATAAATCATTAATTGATACTGCTGAAGGTGTTATGATATATGCTAAACGTATGTCAGACTATGCTGCAGAGTTAGCTTCAAAAGAAACTAACCCTAAGCGTAAAGCAGAACTTCAAAAGATATCTGAAATAAATGCTAGAGTTCCAGCACATAAACCAAGTACTTACTGGGAAGCAATTCAAGCAGTTTGGACTATAGAATCACTACTTGTAGTTGAAGAAAATCAAACAGGTATGTCTATAGGACGTGTTGACCAATACATGTACCCATTCTACAAAGCTGATATTGAATCTGGACGTATGACTGATTTCGAAGCATTTGAATTATCAGGTTGTATGCTTATAAAAATGTCTGAGATGATGTGGATAACAAGTGAAGGTGGTTCTAAATTCTTCGCAGGTTATCAGCCATTTGTCAATATGTGTATAGGCGGTGTTACTAGAGAAGGACGTGATGCTACAAACGAATTAACATACCTTTTAATGGATGCAGTTCGTCACGTTAAAATATATCAACCATCTTTAGCTTGCCGTATACACAAAGGATCACCACAGAAGTATCTTAAAAAGATAGTTGACGTTATCCGTGCAGGTATGGGATTCCCAGCATGTCACTTTGATGATGTTCATATAAAAATGATGTTAGCTAAAGGTGTTTCCATAGAAGACGCAAGAGACTACTGCTTAATGGGATGCGTTGAGCCACAAAAATCAGGAAGATTATATCAATGGACTTCTACAGGATACACTCAATGGCCTATATGTATAGAACTTGTTCTTAATCACGGAGTACCACTATGGTATGGTAAGCAAGTATGCCCAGATGCGGGAGACTTAAGCCAATTTAAAACTTATGAACAATTTGAAGCAGCTGTTAAAGATCAAATTAAATTCATTACTAAATGGACAAGTGTTGCTACAGTAATTTCTCAACGTGTTCACAGAGAACTTGCACCAAAACCACTTATGTCTATGATGTATGAAGGTTGTATGGAAAATGGTAGAGGAGTAGAAGCAGGCGGAGCTATGTATAACTTCGGACCAGGAGTAGTATGGAGTGGTCTTGCTACTTATACAGATTCCATGGCAGCTATAAAGAAATTAGTGTTTGAAGAAAAGAAATATACTCTACAAGAAATTAACGAAGCTTTAAAAGCTGATTTCGTTGGATATGAACAACTAAGAAAAGATTGTTTAGAAGCACCTAAGTATGGTAACGATGATGATTATGCAGATTTAATTGCTGCTGATTTAATTAACTTTACTGAACAAGAGCATCGTAAATATAAGACATTATATTCAGTACTTAGCCATGGTACTTTATCAATCTCAAATAACACTCCATTTGGACAAATGACTGGAGCTACAGCAAATGGACGTAGAGCATGGATGCCTTTATCAGATGGTATAAGCCCATCACAAGGATCAGATTTTAAAGGACCTACTTCTATAATAAAATCTGTTTCTAAAATGTCTTGTGAAGATATGAATATAGGTATGGTTCACAACTTCAAGTTAATATCTGGCCTTCTTGATACACCAGAGGGTGAACAAGGAATCATTACATTGTTACGTAGTGCATGCGCCCTTCAGCTTGGAGAAATGCAGTTTAACTATTTAAGTAACGAGACTTTAATAGAAGCTCAGAAGCATCCAGAGCAATACCGTGATTTAATAGTTCGTGTTGCTGGATATAGTGCATTCTTCGTTGAGTTATGTAAAGACGTTCAAGATGAAATCATCAGCAGAACTATGCTTAACCACTTTTAATTAAAAAACTTAAAAATTAAAAACAATATGTAACTTAAGAATTTTTAGATTAAATTTTGTAAAGTCTGTAATCTACAGAGCTGTTCTGTAGATTGCAGATTACAGTTAAGATATATATTAAAAATCAAAGTAAATGAAATTGGAGAATGAAAGATATGAGTAATGGAAATTTAGGTGTAATCGAACGAAAAGCGACGATTTTTAATATACAAAAATATAATATGTATGATGGAGAGGGAATAAGAACTTTAGTATTTTTTCAAGGTTGCCCCCTTCGCTGTAAATGGTGTGCAAATCCTGAAGGATTGCTAAAAATGCATAGAGTTATGTTTAAAAGCAATTTATGTGTTAACTGTGGAGCTTGCGTTTCTGTTTGTCCCGTTTCCATACATTCTATCTCTAATGAAACTTTAAAGCATGAAATTAATCGTGATATTGAGTGTATCGGATGCGGTAAGTGTAAGGAAGCCTGTCTTAAATCTGCTATATCAATAGTTGGAGAAGTAAAAACTATCTCTGAACTTTTAGAAATTGTAGAAGAGGATAGAACTTTTTATGAAATGTCTGGTGGTGGAGTTACATTAGGCGGTGGTGAAGTTTTGATGCAGCCTGAAGCAGCTTGCAGTTTATTAATGGCATGTAAGCAAGAAGGTATAAACACTGCAATTGAAACTTGTGGTTATGCAAAAATGGAAACAGTACTTAAGGTTGCAGAGTTCACAGACTTATTCCTATTTGATATTAAGCATATTGATTCTGATAGACACTTTCAGTTAACAGGAGTAAGAAATGAACAGATTTTAGAAAATCTTCAAGAATTACTTCGCAGAAAATACAATGTAAAGATTCGTATGCCTTTACTTAAGGGTATAAATGATTCTCAAGATGAAATAGAAAGAACTATGGAGTTTTTAAACCCATATAAAGAATATAAAAACTTTAAGGGAATTGATTTACTTCCATATCATAAGATGGGGGTAAATAAATATAACCAATTAGGAATGGAATATCCTATAAAAGATGATCCAAGTTTGAAAAGTGAAGATTTAGACAAAATAGAAGGATGGATTAAAAAATATGACTTACCTGTAAAAGTAATCCGTCATTAAGCAGAGAACCAAAATCTATGATTTTGTGTGAATCGCTTACTCATTCGACAAAGGAGAAGGAGTTTCATTAAATAATAAGATGGAAGGTAAAGCTTATGGGAGATTTTTTCGATAGAAATACGCAGCGTGTTGTGCAAGAGTCAGTTCCAGGAAAGCAGATTACTATAGCTCACGTTATCGCATCTCCAATGTCTGATATATATGATCGTCTTGGAATCGATGAAAAAGGAGCAATAGGTATTTTAACTCTTTCACCCTGTGAAACTGCTATTATTGCCGCAGACATTGCTACAAAGGCTTCTGATGTTGAAATTGGATTTCTTGATCGTTTTACAGGGTCTGTTGTAATAAATGGTGATGTTCAAAGTGTGGAAACAGCACTTAGTGCAGTAAATAATACGTTAAAGGATATGCTTGGATTTACTCCAGCTCCCATTACAAGGACATGAGAAAAAAGCGCATAATGGTAATTGGTCCTTCAAAATCTGGCAAAACTACAATAGTTAATGCATTAAACGATTATGATGGTCCATTAAAGGGAACACCAGAAGTGATTTATGGTAAGAATACCATTGATGTCCCAGGCCCTTATATAGAAAATTCATGGATGTATAAACATGTAATTGCTGTAGCTCAGGATGCATCCCATGTGCTTATAATAGTTGATCAATCTAATTGCACTGAAATATACCCCCCTGGGTTTGCAAAGTCTTTTAGATGTCCGGTAATTGGGGTCATAACAAAATGTGACCTAATGCCTGAAAATGAAGAGAAATGTTTAAGACAGCTAAAGGCCATAGGAGTATCAGAGCCATATTTTCATAGTAGCTTTCCCATGGGAACAGGAATTGATGCTTTAAAGAAGTATTTATTTGAAAAAGGTGAGGAGTAAAGGGCAATGATGAAATTTATTACCGAAGAGTATTTAAGAGATTTATATAGAAAAGAACCTTTTAATGCCTACAAGTTACAAGAAGGACAGCGCCTTACCCCTGGAGCAGCTCAATATTTGTCTGATAAAAGAATAAAAATTAATAATGATGCTTCGAAAGCAGATAAGAATGTTTCTAAAAGCAGCCAGACAGAAACAATACAGGTAGAAACAATAAAAGAAGCTGAAAACAGTAATTTAAATTTGAATAAGAAGCTTTGTTGTAAGTTGAAATCTATGGAGGCAGCATTTCTTGTTACTAGTAGTGAAATATTAAAAGAAGATATTATTTTAGCACAAAATATTATAAGTTTGGGTAGAAAAATATCAAACATCAGAAATGTTGTGGATGGAAAAGGTACTCTTGAACCTATTAATTGTAAAGAATGTACAGGAATGAATTCATTAAATTTCACAACTGAGCTTGAGGATTGTTTTGAAATAACAGAATTTCATATGCAGCTGAAAAAAAGTAATGGGATTTTAAAAATGCACACACTTCGTTGTGCAGTGCAAGAATTACAATTTGAAATAATTGAAACGTACAAAAGTGATGATGAGAGCTTAAAAAACGGAATTGTGAGCAATGTTAATTCAATAATTAATTCACTGTCTCAATTAATTTGTTTAGCAGTAGGAGGAAAAGAATGTCAAAGGAAAAATTAACTTTTGAATATTGCGATAATATGGTTCAGAAGTTTGAAGAAGTTATAGAAAAGCCAATTATTAATGAATCTTCTGTTTATTACACAGGTGTGGATTTAGGTACTGCTTGCGTGGTATTAGCTGTTTTAGATGAAAACTACAAGCCAGTTGCTGGTGCATATAGATACGCTGATGTAGTTCGTGACGGTATGGTTGTGGACTATATTGGAGCAATAAAGCTTGTAAAAGAACTTAAGCAGGAAATTGAAGAAAAACTCAATAAAGAGCTTATTTATGCCGCTGCTGCAATTCCACCTGGAACCGATGCTCTAGATTCTGGAGCAATTAAAAATGTAGTTCAAGCAGCAGGATTTGAATTGACATGTCTTTTAGATGAACCTACTGCTGCAAATGCTCTACTTAAAATTGAAAATGGTGCAGTTGTGGATATCGGCGGAGGAACAACTGGAATATCCATTTTAAAAGATGGAAAGGTTGTTTCTGTTGTTGATGAACCTACAGGCGGTACTCATTTTTCATTAGTTATTTCAGGTGCATATAAAATGCCTTTTAAAGAAGCAGATAAATTTAAAAGAGATAATAAAAATCACAAAGAAATTTTACCGTTGCTAAGACCAGTAATTGAAAAGGTATCATCAATTATTAATAATAATATTGAGAATTATGATGTTAATGAAATTTCTTTAGTAGGTGGTACTTGTTGCTTGACAGGAATTGAAGAAATTATTGAAAAGCAGACAAAAATATATACTCATAAACCTAAAAACCCTATGTTTGTTACACCACTTGGAATAGCATTAAATTGTACACAAGATATTATGGAATAATGAGGAGAGTGTTTAAAAGTGGATTTTAGAATTATAAAATCACCTTCTGATAGCACTAAAGATATTCTTAAAAGACGAATGGGTGGAGATTGCAAAGCAGATTTAGAAAATGCTGATGCAATAGGGCTTGTTCAAGGTAAATTTATCGATATGATTTATGCCGCAGATATTGCTGAGAAGGCTGTTGGAGTTACCGTTGAAGATATTAGGGGATTATGTCCCCAGCATATGGTTCTAATTGGAATTTTAGGCGACACAGCATCAGTTGAAGCTGCATTAAATGAGATTAAGCTGAAGATGAAAGAGGAAAAAACGATATGATAGCAGCAAGACTTGTTGATAATGTATGGGCCACTAGAAAAGCAGAATCTCTTAACGGACTTAAATTTATGCTGGCTGAGGAAATCAGTGGAATAAGTGAAGGACGTAGATTTATTGTTGTTGATATTATAGGTGCGGGTATTGGTGATAAAGTTATCGTCAGTACTGGAGCATCTGCTTGCAGAATGTTAGGAGATAATAATATTCCTGTAGATGCAATTGTTGTTGGAATAATTGATCATGATTGTAATTTTGATTAAGGGGCAAAGGATGTGAGAACATGAAAAAATTAATCTGTGCAAAAGATGTTGAAGCATTAATATTGAATAATGAAAAAATATTTTATGTAGATGGCAGTGAAATAATTACGCCATCAGCTCAGGATCTTGCAAAAAATAATGAAATAGTGTTTACTACAAAAGCTCCTGCACCTAAAGTACAGGATTTAGGGGTTAACAAAGCTTCAAGCATAGATGGTATTGATGGCGAAATGCTGCTTAATTTCTTTAGAAAAATGATGGACAAGGGTCTTTTAGAAGAAATGCTTCAATGTTTAAAGCAAAAGAATCTTCCATTTGAAGCAGAAAGTGACCCTAATGGACTTAAAGTTGTTAGAGGAAACACAGTAAAAATGGATGTATTCGACACTGGTAATCCAAACGCAAAAGTTTATTTTCAAGAATTGGTAAGTAAAGAAGAATCAAAAATGAGCGCAGGATTTTTAACTATCGAAAACTCAAAATTTGATTGGGAATTAACTTACGAAGAGATTGATTATGTTATTGAGGGAACTTTAACAGTTGAAATCAATGGAAAGACATATACAGCTTACCCTGGAGATGTACTATTTGTACCATCAGGTTCTAAAGTGGTTTGGGGTTCACCAGATAAAGCTAGGGTGTTTTATACAACATATCCAGCAAACTGGGCGGATCTCTTATAGAAGATTAGGAGGATTAACCTATGCAAGCGCTTGGTTTAATAGAAACAAAAGGATTACTTGCAGCTGTTGAGGCAGCTGATACAATGGTTAAATCAGCAGAGGTAAGTATTATTGAAAAAACTTATGTAGGTGGAGGACTTGTTACAATTTTAGTTACAGGTGATGTAGGTGCAGTGAAAGCATCTATAGAAGCTGGAGTAGCAGCGGTTAAAAAACTTAATGAAGAATTTTTAGTTTCTGATCATATAATTCCACGTCCTCATGAGGAGTTGGAAAGTATAATTGGACCTAATACTCCACCAGAGGTTTTAGAAGTTCCATCATTTAATGAAGAAATAGAAGAAATAGAAGAAGTAGAAGATGTAGAACAAACTGAAGAAAAAATAGAAGAAGCAAAAGATGTAGAAAAAAATGAAGAAGTATATGTAGTAGAAGCTGAAGAAGTAATAGAACAAGCTGAAGACCAGATTAAAGAAAATCAAGATCAAGATGCTTTAGAAATGGATTCAGATAAACTGCATAAGTTAGATTTAGAGAATTTACACAAAGAGGATGTAGATAATCTAGTAAGTAAAGACGGTATAGAAAAAACCCTTTTAATACTAGCTAAATTAAAAGTTGTTAAGCTTAGAAATTTAGCTCGTGAATATAAAGATTTTGGAATTACAGGTAGAGCCACCTCAAAGGCAGGCAAGAACACATTAATTACTAAATTTAAATTATATTACGAGAAAAAATAGCTATTTTAAGGTTTATGAAAGGAAGTAAGGAATAATGGAAAACTTTGATAAAGATTTGCGTTCAATACAAGAAGCAAGAAATCTTGCCAGACTTGGAAAGGTAGCAGCTGATAAAATTGCTGATTATACTGAGGAGCAGATTGACAAAATTTTACGCAATATGGTTAGAGTAGCAGAAGAAAATGCTGCTTGCTTAGCACAAATGGCAGTTGAGGAGACAGGTTTTGGTAAATCTGAAGATAAGACTTTCAAAAACCATTTAGCAGCTACTATATTATATGATTCAATTAAAGATATGAAAACAATAGGTGTAATTAAGGAAGATGAGACAAACAAGCTTATAGAGATTGCTGAACCAGTTGGTTTAGTTATGGGTATAGTACCTTCAACAAACCCAACTTCAACAGCGATTTTTAAATCTATAATTTCAATTAAATCTCGTAATGCTATAGTTTTCTCACCACATCCAGCTGCTGCAAAATGTACAATTAAAGCAGTTGAATTAATGAGAGATGCAGCTATTGAGGCTGGTGCACCAGAGAACATTATAAGTGCTGTAACTATGCCAACAATTGCAGCTACAAATGAACTAATGAAAAGCAAAGAAGTTTCTATAATAATAGCTACAGGTGGTCCAGGGATGGTTAAAGCTGCTTATAGTTCAGGAAAACCAGCTATTGGTGTTGGTGCAGGAAACTCTCCAGCATACATCGAAAGAACTGCTAATGTAGAAAAGGCTGTTAGAGATATTATTGCAAGTAAGACTTTTGATTATGGTACAATCTGTGCTTCAGAACAATCAATAATTTGTGAAGAATGCAATCAGGATATAGTTATTCAAGAGTTTAAAAAGCAAGGTGGATATTTTATGACAGAAGAAGAAACTGATAAAGTTTGTAAGCTGTTATTTAAAAATGGATATGCTATGAATGCTAAGTTTGTTGGAAGAAGTCCACAAGTTATTGCAAGTGCTGCAGGATTTACAGTTCCAGTAGAAGTTAAAGTACTTATAGGAAGACAAAATGGAGTAGGTGCAGGTTATCCATTGTCCTTTGAAAAACTTACAACAGTTCTTGGATTCTATACAGTAAAAGATTGGCATGAAGCATGTGAATTAAGTATTGAATTACTTCAAAATGGAATTGGCCACACAATGAGTATCCATACTGAAGATAGAGATATAGTTATGAAGTTTGCTAGAAAGCCAGCTTCCCGTATTCTTGTTAATACTGGTGGATCTCAAGGTGGAACAGGTGCAAGCACAGCTCTTAGCCCAGCATTTACTTTAGGCTGTGGTACATGGGGAGGAAGTTCAGTATCTGAAAATGTTACTCCAGAGCACCTTATAAACATCAAAAGAGTTGCTTATGGCTTAAAGGATTGTGCAACATTAGCATCTAATGACCCAACTTTCAACCGTATAAAAACTGCTGAAAATTGTCATGGAGTTCAAAATCAATTTATGAATATGAGCCCAGCTCAAATTGCAGCAGCTGCAGAAGTTTTAAATAAAGTTACTAATTGTGGTCATAACACTAACAGCTGTACTGAATCTAATAGTAAAAGCGAAAAAAATGAAGAAATTTTAGATTTAGTTAATCAAATAGTTGCTGCTATGAAGGGGGCAAACTAATGGATAACTGTGAAGAAATATTAAAGATTTTGCTAGAAGCTATTAAAAGCAATGGAGCAAATAATGGAGTTCAGCAAAATTCATCTGAGATTCCAGTAGGAATTTCTAATAGACATATACACCTTTCACAAAAGGATTTAGAAAGCCTTTTTGGTAAAGATTATCAACTTACAAAGATTAAAGATCTATCTCAACCTGGACAATATGCTTGTAAGGAAGTTGTAACAATTTGCGGACCAAAAGGTGCAATTGAGAAGGTTAGAATACTTGGTCCTGTAAGAAGCAAAACTCAAGTTGAAGTATTAGCTGGAGATTGTATTAAACTTGGATCAGTACCACATGTAAAATTGTCTGGAGATTTAAGCAGAACATCTGGAATCACAGTAGTTGGACCAAAGGGTTCTGTTCAAATTGAAGAAGGATTAATAGTTGCACAAAGACACATTCACATGACACCTGAAGATGCTAAAAATTTGGGAGTACATGATGGAGAAATAGTATCCATAAAATTTGATGATTTGAGAGGCGGAATATATAGCAATGTGGCTATTAGAGCTAACGATTCATCAAAACTTGAATGTCACCTTGATATTGAGGAAGCTAATGCAATGAGCATTAACTCAAAATCAAAAATAACAATAGTAAAATAAAAAAAGTGTTTATAAATAAAATTTATAATATATAAATAAAAATAAAAAATATTTAGGAGGATTTTAAAATGAAATATGATGCATTAGGAATGATAGAAACAAAAGGATTAATAGGAGCAATAGAAGCAGCAGATGCTATGGTTAAAGCAGCAAACGTATATTTAATAGGTAAAGAATATGTTGGAGGCGGACTTGTAACTGTTATGGTTAGAGGTGATGTTGGAGCTGTTAAAGCTGCTACAGATGCTGGTGCCGCTGCTGCACAACGTGTTGGAGAATTAATATCAGTTCACGTAATTCCAAGACCACATAGTGAAGTTGAAGTAATTCTTCCAGCAACAAAAGAAGCTGCAAAATAAGATTTTAATTAAATTGAAAAGTATAAAAACGACGCTAAAGGTGATTTAGCGTCGTTTTTATGTTGTACATAAATTTTTCAACTGAAATTTTAGCTATATTTAAATATTGTTAACATTTACAGTATTGTACAAACAATGTATAATAATATTATAAATACCATTATTTTCCCATGGTATTACAAAATAATAAAGGGAAAGGTAAGGGGAGGTTTTATGTTTAAAAAGTTTCAATTTAAGAAATGGACATCTTGGTTAGTAACATTAGTTATGGTGTTAAGTTTTGCTACACCACTTAATGTATCAGCAGCAGCAAAAACTGTAAACATACAGATACTTGCAACGAGTGATACACACGGAAAAATCTTACCATACGAGTATGCTACTAATTCAGAAAGTAAATCGGGTAGTATGGTACAAATCGCTACGGCGGTTAAAGAATTAAGAAAGCAAAATCCTAATACAATAGTGGTGGATGTTGGAGATACTATTCAAGATAATTCAGCTAGCTTATTTTTAAACCATGAAATACATCCAATGGTTTTAGCCATGAATGAAATAGGATATGATACTTGGACTTTAGGAAATCATGAATTTAATTATGGTATTCCTGCATTGGACAAGGTTGCTTCTAAATTTAAAGGAACAGTGTTATGTGGAAACGTTTATAGAGAAGATGGAAAAAGATTAGGAGAACCTTATAAGATCGTTGAAAAAGCAGGGTTAAAAGTTGGTATTATAGGAATGGTTACTCCTAATATAACAAGATGGGATGGAGAAAATCTAAAAGGATATAAGGTTACAGATCCTATAGAAGAAACTAAAAAAGCAATATCTGAAATTAAGAATAAAGTAGATGTAATGGTGGCAGTGGTTCATATGTCAGAGGGCGAAGAATATGGAAATAAAGGCTCTTCAGCAGTTGAACTTGCAAATGCATGTCCAGAACTTGCTGCTATAGTTGCAGCACATGAGCATAAAGCTGTTGAGGGAGCTTCATATAATAACGTTTTATTGGTTGAAAATAAAAATGCAGCCCAATCAATAGCTAAGATAGATATAAAACTTACTGAGAAAAATGGAAAATATGTAGTTAATGATAAGGCTAAAGATGTTACATCTAAAATTATATGGATGGAAGATGGAAAGACTAAAGCTTTAAATTATGAGTCAGATAAAGATTTAGAAAAAAAATTAGCTCCATATCATAAAGTGGCTTTAGATGATGCCAACCAGATAATAGGAGAACTTAAAGGTGGGGACTTAGTTCCAAAGGATGAAGTAAAGGGAATACCTACTTCACAGATACAAGAAACTCCAATGATTAATCTGATAAATGAAGTGCAGATGCACTATACAAAAGCTGATGTTTCAGCTGCAGCAGCATTTAGATCAGATGCCAATATGAAACAAGGTAAAATTAAGAAAAGTGATGCTTCATTAATATATAAATATGACAATACATTATATTTATTAGAAGTAACAGGAAAACAATTAAAAGATTATATGGAATGGTCAGCAAGTTATTATAATACTTACAAACCAGGAGATTTAACTCTATCTTTTGATGAAGACATAAGAGGATATAATTATGATATGTTCTCTGGAGTTAAATACGAAGTAGATGTTTCAAAAGAAGCAGGTAATAGAATTGTTAACTTAAGAAGAATGGATGATTCAGCAATAAAAGATACAGATACTCTTAAGTTAGCAGTAAATAATTATAGAGCGAGCTCACATCTTTTAAATCCTAAGGGTGGAATATTCAAAGATGGAAGCATACCAAAAGTTATAGAAAAAGATGCTGTAGGAGCTACTCCAATAAGAGATTTAATAGGAAAATATATTGGAGAAGTAAAACAGGGAGTAATAACTCCACAAATGAACAACAATTGGAAAGTTATCGGAAATAATTGGGACTCTACAAAAAGAGGGGAAGCTGTAAAATTAATAAATGATGGCAAAATAAAAATCCCTCTATCTAAAGATGGAAGAACTCCAAATGTAGCAGCAATTACAGAAACAGATTTGGAAAATGCAAAAAATACTAAGACAGCAAATGTTATATCCTTTAACGACTATCACGGTATAGTAAAAGAATCAGGAAAAGATCTAGGTATAGCTAAATTTGTAGGAGCTATAAATGATTTTAAAAAGGAAAATAAAAATACTATAGTTGTAGCAGGTGGAGATTTATATCAAGGTACAGCTCTTTCTAATTTAAATTACGGAGCTCCAATAAGTGAAATGCTAAAAGCAATTGGACTAACTGCTTCAGCAGTAGGAAACCACGAATTTGATTGGGGTGCTGATAGAATAGCAAAATGGTCAAAAGAAGCAGGCTTTGATTTCTTAGCATCAAATATATATGATAAGAAAACAGGGCAGCCAGTTAGCTGGGCAAAACCATATAAAATAGTAGAAATGGATGGATTAAAGATAGGATTTGTTGGAATTGCAACTCCTGAAACAGCTTATAAAACTAAACCTACAAATGTAGAAAATCTTGAATTTAGAGACCCTATTAAAGCTACAAAAGAATGGAGTAAGAAATTAAGAAGTGGAGAGTTAAAAGAAGGTAAGGTTGATGTGGTTATAGCTTTAACTCATTTAGGATCTTTCCAAGATAAAAAGACTGGAGAAATTACAGGTGAAGCAGCAGATCTTGCTAAAGGAAATGCTGGAGTAGACGCTATAATTTCTGCACATACTCACTTGCCTGTATCAGGAAAAGTTAATGGAATTCCTGTAGTTCAAGGAAACAAAAATGGTAGAGCATATGTAAAACTAGAAGTAGCTTTCAATACTAAGACTAATAAAGTAAGTATAGAACCAGCTTTCATCGATTTATCAGAAATAGTTAAAACATTATCAGAAGATGAAGCAGGAAAAGCTATAGCTAAAAAATATGAAGATGCTTCAAAATCTAAATTAGATGAAGTTGTAGGAACTACAGATAAAGATTTAACTCATGATAGATTTAATGGACCTTCATTACTTGGAGAATGGGTTTGTGATGTAATGGCTAAAACTGCTAAGGCACAAATTGCAATTACAAATGGTGGAGGACTTAGATGTCCAATAGAAAAGGGTAATATTACTGTAGGAAAATTATATGAGCTTATGCCTTTTGATAATACATTATTTACAATGGAATTAAAAGGATCGGACCTAAAGAGAGTTATAGAAAATGGTATAGGTAATGAGACAATAGGATGGGCAGCGATTTCAGGAGTAAAAGTTAAATACGACTTAAAACAACCTTTTGGAAATAGAATATATGAAATGACTTTAAAAGATGGATCAAAGGTTGATATGAATAAATACTATACAGTTGTTACTAATGATTTTATGGCTGAAGGTGGAGACAACTATGACTTTAAGGGAGCTAAAAATTTAAAGGATACTAATTTACCAATAAGAGATGCTTTAATAAATGAACTAAGACAGGTTAAAAAGCTTTCAGTAGTTAAAGCTAACTACTTAACATCAGGGGTTAAGGCAGCAACTAAACCTGAAACTAAGCCAACTCATCCTGAATTGAAACCATCGGATAAAAAAGTTATATATACAGTAAAAGCAGGAGATTGTCTATCTTCAATAGGAGAAAAATATAATATTTCTTATAAGAAAATAGCAGAAGAAAACAATATCAAAAATCTTGATTTGATATTTATAGGACAACAATTAGTAATACCAGTTAACTAAAAACATTATTAAAATGCCAGCTATGCTTAAAACCATAGCTGGCATAATTTATTTTATTAAGTTTCATATCTCATAATTAATAAACTGACTTTTCAGGATTGTCCTTAACTTCTATATAATTTTCTGTATGATTTTCTATATTATCTACATATTGCTTTGCACTTAATAAATCAAAATCTAATGTTTCTCTCACTAATTTTATTGCTTTGACATGTTTATTTTCATTCAATAGATTTCTAACTTCATAATCTAAGTCTCTGGTTTCTCCTTTTTTAAGTAATAAAATTTCCATCTCTAACTGTTTAACTTTTCTTTCTAATTGACTTTTAGAGTTAGATGTTTTTTCTAATACTAAAAGAAATATCAATATTACATTTAAAATAATCAAATAAATATTCAATTTTAGAACCTCCAATAGTTTACATTCATTTTTGTAATTAGTAACAATTCTGATTCAATTTATATAGAGATTATAACATATATTTTAAGGATTCCCCAGGCAATAATTTTGTTACTATTAATGCGTTAGTAAATAGAATTGAAATTCTTAAACTAACGCATTTTATTTTGTATCAAAAATTTCCGATGAAAAATGGTATAGTGATAAACTATTTTGAATAAAGTAAAATATTGACATTGAACTCATTTAGAATTAATATAAAAGTAACCAGTATTATATGTAACCAGTATTACATGTAACCAGTATTACATTTATAGTTTTGCATAGGTAAGGAGGTAAATAACATGGAATGGAGAACCCTTATATATCAAATTCCCCGTGAACCACAAAAAAATAGAATGGCAGTATGGAGAAAACTAAAATCCATTGGTGCAATTAATGTACTTCAATCAATTTGGATTTTACCTGAATCAGAGGAGGCCCAAATTCAGTTTAAAAACCTTGAGGAGCAAATAGATTCTATTAATGGACAAGCGATAAGTTGCATTACTAATATAGATAATCAGAGTAAAAATCAAAATATAATTAATAATTTTAATTCAGAAAGAGAAGTAGATTATAAAGAGCTTATAAGTAGGTGTAGAGATTTTATTGAGGAGATAAAGAGCGAGAGAGAGAAAGAAAACTATAATTATGCTGAAATTGAGGAAAACGAGTATGAGCTAAATAAATTAAATAATTGGCTGAGAAAAATAGAAAAAAAGGATTATTTTAATTGTGAAATGAAAAAAGAAGTCTTAGAAATGTTAGAAACTTGTACTGAGCTTTTTACTGAATTTAGTCATGAAATATTCGAAAAAAATGAAAAATAATCAAGAGGTGTATATATGGATAAAAAGCAAATACGGACGAAATTTGCTCCTCCTAAAAATTCTGAAAAGTTATTATCATACATTATAAAATATAATAAACAGTTTATATTTACAGCAATTTCAGGAACACTCTATAATACAATTATTGTACTAGGACCCATTTTTCAAGGAAAACTATTAGATTCAGCTATTTCATCTAGCAGTGTTTGGGGAATTGTTAAATCGGGTATTGAATTTATTTTAATAACTTTAGCTTTTCAAGTTGCAAGATTTTTTAAAAGATATTACGTTAGAGATATGGCAAACCGTATCAGTGGGGATATGAGAATTGGCATTACGGAATCCTTACTTAATAAAGATTTAAATACCCTTGAAAAGCAAAGAGTGGGAGATATGATGTCAACAACCATTGGTGATGTAGATATTGTAGTAGAAGCTGTAAGAAAAACCATCACTGAACTATGGGATACTTGGGTGCTTATGCTTGCTTATTTTGTAGCTCTTATGATTTACGATGTTAAAATAACTTTAATAGCATCAATTCCTATTCCATTATCTATTTTTCTAGCAGAATTTATGAAAAACTTTGTTCAATCTAAGAATAAATTAGCAAGGAAAGCTAATTCTAAGACAACCTCTCAAATTAGAAAGATGATTGCAGAGACTAGCCTGTTAAGACTTTATGGAAGAGAAGAGGCTGAATTAGAAAGGTTAGAAGAAAAGTTAAAGGATCAAAGTAATAAGGCTACTATAGCGTCAGTGTTAAAGAGTGGTTTAGGACCTATATATTCATCATTAGCTACTATTGGTATTATCTTAGTTGTAGCCTTAGGAAGCAATGAAGTTATAATGGGAAATTGGACAATTGGTACCTTCACTGCTTTTATCACTATGTTTACATCACTAGCAGCTAGAACTACTACAGCTGCCAAAGTGTTTAATGTTCAACAAGGAGCTAAGGCTTCCTGGGAAAGAGTTAAAAATTTAATGGAGAAAAACAATATTGAATATGATTTTAAAGATGAAATATTAAATCCAAAGGAAATAAGTATAGAAAAACTTTCTTTTAAATACCCAACCTCAAACCAATATGCAATTGAGGATTTATCCTTAAAGGTAAAGGAGGGAATGATCATTGGAGTTACTGGTTCTGTTGGATCTGGTAAAAGTGCCTTAGGATTAGTATTAACAGGACTATATGACTACGAGGGAAGTATTAAGTTTGATGGAATGGAATTACGAGATATTTCTAGTAAGGACAAGTGTTCTGGTATTAGCTATATGGGACATAATCCATTCCTTTTTTCTGAAAGTTTTAGAAATAACATTACCTGGGGAGTGGAAGAAGAGGACAGATTAGAAAAGGCATTGGATATAGCTTCATTGAAAGAAGATATCAAAAGACTTGATCATGGATTAGATACACAGGTTGGAGAAAAGGGGATTAAGGTTTCAGGGGGACAAAAACAAAGAATAGCTCTAGCGAGAGCTCTTTATAAAAACTCTAAAATTGTAATACTCGATGATCCATTTTCAGCGGTGGATATAAATACGGAGGCCAAGATAATTGAAGGACTACGTAAAAATGTAGAGGATAAAATTATATTTATATTTTCCCATAGACTTGATGCCTTTAAACACACAGATAAGGTTTTGGTATTAGATAAAGGAAAGGTAGTACAACAGGGAACACATGAAGAATTAGTTAATGTTATAGGTATATATAGAAAGATTGTAGAATCACAAAAATTTTTAGGAGGTGGAGAGGGTGAAGAAGAATAAAATAGTACTTAATGCTTTTATAGATACATGTAAGAATAAGCCCTTCTCAATAGTTTCATTGATAATTGCTATTAGTGTGGGTATTGGAATGCAGCTACTCCCTCCTCAAATTTTAAGAAATATAATAGACAATTACATTTCAAAGGGAATAAGTGAAGGCATATGGATATTAGCAACTTGGTATTTGTTAGCTGTAATAGCAAGTGCAGTGGCTGATTTGGTGCGTGAAATGAGCTTGGCTGTGGTAGGTCAAAATATGCTAGCTAATATAAGATACAATATGGCACAGAAATTATTAAAGCTTCCTATATCATATTTATCAAATAATTCTGTTGGCTCAACAATGAGTTATTTTACTTCGGATGTGGATGCTGTAGGAACAGTTTTAACCTCAGGGGTAATAAGTATTATAGCCGACGGATTAAAGGCTTTAGGGATTGTTATATCTGTATATATACTAAGTCCGACTTTAGCTTTATATGTATTGATATTAATTCCAATAATATATGTGATAACAAATTATTTTAATAAAATAACATTGAAATCTCAATTAGAAGCAAGAAAAGCAGTAGGTAAAATCAATGGATACATTCAAGAGTTGTTTAATGGAATAAGGACTATAAAGATATTTGGTAAGGAAAAGCAATTTGTAGATAGATTTCAGCAACCATTAAATGATAATTTATATGCAGTTCATAAAACCAGTACCTATGATTCTATATTTCCATGTATAATGCAATTGTTAAAAGCTATAATGATAGTTGTAATTGTAGTTATAGCTTCACCTAATGGAGTAGGATCAATAGGATTAACCATTGGGTCAATAGCAGCTAGTATTGATTTAGTATCAAGGATGTTAGCACCTATTGAATCCATAGCTATGGAATTTCAAACAATACAAGAAGCTATTTCCGGACTAAAGAGAATTGAAGAGTTTGAAATGTTAGAAGAAGAAACAAGATATGAGGAAAATGATTCTTCTGTGGAATTGAATGCAGATAAAATCAGCAATTATAATTTTAACATAAGCTTAGACAATGTATCTTTTCACTATGGCAATGGAAAAGATGTGGTAAAAAACCTATCCTTTAATATAGAACCAGGAACAAAGGTAGCCTTGGTAGGTAGAACTGGGGCTGGAAAGAGTACAATATTAAATCTTGTTGCAGGGCTTTATGAAGCTAAGGAGGGAATTATAAAGATAGGAGATTTTAATCCATTTAAAATTCCTCCAAATTTACGTCGCAAAATAATAGGGATAGTACCTCAAAACATCATGATATATGACGGCACAATTAAAGAGGCAATAACCTTGTATGATGAAACTATTACTGATGAGGAAATAATAAAGGCAGCAAAAGCTGTAGGATTGCATGAGGATATTATAAATCTATCCAAGGGATATGATACAGTAATTGGCGAAGGAGAAACGCAGCTTTCTAATGGCCAATATCAATTGCTATCTCTTGCTTGTGCAATAGTATGTAACCCTCCAATTTTATTGCTTGATGAAGTGACCTCAGGTTTAGATTTTATAACAGAAAAAAAGGTATTTAAAGTGTTAAAGGAAATATCTAAAGATAGAACTATATTAACTATAAGTCATAGAGTATCCGGAATAATAGATGCTGATAAGGTGATAATTCTTCAAAAGGGAGAAATAGTTGAAATAGGAACACCAGAAGAATTGGCAGGAAAAGAAGGATGGTATGCTAAGTATAATCAAATTGAAGAATTAGGATGGAAAATAGTTTAGAAACTATGGGCTTAAACCCATAGTCTTTTTTATGTAAAATATATTGACAATTATATACTGATGAAGAAAATTATTTAAATAAATATTCAAGTCAAAAAAAATATATAAGAAAGCATTATTTAGTTCAGTAGCACTTGCAGTGCCATCACTAATGGTGATTATAGCATATTTTTTAAAAGAAAAGAAAATAAAAACCCATGGATGTACCCACAAGTAATTGAGGGTTTTTCATATGAGCTTTTAAATTTAATATATATGACCTTTTTTCCTTTTGTCATCGTAGTATAAATATAAGATAATAAGTATAATAATCCAAAGGAGGAAAATTAATGATTAAAAAGAAAGTAATTTTACTATTAACTTGTGTTGCTTTAACATTACCTATAGGCGGAGTTTCAGCAGCTGATGTTAAAAAGGATAATGTAGGAGTGGTGATTAGTAGCAATACAAATAGTAAAGATGTGAAAATTGCTACTCAAAATGTGGAAGGAGAAATATTAAATATAAGAGATATTAAAAATGATAAAATGCTTCACATGGAAGGTATTAATATTTCTATTGATGATAAAAGTGAAATAATAAATGAATTTGATGGAAAAAAATTAACTAAAGATGATTTAAAAAAGGGTATGAAAATTAGAGCTTATTATGGACCAGCAGTTACTTTAAGCATTCCACCTATGTCTTATGGTAGAAAAATTATAGTTTCACAGGAAAGCGAGAACATAAGAACTGTAGAACAAAATATAGGTAGTATAGTTGAATTAAATAATAAAAAGAATGGAAAAAATGCATATATAAAATCAAAGGATGGATCTGCGTTTACTTTTATTACAGAAAAAACTGAAATAGTAAATACAGAAGGAAAAAAAGTATCCATCGAAGATTTAAAAGAATGGAATAAAATAAGAATATATTTTGATAAAAAAGATGGAATTGTAGACTTTGAAGGATTTGTGACTACTGCATATATACCTGAAAAAATAGTTATTTTAGATAAAGTAGAAAAAGACTTATTAGCTACTCATGGAAAAATAACTAGTTTAACTGATGGTAAAGTAGGGGGAACTATCCTTTTAGAAGGTAAAAAAGCTACAGAATCTGGATATGATGTAATAAAGCTTAACATCAATGAAAATACAAAAATTATAGATGTGAAAAATAAAAAACAATTATCCTATAAAGATTTAAAAGAAGGAACTGAGATAGTAGCTTATTATGGTGGGGCTGTTACAAGAAGTATACCTCCTATAGGAAACTGTATGGAAATAATAGTTTTACAATAACCTAAAAAGTAATAGTGAGAAAGCAGTAGGGAAACCTACTGCTTTTTTATTTAAGGTTTTGTAGTAAATAGTCGAAAACTTAATGTGACATACTGGTAAAAATGAAAAATGTTGTTTTATAACTAGGAAGGAAATATGGAGTTAAATATGAATACAGAAAGACACTCAGAAGTAAATTGCAATTTTAAAACTATGTTTGAAAATTTTGATAGCGTATCTATTTTTGTTTTAGATAAATATTATAGATATACTTTAGTAAATAATAAGCACAAAATGCTTATGAAAAAGTTAATAGGTGTAGATATTGAAGTAGGAATGAGTATATTAGATATGATTGATAAATTAGGAAATAATCCTATGAATAAAAATTTTATATCAAGAATTAAGAAAAAATTATTCATTGCTTTTAAGGGTATCAGGGTTAGTGCTAATGAAGAAGTATTAATAAAAGAAAATCAAATAGAATATTACAAAATAGAAATAATACCTATTAAAGATAAAAATGGACATATTACAGAAGTAGGTGTATGTATCTTAAATATAACCGATAGAATTATTGTTATGAAACATTCTTTAAAAAAGAAGTTAGATAACTCCTTAGAATATGAGGAAAAATGTAACTTCCTTAGAAATGTAAGCCATGAAATAAGAACTCCTATAAATGGAATTATTGGTCTA
Organism: Clostridiaceae bacterium; assembly: GCA_040797845.1. Lineage (GTDB taxonomy): Bacteria > Bacillota > Clostridia > Clostridiales > Clostridiaceae > Clostridium_AW. The sequence goes on from JBFNFA010000003.1 coordinate 173,181, forward strand.
ATAGATATTATATTAAAAGATGAATTGAGTTTTAAACAAAAAGAATATATGATGGCCGTTAAAGATTCAGCTAATTCTTTGTTAGATAATATGAATAAGATATTAGAGAATTGTAAAGCTGAATCAGATAAGCTGGAAGCTTACTATAAAAAATTTAATAATACCTTTAAAGATAATATTAAATTCAAGGAAAATGTACATAAAGTTGAGAAGGAATTAAAAAAATTCAATGAAAAAAAAGAAGTAAAAATATTAGTAGGAGAAGATAATTTAGTCAATCAAATGGTGATCAGTGAATTAATAAAAATACTTGGATGGAAGAGTAAAGTTGTAAATAATGGAATAGAAGTAATAGAAGCATTGAAAAGGGACAGCTATAATTTAATATTGATGGATATTTCCATGCCTGAAATGGGTGGGATAGAAGCAATGAAGATAATTAAAAGCACAAAAAAATTTGAAAAGATACCTATAATAGCATTGACAGCATATGCCTTATCAGAAGATAGAGAAAGGCTTATAAAATTAGGTATGGATGATTATTTATCAAAACCAATAGATAAAGAAAAATTATACTCTATGGTAAATAAATATTTAAATCTTAATGAAGAAGAGTGTAATAAAAATGAATTAAATTTGGATGATAAATCTTTCGATGGATTAAAAAGATTGGATAAAGTTTTAGATGGAAATAGGGAGTTAATACTTGAATTAGGAAATAAAATGATAGATTTATTTTCAAAAGAGCAAATGGATGAGATAATTTACTTTGCTAAAGAAGGAAAAATAAAAGAATTATCAGAAATAACACATAAATTAAAGGGTGCCATTTCAAACTTTGGGCTAACAGAAATTACTACTCTTTTAAATAATATTAAAGAAAAGGCCATCCTAGGAGAGATTGAGTCAGTATATAAATTAATTAATGAAATAAATAGAAATATAAAGAAATTTAAAGAAAACCTCATGAAATACTGTAATAAATCTAAGTCTTACATATAATCGATTTTTGAAAAAATTGACTTATAAACTATTATGGTGTAACATTTTCCTTAGATAGTAAATTTTATGTTACCAATAAGACTAATAGAAAATAAGTGTTTATTTAGCTATAGGTATATTGGTATATTCGTATCTTTACATGATTTTAAAATATAAAATACTGGTATGATTAATAGAGAATATGTAATTATTCTGCTAGATATAAACCAGCGTAATTAGTTTTTATTTATACTAAAGACTAATTACGCTGGTTTTTTGTTTATGCATATTAATGAATTTCGCCTTATTTATTTAATAATGTTAAATGGGGGTATATGCGGTGGAGATGAGTTATTTGATAAATACTGATTTTAAGGTGGATAAGCATGAAAATATAAGTTTAGAAACTTTTTTGCATAGCAAGAGGGTGGCGGTTTATGCGAAAAGAATAGGACAGTATATGGGTTATTCTTCTAAGGAAATTAATACTTTAATTTTACTTTCATTAAGCCATGATATTGGAAAATCAAGAATACCAAAGAATATCCTTAATAAAAAAGGAAAGTTAACAAATTTTGAATTTGAAATTATTAAAATGCATGCTGAATATGGAGCAGAGATATTAATAGAGAATAAATATTCTAAAGACTTTTATGATAGTGTTAAGTACCACCATGAGAACTATGACGGAAGCGGATATTATGGGTTGTACAAAGATGAAATCCCTATTGCTTCTCGTATAATTCGAATAGCAGATGTCTTTGATGCATTAACCACAAATAGGCCTTACAGAGAAGCCTATACAATAGAAGAATCATTGGAGATCATGATGTGTGAAAAAAATATGTATGATCCTAAACTGTTTGAAATATTTATAAAGTTTGTTAAGGAAAATATAAATATAAGTTCATTTAGTAATATATCATAAAAAATATGTAGAAGAATTACAACATAGAGGTGCAGAAATGAAAATAAAAAGAAAAAGAAACATAAGTAAAAACAGAAGTAAAAACAATAGTTCCTTTAGTGCTCTAATAATGGCAGAAATACTTATAATAATTGTATTAATATGCAGTTTTTTAGGTTTCACATCATATAGAAATGCATCAAATGCATTGAATAATGTTATAGAGAAATCTTTAAAAAATAGAACTGATCAGGGGGCAAAATACTTTTCTGAAAAAATAAATGAGAAAATAAAAAGATTAAACATAATTGCAAACTGGAAAGAAATAGAGTCTATGGATGTGGCTAAGCAGAGAGAAGAGTTAGGAGAGGAAAGTGAAACAAAACATTGGGAATTTGAAAGATTTAAAATTGTAAATTTAAAGGGTGAAGTATTTAATATGGAGGACGACTCTGTAGAACATATATCTGATAATTATTTGGAGAGAGTATCATCAGGTGAAACCTTTATTATAGACGATAATTTTTATGAGGTTAATGGTGTAGTTGCCATGGATATATGTGTCCCTATTAAAGATGATAGTGGAAAAGTAAAAGGAGGATTGATAGGAGCTATAGATTTAAAAGATATAAATAGTATAATTTCTGATATTCAATCCGGAGATGAGGATTTTCCATTTGTTCTTAATAAATATGGATATTATATTGCAGATGATGATATTAATATGGTTTTGAATAAAGAAAACGATATAAAAAATTCAATAGATAAACCAGATTTGCAACAACTTGCTGAATTGCAAAAAAAGATGATTAATGGAGAAAGTGGATTTGGCACATATACTTATAATGGCGTAGAGAAATTTATGGCATATACCCCTGTGCCAAATACAGAGTGGTTTATGGGACTAGCAGTTACTAAGGCAACATTATTTAAAGACATTTATAAATTAAGAGATATTACAATAATTGCTACTATTATTTTTATTATTATAGGAATAGCTGTGGCAAAACTAATTTCTAATGGTATTAAGACTCCTCTTTCTAAAATGAAAGGACATGTAGAAGAATTAGCTATGTGTAATTTAAGTTATAAAAGTACAGTAGATAACAACAATGAATTTGGACAAACGGCTAAAGCCTTAAATGATGCTACTGATACATTAAGTAAAACTATACAAAAAGTAAAAACTAGTACTGACCATATATTAAGTAGCAGCAGCCATACAAAGCAAATGTTTGAGGACGTAAATGAAGAAATTCACCAGATAACTGCCTATACAGAAGAAATTTCAGCAAGCATGCAAGAATCCTCGGCAGGAGTAGAAGAATTTACATCTATGACTGAATCTGTAAAAGAGGATGTAAGATTCAATGTAGATTCAGCAAAAGAAGGGTTAGAATTAGCTTTAAATATAGAGGGAAAATCAGAAAAAGTTAATAAAGATATGTATGAGTCAATGAATAGAGTAGAAAATATATACGAAGATTCCAAAGAAAAATTAGAGAAATCAATAGAAGATGCGAAAATTGTTAATAACATATCAGAAATGGCAAATAGTATTTTTGAAATTGCTGAGAAGACCAATCTACTGGCACTTAATGCAGCTATTGAAGCGGCGAGAGCAGGGGAACAAGGAAAAGGATTTGCAGTGGTAGCAGAAGAAGTTAGAAAATTAGCAGAGCAATCATCTCATGCTGTTGAAAAGATACAAAATGATGTAAGAACAGTTTTAAGTGTAGTAAAAGAACTTTCGAGTTCTTCAGAGGCTGTATTGAAATTATTAGGAGAAAATGTATTGAAAGATTATAGAAAGCTTATAAATGCAAGTGTTGAATATAAGGAAGATGGTATTGCTATTAGAAATATTACTGAAGGTTTCACTAAGACTTCAGAGAGTATATTAGTTTCTGTAGAACAGATGGCTAAAGGTATGGAAGAGGTAGCAACTTCAGTTACCCAAGTAGCAGGCTCAACTGAAGAGATAGTAGAAAATATAGGCAATGTTAGCAAAAAACATAATATTATATTAGAAGATACTAAGGAAAATGAAATAAAGGCAAAAGAATTATCTGATATTATTAAAGCATTTAAAACAGAATAATTGATGAATATAAAAATAAATAAAAAGTGAATAAAAAAGATATTTTAAAAGGGACAATCTTACTCCAGAAATTAATTTTTAGAGTAAGATTGCTCCTTTTTTTATTTGTTAATAAATATTTGAATATTATTAATAAATTTGGTAAAATTAGCTTGAATAATGAGAAGCATATAAAACAGCCCATTCATCAAGAAATTCTAAGCTTTACATAAAGTTTACTTAAAAGGAATAGTAAACATGAACTGAAGCTTAGAAGAAAGTATCTAGAACCGTAGCTATCGGATAAAATACATTTGAGCTGAGGTGTTTATAAGAAAGTGGACAAAGGTAATAAGATAATGAATAATATTAAACTTTTATATGTAGAAGATGAAGAAATAACAAGAATTATAAATAGAAAAATTTTAAAAGAGTTTGTTGGAAAATTATTTATAGCAGAGGATGGGGAAGAAGGACTTCAATTATTTATAAAACATAGACCACAAATAGTTATATCGGATTTAAGAATGCCTAATATGAATGGACTGGAAATGATAAAAAAAATACGGGAGATAGATCAAGAGTGCGGTATTATAATAAATACTGAAGTAGAGGATATAGAATATATATTAAAAAGTGTAGATATAGGCATTGATAAATATTTAGTAAAGCCAATAGAAAAAGAAGAGATGTTAGAGTCTTTATATAAAGTGGTATTAAAGATAGTTAATAGAAAAAAGAATAATGGTAAATTCTATGAAGTTTCACAATTAAGCAAGGAGGAGACAAAAGATATTGAAGAAGAAATAAAGATAAAAATATCGTCATTCTTGAAAAAGTTTACAGGAAAAGGTCCAAAGGATACTCAAGTATCTTTATCAGGCGGAGTGATAGAAATTAGGACTCATGATATATTAACACCTATGGAAAAAACTTTGCTTAAGAACAAAGGTAATTTAATGTTAATTAAGTATTGTAGAAAATTACTCTATAACGAGATAAATGATGAGTTAGTAAAGTTAATCACAGAAATCATAGGTGTAAAGGTAACGGTAAATAAAGTTTACATAAATCCATTGGAGAATATGGAATATATTATTCTCGAAGTATAATTTGATAAGAGTGTAATCTTATTATGTAGCAAATAGACTACATTAAAACTTAATTTAATGCTATAGGCTGTCTCACTTTTTATCGTGAGACAGCCCCTTTTATTTAAATAATTAATTAAATTCCGATTAACCTCTAAATTCGATAAGTTCACCATCAGGTCCTTTAAAAATTACTCTTTTCCAACCAGTTTCTTGCGGTACTCTTGGAGTGGGAATATGAGGTTCGGTCACAACTGGGACACCTGCATTCTTAAGTCTTTGATAATCAGCATCAAAGTCATCGCTAACAAGGCAAAAATGAAATCCACTATTTTTCTTTTCTTTTATCCAATGCTCAAATTCTAAAACAGTATCTCCCAATTGAAGATAAACTACTTTTTCAATTTCTGGCATGCCCGGAACATCATGTTCAAAATATTTCCTAAAGCCGAAATATTTCTCATAAAAATCAATTGATTTTTGTCTGTCCTTTACAGCAAATGCAACATGGTCTATACGTTTAAACATTTAATCTACCTCCATACTAGAAGTAATTACTTCCAAGTCTTTTGAATTACACGGTTAATATTGAATTAACTGGTTATCTTAATTTGCAGTACAACCCAATTCGATGAGCTGGTGTTATTAAATCCATGGGTTTCTCCCTTGGGAGATAAAATAATATCTTTTTCACTTATTATGAAATCTTCGTTATTTATTGTTATAGTTCCTTCACCAGAAACAACATAGAAAACCTCATCAATATCCGTATGCTTATGATCTGGTGTCGTTTGGCCAGGCCCGTAAAGAAGAAGTCCCACGTCAAGCTGCCCTTCTTTAAAAATAGCTTTGCGCGCACTCCTTTCAGATGCAAAATCAAGTATGTCCCTTATGTTGATTTTATTCATATAATTATTTCTCCTTTCACAAATATCTTGTGTAAAAATCGTAGTCGATATTTGATATAACTAGACTATTACAACTTAATTATATTGTAAGGTCTTTACTTTCTTGTCGCAAGTAGGCACTATTTAGTGCTATACTAACTATAAAGTAAGTATTATATAATAAGTAAAGGAGATAGTAAAATGTCATGTGATAAATCATGCCCTATTGAGCATACAGTGGACTTGATTGGGCACAAATGGAAGGTGCTTATTCTTAGAAATTTAATGAATAACGGTACTCAAAGATTTAACGAACTTAACAAGGGAATTAAAGGAATAAGTCAGAAGATGCTTACACAACAGTTGCGGAAAATGGAGAGCGATGGACTTATTCGAAGAAAAGTTTATCCAGAGGTTCCACCAAGAGTTGAATACTCTCTTACAGAACTTGGTCAAACATTGAAGCCAATCTTGGATGCAATGAGTCATTGGGGAACGGAGCATATTAATAGCGGTATATTAGATGATTGAGACAGCCCCTTTTTAATTGATAAATAATTTTTAAAATGACAACATAAGGACTCTTTGGTAACAAAATATCAAAACATGTTAAAAAATTTCGCATATACAGAATCAAGTACAGGTTTAAATGGAAAGTTAATCCATATTTAATCTGCCAAAGTAATAACAACGGCTCAATCCCCCCGTTGGTATTTAAAATATTTTGCTGGCAATTTAATTCAAAAACATTTATCAATACTACATTAAAAGGTATTGGCATTAAAAATGCTAAGTGGATCCATTGTGGAGATGTTTCCAAAGGGGCTCAGGTGAAGAGGGATAAATTTTTGGAAAAGTTGGCTATTTATATTTAAGCCTTATATATATTCATGAGTAAATGGATTGTAATCAAATATTAAGAAAATAAAGAATCAATTATAAAAATATTGACTAAAAGTACATTGAAAAGTATAATAATGTGGAATGATGAAAAAATATCTTAAAAAAGAATAAAATAGAAATATAGGTTCTTCTGCAATAGCGTAGAAGATTAATAGGGAAATCGGTTAGAATCCGATGCAAACCCATTGCTGTATTCAGTTACGAATCTCAAATATGCCACTATGAAGTTATTCATGGGAAGGCTTGAGATGAGGATGACCTGTAAGCCAGAATACCTGCCTATATTGTATAAATCAGTTAATAGGGTGTCAATGTTAACTGTTTATTTTGTGTGTTGAAATGGGAAACCGCTTAGTAATTTACTAAGTGGTTTTTTATTATATGTTATTAATATATTATTCAGGAGGAATTTATAATGAATCTTTCAAAAATGAAAAAAATTTTAACTGCTCTTATTTTAGGGATGATTATGATTGCATTTGTTGGGTGCTCTACAAAAACAAATACTGAACCAAGCCCTGATTCCAAAGGAACTAAGGAAGAAAGTACATTGAAAAACAAAGATGATAAAATTAAATATGCAACTAAATTCAATGTGGAATATTTAGATGATAATGTTAAGTTAGTAACAGATGGTGCTGATAGGAAGCTATTATTAGTACCAAAGGGAGAAAAAAAGCCAGAAGGATATGATGATATTCAAGTTATAAACACTCCAATAGATAATGTTTTATTATGTTCAAGTATACATACTTCTTTAATAAGGCCATTAGATGTATTTGATACAGTAGGATGTGTTACAACATACGATATAGATAAAGGTCATATTGATGAAATAAACCATAGAATGAAAAGTGGACTAATCACATATGTAGGGAAAAACACAGCTTTAGATTTCGAATTAATTAAATCTAAAAAGCCAGAAGTAGCATTTGTTATAGCAGGAGATGTACCAAGAATAGGAACTAAGCTTGAAGAATTAGGAATACCATATATTGTTGAGGCTTCATCACTAGAAAACCATCCTTTAGGGAGAATGGAATGGATAAAGTTTATATCTTTATTTTACAATAAAGAAGCTGAAGCTGATAAACACTTAGAAAAGGCAGAAGAAACTGTTAAGAAAGTAAGTGAAAAAACTAAAGAAAAGGACAAGCCTATAGTTACAGCTGGAGTTATACACGATGGAAAATTCTCAGTAAGACTTGGAGGTTCATATCAGGCAAAAATGTATGACATAGCTGGTGGAGATTATACTTTTAAAGATTTTGAAAGTAATAAAAGTGGAGCTAGCTCAATAACTTTTGAGGAGTTTTATGCAAAGAGTACTAATGCGGATATATATGTTTTTGAAGGCATGGGAAAAACAAGACCTGAAACTATAAAGGATTTTGTTAGCCAAGCACCTATAATAGAAAATATGAAATCCATCAAAAATGGAGAATTGTGGTCATCTCAACCATGGTGGTCTCAATCAGTGGATAAATTAGATGAAATTATTGAGGATTTAGCGGCAATTTTTTATCCGGAAGAATTTAAGGGACATAAAGTAAGGCATTACTTTAAAGTAGCCAGATAAGCATAAAAAATAGGGGGGTAAAAATTTACCCTCCTTTAAAATGGAGGAAACAAAATGGAGACTATAGATAAGGTAAGGTTCAAACATGTATTTCTTTTAATCTCTCTTTTAATATTTGCATTTTTTGTATTTGCATTTTGTATTGGATTTGGATCTGTAAAAATAGATTTAAAAGAAGTTGTACATATTATTTTTAAAAAGGAAGCCTTTGATCCTACCAATAGGGATATTGTTATGGATATAAGACTTCCAAGAGCTTTAGCAACATTAATAGGTGGGGCTGCTTTGGCACTTTCAGGTTTATTACTTCAAATATTTTTTAAAAATCCTATAGTGGAACCTTATGTATTAGGAATTTCATCGGGAGCTACTTTATTTGTGGCTTTAATAATGCTTGGAGGAATTACTTTAGGCTTTAAGAATCATTCTCCTTATATATTGGCTTTAGGAGCTTTTTTAGGAGCTATATTAGTAATGATGTTAGTAGTAGCTTTCGCCATAAAGGTAAGAGATATAGTAACTCTTTTAGTTATTGGCATAATGGTTGGATATATTTGTAGTGCAGTGACAAATATGTTAGTAGCTTTTGCAGATAGCGAGCGGCTACATGGCTTTGTTATGTGGACAAAAGGAAGTTTCTCAGGTTTTACATGGAATAATATAAAGGTGCTTATGATTATAGGAATTCCTATAATTATTGGCTCTTTTTTTCTAGTAAAACCTCTTAATGCATTTTTAATGGGAGAAGAATATGCTAAAAGTATGGGAGTCGATATAAAGAAATTTAGATTAATAATTATATTGATTGCTAGTATATTAACTGCTATCGTAACTGCTTTTACAGGTCTTATAGCTTTTATTGGTCTTGCCGTTCCTCATATTTCAAGACTGATTTTTAGAACCTCTGACAACAGAATATTAATCCCAGGTACAGTTATCATGGGGGCTATAGTTACGTCATTTTGTGATTTAGTTTGTAGAACAATTTTTGCTCCTACAGAATTACCAATTAGCTCCATAACATCTTTTATTGGAGCTCCTATTGTAATATATCTTATACTGAAAAGGAGGGCATCTCTATGATAACTTTAAATGCTGAAAATCTTTATGTAGGTTATGAAAATGAAGTTATTGTTAAGGATATAAATATAAAACTCATGAAGGGAGAAAATCTATGTCTTTTAGGACCTAATGGTGCAGGTAAGACTACTATTTTAAGAACCATATCTAAGCTTTTAAATCCTATAAAAGGTACGGTTTATATAGAAGGAGAAAATATTAAAGATATACCCAATAAAGAACTTTCAAAGAAAATGTCTGTAGTCTTAACCAATAAGTTTAATGGAGGATTAATAAAGGTTTTTGATGTAGTAGCTATGGGTAGATATCCTTATACAGGCTTTTTTGGATACCTAGGTAAAAAGGATATAGAAAAGATCTCAGAAGCTTTAAAAACTGTAAATGCTGAAGATATAACGAAGTCTTATTTTGATGAACTAAGTGATGGCCAAAAACAAAAGGTTTTAGTGGCAAGAGCCCTTGTACAGGAACCGGATGTGATTGTTTTAGATGAACCTACGACACATTTAGATATAAAACATAGATTAGAGCTTATTGAAATACTAAGAAAGCTTACAAAAAAAAGAGGGATTACAGTAATCATATCTCTTCATGAGATAGACATGGCATTAAAAAGTTGTGATAAGGTAGCTCTTGTAAATCAGGGAAGAATAGTTGCTTACGGTAGGCCAGAAGATGTGGTGGATGAAAAAACTATAGAAGAACTATATGAAATAGAAGAAGCAAATTTTAATAATTTACTTGGATCTATAGAACTATCAAATAATAATAAACCTAAGGCTTTTGTCATAGGTGGTAGTGGCTATGGAGCTCCTATATACAGGGTGCTTACGAAATATAATATAGGTTTTTATACAGGGGTTTTACATGAAAATGATATAGATTATGAAGTAGCTAGAACTATAGGGGCACCTATATTGAAGGAAAATGCTTTTGAAAGTATAAAAGATGAAAGTATCGAAAAAGCAAAAGATATGATAGATAATGTGCCTTATGTAATAGATTCAGCTTGTCCTATAGGTGATATTAACAAAAATAATTTACAATTAATCTCCTATGCTCTAAGTAAAGATAAAAAAGTTTTTAGTTTTAGAAAAAGGGAGGACTGTATAAAACTATTCGGTGAAATAGGGAAAGGCATTGAATACATAGACTGTATGTATGCTTTATCAGAAAAATTTCTTACTACATAGATAGAGAAATAAAATAATTTCATATTATACATTCATATGATACATAGGAGAAATCAACAGAAAAAAAGAATAGCATGTAAGTAAAATCAGATTAAAAAAGTAGGAAAGGAGTATTTTATCAGAAAAAGATTGACTAAAATTATATTAAAAAGTATAATAATGTAGAATAATGAAAAAATAGTTTATAAAAGAATAAAATAGAAGTATAGGTTCTTCTGCAATAACGCAGAAGATTAATAGGGAAATCGGTTAGAATCCGATGCAAACCCATTGCTGTATTCAGTTACGAATCTCAAATATGCCACTATGAAGTTATTCATGGGAAGGCTTGAGATGAGGATGACCTGTAAGCCAGAATACCTGCCTATATTTTATGAATCGGTTAATAGGGTGTCAATGTTAACTGTTTATTTTGTGCGTTGGAAATGGGAAACCACTTAGTATATTACTAAGTGGTTTTTTATTTGAGAAAGTTGCATAAAGTGATTTTCTTATAAAAAATTATTATTTTAATAAGGGGGACAATATAATGAATCAAAAAAACAAAAGACTATTTCTAGTATGGTTTTGTACTATGTTATTATTTGTGTTCGCAGGTTGTAACACAGATAAGTCAAAAGAAGAAATTAAAAGTGGCAGTGAAGCAAAAACAGTGACAATTACAGATAATGCAGGAAGAACTGTAGAAGTTCCATTTCCGCTTGAAAGGGTTGTTGTAGCATCAAGATATAACAATGAACTCATACGTGCATGTGGAGCTATAGATAAAGTTGTGGGAGTAGATTTAAATACAGCTCAAGATAGAGCGTATTGGAGTAATTTTGACCCTAATAACACTATTGGTAAAGGTCAAAATGAACTAAACTATGAAAAAATCATTGAATTAAAACCTCAAGCGTTGATACTTCCTAAGAATGGAAGCTATAAAGAGGCAGAAGAAAAACTAAGTCAATTTGACATTAAAGTAATTGTTATTTCAGGCTATGATACAGAGGACTTTGAAAATCAAATAAAAAATATCGGAAAGATTTTTGATAAAAAAGAGGAAGCAGAAAAATTTATAGCTTGCTTTAGAGAACCATTAGAGTATATCAATAAGCAATTAGAAGGCGTTGAAAAGAGAAAAGTTTATTGGGAAGATATAAAAGATTATCGTACTTCCTTTGAAGGAGACTACTATTACAAAATGATTGAACTTTCTGGAGGAGAAAATATTTTTGCAGGAGAACAAAAAGCTGCTAGCAGTGCAGAAATTGATCCAGAAAAAGTTATTACTAAAAATCCAGATGTAATTGTTAAAACTGTGACTCCTAAAGCAGCTCTTAGTGGTACAGGATTATATACAGCTCCAACATTAGAACAAATGAGTCAAACGATTCAAGATATTAAAAAGCGTCCAGGTTGGGATGAAATAACTGCGGTTAAAAATGACAATGTATATTTAATGACTCAATTCGGTCATGGTGGAGCATCAAAGCTTATTGGCTCTGTATATTTAGCAAAATGGATTTATCCAGATAAATTACAGGATCTTAATCCAGATGAAATATTTAGAAAATGGTTAGAAGATTTTCAAGGATTTAAGTACATAGATGGGCATTTTTACCCAGCAGCAAAAACAAAATAAGTACAAGCTTTTATAAAAATTTTAATTATGTGAGAAGGAAAATAGAGCTTAATTTCCTTCTTACCAATTTTTAGAATAGAATGACTGCTCTCAATGGAGGATGGAATGAATAATTCAAAAATGAATCAAGATTATAGTATGGAAAATATAAAAAATCAGTATGATAAAAAAATTTATATAAAATGTTTCTTTATTTTTGTAAGTTTATTAGTTTTAGTTTTTTGTATATTGTTTTCAGTTACCATAGGTTCAGCAGATATTAGCATAGGAGAAGTAAAAGATGTAATTTTATCTACTATATTTGGAAACTTAAAATCTAATGATCAGAACAGTTTACAGAAAAAAATTTTCATTCTTTTACGTATGCCGAGAGTTATTCTAGCTGTGCTAGCAGGAGCTGGACTTTCAGTATCCGGTGTAATAATGCAAGCTATTACTCAAAATCCGTTAGTAAGTCCATTTACCATTGGAATATCTTCTGCCGCTGTATTTGGAGCATCATTATCCATAGTTCTAGGAATCGGATTTTATGCAGGAACCATGGGAGGAATCGTCCTAAATGCATTTATATTTTCATTGCTCTGTGCTCTTTTAGTTTATGGAGTTTCTAATAAGGTGGGTATGACTCCAGAATCACTTATATTAACAGGAATTTCTATAAATTATTTATTCAGTGCCCTTTCTGCCACCATGCAATTTTTTTCAAAGGAGCATCAGTTAGCTGCCGTTGTACAATGGACATTTGGAAGTGTAAATGGAGCTACTTGGACACAAGTTGCACTGGTAAGTGTAGTATTAGGAGTTTCTTTTCCAATACTTTATTATTATTCCTGGATATTTAATGCCATGTCATCTAGTGGGGATGAGGTTGCTAAAGGATTTGGAATAAAACCAAGTAAAGTTAGAGCTATTACAGGAATTATTACTGTGTTTGTAACCTCTACTATTATTAGTTTTACAGGAGTAATTGGTTTTATAGGGTTAGTAGGACCTCATATTGCAAGATTAGCAGTAGGCAGTGATCATAGATTTTTAATTCCTTATTCAGCTATATTTGGTGCCATATTACTTTTAATTTCTGATACAATAGGTAGAACAATTCTTTCTCCTGTAATTATTCCAGTGGGTATAGTTATTTCCTTCTTAGGAGTTCCACTATTTATCAATTTAATTTTAACTAGGAGAAAGGAGTATTTTTAATGAGTTTAAAGGTAAGTGGGTTAAGCTTTGGGTATAAAGAAAAATTAATTTTAAACAATATCAACTTTGAAGCAAAAAAAGGAGAATTATTAAGTTTACTTGGACCAAATGGTACAGGGAAAACTACTTTATTAAAATGCATAAATAAAATAAATGTTCCACAAGAAGGGATTGTAACTATAGATGAGAAAAATATTGATGAATTATCCCCTAAAGAATTATCCCATCATTTAAGTTATGTACCACAAAGTACACATAGTATGTTTCCTATAAGTGTTATCGATACAGTTTTCATGGGAAGATTGCCCTTTATAAAATTTAAAGTAAGTTCAAAGGATAAAGAAATTGTTTTTAATATTTTAGAAAGATTGAATTTAAATAAGCTAGCTTTTAAATCTATAAACCAGTTAAGTGGTGGAGAAAGACAAAGGGTTCTTATTGCAAGAGCTATAGCCCAAGAACCTGAAGTTTTATTGCTGGATGAACCCACCAGTAGTTTGGATATGAAAAATCAGCTTGAAACATTAAGTTTAATAAGAGAAATTATAAAAGAAAAAAAGTTAATTGCCATTATGTCCATACATGATTTAAATCTTGCCACTATGTTTTCAGATAAATTTCTAATGCTTAAAGATTCCTCTGCTTTTGTATATGGATCTTCAGCAAAGGTCATTACTAAAGAAAATATTAAAGCGGTTTATGGCGTAGATACTGTTGTAAATAACTTTGAGGATAGTAAGCATGTGTTTTTATTAAAACCAAATAAATAATGCTTATTATGGTGAATAAAAATTAAAGTAAAGTATAAACCTAAGAGTGTAATTATTCAAATTAGGTTTATATTTTTTTGTGCAATGAGTTTATAGTTCTTCATTAATAGATTTAAGGTTCTTTATTATTAGGTGCAGAGTTCTTTAGTCAATATGTGTATATTTTATTCTAAGTGGAGCGGAGGTGTACATTAATTGAAACTACATAGGCGTTTTTTTATAGTGATGGCACTTTTTCTAATGCTGTTATTTTCAAGTAAGGAAGTTAAAGCTGATAATCCTAAAGATAAGCAAATTAAGAAAAGCAAAGCCGGGTACAATATTTTAGTGGATATAAGCAACTTTAGAATGTATTTAATAGATAAAGAAAATAATGAGCCTGTAAAAATGTATCCAATAGCAGGAGGAAAGCCTGAAACACCCTCTCCTTATGGAACTTGGAAGATAATATCAAAGTCTGCCAATTGGGGAGCTGGGTTTGGAACAAGGTGGATGGAATTAGATGTTCCTTGGGGAACCTATGGAATACATGGAACTAACAAGCCGTTAACTATCAATAATCCAGATTCCCAGGGATGTATAAGGATGTTTAATAATGATGTAGAGGAAGTCTATAGGCTCGTGGATAGAGGCACTTTAGTTGTAATCTATGGTGGCCCTTACAATATGTATTGGAATACTTTTAGAAAATTAAAACCTGGTGATAAGGGAGCGGATGTACTAGAAGCTCAAAGAACATTGCAGGACAGAGGATACTATACAGGAACCTTAGATGGAATTTATGGAGAAGGTATGAAAGATCAAGTATTAAAATTTAAAAAGGATAATAAATTACAATTTACTCACTATATTGATGAGGATATGTATAAGATTTTAGGAATGGAACCCTTTGAGTGAAAATAAGTAAAAATAGGTTGAAACCATAAAGCATATGTAAAAAGTCTCATGATCAGGTTTAATACATATGCTTAAAATTTTTATTTTTTATGTCTTTCACTTCACAGATAATGATATTATAAATATGTTTATAATATAAGTTATATAGATTTTTATAATATATAAAATATAAAAGTAATTTATAAGATTATTTAGTTGAATCATCAGGAAAATAAAATTAATATATTAGTAAAAGGAAAATAGGTGCAGTGAAAGAATATTATAAAATAGAGAATGGGGGGATTAAATGATAAATAAAGCCATAATCTTTGCAACTTTGGCCCATGAAAAACAAAAAAGAAAGGGAAGCGATATTCCTTATATTCTTCACCTTCTTGAAGCTGGAACTATCGTATCTTCTATGAAATATGATGAAGAGCTTATTTGTGCAACTCTACTTCATGATACTATAGAGGACGCTAAGGTAAATTATGAGACTATAAAAGTGATGTTCAATGAAAAAATAGCAGATTTAGTTTTGGCACAGAGTGAGGACAAGTCAAAATCATGGAAGGAAAGAAAGGGACATACTATAGACTATTTGAGTAAAGTTGAAGATGAGGACATATTAATAGTTTTCCTTGGGGATAAACTTTCAAATATAAGATCCACCTATAAGGACTATTTATCTATAGGAGATAAAGTATGGGAAAAATTTAATGAGAAAGATAAACTTCAGCATAAATGGTATTATATTGGATTGGTTAATGGTCTTAGTAGATTGAGTAAATATCAGGAGTATAATGAATTTAAAGAGTTAGTTTATAAAGTTTTTGGGAATTAATTAATATAGCTCCCTATATAAAATTATTTATATAGGGAGCAAGTTGATTTACTGAGCTATTCCAAGGTCATAAACCTGATTCATAACATTAAAATTAGTAGGCTTATTTACAAGGTTTGGAGTTTGTACTCTTATTGCACTATATAAAGCTGCACCAACAATTTCACCAGCTTGTTGTAATCTTTCTACACTAATATTTTCAGCAATTGTATCTTGAGGTGTATGATACCAAGGCTCTAATTTAGCTTGGTCATCTCCCCATATAAAACCAGCTGCTGGGATTCCTGCATCACCAAAAGGAGCGTGGTCTGAGGATTTACTATAATTTACACGTACTATATTGTTATTCAATCTTGCAGCAGCTTCAATTGCGTGATCTGTTACTAGGTTAGGTTTTCCATCAACTGTACTAGCATATAAAGTAGTACAAGGTCCATAACTAGTTGCAATCATGTCCATGTTAAAATTAGCTACACTTCTTGCAATTTCATCTTGTGACAATGTGCTAACATAATATTTTGAGCCTATTAAGCCAATTTCTTCTGCGCCGCAAACTACAAATCTAACTTCTTTGTCAATTGGGAAGGATTTTAATACTCTAGCAAATTCAAGTAACATACCTGTACCAGAAGCGTTATCATTAGCTCCAGGAGCATAAGGTACGCTATCAAGGTGAGAAGTTACATACACGATTCCATCAGTAGCTTTGTTTTTGTTTTTAGGTTCTCTTTTAGCAATAATATTCCAAGATTTTGTTGTAACTCTAGCGTTTATAGTAGCTATTACTTCTTTATCTTTCATTTCATTAAGAAGTAATTCACCATCTGCTTTTGAAATTGTCAAAACAGGAATAGGGCTAACATAGTCGCCAAGTGTAGCGTTTAATGGTTCATCTACATTATTATAGATGATAACTCCAGCCGCTCCAGCAGCAACAGCATTCATAGCCTTCTCACCAAAAGATGCTCCCCCTCTCTTAATTAGAGCTATATTTCCCATAACACTTTCAGGAAAATCAGAGGAAGCTGCTCCAAGTGCACAGTCTACAACAGTAGTAGTAAGTCCATTTTCAGAGGTATGTCCTGAACCTGTTGCAGCATTAGCTCTCATATCTTTGTTACCTAAAGAATCTATTGTTAATTTTGTTACTACGTTACTTATATCAAATTCTTGTATTTCAGCTTGGTATCCGTATTTAGTAAATTCGTTTTTAATGTATTCTCTAGCCATTATTTCCTCATCTGTACCAGCAACTCTTGGGCCAATCTCTTCACTTAAATACCTAATATGCTCTAGGGCTCTGTCAGCGCTAATTGTAGATAAAACTTTTTGGTCAAAAGCTTTTGCTGAATTTTCATTTGGGGCAGCAAAAGCATAGGATGATGACATAAACACAAGCGCTAATGTGGTAGCAAACATCCTTAGTCTTTTAAATCTTTTTGTTTTGTTCATAAAAAACCTCCAATAAATATTTTTTTGATACGTTATCAATCTTATTATAATATTGATAAATTTATGACAACATTAAAAGTGCATATATATGTAAGATACAACAATTTAAGAGTTAAAAAGTTTATTTTCCAGGTAACTTAATTGTCACTAATGCCTTTAGCGGAATTAACGTGGGAAAAGAGGTACATTTTAGGATATAATATATGTAGAAGGTGTTATAAAGAAAAAGGATCAAAGTTCTATAAATAAGGAGTGGATAAACTATGCCTATAAATTGGCTTACTAAAGATAAATGTATTACCTTACTTTCCAAAGCAGTGTACGGAAGTCTTGCAACCTGTGGAGAAGATGGTCAACCCTATATTACTCCGATAAATTATATAATAGATAATGATAAAATTTATTTTCACACAGGGTTTAAGGGCAGAAAATTAGATAATATAAGGAGCAATCCTAAAGTGTGCTTAGAAGTGAGTTCTTCCGGTAAAATTTATGCTACGCCTCATGCAAAAGATTTTACCATGAGATTTTGGAGTGTTTTAGTGTTTGGAAAGGCATCTGTAGTTAAAGATAAAGAGATTAAATTAAAAGCTATGAATATGCTCATGGGTAAACATGCTAAAGGATATGATTATATTAAACTTACTCTTGAAGATATGGATATTGTAAATGTAATTGAAATAACTATTGATGATATTAGCGGAAAGTCTAGCGTAGATCCAAAGTAGAGAAAAAGTATAATAAGAAATTTGCTATATACATTAAAAGGAAATTATGTATGTTTATAGAATTAGTAAAGTAGAGGTGATATACATGAATAATCATATAGAAAACAAAATAAAATCTTTTGATGGTACGGAAATATTTTATGCAAAAGATATGGTGGAGAATCCAAGGGCCGTAGTTTTAATAGTTCATGGATTATGCGAACACCTAGGAAGATATGACTACCTTACTAATAAATTAAACAGTTTTCAGTATACGGTGTATAGATTTGACAATAGAGGACATGGAAGGTCAGGAGGAGAAAGAGGATACTTAGAAAAATTTACGGATTTTTTGGAAGATGCAAATATAATTGTAGATTTAGCAAAAGAGGAAAATAAGAAATGCCCTATCTTTATGCTTGGACATAGCATGGGAGGGCTTATAACTGCTGCCTATGGAATGAAATATAAAAATAAGTTAAATGGTCAAATGTTATCAGGTGCAGCCCTTTTGGAGTTACCTATATTTGAGGATTTAAAAAAGGATAATCATTTTGAAAAACATCCAAGAGAAAAGTCACCTAATGGCTTAAGTCACCTTATATGTAGAGATGAAGAAGTAATTAAAGCTTATGATGAAGATCCATTGGTATTAAAGGAAACTAATATAAAATTATTAGGAGAAGCTTTCATAAATGGAGCAGCATGGGTAAAAGAAGGTGTGAAAAGTTACACTTACCCCTGTCTTATTATGCATGGTGAGGATGATAAGATAGTACCATTAGACTGTTCAAAATGGTTTTTTAACTATTCCAGTTCTAGAGACAAGACATTAAAAATATACGAAGAATGTTATCATGAAATATTAAACGAAAAAGAAGAAAAAGAAGAGGTTATAGAGGATATACAGGAGTGGATAGAAGAAAGGATATAGATTTATAATAATATAAATGCTTTCAGTGAGAATATCTGATATTATAAAATAGAAAGATATTTAATGGAGGTGTTTACCATGAAAATACTATTTGTACAGTATCCAAAATGCACTACTTGCATTAAAGCTAGAAAATGGCTTGAAGAAAATAATGTGGATTTTGAAAATAGGCACATAGTTGAAAATAATCCTACAAAAGAAGAATTAAAGGCTTGGTTACATAAAAGTGGATTGCCTATAAATAAGTTTTTTAACACTAGCGGAAGATTGTATAAGGAAATGAATCTTAAAGACAAAGTTAAAACTTCCAGTGAAGAGGAGCTTTTAGATATATTATCTTCCAATGGAATGATTGTAAAAAGACCAATAGTGGTAGGAGAGGATTTTGTTCTAGTAGGATTCAAAGAGGAACAGTGGGCAGAAAAACTTAAATAAAATAGAAACTTATTAGGGCATTGAAGAAATTTAATGCCCTAATTTATTTTATTAACTACCATATGAGAAATTATTACAAATTATTCGCCCTTAAGTTCTTTCATAATAGTTTTATGATATTCTTCAAGAGATTTTTGCACTAAGGAATTTGTATAAGCTATTAATAGTTTATATGTTTCTACATCATCTGCAATATCTTCTGGTAAAGAAAATATTATTGAAGATGCATCTAAAGCGTCTTTAGTAGCTTCTAGAGATGCATCATTAACTATTTTCTCAAAATCAATATTTAAGTCCAAATATAGCACCACCTTTCTACAGTATCTAGTTTTATTTATCTAACTATATTCTCATAAAAAAATTTTAACATAGGAAAAGCTTTAGAGAAAGAGTTTATTTTATCATGTATTATAGATTGAATTAAAATATAAGACATAATTTATAATTAAAAGAGCAGGATGATTCAAATTGTAATAAAAATTTATTATAAGATATTACTTATAAAGGTTATAATATAAAAAATAACACACAATAAATAAAGAGGTTAGTTCTATGTTTAAAAGAGAATACATAATAAATAATTTGAAAAATCAAATACTAATTAATAAACATATAATAGGAGTTGCTGTTGGGTCTGGGCTATCTGCAAAATATGCGGAAAAAGGTGGAGCGGATATTATACTAGCTTTAAGTTCTGGAAAGTTTAGACAAATGGGAATAGGTTCTCTTGCTGGCTGGATGCCTTTTTCAAATTCAAATGAACTGGTTATGGAATTTGGTTCTCGTGAAATTATACCAATAGTAAAAAATATACCAGTTATTTTTGGCATTAATGCAACTGACCCCACAATAAACTTGGAAGAATATATTGATTTAATAAAAAGCAATGGTTTTGCTGGAATTAATAACTTTCCAACCATAGGAATGTTGGAAGGAAGCTTTCGAGAGGCTCTAGAAAACGAAGGAATTAGTTTTGATAAAGAGGTTGAAGCTATTAGAATTGCCCATGAAAAGAATTTATTTACTATAGCTTTTGTCTTTGATGAAAAGCAAGCTGTAGAAATGCTACAGGCAGGAGCTGATATTATATGTGTTCACTTAGGATTAACAGGTGGAGGAGAAATAGGGGCTAAGAAAATCATATCTTTGGAATCAGCAAAGAATGTTACATCGGAAATATTTAAGGCTTGTGATGATATTAGACCAGATGTGTTTAAAATGATTTATGGAGGACCTGTTAAAACACCAATAGATATTGATTATATGTACAAAAACACTCCAACAATAGGGTATATCGGAGGATCAGTTTTTGAAAGAACTCCCTCCGAGTCAACAATAACAAATACTACAAAATCTTTTAAGTTTGCTGGAATTCATGAAAAGGATGAGCTTTTAATAAAAATGATTGAAGGCATAAAAAAGCATTATAGTTACGTTGATTTTGTTAAAGAATATATTTCAAATAACTATATGCATAAAATACTTTTAAGTGATCTGGCATCGGTATTACATGTATCGAGACCATATTTAAGTACACTTTTTAAAAATGAAGTGGGTTGTACTTTTCCAGAATACTTATCTCAGTTTAGGTTAAATAGAGCAAAGGAAATTTTAGAAAAAGAAAATATTCAAATAAGTGAAATTGCCCATATTGTAGGATATAGTGATTATGCTCATTTTAGTAAATCCTTTAAAAAACAAACAGGTTTATCTCCTAAAGAATATAGAGAAAAGAATAAAACGTTTACAGATATTACAAAATCACATGAACATATTACAAAGTAACATGTATATTTTAATTTGCTAGTTGTATCATTAAGTTAGAGTAAAGAATTTAATTTATTAAGGAGGTTAACTATGAAGACAATTGCAATTGCAGGAACTTTTGATTCTAAAGGTGAAGAATTTAGCTATGTTAAAGACATAATTGAAGGCTTAGGGTTAAAAACTTTTATGATTCACACAGGGGTCTTTGAACCTAAGTTTACACCAGATGTATCTAATGATGAAGTGGTAAAAGCTGCAGGTGGTGACATTAAAGAAATTGTAGCAAAAAAAGATAGAGCATTAGCTACGGATACTTTGTCAAGGGGAATGGAAAAGCTATTACCAAAGCTTTATTCAGAAGGAAAATTTGATGGAATTCTTTCCTTTGGGGGAAGCGGTGGTACTTCAATCGTTACTCCTGGAATGAGAGCACTTCCGGTAGGTGTACCAAAGATTATGGTATCCACTGTTGCAGCTGGAGATGTATCTATGTATGTAGGAACTAGTGACATACTTATGTATCCATCCATTGTTGATGTAGCAGGATTAAATTCTATTTCAACAAAAATTTTTACTAATGCTGCCTTTGCTATAGCTGGTATGGTAAAATTCGAGAATAAAACTAATTTAAATAAAAAACCTTTAATTGCTGCAACTATGTTCGGAGTTACAACTCCTTGCATAAATCAATCAAGGGAATACTTAGAAAAGCTAGGATATGAAGTTTTAATATTCCATGCCACAGGAACTGGCGGAAAAGCTATGGAAAGCTTAATAAGGGACGGTTATATAGAAGGAGTTTTAGATATTACAACAACGGAATGGTGTGACCAATTATTTGGAGGAAATATGGCAGCAGGAGAAGATAGGCTTGAAGCTGCTGTGCTTAATAAAATACCTCAAGTTGTTTCAGTTGGCGCATTAGACATGGTTAACTTTGGTCCTATATCATCTGTTCCAAGTAAATACGTAGGGCGTAATTTTTATAAACACAATCCAACGGTTACATTAATGAGAACTACAGTGGAAGAAAATAGACAATTGGGTTTAATCATTGCTGAGAAGTTGAATATGGCTCAAAGAAAAACAGCTCTATTACTTCCTTTAAAAGGGGTTTCACTTTTAGATTCAGAAGGACAACAGTTCTATGGAGTTGAAGAAGATGCCATGTTGTTTAAAACATTGAAAGAAAATATAACTAATCCATTAGTGGAAATTGTAGAGGTAGATGCAAATATTAATGATGAAGAATTTTCTACCACTGCAGCACAAAAATTAGTTCAATTATTAAATGAAAAATAGTTAGGAGGAATTTAAAATGTCAAAATCACGTAGCGAAGTTTTAAATAAATTAAGAGAAGAAATTAAATCAGGAAAAGTAATTTTAGGAGCAGGTGCTGGAGCAGGTATTTCTGCTAAAAGCGCTGAAGCTGGTGGAGTTGATTTAATTATAATATACAATTCTGGAAAATATAGAATGGCAGGAAGAGGATCTCTAGCTGGTTTATTATCCTATGGTGATGCTAACCAAATAGTAGTTGAAATGGGAAATGAAGTGCTACCTGTTGTTAAAGGCACTCCTGTATTAGCAGGGGTTTGTGGAACAGATCCATTTAGAGTAATGGATGCATTTTTAAAACAACTTAAGGAACAGGGTTTTGCAGGAGTACAAAACTTCCCAACTGTTGGACTTATTGATGGAGTTTTTAGACAAAATCTTGAAGAAACAGGAATGGGATATGGTTTAGAAGTAGAAATGATCAGAAAAGCTCATGAATTAGATTTAGTAACTTCACCATATGTATTTGATAAAGAACAAGCTATTGAAATGGCAAAGGCAGGAGCGGATATATTAGTAGCTCATATGGGATTAACTACAAAAGGAACTATTGGTGCTAAAACAGCACTTACATTAGATGATTGCGTTGCAAAAGTACAGGAGATATGTGATGCTGGTAAGTCAGTAAATCCAGATATAATAGTTTTATGTCATGGCGGACCAATAGCAGAGCCAGAAGATGCTCAATATATAATATCAAAAACTCATGGTGTTGAAGGTTTCTTCGGAGCATCAAGTATAGAAAGATTTGCCACTGAGGTTGGTATAAAGAATCAAACTGAAGCATTTAAAAATATTAAGAAATAAATACAAAAAAAGCGAAAGGTACATGAAACCTTTCGCTTTTTCTGTATTTAATATTAATAATTTTTTAAACTCATATTAAAATACTTTAGTTTAGATAATTGACAAAACACTTAATAAAATTTAACAAAGAATTAAAGATAAACTACTTGCAAATAAAAAAATACCACTAATATTTATTTGACAATAGCATAAAAGTACATTATATGCTATCATTATTTATAATTATACAAAAAATTAGTTGAAATTTAAGTAATATATTTCTAAAATTAGAATGAAATTGGTTGATGAATTAATAATTAATGTTAAATAGTAAATTAAGTTTATAGTAATTACTTAATTTAGGTTGCAATAAATTATTATGAAGAAGGAGGAAGAAAATTTGAGAAAAATAAAGAAGTATTTAATAATAATTAATATAATGCTTTTAATATCGCTAAAAACCTTAAATTTAGGCTCATTTGAAATTCAACACAAAGTTTCTTCCTTAAATGTTGAGAATGCAATTAATTTATATAGAGAAAATCATAGGAAACTTTCTAACTTAATATCCGAAAGTAAAATTATTCCATACAGATATGGTAAAACAAAAGTTAATTCATCAAAAGCTAAAAATAAAATTATTGCATATACACATAAATACATGGAATTTACTATTAGAGAAAAAAATCATTGTAAAGAAAATTATGAATTATTATATAGTCATTTAATATTTTGTGAAAATGATTTAAAAAAATACAACATGAGCCAGCTATTTATTCCATTTATTCTATTTTTAGATTATAGGAATAAAATTAGAACTCTATTAAAAAGTAAATTTAACGGGAGTAATTATAAAGAAATTTATTTAATTTAAACTATAAAAGTAATTAGGAGGTATTAATTCAATGAGTGTTACAGGGGAAAATTATCAACTGTGGATAATAAAAAGAACATTATCAGTTGCTTTAATACTATCCGCATTAATTCTAATTACCTTTTCAAATCCAAAAGAATATATATATGGTTTGCTTTTTAGCACATGTATTACTGTTTTAAACTTTAGACTTATGTGCATTAGCATAGAAAAATCTTTATATATGGCACAGAAAAAAATAAAATTTTTTATATTAACAAATTACACTATAAGAACTTTTATTTATGGCGTTGTCATATTCATTTCATATATAGCAGATTATTTAAATTTTTATACTGCTATACTCGGTTTATTTTCAGTGAAGATAATCATAATTTTTAGTACCTTTTATAAGAATAGTTTGTTTAAAATTATAAAAAAATAATAAATTTTATATAATTCAATGTTTTAAAAAGTATTATGAAAATAATACAAATTCACCATAGTGTGGGAGGTGAATAGCATGAAGATGGATATACATTTTCTATTGTTCGGGAAAGAAGTGTATTTAAATGGAAATGCTATAAATTCATGGATAATAGTTATGCTATTATCTATATTTTCAATTATTGTCGGTAGAAAAATAAAGAATACAAAAATTGATGAGAGGCCAAGTTCAATAGTTATTATTGCAGAGTTTTTTGTAAATACGGTTGAATCCTTAGTAAAAAATACTATGGGTGAAAATAGAGTAGGCTTTGCCCCTTATATAGGGACAATAAGTTTATTTTTAGTATTTGCTAATTTACTTGGACTCTTAGGTTTAGAGGCTCCGACAGCTGATTACAGTATAGTTTTAGCCTTGTCAATGATTACTTTCGTGTTGATACACTTAAACAGTATAGATAGTAATGGAATAAAAGATTATTTAAAAAGCTTTACTAAGCCTACGCTAATAATGTTGCCTATTAATTTAATGAGTGAAATGGTAATACCAATCGCATTATCTTTTAGGTTGTTCGGAAACATGATAAGCGGAACTATAATAATAGCTCTAGTTTTTAGTGCATTAAATAATATGTCCATAATTACTATACCTTTTATAGCACCACTTTTAAACGCATATTTTGATGTTTTTGTAGGCATTGTTCAGACATTTATATTCGTAATGCTTACCATGGTGTTTATAAGCAATAAAATGAAAAGGACTAACTAATATTAAAATGAAGAATTGATTATTTAAGGAGGAATATAAATATGCAAGGAATTTCAAGTGAAGCGTTTGTATTAGGTTGCTCAGCCATAGGAGCAGGTATAGCTGTATTGGCAGCTTTTGGACCAGGATTAGGACAGGGATATGCGGCAGGTAAGGCAGCAGAAGCGGTTGCAAGACAACCTGAAGCAAAATCAGATATTATTCAAACTATGATATTAGGACAAGCAGTTTCGGAAACAAGTGGAATTTATGGGTTGATTATAGCTCTTATTCTGCTAATTGTACGTCCTTTAATGCAAGCATTATAAAATATAGAATAGGTGTGTAAGGAGTATTTAATTTATGAATTTTCAAATAAATATTATACCAGACTGGCCTATTTTTATATCTCAGTTGATTTCAACTACGGTTCTATTTCTTGTAGTTAAGCATTTTTTATTTAAGCCAGTTTCGGAGCTAGTTAATGCTAGAAAAAACAAAATTGACGGCGATATACTTGAAGCTGAAATTAAAGCAGAAGAAGCTCATGTTTTAAAAAATCAATATGAGCAAAAAATAGAGGAATCGAAAAACGAAGCAAGAACAATCATAGCTTTAGCTAAGCAAAGGGAAGATAAAATAAAGCAGGAAGTTCTTGCAGAGACAAAGATAGAAGTAGACGGTATGTTTATAAAAGCTAAAGAAAGTATAAAAAGAGAAAAAGAAAAAACTATGGCAAGTTTAAAACATGACATAGTTGAAATGGCAATACTAACAGCCTCAGCAGCCATTAACAAAAATTTAGACGAAGATACTCACCAAGAAATGATAAATGAGTTTATCCACGAGGTAGGTGAAGTGGAATGGATAGAGTAAAGGATAAAAGATATGATGAAGTTTTAAATGAATTAATGTTTGATGAAGATAAACTTGATCAATTTAGAGATGAACTTAAACTTATATCAGATGAAGTAAAAAAAGAACCTCAGTTTCAAATTATACTTGAACATCCAGGACTTTCAAAAGAGGATAAAAAAGATATGATAACCTCTGTTTTTAAGGAAAGCGTGTCAAAATCAGTGCTAACTCTTTGCTGTAATTTAATAGACAATAGTATGGAAAATTATTTTAATAGAATTGGCAAAGATTTTGATGATAAGGTAAATGATAAATATGGAGTTGTCGAAGCGGTGGCTTATACTGTACTTCCTATATGCTCTGATAGTATGGAAAAGCTTAAAGAAATTTTAACTAAAAAGTTTAAAAAAAGAATTATTCTCTCTAACAAAGTTGATAAGTCTATAGTTGGTGGGGTTGTTCTCAAGGTAGGAGATAAACTCATTGACGGAAGTGTTAAAGGAAGGCTTGATGATATTCATATGTCTCTAAATAATTCAATTATTAAATTATGATAGGAGAGTAAACTTAATGAATTCTAGAAAAGATGAAATTAGCTCTATCATAAAAGAGCAAATTGAAAAATATGAAAAAAAACTAAATTTAACTGAAGCCGACTATAACTTTCAATCTGATGGAATAAATGCATTTAAAATAAACTCAATAATAAAAGAACAACTTAAAAAATATGAAAAACAGCTTAATGTATTAGATGCAGGTACTGTTATTCAAATTGGAGACGGTATTGCAAGAATTCATGGATTAGAAAAGTGCATGGCTTCAGAATTATTAGAATTTCCAGGGCAAGTATACGGTATGGTTCTCAATCTTGAAGAAGATAATGTAGGTTGTGTACTATTAGGTCCTAGTGAAAATATAAGAGAAGGGGATATAGTAAAGAGAACGGGAAGAGTTGTAGAAATCCCAGTAGGAGACGCATTGGTAGGAAGAGTAGTTAATGCTCTTGGAGAACCAATAGATGACAAAGGACCTGTTAATACGGATAAGTTTAGACCTATTGAAGCGGAGGCTCCTGGAGTTATTGAAAGAAAATCGGTAACTATACCTATGCAAACAGGAATAAAGGCTATTGACTCTATAATTCCTATTGGTAGAGGACAAAGAGAACTTATTATAGGTGACAGACAAACTGGGAAAACCGCATTGGCAATAGATACAATTATAAATCAAAAAGATCAGGATGTTATATGTATTTATGTGGCTATTGGACAAAAAAGATCTACAGTAGCTCAATTAATAGACACTTTAGAAAAGAATGGAGCTATGGAATATACAACTATAGTATCGGCTACAGCAAGCGAGGTAGATGCGTTACAGTATATAGCCCCTTATTCAGGAGTTTCTATAGCAGAAGAGTTTATGTACAATGGGAAGGATGTATTGATTGTATATGATGATTTATCAAAACATGCAGTTGCTTATCGTACTATGTCTCTTCTTTTGAGAAGACCACCGGGACGTGAAGCATATCCAGGGGACGTATTTTATTTGCATTCTCGATTGCTTGAAAGGGCAGCAAGACTTAATGAAGAAAATGGTGGGGGTTCTATAACGGCATTGCCAATAGTAGAAACTCTTGCAGGAGATATTTCTGCCTATATTCCAACAAATATAATATCTATAACGGACGGTCAAATATTTTTAGAGCAGGAATTATTTTTCTCAGGACAAAGACCAGCAGTGAATTCTGGTTTGTCAGTATCAAGAGTAGGCGGTGCTGCTCAAACTAAGGCAATGAAAGAGGTATCTAGTGGACTTAAACTTGAACTTGCGCAATACAGAGAACTTCTAGCCTTTGCACAGTTTGGATCAGAGCTTGATAAGGAAACCAAAAAAACATTGTCATATGGGGAGAGGATAATGGAAATATTAAAGCAACCCCAATATCATCCTATGTCAATGGAAAGACAAGTAATGCTTCTATATGTAGTGTGTAACAAATACATTAATGATATTCCTATAGAAAAAATTAAGGTTTTTGAAGAGGAATTTTTGAAATTTATGAAAACTAATTATTCACATGTAGAGAGAGAGATAGCTATTAGCAAGAAGCTTACTGAAGAAATAGAGTCTGAGCTTAAAAAGGCTATAGAGGAATTCTTGGGGCTCTTCAAATGAGAATGATGCAAGAAGAGGGGTGAAAGCATGGCTCAAGGGATGAAAGAAATTAAAAG
Organism: Clostridiaceae bacterium; assembly: GCA_040797845.1. Lineage (GTDB taxonomy): Bacteria > Bacillota > Clostridia > Clostridiales > Clostridiaceae > Clostridium_AW. The sequence continues at coordinate 201,759 of JBFNFA010000003.1, forward strand.
AATGATAAAAAGTGTAAATAGCACAAAAGAAATAACCAAAGCAATGGAGCTTGTTTCATCTTCTAAACTTAGACAGGCTAGAAAACGCCTAGAGAGATTAGAGTCATATCAAAAGACCGTGCTTAAAAGTATTAATGGAATGCTGACCTTTGTAACTAAGTTAGCTTATCCTGATGAGGATAATAGAGAAGCAAAACACAAGCTTTTTATTGTAATAACTTCTGATAAAGGTCTGGCTGGGGGATATAACAATAATATATTTAAACTTACTGAAAGTATTATTGAGAATAAGGAAAATGCCTTAGTTATACCTATAGGCCAAAAGGGTATAGACTATTTTACTAGAAATAACTATAAAATAGTAGAAAGTTTTGACTTTATATCAGAGAATCCAGAATTTACGGATGCAGTTGCTATAGGCAATCTTGCAATTGATTTATATAAAAAGCACCAAGTATATGAGATAAATCTAGTATATACTACTTTTAAAAATGCATTATCTCAAATACCCATTTTAGTAAGACTTCTTCCAGTAGAGACTGTGGAAGATGAAAATACTAATAAAAATATTCAGATAGAATGCGAACCATCCCCAGAAGCAGTGCTAGATTATTTGATTTCTAAGTTTATTCACATTTCTATATATGGTGCTTTGGTAGAATCTTCTGTTAGCGAGCAGGGAGCAAGAAGGGTATCTATGGAATCAGCAACTAATAATGCTGAAGAAATGATAGCTGATCTTGAATTAGGATATAATCGAGCTCGACAAGCCTCAATAACTAGGGAAATAACAGAAATTGTAGGTGGTGCAGAAGCTCTCAAATAAATAAGCAGAGGAGGAAAGCTGATGTTAGAAAAGAACACGGGCAAAGTAGTTCAAATTATTGGACCTGTGTTAGATATAAGATTTAATAAAGATAATATGCCGAAGCTTTTAAATATTATTGAAATAAAAGGTGATAATAATAATAAGATAGTAGCAGAGGTAGCTCAGCATATAGGCGAAGATACAGTAAGATGCATTGCCATGTCTTCAACGGATGGACTTATAAGAGGTATGGAAGCAATAGACACGGAGGGACCAATAAAAGTTCCCGTGGGTAATATAACTTTAGGAAGGCTTTTCAATGTACTTGGAGAAACCACCGATAATGGTAGTGAATTAATTGCTGATGAATATATGCCTATTCATAGAGGGGCGCCGTTGCTTGAAGAGCAACAAACAGCTACTGAAATATTTGAAACTGGAATAAAAGTTATCGATTTAATGACACCTTATGCGAAAGGTGGTAAAATTGGTCTTTTCGGTGGAGCGGGAGTTGGAAAAACAGTTCTTATTCAAGAACTTATTAACAACATTGCAAAAGAGCATGGGGGATTATCTGTATTTACTGGTGTTGGAGAAAGAACTAGAGAAGGTAATGATCTTTACCATGAGATGAAAGATTCAGGAGTTATAGATAAAACTGCCTTGGTATTTGGTCAGATGAATGAACCTCCTGGAGCAAGAATGAGAGTTGCACTAACAGGGCTTACTATGGCGGAATATTTTAGAGATAGCCAAGGGCAAGATGTTCTATTATTTATAGATAATATCTTTAGATTTACCCAGGCTGGATCTGAAGTATCAGCACTTCTTGGACGTATTCCAAGTGCCGTTGGTTATCAACCTACTTTGACTACAGAAATGGGACAATTACAAGAAAGAATTGCATCTACAAAAACAGGTTCCATTACTTCTGTTCAAGCAGTTTATGTACCAGCGGATGACTTAACAGACCCAGCTCCAGCAACGACATTTTCTCATTTAGATGCAACTACTGTTCTCTCACGTACGATCTCTGGACTAGGAATATATCCTGCAGTAGATCCTTTAGATTCTACATCTAGAATTTTAGACCCTCTAATTGTTGGAGAAGAACATTATAATGTAGCTCGTGAAGTACAAAGAGTTCTTCAAAGGTATAAGGAGTTGCAGTATGTTATAGCGGTACTCGGGATGGATGAATTATCAGAAACGGACAAGCTAACTATAGCTCGTGCTAGAAGAATTCAACGTTTCTTATCTCAACCATTTAGCGTAGCAGAGCAATTTACAGGAATGCTTGGAGAATATGTACCTTTAAAGGAAACGATAAGAGGATTTAAGGAGATACTTGAAGGAAAGCATGATGATCTTCCTGAAGCAGCATTTTTATTTGTAGGTACCATAGAACAAGCTGTAGAAAAAGCTAAAAAAATAAAAAGTTAGGAGGAAGCAGATGGCCTTATTTTCACTAAAGGTAGTAACTTCTAATGGGATTTTTTTCGATGAAGAGGTAGATATGGCTATAGTAAGATGCGTAAATGGAGATATTGGTATATTAAAAGGTCATGCCCCATTAATATCTCTTATAGGTATCGGAAAGCTAAAGATTAAACAAAATGGAAAAATTAAAGAAGCAGCTATTGCTGGTGGATATATAGAAGTAAATAAAGAAGATGTATTAATAGTTTGTGATGCCATTGAATGGCCAAATGAGATAGATATAGAGAGAGTCAAAGAAGCAAAGAAGAGAGCTGAAGAACGACTTCGGAACCCTGACGGCATTGATGTTGCAAGGGCGGAGGTAGCGTTGAAAAAAGCTATAAACCGAATAAATACAGCAGAAATTCAATAAAATATATAAATAAAGCACTATCAATTTATAAAAACATTTAAATTGATAGTGTTTTATTATTAAACTTTTCAGAATATCCAGAAGAGGTTAGAGAATACTTACAAAGCTTTTCTGAAAATTTAAGAGAAGCTTTAAAAGAAGAACTGGTTAAGCACATGGCTGAGAAAATGTTAACAAATATAGATACGCTTAGCGGTATATTAAATAACGGGAATAAAGGTTATAATAATATGACTACTAGATTTATATTTAGATATTAAAAAAGAAGAGGATTTTATAATGTTACTAGAAAGTTTAAGCAAATAATAAAAAACACACTTTAAAATAGAAAGGTAAATTACAATGATGAAATTTAAAGAACTAGGACTTAGCGATGATTTAATAAAAATACTAAAAAATCAAGGAATAAGTAATCCAACTCCAATTCAAAAGGAAAGTATAATGTTTATAAAGGATGGCCATGATGTTATAGCAGAGGCACAAACAGGGACAGGGAAAACCCTGGCGTTTTTACTTCCTATGTTTCAAAATATGTCTCCCAGTATTGATACAATTCAAGGTTTAATACTAACCCCCACAAGGGAACTGGCAATTCAAATAACTGAGGAAGCTATGAAGCTTACGGAATCTAAAGATTTAAATATATTAGCTGCATACGGTGGTAAGGATATAGGATCTCAGCTAAAAAAGCTAAAGGGTAATATTCATTTAATTATTGCAACTCCAGGCAGGCTCTTGGATCACCTTCAGAGAAAAACCATAAATCTTGAAAATTTAAAAACACTAGTATTAGATGAGGCAGATCAAATGCTTCTTATGGGATTTAAAAATGAAGTTGAAACTATTATAAAATATACAGGTAAAAAACGTCAAACCCTTTGTTTTTCAGCAACTATGAATTCTGATGTTAAAAAACTGGCTTATAAATATATGAAAGAGCCAAAGGTAGTAGTAATACAAAAGGAAGAAGTAACTCTTAAAAACATAGAACAATTTTTAGTAGAAACCACAGACAGAAAAAAACTAGATGATTTGTGTAAGGTTTTAGATAAGGATAATGCTTTTATGGCCATAATATTTTGCAGAACTAAAAGAAGAGTTGATAATCTTGAAGAGGACCTTTACCAGAGAGGCTATAACTGTAAAAAGCTACACAGTGATTTAACTCAATCAAAACGTGAAAAAGTAATGAAGGATTTCAAAAATATGGCTATTCAATATTTAATAGCCACGGATGTAGCGGCTAGGGGACTAGACATAACTGGAGTTAGTCATATATATAATTATGATATTCCAGAAAGTGCTGAAGCTTACATACATCGCATAGGAAGAACTGGGAGAGCTAATGAGAAAGGATATGCTTATTTATTTGTAGATCCAAAGGATAAAAGCACTTTAGATATGATAGAAAAAGGAATTAAGTTTAAAATTCCTACCCAAAGGGATTAAATAGTGTAAACCCCATAGAAGTTCCTAGGCTTCTATGGGGTTTATCTTTTCGCTACGTTTAATAAACTGTTAAATTTATTATACATATCTTAAATAAACCCTAAAAATACATAAATATTATTTTTAGGGTTTTTAAATGATGTATACTAAAAGTGGAGGGATGATTTAATGAAGTTAATTAGAGATATTTTAAAACTAATTGTAGTAATTATTTTAGCATTAGGAACTATCGTAGGTTTTTCTTATACAAATATGCTTCTATCAGGATATAAGGAATATATTTTTTATATAATTCCAAGTAGCAGTATGTTTGTGGTCATTGGAATCATGGCTATAGCTATATTTATCTTTGTTAATAGAAAAATACTTTCAAAAGGAACAAAAATATTAGCTTCTATACTATGCTTGTTGGGATTGTTTTACAGCTACACAACCTATAGAGTTATAACAGAGGAAAATATAATAGTTCATGATATTTTAAATTTTAAAGGGAAATTCTATTCATATTCAGATACAGAAGAGATAAATACAGGTATTTTTAGTAAAAGAAGAGATGTAAATTTATATTATCAGTTAAAGTTAAAAGATGGTACAAAAGTAGAGGTTTTAGATGCAAGTATAGATAGCAAATACGAAGATATAGAAGAAGCTCTATATGACTTAGATAGGAAGCTTGTTAAAAGTGGAGTAAAGAAAAATATAGAATTAAAGAATCTACAAAAATTTATAGACCAAAATTACGATAAAAATTATGTAAAAGATGTTATGAAAATATTAGAACAAAATGAATCTTAAGGATAAAGTTAAAACTTTCAACGAAGATGAATTTTTAGAGATTTTATCTTCTAATAGAATGTGTGTTTTTTATTCCCTTGGACGTAAGTTCGAGGGATTTTTTTGCATTTTATATTCTTGATAATTAAAATAATAATAGTGTAACCTAAATCTTGGTATATCGTTTATTAAGTGAAGGGGGGTGTCTCTTTGAGAAACAACCATCTGAAAAAGTTATACATTAAATACCATAGGGAACTTTATCTTTATGCATTCTCATTATGTAGAGAGCATCACCTAGCACAGGATTTGACTAGTGAAACTTTCTTTAAAGCCATTTTATATATTGATGATAATGTAAAATACATTAAATATTGGCTTTTTAGAGTTTGTAAAAATCTATTCTTGGATTATGTCAGAAAAGATAAAGAGTTCAGTAATACAGATGAATTAGAAGATATACTAACCATAGAAGAAACACCTTTAGATAAGGTAATCAACAGCGAAGAAAAAAGGCATCTCTACAACCTGATTATTAGTCTTCGTCCGGCCTATAAAGAAATTCTAATACTTTATTATTATTGCGACTTTACCCTTAAAGAAATAAGTGAAACAACAGGATTGACAAATGGGGCTACTAAGACATTGCTTTTCAGAGCTAGGAAAAAATTAAAAACTGAATTGGAGGGTAAAAATGAAATATAGAGAATTATTGGAAAGGTATAAGAAGGGGTTAGTATCCGAAGAAGAAAGGAAAATAATAGAAGAAGATATAGAAAAATATGAAGCAATAGAAGAACATCTATCAGAAATCGTGGATATGGATTTAATTAACTTCACTACATCCAGGGAAAGTGAACAGCATAATGAGGAGATTATAAAAATCAAAAAAAGTGTAAATAATCGCTTAAGAAAAGTGGTATTTACCTCCGTAGCCATAATGATGACTTTGTTAATAGGGATATTTTTTATAATATCTCCGGTAGTAGATAGCTTTTCTTATAATCCAGCAAAGGTTACTGTGGGTGAAGTTAACAGTGATATTAATTTTGATATATATGCAGTAACGGAATTAAATATGCCGGGATATTCCCTAACAAGCGATGTATATGTTGACAGACAAGGTTTCGGTGAATATGATATTGGTTATTTCCTCACAAATTTGTTCACTCAGGAGCAAAATTATATTACTACTAAAATAAAACGTGGTAAAAAGATTAAAAATTATACAGAAGTTATCCAAGATATGGGCTCTAATTTTATGAGTGTCAAATATCCTATTGGAAATCCAGATCAAGTCAATGAGGACAAACAACGAGTAATGAATCATATTATACAATTAAATCCTGTTTCATACGTTTCAGCTAATCTCATCTTTGAAGAGGATTTGACCATGGATAAATTGCGTGAACTGGAAGAAAAGTATCCTAACATTGAGTTTATTTGGGCAGGTATCAGAACAGATCCTCATAGTGAGATGTCTAAAGATTTAATTGGTATTAACCTTATTAAGAGCAATAAGATAATGACAAGGGAAGAAATTGTTGAAGAAAAGTATCCTGCTTTTCATATTTTAGAATGGCTTGTTAATCCAACGGGATACGAAAGTAGCGAAATGTCTCTTGAAGCAAAAGCCTATGAGCTTCATTATAAAAGTCTGCTGCAATATATGATTGATAGAGAGGAAGCTACAAAGGTACTTGATCGCAATCCTAGGAGGTTAGAGTATTATAAGTCAGCCTTAGATTATACTAAAGATAATGGGGTAAAAACATTTGGGGTGCTTGTTTACGCTAATGCTAAGGATTTAATTGAATTAGCAGAAAATGAATCTATAAAGTTATTGGAGCTGAATCAGGTTTTGGCTTCTAAAAGATATATTAACTAATGAATCTTCCTTATTGCCAAGCTTATTTATATATGCTATTATAAAATGACTTTAAAAACTTCCATGCGTAAGACAAGGAGGCTTTGATATGACAAAAGGACAATTAGAATCGAAGATAAGTGAGGCTGTAAGCAAGTTTGAAATTGAATTTATGGGACGAGGTCCAAAGGAAATAAAAACAATAATATATGGAGATATGATAATAGTAAGACTTAAGGGGTTCTTGAGTCAATCAGAAAAAAAGCTTGCAGAAAACACTCAAGGAGTAAAGCTTATAAAAGAAGTAAGAACGGCTTTATTTGAAAATGAAAGAGGATATTTTGATAATCTTGTAAAAGAAGTTGCTAATGTGAATGTGGTAAGTGCTCATTCTGATGTTAGTACAAAAACTGGAGAAAAGATAATCATCTTTACGGTGGATGAGGATCTGGAATCTAGACTTAATAATAAGTAATAACTTGGAAGACTAAATGAAGGGTTTATAAAGCCAGTTGTGAAGTAGGCCAATATTTATTAGCTTGTTGCTAGTAAGTATTGGCTTTTTGTTATGTATTAAACTATATAGCTATAAATTAATAACTAAATTGGAAATCCTATATTAATGAGAGGGAAAATGAAGGAGGAGAATATTTGAGCAAAATAAAAAATAGAAATGATATATTGACAGAGGAATTAATCAACTATAATCCTAAAAAGAATGGATTTAACATTCCAACAAAAGATTACACTGTAAGAATAGAAGATATTATTCCAGCCCTATCTGGAACCATAGGTAAAATTGCACTAGTAGCCGCTTTTGCTATGGCTTGGGCAAAGGGCTATAACATTTCTAACGAAGCCTTTGTTACGGAAAATGTGAGGTTGGAGCTAATAGTTGGAAGTATTATTACAATAATATTTTCCGCCATATTAAATCCATATGCTGCACCTCCTGGGACGTTAGCACCACTAATTCCACTAATCCCACTTATGGCTTCTCTAGGTGTACACCCACTAGTGCTTGGAATTTCAATCGGAGTTTTAGGACTTATTATAGCAAGGTTTAAGTTTTTTGATAAAATAATAGAGCTAAATGGGGCTGCAGCTAGAGGAGGAATTATATTGCTATTTGGCATCATGGGCATAATTAGTTCCGTTGATAGCCTAAGCACATGGACATCTACAAAGAATAATTCAATACTCATTATATTAATTATGCTAGGAGTTATTGCATATCTAGTCTTAAATAAAATGAATTTGAAGTGGCTTATGATTCCTGTAACAGCGGCTATTGGCATATTGATTCCTGCATTTTATGAAATTTATCCAGAAGTAAAAGCTGTACCTGCCTTTCCTATACTTAATCCAAAGGTATGGTGGTTTGACATATGGGGATTGGGCTTTGGGTTTACAGTTATTAATTTTGTAAAGGCACTTCCCTTTGCGTTACTGGCTGTAGTTATGTGGCCTACAGATGGCATAGCAATTAAGACTCTTCAGGAGAGTAATTATGGGCCAAAAGCGAAAAAATCTATATTTCACATGAATTCTACCTTTGCTTTGGCGTCTATGAGAAATATAATAGGATGCTTTTTAGGTGGTGCTCAAACCGCTGCAGTGTGGCGTAGTTTTATGATACCTCTTAGTATAGTAAAAAGACCAATTGGAGGAAGTGCATTTCTACTTGGAATTTCTGGCATAGCTTTTGCATTATTAGGTTTTCCTATAGATATAGCAATATTTCCTCCTCTCATAGGACTTGTTCTATTATTTGGAGTATATATTCCATTAGTAGAAATAGGACTAAATACATTAAAGACATCGGCACAAAAACAAATAGCAGCTATAAGTCTTTTAACGGGGCTAGCAATAAATCCTGTTATAGGATGGGTAACAGCTATAGTAATTGAAAATTTCAATATAATTAAAGATGATGACATGAAAACAGAGTTATCATCTGGAGATCTTAAAATAACAGTAGTCGTAGCTATTGTTGCAACACTAACCTACTTGATTTCAATTAGCATATAAAAAATTACTACATGAAAGATTATATATTAGAAGAGCATTCGTAAAGTGGATGCTCTTTAATCATTTATAAAGAAATTATAAAGTTTTATAAAATCCATAAATAGAGTGTATAATTAAAAGCGTAGGAGGGACCTTTCTATGAATGAAAAAATATTAATCGTTGAAGACGATGCAGAAATAGCTCTATGCATAAAGGAGTATGTTGAAAATAACGGTTATACTACTCTTTGGGCATCTACAGGAAAAGAGGGGTATGAGGAATTTAAAAGGGATAAATTTCAACTGCTAATAGTAGATATTATGATGCCTGAAATGGATGGATTAACCCTTTGTAAAAATATAAGACTTACAAGTGATATACCTATAATAATTCTTAGTGCAAAGAGTGAAGACTATGACAAGGTGAAGGGATTAAATTTAGGAGCCGATGATTACATGACAAAGCCCTTTAGTTTAATTGAACTTCAGGCAAGGATAGAATGTAATTTAAGAAGATATAAAAGATATAAAGGCATAGATGAAAATACTAATTTTTTAAAATATGAAAATGGACTAGCTGTAAATGAAGAGGACAAGTATGTAGAAATCCATGGTGTAAATCTTCACTTCACATCTAAAGAGTTCGAATTGCTTGTATTGATGTTGCAAAATCCAAAGAGAGTTTTTAGTAAAAAAGAGCTCTATGAGACTATATGGGGAGAAGAGGACATGGATGGAAACAATACAGTTACTGTCCATATAAAACAAATTAGAGAAAAATTGAAGGATGATCTTAAAAACCCCAAGTTCATTGAAACTGTATGGGGTACTGGGTATAGATTTGTAGGGGAAAGATTAGTATGAAGATAAAAAAATGGCTTACTCTATCCTATGTAACAGTAATGCTTATTCCTATATTAACAAGTATTATGCTTTTCTTGTGGATGCAAAGCTATAATAAACGAACGGAAATGGATGATTACATAAATAATATAAAAAAGTTTGAAAAATACGATAAACGACTAAGCAATAAAGAATTATTTAATAATCATTCTTTTAATGTGGTGGATTTGATTGATGAAGAGGACAGAAATAGTACTAAGATAGAGATATATGATAGAAATGGAGTTAGAATATCTTCATCTATTAGTGAGAATGTATATTATCCAATTTCTAGAGAAGAGCTCTATTCAAATCTCTATGAAATAAACCATGGATTTAAATTAGATACCTTAAAAAAGCCTGTTTTTTATGAGGGGGATTTAATTGGATTTTACAAAATAAGCATAGTGAGAACAAAAATAATCCAAGGGGTGAATACAGGTACTATTGTAGCAATTAGCATATTTATTGGGGTATTTATAGCAGTATTAGTGCTTATGATTAAGTTGATGGATAGAAAATTTAATAAACCACTTTTGTTATTGATAGATTCCATAAAGGATTTTGCAAAAGGAGAAGAAACTTCTATAAATTATAAATCAAATGATGAAATTGGAGAACTTATAAGTCATTTTAATAATATGAAGAGGGAAATTAAAGAAAAAGATTATGAAATAGAAAAAGAGCAAAAGTCAAAGGAATATATGATAGCAGCAATTTCCCATGATTTAAAGACACCATTAACATCCATAAGAGCTTATGCAGAATTAATCGATTCTCAAGTGGAAGAAAAGGATAAAAGGTATGTTTCAGGAATATTGAGCAAATGTGACTATATGAGCAACATGCTAGAGGATTTACTCATGTATACAATACTTTCTTCAAGTTATACCATGGATTTTGTAGAGGTAGATGGGGAAGAGTTTTTTCAAATGCTTCTTTCAGGTTATGAGGAAGTTTGTGAAAAAAGCAATATAAATTATAGAACTCATATAGAAGTTAGAGGAAACTATAGAGTTGATGTTAAACAGATGATAAGAGTAATCGATAATTTGATGAGCAATGCTATTAGATACACAGCAGAAGGAAAATCAATTTATATGGGTTCTATCTCAAAGGGTGTTTCCCTTCCAAATTGGATAGATGAAAAGGAAAAAAATAAGATTGAACAGTTAAGAAAAGATGGTGTAATTATATTAGTTAAAAATAAAGGAGAAGAAATACCGCAGGAAGACATAGAGAGGATTATGGAACCTTTTTATAAGGTGGATAATTCAAGGAATAAAAAAGTGGGAACTGGTCTTGGATTAAGTATAGTAAAATTAATTATTGACAAGCATAACGGTGACATGATTGTTTTATCAAGTAAAGAAAGAGGTACATTAATAGCTTGTTTTATTCCATGACTATCTGGTTCAAGTATTATGCTGATTAAGAAAGGAAAGTGAAAAGTTATTATGATTAAAAAGAGAATTGTTTCTATAATTATGGGGGGACTATTAAGTGTTACTGCACTTTCAGGATGTGGAACACAAAAAAGTATTTTACCAGAGACAATAGTAGCTCACGCTATGGAGTCAGAAGATAATGTGAAGTCCTATTACGGAGAAGTAAGAATCCGTATGTACGATAGAGATAATAAGATTGTTGAAGATAGTATTATGAAAGAATGGCATGATACTTCTAAAGGTAAAATGAAAGTTAGAACAGAGTCCTATTCTAACGAGGGTGAGCTTGAAACTGTAAATACAAATGATGGAAACAATATTGTGTCATATATGATGAAAGATAAAAAAGCTTTAACTATGAAAAGTTTAAGTGAATCAGATATGCCTATAAGAACTCAAAGAGAGCAAACTAAAATATTTTTAGAAAACATAAAGAAAAGCCATGATATAAGTACTGTGGGAGAAGAAAAAATGAATGGCATGGATACTTATCATATAAAAGCAGTGCCAAAAGCAAAGAATACTATATTTTCAGAGCAGGACATATGGATAGATAAAGAAAATTGGTTTACAATTAAGATTATTTCTCATGATCCAGAGGCGAAAATCGAATATGAATATACAAAGATTGATTTTTCACCTAAAATTGATGACAAAATATTTATTCAAGAAATCCCAAAAGATGTAAAAATAGAAAATATTGACGAGGCTGGGCCAAAGACAAAAACTATGACTTTGAAAGAAACGAGAGATTTTTTGGGAAAGCCCTTCGCATATTTTTCAGAGTCATCTTCTTATAAAATTAAAGATATTCAGCTTCAACAGTATGGAAGTGAAGCAGTAGATGATGAAATAATTATGGAGTATCAAAAGGATGGAAAACCTTATTTTAAAATGAGCCTTAGAAAGGGAAAAAAAATTGACTCCAACGCTAGTGAAATCCCTGGTACAGAAGAGATTACTATAAGAGGACAAAAGGGAAATATGTTTAAAGATAGTATTTCTATTATACTTTGGGCAGAAGGAGATGTAAAATATAGCATAATTCCTTATGAAAACATTGAAAAAATAGAAGACTTTATAAAAGAATTGGATAAGATGGAGATGTTTAATTAAATAGAAGCACCCTCTCAAAATTATTTCTGAGAGGGTGCTCATTATTTTTCATCCTTAATATTATCTATTGTGGCTTTTATAATAGAAGTAGGCCAATCATGAAAATCAATCTCTCCAAGTTCATAAAAATCCCATGATAGATTCTTTATTATTTTTTTTAGTTCTTTTATGCTTTTTTCCCTCTCAAAGTCAATAACTTTTTCTCTGGCCATAATATCCCCCATAGAATTTGCTTTTATTTATTATATATTCTCTAAAATTAGGTATATTACATAGTAAACACCTATAATTAAACTATTAGCATATTTGAAATATATAGTAATGTTATATACAATAATTGTATAGTATAACATGAAATCAAATTAATATAATGGAGGGATTGAAATGCTAGATTTACTAAAAAACAGAAGAAGCATTAGAAAATTTAAGAATGTGGAAGTGGAAAAAGAAAAGATTGAAGCTTTAGTTAAAGGGGGGCTTTTATCTCCATCCTCAAAGAATTCTACGCCTTGGGAATTTATCGTTGTAACAGATAAAAACACATTAGAGGAATTAGCATTATCTAAAAAAGCTGGATCAGCCTTTTTAAAAGGAGCGCCTTTAGGAATCGTTGTTCTTGGTGATCCTAATATTAGTGATGTTTGGATAGAGGATACATCCATTGCTACTACAATCATTCAATTGGCGGCAGAATCCATGGGACTTGGCTCTTGTTGGATTCAGATAAGAGAAAGAAACCATAATGAAGATGTAAAAGCAGAAGAATATGTACGTAACACTTTAAACATACCAAAAAATATCAGAGTTGAATCCATAGTTGCCATAGGGTATCCAGATGAAAACAAAGAGCCACACAGTGAAGAATCCTTAAAATATGATAAGGTATTTTTTAACTCTTATAAAAATAAATAACGTTTTTATTTAATTGGAAATTGAGAGTTGAGAATGGAGAGTTTTAGTTAGTGAAGAGTTAAAAATGAAGATTGAAGAGCTTATGGATGAAATTCCTTTAGGAATTTCTAAATTATAAGATTTAAGAATTCCCGTTAAAGGGAATTCTTTTTATTTACCCTTAACTTTTAACTCTAATGAGAGGAGTGGCTTCGCTATATGCTTAGCTCTCTTTATATTATGGATTCTTTATATGTATATGGAGAAGCTTTCACTTCCACATTGGATGTATAAAAAGGAAAAGTAATAAGATTGAAGAATTAACAAAGTATGGTGTAATTATATTAGTTAAAAACCAGGGAGAAGAAATTTTAAGTAAAATTAATTATGAGAAAGGAAAGTGAAAGACTATCATGATTAAAAAAAGAATTGCTTCTATAATTATGGCAGGACTATTGAGTATTACTACATTAGCCGGTTGTGGAAGCAAAAACAGCATTTTGCCAGAGACCATAGTAGCCAATGCTATTGAAGCAGAAGATAATCTAAAATCCTATTATGGAGAAGCAAAAGTACGTGTATACGATAAAGATAATAAAATTACTAACGATATTATTGAGAAGGAATGGCAGGATATTTCTAATGGTAAAATGAAAATTAGAAGAGAATCCTATTCTGATAACAATGAACTTGAATCTGTATCTACAAGTGATGGAGATACCGTTATTACATATGATAATAGAGCTGGAAAAGCCTCAATTATGGAAAACATAGATGAATCAGACATGCCTATAAGATCTGGAAGAGAATATAAAAGAATACTTCTAAAATATATAAAAGAAAATAAAGAGAACCATGATATAAGTATTATTGGAGAAGAAAAGATAAATGGTATGAATACCTATCATATAAGAGTAGTACCAAAAGAAGAGACCATTATGTTTTTAGAACAAGACATGTGGATAAATAAAAAGAATTGGTGCGTAATTAAGAGCAGTGGTGTTCTTAGTGGAGGGAGAAAAATCGAAGATGAATATGTAAAAATTGATTTTTTACCTAAATTTCAGGATGAAATATTCACTCAAAAAATTCCAGAAGGAGTAATGATAGAAAATCTCGAGGAGATTGGCCCAAAGAAAAAAGCTATGACATTAAAAGAAGTGAGAGATTTTTTAGGAAAACCCTTCGCATATTTTTCAGAGGAGTCATCTTATAAAATTAAAAGCATTAAACTTATACAATATGGAAGTGAAGATGTAGATAATGAAATAACTATGGAATATGAAAAGGATGGAAAACCTTATTTCGAAATGAGACTTAGGAAGGGCAATAAATTTAATTCTAATGATAGTAAAATTCCTGGTGCAAAAGAGATTACTATAAGAGGAGAAAAGGGATTTATATTAAAAGGCGTTAAAAGCGTTATTTTTTGGTCTGAAGGAGATGTAAGCTATAGTATAATTCCACATGAAAACTTTGAAAAAGTAGAAGACTTTATAAAAGAATTGGATAAAATGGAGACGTTTAATTAAATAGAAGCTCCTTATCAAAATTATTTTTGAGAGGGAGCTCATTTTTAATTTTTATCATTACGATAACTATCAACATTCTTTAGTTTTAAATCAGAGTCTATTTTCAACTCCAATTTTTTAGAATTAAACTCATCTTCGCTAAAGGGGCCATATTCTGATTTTTTATTTATGTCTATTATCCAATATTGTATGTCATCTTCATTATCCATAGATTCTAAAGGGTGCTGTTTTACCATGATAAAATTATCATCATAAGCCATTTCTTGAACAGTTGGAGCAACAACCTCTTTTAGCTCATCCTTAACATATTTGTTTATACAAGCCATGGTTTTAGATGTTCTTGACAATTCATAGTTATTGCCTAAAGGTAGAACAAAATCAGATGCACCAGGACCTATATATACACCTTTAAAACGAATAAATAGTACAAAGAATATAAATATAATAACTAAGGAAGATATGGAGAAAACTATACCCATTAATGACTTTTTTATGATATCGCTTTGTTTTATTATAATCACATCCTCAAATTTTAATTTATATAATTCTATGATTAAAAATATATACCATATTAATTATTTATACATAAAATTGGGAATTCCTCCTTTTTTAATTTTTTATCTTATAGATATGCCTTTACAAGCATCTGGTTAAGCCCGTGAAGAAAAGGCGCAATTTTTATATCTGAACAATTATTGACAGCGATAAAATTTAGTTATATGATTATATTTGAATTTAATCATATAGGTTTTAATATAAATAACAGAATTTGATGGTGGAAATAATTTTTCACAGGAGGATAATAATATGAAACTTAAAGTAGCATTTATATGCGTACATAATTCCTGTAGGTCCCAAATGGCAGAAGCACTAGGGAAACTATTTGGTTCAAAGGCTTTTCAATCTTATTCAGCAGGGACTGAGAGAAAGTCAGAAATAAATAAAGATGCGGTAAGGATAATTAAGAATTTATATAGCATAGATATGAATGAAACTCAGTACTCTAAATTGCTTGAAGATATACCAAAGGTAGATGTTGTTATAAAAATGGGTTGTAATGTTGTTTGTCCATATTTACCTTCAAAACATACAGAAGATTGGGGATTGGAAGATCCAACAGGAAAGAGTGATGAAGAGTTCATAAAAACAGCAAAGACAATTGAAGAAAAGATTAAGGATTTAACACGTAGAATTGAAAATAATGAAATTAATTTAAATGATAGATAGGAAGTATGGTAATATTAAATTATGATAAGCATATTAATGGAATAGGAAAACATTGATAAATAAAAGCTTTTATATATTACATGAGGGAATGTGAATGTAATCATGTTGTTATATTAATACAAGGAGGAAAGTATGGATTTAATTACTACATTAAAAGCATTAAGTGATGAAAATAGAATTAGAATTTTAAATCTGTTGAATAACGGAGAGTTTTGTGTATGTGAAATTGAATATATATTGGAGATGACACAGTCTAATGTGTCTAGACATCTAAATAGATTAAGCAGTGCAAAGATAATAGAAAATTATAAAAAAGCTCAGTTTGTATATTACAAATTAAAGGAAGATAAAATAAAACATCATGAGTTTATAAGAAATATATTAAATGATGAGTTGATGAACATAGAACAATGTAAAATTGACATAGATAATTTAAAAAAATATAGAGAATCAAAATTAGATTGTAATACTATAAGCTTAAATAGAGGAAAATCAATTTGTACTAAAGGCGATAATGTGTAACATATAGAATTGTGTTACATATAATGTATATATGATTATATATGAATATAGTAATATATAGAATTTAACAATAAAAATTTAATTTATAAAGATTATAGGAGGATAATATTATGAAATTAGAATTTTTTGAACCTACAATGTGTTGTTC
This sequence comes from Clostridiaceae bacterium, assembly GCA_040797845.1. GTDB lineage: Bacteria > Bacillota > Clostridia > Clostridiales > Clostridiaceae > Clostridium_AW. Next base: position 218,285 of record JBFNFA010000003.1, read on the forward strand.
TACAGGAATATGCGGTCCTAGTGTGGATAAAAGGTTAGTAAGACTTAGCGAAAATATAGAATACTTGAAAAAGAATTATAAGGAAATAAGTATTCACAGATACCAACCACAACAAAGCCCAATAGTTTTCATGACTAATAAAGGAGTAAGAGAAGTTATGAAAGAAGTGGGTAAAAAGGCATTACCTATTACAGTTTATAATGGGAAAGTAATAAAACAAGGGGAGTATCCTACATTAGAAGAGTTAGAAAAAGCTATAAGAGGTGAATAAACGTGAGTAAATTTATATTTTTTTCGGGTAAAGGTGGAGTAGGAAAGACTTCCATGGCTTGTACTTCGGGAGTATACTATGCTGATAAAGGGTATAAAACTTTAATAGTTACCACAGATCCTGCTGCCAACTTATCCGATGTTTTTGAACAGGAAATAGGACATAAAACAACTAAAATAAATAATATAGATAATCTTTATGCTATGGAAATAGATCCAGATAAAGCTACAGAAGAGTATAAGGAAAGACTTTTGGCACCTATGAAGGAATTATTTGACGAGGAAATGGTAAAGATTGCAGACGAGCAGCTCAGTGGCCCTTGCACTGAAGAGATGGCATCCTTTGATAAGTTTATAGATTTCATGGGTGAAAGCGAATATGATATTGTAATATTCGATACTGCACCTACAGGTCACACTATTAGGTTATTAGAGTTGCCAGTAGACTGGAGTAAACATATTGAAGAAAGTGCTAAGGGTAGTGGTCAAACCTGTATGGGACCTGTTTCAATGATTCAGGATAGTAAAGATAAATTTGATGACGCTATAGAAAAGCTTAGAGATACAAATATTACAGATTTTATATTTGTAATGCAGCCTGAACAAACATCTCTAGATGAAACTCATAGATCTATAAAAGAGCTTTCAGATTTAGGCATAAAAGCTACAAAAATTATTATAAATGGGTTTATACCTAAAGATGAAGCGGTAAATACTTTCTTCCAGTCTAGATACCATATGCAACAAAAGTATTTAGAAAAAGCCTATGATGAGTTTAAAGATTTAGGAATAAAGACTATGGAGCTCTTTGATAGTGAACTTAAAGGAGTAGATAGATTTAGATTGTCAGCATCCATACTTTTTGAAGGAAAAAAAGTAGATAAAGCTATAAATATAGATTATGAAAAGGTTGAAAGCATATCTATGAAGCAAAGCTCTAATATAAAGGAGTTAATTTTGCCTAAGAAGGGATTTCATAAGAATATATTCTTTTCTGGGAAAGGTGGAGTAGGTAAAACAGTTATGGCTTGCATAACGGCAGTTAAAACTGCAAAGGAAGGTTACAAAACCTTATTGTTAACTACTGACCCAGCAGCTCATATAGGAAAGGTTTTAGATAAGCCTATAGGGGATGAAGTAACAAAAATAGAAGGAACAGATAATCTTTATGCTGCTAAAATCGATCCTAAAGTAGCTTTTGAGGAATACAAAAATAATATACTAGAAGATGCAAAAGGTAAATTCAATGAGGATACAATATTAACCATGGAGGAAGAGTTGAATTCTCCATGTACCGAAGAGATGGCTGCCTTTCAAAAATTTATATCCTATGCCAGTGAAGAAAAGTATGATGTAATTGTATTCGACACAGCTCCTACAGGTCATACATTAAGGCTTTTAGAGTTACCTATGGACTGGAGCAAACAAATTCAGATGAAAGCAGGACTTTCAACGGAAATAAGCCAAGAGGATAGAAAAGAAAAAGAAAAGTTTGATAAGGTAATAGCCCTAATGAAAGATAAAAACGTTACTACATTCTCCTTTGTTATGTATCCAGAAAAAACTCCAATTATCGAAGCATACAGAGCTTCAGAAGAGTTAAAAACTGTGGGCATTGAAACTCAGCTTGTTGTCTCTAATCTTATAATACCAAAAGAAGAAGCGAACACTTCCTTCTTTAAGAACAGAAGAAATATGCAAGAAAAATATTTAAGGGAAATAGAGAGCACATTTAATGAAGCATCAATATTAAAAGTGCCTATGTTTAATAAAGAAATAAAGGGATTGGATATGTTAATAGATATTGCAGAGAAAATATATCAATAGTGAAAGATAATAAGAGAGCTAAACTTCTAGCTCTCTTGTGTTTTTGCCGAGTATTATTTATCTAAAGCAAATTCAACTGCAGATATAGCATGTATTTTTGTGGTATCAAAAACTGGTATATTAACATCTTCTTGATTTATCAATAAAGGTATTTCTGTACATCCTAGCACCACTCCCTCAGCGCCCTTTAATGCTAGATCATTTATTATTTTTATATATTTTTCCTTTGAAACCTCATTTATTATACCTTTGCATAATTCATTATAAATAATGTCATGGATGATTTTTCTCTCATTTTCATCTGGAATAACTGTATCAATATTAAACTTATCCTTAAATACTTTTTTATAAAAATCTTGCTCCATAGTAAATTTAGTTCCGATCAATCCTACTTTTTTCATTTCTTTTTTAATTATTTCTTTAGCTGTTGCTTCGGCTATATGTAAAACTTTTATTCCTACCTTGTTTTCTATATCACTTGCCATTTTATGCATTGTATTTGTACATATTATAATAAAATCAGCACCGCCATTTTTAAGTTTTTCAGCAGAATTAACCATAATATTAGTTAGTTCATCCCATTTATTTTCATGCTGTAATACTTCTATTTCTTCAAAATCTACTGAATACATCAAGCATTTTGCAGAATGAAGTCCTCCTAATTTTAATTTGGTAGTTTCATTTATAATTCTGTAATATTCAAGTGATGATTCCCAACTCATTCCACCTATTAAACCAATTGTTTTCAAATAGCTCATCCCCTTATATTTTTATAAAAAATGTAAAGCGTTGTAGTTTCACTATATGCTAATTATAACATTAATTTCAATATATTGTATGTGGCTAGACGAATATCATTTCTCTTTTTTAAATAAGTTATTTTGTATATATGCGGGCTACATTACATTAAATAATAAATTGATATCAAATATTTGGAAAGATAATCAATATTTTATATAATATAATATAATAAAGAGGTAATTGTAAAAATTTATTAAAAAGGAATGATTGCAATACATAATATTAATGTTTTAAGCAGGAGTTAATTACTTATTAACTAAAATTTTAAAGTAAAAAGGGGAATAGAATATGGCCTTAATTATACTTTCTTTCATAACGGGTTTTTTAGGATTATCAATAGGTTCAAGAGGCGGAGAGTCATTAATGATACTGTTGGGAATTGCAGGTTTTCTAGTTCCTGGTCTATATATTTTACAACAAATATATAATGAATTAAGACAAAGGTAGATAAATTAAAATAATTTTATGCAATATGATAAGCCCTGTCATAATTATAAGCTTCTTCCATTTGTAGGAGCTTTTTTCTTTTTCAAAAATATTTTATTTAAATGAAGCCCTAAGCTTTTCTGCTTTGGCTTTGGTTTCATTGAAAGTGATAAGGATTTTTTGATTTTTGCTTCTCTATATAAAAGCTCATTCTGAAGCTAAAAGTGGCTTAGGTAATTAATATAATAAAGAAAAAATGAGTGTAAAACACTAATAACATGTATAATTAATCGATATAATTAAAAATAATACGTCGTATAACGAAAAATAATATAAGTAATAACGAATAATATTCTTGATTTTTGTGAAAACATTAGTATATAATTAAATATATAATAAATCACCACAAAATTTATATTAAATAAGGAGTGGATTTGATGAAGCTTGTGTATACAGGAAAAACAAAAAATGTTTATGCTTTAGAAGATGGGAATTATCTACTTAAATTTAAAGATGATGTAACGGGAGAAAATGGAGTTTTTGATCCTGGTGCTAATACTGTTGGTTTAACAATAGACGGAGTAGGAAGAGCAGGACTTAAATTGACTAAGTTATTCTTCGAAAGACTAAAAGAAGAAGGAATCCCAACACACTACGTTGATGCAAATATAGAAGAGGCAACAATGACAGTAAAACCAGCTACATTGTTCGGAAGTGGTCTTGAGGTAATTTGCCGTTATAGAGCAGTTGGAAGCTTTATGCGTCGTTATGGAATGTATGCAAAAGAAGGACAGGCATTAGATGCTTTTGTAGAAGTTACTCTTAAAGATGACGCCCGTCAGGATCCACCAATTAATGAAGATGCATTAGATATGCTAGGAATACTAACACTAGATGAATATAAAATACTAAAAGAACTTACTAAGAAAATAAGCGCTGTAGTAAAAGATGAATTAGCTAAAAAGAATATAGAACTATATGATATTAAATTTGAATTTGGAAGAGTAGGAGAAGACAAACATATTGCTTTAATAGATGAAATTTCAGGCGGAAATATGAGAGCGTACAAGGATGGAAAATATATAGAACCATTAGTATTAGAAAAATTAATGCTAGGTGAATAATTAATAGTGTAAAACTAAAAATAGCAAGACAAAATTAATATTAAAAAGTCCTAATTACAATATGAATCATTCCCGATTCAATATGTAACTAGGACTTTTTTAGATGAAGTTTTTCAAATACTTGATAAACTATATAAAAAGGTTGAAATATATAATATTAAATCTATTGTATATTTTAGGTGTGTGAAATAGTGTAGTTATTACTATAAAATATTATGACTTTGGTAATATGAGCAATATGACCTATATCACTTTTAGGCTTCCGTTACATAATATATACTTTACATGTAGGATATAAAGGGGGAGGTATGAAATTGAATAACCACACAGTAATTAAAAGAGATAGAAGGTTATTATTTGAGATCATAGTTATTATACTATTAACTTTTTTGCCATCATTTCTTTTCAAAACCTTTAAAGGTTTGGCTATAATAATACCTCTATTATATATATTTATAGAAAAGAAAAGGAGAAATTGTACATGGGGTGAATTAGGATTTTACCCTAAAAACACAATATTAGATATTAAGAAAAATTGGTTTTTGACAATTTTAGTTTCTTTTATTATACAGTTAGCAGTTTTTTTTATAGGAAAATATTTCGTTCCAGAGTTTATAGAGCATATAAAACTGAGAATTCCTTTAATTGAAATATCTACAATAGTGCCGTTATTTATTACCGTAACCATAGGAACCTTTGGAGAAGAATTTATTTTTCGTGGATTTATTCAAGAAAGGTTGGGTTGGTTTATAAAACCTAGCTATGCTATAATTGTAACTTCCTTAATTTTCGGCTTCATGCATTTTTACAGAGGGGCTTTTTTAATAGCTGCGTTTGATATAGGAGCAATAATAATTGATAGCATTATTTATGGTATTATTTTTAATAGAACAAAAAACATATTTGCCTCATGGATCGCTCACTATCTTGCTGATATTGTAGCCATTATTTTAATTTTATTTTTCATATAAATAAAATTAAAAAATTAGACTCTATTATGCCATATAACGATTCTCATGCTAGTTTGCTACAAAAATTGAATAAGACATTTAGTATGATAAAATTTTAAGATTACACATGCAAACTTCTATTAAGAGCTAAGTATGTAGTGAAAAAATGACTTTTTCTGGAGCGGCTTCACTATGTGCTTAGATCACCTTTTGGATACCCAAATTATTTTTGTAGAAACTTATAATTGAAAAAACAATTTACTATAATATATATTTGAAAATACATCTGTAAAACGTAAAGGAACTGAGTTATATAGTGAGAGTAGCGCCTTTTTTGAAGCAACGACACCATGTATCTCAGTTCCTATTTTTGATACTCTAAAAAAATAGATATTATCATGTGTTATTATACAATAGTTGCAGAGTATCCAGTTTCTTTACCTTTCTCAACAGCTTCTATGTAGCCTTTGAAATAAAATGGTATATTATCCTCTTTTCCATTTACAATTCTTCCTCTTACTTTTTCAAAGGCATATAGTGAAACGGAAAAATTAGGTTCGCCGGTTATAAGGACGGGTTGTTCCTTTTCTTGAACCCAATAATATTCTCCTCCGTAGTTTTTTCTTGCTACCTCAAAAATATAGCTACCAACCATTGAACAAACTGAATACAAATCATCTTCATCCAGTTCATAGTCACTTAAATCATCTAACAAATCATCTACCTCTTTTAAACTTTCAACACTAAGATTGAAATTTCCTTTATGAGCAAAATTATCATAAAAACTTTCTGCTGTAGAGATTACATCATTCTTTAGATTTTTTTCCACTATTTCATCCCTCCAATTATAGTAAGTATATTATAAAGCATTATAATAATTGCTTCAAATGCAAATTGCTTTACAATTAGTAGTTCATTAAAATGAAATAATTTGTACAAATTATTGTGATAAATTTGTAACATTAATTTTTTATACTATCCATAGACGCAAAGGAGGTGAAGAAAAAATGGGAGAATTAAAGTATCGTCATGAGTTAAAGTACTATATAAATCATCATGACTATTATATTTTAAGCCATAAGCTAAAAAACATAATGAAGAAAGATAAGCATGCCAATGATAAAGGGGAGTATGTTATAAGTAGTTTGTATTTTGATGACATAGATAATAATGCTTTAAGTGACAAACTTTCCGGGGTTAAAGATAGGGAAAAATATAGAATCCGAATCTATAATAGAAGCGGTAGCGGAATCATTCTTGAAAAGAAGATTAAGAATGGGATATATGTTGGCAAAATTAGAGAGGAAACAAATATTGATATTTATGAAGCTATTATAAATGGTGAGCATGGAAGGCTTAGGGATATTCAAACTCCTCTCCATCAAGAACTTTATTTTAAAATACAAAATAACCTTTTAAAACCAAAGGTAATAGTTGAATATGTGAGGGAAGCCTATGTTTCAGAGCCAGGGAATATAAGAATAACCTTTGATAAGAGTTTGAGTACAGGGTTAAATCAAGTAAATTTATTAAACTCTAATTTAAACACAGTAAGGGCAATAGATGAAGGATTTACAATACTTGAAGTCAAATATGATTCTTATTTGCCTGGATATATAAAAGACATGCTACAACTTGAGGGCTTGACCAAACAATCAGTATCAAAATATATAATTTGTAGAAAATACATTAAATCAAATCTTTGGGAGGATAATTAAAGATGAATGAGGTATTCAATTTTTCAGATATATTTAAAAAAAGCTTTTTAAATAGTGCAACTACGGATTTATCAGCAATGAAAGTTGTGTTAACTCTAGGGCTGACCTTTGTTATAGGAGTGTTTATTTATATAATATATAAGAAGACATTTAAAGGAGTTTTGTTCTCAAAAAGTTTTAACATTTCACTAATTGCCATAGCTATGGTAACTTCTCTAGTTATTATGGCAGTTACTTCTAATATAGTGCTTTCACTAGGTATGGTCGGTGCGCTAAGTATTGTCAGATTTAGAACTGCAATAAAAGATCCAATCGATATTGTATTTATGTTTTGGGCAATTTCTTCAGGAATAGTAACTGGTGCTGGATTGTACACCTTAGCTATTTTTGGATCATTGGTTATAGGGCTTATATTAGTTATGTTCAATAAAGTGTCTATGTCTGAGAATGCTTATCTTTTCGTAGTTAATTGCCATGATAATAAGGCTGAAGAAGAGGTTATGAAAAAGGTTAAGGATGAAATTAAAAAGTTTAATATTAAATCAAAGACAGTAGCTAAAGATAATATTGAAATGACCTTAGAACTCAGAGTTAAAAACAATGAAACAAGTTTTGTGAATATGGTATCAAATATTAATGGCGTAAATAATGCAGTACTTATAAGCTATAATGGAGATTATGTTTCATAGCTTAAATGGTGGTGATAAATTTGAATAAAAATTTAAAAACATATACTATATGCTTTGTGCTGTTTTGCATAATATTAGTTATAAGTAAGTTTGTTCCAAACTTTGGGGAAGATACTTCAACTAAATCAAAGGCAAATATTGAAATAGGTTTAACTCAAGAAGAAAAGGATGAAAAGGTAGAAAGTGAGATATTTTCTAAAGATAAGGTTGTGGATTTAAATATAACTATTAACGAAGAAGACTTTCAAGATATGAAAGATAATGCAATGAAAGAAGAATTTAAAGTTGCTAATATAAATTATAACGGATATGAATTTGATAACATCGGAATTAGAACTAAAGGAAATTCTAGCTTAAGCCAAGTAGCTGGTAGTGATAGTGACAGATACAGCTTTAAAATAGACTTTGAAAAATATATAGATAATCAAAATTTTTACGGAATAACTAAAATTAATTTAAATAATTGTATTAGTGATGCAAGTTACATGAGAGAATTTTTAACTTATGAGATGATGGAAGAGATGGGAATACCAACTCCTAGATATAGTTATGTAAATATATATATCAATGGAGAATTATGGGGCTTATACTTAGCTATAGAACAGATAAATGAAAGTTTCATAAACAGTAATTTTGAAATTACAAATGGTAATCTTTATAAGCCAGATGGAGCAGGAAGCGATTTAGTATGGAAGGGTGAAGATGGAGATTACAGCGGAATAAGTTTAAAAACAAATGAAAAAGAAAATGATAATAGTAAACTATATGCTATGATGAAAGCGTTAAATGAGGGAAAAGACTTAGATAAATATTTAAATGTAGATGAGATACTAAAATATTTTGCCGTAAGTACTGTAGCATCTAACTTTGACAGCTATCAAGGAAGCATGAAGCATAACTATTATCTCTATGAGGAAAATGGAGTGTTTTCAATTTTACCCTGGGATTTTAACATGTCTTTTGCGGGATTTAACAATGGAGGCGGTAAAGATCAAATGATAACTAATTTAATAGATGAACCTACTATGGGAAAATTGAGCGATAGACCTTTGATTGCAAAACTGTTAGAAGTGCCGGAGTATAAAGAAAAATACCATGAATATATAAATGAACTTGTAGAAGGATATTTAAGTAAGGAGAATTTTTCAAATAGAATAAATGAACTATCAAATTTAATTTCTTCATATGTTGAAAAAGACCCTACAAAATTCTATACCTTTGAAGAATTTCAAAAAGCTATAAGTGAAGAAGAAGTTTCAGAAGATGATGAGAGGCTAACAGATAAATCAGCATCAGCAGATGATAAGATGTCAAAAGATAAAGTAATGTCAGTAGATAAGTCAAAATCGGTAGATGAATCCAAATCAGAAGATAATAAAAAAGCAGCAGATGATAAATCAGAACCTAATAAGAATGGTATGATGGGCATGATGGGCGGAGGAGTTCAATTGCAACCCTTTGTAGAAAAAAGAGTGGAGAATGTAAAGAAACAATTATCAGGAGAAATACCATCCTATGATGAAGGTAACGGTATGGGAATACAAGATATGGGAGGACCAAGAGGAGCAGGAGGACAAAAGGAGGATTTACCACCAGACTTTGACCCAAACAACATTCCAAAGGATGGGCAGATGCCTCAAGGAAATGGTCAGAGGCCGGAAGGACAGCAAATGCCTCAAAGAGATGGTCAAAGGGATAAAGGAGAACAAATGCAAGGAAATCCACCCAATATGGGAGGACAAAGAAATAGATTCCCTCAAGATAGAGGAAACAATATAAATACCACTGACTTGATAATTAACGGAATTGGATTAGAGGTTATGCTACTTACAGTAGCAGTAATATCTATAAGGAGAAGAACTAGAATATAGATTTTAAAAAATTACTAAGTAAATTATAATTAATATATAATTTACTTAGTTTTTTAAACTTTTAAACGATCAAGGTCTTGGAGGTGAGGTTATTGAAAAAGATATTATTATGTGATGATGAAGAGAGAATAAGAGATATAGTAAAAGATTTCCTCGTTAATGAAGGATACATGGTAGTTGAAGCAAAAGATGGAGAAGAGGCTTTAGAAAAAATCAATTATGAAGAAGTAGATTTAGCTATTTTGGATGTGATGATGCCAAAGCTTGATGGCTGGGCTGTTTGTAAAGAAACAAGAAGGCTGTGGAAGAAAACACCTATTATTATGCTGACAGCTAAGGGAGAAGAAGTTGATGAACTTTATGGATTTGAAATAGGTGCAGATGAATATATAGTTAAACCTTTTAAACCTTCAATACTTGTAGCTAGAGTCAATGCATTACTAAGAAGGGTAAGCAGGGGAAGTATTTATTTAGATGAGGATTTTATTATAAATGACGATTTTCATGAAGTGAAATTAGAGGGAGAGTTAATCGATTTAAGTCCAAAGGAATATGAACTACTATTGTTCTTATATGAAAATATGGGCAATGTATTTAGCAGAAAACAACTTTTGGATAAAATATGGGGATTTGACTCCTTTGTTACAGATAGAACTGTTGATACTCATATAAACAGACTTAGAATAAAACTTAACAATAAGAGGAATTATATTAAAACTATAAGAGGATTCGGGTATAAATTTGAGGTGGATAAATGAAGAATTCCATAAGAACTAAACTGTTCATTCAAATAAGTGTAATAATTTTAATATTTGTCCTGTTAACTACAGTTATAAATTCAAATTTTCTTGAAAAATATTATGTTTATCAAAAGAAACAGGTTCTTATTAACCAAGGAGATTATATAAACAAAATAAGTACAGAGGATTACAAAGATATGGCTGTAGAACTTAGGAAGATAGAAAGTAGATATAGTGCAAATATATCTATTGTATCTCCAAAAGGAAAAGTAAAATACAGTTCATCTTTTGCAGTAATCGATGATTCTCCATATATGTTTCAAAATCCTGATAAAGAATTCCCAGGGGAAAGACCTATAAAGCCATTTCCAAGAGAAAAACCTCATGAAGTAAAAGAAAGAGAAGTTATAAGTGAAAATTCTTTTATTGAATTACAAACAGATAAAATGCTCAATGTGGATTTTTTAGTTTACAATAGAGAACTTGATAATGGTGATACATTAGATATTAGAGTATTTTTAAATTCAATTTCTGAAAGTGCAAATGTGGCTAATACTTTTCTACTCTTTATTTCATTAATTCTATTAGTTATTGGAGGGTTTTGGGCATTTATTATGGCAAATAATTTTACAAAGCCTATATTACAGATGAATGAAATAACTAGGAACATGGCGTCATTAGACTTTTCAAAGAAGTGTAATATAAAAACCATGGATGAGATTAATCAATTAGGAGACAGTATAAACTACCTTTCACATCAGTTAGAGCAATCTCTTACAGAACTAAGAGAGGCCAACGAAGAGTTGAAGCATGATATTGAAAGAGAGAGAAAAATTGATGAGATGAGGAAAGAATTTATATCTAATATATCCCACGAACTTAGAACTCCTATATCAATTGTTGAAGCATATTCAGAAGGGCTTAAACTGAATATTATTAAGGATGAGAAGAAGAAAGATTATTATTGTGATGTGATAATGGAAGAAACGAGCAAAATGGATAAGTTGTTGAGAGAACTTTTAGATTTAGCACAAATGGAAGGAGAATATTTCACATTAAACAAAAGTGAGTTCAATATAAAAGAACTTATTAATAGTTGTTATCTTAAATACCAAGAGATATTTAAAAATGAAGAAATTAATGCTTTTATAGATGTTAAAGAAGAAGCTTTGGTTTATGCAGATTCATTTAGGATAGAACAGATATTAAATAATTTAATAAATAATGCCATCGCTCATATAGATGGAGAGAGAACAATTAGAATAACCTGTGAAAAAAATAAGGATCATGTAAAAGTTTCAATATTTAATACGGGACCTAAAATACCAGAAGATGAATTAGATAAACTTTGGATAAGTTTTTATAAAACAGATAAATCCAGAAATAGAGGGAAAGGGGGATATGGATTAGGCTTATCTATAGTAAGAGCTATACAACAGCTCCATGGTAGTGATTATGGTGCTGAAAATATTGAAAATGGCGTAGTTTTTTGGTTTCATATAAAAAATGTAGTAGAGTGAAAAGTAGAATTATCAATATAATTTAAGATGATTAAATGGAATTAATACGGATAAATAAAATTTAGAATAAGCAAATAGAATTAAAAGTAGTGTAAAGGAAACAATAAAAAAGAAAAAATAATTTGGGGAGGATAGTTATATGGAAAAACTTAAGGATGCCATTGAGAGAATAAAAATACTTCAATGTCCAACAGGTGATGTGGAAAATAGAGTTACAGGAATACTTGAGGATTATGGAGTTGCAAATAGAAAAGAAATAACTATAAATAGAAATGAAGAGTTAGATAGTATTAGTGCAGAAGCTTATAGTGTTCAAATCGGTAACAACAAAGAATCTATTGTGGTCTTAGCCAGATCAGGAGAAGATGATTATGTGGCTGAGGTTGTAGATGTTTATATGAATTAAGTATATATTAATTAAAATATAAAGAAATACCTAAGGGATATTTTCCTTAGGTATTTTGCTTTCTAACACATTTCTTAAAGTTAATATTTTTATTAATATTATATCATTAAGAGTAAATATATTTATAGTTTCTCTTCCAATTACGAGTATAATGTATATTATAAGTATTAAATTTTAAAATATAGAAGTTATATTAGAAAGATAGTATCTTTAATGGAGGGGGAACACATGAAAATACTAGCAATCATGGGATGTTCTAAGAATGGCAATACAAGTGACATAATAAAGTATTTCGAAAATCAGATGAATAAAAATAGAGATGTGGATTTTGAATATTTATATTTAAGTGATTATACTATTGATTTTTGTACGGGATGCCATAATTGTATATTTGTTGGAGAGGATAAATGCAAGGAATATAAGAATGTAAAAGCTATAGAAGACAAAATCTTAGCTTCTGATGGGATAATTTTAGCCTCACCAGGATATATGTTTAGTGTAACGGGAATAATGAAAAACTTTTTAGATCACGTGGCATATAATTGCCATCGTCCAAAATACTTTGGCAAAAAAGCATACATAATTTCAAGCTGTACTAAATGGCAGGAAAAAGGAGTGTTTATTCCTATGGAAACCTGGGTTTCAGCAGCAGGTTTTAATTTTGTTGGAAAAACCTATGTGGATATGCTTCCATTACCCATGAGCGGAAAAGAGATGGATAAAAAAAGAAAAAAGATAGACAAAGCTTCCTATGAATTCTATACAGCATTGAATAGAAAAGAAGAATTGAAACCTAAATTTTCACATTTGATGGTTTTTCACAGCTTTAGAACTCTATGTAAAATGGCCCCTAATGTGTTAAAGGCAGATTATGAATATTTCAAAGAAAGAAATGCCTATGATAAAAACATAAAATGGTATGTTCCCGCTAATATATCTTTCATAAAACATAATATTGCTTGTAAAATGGAAGGAAAAATGGTTAAAGTAATAGAAAAGTTAATTGATAAGGAAAAAATAAGTACTACTAATGGCAGATATAAAAATGAGTTATAGTACAAAGGAGGGATTAAATGTTTAAAATAGAGGATTTGCTTTGTGAAAATTTTTCCTCATATCCAGAAGAAGTTAGAGATTATTTAGAACGCTTTTCTAATAATTTAAAAGAAGCTTTAAAAGAAGAATTGATCAATCATATTGCAGAAGATATGCTAAGTAATATAGAGAATAGCAAAGAGGAGTTTATAGTAAAACTAAGCATCATATTAAACAACGGACACAAAGGATACAATAATATGTCTACTAAGTCTCTACTGGATTTATATTTAGAGGTTAAAAAAGAAGAGGATTTTGTAAGCTTGTTAGACAAAGTAAGTAAGGATTTAGAATAGGGAAATTGTTTTCGCAATTATAGATTTCTACAAGAATAATTTCATTTCTCAAATAGAGAGCTAAGCACGTAGTGAAGCGTTCCAATAAAAAGTGGCTATTTCACTATATACTTGGCTCTTTTATGTTTTACAGATATATTTTAAAAATTATAAAGGCCTACAAAAATAAATGGATATTCAAAAGGGGACTTGAGATACATAGTGACGTCCCTTCAAAAAAGGCGCTCCTCTCACTACATATCTCAGTTCCTATATGTTTTACAGATATATTTAATAAATTTCTAGATGATAGATTAATACATATAGTTACATACATTATATTGAAACTAATGTTATAATTAGCATATAAATAGTATGTAATTTAGCATGCATTTGTAATTAAGTGTGAAGCAAATTTTATTTATATATTCTGTGTTGAAAAGGGGTAGTTTCTTATGGCAAAAAATTATGATTCGTTATCTATGATAAAAAATAGCCGATTTGTAAAATTGTTTGATTGTTGTGATGAAAAAACAAAAAAAGCGGTTCTAGTAAAAATAGATAATCTTATAAAGGAATCCTCTTATACAGATGAAAAAAATTATGGACATCTTTGCAATATTTTTTCGTCCATGGCATTTTATTATATATTTCAGGAAAACGGAAAATCAAAGAAAGAGAGCTTAGATGTTGTTCAAAATGCTATGTATGAATTCATTGAGCCTCAAAAGAAAAAGCTTCAAAAAGTTGCAAAGTTGCCAGGATTTATTAAGTTAATAAAATGGTCATTTCCATTGAAGGTAGCAAAAACCAATGGAGTAGGGTGGGATATTACATATCCAAAATGCCAGAAAGATGAATATGCTTTCACTACGAATAAATGTATATATGCACAGATTTTTTCATTATATAATGTGGAAGAGTTAGGACCTGTATTCTGTCATGTTGATGATATTCTATATGGGGACCTTCCTGGGATTGCATTTGAGTATACGCAGACAATTTGCCGTGGAGGTAAGTTTTGTGATTATATTTTTCGTAAGAAGATAATTTAATTTCTCAAATAGAGAGCTAAGCACATAGTGAAGCGCTCCAATAAAAAGTGGCTATTTCATTATATACTTGGCTCTTTATATACTTGGCTCTTTTATGTTTTACAAATATATTTTTAAATTATAAGTTTCTATCACTTCTTTCATTTTTGTAAGAATTAAGTAATATAACTTTATACAACTACACATTAATGATTGTTAGAATAAATATGAGGTGATAGAGATGAAGAGAATTTTAAGGATAGATTATGATTCTTTTTCTGTAAGTTATGCTAGAAGAGTTATGATTTTAAAAGGGAGAGAGACTTTTAATGAGTTATTAGATATTAGAGGGCTATTGGGAGGTGGCTTGATCTATGTACGGTAAATTGGCATTTCGCAACATGAAACGCAGCATAAAAGATTACATCATTTATTTTATTACGCTGACTTTGGCAATTGCACTTATGTTCTCCTTTCTTTCAATTGCCTTTTCAGAAATGGTGATGGGATTATCTGAAAATATGAGAGGACTTTCTTCAGTCATACTAGTTTTGTCATTGATTGTAACTCTTATCGTCGCCTTTACTGTCAGCTATGCCACAAAGTTTATTGTAACAAAGCGTAAAAAGGAATTTGCCACCTATCTTTTACTTGGGATGGAACAGCGTACTGCCAGCAATATGTTTTGTATAGAAAATGCTTTAATAGGTATTTTGGCACTTGTCATTGGAATACTTTTCGGTTCCTTGCTTTCACAGGTTTTTACTGCTGTAATAATGAATATTTTTGATGAAGTATATAGTTTTCAACTGGATTTATCATGGAAAGCTGTACTTATTACCTTTATTTGCTTCATAATCATGTATGGAATTAATACTTTGAAAATGGGTACATCCATCCGTGAACAAAAGATAATTGAATTGATTTATAGCAGTAGATTAAATGAAAAAGTTTCTATGGGAAAACCAATTATCTATATTCTGATGTTGGTGTTTTCGGTTATTGTAACTGCTATCTCTATATTGCTATTTAAAACCAGTATCAGCTTTAGCGATAATCGTGCATATCTGTATATGTTTACTGGCTTTCTATGTATTACATTAGGATTACTGGGGACTTACCGTAGCTTGCCATATCTTATTTTGATGGTAGGAAATCAATCTAAGCATTGGAAATATGATGGTACAAATTTATTTTTGTTGAAGCAGCTTTCTTCAAAAATTAATTCTACTGGCAAAATGATGGGGATTTTGGCTATTCTATTAACACTGGCCCTATGTGGTATGGCTTTTGGTCTTTCAATGGGTGCTATGTATAAGGTGAACATAAAAGCAGAAGCGCCATTTGATATTGCAGTAGGACTTGATGTGCCTGGAATAGAAAACTTTAATGAAGTAGTACAATTCATTAGTCAAACTGTGCCTGTGAAAGATTATGTTGATTATCAACTTTATGAAGACGATGCTTTGTCCAATATAGATATTTTAGCGTTAAGTGATTACAATAAATTACGACAGCAGTTAGGACTGGATGAAAAGCAGATTACAGATGATCAGTTTATTATACATTGTGATACATGGAATAATCTTAAGCCTATAAACGAGGCATTACAAAAAGAAGATAGTATCAACCTAGGAAATCATACTTTTTCATCCCATAAGAGCTTAATTTTTACGGAACCTTTTGCACAATACCGTATAAATGGAACTTTTGGCTATGCTGTTGTCCTTCCCGACTTTGTTATATCACAATTAGATGCCTATAAATCTCGTCTTGTAGTTACAACAATGGGAGATGCGCCACAAAGCATTAAAGGGGATCTGGATACTTTTATTCGTAAAGAATGGCAGGCACAATTTTTAAAAACACCGAAACCAGAAGAACGTATTACAATGAGTCTCAGTGTTAAGTCATGGAGCGTTGCTAATGCGCTAACGGCTCTTTCTATATTGTCTTTTGGAGGGCTATATTTGAGTTTGATTTTTATGATATTAGTGGGAACTATCCTTGCACTACAACAAATATTCAATAGCAGCAAAAGTCAGTATCAATACCGTGTTATTAGAAATATGGGAGTAGATGACAATGAAATCAAGAAGCTGATTTTTAGTGAATTGCTCATCGCATTCGTCATTCCTCTTATTTTGCCTGTTATTTTAGTAATTGTAGTATCAATTTTCGCTAATAACCTTTTTGGAAAATTCATTTTGATGGAAAATGTAATATATATATATACGGTAATTACATTGGCTGTGTTTTTTATACTTTATACAATTTATTTTATAGCAACGTATACCAGTTGTAAACGAAACATATATAGTTTTATTACCCATTAGGGCATTATAAGTTTTAACATAGGATGCAAAATTATTTTCTCATATATAAATTTCTACAAATATAACTTGGTTTTTCAAATATATCTTCAAATTTATATTAAGAGGCATTGCATAGCATTTTTTTATTTCTTGAAATTCTAAATTAGTCTCTCAATCGTAAGTTATCATAAAAGTAATTGAGTATTACAAAATAGGAACTGAGATACATAGTGACGTCCCTTGGAAAAAAGACGCTCCTCTCACTATATACCTCAGTTCTTTTATTTATTCTAAATCTTCCGATTCAATAACATACTTACTATTAGGAAGATACTTTAATTTATAATTTTTTCCCTCATAAATTTTGTTAAAACGTGGATTAAAATAATAAGTCTCTTCTTCTAATACAAATGATGGAGTTACCCCTCTTGCACCATTATCCACAATGCTACACTTTCCACTAGTAGTCTCATAATCTTGATTAATATAATATTTAATATCTCGAAAACGTGGTTTTAGCACATGAGTATAGGAATAACTATACTATTTTTTTATTATAGCATAATTTTCAAGTTGTATGTTTTTTATTTGACACAACTGTGCCTAAAGTGTATAATGTGATATATATACATACACAGTTAGGAGGGAGAGCTTGAATATTATAATATTGAATACTTCTGAGAAGCCCTTATATCAACAGATTAAGGAGCAGATCAAGGAAGCTATTCTAACAGGGGAGTTAAAGAATGGAGAGTTATTGCCATCTATCAGAAACCTTTCATCAGATATTAGAGTTAGTGTTTTAACTATTCGTAGAGTCTATGATGAGTTAGAAAAAGAGGGCTTTGTCTCTAGTCAAGCAGGTAAAGGAACTTTTGTATTAGCTGGAAATATAGATCTTATCAAAGATAGCAGAAGGTTGATGGTGGAAGATAAGATGACAGATATGGTGTCAATGGCTAAATCAATAGGAATTAGTAAAAAAGACCTTATGGCCATGATGGACATTATTTATGAGGAGGATTAACACATGGAAGATATACTTAAAGTTTCTGAGGTTTCGAAGAGTTTTGCCAATTTTAAATTAGATAAGGTATCATTCAACATCAAAGAAAATTGCATCACAGGATTTCTAGGTAAAAATGGTGCTGGCAAGACCACTATAATAAAGATTCTATTAGGTTTGCTTAAAAAAGATAGTGGAGATATTACCTTTTTCCCAAATAAACAGCAAACTGATAGCTCATTGATAAAAAATAAAATAGGTGTAGTCCTAGACGATGGATTCTTTTATGATAATTTGAATTTAACGGAAATGAAGAATCTCATTGCTTCAAGTTATAATGCATGGGATGAAGATAAATATAAAGAATTTTTAACACGATTTCGTCTAAATCCTAAACAATCTATATCAACATTATCTAAAGGAATGAAGCTTAAGTATTCTTTATCCTTAGCCTTATCTCATGGAGCAGATTTACTTATAATGGATGAACCTACTTCTGGGCTAGATCCAGAAATAAGAAAAGAGTTGATGGATATACTTATTGACTTTGTTCAAGAAGAAGGGAAGAGTGCTTTTTTCTCAACTCATATCACTAGCGATTTAGAGCGATGTGCAGATGAGATCATAATTATTGATGACGGGAGAATAATTGAGCAAGTAGGTAAAGATGAGTTAATGGAATCTTATCGTCTAATGAAAGGAACTTTAAAAGATCTAGAATCATTAAATGAAGAGCCTTTTAAAATTATAGATAAGACAAACTATGGATTCATAGGAATTACAAATGAGTTTCAGCAAATAAAAGCCCTAAATTCCAATATAGTTTTGGAAAGAGCGGCATTAGAAGATATTTTCCTATCAATGGTGGGGAGGGAATAGAATGAGAGCAATTTATAATTTAATAAAAAAAGACTTTTTAATGGTTAAGAAACTTATATTACCTATTTCTGCATTTATTGTGGCAGCTCCTATATTTATATCTTATAGAACACCCTTTTTTCAACAGTATGGGAATGTTTTATACTCAGTATTGGCTTTGACCATAACATTTATGGTTTATCATGCAGTGTCAATGGAAGAGATGAAGCAAAAAGGTGACATCTACCTCAGAATAACACCTATGCCGATGATTAAGATTGTTCTTGCAAAATACATATTAATAATAACAACATTTTTGGCAACAACAGCGTTATATCTGATGATATCATATTTTCCCTTAACTCTTGTTGGTAACTTGGATGTAAAGAGTATTATAATTACTTTTACAATAATAGCATTGTTTTTTGGTTTTTATATACCTTTGACTTTTAAATTTGGCTATGTAAAGCTACAGGTATTAAGCGCAGGAATGATATTCATTTCGCCATTTCTGGTTCCACTCATTATGAAGTACTTAGGCAGTGACTTCTTGCTACTCACCTATTTTAAAAGTAGTCCAATGTGGCAGATTGCTACAACAGCTTTATTAATTGCATTTGTTGCAATTATTAGTGGTACCATATTATCAAATTCAATTATTAGAAATAAAGAGTATTAAAGAAGGTGATGCTATGAGCAGAAATATACAATCTATATTAGCTATATCACTTTTTAGTATGGCGGCAGCTATTTCCATAGTATATTCTGCATATCAATTTATCAGTTTCATGCTAAATAAAAATCGTATAAACTATACTATGGCAACGATCGTTGATACAAAAACTGCTTTTCCTGAAACCATGAAAAAGAATAATTCTACATGGGCCATGGTAAGGTTTAGAGTAAACGAGAAAGAATATGTTTCTTCAAGTTGGATTCAGGTATCAATGAATGCGTCAGTAGGGGATCAAATTAGAGTAGCTTATTTTAAAGATGATCCTAGTGAAATATTTACTCCTAGCTTAAATAAAGCAGTTATTTTTTTTCTCATTGGAATAGGGTGTATTATGGTTATGTTTTATATAAGGTCAAAATAATAGAGTGGCAGTCATATGAGTTACAACTTATATGGCTGCCGTTATTATTTCATCTTAATTATCTTAAAGCCTCTTTTATATTAAACAGGATAATCAATATCAAGCCTGCTGTGAAAGCTTAATATTACGAAAAGTCCATCTTATTATGTAACCATCATTAACTATATTGAATATCATTATAATAGAAGAATAGAAATATCCTTAGAAAAATATTTTAAAAGTAGTTATAAGGAGGATTTAAAATGCCTAATTCAAATAACTCAACAACTTTGCAGTGTTTCCTGATAACCTTTGAAGGACTTGGCCTTAATAATTTTGATCCTGTTCCTTCAATTGATGCTGGTTTTACAACAGCATCTTTTCCAGGATGGGTTGCCCTTCTGCCAACTAGTTCAGGTGGTACAGGGAATATAGCTAATTTACCTTCACCAATAACAACAATTTTCTTTAAAGATGCACCTGATTCCCGGGATATAACCTTTACTAATCCGATTGCCTCAATTGACTTAAAATATGTTTCAACAGATACAGTTACAATGCAGGCATTTGATGCATCCAATAATCTTCTTGCAACAGTGTCCGCACCAGGGAACTTTGTTCCTCCTACTCTTGACAATTGGGAGCCTTTTGGAATCAATCTATCTTCGAATATAATATCTAGAATAACATTTACAGGGCCTATAAGCAATTTTGCCATAGACAATGTAAATGTATGTATAGTTACAGCCAATAGAGGACTTTCATGTGAAGCTTTTCAGGAGATTTTATAAGATAGATAAATATTTAATAGAATAGCAATGAACTTATGGATATATCTTATAAAGGGCAGATAACAATCTTTTTAATTTACTTAAAGGTTGTTATCTGTCCCAATTTTACATATGGGTAAAAGGATATTGCCGCAAACCAATGGAGCTAAAGAATCCACACAAATGAACATTATCTAAAAAACTAAATATTTATTTTTCAAATTATAAGTTTCTACAAAAATATTTTAGTTTTATAAATCTTCGTATGTGTTGAGATGAATGTACAATTATCAGGAAATTATTGTTCAGTGACATAACATGGAATTATTACATATATTGGTTATGTAGATGGTTTGTAATATTATTTGAGGGGGAAAGAACTTGGGTAGGTTAAAACCAGAAAAACTTTCAGTGGAATTTAGAAAAGGTGTTACTCCTAAAGAACCAATTATACCAAGACGTTATACATTGACCCATTGTGACAGTACGGCAGAACTTTTTTTAACAATTGGAGAAGAGTATGCATATGACAAAATCAATCCAATGAGAGATGAAGTTTTTGGAGAATGGGTTGAGGTTCATGGACAATGTTTATACAATGTGTATTTATACGTAGATGGCGGTGAATTTACATCAACGGTGGTATCTATTAGAGATGGTATATTTAGAAGGGAATTGCCATTGGCCCTAGAAGCTATAAGGTGCGGAGATAGTGAGTTTTTTAAAGTTCATCCAAAGCTAAATAATGCCTCAATAATGGTGTATTTTCAATCAGGTGATCCTCGTTATAATAAAGTTGAAAATTGGGGATGTTTTTCACAATATGATAGTAGAGTTGCACTTATAGATGAAAAAAAGTTTAGAATAAGTAATAAAGAAGAGGGAACAATAGTAACACTTTTAAATCCATATATAGAAAAGGTAATTTTTAAGATCTATGGCAGAAATGAAAGGTTTTGTTTAACGGAGGTAGAAGTAGCAGGAATAGAAGAAGTAAAAACAGGAGACAGGTGTAGGCCTAATTATGATGTGTTTGTAACTTTAAAAGTGGGAAATGATCCTCGACCTCTTCCTAATCTTATTATAGGATTCAGGATAATGCCAAATAGAGTATTGGTTCAAAGTGTAAGACAGCCAAGATAATATGAAAATTTTAAAGCTTTAGATAGGAATTTTACTTGTCTAAAGTTTTTATTTATTGAGCAAAAAAGGAATATTTTCAAATAAAATTAAAAAACTTTTGGTTTTTTCACACAAAAGATGTAAAATAATATAAAATTATAATTAAAAAGTATGGGGGTAATATAGATGTATGATGTTATTATTATAGGTGCAGGTGTAATTGGTTGTGCAATTGCAAGAGAGCTTTCAAAATATAAATTAGATATTTGTCTTGTTGAAAAGGAAGAGGATGTATCAAATGGGGCATCAAAGGCAAATAGTGGAATAGTCCATGGAGGATATGCAGCAAAGTATGGAACCCTTAAAGGGGAGCTCTGTATTAAAGGTAATAGTATGTATAAACGATTAGAAGAGGAACTTAATTTTGGGTTTAGACAACCAGGAGGGCTTGTGGTAGCATTTACAGATGAGGATATGGAAAAAATAAAGGAGCTTTATGAAAATGGATTAAAGATTGGATGTAATGATCTTGAGATAATAGATAGTGATAAAACAAAAGAGTTAGAGCCACATATAAATCCTGATATTAAGGGGGCACTATATGCAAAGAGTGTAGGAGTTACTTCTCCTTATGAACTTACAATAGCTCTTGCTGAGAATGCTATTGCAAATGGTGTTGAGCTTAAATTGGAGACAAAAGTTTTAGGAATAGAAAAGTCAGAAGACCACTTTATTGTAAAAACCAGCAATGGGGATATACAATGTAAATATATAATAAACTCAGCAGGACTATTTAGCGATGAAGTAGCAAAAATGGTTGGAATAGATGATTTTAAGATACTTCCTAGAAGAGGGCAATATATAATCCTTGGAAAAGAACAGGGTCACCTTGTAAATAAAGTTGTTTTCCAAGTGCCAACTGCAAAGGGTAAGGGAATATTAGTTACAACAACATACCATGGAAACTTCATGATAGGTCCAAATGCCGAGGAAGTAGATGAGAAAGATGACGTTGCAACTACTATGGAAAGTCTTGAAAAAGTAATAGAAACAGCTAGAAAATCCATAGGGGATTTTGATATAAAAAGAGCTCTTGCAACATATTCAGGTATCAGGTCCGTAAGTAGTACAGGAGATTTTATAATAGGTGAAACAAAGGTGAAGGGATTTATAAACGCTGCTGGAATTGATTCTCCAGGCCTTACATCCTCACCTGCAATAGCAGAAAAAGTTACTGGGATACTTGCGTCATCGGGACTTGAACTTATGAGAAAAGAAAACTTTAATCCTTATAGAAAAGCTATAATTGTAAAAAAAGATAGTAGTTTTGATGGGAAAATAGACCATGAAATGCCAGAAAAAAATATAATATGCAGATGCGAAAGGGTAACTGAAGCTGAGATAATAGATGCAATGAGAAGGGGTCTACCTGTAAAATCTATAGATGCAATAAAAAGGCGTACAAGAGCGGGAATGGGAATATGCCAAGGAAATTTCTGTAGACCAAGGGTTAGAAAAATAATATCAAGGGAAACAGGAATACCAGAAGAGGAAATTACACAGAGAGGCAAAGAGTCAAGTCCAGCACCGGAAAGGGTAGATATTAGACTTGTAAGAAAGTGCGATAAATAGACAGATGAATAAACGTTAATTATCTATGTAGTTTGTGGATAAAATGAGTAAAATCAAAATGTGTATCATAAACTACATGAGATATTATGAAGAGGTGAAAGCATTGGAAAAGGAATTTTTTGATAGAATACAATTAAATCCTATTGTTGCAGCAGTGAGCAATGTTAAAAAACTTGATGAAGCAATAGAATCTCCCTGTGAAATAATATTTCTTTTAACAGGGGATATTTTTAATCTTGAGGATATAATAAAAAAAGTTAAAGAAAACGGGAAGAATATATATGTGCATATAGACTTAGTGGATGGATTTTCTAAGAATTTAACCACTTTGAAATATATAAGTCGAAAAACTGATGCAGATGGAATAATTACAACAAAGAGCAGTTTCATACGACCTGCTAAGGAGATGGGTTTGTTTACTATACAAAGATTGTTTATGTTAGACTCACTATCCTTAGATTCAGGTATTGAATCCATAAAAGTTACTAGGCCTAACGCTGTTGAGATTATGCCAGGCATTATGCCTAAGATTACAGAAAAAATATATAACGAAACTAGCATTCCAATTATAACCGGTGGGCTGATAATGGATAAAGATGATGTAATACAAAATCTTAAATCTGGTGCAGTGGGTATCTCCACAACTAAAAAAGAAATATGGTATTTGTAAATGTTTAAATAATGGGTTGACAAGCATTCAGACTCATGATAGAATTAAGAAAAAGTATAGAAGATTTAGAAAATTTTATATTTAAAAGGCGAGAGAAATGAGAGCCACACTATAGGACCTATGTAAAATAGGTTTTGGTTAGTGTGGTTTTTTGTTTTGATTTTTTAAAGTACTTAAAGTAACAAAGTTTACACAGGGGAATAATTGTATATTTTTCTGGAAGATATCTTCCGGAATTTTATAAAATTAATTTAGGGGGGAATTAAAATGTCAAACATGGCATTGTATTCAGCAGAGTTTTTAGGTACAGTAATCTTAATATTATTAGGTAGTGGAGTTGTTGCCAATGTATCTTTGAAAAAATCAAAAGCAGAAGGAGGAGGCTGGATAGTTGTAACCGCAGCATGGGGGTTTGCTGTTGCTATAGCTGCATATACAACAGGATGGATAAGTGGAGCTCATCTAAATCCTGCATTAACCATAGCTTTTGCTGTAATTGGAAATCTTGAGTGGAGCTTAGTGCCAGGATATATAATAGCACAACTTTTAGGAGCTATTGTAGGAGCAAGTATTACTTATGTTACTTTCAAAGATCACTTTAAAATTACAGAAGATGCTGATGCGAAGTTGGGGGTATTTTGTACAGCACCTGCTATTAGAAACACTGTATCAAATTTAATAACGGAAGCCGTTGGAACTGCTATGTTAGTTTTAGGTATACTAGGAATTAACCATGGTAGCAACAATGTAGGAGCTTTAAGCGCACTATTAGCAGGAATTTTAGTTTGGGTAATAGGATTAAGTTTAGGGGGACCTACAGGATATGCTATAAATCCAGCAAGGGATTTAGGGCCAAGAATCGCTCATGCTATTTTACCAATACCAGGCAAGAGAGACTCAGATTGGGGTTATGCCTTTATTCCTGTAATTGGACCGATTATAGGAGGAACAATAGGAGCACTAATATATCAATTTTTCACAACTCTATGGGTGTAAATTAAAATGAAAAATTAAGGGGGAAGTACTATGGAAAAGAAATATATAATGTCATTAGACCAAGGAACTACAAGTTCAAGAGCCATACTTTTTAATCATAATGCTGAAATTGTTAAAGTAGCACAAAAGGAATTTAAACAAATATTTCCTAAGCCAGGTTGGGTAGAACATGACCCTATGGAAATATGGGGAACTCAAATGGGAGTGGCAAGGGAAGTATTAGAAACAATGGGAATCAGCCCTCAAGAAGTTGCAGCTATAGGTATTACAAATCAAAGAGAAACTACTGTGGTTTGGGAAAAAGACACAGGAAAACCTATATATAATGCTATAGTATGGCAATGTAGAAGGACTGCTCAATTATGTGATGAGTTAAAAGAAAGAGGATTGGAAGAGTATATAAAACAAACTACTGGACTTGTTGTAGATGCATACTTTTCAGGAACTAAGATCAAATGGATTCTTGATAATGTAGAAGGTGCTAAAGAAAGAGCGGAAAAAGGAGAACTTTTATTTGGAAACATTGATACATGGCTATTATGGAATTTAACAAGGGGTAAGGTTCATGTAACCGACTACACTAATGCATCTAGAACTATGTTGTTTAATATAAAAGATTTATGTTGGGATGAAAAAATATTAGAAGAATTAGATATTCCAAAATCTATGCTTCCAGAAGTAAAACCTTCTAGTGAAGTATATGGAGTAACTGATGAACATACCTTTGGAGGAGCGCAAATACCTATAGCGGGAATCGCAGGAGACCAACAAGCTGCTTTATTTGGTCAGGCTTGCTATGGGGAAGGAATGGCTAAAAACACTTATGGTACAGGCTGTTTCATGCTTATGAATACTGGAGAAAAAATGGTACCTTCAAAGAATGGCTTGCTTACAACTATAGCTTGGGGTATTGATGGAAAAGTTAATTATGCCCTAGAAGGAAGTATATTTATAGCAGGAGCACTTATCCAATGGTTAAGAGATGAGTTAAGACTTATCGTTGAAGCTGCAGACAGTGAATACTTTGCACAAAAAGTTAAAGACACAAATGGTGTTTATGTAGTGCCAGCTTTTGTAGGACTTGGAGCTCCATATTGGGATATGTATGCAAGAGGAGCTATTATGGGACTTACAAGAGGATCAAATAGATGCCATATAATCAGAGCAGCACTTGAAGCTATTGCATACCAGACAAGGGATGTATTAGAAGCTATGCAAGAAGATTCAGGAATTACTCTTAAAGAATTAAAAGTAGATGGTGGAGCAGTAGCAAATAACTTCTTAATGCAATTCCAGTCTGACATCTTAGGGGTACCAGTTAATAGACCAAAAATAATAGAAACTACAGCACTAGGCGCAGCATATTTAGCTGGTTTAGCAGTAGGATTCTGGAAAGACACAGAAGAAATATCAAAAAATTGGAATGTAGACAGAGTGTTTGATGCCGAAATGGATAAAGATCATAAAGAAAAGATATATAAAGGCTGGAAAAAAGCAGTAGATAGATCACGTGACTGGGAAGATGAATAAGGCATCTGAAATAAGATAAATAATATTATATTTTGTGCTTGAGATAAAGAGAGGCATGCTAAAAACCTATGAAAAATAGGGTTATTTAGCATGACTTTCTATTTTACAAAAATTACGAAGCATTAGGAGGGATGAACATGAACGATATAGTCATTATAGGTGCAGGTGTTATTGGCTCCTTCATAGCAAGGGAATTATCAAGATATAATCTGAAGATAGTAATGCTAGAAAAAGATAACGACGTGTCAAATGGAACTACAAAAGCCAACAGTGCAATTGTCCATGCTGGGTATGATGCAGAAGTAGGAAGCAATAAAGGTGAATTCAATGCTCTAGGTAACCCAATGTTTAATAAGGTATGTGAAGAGCTGTATGTTCCTTTTAAACGTATAGGTTCCTTAGTAGTAGCTTTTGACAAAGAGGATATGGATATGCTACAAAAGCTGTATAATAACGGTATAGAGCTTGGTATTCCAGATATAGAAATAATAGATGGAGAGAAAACTAGGGAATTAGAGCCAAACTTAAGTGATGAAATAATTGGAGCTTTATATGCACCTACTGCTGGTATTGTTAGCCCTTATGAGTTGGCAATAGCATTAGCAGAAAATGCAGTTGAAAATGGAGTGGACCTAAGATTAAACAATGAGGTACTAGACATAAAAAAGAATGAGAATGGATATAAAATAATTACTAATGCTGGAGAAGTTGAAGCAAAATATGTAATTAACTGTGCTGGAGTATATGCAGATAAGATTAATAATATGGTAGCCTCTCCAAGCTTTAGTATAAAACCTAGAAGAGGGCAGTATTATTTGCTTGACAAGGGAGCGGGTAATACAATTAGTAGAGTTATTTTCCAATGTCCTACTCCTATGGGAAAGGGAGTTTTAATTACCCCTACAGTCCATGGAAATATTTTAGTTGGACCAGACTCAGAGGATATAGAAGATAAAGAGCTTACAGAAACCACAGCAGATAGAATGGCATATGTAAAGGAATCTGCAAACAGAGCATGCAAAAATATACCTTTTAATAAAGTAATAACATCTTTTGCAGGGCTAAGAGCTGAAGCCACAGGGGGAGACTTCATAATAAAGGAGTCTGAAGAAGCTAAAGGATTTATAAATGTGGCAGGAATGAAATCTCCGGGACTATCAGCTGCTCCTGCAGTAGCTAAATATATAGTAGAAGTAATCAGAGAAATAGCTGGTAACCTAGATGAAAAGGAAGATTTTAATCCAAGAAGAAGAGAAATAATAAGATTTGATGAATTAAGTGATGAAGAAAAGGCAGAGGTAATAAAGAGGTACCCAAGGTATGGAAGAGTAATATGCAGATGCGAAAACATTACAGAAGGCGAAATTGTAGATGTGATTAATAGAAAGGTTGGAGCAACTACGGTAGATGGTGTTAAAAGAAGGGCAAGACCTGGAATGGGAAGATGCCAAGGTGGATTCTGTGGTCCAAGGGTTATGGAGATTTTAGCTAGGGAGCTAGGAAAAGATATATCAGAAATAGTTAAGAGCAACAAGGACTCCTATATAATAACAGGAGAAACTAAGGAGTAATATGGAGGTGATTATATGGTTAGCTATGATATTGTAGTCATAGGAGGAGGACCTGCTGGATTGGCAGCTGCCATTGAGGCGAAGAAAAATGGTGTAGATAATATTTTAGTTATTGAAAGAGATAGAGAGTTAGGCGGAATATTACAGCAATGTATTCATAATGGATTTGGTCTTCATGTATTTAAGGAAGAATTAACAGGACCTGAATATGCGGGAAGATTTATAGAGGAGTTAAAAAAAGAAGGCATAGAATATAAGTTAGATACTATGGTAATAAATATGACAGAAGATAGGGTGATAAGTGCGGTAAATACAACGGATGGCTTCATGAAAATACAGGCAAAAGCAATAATACTTGCTATGGGATGTAGAGAGAGAACAAGAGGAACTATAAATATCCCGGGAACGAGGCCAGCAGGAGTGTATACAGCGGGTATGGCACAGAGATTTATAAATATGGAAGGATATATGGTAGGAAAAAAGGTAGTTATATTAGGATCTGGGGATATAGGGCTTATTATGGCCAGAAGACTTACCCTTGAAGGCGCTGAAGTACAAGCAGTAGCAGAATTAATGCCTTTCTCAGGTGGGCTTACAAGGAATATAGTTCAATGTTTAGATGATTTTAATATACCACTGTTATTAAGTCATACTGTAGTCCGTATTGAAGGTAAAGATAGAGTGGACGGAGTAGTTATAGCTAAAGTAGATGAGTTTAGAAAGCCTATTCCGGGAACAGAAAAATATTATGATTGTGACACATTACTATTATCTGTAGGATTGATTCCTGAAAATGAGTTATCTGAGAAAGCGAATATTCAAATAGATAAAGTTACTTCAGGACCAGTAGTTAATGAGTCTATGGAAACCTCTAATAAAGGTATCTTTGCCTGTGGTAATGTAGTGCATGTACATGATTTAGTTGATTTTGTTACAGAAGAAAGTAGAAGAGCAGGAAAGAGTGCTGCTAAGTTTGTAAAAGATGAACTTCAAGATAATGAAAATGTAATAACCACAAAAACAGGAGAGGGTATAAGCTATATAGTACCTCAAAAGATTAGGATTGAGAACGTTGAAGGTAATCTCCGATTGTTTATGAGAGTTAGAAATGTATATAAAAATGTTAAAATGGTGATTAAAGGGGACGGAGAGATAATAAAAGAAATGAAGAAGACCCATTTAGCTCCAGGGGAGATGGAAAATGTACAAATCCAATTAAACTCATTAAAAGGAAGAAAAATATCAGAAATATCAGTATCAGTAGAGGAGGTATGAAGATGAGTAAAAAGGATATGGTTTGCATAGTATGTCCTATGGGCTGTCGTTTAACTGTAACATCAGATGAAAATGCTCCATTAGGATATATAGTTGAAGGTAATAAGTGCAAACGAGGAGAAGATTATGGAATAAAAGAACTTACCAATCCAACTAGAGTTATTACATCCACTGTTAAAATAACAAAGGCTCATTTAAGAAGACTTCCAGTGAGAACTAATGGTGCAGTTCCTAAAAATAAAATTGATGAATGCATGGAGGTAATAAATTCTATCAATGTAGAATCACCAATAAAAGTTGGAGAGATTATTATTCCCAACATATTAGGGACAGGTATTGATTTAATTGCAACAAGGGATATGTAAAAATATAATGGTTTTTATATTAAAGTGAAGAGTAAATGATAAATCCTATCGTTTGCTTTTTCACTTTTTATTATTTATTGAGGAGTGCCTCTGATATATAAATATTATTTCTTCGTAGCTTATTATATTTTAAAGCTTTTTTTACATTTTTTATTGTTAACATTTATTTAAAGTATATAATATTGATATTCTTTTGCCATGGACGTAAAATATAAAGAAGATAGTGTAATTAGATAAGGAGAAGATGGATTTTGAGCAAATATATTGAATTTAGGGATGTAAAAAAGGTGTATAAAATGGGAGAGGTAAAAATTGAAGCTCTAAGTGGAGTTGACTTCTCTATTGACAAAGGGGAATTTGTTGTTGTTGCAGGAGCTAGTGGTGCCGGTAAGAGTACAATATTAAACATATTAGGAGGCATGGATAAACCTACTAGTGGAAAAGTTATGGTGGATAATAATGAAGTTAATGCCTATTCAAATAAGGAACTCATAACCTATAGAAGACACGATATAGGATTTGTATTTCAGTTTTATAATTTAGTACAAAATTTAACTGCCATTGAGAATTTAGAGCTAGCAACACAGATATGTAAAAATCCATTAGATATTGAAGAAACATTAGAAGCGGTAGGCCTTAGTGAGAGAAAAAAGAATTTCCCTGCTCAGCTATCAGGAGGAGAGCAACAGAGGGTGGCAATAGCTAGAGCCTTAGCAAAAAACCCAAAACTCCTTCTTTGTGATGAGCCTACAGGAGCATTAGATTATAACACAGGAAAATCCATACTAAAACTTCTTCAGGATACCTGTAGGAAAATGGATATGACTGTGGTTGTAATTACTCATAATCTAGCAATAGCTCCAATGGGGGATAAAGTAATTAAGGTTAAAAACGGAAAAATTGAAAGTATAACTAAAAATGAAAATCCTACTCCAGTAGAAAGGATTGAGTGGTAGTGCGCATAAATTCTTTAACAAAAGATACCATAAGAGATATTAAAAAATCTTTAGGTAGGTTTACATCTATTTTAGCCATTGTAGCTTTAGGAGTAGCATTTTTTTCAGGACTAAAGATAGCCCCAGAGGATATGAAAATAACTGCTGATAAATACTATGATGATTATAATTTAATGGATGTTAGAGTTTTATCTACCCTTGGTTTAACTGAGGATGATGTGGATGAAATAAGAAAAATTCCAGGGGTAAAGGGAGTTTTTGGAACTTACAGTATGGATGTGCTTACCCAACATGATGCTAAGGAAGTTGTACTAAAGGTACATGGTCTAACTTTAGATAAATTAAAAGATGATGATGAAGATTATATAAATAGAGTAAATTTAGTAGAAGGAAGATTGCCAGAAAAGTCTGGAGAGTGTGTAATAGAAAAAGGGAAAAATGATGCCATAGATGTTCCAGTAGGTTCTACCATAAAATTATATTCTGGTACAGATGATCCATTAAGTGATAGTCTCAAAGAGACAGAATATAAAGTTGTTGGAAAAGTGCAAACTCCATACTATTTATCCTTTGAAAAAGGTAGTAGTTCTATTGGTAATGGACAAATAAGAAATTTTATTATGGTTCCACAGGAAGATTTTAAAATGCCTGCCTACACAGAGATTTTTGCTACTGTAGAGGGTGCTAAGGAAATAAACTCCTATAAGGATAGTTATTTTGATGTGGTAAGTAAAGTTACAGAAGATATAGAGAACCTAGCTGAATCTAGAGAAGAAATTAGATATGAAGAGGTTTTAAAAGAAGGTAAAGAGGACCTAGAAGAAGGTAAAGAAGAGTATACAAAGGAAAAAAAAGAGGCTGAAGAAAAGCTAGATAAAGCATTAAAAGAAATAGAAGATTCTAAAATAAAAATAAATAATTCAGAAAAAGATTTGCTTGAGCAGGAAAGAGCCTTTAATACCTCTATAAAGGAAGCTGAAGATAAAATAGCCAAGGGAGAAAATGATTTAATAAAAGGTGAAAAGGAGTTAGAAAGAAACCTTAAAGCTTTTAGCGAGAAGAAAATCTTAGCAGAAGAAGGTTTTAAAAAGGCTGAAGAAGAGCTGGCCAAGGGGCAACAGTCATTGTCTTTATTAGAAGGTAAAGTAGCTGAACTTGAAAATGCTATTAAAAATCCAGAATTGTCAGAGGAAGAAAGAAAAAAATTACAAGTAGAATTACAGACAACTAAAGGAATGTTGCAAGGTACTAAGGATGAATTGGAAAAGGGAAAAAAGGAGCTAGAAGCAAAAAAAGCTGAGTTAGCTAAAGGGGAAGAGGAGCTAAATAAATCAAAAGCTTTTCTAATATCCTCAAAAGATAAACTAGAGAAAGAAAAGTCAAATCTTCAAGAAGGAAAAAACAAGGCTCTTGCTGGATTTAAAGAGGGAAGAGATAAGATAGAAAGTGGAAAGAAAGAATTACTAAAAGGTGAGGAGGAGTATAAAAGCTCAAAAGCAAAAGCGGAGAAAGAGCTATCTAAGGCCAAAGACAAAATCGATGAAGGAGAAAAGAACTTAGAAAAAATTGAAAAACCTCAATGGTATGTATTAGATAGAAAAAGTCATTACTCCTATATGGATTATGGTGCTTCGGCAGATAGAATTGATGCTTTAGCAAAGGTCTTTCCAGTGTTTTTTGCCCTAGTGGCAGCATTAGTATGCCTTACTACTATGACAAGAATGGTAGATGAGCAAAGAGTAAATATTGGAACTTTAAAAGCTCTAGGATACAAAAAAGGAGCAATAGCTTCAAAATATATATCTTATGCTTTAGTTGCTAGTACTTTAGGATGTATAATAGGTCTAGCTATAGGGTTTACTGTATTCCCAATAGTGGTATTCAATGCCTATGGAATAATGTATGTGTTACCACCGGTAATTACAAGCTTTAATATTCCGTTAGCGGTGACAATATCTCTAGCGGCCATAGCAGTAACCACGTTATCCGCCTTTTTTGCATGCTATAAGGAATTAGTAGAAACTCCGTCAGTATTAATGAGACCGAGAGCTCCAAAGGAAGGGAAGAGAATTCTTCTTGAGAGAATACCTTTTATTTGGAATAGGCTAAATTTTAGCGCTAAAGTTACAACTAGAAATATTTTTAGATACAAAAAAAGATTCTTGATGACTGTATTTGGAATAGCAGGCTGTACGGCATTAATAGTGGCAGGCTTTGGAATAAAAGATTCTATTAGAACTATTGTGGATAAACAATTTGGAGTTATATTTACCTATGATATGACTGTGAATTTAGAAAATAAGGCTAGCCAAAAAGAAAAAGAAGAAGCTATAGAATATATTTCAAAGGATAATAGAATATCCAGCTATGGATTAACCAGTCGTGAAAATGGAAGTCTTTCTTTAAATGAACAAGAAAAGAAGATTTCAATAGTAGCTCCAAAGGATGTAATAAGTATAGAAAATTTTATACATCTGCAAGGACGTAAAGATGAAAATCATATTCCAATCCCCTCTAAGGGAATTGTTATTACAGAGAAGGTAGCAAATGATATAGGAGCAAAGGTTGGAGATGAAATAAATCTAATAAATAGTGAAGATAAGAAAGCTAAAGCTAAGGTAACTGGAATTGCTGAAAACTATCTTTCTAACTATGCATATATATCTCCGGATTACTATGAAGAAATCTTTGGGAAGCCTGTAGAAATTAATGAAGTAATAGCTTCTTTGAAAGATACCTCTAAGGAGTTTGAAGATAATTTATCTAGAGATTTAATAGAAAAAGAGGGAATATCTAATGCAAGTTTTAATACTGCAATCAAAGAGAATTTTGAAGATACCATAAGAAGTTTAAATTATGTAGTACTCGTTATGATTATCTCCGCTGGAGCTTTAGCTTTTGTAGTTTTATATAATCTAACTAATGTTAATATTAGTGAAAGAATAAGAGAAATTGCAACGATAAAAGTTCTTGGTTTCTATGATAATGAGGTATCGGCGTATATTTATAAAGAAAACACAATTCTTACCCTTATAGGAACTGCTTTTGGATTAATTATGGGAGTGTTTCTTCATAAATTTATAATGATTACAGTTGAAATGGAAAACATGATGTTTGGACGTTCACTAGATATAAAGAGCTTTGTAATTTCAGTAATACTAACCCTTGCATTTGCGGTTTTAGTTAACATTGCAATGTATTATAAGCTTAAAAATATTGAAATGGTTGAATCTCTTAAGTCGGTGGATTAGTACCTCTAGGTATTACTAGAAAAGCAGAGCAAGTATTTAAAAATTAATAAGAAATATAAGTAATTTAATTGGACAGATGCATTACATCTGTCCAATTTTTATTATATAGTTACTTATTACTTGAATTTAAAAGTTTGAGTGTAGGGAGGTGGCATTAAACTAACATCTTTAGGAGCAGTATAAACTTTATCTATGATAGTGCCATAATTATCTTTATCATTTTTAATTGCATCTAGAACTCTATTAGCTACATCTAATCCTAAGTTATACCCTTCAGATAGATCAAGGGGATAATGCACCCCGGCATAAAGTCTAGAGATACTGCATTCCTTAGCCAATTCAGTTAATCTCTCTTTTTCTGCAGGGAAAAAATGAGATAATATCCCTGCGAAACATCCAGCACTAACGGCATGGCCAGCAGGATAACTTGGATGCTCAGGAGTTTTTAAATATGGAGTAAAACAAGGGTCATATTGAACAGGCCTTGGAATTTGGAAGGCATACTTATAATACCAACATATAACCATAGCATCATTATTAGCATTGGAAGCAATACTATAAAGCCTTGAAGCGGACACTGCTGGAACACCATAGGCATTAATGAGTGTTTGAAGAATTGGTATAAGTTGATTTTGAGGTACTCCAGCTCCCCAATAGCTAGCAATAGTCTTTTCAGCATCTGTTAAATGGTAAGAGGTCTCAATTACTTTATTTAACTCACTATGAGGAAAGTCCATTGAAATATCAGGAGTTTTTATATTAAAAGCAATATCATTGCCATTTAAATCTGTAAATCCACCATTAGGAGATCTTTTAAAATAATATAAAGGCCAACTGCCCCCTGAAGGGGTTTCTCCTAAAGAAGTAAACTCATTTCCTGGGTAAGAAATCTTGTCCCATCTATTTTCTGTACTGCAGTGACACATAAAATTTTCCTCCTAAATATTAAAAAATTAACAAGGGTAGATACCCTTATTTATATACTATGTGGAAGGATTTGAACAGTTTCATGGTTAAAATAATATTTTATATATAATAGTTTATTTTGGTAGTTATATTTAGAATTACGGCGAATAAAGTTATAGTAATGTAATTTTGTAGAGAGTTTCATGAGTATTATATGAGGGGTGTATTATATGGGATGGTCCAAATACACTGAGGACAATATCGAGATGCAATTAGAGAGATTGGAAAGGTTAGAGAAACCCAAGGAAAAAGAAAAATCACATAATCAATCCCATGGTGGTAATAAAAACAATAATAAGATTAGTTTAAGGGAGAAAAATTATTTAATACTTCAATTATGTAAAGAAGATAAAGAGGGTACGGAGTCTGCATTGGACAATATTTTAAAGGGAATTACTACAGAAGAATTGAGAGAAGACTTTAAAGAAGGAATAATAAAATTATATGAGAGTGATTATTTACCATGTCACTATTTGGTTAACAATAGTGTGGAGTTTAAGGAAGAAAAAAACATAGTAACTAAGGAAGAAGAAGAAGTAGCAGCTCTATATGAAACTATTATATATCCCTTGCAAATGAATATAAAAAATACTTTAGCTGATGATTTTAAAAATTTAGAGGAGGAAATAAGCTTAAAGGATATAGAAAAAATCATATTAAAGTATGCTTTGCCGTATAAGGGATTTATAGAAGAGGAGTTTATATTTTATTGTAGTAAATTACTAGATAATATGCAGCATATGGAAAAATATATGCTAATCAAAATTATTTTTAAAAATAACTTTCTAAGCTATAAAAAAGAAAGTATTGAAACTTGTTTAAACATATTAGAAGAGAACTCCGATCTTTTAGACAATGAACATATATATACATTAATAGATTGGTCAAAAAAATCAGAGAATAACATTAAAGTAAGAATTATAAAAATCCTATGTGAAGAAATAAAAAGAACGGATGAATATAAGGCTATAATGGAAGAAAATTATTATAAAAGGTTTAATAATATGGTGGCAATACTATCAATGAATTATCTACCACTTGAAAAAGGCATAAATTATGCAAAGGGCATCAGTGGTAAAATAGAGGAGGTTGAATTTAAAGAGGAACTAAGATTTTTAGTGAAGGAAGGCTTGGTTGGAAGAAAACTATATATTTTAGCAAACTTATTTCAAGTGAAAACCAAAGAAGAAAGAAAGCTAGTCAAAAAGATAAATGCTGAAAATATTTTATTAGTAAGAAAGCATTTCCCAGATATATATAAAAGCATGGTTATGAAAAAAATTAGAAAAGCTGAAAAAGATAAGAATTTACCTCAGCTAATAGTATTGCTCAATAATAATGCAGGGGCAGAATTTTATGATGAGCTATTCCATAAGGTATATAAAGGCATACCTAAGAGAAGTGAAAATTTAATATCATTTCTAAAAGATGGTAATATTCAAGGAGAACAGAGAAATGA
This sequence comes from Clostridiaceae bacterium, assembly GCA_040797845.1. Lineage (GTDB taxonomy): Bacteria > Bacillota > Clostridia > Clostridiales > Clostridiaceae > Clostridium_AW. The sequence goes on from JBFNFA010000003.1 coordinate 254,849, forward strand.
AATCAATAGAGAAATCTATAGTTTAATAAAAAAAGAAAACTTTAAGAAGGTAGATACTGAAATTATTGATTTTTTTATAAGAGAAGAGCTAGATAGTTTTGAATTATTTGTAAGAGTTAATAGTGAGCTAAAAAAATATCTTTTAAATAGCTGGTGTAAAACAAATAAAAAATATAAAGTAAAAGAGATCATTTTGGTTTTATTGAAGAAATATACTTCTTATGAGGATCAGATTACAATATATAATAATTATTATATTGAATATGAACTAGAGGATATTGAAATATTCAACATAATAAGCAATAGGGTTTATCAACATGTGGTATATTTAATTTTGGAAAGAAAACTATTAGAGGGAAAGGACGTAGAGGAGAGAGATATAGAAGAAATATCAAATCTATTTATGGAATTTAATTTAACGGAAAGATTTATTTATGACAAATGGCTATTTGCCAATACAGAGAAGAACATAAAAAGAAGTATATTAAAAACTATACTATCCTTTAAAAAACCTATGGAAATTTATGATGAACTAAAAAGCTTTCTTTATGGACTGTATATAGAAAATAATGTTGAAGAATTGGAAGAAAATATAGATTTTATAGTGGAGGCCTTAGAGGAGAAGAGCGAATTATATCATACCTTTAAGGAAGTTTTGGAAGAACAAGATACCATAGTGAATAAAACAATAACTATGCTAGAAGAAAAACTGAATCTGTAAAGTCATTCTTAGGTTCAGGTGGAGTTTGATTATAAAAAACACTCTCTCCATCTGAACCTTAATATATTTAATAAAAATGATATATTTAAGTAGTTTATGGGAAACATTTAAGCTAGAGAAATAAATTGTATCAGTTTATATAAATATATAATATCCTATATAGTAGAAAGTATATGTGAAGGGAATAAATTAATGAAAAGAAAAGGTCTAAATGATATATATTTTGATGTAGAACATCACAAATATTGCATAGAAGATAATTCTTATGAAGAAAGTGAATTAAAGCTACCTCACTCCAAACTTGGTATAGCTTCATTTGCTTTTGCATTAGTAGGTATTGTCCTTTTTATTATATCTATTATTCTTTTAGTTAAAACTAATAATCAAGGAGCATATCAAGAAATTACCTCTTCAGATATTAAGGGAACTATTTTGTTGTTAATAAGTGGTGTATTAAGTTTTGTAGGTATAGGATTAGGTGTGGCTGGAATGATAACTAAAAATAGAAAAAAGATTTTCCCTGCCATAGGGATTATAATGAATTTATTAATAGCATTATATTTCATTGCCATAATAATATCTGCAATTTCAAGTTTAGAAGAGGAACAATATGAATATAAATCAATACAGGTTAATTCTAATAGATATGTATATTCTATAGCCAATAAATATAATTACAAAAATAGTTGATATGAAATTATTAATAAAATGAAATAATACACTGATTATATTCTGTTAAAGGATATTTATATAGCTTTAGGTGGAGTTTATATACCGCCTAGAGCTTTTATTATGTGTAATATTTTTAGAGCATACAATTTAAATTCATTGACAAATCTAATTAAGAGATATATTATTTAATTAAGTAATTACTTAATTAAAATTTAGGAGAATGAAAATGGATTATGTAGTGCAGATATTCAAGGCGCTAGGAGATGAAACTAGATTAAAAATACTAATTATACTTTCAAGAAGAAAAATTTGTGCTAAAGGAATTGCTAAACACTTAAATATATCTGAAGCAGCGATTTCCCAACATTTGAAAATTCTTAGAGAGGCTGGAATCATAACAGGTGAGAAGGTTGGATATTATGTACACTACAAATTACAAGAATTAGTTCTTGAAGAAGTAGTAGATTTTATTAATAAAATTAATAGTAGTCATGACTTAGTTGATTGCAAATTAGGTGTAAATATACCTAAGGATTGCAGAGTAGATTGCAAGGTCAACAAGATTAAATGTTGTCAAGAATTTTCAAAGTAAATTAAATCACTGTAGAGTAAGTTACAGTAGATATTGATGAAAGGAGAATATAATATGAAAGTGTGTATTCCAGTGAAGGAAAATAAGGGATTAGATAGTGTTGCTTTTAACCATTTTGGTTCAGCGCCATTTTTTCTAATTTATGACTTAGAGAAGGAAGAAGTAAAAGTTATTGAAAACGGAGATTTACATCATGAACATGGTATGTGTCAACCACTTAAAGCAATTGGAGGAGAAAATATTGATGCAATTTTAGTAGGTGGCATAGGTGCAGGAGCATTGATGAAATTGAACAATCAAGGAATAAAGGTATATAAAGTTAATAAGGATACATTAGCTCAAAACATAGAATTGTTAAAAAGAAATGAACTGCCAGAGTTCTCAGCAAATCATAGCTGTAATCACCATGGCTGTAGTCATTAAACCACAGCTCTCACAAAAGTGAGAGCTTTTTGTATATACTCTTATTAATAAATATATATCTTAAATCATTCTTAATTGTAGACTTAAAGTTTACATTTTGTTTATATATGTGCTAAAATATTCAATAATATATAATATGAGGTTGGTGTTTATGAAAAAGAATATTAAATTTATTACACTGTGTCTCCTATTGTTTTTTACATTTACAGGCAAGGTAAGTGCTAAGGATGAAATAGAAATTACTAATTGGAACGTAAGATGTGATATTTTAGATGAAGGCTCTATCCTTGTGAATGAATATATAACTTTTAAATTTTCAGGAAGTTATAATGGGGTCTTTAGGGAGATAAAAGTAAATGATACTGATGGAATCGAGAATTTAAGCATAATTGAAAAAGGAGAAAATGGAGATATAACCCTCACAGAAGTGGATAAAGGAAAAAATGGCCAAAGAGGAGTTTATGAGAGAAACAGTTCAAAAGAAGGAGAAAATATAAAAATTTATTCTCCCTCAGAGAATACGGAAAAGACCTTTAATATAGTTTATAAAGTTAAAAATGTGTGTAAAAAATACCAGGATATTGGGGAGCTTTACTACAGTTTTCTTGGACAGGAGAATAAAACACCTATAAAAGAATTCAATGTAAATATTAGTTTTCCTTACGAGTTTAATAAAGATGAAGTAAAAATATTTGGTCATGGACCACTAAATGGAGTAGTAAAATTTATAAATAATAGCACTGTAAATTTAAATGTTAAAAATGTAGGAGAGGGAAATCTAGTAGCTGCTAGATTGATATTCCCAAAGGAATATATAAAAAACTCAAGCAAAGTAATTAATACAGATGGATATAATAAGATAATTAAAGAAGAGAATGCTTATGCTCAAAAGATAAAAGATAACCAACTCCGAAATGAAAAGAGAAGCACCGTTGGCAAATATATTTCTATTATATTAAGCATCTTAGGAGTTTTAACATTTATATTTACACTAATTAAAAGTAAAAGAGAAGATGTAGATGAAGTATATACACAGAGTACTTTTCCAGAAGAGTGTACCCCTGCGGTGTTAAGTTACTTTTATTATAGTACTATAAGCCCTAAGGCGGTTTTAGCAACTATTTTAGATTTAAACAGAAGAGGGTATTTAAAAATAGAAGAAATAGAAGAGGATAATTTAACAAAGAAAAGAAAAGATAAGATAAAAAATTATAAGATAATGAGAACAAAGATGAACCTTGATCTTTTAGATCATGAGAGATATTTTATGAACTGGATTATTGATGATATAGGTGACGGATACTATGTAACTACAGAAGGAATTAAAGAGTATAGTAAAAAGCATAGCTCAGAATTTTATGATAAATATACAAAATGGTCAAAACCTATTAAAGAAGAAGTGAAGAAAAGAGGGTATTTTGATTTAGAAGTTAGAAAAACTGGAGTAAAAATTATGATATTATCTATCATAATGATAATAATTAGTATTCCATTAACTATATTTAGCGGATTATACGGTGCTTTATCTATAGGAGTGTTTGTCATATTGCTATTATGGGGAGGGATTAGTCTTTATAATAGAAAAACTCCTTATGGAAAGAGAGAGTACGATAAATGGAATAAGCTTAAAAAGGATATTACAAAGAATAAGAAAGAAGAATTATTTGAAGCCTATCCTATGGATAAGTATCTTATATATTCTCTAGTACTTGGAGTAGAAGATAGGAGATTAAATGAATTTAAAGAAAGTATAGAAAGAGATAATTATTATTATAATAACAATAATTTTTTATGGTTCTACTTTTATGCAGGTATGTTCAATAGCAGAACAGGGAAAAATGAATTTAGTTCCTCTATAGACTCAGCTTTTATTTCAATATCGCCATCCTCAGGAGCTGGTGGTGGATTCACAGGAGGCGGCGGTGGAGCTGGTGGTGGAGGAGCTGGAGGATTTTAAATTTTAGATAAATTCAATGAAGTTAATGGGGCATATATTTAAAGAAAAAAGGGCTGTCTTAAAATTTTACTTTGAGACAGTCCTTTTTTATATATCTATATTTTATGTTTTTTATAAAATTGGTGATAATAATCTTGTTATGGATTCCAGTATTCTACTTCTTCTACTTATATTATTTAAATCCTCTAATGTAACTTCTTGTGAATGTTTCATATCCATTAAGAATTGTTCTTTTAATGTATTAGCTATTTCACTGTTATAAATAAAAGCATTGGTTTCGAAGTTCAACTTAAAACTTCTTATATCCATATTAGCTGTTCCAATGCTGCATAGAGAGTCATCGGATACAATGGTTTTACTGTGTATAAAGCCATTATTGTATAGAAAAACTCTAGCACCGGTTTTCAATAACTCCCTTATATAGGATTGAGCTGCCCAGGACATAAATATATGATCTGGATTTCCAGGTATCATGATTCTTACATCTACCCCAGAGAAAGAGGATATTTTCAAAGAGTCTAACACGTTATCATCAGGCACAAAGTAAGGGCTCTGAAGGTAAAGATAATCCTTTGCATTATTTATAATTTTTACATAACCATTTTTTATATATTGCTCATTATGGTCTGGCCCACTAGACACAATTTGCATTCCTATATTTATATCCATGTGAGTTTTAGGTGAAAAATATTTTGTATAATCCTCAATTTCCTCTTTGGAGGCATAGGTCCAATCCAATAAAAATCTTCCTTCTAAATCGTTAACTGCCTCACCTACTATTTTCATGTGAGCATCTCTCCAGTTGCCTATTTTCTTATCTTTGCTTATGTACTCATTTCCTACGTTAAATCCACCAAGAAAAGCAGTTTCACCATCTATAATTACTATTTTTCTATGATTTCTATAATTAATTCTTTTATTTATAAATGGGAAAGAATTAGGGAAAAACACAGCATATTTACCTCCAGACTCTTCAAAGGTTTTTAGGAGTTTGTCTTTGTCTTTTGCGAATTTATAAGAACCCATGGCGTCAAAGAGAAGTTTAACCTCTACTCCTTCTTTAGCTTTTTTGGTTAATAGCTCCATGAGCTTATAACCTAAATCATCGGGCTTTATTATATAATATTCCATATGTATAAATCTCTTGGATTTTTCAATATGATAAAAAAGATCATTAAACTTTTCTTCACCATGAAAATATAATTTTACATCATTTCTTTGAGTATATAAAGCTTTAGAATTTCTATAATGCATTTTTATTATATCTTGATTTTCTATTGTACTTATATCATATTCATAGCTTTTTACTATTTTCCTTATGTATTCGTTTTTGCTTACATCTTCCATAAGCTTTTTATTAAAGATCTTTTCACGACTAAGATTTATTCCAAAGAATAAATAAACAATGAACCCTAATACAGGGAAAAGAGTTAAAATTAAAAGCCATGCCCAAGTAGTAGAAGGGTTCCGTCTTTCAAAAAATATTAAAAATATAATAAATATTATATTTAGTACTAATGCGGATGTTCCAATTATTGATAGGTTCATTTTAACTTCCTTTCTGAAAATTATTTATCTTATAAGAATACATTTTACACTAATGTTAATTATAATAAACTATTTCTATTTATTCTATACTTTTTTACATATTATTAGGATTAGGTGTTATAGAATGATTTTATTTGGAAAAAGTTATATAATATAATTATACTTTAATATAATAGTATAATAATTAAATAGGAAGTGAAATTATGAATAAAAAAGCGTTAATAGTGTATTATTCAAGGACGGGCAATACAAGAAAAGTTGCTGAAGAATTAGGAAAGATACTAGGCTGTGATGTAGAAGAGATTGTAGATTATACGGATAGAAAGGGGACATCAGGGTATATAAAATCTGCAGTGGATGCTATTAAGAAGACAAAAACTAAGATAAGTACTCCTAAATTTAATCCAGAAAAGCATGATGTCATAATTATTGCTACACCAGTTTGGGCATCTACAATGGCCAACGCTATAAGAACTTATATTATGAAATATAGATATAAGTTTTCAAAGGTTGCTTTTTTAACTACTCAAGGATCTTCTATAAGTGAAAAGGCTTTTAGAGAAATAAAAGAGCTTTGTCAAAAGGAGCCAATTTCAATTTGTGCTATTAGCACTAAGGAAATTAAAGAGGGACTTTATCAGGAAAAACTTAATAATTTTGCTTCTCAAATAAAATAGATATTGACTTTATATAGGTAAAATATATTATTAAGGAACTTTTGTTTTTATATTCAATATAATAGTAAAGGAATGAAAATATTTTGGGAGGATCGTAGATGTATCGTGATGATTACGTATACTGTGATAATATAGAGAAATTTATGGAGATGAAATATTGTCCATATTATACCCCTTTATTTAGATGTCCTTTACAATATGAATATAGACAACAACAAGGACCACCCACAACACCCCCACCAAGTTTTACTCCACAATTAACTCAAACCCAAGGGGCAACAATTCAAGCAGTTGACCCAGGTGCAATAAGACCTTGTTTAAATACATTTTCATATATTTGGTTAAAAAATGGTCAATCCTTTTGGGCTTATCTCACATATGTAGGAAGAACTTCTGCTGCAGGCTGGAAGTATCAGAACAGGCGCTGGATGTACTTTGGTGTAGATTTAAAAGATATTAAGAGTTTTACCTGTTACTAAAGTTATTTAATACAATAAAAATGGGCTCCCTTAATTTGGAGCCTATTAATTATTTTTTTCATAGGTTAAAACTTTTAGTGCAATAATTTCAGTGCAAATTTCGTAAGGGGTTTTTACACCAGCTTTTCTTAAAGGAACTACAGGAAGACACCATCCTTGTATAGCATATTGTAATAAAAATGCCCCAGCTGTGGCAGAGAGTAAATACCACTTTTTATTTATACATGTACCGAAAATTAATCCTGTTAATATAAGGATTGAAGCATGGGTTTCTAGTACTCTTTCAATGTCCCACTCCATAGATATTTCATCTATTCTTTTATTTATAATTTCTTCATCCTTATCTTTGTAGTAGTTAACATTATTAATTATATCGTTGACGATTCTTAAATTGTCTTTGTAATTTGAATTTTTTCTAACCCTTTCTAGGCTATTTGGTATGAATCTACTTCTATCTTTTCTATCCTTTAAAAGTAATTCCCTTATAATATCTATAGAATTTATCTCCATTTTAAATCCTCCGAATTCTTTAGAGTGTTTTCACTAGATATTATTTGCAATAATTATTTATAAATTCAGATAGATTATATATTTAAATTTAATCTATTGTAAATGAAATGTATAAAAAAGAAACCTCTAGAACATTAAATTCTAGAGGCTTTAATATACTTTATTTAATTATTAGCACTTGAAGCTCTTTAGAAGTCTTATATAATGATTTGCTTCTCTAAGCACATGGTCACCCAATAATGGAAGCATTATGGATCTTATAGCACAATTAACTAAGCCCTCTGTCCCTTGTCTTTTGAAGTCTCTAATTTCAATAGTGTTTTTTAGAGCATCTTCTGTGGTTTTTGGTAAGAGATTTAAATTTTCCATTAGAAGTTTTGTTTCTGCTGTTAGAGCATCAAACTTTTTGCCGAAATCATTAGCTGTATTGAATAATGCAACTTCCGTTGGGTCCAGTAATCCTCTTATGAATTTAGCATGTTCAGCCATGATTCTATTCCAGAAGTTTTCTTGATATGCTAATTCTTTAGCTAGATTTACTTCTTGGCGATTTTGAAACATTGTTAATATTCTTAAATAAAGTTTTGCTTCCCTAAGTATGTGATCAATAAGCAGGGGATAATTAGCTGTGAACATTTTACAAGCCAATACGTTATCAAGTAATGCTGTTTTGAAACATATTATTTCTTTAGTAGCAGCAATTGCTCTTTCATTTAATTGAGATACTCTTCTTTCAAGGCCAGCGCTAGGTTGAGTTTGTGGGCATTTTATCAATGCTTCTTCCATTCTAGTTATATTACTATCAATTTCAATTCCAGACAAAAATTCCGTCTCTCTTTCTGCGGGGAATGTTAAATCTGTTACGAATTCTCCAGAGGCAGCTGTTTCAGGACTGATAACTCCTTGGGAAAGCTTGATGGTTTCAATAAGTAATTGACTAAATTCATCTTTAAGCATATCTGCTTGGCGAGCCCAAACATGATCTTTAGGTACTAGTCCAGCTTCAAGAAAGATAGAATGTTCCTTTAAGATTCTCATAAAAAATAGGTTTAGTTCAAGGGATTGTCTTACAAATTCTTTACTAGATAACACGTTATCTACTCCTTTTTCATACTCCATTGTTATTATATTCATAAAAGCTTAAAAGTGAACTCTAAAAATATTGAAATTTATTTTATTTGGAATGATTCAAAGAGTCCAAAAAACTAAGGAATTAGCACATCTATTTTCAAACTAAGAAGTGAGTTAAAATTCTAATTTTAATAGTATAGAAGTATTAGAACCTCTCAACTATAAAAGAGATATCCACGAAGGATTAGGTGGACAATCAGTTTTAAGATAACGTATTATAATATATAATCAAATAAAAGCATTAAAATAGGAGGCAGGTTATGTTTGAAATTAAATCTAAAAAAAGGGCAGTAATATTTATAGTAGCAATTATAGTTTTTTTAATTGGTGTTTTTGGAGCGGAGAAATATAGCCAAGCAAGAGAGTATAAAAATTTAGTTAACGTGGCTACTAAAAATATGGAAGAAAAAGATTATGATAAAGCTTTAGAAGAATTTAAAAAGGCCTTAGAATGCAAAGAAGGTGAAGCTATTAATGAGAGTATTAATCAATGTAAAACACAGTTGATATCTCTAGCTGAAGCTGAAATAGAGAAGAAAAATTATGAAGAGGCAAATAAGAATATAGACATACTGTTAAAGCATGATAGTGATAATAAAGAAGGAAAAGAAATAAAGCTATTAATAGAGGGAAAAGAAGGACAAGAGAAGGAAATAACTAAAGAGGAAGCAGAAAAATTACTTCTATCGATTAAAGAAAAGGAAGAGGAAGTTAAATATTTAGGAATAGCAAAGGTACCAACATATCCTCTGGAGGTTTCTTCCTATGAAAAATTTCCTGAAGAGATAATAGAAAAAGAGGTTCACATATTTGAAAGAATTATGAAATGCGGTGAAAATTCCGGCTTTTCTCGTGGGAGATTCTATGTAGACTTCAATGGAAATATTTATAAAGACACTTATCATGCTAATTTAGAATGTGTTAAGGTGAAATAAGTTTTTAAATGGTCTCGCAATTATAAGTTTCTAAAAAGATAATTTAGTTTTACAAATAAAGAGCTAAGCATGCAATGAAGCCGCTCCGGGAAAAGTCGCTATTTCACTGCATACTTAGCTTTATTGAGTTCTACAAATATATTTAATAGATTTGTAGATAAACTAATATTTTAATTAATCTACTTAATTAATTTTGTACATGAATTTTAACTTTTGAATTAACATCAATTTTTGTACCGTCTATCTCCAGGGTTTCATTGTCAATCCATTTAATCTCCGGACTTTCCCCAAAAGGGTTGATGTATATAGTTCTTGCCTTTTTAAAAGTATTTAAATATATCTTTTCTAATTTAGCCACTGTATTTCCACCCAATGCCCCTTGACCGTTATCTGTTACTGTTATGTTATATTTTTTATTTGGGGAAGGGATATTATGTAATAATTTATCTGATACAAAAAAAGTTTTTAGAAAAAATGTAGTTATAAACATAAATATGAGAAAGGCATACAAAACACCAGAGATAATTTTTAATGCCATATTTGAGTCTTTAGCTTTTAATAATGGATATATCAAAAGTAAAGGCAATGTAATTATAGGATTAACTATAGTAGTTAAAAGTAACAAAATAATTATTGGTATTAAAACCCCATGAGAAAGCCTTAAATTATAATTTTTATGTAGAGTAAATATAGTTAACGCACAAAAGATAACATATAAAATATAATATATATTTTGAACTGAAACTCGTATAAAATAAAAATTATTTAAAATTAATAAGGCGAAAATTAAAATAACAGCATCAAAAATTAATAAAACTTTTCCACTTAAAGATTTTATATTCATCAAATAACCTCCTATCAAGTAATTCTTATAGTAAATTTAATGCTATACATATTATATCACTATATTGGAGCTCGCTGCAGAAAAAGTCGATTTTTCGGCGCGCGCTTATATATTTTATGTTTCGCAGATATATTTTTAAGATTGTCAGTTTCTCAATTGTGAATTTCTACAAAGATAATTTAGTTTATCAAATAGAGAGTTAAGCATGTAATACATCCTATGCATTTGAACAAAATCTAGAAATTCTTAATTTACTTTAGAAAAATACTGTTAAGATGATGCACATATTTGACTAAAGGGAGTTTATTAGCATTATATTGTATATTATATTTCCATATGTTATAATACAAGGCAAGAATATTAAACAATATAAGGAAAAAAGAAAGAAATAAAGGGGAGAACTTGATGTCCGCGAGTGTTCTAAATTAATCAACTGAATAGTTGTTTCTTAAAAAACTTTTAAAAATCTAAGTTATTTAGGTTTGTTTGTTGATGAGTTTTTTAAGAGTAAGTTAGAACACGGATAGCATTCAACCTTATTATATATGTTAGTAGGCCGTGCTTTTGCACGGTATTTTTATGCCCTAAAGGGGAAGTATATTTTCTGCCATGTGATTTTAGAACATCTTTTAAAATTTAAGCAGTTTAAATTAAGTATTCATTTAAATTAAATTTTAAATGGATATTAAGAATTATGCTTATTATTTTAAGAGTGTTTATATCATTTATGGTTTTAAAAGAGTACTATTTTGACATATATTAAAAGTTATAAAAGGCTGTGGTGACTTTGTGTTGCTATAGCCTTTTTATATTTAAATCTATGTTCTGACTTGAGACTATTCTGTTGGTAAAGATCATAATTAAAATTTTTCATATTTAAGAAAGGGAGATAGTAATGAATAATTACATACAGAAAGTAAGCGAAAATGTGAATATAGAGGATGGAGATGAATCAATAAAAAATATTTTAATAGATATATATTTTAAAGAAGGTATTTCCACAAAAGAGTTGGCTATGAATAATCTTTTACCTATTCCTTTAATAGCAGCTATTAAAAAAGAATTTATTAAACAGGGAGTGCTGATTCAACATAGAGGTATAAGGCTCACTGAAGAAGGCAGAGATTTTATAGAAAATGAGTTAGGATTTTTGGGGTTAAATAAAGAATTATACATGAAGCTATTAAAAGATCCATGGAAGGAACATAAGGAGATTGAAGAAATAAAAGAAGTATTAAGTGAAATATTTATAAACCGTCCTGAAGTGGATGTTACTATAGATCAAACCAAATGTACTATAGATACAGCTGTAAAAAGAGCAGTACTATGCCTTGGAAATTCTGCATTGATAGGTAAAGATATTTTATGCCTAGGAGACGATGATTTAGTAAGTATAGCTTTAGGCTTTCTACTAAAAAAGTTATTTGCTCATATGGAGTACTGCAAAACAACAATAGTTGTAATGGACATTGATAAAAGAGTTATGGACTATATAAAGAAAGTTGCTGAGGAAGAAAATCTTCCAGTTAAGTGTGAATATATAGATTTAAAACTACCACTACCTGAAAGATTTAAGAATAAATTTGATTGTTTTTTCACTGATCCACCTTATACTCTTCAAGGAATGGAGTTATTTCTTTCAAGAGGAGTTGAAGCTTTAAAAAACGAAAGAGGACTTACTGTTTTTCTTTCCTATGGACATAAGTCACCAGAGTTTGAACTTACTATGCAAAAATCCTTTGTAGATATGGGGCTTACGGTTTTAGAGATACTAAATGGCTTTAATTCATATGATGGTGCAGGAATAATTGGAGGCATAGGGCAAATGATTGTCCTTAAAACTACTAGTAGAACTAAAGTTTCAATAGAAACTTCTTATGAAGGAAAAATCTATACTGGAGAGTTAAAGGTTACAGTTCGTTCTTATAAATGTAAGGAATGTGGTGAAATAATTAAAGTTGGTGCCTTAAAAGAATTTAAGACAATAGAAGAATTAAAAGCAAAGGGCTGTAGTAAATGCAATAGTCATATATTTCAGCTTATGCAAAAAGAAATGACTAAAGATACAGCTACAATGTGTCTGTAAAACTATATTAAACAAATTTTTGGAAGGAGATAAATGATGAAAATAGAACAACTGGGAAGACATATTATGGTGGAATATTATAATTGTGATAAAGAAATATTAAATAATTATGAGAAGATAGAAAAATATATGGTTCAGGCAGCAAAAGAAGCTAAAGCTACAATAGTAACAAGTACATTTCACATGTTTAATCCTTGGGGAGTTAGCGGAGCTGTTATAATTCAAGAATCTCACTTAACTATTCATACATGGCCAGAATATAATTATGCAGCAGTAGATCTATTTACTTGTGGAGAAGAGATAAATCCTTGGGATGCATTTGAGTATTTGGAAAGGAAGTTAAGGGCAGAAAAGACCGATTATACAGAAATGTCTAGGGGAATAGTGGATCGCATCAGAAAAAATACTAAAAAAGATTTAGAAATAATAACATTTAAATCTGAATCAGTGAAATAGTATTATATTTTTAAGGAAAAATATTAATTATTAACTGTGACAGTACTTTATAGAAAAGGAGAAGGTATTTGACAATAAGCTTAAAGTTATATATATTTTAATTAATTAAATTTTTAATTGTTAAAATAGGGGGTAAATGCTTTGAGTGAAGAAAATTCAGTTGATCGATATATACATTCTATTATGCTAGAAATGCTAAATGTCCAACAAAAATCTAAAGCTTTTATTGAATTCATTACAAAAAACGGAACATTGTCACAAAATCATCTTATGTTGATGATTGAGCTAAAATTATTAGAAAGTATGAGGATTACTGAAATCTCCGAAAGATTTTTCGTTACGGCTGGTGCTGCTACTTCTATGTGTGATAAATTAGAGGAACAAGGATTAATCTGTAGAATTCGTACTAAAGAAGATAGAAGGGTTGTACTAGTTACTCTTACTCAAAAGGGAGAAGATAAAATAAATGACTTGTTTAAAAGTTTTCCCAAAGAAAAATTAATTCAAATTGAAAATGTGTTCAAAGGAGTAAATGCTTTGATGTCTAGTATCATTGAATAGTTATATAAGGCTTAAAAATTTATTGAGCTGTTTCCATGTGATGGGAACAGCTCTTTTTGTAGTTATAGTTATTAGATTTATTGACAAATTATTTTAATTAGTATATATTTTAATTATTAAAATATATACTAATTAAATAATATCCATATTAAAGAATTAAATAATTTAAATTATCAATAAGAACTTGTAAAGGTATGAAGGAGGAGAAGATGAATATGAGTGAAGAGTATGTTGAAGATGAAATTACGATTAAAGGATTTTCTAAATACCAAAGAGATCTTAATGTAAAAAGTATAAACATTATTGGAAGTGGTCAATTTGACGGGAGGATATTTACTGAAAGCTTTGAGAATTATGGAACTACTAAGGTTAAAAATGTCTGTGAAGCTAAAAAGATAACTAATTTAGGTCATTGTGGTTTTCAGTCCATTGAATGTAAAAATATTTATTCCTCAGGCTCTTTATATGTAGACCAATCTATTGTTACAGAAGAATTCCATTCAAAAGGGGCGGTTCATATTAAAAATGCGCTGACTGCGCAAAATGTTCTTATAAATATAACTGCTCCTAGCCATATAGGTAAAATTATAGGGAGTAAAACCGTTAAAATAGCTACTCATTCACTTTCAAATTTTAATATACTTTACTTGAATAGAAAAAAATTAGTTTGTAATTCCATAGAAGGAACTCATATAAAGGTTAAACATACAGAAGCAGATATTATAATTGGAGAAGAGATTGATATAGGGCCAGGTTGTTATATTAAAGAAGTTCGATATTCTAAAAAATTGAAGATTAATTCAAATTCTAAAGTACTACATTATGAGCATATATCAAGTGATTCTTAGTTTACCATTTGTCTTAGTTTTTAGTGCAATGTTTTTAATCGGAGCTTTTTATAGTTGGAAGTTATTTAAAAAATCCTATGAATTTATAAAAATAGGACATAAATAATAAAAAATATTATTATAAAGAATTACTTAATAACCATCAAGAAGGCTTAAAAGCATAATGATTAGAGGGTTGTCATTGACATATTTAAAATCTATGGTATACTTTTCTAGTAAAATTAAATAACTTAGTTCGAGGTTCTATTGAGATTAAAAGGGAAATCGGTGTAAATCCGATGCAGTCCCGCTACTGTAAAGAAGAGGGCTTTTATCATATTCCACTGTGTGAAATACATGGGAAGGATTTAAAAGCACAATGATTCTAAGCCAGGAGACCTGCCTGAACAACTTTACCCATTATAACCTACGAGGAATAGGAAAGGGAGTGCATAATATTATATTAAGAAGCTTTCAAATTCTTAAAGAGCAAATTATAGGCATATTCTTATTCTAAAAAGGATATGCCTTTTTATTTTGTAAAATTTTAATTCAAAGGAGAATGCATTATGTTAAAAAAATTCAATAAAAAATTAATGTTGATTATTATGAGTTTAACTGTGGCAGCCACTGTAGTTGCTTGTGGAAAAACTGAAAAGACCGATGGAGAAAAAGTTGATAGTTCCAATGGAACAAAGCAAGAAGTATCTATAAAGGCCTATGATCAAGATAAAAATGAAATAAGCTTGTCCTTTAAAGAATCTCTTAAAAGGGCTATAACATTAAATCAGTCACCAACAGAGATGCTATTAGCCTTAGGATTAGGGGACAAGATGGTAGGAACAGCATTTTTAGATGATGAAATATTACCTGAATATAAAGAAGCTTATGATAAAATACCAGTATTATCAAAGACCTATGCGTCCTTAGAGTCAGTGTTAGCGAAAAATCCTGATATATTAATAGGATGGCCAAGTAATTTTGATGAAAAGCATTTAGGGACAGTTGAAGAGCTTGAAAGCAAAGGTATAAAAGTGTACATACCTAAATCTACATTAAAAGGCGAAAAGAAGATTGAAGATGTGTATGAAGATATTTTAAATTTATCAAAAATATTTCAAGTAGAAGAAAATGGACAAAAATTAGTTGGAGAAATGAAAGATAAAATAGAGAAAGTTCAAGAAAAGATAAAAGGTAAAGAACATGTAAAAGTAGCAGTTATCGATTCAATAGAGAATACTAAATCACTTAATACTTGTGGTAATGTACCTTTAGAAGATAAGCTTATAACTTTAGCTGGAGGAAAAAATGTATTTGGTGATATAGATAAGAGCTATACTACTGTAAGTTTTGAAGAGTTAATAGCAAGAAACCCAGATGTACTAGTGGTAAATTACTTTGCGGGAAGTAATTTAAGTGTAGATAAAATAAAAGAGAATCCAATGCTTAAAAACCTTGATGCAGTAAAAAATGATAGAATAGTTCTTGTTCCACTAACAGAAGTGATGGGTGGGGTAAGAAATGCAGATGGAGTAGAAAGATTAGCAAAGGGATTTTATCCAGAAATATTTAAATAAAAAAGGAGTCTAATATGCCTGTAAAGATAACAAAAGAGAGCAGTGACGCATCTATAAGTACTTCATCTATATTGGAGTCCATAAGAAAAAATAAAATTGTATTTTTCTCAATACTTATCGTACTTAGTATAGCTTTAGTAATTTCTATATCTTTAAGTGTAACTCTTGGATCCGTTAAGATAGATATAGGAGAAGTTTATAAAATAATTATAAATAATGTATTTAATATTAATGAAGAGGCAGCGTCAGGACCTTTATATGAAATTATATGGAATGTAAGATTACCTAGAGTGCTATTAGGAGCTATAGTTGGAGCTGGTCTTTCCATAGTTGGAGTGGCAATGCAAGCTTTAGTAAAAAACCCACTTGCAGATCCTTATATATTAGGAGTTTCTTCAGGGGCTTCTGTAGGAGCCACAATGGTTATACTATTCGGGAGTTTCGGATTAATGAAAAACCCTTCTCTAGGATTAGCAGCTTTTATAGGAGCTTTAATATCTTGTGTATGCGTATATACAGTATCTAGCATAGGAGGCGGTATAACCCCTACTAAATTAATATTATCAGGTACTGCTATAGCAGCTATATGTTCATCTCTAACTAGCTTTATAATTTTTAGCTCGAAAGATGAGCAAGGAATTAGAACGGTTATGTTTTGGCTTATGGGAAGTCTTGCTGGAGCAAGATGGGAAAAATTAAAGATTCCTTTTTTAGTACTGATTTTATGTTTAATAATATTATTAGTTATGCATAGAATTTTAAACATAATGCTTATGGGAGATACTTCTGCTGTAATACTTGGGGTAAACATTAAACATGGCAGAAAAATAATATTGGTCATAACTTCATTGCTCACAGGTACTGTAGTGTCTGCAGCTGGATCCATAGGATTTATCGGGCTTATGGTGCCACACGTAAGTAGAGGGTTAGTTGGTTCTGACCATAAAAAAGTTTTACCTGTAAGTGCATTGCTTGGGGCTATATTTACTTTATGGGCAGATGTGATTGCTAGAACTTTAGTAGCACCAGAAGAAATGCCTATAGGAATAATAACATCTATGTGTGGAGCACCATTTTTCTTGTTTTTAATGTGTAAAGGCTCCTATTCCTTTGGAGGAAATTGATATGAATTTAAGGACGGAGAATATATGTGTAAATATAGATAAAAAGTCTATAGTAAATAATTTTTCTGTAGATATAAATGGAAAAGAGTTTGTAGGAATTGTAGGACCTAATGGTTGTGGAAAATCCACGTTTTTGAAAACCATATATAGAAATATATCTCCTAGTAATGGGGCTATATTTCTAAATGAAAAAGATATTAAGAAAATGTCCATAAAGGATACCGCAAAACAAATGGCCGCCCTTCCACAGGAATCACCTATTAGCTTTGATTTTAAAGTTGAGGAAGTAGTAATGATGGGAAGAGCTCCCCATAAAACATTTTTTCAAACTGATAGTAAAGAAGATATAGAAATAGTAATAAATTCTTTAAAAAAAGTAGGCATGGACGAAACTTGGGATAAAAGTTTTTTCAAACTCTCTGGTGGAGAAAAACAAAGAGTGTTAATTGCAAGAGCTTTAGCTCAAAATGCTGAGTTTTTAATTTTAGATGAACCTACAAATCATTTAGATATAAAATATCAGCTTCAAATAATGGATATAATAAAATCTTTAAATCTTACAGTGTTTGCTGCATTACATGATTTAAATATTGCTGCAAAGTATTGTGATAAGATATATGTAATCAAAGAAGGAAATGTATTTTGCTATGGTGTTCCAGAGGAAGTATTAAAGCCTGAGGTATTAAAAGAAGTATTTGGAGTAGAAGCGGAAGTTGCAATACATCCTAGAACAGGAAAAATTAATATAGTTTATCTTTAGAGGTAATAATTTTAATTAAAGAGGCTTTCTTAAATAATAAGGAAGCCTCTTTAATCATTTATTAAAATATAAAGAAGTTAAGGTTTATTTAATATTAAGGTTATCATCAGTTAAGTTTGTCTCCTTATAATTAAAATGAAATCATAATTAGAAGGAGGACAACAGAATGAAAGAAAGAGGACTTACAGGATTTCAATTAAAAATAACAGGACTAATACTTATGATATTTGACCATATTCATGAATTTTTTGGTTTTTCAGGAAGTATTCCTGTGGCTTTTAAGTGGTTGGGAAGAATAGTAGCACCTATATTTATATTTATGACAGTAGAAGGTTACACTCATACTAGAAGTAAGAAAAAGTACATGCTTAGATTATATTTAGCATCAGTTCTAATGAATATAGGAAATTACTTAATTCCTAAGTATTTTGAGAGAACAGATTCCTTAGCATTAATGAATAATATATTTGCTACACTATTTGTAATTACTGTGTATCTATGCATTATAGATTTCATAACAAAAGCAATAAAAGAAAAAAATGCAATGAAAATATTTTTAGGTGTGGTATTATTCATATTACCTATAGTTTTATCAATATTTTTTATGATGAACGTGGAAACTTTAATATATTTGATTTTTGTTATTCCAACACCTCTTTTTGTTGAAGGTGGTCCAATATTTGTACTTATAGGA
The DNA here is from genome assembly GCA_040797845.1 of Clostridiaceae bacterium. GTDB lineage: Bacteria > Bacillota > Clostridia > Clostridiales > Clostridiaceae > Clostridium_AW. The sequence continues at coordinate 273,423 of JBFNFA010000003.1, forward strand.
ATAGTAATGTATCTACTAAGAGGAGATAGAAAAAAATTAGTAATAGCATATACAATAATGTGTTTAGGTATTGCATTTACAGGAGACATTAGTGTTAAAGGATTATTCTTTAATAATTACCAATGGATGATGGCTTTTGCAGCTCCATTAATGTACTTGTATAATGGAAAAAAAGGAAAGGGAATGAAATATTTATTTTACCTATTCTATCCAGCCCATATATATTTTTTCTATATTATATCATGCTATGTAATGAACAAATAAGTTAGCTTGTTATAACACGAAAATAATACATTTATGTATTGTTTTTGTGTTATTTAAATTCTTGAAAATAGTTAGGAGGATTTTTATGCAATCATATTTAATACCTATAAAATCTGCGCTTATTACATTCCCCTTTATAGCTTTGCTTTTTACTTTTCCTTTTGCAATATATCAATATAAAAAGTATGGATATATAAACAAATTTAGAATTTTTATTTTATACTCTTTTTTATTATATTTAATTACATCTTATTATTTTGTAATATTACCTTTGCCAGAAACAAGAGATATAAAAAGTTTACAAAGACCAGGCACTCAGCACTACAACTTAATTCCTTTTAGTTTTATTCGTGACATATTTAATGAAACAAAAGTAGTTTTAAATAAACCTTCTACCTATAAATACCTCTTAACGGAAAGAGCTTTTTTACAGGCAGCTTTTAACGGGATTTTACTTACTCCATTGGGAATTTATTTAAGATACTATTTTAAAACTAATTTGAAAAGAACTTTAACTATTACTTTTTTAGTTTCACTATTTTTTGAGATAACACAGATTACTGGATTATTTGGTATTTACAATGCTCCTTATAGAATTTTCGATGTTGATGATTTATTTTTAAATACTCTCGGTGGTTATATTGGATATTTACTAACTCCAATGTTTACATTTTTTCTCCCAAATGCAAATGAAATTGATAATAATGTAAACTTTGAAGAAATGAGAGTAAGCTATTTTAGAAGAATTTTAGCATTTTTAATAGACATGTTTGTAATTGGTTTAATTCCAAGTATAAAAGAAAATGTTATTTTTGAAGGAGTAGTATATTTTATATACTTTATTCTAATTGTTTATTTCACCAATGGTAAAACAGTTGGTAAATGGCTTACAAGTACAAGAGTAAAAGGACAAGAAAATAAGTTGAAATTTAAAGAAGTATTTACGAGATATGGTGTTTTGTATTTTGGGGTATTTGGTTTTAATAAAATTTTATTTGCTGTAGGTGAACTAAATCAAAATACTGAAATCGGTTATGCAATTGCTGTTATAAATATTATACAATTTGTTGTAATTTTACTAATTCTAGTTCACGGAGTACTTTGTGTTATTAAGAAAAACAGATTTTTTTATGAAAAAATTAGCAATACTCGAATTGTTGTATCAAAATGATAAAGGTAGATTAATTTACAATCTACCTTTATTATTTTATGGATATAGTTAATATAAAATATAATTAATATTTTCATAAAAATCCTCATAAGTAAAAAATAACATTTACAATTGTATACTAAATTGATATAATATCAATAGGCTGACTGGCGAAAAATACCGCAATTTTTTTATTTAGGAGGAGTAAGAATTGGCAAGACCAATGGGTCCTAGATTCAAAATTGCAAGACGTCTAGGTGTAAATGTATTTAACCATCCGAAGGCCTTGAAAAGAGGCGTTAGAAATCAAAAGCTATCTGAGTATGGCAAACAGCTTCAGGAGAAGCAAAAACTTAAAGGGTACTATGGAATCCTAGAAAAACAATTCAGAAGATATGTACATGAAGCTCTTAATGCAAGAGAAAATTCCGGTGAAATATTAGTTCAAAATCTTGAAAGAAGATTAGATAACCTAGTTTATAGACTAGGATTCGGTTCAACTCTTAGACAGGCACGCCAAATGGTAGTTCATGGTCATATATTAGTTAACGACAAAAAAATAGACATTCCTTCATACAGAGTTAATATAGGGGATGCTATTACCCTAAGGGAAAAATCGAGAAAAAATAAATTGTTTATTGAAAATTTCCAATCCACTTCTTTAAGTATAGATTATTTAGAAAAGGATATTGAAAACTTCTCAGGAAAGCTAGTTAAAAAGCCTTCAAGAGAAGCGGTACCTATAGATGTAATTGATTCGAGAATAATCGAGTTTTATTCAAAGAATTAAGTTTGCTTGGGAGAGCCATTTTAAAATAGAATTTAGATTCTATTTTAAAGTGGGTCTTTTTTTATTCAATTAATCATAAAATGAGGAAGAGAAAGAATTTGAAAATATATAATTCTTTCTTTTGTACGTTATAAGCATATATTTTATAAGGAGGGATGGATTATGGACTATAGTATATTAGTAGGCGGCGCGGCGGGGCAAGGCATGGATACTTTTTCAAAATTATTAGATAAAACATTAAAGCGATGCGGATTTTACGTATTTACTAATAATGATTTCATGTCTAGGGTGAGAGGAGGACATAATTTTACTCAAATAAGATTTTCAGATGAACCAATATACTCTCACAGCTCAAAAGTAGATATTATATTTGCTTTAAATGAGGAAACTGTAAGCATTCATAATGGGAGGCTTAAAGAAGGCGGCATAATAATTGTAGATATAGAAGTAGCAAAAGAAGAAGATATAATACATTTACCATTAACTGATAAGGCAAAAGAGCTAAAAAATACTAAAGTTTATCCAACGGTAGGATTAGGAGCAATGCTTAAATATCTTGGACTTCCAATAGATATAGCTAAAGAAGTTATAAGAGATAGATTAAATGAAAAGGTAGCTGAGGTAAATATTAAGGCTTTAGAATTAGGCTACGAACTGACAGAGGAAAAATATAATTTAAAAATTGATAAGGATGAAAATATTTTAATCGACGGAAATGAAGCAGTGGCATTAGGAGCAATAGCAGCAGGATGCAAATTTTACTGCGGATACCCTATGACTCCTTCTACTGGAGTGCTAAGCTACATTGCATCTAAAGGGGAGGAAATGGGCATTGCAGTAGATCAAGTTGAAGATGAAGTAGCAGCTTTAAACATGGCCCTAGGCGTTTCCTATGCTGGAGTAAGGGCTATGACTGGATCTTCAGGAGGGGGATTTTCTCTAATGGTAGAAGCTTTAAGCTTAGCAGGAATAATAGAAACACCAATAGTTGTAATAAATGTACAAAGACCAGGACCAGCCACAGGGCTTCCAACCAGAACAGAACAATCAGATCTTAGATTCTTAATACATGCAGGACATGGGGAATTCCCTAGAATGGTAATTGCAGTGAGAAATGTAGAAGATGCATTTTATCAAACAACAAGGGCCTTTAATATGGCAGAAAAATATCAAATTCCTGTACTTTTAATGAGCGATCAATATCTTTCAGATAGCATGTCAACGGTTAAACCCTTTGATTTTAAAAAGGTTACTATAGAAAGGCATATTGCTAGTGAAAATGACATAGGTGAAGGGGAATATAAAAGGTATAAATACAGTGAAAGTGGAATTTCTCCAAGATTAATTCCGGGGCAAATAAAGGGTCAAGTGGTTCTTGTAGATAGTGATGAGCATGATGAATATGGAAATATAACTGAAGATGCAGAAGTTAGAAAAAATATGGTGGATAAGAGAATGAAAAAGATAGAGGGATTAAAAAATGAACTTCTTGAGCCATGGGTGTTAGGGCAAGAAAGAGCTGAAAACTTAATAGTATGTTGGGGCTCTACCTATGGTGCAGTAAAGGAAGCTATAGAAAGATTAGAAAAAGAAGGAATATCTATAGGGGCTTTAGTCTACGGAGATATTTGGCCTTTTCCAACTAAAAAGTTATTAGAAGGAAGAAAATATGCTAGTAAGATAATAGATATTGAGCAAAATGCCACAGCTCAGCTAGACAGCTTAATAAGAGAAGAGGCATTGTTTAAATGTACTCATAAGATATTGAAATATGATGGACGTGCCTTTAGCGGCGATGAAATCTACCGTAGATTAAAAGAGGAGGTGTTATAATGAATTGTGAGTACAAGCTTAAAGAAGCTGCTTGGTGTCCTGGTTGTGGAAACTTTATGATAAGGGAAGCGTTAAAGCAGGCCCTTGAAGAATTAAATTTAGAATGCAGCAAGGTAGTTTTAGTTTCTGGAATAGGTCAGGCTGCAAAAATGCCTCACTTCATAAAAATAAATGGCTTTAACGGTCTTCACGGAAGGGCTCTCCCTCCAGCCATAGGAATAAAAATGGCAAATAAGGATTTAAAGGTGATAGTAGAATCAGGAGATGGCGACACCTACGGAGAAGGAGGCAACCACTTTATTCACGCTATAAGAAGAAATATAGATATAGCTCATTTTGTACACAACAATCAAATTTATGGTTTAACTAAAGGACAAGGTTCCCCAACTACAGCTACAGGGCAAATTACTACACTACAATTTGATGGTGTGAAAAACGAACCACTTGAGCCTTTAGCTCTATCCTTAACAATGGGAGCGGGTTTTGTAGCTAGAGGATTTTCAGGAGATATTCCTCACTTAGTAAAGATTATGAAAGAGGCAATAAAGTTTAAAGGATATGCTCATGTGGATATACTTCAACCCTGTGTTGTTTGGAATAAAGTAAATACATTTGCTTGGTATAAAAAGAGGGTTTACCATATTGATGAAAATTATGATTACACTAATAATGAAGAAGCATTTAAAAAAGCTAGGGAGTTTGGAGATAAAATACCTATTGGTATAATATACAAGGTTGAAAAAGAAACCTATGAAGATAAGTTTCCAGCTATAAAAAATGGTCCTCCTCTAGTTTATAGAGAGATTAACCCAATGGATTCGGAAAAGCTTATTGGAGAATTTATATAATAATAAAAGCAGAGTGATTATGAAGTGCACCCCAAATGTTAGACACTTATAGCATTTGGAGGTGTACTTTTTTATTTAAAAAAGCGACGATTTATTTACCTTAGTGAAAAATACAAAGGTAGAGGGATTTTAAATCTACCTTTGTATTTTTTTAGCATGAACAAACAACAGGAAGTTGATAATTGTAAGTTTAAATTAAGATTCATGTTATCAAGAGTTAAGTATAGGGGATTAAAATATATTTGTAGTCAAGAAGAGACAGGAGGAAGAAATAATGATTACCTGGGAAATTAAGAAAATATTTAAATCAAAAAATGGGATAATTGCTTTGATATTATTTTTTATCCTTTCTACATCCATGGTATTTATAAAGCCACAATTAGAAGGGGCAAGTGATTATAAAAATGAAAATTATCAATCCATAGAAGATAAAAGTAAAGATTCAATGACAGTTGAACAGCAGTTTAATATGAAAGTTCAACTATTAGAAGAGATCAGTGAAAATGAAGAAAAAGATGATATTTCAAAAGAATTGAAAGAAATATCTAATAAAAAATTAGCTGCGATAAAGTTCAATGAATATAAGGATATTAAGTTTTGGAAGGTGTTTAATCATAGAGCATCTCATGGATTTATGGTCTTTATTATGCTTATCATAATAATAATTATTTTTTCTAACATATATACAGATGAGATTATATCAACTGTTGATAATTTAATTTTATCATCAAGAAATAAAAATAAAGTTTTGTATTCAAAATTGGCATTAAGTATAGGGGTTCCCACAATTTTATATGCTGTGTATTTAGGGATACAATTTATAATCACCTATATACAATATGGAAAACCCATAAATGGAGGGTTGCAGGCCATAAGAATATTGGACAATCCATTATTACTTAAAGATGCCTACACAATATGGGGATTTATACTACTCAAAATAGGTATTATGCTTATAATTCTTATGACATTTGGAGTATTAGCAAGCTTATTTTCATTTATTACCATAAATTCTGTTCAATCTACAAGTGACTTTTTAATCTTTATATTTTTAGGTAAAATAATGACTTTGATTAAATGGCTGCCTAAAGAAGTATTGTTCATACTTTCAAAAATTAATTATATAGACTTAGTATTTCATTTCAATGAATTTGCTGGAATGTATTCTGGAAGATTAAAATTATTTAGTATGAGTTTAGATGTAACAAACTTATGCTTGGGAATTATGATAGCTACTTTATTTATAAGTATATTTTTATGTATGAGTATCTTTAAAAAATTTTTAACCAGATAAATTAGGAGGAGTTAATTATGAATAAACTTGAAATAAAAAATTTGACTAAAAGTTATGGAAAGAAAAATGCAAATAATAAAATAACACTTACATTGGAAAATGGAGTATACGGACTTTTAGGTCCTAATGGAGCAGGAAAAACAACCTTAATGAAACAAATAGTTACATTGATTAAGCCTACCAGTGGAGAGATAATTTACAATGGCAAAAATATTTACAGTATAGAGGATAAATATAGAGGGGTTATAGGCTATTTACCACAAGAGTTTGGAGTTTATAAAAACTTTTCAGCTAAGAACTTTTTACAATATGTAGCAGCATTAAAATGCATAGATAAAAAAGATGCAAACCAAAAGATAGATGAATTATTAAATTTAGTTGGATTGTATGACGTGAGAAATAAGGCCGTTGGAAAGTTTTCAGGAGGAATGAAAAGAAGAGTGGGAATTGCTCAGGTGCTATTAAACGACCCTAAAATTATAATATTAGATGAGCCAACAGCAGGATTAGATCCTCAAGAGAGAACAAGATTTAGAAACCTACTATCAGAGATATCCAAAGATAAGATAATAATACTTTCAACTCATATAATTTCCGACATAGAATCCATAGCAAAGGAAACCATTATGATAAAAAATGGTGAGATAATTATGAAGGGAAGTCATAGGGAAATTCTATCTGACATGAATGGAAAAGTATATAGAATAAGAACTAATGATGAAAATCAATTGGCAGAAATACAAAATAAATATAAGGTAGTAAATCTTCAAAGAGGAATAGATTTTACTGAACTTAGAATTGTAAGCGATAAAGTCATATCCTATGCAAATGCGGAGGTTATAGAACCTAAATTTGAGGACGTATATATGTTTTATTTCGATTTAGAAAATACAAAGGAGGTATAATAAATGGGTACACTTATAAAAGCAGAATTAAGAAAAATGTTATTGAAAAAAAGTATTTTAATAACCTGGGTAGCATCATTATTGTTAGGAACCTTATTAATCCATAATGGCACTGTAAGTGATGTTTATGCAGATATTTTTTATAAAAGTTACGGATATGCACCTATAATGGGGTTGGTTATGTTTATGATTTTGTCTGGAGCTTATACCTTAGAGTATAATTCAAATATGAGTGATCTAATAAACACTACAGAAAATGGAAAGAAAAAATTAGTTATAGCCAAGGGAATAGGAGCTGGTATAGCAACTTCTATAGTAAACCTATCTATGGTGATTACCATATATTTAAATGGGCTTAGAAAAGTAAATTTTAAAGGCTTGGATATGCCATTAAAAAATCTTTGGTATTTCAAAGGAATAAATTCAAACTTAAATGTACTGCAAATGATGATAATAGTAATTATTACAGTAATTATAGCTTCTTTTTTCTTCTCACAGTTAGGTTTATATTTATCATCCATAAGTAAATCGGCTTCTATGCCATTTATTTTTGGCGGTTTGATTATGGGAATCCCATATATATTAGAACATTTTTTACCTAGTAAACTTATTGTTATGACTCCATTATGGGGAATGATGTCTTCACAGTTAATAAAGTATAAAGCAAGTATAGGAACAATGGTAATTCAAGGGGTTATATTTATAGTAGGATGTTTAGTTTTCCCTAAACTCACATATGGTGCATTTACTAAAGAAAATAAAAGATAAACAGAAATTTTAGGAAAAATTAAGAGGTGTACTTATGACAAATACTTTATTTCTACTTAGTATAATAGTTTTATTTATTGGGTTTCTTTTTATGGGAATGAGCAGTGCATCCTATAGATGGAGAACTTTTAGAAATAAACCAGCATGGGATGGAAATACTTTAGTTTTTCTATTCATAGGACTTGTATTTTTTATAATGGGGTTAGCGTTGGTATATATGTTTTATCCTTACAAATAATAAAGTTAAATAATAATTATTAGAAGAAGTAAAAAATCAAAAAGAAGAGCCAAATTTAAAAAGTATTATTTGGTTCTTTTCTTCTAGTGTATAATTAATATTGGAACACAATTAATATGCAGTGGTTAGCTATGGATCAAGAGATTCTTAGCTTCAGATGGAGTTTGCTTAAAAGGAATACTTACTCCAACTGAAGCTTATTAAGAGAGTTCTTAGAAGCTTTGCTTCTTAGAAATCCTTATCCTTTAGGGGAAGAACTTATCCAGGGACGTAGCATCCGTTATGGGAGTATTACGGATGGTAGTCATCGGATAAATAATAGGAAAAACTGATAGGAGTGTTTAATGTGGAGACGTTATTGAGCAAAAAAAAGATATTAATAATAGATGATGAAGAGGATATATTAAAGTTATTATCTATGGTGTTAAAAAAGGAAGGTTTTGAAAATATATATACAGCGGAGGAAGGAGAGAGTGGATTTAGCTTATTTAAAAGGATTAATCCAGATATTATTCTCTTAGACATTATGCTACCTGATGAGGAAGGATATGAGGTTTGTAAAAAAATTAGAGAAACATCCAATGTACCTATTTTATTTATGTCAGCAAAAACTGAAGAAATTGATAGAGTACTAGGCTTTGCACTGGGAGGAGATGACTATATAACAAAACCCTTTAGCACTAAGGAAGTAGCCTATAGAATAAAAGCTCATTTAAGAAGAAGTAATTATAATGAAGAAGAGGAAAATAAGATTTCTATATTAAATTTTGGACCTTTTCAAATTGATGAGGAAAAAATAGAAGTTAGAAAAAATGGAGAACTGGTAGAATTAAAGCCCAAAGAATATAAAATGTTTTTACATATGGCAAAGCATGCTAATCAAATCATGAGTAAAGAAAAATTGTGTAGTGAAGTGTGGGGAGAAGATTATATAGGTTTTGATAACACTATAATGGTACATATAAGAAGATTAAGAGAGAAGATTGAAGAGGATCCATCTAATCCGAAGTATATTATTAATGTAAAAGGTTTAGGATATAAGTTTGTTTTAAAGGATGAATAGATATGAATTGGAAAATAACAGGCAGATTTATTATAACTGTAGTTTTAGTCGCTATTATTGTAATAATTATCAATATTATTGGAGGGGCTATTCTTATACTTAATGGGGGGAAAAATAACATTGACATAATAAATGGAATTAGCTATTCTTCACCAGAGGATTTCACAAGGGAATTTGAAGAGTATTTGATAGAGGATAAGGATAAAATATATGTCCATAGCAATGGAGAAAAAATTTTGGAAGAAAAAGAAGCTTGGATACAAGTTTTGGATGAAGAAGGAAATGAAGTTTATAATTACGAAAAGCCTGTGAAAGTTAAAAAACACTATACACCTGTAGAACTGATACATGCATATAAATATATTCTACCTGATAGTATGTCCACTATATTTGTAGGAGAAAAGAAACTTGGAAACAGAAATTATAGTTACATTATAGGATTTCCATTTGAAAGGATAAAGAGAAATGTTATTTCTTATGATACTTATAACTTAAGTAATGGTTTGGAAGCTGCAATATATATAATTTTGTTTATTGATGCACTTATAGCTTTATTTTTTGGATATTTATTTAGTAGGAGACTTACTAAACCATTAGTAAATATTATAAAGGATGTTAAAATTCTTTCAGAGGGAGAGTATAATTTAAAAAGAGAAGAAAAAGGAATTTATAAAGAAATTTATTATAATATAAATAATTTATCCTCAAAACTTAGAAGCAATGAAGAGGAAAGAAAAAAATTAGATAAAATGAGGGAAGAGTGGATATCAAATATTTCTCATGATATAAAAACACCATTAGTTTCAGTGAAGGGATATGCTGAAATTTTATCCAGTGAAGAATATGATTGTTCAAAAGAAGAAGTGAGGGAATACAGTAAAATAATAGAGGATAAATCTAACTATATAAAAGACCTTATAGATGATTTAAACCTAAGTACCAGATTAAAGAATAAAGTTCTAGTTTTAAATTTAAAAAGCACTAACATTGTAAGCTTAGTTAGAGGAGTTGTAATAGATATTTTAAATAATCCACAAACTAGCAATGTGAATATTGATTTTTCAGCTACAAGGGAAGTTATTGAAAAGGATGTAGATGAAATATTAATAAAAAGGGTTATCACTAATATGTTATATAATGCTATAGTTCATAATGATGAAAATGTAGATATAGAAGTTAAAGTAGAGAAGAAAGATAGAGTTCATATTTTCATAATAGATAATGGGAAGGGAATTAAAGAAGAAGATCTTAAACATATTTTTGAAAGATACTATAGGGGAACAGATACAGGGAAAAGACATAAAGGTTCTGGACTTGGAATGGCCATAGCAAAGGATATTGTAGAGGCACATGATGGCATTATAAATATAGAAAGTGAGTTTGGAGCAGGAACTAAAATTGAAATAATTCTTTAAAATATATAAAAAAATTATTTAAAGGTGGCTAAGAAGGCCACCTTTAATCTTTTACTAATCTTGTATTTTTTCATCCTCTATTTTTTCATCTAAAATTTTTTTATCTAAAAAATTTGTTCCAATTATTCCAAGAAGGATCATGGCTGCTCCAATAATATGAAAGTACTCTAGTTCTTCTTTTAAAAATATTACACCAGCTACCATAGTTATTAATGTGGAAAGATTACTAAAAACACTCATTTTAGAGGCCTCTATTTTAGAGAGTGCATAGTTTGATAGTAATGATGTAATAAGCGAAGATAATACCCCTAGATAAATTATTGAAACCACAAATAATGGACTTGTAAAAGGTTTAAAGTAAAGCTTAATAGTGCCCTTTAAACTATGATTGATAAGTGACATAAGATTAAAAGATAAAAATCCTATAGCAGTCATTATATAAGTTAAATCTATAAGGGTATATTTCTTTGTCATTTTTCTTGCTAGCACATTATAACTAGCAAAGGAAAGAGAAGATAAAAAAATAAATACTATTCCTATAAAAGCATCGCTTTTAAAATTTATCCCCTTCATAAAAAATATATAAATCACACCTGATACAGATAAAAGCAGTGATATTTTCTGTAAGTTACTAGAATATTCCTTTAGAAAAAATGTTGCAAATATCATTGTAAAAATAGGAGTGGTTGCTTGAATGATTCCTGCTTCAGAAGAGGATACATGAACTAGTCCAAAAATTTGAAAAGCAAAAAACATAGCTGGATAAAACAGTGCTAAAGGCAAAATATTAAGTATATCCTTTTTATTTATATTTAGTTTTATCCATCCTAACAAAACAGGAATAGAAGCAAAAACAAAGGAGATTGTAAAGCGATGAGCGAGAGTATCAAGGGGTGTGGCTACAGTGAGAGTTAGTTTTATGAATAAAAATGAGAAACCTATTATAAAGGCATACAATATAGCGGCAAAATAAGCCTTTTTTTTATAAGAAACGTCCATTTTTATATTCCTCCTAGGGATAGTATTTTAAACTTACTATTATATACTTATATGTCAGTGGAACAGAAGATATTATATAATATTAATAAACTCTACTGTGTTATTATGTTATAAAAATTGTATAGACCACTTATCTCTTGCTAGAGATGAGTTTTCTGATTAATGTTTAAAAACAGTATATTTTTATATGAAAAGAAGGAAAAGTAAATGTAAAATAGAAATAATTTATATAATATGGCCTTGAGTAAAAAAGTAAGCTTATCAGAGAATGAAATGAGAAAATGTAATATATTATATAGTTAAAATGATGGAAGAGGAGATTTGATAATATGAGTAGGATTCTTGTAGTAGAAGATGATGAGATGCTCAATAATGGCATCTGTTTTAATTTGCAGGCAGATGGGTTTGAAACCATAACTACTTTTTCTATGAAAGAAGCAGAAGAAGTTTTAAAGAGCACATCTATTGATATGGCCATATTAGATGTAAACCTTCCAGATGGAAGCGGCTTTGAATTATGTAAAAAAATTAGGGAAAGTGAAGAGATAGGTATTATATTTCTTACGGCCTGTGATATGGAATTTGATGTAGTTACAGGTTTTAAATTGGGAGCTGATGATTACATAACTAAGCCATTTAGCCTAAGCATATTGAGGGAAAGGGTATTGGCTGTGTTTCGTCGTTATAAAAAAAGCAATAAAGCATCAAACATCGTGGTGATAGATGAATTGAAATTTGATTTTGATAAGATGACAGTTTCAAAAAACGGAGACAATATTATTTTAACTCCAATAGAGTACAAGCTTTTGAATGCATTAGTAAAAGGAAGAGGGCAAGTTTTAACAAGGGGAATTTTACTTGAAGCATTATGGGACAAGGAATGTGATTTTGTTGATGAACATACTTTAACAGTGAATATAAACAGGCTTAGAAGCAAAATAGAGGATGATCCATCTAAGCCTAAGTATGTTAAAACAGTTTATGGTATAGGTTATATGTGGACAGGTGATGAAAGATGAAAGCGGTATCCGTTAAAAAAATGTATATTGTCTTTGGAAGTATATTTTTAATACTTTCTACTTTATTTTTACTACTGCTGTTTATGAATATAAGAAGCATTATAGGTATGTATCCTGAAATTACAGGTAAAGCATATTCTTTTTTTATTATAGCAGTAATTTTTATCATATTATTATTGATGACATCAATATTCTTTTTGTGGTTTATGAGAGTTGAAATTGTGAAATTTTCAGATAAGATGTGTAAGCTTATCGATGATGCAATATCAGAGAAGCAGATGCTTTACTTTGAAACTAATAAAGAAAGTCTTATGTCAAAGCTAGAAAATCGATTGAAGAAACTAATAGATATGATTAATTACCAAAGGCAAAAAAATATGGATGAGCAGAATAATGTTAAATCACTAATATCAGATATATCTCATCAGGTAAAAACTCCTATTGCAAATATATCTATGTATAATGCTACTTTGATGGAAAGAGAAGTAACAAAAGAACAAGAGCAAAAGTTTTTATATAATATGAAATCACAAATCTCAAAGCTTCAATGGCTTATGGAAGCACTCATTAAAATGTCTAGGCTTGAAACAGGTTTAATATGTTTAAATAAGGCCACTTCAAAAATTGAAGAAACCATAGCTCAAGCTATAGGAGGCGTATATTTAAAAGCGGAAGAAAAAAATATATCTGTAACTATTGACTGTGATAGAAACATTCAATTATGTCATGATAAAAAATGGACCATTGAAGCTATATTGAATATACTTGAAAATGCTGTGAAATATACTCAATGTGGTGGAGCTATAAAAATTGAAGTAAAAGAATTTGAAATGTTCACAAGGATTGAGGTTGAAGATAATGGCATGGGTATAGAAAAAGATGACATTAATAATATATTTAAGCGATTTTATAGAGGGTCAGAGGCTTTAGATAAAGAGGGAGTGGGAGTAGGACTATATCTTACAAGGGAAATCATAAGTAAACAAGGGGGATATATAAAAGTTAAGTCTCAAAAGGGGGTTGGATCAACCTTTTCTATATTCCTACAGAATTGAAGTACCATAGCTTCAAAAGAGCTATGGTACTTTTATGTTACAAAACTGTTATATTTGATTTTTGCTTTGTAACTGCTTTGAGAGGTTTTATTGATAATATAAAAGTATAAAACTTGATTAAATAGGGAGATGAGGAATTACATGAGCATTTTGTCGACAGAAAACCTTAATAAATACTATGGCGAGGCATCAAATATCGTAAAAGCTTTAGATGGAGTTAATGTAAGTATTAAAAAAGGAGAATTTGTAGCTATTGTAGGTACTTCAGGATCTGGGAAAAGTACATTATTACATATGTTAGGAGGGCTTGATAGACCTACAGATGGAAAAGTTATAGTAGACAATAATGATATTTTCACCATGAATGATGAGGAGTTAACTATTTTTAGACGTAGAAATATAGGATTTGTATTTCAAAATTACAACCTTGTTCCTATATTAAATGTTTATGAAAACATTGTGTTACCTATAGAGCTTGATGGCAATGAAGTTGATCAGGAGTATGTTAATAGGATTATTACTACATTGGGGTTAAAAGACAAACAAAAAAATATGGCAAACAATCTTTCAGGTGGACAACAACAACGTGTGGCAATAGCAAGGGCATTGGCTACTAAACCATCTATCATACTTGCTGACGAGCCAACAGGAAACCTTGATGGAAAAACAGGGCAGGAAGTATTGGGGCTTTTAAAAGTTACTAGTGAAAAATTTAGCCAAACCATTGTGATGATTACCCATAATGAAGAAATTGCCCAAATGGTAGACCGTATTATAAGAATTGAAGACGGTAAAATTGTAAATACAAGGAGGTAATTTCACATGTTTCAAAACAATAATAGTAAGACAACTAAAAAACTAGCTCATAGAACATTAAAAGCCAATAAAAGTAGAAATGTTTTTGCTATATTGGCAATTGTGCTTACAACTTTACTATTTACTTCTGTATTTACAGTAGGAACAAACCTTTTAAAATCCATGGAAATTGCAACTATGAAACAAGTAGGATCATCAGCTCATGGATCATTTAAAGGATTAACAGAGGAACAATATAAAAAGATAATAAAACACCCACTTATAAAAGATTATGGTATTGGTATGAATTTGACTATTGCTAATAATAACGAATTTAAAAGCAAGGGTATGGAGATCAGATATTCTGATGAGAAATGGGCAAATTTCGGATTTTCTTCCCCCACAACTGGAAATTTGCCTCAAAATAAAAATGAAATAGCTATGCCTACATGGGCCCTTGATATGATAAAGGTTCCTCATAAGATAGGTTCTTCAGTTCATATTGAATATAAGATTAATGAAGTGCAATATTCAAAGGATTTTATTCTTTCAGGATTTTGGGAAGGAGATAAATATGTATCTATATCAGGGTATGCTTTTGTATCTCGTGATTTCATAGAAGAATCTATGAAAGGGATAGATTTCAAAACTGTTTCAACTAATCCTGATTATGATGGAATGATTGATCTGGATGTTATGTTGAACAATTCATGGGATATTGAAGGGAAGCTTAAAAGAATTAGTAAAGAAGTAGGGGTTGATTTAAAAGGTAACAGATATGGAGTAAATTGGGCATATATGTCATCGAAGATTGATGGTTTGGACAGCATACTTCCCTTTGTAATGATTATTCTTTTAATTTTAGTAAGTGGATATCTTTTGACCTATAATATATTTTATATATCTGTAGTAAAGGATATAAAGTATTTTGGGCTTTTAAAAACTATAGGTACTTCACCAAAACAATTGAAGAGTATAATAAAAAAACAGGCATTTGCCCTATCCTTTATAGGTATTCCAATTGGACTACTTTTAGGATATCTCATAGGAGTTAAGCTAACTCCCATTGTAACAGAAGGAAGTATGATGGAGAGTAGTACCACGTTCTCCGTTCATCCTATGATTTTCATAGGAGCGACAATCTTCACCCTCATAACAGTATTTTTAAGCAGTTATAAACCTGGTAAGATTGCGTCACAGGTTTCACCAATTGATGCAGTTCGATATACAGGTGTAAGTTTAAATTCAAAGAAGGGAGAAAAATCTTCAACTAATGGTGCGAAAATATACAAAATGGCATTTTCAAATATATTTAGAAGTAAGAGAAAAACTACTATTGTAATTATGTCATTATCACTTAGTATCATTATTTTAAATTTTGTTGCTACACTAATCAGTGGTTTTAGTATGGACTTATACTTACAAGAATATATAAGAGGAGATTTTGTTATAGGAGATTCAACCTATCATACCCATTATGTTGATTTTAATGAACAACCTACTTTAACCAGGGAAATCTGTGATGATATAGAGAAAAATAATGATGTTGCTAGAATAGATAAGGTTTATTTTTACGGACCTGGAGAAACGGGAATAAATGATAATATAAGAAAAATACTAACAGAGGAAAAAGAGAATGTAGATCCTGGTCTGGCTAAAGGGTTGGAAATGCGGTTAAATGAGGGGAAAATTATGGCACAGGTATATGGCTTGGATAAAGGCTGGTTTGATATTTATAGAGAGGCTAACATTATTGAAGGGGAATTTCATGGGGAAAAGTTTGAAACAGGCAAATATGTTTTGGTAGATCAGAGTGAATATTATGATGTAGGAGATGAAATAAAAATAACTCTATTGGATGGGAAAGAAAGAACTTTTGAAGTAATGGCGGTGGTAGATGATTTATATGTATATGATGTAAAATATTCTACTCATCCTGGAACAAAGATATATATGCCCTCATCTTCTTTTGTAGATTTTATAGAGGAGCCTGTTATTATGTCTGCACAGGTTTATGCCAAGGAAGGAAAAGTAGCTCTAGTAGAAAATTATATAAAAAGCGTATGTTCTAACACCCCAGACCTTGAATATCGTGCAAAGACAAGCTATATTGATGAATATAAAAGTTTTGTAAACAATTTTTCTACTATTGGATATTCACTTAGTTTACTTATTGGTGTTATTGGTATTATAAACTTTATCAACACCTTATTGACAAGTATTATTTCAAGAAAACATGAGTTTGCACTGCTAGAAAGCATTGGAATGACAAAGAAACAACTTAAAAAAATGCTTATATATGAAGGACTTTACTATGGAGGAATAACAACTTTTATTGTTTTTACAATAGGAACTTTTATCGTACAATTTGGAGTAAAATCTTTAGGAAATCCAATGCCTCATTTTGTGTATAATTTTAACATTATGCCAACGGTGATTAGCTCATTCATACTCATGATTATTTCTTTTATACTGCCGATTATATGTTATAGCAGTATTGAAAAGCTTAGTGTCATAGAAAGATTAAGAGAAATGGAATAACACATTGATATGAATATATTACAAAGACGATTGCAATTAAAGTTGTAATCGTCTATTGTTTTAATATAAGATAAATTAATAAATCCGAGGTGTTACATATGTATAAAATAATGATAATAGAAGATGACAAAGCTATAAGAGATGAACTGTCAATAACATTGAGGAATAATGGTTATGATGTATCATCCCCTTGTGAATTTGAAGATATAAAAAGCAAAATAAAGGAAGAAAATTCGCACTTAATATTGCTGGACATAAACCTACCTTATCAAGACGGATTTAAGTTATGTAGCGAAGTACGAAGTTACTCAAATGTGCCTATAATTTTTATAACAAGTAGAAATACTGATATGGATGAGCTTATGAGTATAACATTAGGGGGAGATGATTTTATTACAAAGCCCTATAATATACCAGTTTTACTTGCAAGGATATCATCGCTTTTAAAAAGGACTTATAGCAATAAAAATACAGATAATATATTATCATACAATGGTGTGAAGATTGATTTATTGACAAGCAACGTAGAATATAAAAACAATAAAGTTGAACTCACAAAAACCGAACTGAAGATACTTCATTATTTATTTGAAAACAACTGCAGTATTGTACCAAGGATGGATATGATTGAATATTTATGGGATAATGAAATGTTTGTTGATGACAATACTTTAAGTGTAAACATCACGAGAATAAGAAATAAGCTTGAAAGTATAGGAGTTAGAGATTTTATAAAGACTAAAAGAGGACAGGGTTACATAATATGAAACTTAGTGAATATTTAAAGGATAAAACATATATTATAATTTTAAATATCATTTGTATGATAGGGCTATCTCTATTTTTAAAAGGTGTTGGAAATAGTATAGACATTATTCTTTTAATACTAATATTTTGGATTGCCATTTTAATAAGTACTTTTATAATTCTCCATATGCAAAGAAAAAAGTATTTTAATAATCTATTTAAGGTTATAAATGGACTTGATAATAAATATCTATTGTCAGAAATTATGGGAAAACCATATTTGTATGAAGACAAACAGTATTATAAGCTGCTTAAAATCTGTAATAAATCTATGATTGAAAATGTAACATGTATAAAAAACGAACGAAAAGAATATAAAGAATATGTTGAACAGTGGGTACATGAGGTTAAGACCCCTATATCAGCTATGAAAATGATTTGTGAGAACAACAAAAATAATATTACAAGAAAAATAATTGCAGAAATAGAGAGAACAGATAATTTTATTGAACAGGTTTTATTTTATGCAAGGAGTGAAAATGTAGAATCTGATTATATTATAAAAGAAATATCCCTTAAAAATGTATAAATAATATTATAGTAAAAAATAAGCAGATGCTCATACAAAATAAAATAAGTGTGACCCTTGAAGATACAGACATGGAAGTTTTTTCAGATAGCAAATGGATAGAATTTATCTTAAATCAGCTTTTAATAAATTCTGTTAAATATTCTAAAGAGGACACTCCTAAAATAAAATTTTATGTACAATCTACTAAAGATGGAGTAAATTTAACTGTTGAGGATAATGGCATAGGTATTAAGGAAAGTGAATTACCAAGAATTTTTGAAAAAGGATTCACAGGTTCAAAGGGTAGAAATGCTAATAAATCTACTGGAATAGGATTGTATCTTTGTAAAAGTCTCTGCGATAAATTAGGAATTGAAATAAAAGCAGAATCTAAAATCAATGAATATACTAGAATTACTCTTATTTTCCCTCGCTAAAAAATCTATTATCTTACAACATTGAAAGGTAAATGTAATGAAAGTTGATACAACAATGATAAAAATTTATATAAGATATAGATAGCGGAGGTGAGAAAATGAGAAATATATTGAAAATAGAACATATTGAAAAATATTATGGCAGTAAAGGAAATGTGACAAAAGCTATCGATGATATTAGCTTTAATGTATGTGAAGGGGAATTTATTGGTGTAATGGGAGCCTCAGGTTCAGGTAAAACTACACTTTTAAATGTTATATCTACAATTGATACTGTAAGTGCAGGACATATTTTTCTTGAGGGAAAAGATATAACGGAAATAGACCATAAAAATATAGCTAAATTTAGACGGGAAAATCTAGGTTTTATATTTCAGGATTTTAATTTACTTGATACTCTTACAATACATGAAAATATTGCACTTGCCCTTACTATAAATAAATGTGATGCAAATAAAATTGATGATAAAGTTATAAAAATATCGAGACAACTTGGCATAGAAGATATATTAAAAAAATATCCCTATGAAGTTTCAGGAGGGCAAAAACAACGTTGTGCCTGTGCAAGGGCTATAATAAATAATCCTAAATTAATTTTAGCAGATGAACCTACAGGGGCTTTGGATTCCAAATCGGCGCAGATGCTACTGCAAACCATTAAAAATATGAATGAGCAGTTATCAGCTACTATATTGATGGTTACCCATGATGCTTTCTCTGCAAGTTATGCTAAGAGAATATTATTTCTAAGAGATGGCAAAGTATTCAATGAGCTTATAAAAGGTGAGAAGTCAAGGAAACAATTCTTTAATGAAATACTTGATGTGATGACACTCCTCGGAGGTGACCTCTCCGATGTACGCTAAACTGGTCTTAAGAAATGCAAGGCGTTCTATTAAAGATTATTTATTATACCTATTGACATTGACCTTATGCGTAGGTTTGTTTTATGCTTTTGTTTCTCTTTCAAGTCCAAATTATCAGCTTATTATATCGGAACAATTTGACTTAAGCAGAGCCTATGGAGCATTAAAACGTATGGCCTTTTTTATAACGGTGGTTCTTATTTTTTTGATAAAATACGTAAACAACTATATGATAAAAAGAAAGAAAAAAGAGTTTGCTCTATATACTATGATAGGAATGGAGCAAAGAAAAGTTGCATTATTGTTTTTTACTGAAACATTAATAATGGGTGAATTATCTATTATAATTGGTATTATCCTTGGCACATTATTTTCACAGGTGCTCACTGCTCTCATTGTTCCATCGGTTGGACAATCTTTTGCAATATCTTTTTCATTATATCCCGATACTGTTTTCATGACAGTTGTTTTTTTTACAGGGATCTTTGGAATTATTGGCTTTGGTAATATTAAAACCATATGGAAAATAAAAATAATTGATATGCTCAATGACAGCAAGAAAGTGGAGATTCAATCTGTAAAAAGTAAAGGTTTTTATAGGTCTGTTGGCATACTATCTCTTTTAGCATTTGTAGTTACAGTAATAAGTGTAAAAAGATATTTATATTTACTACCTTTATCTAAATATATTGTGTCTCAAGAAAAAAAGTCTTTAATGCTTATGATTTCAATTTGTTCTTTTATATTTGCTATTTACACTATGTTTTACTACTTATCTTATTTAATAATTTTTATAAGAAAGAATCTTGTAAAATTGAAATATAAGAATACAAATTTATTTTTGTTGGGACAATTGTCATCAAAATTAAAAACCACATCTAAGCTTATGGCAACCATTGCTTTAACTCTAATGATATCCATTATATTTTTGGTATTGAGCACGGTTATGTCTGAATGGACCTTAGGATATCTTGAAAAAAGAGCTATCTTTGATCTTCAAATAGATACTGAATATAAGGATATTTATGGACAGGTTAAAAATATTCCTCACATTGATTATACTCCTGTTTCAGATTATCTAAAGGAAAATGGATATGAAATGGAAAGTAGTGTAGAGGTGGAATTATATTTTATTAATGAAGATGATTTTTTTCGTAGAATTAAAACAGATTTTCCTGTATTGGCCGTTTCATTAAGCGACTATAATAAATTAAGAGAAATGGCAGGATTACATACAATAGAACTGAAGAAGCATTCTTTTACAACACAGTGGCATAGTACTGCAACTATAGAGGAAATCAATGAATTTTTATTAGCAAATGATAAGCTTATTGTAGATAACACTACTTTAGAATTGAGTAATCATTCATATTTTCAAGGTAGCATTGGAGAGGCGCTCTATAACAAATATGTAGATGTGACCTATGTGTTGCCCGATGAGGTTTGTAGTGAATTAGCTATTGCAGATGTGCAGTTTTATGGCAATACAAAGAAGGATATCAGTTATAATGATGTAGAAACAGTAGAGTCATTTATCTATGAAAGATATTATGATGTTTATGATAATTTCATTGAAGATTCAGGAAGAGATATTGAGAATTATATTTCAGTTCGTTTAAAGACATTGGAAACTAATAATTCAACAGCATCCTCATTAATGATGAAATTTCTATGTATTTATACGGCAATTGTTTTGATTATCATATGTCTTACTGTTTTATCCCTTCAACAGTTATCTGATTCCTTTGAGCATAAAGAACGATTTAATGTATTAAGAAAACTAGGTGTTGATGATAAAGAAATAGATAAACTGATTACAAAACAAATGGGTATATGGTTCGGTATTCCAATTGCAGTAGCATTGATTGGCTTTGCAATATTTATATATGTATTTGTTCAAATTACATTAGGAGAAATTATGGCCTATGTTGGTAGTAATATATTTATCCTAAGTATAGGTCTATCTGTAGGAATAAGTATTATAATTTTAAGTATTTATTTCACCATAACATATCTCCTATTTAAAAGAAATGTTATCAAGTGAGTGAGCAATTAAAATTAATCATACCCATTTTTTGATGTTTTTCATCACATAAGAATCCTATATTTCATAGTTATCATATGATAAAATATACCTAAATGATGGGAACTTAATTGTGTAAATATAAATGGTGAAGCATAAAGGTGGGATACAGATATAAAATGGAGATTATAACTTATTCGCTATGTTCAAACGACACTACACCAGAGAAATATTATAATAAAATAGATTGCTTTACTAGTGAAGTAATAGATAAAGTAAATGAGACAACCTATGAAATAGTAGAGAATTATAGAAATTATATTATAGAAAAGGGAATTGAAATACCAAGAGAAAAAGCAGTGTACGGTTTTGAATTGCTAATGACAGGAGTCCTTTGGAGAGTATATATTAAAAAAGCGCTTTCATTAAATAAATATGCTGGGAAAATACTTTCTAAATTAGTTTATTTTAGAGAAAAGGATGGCAGTACAAAAGTAATCGTTGATCTACTAAGAGGGGCATTAGGAAATAGACTTTTATTAAAAGATAATAAAAGCTCGAAAGATATAGATAATGAAATTGATAAATTTATGAAACTTATAGATTGGTTAAAAGCATCAGGTGAGTTTAATCAAGAGGCCAAAAGAATTGAAATATGGGGTAGATTTTTAAATAGTCGGAGTAAAGAAGAGAGCGTTGATGTTATTTCAAAGGCTAAGGAGCTTGGAAAATGGTTTGAGATAAGAAGCGCTCAGGTAATAGGATGTTATACACAAAATGTAGAGAATTTTATTAAAGAAAATCAGGGGAAATTAAAATGGAAAGAAAATAGTATATTTCGTAGCCGAGAAAGGGTTGAGTATCATCTAAATATGGTAGGTGCAGAGATAATGAACAGATCTTTTAGGGAAGGTTTTTTAAAGACTAAAGAAAAAAGAGTGCTCTTGCCAATATGTATGAGATATAAATCAAAGGAAGATTGTAAAGCGTTAAAGACGGAAAATGGATATTTATGTACAGGTTGTTCATGTGAGTGCAGAGTAAATTCACTAACAGCATTGGGAAAAAAGAATAATTTTAAAGTATACATTATACCACATGCATCTTCAGCATTTACAAAAGGGAAGATAAAGGAAGGAGAAGTTGGTATTGTAGGAATTGCCTGTGTTCTCAATCTTATTTCTGGAGGATTTAAAGCAAAAGAAATAGGTTTTGAACCCCAATGTGTTTTACTTAATTACTGTGGATGTAAAAAGCATTGGCATAAGAATGGTATAGCAACGGATATATATTTAAAAAGATTAATGAATATATTGAGTATAGATCCCAAAAAGGTTCATATATAGTGATATAGTGAAATCTATTCAATGATTTTCAAGTATTGATTCAAAGGAATATTGAATAAATTATGTCAATTTGAAATTATGTACATGAAATAATAGGCTCTCTCAAAATATTTTATCAAAAAATACTTTTGGGAGAGCCTTACTATTAAATATATATATATAATATACAGGAATTAGGTACACAATTTTTATATATCTATTTTTTAGCTATAGGTTGCCTTAAAATAGTTTTTAGTTTTTCTGGCGCTGCCCTTCTTGCGTCACTTAGGTAAATTTCATGATGTTTTCCAACTTTAATATATCCCATTTCATCAATGTAGTTATGAAGTCTTTCAATAGTAGGATCTTCTTCACTGTAAGGACCTATGTACATTATCTGAGCTACTAATTTTTCATCTATGTTTTCAAATCTGATTTTAGACAGGGAGGGTAAGTTCTTCTTTTTCTTAACTTCTTCTAATGCTTTATGAACTAAATCTTCATCTACAAATTCAGGTTGCATAATTAATGCTGTCCAATTCCAAATATCTTTATTTTCCGTAGAGAAGTCTTCCATATTGTCAGTCCACCATAATCCCTCAAGGGGCAACACTCCATAATCTACAGCAGTAGCTCCTTTTTTAATCATAAATTTTATTGCATAAGAAACACTAAATAGCGCTTCTATAGCCTCCTTATACTCCTGCGAAGTGTTTGGATTTCCTGTACCATCAATCATTAGATAATTTAATTTAGGTATATTTACTATTTGAATTTCTTTTGAAGATGAATTATATAATTCTTTAAATTCTTTTTTAAAGTCTATTTTACCCATGATATTTTCTCCTTTCTTTATAGTGAATTATACTTATTGTACCTTTTGATTTTATAATAAACTATGACACTATGTTAAGGTCAACAAGAATTTAAAGAAAAGATATAATATCAAAAGAAAATTTACTAAAAAATTGGATATCAAAGGAAAAGTAATAGAGAAAATAGTAGTTATTAAAAGAAAATATAGAGATAATTTAGATATACGTTTGATTGTTAAATAAATTGCAATAAAATGTGCTTTTATTGATATTGATTTTCAATTTCAATAGGAGTATATTTTAATTAGGAAGTTTTTTAGAAGATTAGGATAAGTTAAATATGAAGATTACATATGAAAGTTATACATAAAGTTATATCATAGAATGTTTATAATAATCTTAAATAAGAGGGGTGAAGATATGTTATTAGCTTTGCTTTGTGAAATAGCAAAAGGAGAAAATTACTCTAATAGAAATTTAGCAAATAAATTAAACACTAGTGAAGAAGTGGTTGTTCAAGTAAAAAAAGAACTTGAAGATAGGAAATATATTAAAATATATGATGAAAAAAATTGTTCTCCAAGTAAATGCTCAGGTTGTACAGCATGTTCAACCAGTAAACAAAATAATATCCCTAAGATGTGGGAATTGACTGATAAGGGGAAAAAAGCTGTAAGTAAATATATATAAATATGTGAATTTAATATCATAAAATTTATGGAGGGATGGATAATGGTAAAGAAACTAACTGAAATCAGCATTGGAACTAGTGCCAAGGTTGAAGGTATTTGTAAAGAGAGTAGATTTAAAAGAAGGCTTATGGATATGGGTATAATTCCAGGAGTGAATATTTCTGTTACAGGTAAAGCGCCTTTAGGAGATCCTATAGAAATTTTAATAAGAGGTTATAAATTAACTTTAAGAAAAAATGAAGCAAGCGATATTCAGGTGATAGTATGAAAACAATGCCTTTAACATTTATTTTAAGTGGGAAAAATTGTAGGATTTCTAATATTGAAGGTGGAGATGCATTACGCAAGAAGTTAATGGAAATGGGTTTTAATACAGGAGCTAAAGTAGAAATTGTTAAGAATGATGTAGGCCCTTTAATTATAGGTATAGGTGGAAGTAGGGTTGCTATTGGAAGAGGAATGGCGCAGAAAATATCAGTAGAGGCACAATAATTTTTTTTGAAATATGATTGATAATGATTATCAAAATCAAATTACGTTATGGAGGTTTAATATGAATACTATTGCATTGGTTGGGAATCCCAACTGCGGTAAAACTAGTCTATTTAATCAATTAACAGGATCAAGACAGCGGGTAGGAAATTGGCCTGGAGTTACAGTAGAGAAAAAAGAAGGAAAACTTGAATTTGGAGGTAAAGAATACGTTGTAGTAGATTTACCTGGTACCTATAGTTTAGGAGCTTATTCTGAAGATGAGATAGTTGCAAGAAATTATATTATTAAAGACAAGCCAGATGTGGTAATAAATGTAGTTGACGCAACTAATATAGAGAGGAATTTATATTTGACCACTCAATTGTTAGAAATGAGCAGTAATGTAGTTATAGCTTTAAATATAATTGATGAAGCGGAGAATCAAAATATAAAATTTGATATAGATGGTTTGTCAAAAGGGCTGGGGGTTCCAGTAATTCCTACTATAGCTACCAAGAGAAAAGGAATAGATGAATTAATAAAATCTGCTATAAAAGTAATTGAAAATAAAAATAACTTGAAAAATGAGATATCTTATGGAAAAGAGCTTGAAAATGAAATAGAAATTTTAAAAGCTTCCATAGAAGAGTGTGCATGTCATGTAGAATATCCATCAAGGTGGACAGCCATTAAATTACTTGAAAATGATGAGTATATATTAGAAACTATTAAAAACAAAGATAAGTCACAAATGATATTAAATAAGCTAAAAGAGAGCGTTGAAAAAGTTACTAATTCTGTAGGATTTGAACCTGAGATGGGCATTGTAGATAAAAGATATGAATTTATAGGGAAAGTTGTATCAAAAAATGTGAAAAAACAATCAGTTGGGGTAGAGACTACATCTGATAAAATTGATAAAGTGGTTACGAATAGGTGGCTTGGATTACCGATATTTGCTCTTATAATGTATTTATTATATCAAGCTACCTTTGTTGTAGGACAATTTTTTTCAGATAAAATGGATGAAGGAATTGGTCTCTTAGGTGAGAAAGTAGGAGAAATGCTAACCAATGCAGGGGCTCACGATATGATAGTTCAATTTATTTGCGACGGTATAATTGCAGGGGTAGGAGCAGTTGTTGTTTTCTTACCTATAATAATGGTTATGTATTTCTTTATAGGTATATTAGAAGATAGCGGTTATATGGCAAGAGCGGCCTATGTAATGGATAGATTCATGAGGGCACTAGGATTGCATGGTAAAACTTTTGTTTCTATGATAGTATCAACAGGATGCAATGTTCCAGGTATAATGGCCACAAGAACACTTGAAAGTAAAAAAGATAGAATGATTGCAATACTAATTAATCCATTTATATCTTGTGGTGCAAGGCTTCCAATTTATCTTGTATTTATTTCTGCTTTTTTCCCAGAAAAGGGTGGAACTATACTTTTCTCTCTTTATGTTCTTGGAATTATAGTCGCTTTAATATTTGGTAAAATATTTAGTAAAACATTGTTTAAAGGTGAAACTTCATATTTTGTAATGGAACTTCCACCATATAGACTTCCTTCATTTAAAGCTTCAGTAATGTTGATGTGGGAAAAGGCTGGAGCTTTTCTAAAAAGAGCAGGTACAACTATCTTTGCAGTTGTAAGTATATTATGGGTGCTATCAGTATTACCACTAGGAGTTGAACAATATAGTGAACAATCAATATTAGGAAGAATAGGTTCATTTATTGCACCTATATTTAAGCCAGCAGGGTTTGGAACATGGCAAGCTTCAGTAGGATTGTTTACTGGTATAGCAGCTAAGGAAGCTGTTGTAGCAACTATGGGAATGGTATATGCAGGAGTGGAAGAAGGAGCTAAACTTACTGCTGCAATACAAGGAGCATTTACTCCTCTTACAGCTACTGCATTTATGGTAATGTCATTGCTTTATACACCATGCGGTGCTGCTCTTGGGGCTATAAAAAGAGAAACAAATTCAACTAAATGGACATTATTTACAGCATTATATACCTTTGGTGTTGGTTATATAGCGGCAGTATTAATATTCCAAATAGGAAGAGCATTAGGATTTAATTAATAATATCTCCCACTTGTAGAAAAGCAGAGAACCAAAATCTTTGATTTTACGTGAATCGCTTTCACAGAGTGCGATGGGAGTATTACGAATGGTAGTCATCGGATAAATGAAAGTTAATAATCTAAGGTTCCTTTTAATGAAAAGGGAGCTTTAGATTATTTTATATATAGCCTTGACTACTGCAATTAATATGATATAATAATATAAAATTTTATCCATAATTAAACTTGTATATTGTAGTTTAATAATATAAAAAAGTTATAAAAAACTTCGTATAACCCCAATAATATGGTTTGGGGGTCTCTACCAGGAACCAATAATTCCTGATTACGAAGGGGATACATTTGTGTATTTTCTTCGTAATCGGGAATTTTTTGCATTTTAATATTTAATAGATGAAGATAAGTCTTCATTAAAAATTACTTTGTAATTAAAGAAAGGGGGATAATATGAATTTAGAAAAATTACCTAAAATTGAACTCCATTGCCATTTAGATGGAAGCGTTAGGCCGGAAACAGTAATTAGTATAGCAAAGATAGAAGGTGTAGATCTTCCTAGTTATCACATCGAGGATATTAAAAATATGATGATTGCACCTATGGAATGTACTTCTCTTAGAGAGTATTTAAAAAGATTTACATTGCCTAATGCTGTTATGCAGTCTAAGGAAAGTCTAAGAAGAATTGCTTATGAACTTATTGAAGATGCGGCAAAAGAAAATGTAAAATACATTGAGATAAGATTTGCACCACTGCTACACGTAGAAAAAGGATTAACTATTGAGGAAGTAATCCAAAGCGTATTAAATGGGGTTAAAGATGGAGAAAGTACTTATGATATAAAAAGTAATTTAATATTATCCTGTTTAAGACATATGCCTGAGGAGACTATTTACGATGTAGTAGAAGCTGGGAAAAAGTTTTTAGGAAAAGGTGTAGTGGCTGTAGATTTATGTGGAAATGAAGAAGAGGGGTTTTCAAAGAGATTTATAGAACCAATTAAAGCGGCTAGGAAATATGGCTATAGGGTAACAATTCATGCTGGTGAAACTGGAATTGGTAAAAATGTGCTAGAAGCAGTAGAAATGCTTAAAGCTGAAAGAATAGGTCATGGAGTATTTATAAAAGATTGTCCTGAAGCTTATAGTATTGTAAAGAATAAAGAGATTACACTTGAAATGTGTCCAACAAGCAATGTTCAAACTAAAGCAGTTTCTAGTTATGGGGATCATCCAATAATAAATTTCTGTAAAGACGGAATTAAGGTAACAGTGAATACTGACAACAGAACCGTATCTGATACAACCTTGAACAATGAATATGATTCTATCTATAAAGAGTTTAAGCTATCTTTTGAGGATTATAAAAAACTTTATTATAACAGTGTTGATGCCTCCTTTGCAGATTTAGATACAAAGAAGGAATTGATAAAATACTTGGATAGTATAATTTAAATATTAACCATAATATAGATATCTTTATTGTTCATAAGGGACCGACTGAAAATGATTTAGAAAATTATTTTCAGTCGGTCCCGTATTTTTGTTTTAAAATAATTGAGAAAAATATAACGAACGATATTGATAATCATTATCATTTAATGTATAATGATATTAGAATTGATTATAGAGAGAGAATATTGACATTATATTTATAGTCATAGTTATAAAGAAATAAAGGGTTTGAGGTACATATTAAAAAATTAAAAGAATTTTATGAGAGGAGAATATATATGAGTGTTTTATTAGTGGGAGGAGACAGATTAGGAAATATCAAAGAAAACTTAAGAAAGAATGGCTTTGATAAAATTGCACATGTAACAGGAAGAAGAAATGTACATACGAAAATTAAAATACCATGTGATACGGATTTAGTAGTAGTACTGACGGATTTTATAAACCATAAAGTTACAGAAACAATAAAGATGGAATGTAAAAAAAGAAATACAAAGATAGTATATTCAAAACGTTCATGGGTTTATATGGAATGTATTATTAAAAACTGTATAGAAGAAGGAGTACAATAAGAATTTATTAATGGTACTTAAGAAAGAACTGAGTATATGGTGAGAGAAAGGCCTTTTGTTAGACCAAGTCACTCTATACTCAGTTTTCTTTTTTGCATAGTCAATACTTGTGAAAAACTATAATTAATTAAATATCTAAATGACTAAAAGAATTTCTATACTCAAGTGGTGTCATTTTAATAAGTTTTTTAAAAACAGTATTATAGTAATTTTGATTGTTAAAACCACATCAGCATATAAAAATAACAAAATTGTATACCTTGATTCTGAAATTTGGTATGTTGCTACAGGTGGATTTAACACAACTATGAATATGATCAATGAAGTAGAAGCTTCAGTTAAATAATATATTTTAAAAGGTAGGTTATAGTTAAAGTTATAACCTATCTTTTATATTAGGCAAGTCTTTTATATTAGGCAAGGATTGGAAATAAAAATAAAAAATTACTTTCAATTATTGAGTATTAGTGTTAAAATAACAAATGGAGATTAGAGTATATAATTAAATATCTAGTGCTAGGGGTGCCAAACGGCTGAGAAAAGTTCAAACTTTAACCCTTCGAACCTGATGCGGATAAAACCGACGTAGGAAAGCTAAATTAATTTTATTGAAGCCCTAAGCACTGTTTTTATTACAGTGCTTTTTTTGTTAAGTTTTAATAATTAGCTTTATATTTTTTATTAATGGAGGAAGTATGTATATTGATGCTCACAACCATTTAGACTTTTATGGAGAGAATTTAAATAAGGCTTTAACTGTAATTAATGAAAATAATATAAAAACATTAGCATGTTCTATGGATGAGGAAAGCTATTTATTCGCAAGAAAACTTAGTGAAAAAAATTCACTTATAATACCCGCCTTTGGAGTTCACCCTTGGAGAGCTCATGAAAATTATAATAAATTAGAAAGCTTTGAAGAATATATTAAAGAGACTTCGATAATTGGGGAAGTAGGGCTTGATTTTCACTGGGTTTTAGAAAAGGAAAGATATCCACTACAACTTAAAATACTTAAATATTTTTTAGAAGGGGCTAAAAAATATAATAAAGTTACCAATTTACATACTAAAGGTGCAGAAGGTGAAATACTTGATCTTATTAGAAGATATGATTTAAGAACTCCAATAATCCATTGGTATAGCGGATCTTTAGAAGTTTTAAAGAAGCTTTTAGACATGGGATGTTATTTTACTATAAGTGTAGATGTTTCCTACTCTAAACTTACCGATGATATAGTGAAATATCTTCCCATAGAGAGGATTTTAACAGAAACCGATGGACCAACGGCTTTAGAATGGGTAAATGGAGAATATGCTTACCCAAGCTATATTAAAAATATTATAAAAGAAATCTCTGCTATTAAGAGACTTTCAGAAGAAGAGATAAAAGAAACAATCTATAATAATTTTAGAAAATTAACTGAAATTTAAAATATTGAAAGCAGGTGAAAACAAATGAAGAATGTTAATGTAAGTCTTCAAGTAATACCAAGTGTTCCTGAAGAAAGATTATACCCTGTGGTAGATAAGGTTATAGAGTACATAGCATCTACGGGAGTAAAATATGAAGTGGGACCTATGGAAACTACTATGGAAGGAGATATAGACACTTTGTTAGAAATCGTTAAAAAAGCACAAAGCATATGTGCAGAAGAAGGTGCCTCAAGAGTATGTTCCGTAGTAAAGATTGACTACAAAAATGAAGGGGTAACTATGGATGAAAAAATCTACAAATATAGATAGTAAAGTCTATCCTATAGCAACTATAATCCTTATAACCCTATTTTGGCAGATTATTGTGGTAGTAAAGAAGGTACCTCATTATATACTCCCAGCTCCTACAGATATTATAAAAGCTTTATATAGTGATTATGAACTTATTTTATCTCACACTAAGGTTACCCTTTATGAGGCTTTTGTGGGTTTTGGATTATCTTTAATTTTTTCATTTATACTTGCTATAGTAATGGATAGTTTTGAAATTGTAAAAAAGGCCTTTTACCCTATTTTAGTTATATCTCAAACCATACCAACCATAGCTATAGCACCATTATTTATTATATGGTTTGGCTTTGGAACTTTGCCTAAAATTATAGTGGTAATTATGGTATGTTTTTTCCCAATAGTAATAAGTTTAGTAGATGGGTTAGAAAAGATAGATAAGGATTATCTTCGTCTATTTCATTCTATGAAGGCATCAAAACTTCAAACTTTTTATCACTTAAAACTTCCTTATGCCATGGTAAATCTTCTATCTGGCCTTAAAATTGCAGCTACTTATATGATAATGTCAGCAGTAGTTGGAGAATGGCTAGGAGGAGATAAAGGTATAGGAGTTTATATAGTAAGATCAAAAAATGCTTACGCCCTAGATAAGGTATTTGCTTCAATTTTAGTAGTAGTCATAGTTAGCATATTAATAATTTATATAATAGACTTTATAGGAAATAAATTAGTTCATTGGAAGTAAAATCAGAGAGGAGTAAATAAACATTATGAAAAGAAAAAAATTAACATGGCTAATAAGTATTCTTGGAGTTACTGCTTTATTATTTTCAGGCTGTGCCTCAAATAAAGCTGAAGATACAGGAAAAAATGGATTGGAAAAAACTACAGTTATATTAGACTGGACACCAAACACAAATCATACAGGATTATATGTAGCTTTAGAAAAAGGATATTTTAAAGAAGAAGGATTGGACGTGGAGATTGTCCAGCCTTCAGAAGGTTCTTCCACTACCCTTATAGCTACAGGAAAAGGTGATTTTGGAGTTAGCTATCAGGAGGATGTTACCTATGCATTAACCGGCAAAGAACCTCTACCAGTAAAGGCTATTGCTACTATAATACAAAACAACACTTCAGGCTTTGCATCTCCTAAGAGTAAAAATATAAATACTGTTAAAGATTTTGAAGGAAAAGTCTATGGAGGATGGGGTTCACCATCTGAAGAAGCGGTATTAAAGGCGGTTATGGAGAACAATGGAGCAGACTATGAAAAGGTTAGAAATATAAGTATAGGTAATGATGATTTTTTTGCAGCAACCCAAAAAAATATTGATATAGCTTGGATCTTTGAAGGATGGACAGGGATTGATGCCAAACTAAAAGGTGTAGATATAAATTATATTCCTGTTAAAGATTTGCATCCAGCTTTAAACTACTATACTCCAATTTTAATAACTAATAATAAAATGATAAATGAAAAACCTGATAAAGTTAAAAAGTTTTTAAAAGCTACAGAAAAAGGATATAAATTCGCTATAGAAAATCCAGAAGAAAGTGCAAAAATGTTATTAAAACATGCTCCAGAAATAGATGAAAAACTTGCAATAGAAAGCCAAAAATTTTTAGCTAAAGAATATGCTAAAGATGCTCCGAAATGGGGAATAATGAAAGAAGAGATTTGGAGAGACTATGCCAAATTCATGAAAGACGCAGGATTAATAGATAAGGAGTTAAAGGTTGAAGATGCATTCACCAATGAATTCTTACAGTAATAAAGAATATCTTATAAATTTAAA
Organism: Clostridiaceae bacterium; assembly: GCA_040797845.1. Lineage (GTDB taxonomy): Bacteria > Bacillota > Clostridia > Clostridiales > Clostridiaceae > Clostridium_AW. Next base: position 306,000 of record JBFNFA010000003.1, read on the forward strand.
TAATGTAGATAAAAAATATGGAGAAATCCAAATACTAAAGGATATAAGCATAAAAGTTAGTAAGGGAGAATTTATATCCTTAATAGGGCCTAGTGGTTGTGGGAAAAGTACTATTTTCAATATAATTACAGGACTCACATCTAAGGATAGTGGAGAAATTATAGTTAATGGAAATATAGGCTATATGCAACAAAAGGATTTACTTCTCCCTTGGAAAAATATCATGGACAATGTTTCATTACCGCTGATACTAAAGGGTGTTGAAAAAAAGGTTGCCTATGAGAAAGTTAAAAAATATCTTCCTATAGTAGGATTAGAGGGATATGAAGATAAATATCCCTCTCAGCTCTCAGGAGGAATGAAACAAAGGGCAAGTTTTTTAAGGACATTTATGACCTCTGAAGAAATAATGCTTCTAGATGAGTCTTTTGGATCCTTAGATTCAATAACAAAGGGAAAAATGCAAAAATGGCTGTTAGAAATGAAAGAAAAATTAAATAATACTATACTTTTTATTACTCATGACATAGAAGAGGCACTTTTTTTATCTGATAGAATATATGTATTATCAGATAAACCAGCTAGCATTAAAAAGGAAATTACCCTAGATTTTCATAATGGTGACAAATTAAATAGATTGTTGTCGCCAGAGTTATTGATTTTAAAGGATGAGATCATAAAATTATTGTAAAATTCACTTCTTTTTCTGAAATTATTGGATTAATTTGAGAAAAAGTTGAAAAAATTGCAAAAGTAATCCCCAATGGGATTGCTTTTTTCTTTAATTATCATTAAAATTAAATGGTAATGTATTCAGGAGGGTTTGGCCAATGAAGATATTGATAATCGATGATTCTAGCTTTTCACAAAAAGTCACTAATAACTTATTGAAGAAATATTTACAGGATTTTTCTGTCCACTTTGCTGCTGATGGACAAGAGGGTTATGAAAAATATAAAATCTTAAATCCAGATTATACTTTTGTGGATTTATTGATGCCAAAAGTGAATGGAATGGAGCTTATAAAAAAGATTAGAGAAGAAGATAAGGACGCTAAGATAGTTGTAATTTCAGCAGATGTTCAAGTAAGTGTAAAGGAAGAAGCAGAACAATTAGGGGTTATGACTTTTATAAATAAACCATTTAATGATGATAAAGCAAAGTTTGTAAGTCAATTAATAAGGAATGATATAAATGAGTGATAATGATTTAAGATATGATGCATTAAAAGAGTTATTTAATATAAGTGTTGGAAAGGCTGCGTCCATGCTCTCAGAAATGATTAATAGTAAAATTATATTGGATGTACCTTATGTAGATATAATACATGTTGTCAGTGAAGAACTTAAAATTGAGAATTATCTTCCTAAAGTATTGGAAGGGGCATTAATGGTGTCCTCAATCTCATTTAAAGAACAATTAACTGGACAAGCAAATTTAATATTTCCAGCAGATAAAATGAAAACTTTTATAAATGTTTGTATAAATAATGAGGAACCTAATACAGAAATTCATATGGATTTTACTGATGTTGATTATGATATAATTAAAGAAATTGGAAACATAATTTTAAACTCAATAATTGGAGAAATAGGCAATTATATAAACATTAAATTAAACTACTCTATTCCAGAAGTTAAGATCTTTGATAGAATTGATTTTGCTAAGGATATTGAGAGCAAAGAAAATACTCACATATTAATGCTTTATATTACATTTAACATAGATAATGTTAAAATAGATGGTGCAATAATAATTGACTTAACTATAAATTCCCTAAACGAAATAATAAATAAAATAGATATGATGGTAGATGATTTATATGGATAAGGTTTTAAGAAGCATATTAAATTTAATAAATGAAGGAACCATAATATTAAATGAAGAGCTCCAAATAATATTTTGGAATGATTATATGGAAAAAATAACCAAAATCTCTATGGAAGAAGTTTTGAATAAAAATATATATGAAGTTATGCCAAAGCTGAATAAAAGTTACTTTATTAAATCCATTGAGAATGTTTTAAATGACGGATGTAAAATGTTCTTCTCTGCTGCGATACATAAAGGTATAGTTAATGACAATGAAAATTTTAATATTAAAATAAGCTCCATAGATAAAAATGATAGAAAATTTATACTTTTAGAATTTATAAATGTAACAAATCAATTTGCTCGAATAAATCAACTTAAAGAATATGTTAATAAACTATACAATATGAATGAAGAGCTAAAGGAAAAGGAAGAAACCATAACCAAATTAGCCTACTATGATGGATTAACTGGATTAGCCAATAGAACTCTATTCCATGAAACAGCAGAAAGACTTATAGAGGAAGCTAAGGAAAATAATACTATATTAGGACTGTTGTTTATAGATTTAGATGAATTCAAATTTATTAACGACACTTACGGACATAGTGTTGGAGATGAAGTTTTAATAAATGTTGCTAAATCTTTAGTAGAATGCGTAAGAGATGGAGATATGGTTTGTAGATTTGGAGGAGATGAATTTTTAATTATTATACCTAATCTAAGGAGCAGTGAGGATTTAGAGAATATAATTAAAAGGATTTTAAATTCCAAAGATAAATTTGCTGAAAATATAAATTCTAATATAGAAGTATCTTTTAGTATAGGATCTAGTATTTATCCTTATAATGGAGAAGATATAAATACACTAATACAAAAGGCTGACAAAGCAATGTATGTAGCAAAAGGTAAAGTGGTAAATTATTAAGCCGATTTTCTTTAAGGAGAATCGGTTTTTATTATATATAATATTAATAGGAGGAAAAGGCTTTTCTTTATAGAATAGTACTATTGATATGGTTAAATATTTAGAAAGGTAGATGAAATAAATGGAAAAGGATTTAGAGTTTAAATATGGAGATCAAGAGCAAGTTATACAGTATAATTCTGGAGATAAGATGAATTTTACATTTCCACAAGGAGCGGTTTTCTTTGTAGGAAGTAACGAAGGAATGGTATTATGTAATAAGATAAGCATATTTAAAGAAGAGCTTGGATATCAAATTCATACAAAAATTGAGCTGCGCAATGATGAAAATATAATAGGTGTTTTCTTCGTTGATGTAGAGAAAAGTATTCAAATAATACTGTCTTCAGACGATACCTTATTTAAAGCAGCATTTATTTACAATGCTTTTTAAAAAAATATTTTACTCAATAAAAATTTAAAAAGATAAAAGCCTTATAGTTTGAAACTATAAGGTTTTTGTTCTATATATTCTATATAAATGAAGGAATCACATGATATTATAATATGTATCTACGATTAGTACTATGATGATATAAGGTGCTATTTCTATAAATGATTATTTTACTAAATATTCTATAGCTTTTTTGGTAGTAAGAGTTATGTTATCAGGTAAATTATCAATAGAAAACCATTTAATATCTTTATGTTTATTCGGTTCCATGTTTTTTACCTCTCCTTTTATAATCTTTACTAAAAAGCTAGGAGCCACCCAATGAGATTTCTCTTCTACTAGGATATGGTTAGTAACACCTAAGAGCTTAATTATATCAATTTCTACACCCAATTCCTCCTTGACTTCTCTCTTAATACTATCTTCAATTGTATCAAAAAACTCTACTTTACCACCTGGTATAGACCAGTATCCAGCTTCTGGTGATCTTTCTCTCAGTAGTAGAAGTATTTCTTCATTATCATTTAAAATTACGGCACCAACACCGACGCCAATATAATCTTGTCCTATTTTCATTATGCAATCACTCCAAATCAATATTATTAATTGTCTAACTTATTAATATTTATCAAATTCTAAATAAGTATGGTAGCTAATTTACTAAAATATAATATAATTATTATAAATTTAAAGTGTAATTACTCATTTTCTTTAGTTTTTGTAGCTTTCATATCTTTTGCACCTCTTTTGTCTTTTTTATCTTTTGAAGTTTTCGTATCTTCCGTATCCCTTGCTTCTTTTGCTGCCAGTCTTGCCTCTAGGCTCTGTTGCTGAGCTGCAATAGTTAATATTAAAGCTCCTACTGCAGCTAGGAAATTTCCTAAAACATTTGACTCATCTGCTGTTCTGCCTTCTGTTAAAGCGATGGCTACTATGTTGGCTAAAGTAGCTAATTCCTGAGGGCTTATATCATTTATATAACCCAATTTAATCTCTCCCTTATATTACATAGTATATTAAATGCAATATAGATGCAAATTGTTAAGGATTTAATAATTAGTAATTTTATTTTTAGGAATCTTTTTATCATTATCCTCATAAAATTAATTATATTTAATTATAGAAGGGGGCATATATAATGGGGGATAAGGGTAAAAGTAAGAGCAGTTCTACTAAGAACAGTAATAAAAAGAAGGATGCAAACAAGAATAAAGGGAAAGACGCTAAGAAGAAATAAGTTCAAAAATAACACTGGTGGATTTAATGTGATATTCCAGTGTTATTTTTTATTTAAACTATTGTAGTATGATAAATTTTATCTATACTAATCTTAAGATTGCTAAAATTATAAGGAGCACTCCTGAGAGCCAAGATAAATTAATTTTTGATTTCTCAACGAATTTTTTACCTAAAAATAATCCTGATAATACAGCAATCATACCAGAAAGTAAGGATAATAATATAACTTGTATATAGTTTATGCTTCCTAAGCTACTTCCAAAGCCTACAGCCAATGAGTCTAAAGAAAGGGCAACGGCAAGATATAAGGCTTCTCTTGCACTAAGATCTTTTGAATTATTTGAATCGGCTTTAGTTTCATCTACATATATATCTATAATAAATTGAATATCAGAAAACTTTAATTTTAACTTTCTAGTTGATGTTGAACTTTTCTCTAAGTATGTTTTTATAATGGATTCAAACAAGTAATATATACCTAATAACAATAAAATTATAAAGCTTACTATTGATGTTATGTTTCCTGGTATAAATTTTTTTACTAAGGAGCCAAAGAAAAGAGATACACCAAGAATACATGAACAAACAATATTAATAATAGCTACTGAAGAAAAAGGTATTTTTATCTTATTTGTTCCATAGGCAATACTAGCCACAAATGCATCTAAAGATAATGCTGACACTAATAATATAGACTCTAACATCATACCTCTCCTTTATTTTTTTCTATTAATATGTTATTCCTGTAGTTATAAATGGTTACTAAGGTTTATAGAAGTGTTTTTTTTATTTGTGAATGTATCATAATAGTAATAGTTTCATGAATTTATGCTATAATTTTAAAATACAAAGTGTTATTTTATCAGAGATAGCGAAAAGTTAAGAGAGGGATTGAATTGGGGTATTTAAATAAATATGTAAAAATATATTGGAAAAAGTATGCTGTTGTATTAATTTTTTTAAGCATTGAGGCTTTTTGTGATTTAATGCAGCCTACTATAGTATCAAAAATTATTGATAATGGAGTACTTAAAAATAACATGGATTATGTTTTAAATATGGGTGGAGTAATGCTTTTAGTTACAGCACTAGGAGCTACGTCAGCAGTTACTCGTAACATTATATCTAGTAATGTATCTCAAAGATTTGGAAGCAAGCTAAGAGAAGATCTTTTTGAAAAAATACAGAAGTTTTCTTTTAGCAACATTGATAAATTTCAAGGAGCATCTCTTATGACTAGATTAACTAATGATGTAAATCAAGTCCAAAATTTTGCACATGGTATGATGAGGATATTTGTAAAGGCTCCACTTCTATGCATTGGAAGTCTTATAATGGCTGCTCTAATTAATCCATCTATGTCATTAATATTATTAGCTGTGGTGCCAATTATTGTAGCTCTTATATTTATTAATATGAGAGTGGGATATCCATATTTCGTTAAAATACAAAAGTCCCTAGATAGGGTAAATGCCGTGATGAGAGAATATTTAGCGGGTATAAGAGTGGTTAAAGCTTTTAATCGTTTTGACTACGAGATAAATCGTTTTGAAGAGGCAAATAATGACTTAGCACAAATATCTATTAAAGGAACTAGAATATTATCAATATTTAATCCACTTATAACATTGACAGTGAATATAGGCATAGTGTTACTCCTATGGTTTGGAGGGGTGAGAGTTAATAGTGGAAACATGCAGGTAGGACAAATAATTGCCTTTACAAATTATATGATGCAAATTCTATTTTCTCTTATAATGATATCTCATGTATTTACAATGTTCATAAGGGCAAAAGCTTCTGCAGAACGTATAGGAGAGATTTTTGCGGAAGAAAATGATATAAATATAAAAGAAGAAACTATAGGTTTTAAGGAAACCTACGGAAGAATAGATTTTCAAAATGTGAGTTTTTCCTACAATGGGGATAAAAGTGAACCTGTTTTAAAAAATATTACTTTTACATGTAATCCAGGGGAAACTTTAGGAATCATTGGCTCTACAGGGTCCGGTAAAAGTACTTTGGTTAATTTAATACCGAGGTTTTATGATACAATTTCTGGAGTTGTAAAAGTAGATGAAGTGGATGTAAAAGATTTAGATATTAAAGATTTGCGAGAAATAATAGGGATAGTACCTCAAAAGAGTACTTTATTTACAGGAACAATAATGGAAAATATAAAATGGGGAAATGAATTTGCAACTATAGAAGATGTAAAAGAGTCAGCAGAGATCTCTCAGGCACATGAATTTATATGCTCCTTTCCAGAGGGATATAATACTGTATTGGGGCAGGGAGGAGTAAATCTTTCAGGAGGGCAAAAGCAAAGAATTTCAATTGCCCGTGCATTAGTTAAAAAACCTAAGATACTTATTTTAGATGATTCTACCAGTGCTGTAGATGTGACCACAGAAAGGAAGATAAGAGAAGATTTAAAAGAATATTCACGTAATACTACCTGTATTTTAATTGCTCAGAGAATTACTTCAGTGATGAGTGCTGATAGGATAATTGTTTTAGATAATGGTTCTATGGTAGGTATAGGAACACATGAAGAACTGATGGATGAGTGTGACATATATAAAGAAATATTCCGTTCCCAAATAGGAAAGGAGGGTGTGTAAATGGAGAGAAAAGGATTTGGTTTACCCTCTAAAAATAAAGGGACCTTTGGACGTGGAATGAAACCCGTTGTTAAACCTAAAAACTTCAAAGAAACCTTTCTTAGATTATGGACTTATTTTGGCAAAGAGAGGAAACTTCTGTTAGTAGTGTTTTCATTAATAATCATAAGTTCAGCACTGGGATTGTTGGCGCCATACTTCATAGGAAGAGCTGTAGATATTATATCATTAGGAGAAATGAGAGTAGATTTTAATGGGCTTAAAATAATTATAGGCATACTTATGATTACATATTTTACAGATAGCTTTATAAGCTTTATTCAAGGATGGATTATGGCTGGAGTATCTCAAAGAATAGTTTTTACTTTAAGAGCTTCACTTTTTGGTAAGCTTCAAAATTTACCTATATCTTTTTTTGACACCCATACCCATGGAGAAATAATGAGTAGGTTATCTAATGATATAGAAAATGTGAGTACCACCATATCTCAATCTACTATTCAGCTAATGTCAAGTTCAATAAATATTTTAGGAGCTTTTATAATGATGCTCCTTTTAAGTCCACTGCTTACTTTGGCTAGTATGATTACCATACCTATGGTGTTTTTACTAACGAGCAATATAGCAAAGAAGACAAAGGTTTTATTTAAGGAGCAACAAGTAATATTAGGGAATTTAAATGGATATATAGAGGAATCCATATCAGGTATTGCAGTAATAAAAGCCTTTAATCGTGAGGATAAAATAATTGAAGAGTTTCATAATATTAATTCAAATTTATGTGAGGTGGGAATAAAGGCTCAAATCTGGTCTGGATACCTAATGCCTTTAATGAATGTGATTAATAATTTTGGATTTGCAGTAGTTGCTGTTATAGGTGGAGTTTTATCTATAAAAGGTGGAGGTGCAATTACAATAGGAATAATAGCTAGTTTTTTAAGTTATTCCAGGCAATTTACTAGGCCCTTAAATGATTTGGCAAATATATTCAATACCTTACAATCAGCTGTTGCTGGTGCAGAGAGGGTTTTTGAAATTTTAGACGAAAAAGAAGAAAGTGAAGATATAAAAGGAGCTAGAACTCTAGAAAATATTAGAGGAGAAGTAGAGTTTAGAGAGGTAACCTTTGGATATAGAAAGGATGTATCAGTAATAAAAGATATAAGTTTTAAAGTAAAAGAAGGAAGTAACATTGCTTTAGTTGGACCAACAGGAGCTGGTAAAACTACTATTGTAAATTTGCTCACCCGTTTTTACGAAGCCACTGATGGAGAAATATTAATTGATGACAAAAATATAAAAGAATATACTAGAGATAGCTTAAGAAGATGTTTTGGAATGGTCTTACAAGACACTTATTTATTTTCGGGAACAGTAAAAGAAAATATTAAATATGGAAGAGTAGAGGCTAGAGATGAAGAAATAGAGGAAGCAGCTAAAATGGCTAATGCTCATTCTTTTATAAAAAGACTACCCCAAGGTTACGATACCCATCTTGTAGAAGGTGGAGTAAACTTAAGTCAGGGGCAAAGACAACTTTTAGCTATAGCTAGAGCGATCTTATCAAATCCTTCTATACTTATATTAGATGAAGCCACTAGCAGTGTTGACACCCGTACAGAACTGAGAATACAAGAAGCCCTCCTTAAGCTTATGAATGGAAGAACCAGTTTTATAATAGCTCATAGGTTAAGTACAATTAAAGATGCAGATATTATTATGGTAATCGATGAAGGAAAAATAAAAGAGAGTGGTAGTCATAATGAGCTTATAGATAAAAGAGGGGCATATTATAATCTTTATAAAAGTCAATTTTCACAGTAGATTTCTTTTATAATAGTGAACTTATGGTAATAATAAACATATTATACCTGTATAAGCAATAATTTTAAGGAGATAATTCATGTTTTATTGTCCATGGGCGCATCTTAATAGAGAAATGGCCGAGGGAAGATACCGTATAATTCAATATAAAAAAGGTGATGTAAACGGAGATAAAATAGCAGACGGTGTTTACTTAATAGGAAAAAAACCTTTTGGAGAAGAAAGTCCTTTTTATGATCATATAACTTTGCTTATTAGAGACGGAAAAGATAATAGATTATACTATATAGAATTAGAAGATAATTCTGGATATGACCCAACTATATTTTTAGGAGATTTTGCAGGAGATGGCATAGATGATATTTTTATTACCATTAATTCAGGGGGAAGCGGTGGATTTACTTACAACTACCTATATTCTTTTGTGGGAAATCAGCCTAGGAAGTTGTTTGACTATGAAGATTTTAACAAAAGCTATGAATATGAGGTCACATATAAGAATAACTACAAGGTGGAGGTATTGAGTAAAACTCTAAATAAACAGTTTATTATTGATATTTCAAATAAACCTAAAGATTATCTAGATGAAATCTATGATGAAAATGGTAATCTTATAAGAGAGATAAAGGGAGATGTAATTGGAGTAGGGAATATATATCCTATAGACTTTGATGGAGATGGAGTCTATGAACTTTTTGCTATACAAAGAATAATAGGAAGATATAATGCAGATACTTTAGGGCTTGTACAAACTTCCTTGAAATGGGATGGGAATAAATTCATTCCTTTCAATCAATATGTAGGTATATTTGGAGCTACCATAACTTTGATATAGTAAATAATATGATAATAGAATTATTGTAAACAGTCTGAAAAAATCAGGCTGTTTTTATTATTTAATACGATTTGGTAATTTTCCTTAAAAATATAAAATACGACACAATTTTACTATATATTACTAAAAAATTGTGATATAATGGTACAATATTAAAAAATTTCATAATACAAAGGAGAACTGTGTAGGAGGCTTAGGGATTATGAAGAAATTTGTAAAAAATAAAAAAACAAAACAACATGAAAAAAATAATTGGATAAACAATTTGAAGAGCAATTTAAAGAATAGTTTAAAGAACAATTCAAAAAGTAATTCAAAGAGTAATCATAGCATTAAAAAGAAACTTATTTTTTCTTTTACTAGTTTAATCGCTATTATATGCATTGGACTAGGGGGGATTTATTTTTCAATATCCTATAAACTATTAATTAGAAATGTAGAACAATCCTTGCCAGAGGTTGCTAGGGAAGCTTCTAAAGTAGTAAGGAGTAGATTAGATAAAGAACTTAGTGTTATGGAAACCATAGCTGAGATGCCACTGATTAAAGATCCTAATGGATCTTTAGAAGAAAAAAACAAAATGTTAATTGAACAACAAAAGAAAAAAGATTATATAGCAATTGGCATTGCAGATACTAAAGGTACGTTATATACAACAAGTGGCCAAAAATCTAATATACAAGGATCAGATTGTTACAATAAAGCTATTAATGGAGAAAAGGCTGTATCAGATCCTATGAGTATGGATGGAAATGAAGGGTTAGTTGTGCCTATGGCAGTGCCTATAAAAAATGGAAATGAAATTATTGGAGCTTTAGTAGTTTTACAAAATGGCAATATTTTAAGCAGTATAACTAACGACATTAAATATGGGGAAACAGGTGGAGCTGGTATATATAATAGAGAAGGGTATACTATAGCTCATATAAATAACGAGAATGTAATAAATAGAGAAAATATTGTTCAAAAGTCTGAAGAAGATCCTACATTAATGAAGCTTGCGGAAATGCACAAAGCAATGATGCAAGGCAGTGAGGGAGTAGACAAATATACATATGGTGGTAAAGAGGAATATGGAGCATATACTCCAATTCTAGATACTAGTTGGTCAATTATGGTTTTTGCAGATAAAGAGGAAGTTCTTCATGGTATGTCTAGTCTAATAACATCTACCTTAATTGCTCTTTTAATTTTTGTTCTTGTAGCAATATTATTAACCGCTTTAATCAGTAGGGCTATAACAAATCCAATTATAGATATGGTTGGACAAATAAAAATCATGGCTACGGGAGATTATACATTAGAAATTAAAGACAAATATTTAAAAGAAAAAGATGAAATTGGTGAACTAGCTAGAGCATTAAGTGATATGAAACATAGTATTCAAGATATGCTTATGTTGGTGAGAAATAGCTCTGATGACATTAGATCATATACTATAAGTTTAAGTAGCACTTCACAACAAATGGCATCGTCCTCGGAGAACATCTCTCAGGTTATACAAGAGGTAGCTAAAGGAACAGGAGAACAGGCACAAGAGCTAGTGGGAATCAATGATATATTAGATGATTTCAGTGAAAAATTAAGTAACATTGTTAAAGATATCGAGGAAGTAAATACAAATTCTATAACTGTCAACAGTACAGCTCAAGATAGCAATAAAAATATGGAAAAATTAATAAAGTCAATTAATGGAGTAGATAGCTCCTTTAAGGATTTTGTAAATAAAATAAATATGCTTGGTGGCAATATTCAAGAAGTAAATAATATTACTAGCTTGATAAACAGCATTGCGGAACAAACAAATCTACTGGCTTTAAATGCAGCCATAGAGGCAGCAAGAGCTGGAGAAGCAGGGAAAGGTTTTGCTGTAGTTGCAGATGAGATAAGAAAACTGGCGGAGCAAAGCAAATCATCTTCTGAAAATATCACTCAAATAATCAGTAATATTTCAAGGGAGAGCAAAAGTATAGTAGATTCTAGTGTGAATGTAGAAAATGAATTATTAGATTCCATAAATATTATAAATGTTTCTTTAGAATCCTTTGGAGATATTGTTAACTCTATAAATGAAGTAAGCCCAAAGATTCATGGAATAAACCAAAGCGCAAAGAGTGTCTATGATAATATGAGTTTAATAGTTGAAAAAGTAGAAAGCTCTTCATCACTAGCAGAAGAAATATCTGCATCATCTCAAGAGATATCAGCATCATCAGAGGAAATGAGTGCTTCAACAGAGGAGGTTTCTGAATCAATTTTAAATTTAGAAGAGATGGCTAAAGAAATGAATGAAAGAGTAAATAAATTTAAATTATCAAATGAATAAGTAGAAAATGAAAAAAGGGACTGTCTCAAAATAGAAAGTAATTTCTAAAGCACGAGACAGTCCTTTGTTTTTAAGAACTTTATATTTATCATAGTAATAACTCTTAACTAAACTATGTAAATAAAGTATAATTTTATATAGTACTTTTAAAATGCATGTTAGGAGGATGTTATGAAATTTATCGGATTTAGAACAGTAAAAACTGCCATAGGAGCTTCTTTAGCAATTATAATAGGAAAAGAATTAGGACTACAATATGCCGCATCTGCAGGAATTATTACCATATTAAGTGTTCAAAAGACACGAAAAAAATCCGTTAAAAGTGCATTGAAAAGAATACTATCTTGTATTTTAGCTCTTTGCCTTGCAGCGATTCTATTCAATTTACTTGGTTATGGAGAGATAATTTTTGGTGTATTTCTACTAATCTTTATACCTTTAGCGGTAAGGTTTAAAGTAGAGGAGGGGATTGTGGTCAGTTCTGTATTGGTATCTCACATTCTAGTTGAACAATCAACTAGTGCATTTTGGTTATGGAATGAAGTAGCTCTAATGATAGTTGGAGTTACCGTAGCCCTAATATTAAATCTTTACATGCCAAGCGTCGAGGGAAGGATAAAGGAAGACCAGTTGTTTATAGAAGAAAGCATAAAAAAAATTCTAATTAAAATAGCCGAAGCTATGAGGAATGGAGAACTTTCTAAGGAAGAGGAAGAAGATTTACTTGTAAATTTAGAGGATAGATTGCGTGGGGCAAGAAAGCTTACCTATATCAATTTAAATAACTATTTTCGCGGAAATGATCATTACTATGTTAGATATATGGAAATGAGAATGCAGCAATTAGAAACTTTGAAATCTATGAGGGAGCATTTTAGAGATGATTTCTCCACATATGAGCAAGCCATAATGATGGCGGATTTCACAGAAAAAGTTGCTAACTCTATATATGAAGAGAACACTGCAGAAAGTTTACTTAAGGATTTATATATATTAAGAGAAAATTTTAGAAGTATGGCACTTCCTGAATCACGACAAGAATTTGAGAGTAGAGCATCTCTTTTTCAATTTTTGAATGATATAAAACAATTTTTAAGGGTTAAAAATGAATTTATTATAGATATTAATATGCTTGAATTAAATGAAAAATAAGTTTTCTAGGTTTTAGAAGAAAAAATTTAAGAGGGTTATATAGAATACCAGTTTAATTCTATATAATCCTTTTTAAATAGTCTTTTATAATATATTTTAAGAAGAATTTGTTAACAATATAAAAATGAGGTGATTATTATGGTAGATATAGCACTATTAGGCTCAGGTGGAGGTATGCCTACGCCTGAAAGGTTTTTATCTTCCCTTCTTATAAATTATAAAGGCAGAAAAATATTAATAGACTGTGGAGAAGGAACTCAAGTATCCATGAAAATTCTTGGCTGGGGGTTTAAGTCTATCGATGTTATATGTATAACTCATGGGCATGGGGATCATATTGTGGGATTACCGGGTCTTCTTGCAACTATAGGAAATAGTGGGAGAACTGAGCCGTTGACAATCATAGGACCAGAGGGCATAAGGAATATAGTAAGCTCTCTTAGGGTTATAGTGCCTTATCTTCCTTATGAGATAAATATAATAGAGAATCCCGCAGAATCATTACATATCAGTAGTTTAACTATTTCTGCATTAGAACTCCATCACTCAACACCCTGTATAGGTTATAGTTTTTATATAAGTAGAAAACCAAAATTTGATCAGGAGAAGGCAATTTTAAAAGAGGTGCCAAAAATTCTTTGGAATACACTTCAAAAGGGTGAAATTGTCATGCATGATGGAAAAAGATATGAACCTAGTATGGTACTAGGAAGTGAGAGAAGAGGGATAAAGATAAGCTTTATAACAGATACAAGGCCCATAAGTACCATAATTGATTTCATAAAGGATAGTGATTTATTTATATGTGAGGGTACCTATGGGAAAAATGAAGATTTAGACAAAGCAATTAATAATAAGCACATGACTTTTGCTGAAGGGGCAGAATTAGCCCGTAAAGGTGGAGTTAAAGAGCTTTTACTCACTCATTTTACTCCAGCGATGGTTGAACCGGAGTTATATAAAGATAATGCGGTAAATATTTTTCCTAATACTATACTAGGAGAAGATAGATTGATTAAAACATTAGTTTTTAGAGATTAGTAAGAAAATGGAGCATGGATAGTTGGGGCATGGATAAAAATTTAACAAAATACATTAGTAGGCTAACTATTAGTTAGGGAATAAAAATGCTGAATAACTTTTAAAATAAACCTATAATAAAGATGTGGAATGTAGAACGTTTTCATTTAATGTTCTGAATATTAAGGGGATAAAGAGATATGTTTATGTTAATAAATTGTTTAAAATTATTGTGTGCCAATAATATTGACTAGTAAACATCCTAATGATATTATTAAATATGTTTAGTCGGCTAATTAAATAGGAGGGATATTGTTGGAATGTATTGAAAAAGATTCTTTATATCACGTTTTTTCACAAGTAATAAGACTTCATTATTATAGAACTCATAAACTATTAGAAAAAATTGGAGTGTATCCAGGTCAACCGCCCATGCTCATGGCATTACATATTAAGGATGGGCAAAGTCAAAAGGAATTATCAGATAAGTTAAATATAAAACCTGCCACTATTACTATGATGTTAAAAAGAATGGAAAAGTTTGATTTGGTGGAACGGAAAGTAGATTCTGAAGATCAAAGAGTTACGAGAGTCTACTTAACGGAAAAGGGAAAAGAATTATGTAAAGAAGCAATTCAAGTTATTAAAATTATTAAGGGAGAATGTTTTTCTAATTTTACAGAAGAAGAAAAAATTCTACTTAGAAGGTTGTTGATGCAGATGAAAAATAATCTTGAAGAAGCGTGTGATAAGGAATTAGATATGCAATTATAGGAGAATTAGATGGAGATGATGATTTATGATTAAGTTGTTCAAATTTTTAAAGCCCTATGCAGCTTCAATAGCTGCGGTTTTGGTACTAGTATTTTTTCAATCACTTTCAGAACTATACTTACCAACTTTGATGTCGGATATTGTTAACAAAGGTATAATTAATGGAGATACGAATTATATCTTAAGAGTTGGAGGATTAATGTTAATCGTAGCTGCAGGAGGTACGATATGTACAATCATTGCCAGCTTTTTATCCTCAAAAATCGCAACAGGATTTGGTAAGATTCTTAGAGGTAATGTTTTTTCAAAAGTTGAGAGCTATTCTCTCCAGGAATTTGATAAGATAGGAACCTCTTCACTTATTACCAGAACTACAAATGACATAACACAAATTCAACAAGTGCTTATAATAATTTTAAGAATAATGGTTAGTGCACCTATGATGTGCATAGGTGGTATTATTATGGCGGTGTCAAGAGATGCAACTCTGTCTTTAGTCATAGTGGTTGCAGTTCCTATAATAGCAGGCACTATATTTATTATAGTAAGAAAAGGAGTTCCATTATTTAAGATTATGCAAACAAAGCTTGATAAGCTTAATCTTGTTTTGCGTGAAAATCTTACTGGTATTAGGGTAATCCGTGCTTTTAATCGTAATGATCACGAAAAGAAGCGTTTTGATGAGGCGAATTTAGATCTTACTAATACTGCTATAAAAGTAAATAAAATAATGGCTGCCCTTATGCCTATGATGATGTTGCTTCTTAATTTTACAACAATAGCAATTATTTGGTTTGGGGGCATCCGTGTTGATAGAGGATATATGCAAGTTGGAGATTTGATGGCATTTATTCAATATGTTATGCAAATAATGTTCTCTTTAATTATGGTTTCTATGATGTTTGTATTAATACCACGTGCCTCTGCTTCAGCAACAAGAATAAATGAAGTATTAGATATGACTTCACAAATTAACGATCCTGAAGAAATTGTCAGTGCTGATAGTAAAAGAGGTTATGTGGAATTTAAAGATGTTAGTTTTAGCTACTCAGGAGCTGAGCAGCCAGTTATCAAAAACATTTCTTTTAGCGCAAAACCAGGGGAAGTAACTGCAATAATAGGAGGTACTGGATCGGGAAAATCTACTTTGATAAGCTTAATTCCTCGTTTTTATGATGCGGACAGCGGAGATATATTAGTCAATGGTGTAGATATTAGAAAAATGTCTCAGGAGGATTTAAGATCTAAAATAGGATTTGTGCCACAAAAAGCAGTTCTCTTCAGTGGTACAATTGAAGAAAATATTAAATATGGAAAAGAAGATGCAACAAAAGAAGAAGTTCTTCACGCTTGTGAAACAGCTCAAGCTACAGAGTTTATAAGCAATATGAAGGATGGCTTGAATTCGATGATAGCACAAGGTGGTACCAATGTTTCAGGGGGGCAAAAACAACGTTTATCAATTGCTCGTGCCTTAGTTAGAAAACCAGAAGTATATATATTTGATGACAGTTTCTCAGCACTAGATTTTAAAACAGATGCAAAATTACGTGCAGCATTGGAAAGTGAAACAGAGGATTCAACTATGATTATAGTAGCTCAAAGGGTAAGCACTGTTATGAATGCAGATAGAATTATAGTTTTAAATGATGGTGAAATTGCAGGAATGGGTAAGCATAAGGAGCTTTTAAATAACTGTGAAGTATATCGTGAAATTGTATCTTCACAGCTTTCAGAGGAGGAATTGGCATGAGTGAAGAACGCAGAGAAAAAAAATCTGGTGGAGGATTTGGAAAAGGCCATGGAGGCCCTGCAATGGGAATGCCAGTAGAAAAGGCAAAGGATTTTAAGGGTACATTAAAGAGACTTTTAGGATATTTAAAACCCCTTAAATTTCAGCTTATTGCAGTATTTATTATGGCAATATTAAGCACTACCTTTACGATTCTAAGTCCTGATATTTTAGGTAAAGTAACAACTACTCTATTTAATGGAATAGTTGAGAGATTTAAGGTGCCAAATACGGCTATAGACTTTGATTATATATATAGAACTCTTGCTATTTTAGCAGCATTATATATCAGCAGTGCATTCTTTGCTTATATTCAACAATATATCATGGCAGGAGTAGCACAAAAAACTGTTCTAAATATGCGTAAGGATGTAAATGAAAAACTTTCCCGTTTGCCATTAAAGTTTTTCGATTCCCACACTCATGGGGAAATATTAAGCCGTGTTACAAATGATGTGGATAATATTAGTAGTACATTACAACAGAGTATTACACAGCTTATTACTTCTGTTATCACTATAGTGGGAATTATAATAATGATGTTTAGAATAAGTCCAATAATGACTCTCATTACTTTTATTACATTGCCACTCTCAGTTATAATAACTAAAGGAGTAGCATCTCGTTCACAAAAATTCTTTAAAGAGCAGCAGAAGTCCTTAGGTGAACTTAATGGTCATGTAGAAGAAATGTACACAGGTCATAAAATAGTGAAGGCTTTTGGACATGAAAGTAAATCTATACAAGAGTTTAATAAAATTAATGAAGAACTCTATGAGTCCGGTTGGAAGGCACAATTTATTTCTGGTATTATAATGCCACTTATTACTTTTGTGAACAATATAGGATATGTGTTTGTATCTGTAGTTGGCGGTATTTTAGTAACAAAGAAAGCTATTGAAATAGGTCATATACAGGCATTCATTCAATACTCAAAGCAGTTTACACAACCTATAGTTCAAACGGCAAATATTGCAAACATCATTCAATCTACCATTGCATCAGCAGAACGTGTTTTTGAACTGCTAGATGAAGAGGAAGAAATTCCTGATAGTGAAGATGTTAAAGTTATAGAATTTCCTAGTGGTAATGTAAAATTTGAAAATGTTGATTTTGGATATAAAGAAGGAGTTACTCTAATTGAAGATATGAATATAGATGTATCGGAAGGTCAAACCATTGCCATTGTAGGACCAACGGGAGCAGGTAAAACTACCCTTGTAAATTTACTTATGCGTTTTTATGAGATTAATGATGGGAAAATTACCATTGATGGAGTTGATATAAGGGAATTAAAGCGTGAGGATTTACGTAGTGTTTTTGGTATGGTGCTTCAAGATACATGGCTTTTCAATGGAAGCATAAAGGATAATATTGCTTATGGACGCGAAGGAGCTAGTGAGGAAGAGATTATAAGAGCAGCAAAAGCAGCTCACGCTGATCACTTTATCAGAACACTTCCAGAGGGATACGATACAATTCTTAATGAAGAGGCATCTAATATTTCTCAAGGACAAAAACAGTTATTAACTATAGCCAGAGCAATACTAGCAGATCCAGTAATACTAATACTTGATGAAGCCACAAGCAGTGTAGATACTAGAACAGAAGTTTATATACAAAGAGCTATGACTGAACTTATGAAAGGAAGAACAAGTTTTGTAATTGCTCATAGATTATCTACTATTCGTGATGCTGATTTAATACTAGTTATGAATAATGGCTCTATAATTGAAAAGGGTAATCATGATAAATTACTAGCTAAAGGTGGATTCTATGCAGATCTTTACAATAGTCAATTCACTGGTGCGAGTTTAGAAAAAGAAATTATATAAACATGAATTTAAAATGGGTTTAACAAATTTTATTTTGTTAAACCCATTTTTGCGTAGAAATTAGCTGATAAAATAATAGAATTTTTTATTGCCAAGATTAATATAATGAAGCAAATGTATTAAATTACAATAAAGGGTGGAAAGGGAAGGATTATATGTTAGATAGGCGCAAACCAATTCCAATATACATTCAGCTAAAGGAAGAAATAGTGAAAAAAGTTAAGGAAGGTACCTATGAAGTAGATACTCAAATTCCAACAGAAAAGGAGTTTATGGAAAAGTATAAAATTGGTCGTGCTACTGTTAGAGAGGCTATTACAGGCTTGGTCAGAGAAGGATATTTGTATAGAAAGCAGGGTATAGGAACTTTTGTTGCAAGAAAGGAACCTGCTATTGGCTTCGAGCCATTAATAAGTCTTACATATTCTTTAAAGGTAAGGGGAATAAGTCCTAAAAATATAATAGATGAAAGCAAAGTTATAACCCTAGATAATGAACTATGTAAAAAACTCAAATGGGAAAGAAATCAGGATTGCTATTACTTAAGAAGAATCCGCTTAGCAGAAAAACTACCAATTGCCATAGAAGAATCCTATTTTAGTGTGGAAGCTATGGGGCTTTTAAAGAATTTTGATCTTAACGAATCCCTTGCAAAGATTATATTAGAAGAACTTAAATTTACCATAAATAGAGTGGAACAAGTTATTATACCAAGAAATCCAAGTGAAGATGAACAAAATATTTTAAAGATAGACTATAGCACTGTAGTAATTGATATGGAAAGATGGATATACATAAACAACGAGAAAGAGCCTTATTATTATCTAAGATTTGTAATTCCTAATGATATATATAAATATCCCATAGAAGACTTAAGAAAAAATTGATTGGAATATATATGCAATAGCAATAATAAAATATTATAAAATAGGATGTTCGGACAACATTATGACCATAGAGGTGGGGTATGGAAAAAATACTAAAAAATATTGAAAAGAGAATTAATAAAGATCTATCTTCTAAGGTTTATTGTAGGCAATGGAGAGATTCTATTGTGCTAGAAGGAGAAGTGGATAATTGGAATCAAGTGATTAAGGCAGGTAAAATTGCTGCAGGAAAAGGATTTAAAGGAGTGGTAAATAAAATTCAGATGAAAGGCTTAGTAATCCCTCCTATTAAGAAACCAATGTTAAGAGATTCTGCATTACATGGGAAACGTGTAGATGTATTAATAATTGGAGGTGGAGTCATAGGTAGTGCCATAGGAAGAGAGATAGCCAAATATAATATCTCAACTCTACTAGTGGAAAAAGAGGATGATGTGGCATTTCATGCATCTTCAAGGAACGATGGGATGATTCATCCAGGTATAGCCTCAAAGCCTGGGAGTAAAAAGGGTTATTATAATGTAAAAGGCAATAAAATGTATACAAAAATTACGGAAGAATTAGACGTGGAATTTAAAAGAAGAGGAAATATTATTCTATATGAAAAGTCTTGGATGAAGATCATAGCACCTATAGTATATAACAGAGCTAAAAAGCTAGGAGTGGAAGGGGTAACACATGTACCATTAAAAGAACTAAGGGAGTTGGAGCCAAACATTACAGAGAGGGCAGCTGGAGGATTCTCCTTTCCAACCACAGGGATTTTATCACCCTATAAAATCACCGTTGCCTTTGCTGAAAATGCTGTAATGAACGGATTGGAATTATCATTAAATACTATAGTTGAATCTATGGAAATTCAAAATAATAAAATAGAGTGGGTTAACACAAATAGAGGAAAAATATATCCAAGTATTGTTATAAATGCAGCAGGTGTATATTCTGATAAAATAGCAGAAATGGCTGGAGATGAATTTTTTACAATACATCCAAGAAAGGGAGAAGTTTTAATATTAGACAAGAAGAAAGGCAATCTTTTTCAGCGAGTACTAGCTATGCCTTCTATAAGTGAAAGATCAGGAAATACAAAAGGAGGAGGATTAGTTAGAACTATAGATGATAATATATTAGCTGGACCAGATGCTTATGAACAGCCACTAAGAGAGGACTATAGTAGTAATAGAGAAAATATAGAGAGAGTTATAAATAAACATTTGCCATTAGTAAAGGGATTGGGCAAAGGGGATATAATAACTTATTTTTCAGGTATAAGAGCAGCTACTTATGAAGAAGAGTTCATAGTTGAAAAGTCGGAATATGTCCATAATTTAATTCATGCAGCGGGAATACAATCTCCAGGATTAGCTTCAGCACCAGCGATAGCAGAGGATATAACGGGTATTGCAATAGAACTGCTTTCTCAATTTAAAAAAGTATATAGAAAAGTTGATTTTAATCCAATAAGAAAGGGTATACCTGAATTAGCTAAGCTTTCTTTTGAAGAGAGAAGTAAAATTATAAAAAATAGACCGGATTACGGAATTATTATTTGTCGCTGTGAGGAAATTAGTAAGGGAGAAATAATAGATGTGCTAAATTCTCCTATAAAAGCAAATAGTCTAGATGCTATTAAGAGAAGAGTAAGAACAGGAATGGGTAGATGCCAAGGAGGATTTTGTACCCCTTTAATAACTGAAATAATAAGTGAACAATCAAATATTAGTTCAATAGAAGTAACTAAAAAAGGAAGGAAGTCTAATATATTAGTTTCTGAAACCAAAACTCCATGGAAGGAGGATGTAAATGGAACAGTATGACGTGATAGTAATTGGAGGCGGTCCTGCTGGGTTAGCAGCAGCATTATCTTCTAATGAAATGGGAGCAAAAACATTAATCGTGGAAAGGGAAAGTAGGGTAGGAGGAATTTTAAAACAATGTATACACGATGGCTTTGGAATTATAAAGTTTAAAGAGAGGCTTACTGGTCCTGAATATGCAGAAAGATATATAAAAATGGTAGAAGAAAATGATATATCAATTGTTACATCAGCCTTTGTGGTGGATATAGAGAGAAAGGAAAATAACTTTATTATTTCCTTAGTCAGTGGAAGTAAGGGATTATATAGTGTAAGCTCCTCTTCCATAGTACTTGCTAATGGTTGTAGAGAAAGATCTTCAAGACAGGTATTTATTCATGGAGATAGGCCAGCAGGAATACTTACAGCAGGTACAGCACAATATTTTGTAAATATAAAAGGATATCTTCCTTGTAAAAAGTGTGTGATACTTGGAAGCGGTGATATTGGGCTAATTATGGCAAGAAGATTCATTCTTGAAGGAGGAGAGGTGTTAGGGGTATATGAAGCTAAGTCTACTCCATCAGGTTTAACAAGAAATTTAGTTCAATGTTTAGAAGATTACTCCATTCCTCTTTACTTATCGAAAACCATTAATAGAATAATTGGTTACGACAGAGTAGAAGGAGTAGAGATAATTAGCTTAGATGAGAATATGAATCCTATAAGTGGTACTGAAGAAATAATAGAATGCGATGGAGTTATTTTATCAGTAGGTCTCATACCAGAAAATGAAATAGCTGAAAAATTAGGAGTGAAAATGGATGGAAGGACAAAAGGACCCTACGTTGATCAAAACTTGATGACTTCGATGGAAGGGATATTTTCTTGTGGAAATGCATTACATGTAAATGATTTGGTGGACTATGTATCGGAAAGCGGTTCTATTGCAGGAAAGAGTGCTGCTAACTATGTTAAAAATAAGGGGAAGCGAGAATTAAATAATATATGCTTTAAAAATGAAGAATTCTTATATTTAGTTCCTCAAAGCTTTGATATCACGTCTCAGAATAAAAAAATAGTGTTGTATTTCAGAACTAAAGATATACGTAAGAATACCATAGTGCAGATAAAATATAAAAATAAAATAATATATATGAAGAAGTATAGAAATTTAAGGCCGCCAGAAATGGAAAGGATTGAAGTTGATATAGATAACGTAGAACCAATTTTAGGGAAAGACATAGAAGTGATAATGCAGGAGGGAATAAAGTGAGGGAGCTTACCTGTATAGTATGTCCAAATAGCTGCAATCTAGTGGTAAAAAAAATAGAAGATACATGGCAGGTCACTGGAGGATTATGTCCTAGGGGAGAGGTTTTTGCAATAAATGAAATGGAAAACCCCCATAGAAGTCTTACCACTACGGTTAAGACAATTTATAAGGAAATGCCAAGATTGCCTGTAAAAACTGATGGAGAAATACCTAAGAAAGACATATTTGTTCTGATGAACACCTTAGAGAAAATAGTTGTTGATAGATTAATAGGTTGTGGAGATATAGTGGTAAAGAATGTATTAGGCAGTGGTGTAAATATAGTTTCTACCTCTGACATGAATCTTTGGTTAAAGGGGGAATGAGTTTTGGAACCACTGATATTGTCAATTGATTGTGGAACTCAAAGTGTAAGAGCATTACTTTTCGATAGGTATGGAGAACTTAAAGGTAAAAAGAAGGTTGAATTTGAACCATATATTTCGAAAAACCCAGGATGGGCAGAACAAGACCCAAAGGTTTACTATAATGCTATATGTTCTGCTACCAAAGCGTTGAGAGAAGAGGTAGAGGGGTTGTGGCAACAGGTTATAGGAGTATCTATAACCACCCAAAGAGACACCTGTGTAAATGTAGATATAAATGGAGAGCCATTAAGATATTGTATACTTTGGCTTGATCAGAGAGATGCTCTTTGCACGGAAAAATTTTCTGTTGGGAAAAGACTTGCCTTTCGCACCGTGGGTATGAATGAAGCGGTAGATATAACCATGAGAAAAAGTAAATCCCATTGGATTAAGCAAAACCAGCCTGAAATATGGCAAAACACATATAAATACTTAATGCTTTCAGGATATTTGAATTATAAGTTGACGGGAAAATTCATCGATTCCATAGGAAATCAAGTGGGGCATATTCCCTTTGATTATAAGAAAAAGCAGTGGCCCCAATCTGATAACAGTTATAAATGGCATCTCTTTGGAGTGGAGAGAGAAAAATTACCCCAATTGATAGAGGTAGGTGACATAATAGGAAAAATAACAGAAAAGGCATCAAAGGATACGGGAATAATTGAAGGTACAGCTGTGGTAGCATCTGCCTCAGATAAAGCTTGCGAAACTCTAGGGAATGGATGCATGAGTCCTGATTGTGCTAGCATAAGTTTTGGCACCACTGCAACAGTACAAACCACTTCTAAAGAATATTTTGAACCAATTCCCTTTATGCCTGCTTATCCAGCTGCAATGAAGGGATATTATAACCCTGAAGTAGAGATATTTAGAGGGTATTGGATGATAACTTGGTTTAAAAAAGAGTTTGCCCACAGAGAGATGATTGAGGCACAAGAGAGAAATATACCTCCAGAAGAGGTTTTAAACGAAAAGCTTATAAAGATACCTCCAGGATCTCAAGGACTTATGCTTCAACCCTATTGGACACCAGGACTTAAAATGCCTGAAGCTAAGGGAGCAATAATAGGCTTTAGTGATGTGCATACTCGCGCACATATATATAGAGCTATAATAGAAGGAATAAATTATGGATTATTAGATGGCATTGATAAAATTGAAAGTAAATCTCATAAGAAGATTAATAAAGTTTTTCTATCTGGAGGAGGTTCTCAAAGCGACATTATATGTGAAATAACATCGGACATGCTAAATAGACCTATATATAAGGTGCAAACCTATGAAACATCTGGTCTTGGAGCCTCCATTATAGCCTTTGTAGCCTTAGGCGTTTATGAGAGCTATAGTGAAGCTATTAAAAATATGGTGAATTATACAAAGAATTATAAACCTAATAGTGAAAATGTAAAAATATATTCTCAACTTTATAGTAATGTGTATCAAAAGATTTATCCTGCCCTTAAGGGACTTTATAAGGAGATAAGAGAGATAACAGGGCATGAGAATTTAAGTAAGGAGGATGGGTGTAATGAGTAAAAATAATAATGATTTTTATCCAGATTGGCATGAAGAAGCACCTCCAGAGGGGAGTTATCGTTCTATATTAAAATGGGGGGATCCTAAAGAATTTAAACATCCTAACAAAAAACTTTATGGACTTATGAAAAAAAACTTTAATATGACCGATGAAGATTTTAAGACCAAGCGAAAAATGGGTCTTGAGAAAGTAGATTTTGACAAACCTATAAAGCTTAATGAAACACAAGTAAACAAATTCAAAGAAATGCTTGGTGAAGAAAATGTTAAGATGGATAATTACTCCAGACTTCAGATTGCTTACGGAAAGACTATGTTTGATTTAATGCGACTTAGACAGGGGATTATAGAGAATATACCTGATTTGGTGCTACACCCAAGGAATAAAGAGGATATTATAAATATAGTAAAATACTGCAACGATGAAAAAATTGCGGTATATGTTTATGGTGGAGGATCTTCCGTTACCCGTGGAGTTGAGTGTATGAATGGCGGAGTTTCTCTGGATATGAGAGTTCACATGAATAAGGTTGTAAGTTTCAATGAAGTAAATCAAACTATTACAGTACAAGCTGGAATGAGTGGACCAAAACTTGAGGAGACCTTAAATAAGGCACCAGAAAATTTTAATGCAAAGATAAGATATACCTGTGGACACTTTCCACAATCCTTTGAGTATTCAGTTGTGGGAGGATGGGTGGTTACAAGAGGTGCAGGTCAAAACTCAACCTATTATGGCAATATTAAAGATATGGTTATAAGTCAAGAATATGTTACTCCAATAGGAATTATAAAGAGCGATGAATACCCTGCTAATGCCACAGGACCATCCATAGATGAAATAATGATGGGAAGTGAAGGTGCTTTTGGTATCCTTGTAAATGTAACTTTGAAGGTATTTAAATACATGCCTGAAAATATAAAAAGATTTAGTTATATATTTAAAACTTGGGAAGATGGAAGAAATGCGGCTCGTGAAATAATGCAGGGTCAATTCGGATTCCCATCTGTATTTAGATTATCAGATCCCGAAGAAACAGATGTAATGCTGAAGCTTTATGGTGTAGAAGATACAATAATTGATAAGCTTATGAGTATAAAGGGGTATAAACCTATGGAAAGATGTATCTTCCTTGGATTTGCAGAAGGAGAGAAGGATTTTGCAAAATTAGTAAATAAAAAAGTTCATAAAATATGCAAGAAATACGGTGCTATGTATACGACAGGCTATGTGACAAAGGCTTGGGAACATGGAAGATTTAGAGATCCATACATGAGGGAAGATCTACAAGATTACGGTATAATGACTGATACCTTGGAGTGTTCTGTTAACTGGGATAATATGAAAGAAGTTCATGAAGGGGTTAGAAAGTTTTGTAAAAGCAGACCAAATACTATATGCATGACCCATATGTCCCATGTATATCCACAGGGAGCAAATCTTTATTTTATATTTATAGCTAAAATGAATGAGATTGATGACTATATAGAGTATCAATCGGGTATATTGGACAATATACAAAAATATGGAGCTGCTATGAGCCACCACCACGGCATAGGTAAGATGACTGCACCATGGCTAGAAGGTCAGATTGGAAGCAATCAATTAGAACTATATCGAGCACTAAAGAAACATTTTGACCCTAATAATATTATGAACCCAGGAGGAACTTTAGCTTTAGATTTACCTGATGAAAAAAGAAGGTTTTTAAGAAAGAAATGGTGATGTGAACAACCTGAATATTGAAAATACTATAGAGTAGCTAACTGGTTAATTTAACTAAGTTAGCTGCTCTTTTCATTTTTTGAAAATCTATTCAATGTAAAGGTAGGCAATAGTATGCTTATGAAATTAATCTCTATTAAATAAAATATTTAATAAAATTTTAATAATTTCTTTAAAACTTAATGTTTTCAATATCTGGGCAATAAATGGACATTTTATTCCCACTAAGTACCATAAGGAATGCTTAAAATCTATGTTACAATAAAAAATATACAATAATAAGGGAGGAATATCAATGACCTTAAGGAAAAAATTGTTACTATTTTTATTTTGCTTTTTTGCTGTACTACATATGCGGGATATTAAGGCATTTGCTGCTCCCACTGTAGAGAGGTTTGGAGGAAAGGATAGGTATGAAACCTCAATACAAGTTTCTAAAAATCATTGGGAAGTTTCAAATTACATAATACTGGTTTCAGGAGAGGATTTTCCAGATGCTTTAAGCGCAGCACCCTTATCAAAAAAGTATGATGCACCAATTTTGTTAACCAAAAACTCTTCCATGAGCAAAGAGATGATGGAAGAAATAAAAAGACTAAATGCAAAAAATGCCTTTATAATAAGTGGGCCTGGTGTTATATCTGAAAATGTGGAAAAGCAGTTGAAGGATATGGGATTAGAGTCTACACGAATATATGGAGCGGATAGATATGAAACAAGTGTGAAGGTGGCAGAAGTCTTAGGTACATATAATGATATATTCATAGCTTCAGGAGAGAACTTTCCAGATGCTGTATCAGCGGCACCAATGGCAGCTATAAAAGGAGCTCCCATACTCCTTACTAGATCTAAGAACATACCAGATAGTGTTGGAAAATTTATTAACGCTAATAAAGGAAGTAATTATTATATTATAGGTGGAGAAGCTTCAATCCAAAGTGAGTCCATAAAAAATATTGAAAACTTTAAAAGATTAAGTGGACAAGATAGGTATAAGACTAACGAGGCAGTAATAAATGAGTTTTTGAACCAAATTACTTTTGATAAAACTTACATAGCTAATGGACTAGCTTTTGCTGATGCTCTATCCGGTTCTGCAGCTGCAGCAAAGACATTATCACCTGTAATGTTAGTGGGTGATTCTTATGACCTGAAAAAAACTTTGTTAACTTCTAAATTAGATAGTATATCTACAATGAAGGTATTAGGAGGAACTGGAGTAATATCTGATGTACTATTAAATAAAATTTTAAATGGAGGATCCATAAAAGTAGTCTTAGATCCAGGACATGGTGGATATGATTCAGGAGCAGTAGGGCCTACTAAAAAGCTTGAAAAGGATGTAACTTTAGCTATAACACTTAAGGTTGGAGAGATACTAAAAAGTAATGGTATTGATGTTGTATATACCAGAAGCAGTGATAAAGTATCTTGGCCTTCAAATGAGGCAGAAGATCTTAAAAAACGTGTTGAAATAGCTAACAATGAAAATATTGAATACTTTGTATCTATACATGCCAATAGCGCTCCTATTCCAGGTGCTCATGGTACGGAAACTTATTATTCACCAGGTAGTGTACAGGGTCAAAAATTAGCAGGAGCAATACAAGGTCAACTTGTAAATGCTATAGGATTGACTGATAGAGGAGTTAAACCCGCAAATTTCTATGTTCTCAACCACACAAAAGCACCAGCAGCTCTTGTAGAAGTGGCTTTTATAAGTAATGCTAACGAGGAAAAGCTCTTGGTTAGCAATGATTTCCAAAACAAAGCTGCTAAAGGTATTGCTGAAGGTATACTAAAATCTATAAGAAAATAAAGAAGCTACATAAAATTTCAGTATATTAAATATGAAGACTTAATGTTAAATTTAATATGTTATGTAAATATGTTGAAGGGACTATCTCAAAATACAATTTTGAGATAGTCCTTTTTTAAGCTTGATAATTTACTCATAATGTTATAATATTGTTGTGGTTTAAAACAAATAGTTATAATAACGTAAATTTATTTACAGATTATTAATAATACCGTAATAAAACTGCAAACTTTAACTAGTAGCATTAATTGGTGTAGATAAAAGTATATATTAATATTAGTTTTCAAAATAGGAGATAAGAATGGATAATAGAACTATAGTAGAACGTAATTCACAAAATACCTTAAGTAATATTTGGTTAAATATACAAAAACAGTGGGCACAGCATTGGGATGCACTGATTTTTTTAATTATAGTAACGGCTAAAGTTTTATATTATGGAAAAGAAATATCACCAGAATATTTTAATGCTATGTCGTTGCAAGGCCCAGTTGTGGCTTCAATTTTGCCGATTGTAGCTATTGGATATTTATTTAAAAATAATGGTAGAAAAAATTTTTTTTATACAATAAATATAATTATTAGCTTAATTATATTTGCAGATACCCTTTATTATAGATATTTTAAAGACGTTATTTCCATGGGAGCAATAAAGGATAGTTTTTTACTTAAGAGCGTATCATCTAGTGTACTAGCTTTAATAAAATCTAAAGATATTTTATACTTTGTAGATATAATTTTACTTATTCCTTTAATGAAAATAATGAAGAACATAGAAAGAAAAGAATTTAAATTCAGATTGAGATTTATGATTTTTATACTTATATTTTCTTTAGGAGTTGGCTTTAATGGAAAATATATTTATAAGCTATCCAAAGAACAACCGCTACTAATCAAAACTATGAGTAATAAGCTTTATCTAACAAAGGTTTTAGGAAATATCAACTTTCATGCCATAGATAGCTACAATTATATTACAAATAAAATAAGTAGATCCAAGAAAGTTCCAGAAGAAAGAACAGAAGAAATTCAATCTTTCTTAAAAAAGAAAGGTGAAACTAAGGGTGTAAACTTTGCTGGAGAAGCTGAAGGTAAAAATTTAATTGTAATACAGGTAGAAGCTCTGCAAAGCTTCGTAGTAAATAAAAAGATAAATGGGGAAGAGATTACTCCAAATCTTAATAAGTGGATAAATAAAAGTATGTATTTTGATAACTTTTTTTATCAAGTAGCAGGCGGAAATACTTCTGATGCGGAGTTTATGGTTAATAATTCCTTGTATCCAGCAGCTTCAGGAGCGGCTTATTATCAATATTCAGGTAATACACTTAATTCATTACCTAAAGCTTTAAAAGAAAAGGGATATAATACAGCTGCCTTTCATGGATATATAGAAGGTTTCTGGAATAGGAATGTTATGTATAATACAGAAGGGTTTGATAATTTTTATGGAGAGCATAGTTTTGAATTAAATGATAGAGTAGGTCTTGGATTAAGTGATGAATCCTTTTTTAATCAGTCATTTGAAAAGATAAAAGAATTAAAGGAGCCATTTTACTCCTTCATGGTAACTTTAAGCAGTCATTTTCCTTATGAGGATGCAGAAGGCTATGGAAACTTTGACGTGGGAGAGTATGAAAATACTTTATTAGGGGATTATTTAAGAGGAATCCACTATACTGACAAACAGTTAGGAATGTTTTTGGACAAGATCGAAAAAGATGGACTAGCAGATGATTCAATTATTGTTATTTATGGAGATCATAGTGCTATTCCAAAAGAGTATGCTGAAGAGCTATATAAATTTGAAGGGACTACTAATCCTACAGATTTGGATTGGTATCAATATCAAAAAGTACCTATGCTAATACATTTCCCTAAAGATGAGCACAAAGGTGTTAACAATACCTATTCAGGACAAATGGATGTATATCCAACTTTAGCAAATTTATTTAATTTGCCTAATAAATATATGCTAGGTCAGGATATATTAAATTCCACTGAGGATAGAGTAATTTTCAGAAATGGTTCCTTTACTAATGGAGAAATCTTTTATGTCTCCTGGTCTAATCAGTATTATGATATAGCCTCAGGAAATGTAATACCTGAAACTGAAGAGTTAAAAAAGATTAAACAGAAGGTTCTACAAGAATTAGAGTATTCTGATGATATTCTTGACTATAATTTAATAAAAACTTATGAAAATAAAACTCCATGATAAATTAAGGGTCTGTCTCAAAATTGTATTTTGAGACAGACCCTTTTTAATGCCTAATATGCTTGACTATTATAGAACTTTTTGTATTATAATGAAGTATAAATCTTTAATTTGGGGCTAGGAGGTTTTATAAAATATGAAAAAAGTAATTGTGATACTTGTTAAATTATTTACAGGATTTTTTTTATGTGCAACGGGTATAGTTATGACAATTAATGCTAATCTAGGCTTATCACCTTGGGATGTTTTGCATCAAGGTATTTCAAAAATTGCTAATATTACTATGGGTAAGGGAAGTATTACCGTTGGAATTATAATTGTAATATTAGATAGCATATTGGGAGAAAAAATAGGATGGGGAACCATACTCAATATGATAGTCATCGGTTTTTTCATGGATTTCTTAATGTTAAATAATATAATTCCAGTATTCAACAATCTTCTATTAAATGTTATTATGATGTTTTTGGGAATGATAGTAATTGGAATTGGAACTTACTTTTATATCAGTGTGGGGTTAGGTTCGGGACCAAGGGACGGCCTGATGGTAGCTCTAACAAAAAAGACTCATAAATCTGTTAGACTTATAAGAAGCTCTATTGAATTAGGTGCATTGATTGCAGGATATATACTAGGAGGTCATGTAGGATTAGGAACATTTATCATGGCAATATCTCTGGGACATTTTATACAATTTGCATTTAAATTATTTAAATTCGATGTAAGTACTATACAACATAGGTTCATAGATGATGACATAAAATTGCTAAAGGAAAGATTTTTTAATGTAAAAGAAGATTTAGACGCTAATTAGAGCTCACCACATCTATTTTGAATTAGTTTTAATAATAATGTCAATAATACATATGAAAACATTAATTATATATGTAAAAATTGAGGTGGTTGACATGAAAATACCAAAGCACATAGGAATAATACCCGATGGAAATAGAAGGTGGGCTGAAGGGAAAGGATTATCCAAAGAAAAAGGATATGACCAAGGAATTGACCCAGGTCTCTTACTATTTAAATTATGTCAAAAGGCAGGAATTAAAGAAATAACTTATTATGGATTTACCGCAGACAATACTAAAAGGCCAATGGAACAGAGAAAAGCTTTTACAAAAGCCTGTATAGATGCAGTAAATATACTCTCAAAAGAAAATGCTTCTCTTTTAGTGGTAGGAAACACAAAATCACCTATGTTTCCAAAAGAATTAATGCCCTATACGGAGAGAAAAAATTTTGGAGATGGTGGAATAAAGGTTAATTTTCTAGTGAATTACAGCTGGAAATGGGATCTATACCAGTTGAAGAAATCAACTTCTTTAAGTAATAATATAAACAATCAAATTCAATCAAATGATATTTCTAGAGTAGATTTAATCATACGTTGGGGAGGAAGAAGAAGATTAAGTGGATTCTTACCAGTTCAGTCCATATATTCAGATTTTTTTGTTGTAGATGATTATTGGCCAGATTTTAATCAGGAACATTTTTATGATGCACTGAATTGGTATAATACTCAGGATATAACTCTTGGAGGGTAAAGCTCATTATAAAAGAAATAATTATTATAAAGAGTGCTATGAATTTTGTTATAAACATTGTATAATGAATATATAAAATAGATTTGGAGGAGATTTACAATGATGTGTTGTTGCTGTTGTTGTTTAAGTAATTTAATATGTAAAAGAATAGATAACAACAGACCTGTTTGCATTGTATAATCTTATATCCTTTGAATTTATAGTGTAGTTACTCTATAAATTTAATATATTGATATTTAAACTGCAGGTCATATCCTGTGGTTTTTCTGTTTAAGAGAAACCGCGGAAATCTGCAGCTTTTTTAGTTTATTCATATAGGAAATATGTAGAAAATATAATAATTACTACATGGACAGAAATGAAAAATAATAACTTAATTATATAAAAGGAAGTGAAAAGAATGGATTTTAAAATTTATAATACTTTGAGCAGAATTAAAGAAGAATTAATCCCAATAGAAGAAGGAAAGGTGGGGATGTATACCTGTGGACCTACAGTTTACAACTTCGCTCACATAGGCAACTTAAGAACCTATATATTTGAGGATGTGCTAAAAAAATCATTAACTTATTTGGGTTATGAAGTAAAACATGTGATGAATATTACAGATGTAGGTCATTTAGAATCTGATGGAGATTCCGGAGAGGATAAAATGGCTTTGGGAGCTAGTAGAGAAAAGAAGACAGTATGGGAAATAGCTAGATTTTATGAAGAAGCCTTCTTAAGTGATTGTGAAAAATTAAATATAGAGCCTCCTTCAGTAATTAGTAGAGCGACAGAACACATTGAAGATATGATTCAGTTCATCAAAATATTAGAGGAAAAAGGTTTTACCTATATATCTAATGGAAATGTTTATTTTTCCATAGATAAATTTGAAGATTATAATAAATTAGCTAATATTACTTTAGAAGAGTTGGAAGCAGGAAATAGAATTGAAATTGATCCTCACAAGAAAAATCCCTTAGATTTTGTATTGTGGTTTACAAACTCAAAATTTACCAATCAAATAATGCAGTGGGAATCCCCTTGGGGAAGAGGATTTCCAGGATGGCATATAGAATGTTCTGCTATGTCAATAAAATATTTAGGGGATAAAATAGATATTCACTGCGGAGGAGTTGACCATATCCCTGTGCATCACACAAATGAGATCGCTCAATCAGAAAGTGCTTTGGGTCATAAATGGGTTAACTACTGGATGCATGGAGAATTTCTAGTGCTAAACAAAGGAAAGATGTCAAAATCCAGTGGAGATTTTCTTACCATATCAAGATTAATAGAAGAAGGGTATAGTCCATTAGACTATAGATATTTTTGCTTGCAATCTAGGTATAGAAAACAATTATTATTTAGCTTTGAGAGCCTTGAAGAGGCAAAAAAGGCATTGAAGAAACTAAGAAGCAAAGTAAATAATATAGTGAAGAATAGACGTGACGATGAAAAGATAGATGAGAATAAAATATATAATTATAAAGAAAAATTTTCTTCTCAGATAAGTGATGATTTAAATCTACCTAACGCTTTTACAGTTTTAGAAGAGGTAATAAGGGAAGAGAATCTAAATAATAATGAGAAAGCTTATCTTATTGAGGATTTTGACAAGGTATTTTCATTAAATCTTTTAAGTGAAGAAGAAACAAAAGAAATATTAATCGATGAAAAATGGGTTGAAGAACTTATAGAAGAAAGAAATATTGCAAGGAAAAATAAAGATTGGGCAAGAGGGGATGAAATTAGAGAGATTTTATTAAGTAATAATATTGAGATTATTGATTCTAAAGAAGGAACCACTTGGAGAGTTAAGTAAAGTCTATTGACATTTTTAAGAGTGTAGAATAAACTAATATGAGATAGGTTTGAAATAAGAAAGATGAGGTGCTTTATGAGCGGGGTAGTATCAGAATAGACATGTTTTTGGTGAATAAATCTGAAAAAAGGTATATAAAATACCTTTATTTGCTATGGATTTATTCAAAGATAATATGAAGATACTAAGTCCACTTATAATGTACTTTAATATATTAAAGGATAGTTTATTTAAGCTGTCTTTATTGAGGTATGATTTTAAGCTGTGGAAGTATCCACGGCTTTTATTGTTTTTACTCCGAACCTATCCATTGGAGCGTATCTTCATGGAGATTTATAAAATCAAGGGAAAATTTCTATAAATTTTTGTGAAGGAGATATTTAAAAGTGAATAATATTACATTTGAAAAATTACAATACAATGAATTAAAGGAATTAATAAAATCTTATTGCGTAAGCGGTTTAGGAAAAGAATTAATAGATAAATTAGAGCCAAGTAATGACATTAAGGTTGTTCAAAGAAGATTAAAGGAAACCAGTGAAGGTAAAAATTTATTAAATACAACAAATCATATACCCTTAGAAGGGCTATTTAATATAAAGGCTGCCTTAGAAAAGATTGAAAAGGGTGGAGTGTTAGAAGGAGAAGAACTTACCATAGTTTCTGATTTTTTAAGAGGGTGTAGAAAAGTTAAGCAATTTATGATAGATAAAGAGCCTTATGCTCCTACATTAAGTTCTTACGCAGTTTCAATCACAGAAGTGAAGAGTATAGAAGAGGAAATAAATAATTCTATAAAAGGAAATACTGTGGATTCTTCAGCCAGCAAGGAATTAAGGAGAATAAGGAGACATATAGAAAATACAGAAAGTAAAATCCAAGAGAAATTAAATAAGTTTTTAACTTCTAATGAAAACAAGAAGTATATACAGGAGTTTTATATAAGTAAAAGAAATGATAGATATGTAGTGCCAATAAAAGCATCTTGTAAAAACCAAGTTGATGGAGTAGTAGTAGACATTTCATCGAAAGGTTCAACTGTATTTATAGAGCCAAACTCCATTAGTAAATTTAATATTGAATTAGTAGCACTAAAATCAGAAGAGGCTTGTGAAGTATATCAAATTTTATCATATCTAACTGGGTTAGTTTATGAAAAAATTAGAGAGATAAAAATTAATTTAGAGCTCATGGGGCATTATGACATGGTATTTGCAAAAGCAAAATATAGCAATAGTATAAATGGCATTGAGCCTAAGGTAAATGATTATGGATATACCAAGATAATAAAAGGAAAACATCCATTGCTAGCAGGAGAGATAATTCCTCTAAATTTTGAAATAGGAAGGGACTATAGAAGTTTAATTATAACTGGACCTAATGCAGGGGAAAAACCGTGGTGTTAAAAACCTTAGGGCTACTAAGCTTAGCACTTCAATCAGGCTTTCATGTAAGTGCAGCTAAGGACTCAGAGTTTAGCATATTTGATAAAGTATTTGTAGATATAGGAGACAACCAAAGCCTAGAAAATTCTCTAAGTACCTTCTCCTCTCATATAAACAACTTAGCTGAAATTATGAAAGAGGCAAATAAAAGAACTCTTTTACTCTTTGATGAAATAGGAACTGGAACAGAGCCTAATGAGGGAGCAGCCCTTGCTATTTCTATATTAGAGGAGTTTTATCATATGGGATGTATAACTGTAGCCACAACTCACTATGGAGAGATAAAAAAGTTTGGGGAAAACCATCCAGAGTTTCAAAATGCCTGTATGCAATTTAATCCTGAAACTTTAGAGCCTCTATATAAACTAACTATAGGGCAATCAGGAGAAAGTAATGCCCTTTGGATAGGAAAGAAAATGGGATTAAAAGAAGGAGTGCTAAAAAGAGCAAAGAGCTACATTGAAAAAAAGGATTATAATTTTGAGCTAGTAAAGAGAAGTAAGATAAAAGCAGGGGATATAGCTATTGAAACAGAGGAAAATACTGAAGAAAGTTATGAGTATAAAATCGGTGATAAGGTAAGATTACTAGATTATAATGACTTTGGAATAGTTTATAGAGAAAAAGATGAATTTAACAATATAAAAGTACTATATGGAAATAAGATAATTGAAGCTAATATAAAAAGATTGGAGCTATTTTTAGAAGCCCAAAATTTATACCCAAAGGATTATGATTTAAATAGTTTATTCACTAGCTATGAAGAACGAAAGTTAAAAAGAGATATTGAAAGAGGGTCTAAGAAAGCCTTAAAGAAATTACAAAAAGAAATGAGAAGAAAAGTTGATTAAACTTAAAATAATTAAATAAAAACTATTTTAAAATTATCTATTGCATATTAAATATATAAGTGATATACTTATCAAGTGCTGGTAGTTAAGTTAATTATTGGCAAGAGATTTAATATGATGAGTAATATTTCCTCTTTTTAAAAGGTTAGATTAATCAACTTTAAATCTTAATATTGAAAAAGGAGGAATGTTAAAATGGCAGATAAGAATATAACTTGTAAAGATTGCGGAAAAGAATTCGTATTTACAGAAGCAGAACAGGATTTCTACAAAGAAAAAGGATTCGAAAACGAACCACAGAGATGTGCTGATTGTAGAAGAGCAAGAAAACAACAAAACAATAACAGAGGATTTAGAAGATAATAATATTTGCTAAATTTACCCCATAAGAATTAATTCTTATGGGGTTTGTTGTTATGTCCAACATGGGTGAAAGCTTGATAAAGATTTTCTAATTGAAATATGATAGAATAGAAGAAATTTGACTTGTTAAAGGGGGACTTATTCATGAAACCAGATTTTAAAATAATACTATCAATGGCCATATTTGGGAGCATAGGCTTATTTGTAAAAAACATTGATTTACCTTCTATTGAGATGGTATTTTTAAGAGCTATTATTGCTAGTGCTTTCTTATTTATTGTGAAGACCATAGCTAAAAAGAGACAAGCAGGAGAGGAAGATAAAGAAGAAAATAAAGAGGATAATAAGAAAAACGTGATTTTACTTATAATTTCTGGATTTGCCATGGTATTTAACTGGCTGCTTTTATTCCAAGCTTATAAATATACCACCATAGCTAATGGCACTTTAAGCTATTATGCCGCACCTATATTTGTGGTATTACTTTCACCTATTGTATTAAAGGAAAAGTTGACAGTGAAAAAGTTAGCATCAGCAATGGTAGCTATGTTGGGACTAGCTTTAATTGTTATGAATCAACCACAAGGCAGTAGTGGTAACTATATTCATAGTAAAGGAATTGCTTATGGAATTTCAGCTGCTATAGTATATGCTGCTGTGGTTCTATTGAATAAATCTATTAAAAACTTTTCTAGCTATGATAGAACCTTTATACAAATTTTTATAAGCACCATTATATTAACTCCAATTATAATATATAGAGGAAATTTATATATAGAAAATATGAACTCACTAATAAATATATTAATATTAGGTGTAGTTCATACTGGTGTAGCATATCTATTGTACTTTTCTGGTATTGAACATGTGACAGCACAAAGGGCGTCTTTGCTAAGTTACGTAGATCCTATATCAGCTTTGGCTTATGGTACTATATTTTTAGGAGAACCATTAGGTATATATCATATAGTAGGGGGACTTATGATTATACTTTCTACACTAGATATATAATAAAAGTATTTTAAAGAAAGAGATATGTTAATTTCTTTCTTTTTTTCTTTATAGTAAAATAGATATTGGATATAATCATAATTAGTAATGCTAAGAGGAGGAATTGACTTTTGTTTCATATAGATAAAGGAGTTATTAAGAGAGCAGCTGGAGATCTTATATATGCTAGAGGTGTCAGATGCTATAATAATAATTCCATTTCAAGTATAGAAGGAGAAATAGTTAAAAGATGGGGAAATACTGCTTTAGAGATCAATTCTAAAGTTCTTTCTTCTAATGGACTTAAAGAATATGATACCCATGTAGAGATTATCAATGGGAGTAATTATTTTACATGCGGTTGTGATTGTATATACGTAGGAAAAGTTTGTAAACATATAGTATCTGTAATGCTTTATTTTATTGATAATAAGGAAAAAATATTAAAAAGCTATGAAATGAAGAAAAGTGAAGAGATACTAAAAGATATTAAAAAGAGCTTTTTAGAAGATAGGGACGTTATAAATAAAAAATATTTAAATACTAGCTATAAATTAGACTTTTCTATGGGATATGGTGGATTTGTAACCTTTGAAATGAAAGTAGGAGAAAGCAAAGAATATGTTGTAAAGAATATAAGAGAACTCATAGAAGGATTAAAATTTGAAAAAGAAATTTATTTTGGTAAGGGTTTTACCCTAAAACCTGATATCCATAGTTTTAGAAAAGAAGATGAAGAGATAATAAATCTATTAATGGATATTTATGAAAATGATAATATGATTCAAAATATAAGCCATTATACAGATAACAGTGCTAAGATAATAAGAGGCAAAAAAGTATATCTTACAGAAAATAATTTAGAAAAGATACTTAACATTCTCAAAAATAGAACTATAGGATTAACCATTAATGACAATGATTTAGGGGAAGTTCCTATAGTAAATGAAGATTTTTTTATAGATTTTAGTTTAAAACTAGAAGATGATAATGTATTTATAAAGCAGGTTTCAGAATTACCAACTTCTCTAAGTAAAAGTAGTAATTATTTTTTCTATGAAGGAAAAATATACATACCTTCGGAAAGTTGGGTTAGAGCTTATAGAGTATTATTTAATGCTTTTATAAATGAAAAAACC
Source organism: Clostridiaceae bacterium (assembly GCA_040797845.1). GTDB lineage: Bacteria > Bacillota > Clostridia > Clostridiales > Clostridiaceae > Clostridium_AW. The sequence goes on from JBFNFA010000003.1 coordinate 344,410, forward strand.
ATGGAGATTAGTTTTAAGGAAGATTACAATGAAGAAATAGCTTCCTATGTACTTCCACTGTTAAATAAGATAGGTAGAAAAGTAGATGTAGAAGAGAAGTTTAAAGATAGATTTTATCAAGAGCCTTTAAAAACCTCTATATATTTTGATAAAAATGAAAAAGAGATTTTATGTACTATAATTTTTAAGTATGGAGAAATAGAAATAAATCCTTTAGTAAGGGAAGAAAGAGGAAAAGAAAAAATATTAGTTAGAAATATAGATGAGGAAAATAAAATTATAAATATTTTAGAAAATTTTTCTTTTGGAAGCGGTAAGGAGAATTATTTTCTAGCAAATGAAGATGAAATATTAGATTTCATGTTAAAAGGTATGGAACTCCTTCAAGAGTTAGGTGAGGTCTACTATTCAGAGGAATTTAAAAATATGAGAATATACTCTTCCTCAAACTATAAATCTACTATTAGATTAAATGAAGAAAACTTATTGGAATTTACCTTTGATATTGAAGGTATAGATAAAAGTGAGTTAAAGGATATATTTCAATCTTTAAAAGAAAAGAAAAAATATCATAGATTAAAAAAAGGTGGTTTTATTTCTCTATTAGAAAATAATCTTCATCAAGTACTAAATTTAATGGAAAACTTAGATATAAAAGGTTCTCAATTAGAAAAGGATAAAATCCTACTTTCTAAATATCAATCTGTATATTTAGATTCTTCTATTAAGGATAATAAATTAGATTTTGTAGAAAGAAATAAACCCTTTAAGGAACTGGTAAATAGTATTAAGGATATAGGAGATATAGATATTCAAGTGCCTAACAGCTTGAAAGAAATAATGAGAACTTACCAAAGGTTTGGCTTTAAGTGGTTTAAAACCCTAAGCAGCTGCGGTTTTGGAGGCATTCTTGCAGATGAGATGGGGTTAGGTAAAACCCTTCAAACCCTAGCTTTTATAAAATCTCAAGTGGAGGAAAACCTTGAAGATAGGTGTCCATCTATAGTAATTTGCCCCACTTCTCTAGTGTACAATTGGGTAGATGAAGTTAATAAATTTGTTCCTGAGTTAAAGTATGTTGTAGTATCTGGAAGTAAAGAAGAAAGGGAAAAAAATATTGAAAACATTAAAGGTGCGGATTTAGTAATTACCTCTTATGCCCTTATAAGAAGAGATTTTGAAGATTATAGGCATATAAAGTTTAGCCAGTGTTTTTTAGATGAAGCTCAAAATATAAAAAATCCTCAATCTTTAAATGCTCAGGCAGTTAAAAGCATAAGAGCAGATCACTGTTTCGCTTTAACGGGAACACCCATAGAAAATTCCCTTACAGAACTATGGTCTATATTTGATTTTATTATGCCAGGATACTTATTTACTCATAGAAAATTTTCTCAAAAATATGAGATGCCTATAGTAAAAAACAAGGATGAAAAGGCTTTAATTGAGTTGAACAGAAGGATAAAGCCATTTATTTTAAGAAGATTAAAAAAGGATGTAGTTAAAGAATTGCCTCCTAAAATTGAGCATAACGTAATAGTGGATATGGAAGATGAACAAAAAAAGATTTATGCTTCCTTTGCCGCTCAAGCTAAAAAGGAATTTAGTGAGGAAATAAAGGTAAATGGATTTAATAAAAGTAGAATTAAAATACTATCTTTAATTACAAGATTAAGACAGATATGTTGTGATCCTAGTACTTTTATAGAAAATTACAATGGAGGAAGCGGTAAGATGGAGGCTCTTTTAAATATAGTAGAAAACTCCATAGAAGAAGGACATAGAATATTAATATTCTCTCAGTTTACCTCTGTTTTAAAGAATATATCAGAGAAGTTTAAGGAAAATAGCATTGGTCACCTCTACTTAGATGGAAGTATAAAAAGTGAAATAAGAGGAGCTTTAGTAAAAGATTTCAATGAGGGTAAGGTACCAATATTTTTAATATCTCTTAAAGCAGGAGGTACTGGATTAAACCTAACCTCTGCTGATATAGTAATTCATTTTGACCCATGGTGGAATCCAGCAGTAGAAGAGCAAGCTTCTGATAGAGCACATAGAATAGGGCAGAAGAAAACCGTAGAAGTTATAAGACTTATTGCAAAGGGAAGTATAGAAGAAAAAATTTATAAAATACAAGAAAAGAAGAGGGGAATAATAGGGAAAGTCATGGACGAAAATTCTGGAGAAGAAATTTTGATATCCAATATGGGTCAGCAGGAAATAGAAGAAATATTTGCGTTATAGTATTAAAATTTTATTTGGCATACTGATAACACCCCACAGGTTTAATCCTGTTGCAATTTTTTATATACTGGAGAAATTATCAGTGTGCCATTTTTTATTTTAAAGTTAATCATTAGTTATTGTTAATAAATAAAAATTTTGAAAAAGTAAAATTGACTAGTTAATTAAAAAGCCCAATTTCCATTCTTAAATACAGGAATTTCTTTACCATCATGGGTTATTCCTGTGATGATTAGGTCTTTAGTTCCTACCATAAAGTCCACATGAGTAAGGGAATCGTTAACTCCTGATTTTTGTAGTTCTTCGTCACTCATATTTTCTCCATCTTTTATACACACAGGGTATGCTTTTCCTATGGCAAAATGACAAGAAGCATTTTCATCATATAATGTATTGAAGAATATAATATTAGAATTTGAAATAGGAGAATTATAAGGGACTAGAGCTACTTCTCCTAAGTAGTGTGAGCCTTCATCAGTGTCTATAAGAGTTTTTAATGATTCATAACCTTTTTCTGCTTTATAATCTACAATTTTTCCATCCTTAAAGGTTAAGCTAAAGTTTTCAATTAAGTTACCGTTATAGTTAAGAGGTTTTGAGCTAACTAAAGTACCGTTAACTCCAGTTTTTAAAGGCAATGAGAATACTTCTTCTGTAGGCATATTAGCTATAAATTCAACACCTTCAGGTGTAAAGTCTCCACCTCCAAGCCATAAGTGACCTTCTGGCAGCTCTACTTTCACATCTGTGCCAATGGAATTTTTATATTGCAGATATTTAAAGTTATTAGAATTTAAAAAATCTAAGCTCTTCTTTAAGTTTTCTTTATGTGCATCCCAGGCAGCTACAGGATCTTCTTTATCTACTCTTACTATTTTAAATATAGCATCCCAAAGTTTTTCCGCTGCTTCCTCTTCACTTATTCCAGGGAATACTTTTTTAGCCCAAGATTTTGTTGGTATAGATATTATAGACCATGGATTTTTATTACTCATAAGTCTTTCCTGATGTTCTCTTAGTGCGATGCTTGCAGTTTTTTGAGATTTTGAAATTCTATTAGGATCAACTCCTTTTAAAACTTCAGGGTCAGAAGCAGAAATACTTAAGAATGCAGCTCCACCTCTACTATAATGAAGATAAAAGTCCTTTTGCCATTGAGGCATTTCTTCAAATATTTCTTCAGGAGCTTTTAAATATCTAGTTTTTGATATTAAATCATCCTTCCAATTTAAAACTACATCCCTTGCTCCTTCATCATAAGCTACATCTACAATTAACCTTACGAATTCAACACATTCTACAGGAGCAGAAATAACGAGAGTTTGCCCCTTTTGTAAATTAACCCCCGTTTTAACAGCAAGGCGCGCGTATTTTTTTAAAGTTTCAATATGTTCCATTTTAAAACCTCTTTCCAATATTTTTATTAATTTAATATTCAACACTTATCCTTAGTTTCTCACTTTTGTTATTAATTAACCAAAGATTTACTTAGATAAATATTACCATAAAATTATGAAAATATGTAGCTATAATATATTGTGAACGGAATTCAAAATTATAGAGTCTTAGTATATGATATTAATTTTAAATGGTGCACTATTACAAAAAATTAATATATGATTAAAGATATGTGATTTAAAGAAATGAGGGAGAGTTTTGGACAACGAAGTAGAATCCTTAGTAATAAAAGCTAAGAGAGGGGACGAAGATTCTTTTATTAAGCTAATTGAAATGTACAAAAGACTTATGTACACCATTGCTAAGTCCATGATAAATAATAATGAAGATATAGGGGATATAATTCAGGATACTATATTTAAAAGTTATAAGAATATAAAAAAATTAAAAGATCCTAAAGGGTTTAAAGCCTGGCTAATGAAGATTCTTATAAATAATTGTAATGACTTTATAAAAAAGCATAAAAATGTAGTTAGCTTAGAAGAGGTAATTGAAAGAAATGAGAATTGCAAAGAGATGGAAATGGTGGAACTGAGACATATAGTCAATAGCCTACATAAAGATTTAACTATGGTTGTAGAACTTTATTATATTCAGGATATGGATATTAGAGATATTGCAGAATTAATAGAAGTGCCAGAGGGAACGGTTAAATCTAGATTATATAGAGCGAGGAAAGAATTGAGTAAAGCTCTAATGGATAGGAGTGATAGATTTGAAAGATATGTTAAATGATGAGAGTTTAAAAGAAATTCTTTCTAAAATAAATACAGAAGAGCTACCTAGTGAAGTAGATAAAAAAATAACTGAAAGTTTTAAAATTATAAAAAGAAAAAAACTTAATGGAAGGGTGGTAAAGTATATATCTGTAGCATCCATAGCATTATTAATGACAGTAACAGGAGTTGTTTTATATAGTAATCCAGCATTAGCTAATCAAATTCCTATACTAAACACATTGTTTAAAGAAAAAAAGCTATCTAAATATTCTACAGCAATAGAATCAAAAACAGAGGACAAGGGTATAGAATTAAGTGTTAAAGAAGCTATTTATGATGGAAGTGATTTATATATAGCATATACACTTAAAAGCGATGAACCATTAAAATTTAAAAGTGAAGATGATTTAATAAGTATACTACCACATAGGTACAATGGCAGAGATATAAGATTTGTTGGAACGGAAAGCAATGGCTGGACTTATCTTGGCAATGACAAGATTGATGATCATAATTTTATAATTAGGGAAAAATTTAGTTTGAAAGAATTCAGCCTACCTAAATTTGAAATAGGAATAGAACAAAGCATAAAAAAAATAGCAGGGGTTGAAGGAGAATGGAACTTAAGCTTTAAAATTGACTTACATAGTATGAATGAGAAAATAAGTCAAATGAAAGTAGATAGAAATATGGATTATGGCTATGGAAAACTTAAGATTAAAAGCATTAACATTAGTCCTATTAGCTCAAAAATTATTTTCTCTAAATCAAATATAGGATTTAATGAAGATGAAAGTTCTAAGGAACATTTAAAATTTGAAAATGAATATAAATTTCTTATTTCAGACGATAAAGGAAGAGGACTACAAAACATCGGTAGTAATTATTCCTCTAACAATATTAGAACTAAAGGAGAGATAAGATTTAGTATTGCAGAAGATGAATTACCTAGTTATATAATTTTAACTCCAATAAAGAGACTTTTGCCAAGGGAACATGAATATTTTGAAGAAATGGGTAAGGATAACGTAGAAAAAGGTTTAATTCATCAAGATATTTATAAAAACTATATAAAGCATGGTTCATTAGATGAACTTCCTATAACTATTAATACTAAAAAATTTGGGGCTTTAACCATAAATAAATTTGAAGAAAATAAAGAAAATATAAAACTTTATTTAACCATAGAGGAAGGAAAATTCTTAGAAGTATTCGATGGTGAAATTGATATATACGATGAAACTAAGCCGGTGAACAATAGAGATTCCTATTTAGGAAAGAAATTATTTAAAAGAATAAAAGACAATGAGTACGTTATGGAAATAGAAAAATACAAAGGAGAATCTAAACTAGAAATGGAGAGGTTAAAGGATTATAAAATAATTACTCCAGATTTTGATAAGCTATACGAGATCGTAGGAGAAGAGTTAAAAATAAACTTAAATTAATATTTGCTAAGAGCTAGGGAGTAAAATCTCTAGCTCTTTTATTTTTAAATTCTACACTCTTTATCCTTAATCATATCCATAATTATTTCAGGGATTTCCTCTCTATTTACTTCATTTACATTAAATAAAGTAACGTCTTTTCTATTTTTAATGCAATTAATAAAATCACCATTGAAATCTTTTAATACTCCAATAATAATTTTTTCTGAATCTAAGGCTTTTATGATGGAGTCCTTAAATTCATTACAGTTATTCTCTATAAAACCAATTTCATCTAGTATAATTACATCCTTTGTATTAATACTGTCTAATATTAAGCTTGCTCCAAAAACATTAAATGCATATTTATATATTTTTATAATTTTTTTTATTGAAGGGTCTCCGATGGCCATCAATGATTTATTGCTTTTGTGACTTAAGGAAGTTAAGTAAAAATATTTTAAATTATTCTTCATAATAAATTCTGTTGAATATCCACCGACACTACTAGAAAGAGACTGCAAGATTTTTTTTATAATTGTACTTTTCCCTACATTTTTTTCACCTGTTAAAAAAATATTATGCATGTATATACCCCCTATAATGTATTATTATATCAAAAAATTTAAAATACTTAAAAATTTACCAGAATTATGATATATTTTATACATAATGATTTGAATGGGGGCTCTAAAGTTGAGTAAAATAATCGTTAATTTGCTAGGCATACCAGAAGTATATAAGGATGATAAAAAAATTAAATTTCCATTTAAAAAGGCTGAGGCATTATTTTACTATCTTATGCTAAAAAAAGTAAGTTCTAGAGATACTTTAGCAGATCTTTTATGGGGAGACTTAGATCAACAATTAGCTAAAAAAAATTTAAGAAATGCTTTGTACTTTTTAAGAAGATTATTTGATGAGGATATATTCATATCTCCTAAAAGAGATATTGTACATATTAGTCCGGAAATAGAAATTATTTTAGATATTGAAGAATTTTTAAATGATGATAATAAAAATATGGGGAAATATTATAGGGGAGATTTTTTAGAAGGGTTTTATGTAAAGGATGGCCAACGATTTGAAGAATGGATGATTGCTACAAAGGAAGAATATAGAGAAATTTATATAAAGGGATTACAGAAATCTTTAAAGGAATATATTAAGGAAAAAGATATAGAAAAAATGAAGGACTACTGTAAAAAGATAATATATATGGATAATTATAATGAAAAACCTTATAGAGTATTGATGAAGATATACGGGGAAGAAGGTAAATATGATAAGGCAATACAGCTTTACAATAAGTTAGAAGAGACTATTAAAGATGAGTTGTCCCTATCTCCTGATAAGAAGACTGTAGAGGTTTACAATAATATTATAAATCTAAAAGCTGGGAAAAATACCAATTGTTCAGATAATGAATTTTTCTTTGGAAGAGATATTGAGCTAAAAAAATTAAACAATAACTATAATAGATTTATTTTAAATTTAGATTCAAAGTCTTTATTCATAGAAGGGGAAGCAGGGATAGGTAAAACGAGATTAGTGTGGAAATTCTTGAACTCAAGGGATAAAAACAATACTTTTATTATAGATTCTATCTGTTATCAAGCGGAGCAAGAGTATTTATTAAAACCTTGGAATAATATATTTATTAAAATCGCAAAAATAATAAAGGAAAATAATATAAAAATTAGTCCTATATTATCTAATATCATATCAAATATATTTCCAACCTTTGATATGAATGAAAAAGTTACGATAAATCTATCAGAAAAGATGGATATGATAAGATATCAGGCTATTGAGGATTCTATAATAGGAATTTTAGAACAGGTAGGAAAGAATAAAAAAATAATATTATTTATTGACGATATACAATGGATAGATAATATGAGTCTATCTATACTAAAAAGCATAATGATAAAAAATAAGAATGAATCGATTATGATTATTGCAGCCTCTAGAGAGGGATATGATAATAGAATACATGAATTTTTAAATTTAATGGAAATGAAAAGTTTAATCTCTAAAATCCATGTAAAGAGATTGAATGAAGAGGAAAATTATAGGTTTATTGATATTTATTTATCGGAACATAATAATATGTCTATAGCTCAAAAGAAGAGTATATACCGGCAAACAGAAGGAAATATATTTTTCTTAACAGAAGTATTAAATATGTATAAAGAAATGGGGTCCTTTGAAGATATATCTCCCCAAATGCAAAATATACTCCAAACTAGGCTTTACAATCTTTCTAAAAATGAAAGAAGAGCACTAGATATTATCTCTGTATCCTTTGATAAAGTTAAATTTGATGATTTAAAAGATTTGTGGAAAGAAAATGATTTAGGACTGATAGATACCATTAGCAATTTGCAAAATAAATGTTTAATTAAAGAAATACTAAATGGAAGAGACATAGAAATAACCTTTTCCCATAATAAAATGAGGGAATTTGTTTATTCTAAATTGTGTTTATCAGAAAAAATTATTATTCACAGTAGAATGGCCAATAATATTGAGAGAAAACTTAAAGGGAATTTTTTCGATTCTCTATATTACTCTAGATTAATCTATCACTATGAAAACAGTGGAAATAAATTAAAAGCATTAAAATATACTATTGAAAATATTGATTTATATTTACAAAGCTATCATGAATTTATTCCTGTTGTATATAGTTTGAGAAATATAGAGAGTAGGTATGACTTACTAAATGAAGAAGAAATTAGATTAGAATTTAATAAGATAAAAGAAGCCATAGAAAATTTAAAGAGTGAAGGAGAAGAAGGAAGAGAATTTTACTTTATGCAAATGAAGTTTTTATATATGCTAGGGAGAAATTATATACGAAAAGGGAATTATGAAGAAGGGCTAGAAACGATAGGTAAATTGTTAAAAATAGCTGAAAAAATTAATAGTCAAGAATATTTATTAAAAGCCTATAAGCAATTAATCTACTACTCTATGAATACAGATGATAAAAATTATATGGAAAAGTATGTTTCAAAGGTTTTAGATATAGCGGATAGATGTAACTATAAAGAAGAGAGGGCCATAGGCTATAGGTTAAAAGGTTTTCAAAAAGTTATGGAGGAAGAATATGAGGAAGGGGAAAAAATACTAGAAGAATCAATAAATATGTTTTTAGCTTTAAATGATAATGAAGAATATGTATTAAACATAGCAGCTGCCTATGATTCCATTGGAGAGTGTAACAGGAGGAGAGATGATTTTCTCCAAGCCTTAAAGTGTTACCATAAGTCTATAAAAATTTGTTTAGATAATGGATTATTGCAAGGCTTGCCTATGTTTTATGTTCATGCAGCTCAATGTTATTACGAACTAGAACAGTATAATGAGTGTGAAACTTATATTAAGAGTGCATTAGATATTTATGAAAGAATGGACATAATATGGGGAAGAGCTTTAGCCAATGGCATATATGCTCTAGTGCTAACTATAAAAAATCAACCTAGAAAAGCAATTTATCTGCTTAATGAAGCAGATAAATATTCTAACATGTTAAAAAATCCATATGAAATCCTCTTGTTAGAAGATATTAGAAAGAAAATATTAGAGAAAGAGTGTTAAGTTAAAGGGACAAGCTCCATGTATTTTACGTGGGGCTTTTTTTAGAAAAGTCAAAAAATTAAAAACCATTGTTAAACTTTTGACTTTTATTTGACTAAGACTTAGTAAATTGTAAGTATAATTCTAAATATTTAGATGGATTAATTAGGAGGAATGATTATGGAGAACTTATCAAAGAAAGCAAAAGCAAAAATTCGGTGGTCCATATTTTTGCCAATGAGTATAATACTTCTTATGGCAATTTTAACTGGACTAATTGCACCAGAGGCATTTTATAATGCAGAAACTGCCATAGTATCTTTCGCTTTTGATAATTTTGGATGGCTATTTCAGATATCAGGCAATATTTTCTTATTTATTTGTATTTTCTTCTTATTTTCAAAACATGGAGATATAAAATTTGGAGGAGCAGATGCAAAGCCAACTTTAAAGTATTGGGAATGGTTTACAATTACTCTTTGTGCGGGCATAGCTACAGGAATATGTTTCTGGGGTATTGCAGAACCTATAACTCACTTCATGAATCCACCAGAAGCATTAGGTCTAAAACCTGGAAGTGAGGCAGCAGCTAATTTTGCAATGACTACTTCCTTTATCCATTGGTCATTTATACCTTATGCTATGTACGCTATAGCTGGATTGGGGATCGCTTTTGCTGTACATAACATGAGACTTCCATACCAAATAAGCTCTGCTCTATACCCCATATTTGGTAAAAAAATAAAAGGAAAAGTTGGAGCAGTGGTAGACAATATTTCAATGTTCGCTATGGCAGGTGGAGTGGCTGCAGTTCTAGGAGTTGGGGCTATGCAAATAGGTAGCGGATTAAATATACTTACAGGAGTTGACACTGGAAAATTCCTTTGGACAGTAATACTTATAGCTTTAGTTATAACTTATATATTTGCAAGTTATACTGGATTAAGCGGTGGAATTAAATGGTTATCAGATAAAAACTCTAAAATATATTTTTGTCTAATGATTTTTATATTAGTAGTAGGACCTACAGGCTTTATTTGTAAAATGGGTACCCAGGGAGTGGGAGATTTTTTGCAAAACTTTTTTTCAAGAACTCACTATCTAAGTCCTGTAGATGCTTCAGAGTGGCCAAGATGGTGGCCAATATACTATTGGGCAATGTGGCTTGCTTATGCACCAATGGAAGGCATGTTCTTTGCATTACTTTGTAAAGGCAGAACTATAAGAGAGTTTATTATTGTTAATCTAATATGTCCAGCAATATTTGGTATCCTTTGGTTTTCAGTATTTGGAGGAGCAGCTATTGATTTACAGTTAAAAGGAGCAGGACTTTGGGAAACAATACAACAAAATGGATTAGAGTCATCGGTATTTGCATTCTTAAATAACTATCCTTTATCAAAGATTATATCTTGGGTATTTTTAATAACTATTTTTATATCTATAGTTACATTATGTGATTCCATGACTTCTACAGTTGCTTCGTTGACTAGTAGTGCTCATGACCACGATAATGAAGAAGCACCAACTTTCCTTAAAATATATTGGGGAGTATTAATGGCTGCTATTGCGCTAATAAATATATTATCTACTGGCGGAGGTAAAATAAGTGGTATAGATGCAACAAAGCAAATATCTACAGTTGCAGGATTCCCTATATTGTTTTTCATGCTAGTAATAGCTTATTGTACCGTTAAGATGATAGTAAACAGAGAAAAATATGATATTTCATATTTCCCAGAAACCGCCCAGGTAGAAGGAGCAGAAATATTAGAAGATAAAGAATCAAAAACCTTAGATATTTAATAAGTTTTATATTAAACCTGGAGGTAAGTTCAAATGAATGATAATATAATAAAATTGTCTGGAAAGGATTTAACTGTAGAAGAAGTAGATAGAGTGTCTAGACATGGTTATAAGATTGAAATAACGGAAGAAGGTATGAAAAGGTTAAAAGACTCTAGACAACTAGTTTTTGACTTAGTAGATAGTAATATACCAGTATATGGTTTTAATACAGGAGTAGGCTGGAATAAGGATAAGGCAGTATTTAAAGACTTTTTCCAAGAATACAATACTAACTTAATAAGATCACATAGCATAGCTGTAGAGCCAGAAGCAAGCATTGAAGAGGTAAGAGCTGTAATGCTTGTAAGGTTAAATGGGCTTTTATATGGATGTACAGGTATACAGCCGGAAATAGCTCTTATGTACAAAGAAATGATAAATAGAGAAGTGACTCCTGTACTTCCAGAAAGAGGATCTGTAGGAGAAGGAGATATAGCTTGTTTATCTCATATAGGCCTTACTATGATTGGAGAAGGAGAGGCTTACTATAAAGGAGTTAAAATGCCTGCTTTAGAAGCTTTACAACAGTCAGGACTTGAGCCGGTGGTTTTAGGTCCCAAAGATGGACTAGCTATAGTAAGTTCCAATGCTTTAGCTGCAGGAGAAGGAGCTCTTGTGATAAAGGACGTGGAAGAGCTTTTGGACATGGCAGACATAATATACGCTTTAAGTCTAGAGGGGCTAAACGGCAATACTTCCCCTCTAGATAAAAACACTCATAAGGTTAGACCTTTTCCAGGGCAAAACTATAGCGCTGAAAGAATAACAAAATATCTTGAGAAAAGCTATATTTGGAACCCTAACTGGAAAAAAGCTCTTCAAGACCCACTGAGCTACAGAGGTTCAGCTCATATCCATGGATCTATAAGAGATGCATTAGATTATGTAAAAAAATATTTAACTATACAAATGAATTCCTCAGATGATAATCCTTGTTTACTTTTGGATGAAAAAGTAATAGTTTCCTGTTCAAACTTTGAACCAACTACTTGGGTTTTAGGCTTTGAAATGCTAGGAGTAGCTCTAGGTCATTTGTCAAAGGTAAGTTGTCATAGAAGTATAAAATTAGGTGATCCAGATTTTACAGGTCTTCCAAGATTTTTAGCACCAAGTGATAATGTATTGAGTTTTGCAACACTACAAAAGACCTATACAGCCCTTGATGCAGAAATAAGACATTTATCAAACCCAGCTACAACGGACTTCTTTTCCTTAGCTGGTGACATAGAGGATCATGCTAATAATTCTCCTTATGTTGTTCAAAAGACAAGGAAAATTGTAGACAACCTAAGGTATATTCTAGGCATAGAAGCCATTCATGCCGCTCAAGCTATAGACTTAAGAAAGGATATACATTTAGGTAAGGGAACTAAGATAGCTTACGATATAATTAGAAAGGAAATCCCCTTCTATGGTAAGGACAGAAACATAAGCATAGATATTAAAAAAGCTTATGAATTAATTAAAAATAAAAAAATATTAAGTGAAGTTTTAAAGGTTATAAAATAAGAACTCTTGAAGAATAGGAATAGACAAAAGCTCTCTATGGTTTTTGTCTATTCTTATTTAATTTTCAGACTATATTTTGACTATAGTCAATTATAATTAAGAAAAAGTATAAAAAGGAGCGATAATTTATGATTATGGAGACTACGGTTAATGGTGAAAAGTATACTTTAGATATAGATCCGGGTAAAAGGCTCATAGATTTTCTAAGGGAAGATTTAGGATTGACGGGTACTAAAGAAGGTTGCGGAGAAGGGGAATGTGGTGCTTGCACTGTAATTATGAATGGTGTTGCAGTTAACTCCTGTCTTGTTTTTGCTTATCAAGGAAGAAATTCTGAAATAATAACTGTTGAGGGCTTAGCTAAAGATGAAGAATTAGATATCCTTCAAAAGTCTTTCATTAAGGAAGGAGCGGTTCAATGCGGATATTGTACTCCAGGTATGCTTATGTCTTCTAAAGCTCTTCTTATGAAAAACCCTAATCCTACTGAAGAAGAAGTAAAAATCGCCATATCAGGAAACCTGTGCAGATGTACAGGTTATACAAAAATAGTTAGAGCTGTAAATGATGCAGCCAATCATAATAGTTGTAATTGCAATTGTAAATAAAGGGGGATTATTATGGAAAAGTTAGAATTTAAGGCTCCATCTACTGTTGAAGAGTTAATAAATTATCTAAAAGAAGCAGAGGAAAATATATTCCTTTTAAGTGGTGGAACAGATTTAGTTATTAAATTTAGAATTCAAAATATCTATAAAGGAACACTTATAGATATTTCAAAAATAGAAGAACTAAATTATATAAAGATTGAAGATGGATATATTAAAATAGGTGCTAATGTAACCTTTAGTGAAATTGCTGATAACGAAATAATTAGAAAATATGCAAATTCCATATATGAAGTAGTTTCTCAAGTAGGTTCAACTCAAATAAGGAATACAGCTAGAATGGGAGGAAATATTGCTAATGCATCTCCAGGAGGAGACTCTATACCGGTGCTTGAGAGTATGGATGCTAGGGTTAAGATTATAAATAGTAAAGGAGAGTGTATTTTAAAAAGTATACCTGAAATTGTAGTTGGTATTGGGAAAAATACTTTAAAGAAAGATGAAGCTATTGTGGAAATTTTAATACCTCATCTATCCGAGGAATATAGAAGTGCCTTTGGTAAATATGGAATGTCTAGCAGAAGCACTGTAGTCATTGCTAATATCAGTGTTTCAATGTTAGTTAAATATGATAAAGAAAAAAATATTATAAAGGATGCAAAAGTTGTCTTAGGTGCCGCTGCGCCAGTAATGTATCATGCAGTGGAGGCAGAAAAACTTTTAATAAATAAAACACCATCAAAGGAATTAGCGGAGGAATTTGGAGAAAAGCTACAGAGTCATGTGACAGAGTCTATTAATGGGATTAAAATGTTTGAGTGTAAAATAGATGCAGTTAAGGGACTTGCCTTAGATGTATTTAATAAAATTTTTAGCGATGTTTTATAGGAGGGATGATAGATGGAAGAGAAATTAAAGTATGTAGGTAAGTATGTACCAATACATGATATAGAAGAAAAGGTTACTGGTAAGGTTAAATATGTAGGGGATATGGAGCTTCACAAAATGCTTCATGCAAAATTATTATTAAGTGATATAGCCCATGGCAAAATTATTAGTATAGATACTTCAGAGGCAGAAAAACTTCCAGGAGTTAAGGGAATATATACCTATAAAAATTCACCAGCTACACTGTATAACTCTCATAAATGGATTGAGGGCATTGAAGTAATAAAAGATGAAAGCTTATTTAGCGATATAGTAAGATTTCATGGTGATAGAATAGGGGCAGTGGTAGCAGAAACAAAGGAAATTGCAGAAAGAGCAATTAAGCTAATAAAGGTTCAGTATGAAGAGCTTCCTTTATTATTAGACCCAGAAGAAGCTTTGAAGAAAGATAGTTATAAAATTCATAATAGAGATAATTTAATCTACTCAAAGGAGTTAAAGTGTGGGAATTCAGATGGGGAAATAGGGACACCAAAGTTTGTTATAGAAGATAGAGTGGACACACCTAAGATACATCATGGAGCTATGGAAACTCATGGCTGCGTGGTGGACATAGACAGTTATGGTAATTTAATAGTGTACACTCCCTGTCAAGTGGTTTTTCAAGTAAGACTTATAATATCAGAAGCTTTAAATATGCCTTTAAATAAAATAAGGGTGGTAAAAACTACTATGGGAGGATCCTTCGGAGGTAAAGGGTTGCCAATATTAGAACCAGTTTGTGCTTTTTTAAGTTTAGCTACTAAAAGGCCAGTAAGTCTTATATTAGATAGAACAGAATCTATATTATCTACGAGAACAAGAACTAAAACTTTGGGAAAGGTAAAAACTGCAGTAGATGAAGAGGGGAAGATTCTTGCCAGAGATATTCACATGTTAGTTGATACAGGAGCTTATGCAACCAATGGAGAAGCAATAGCCATGGCTATGGGTAAAAAGGCTTTCAAATTATATAGAATAGAAAATCAAAAATACACTGCAGATGTGGTATATACTAACACTCCTATAGGGGGAGCAGCGAGAGGATATGGTTCTCCTCAAGTACATGCTTTAACAGAAATTAATATGGATAATGTAGCAAAAGCACTTAATATGGACCCAGTAGAATTGAGACTTAAAAATCTTGTACACCCTTATGACAAGGATCCATTAGGAGGACCAGAGCTTGGAAATGCAAGAATAATAGATTGTGTTATAAAGGGTGCAGAGGCATTTAAATGGAAAGAAAAATACAATAGAGCTAAAGGTGAAGGAAGATTTGTAAGGGGAGTTGGAATGGCCTGTGCTGCTCACGGTAATGGATATTATGGAGCATACCCAGATTTTATTACTATGTCCCTTAGAATAGATGAAGAGGGAGATGCTGTTTTGAAAGGGGCAATCCACGATCAAGGATGCGGTACTAATACTACAATGATGCAAATCGTGGCAGAGGCTTTAGAAATGGATATTAATAAGGTTCATGTGCCTGAAGCGGATACTCTTTTAAGTCCCTATGATTCTGCAGGAACTCAAGCTAGTCGAGTAACTTTTGTATGTGGAGGGTGTGCAAAAGAACTTTCTGAAAAAGTTCGTGAAAAATTAATTGATTATTCAGCAGAGATTTTAAAATGCAGCAAAGAAGATGTTATTTTAGAAAAAGGCATGATATACAATAAGGCTTCAATGCAAAATAAAATAAGCTACGGAGAAATGGTTACCCTCATTCAAAGCAAATTTAATGACGAAGTTGGTGATACATTAACATACAAATCTCCAGCGAATCCAGCTAGTTATGGAGTTAACTTCGTAGAGGTAGAAGTAGATAGAGTAACAGGTAGGGTGAAAATAATTGATTTTGTGGCAGTCCATGATATAGGAAAGGCCATTAATGCAGGCTTTGCTGAAGGGCAGGTTCAAGGAGCTGTACAAATGGGAATAGGTTTAGCTTTATGTGAAGAATTTGTTTTCGATGACAAAGGAAGAATGACAACAAATAGGTTTAGTAGATACCATGTTATAAATGCTCCAGATATGCCAGAAGTAAAGGTTATTTTAGTAGAAGAAGGGGAAGAATATGGCCCTTATGGAGCGAAAAGTATTGGAGAAGTTTGCGCTGTTCCATCAGCACCGGCGGTTATAAACGCTATAAATAATGCCTTAGATATAAATATAACCACCTTACCTGCTACTCCCGAAAGAGTACTTGAAGCATTAAGGAAAAAAGGTGAGATTATATGATTTCAGCTATAGTAATAGCAGCTGGATTTTCAAGAAGAATGAATAGAGAAAAACTTATAATGCCTATTGATAAGACTCCTATGATAGAAAAACTACTAAAGGAAATAAAAAATTCAAGTATAAATGAAATAATCTTAGTTTACAGGAATGAGGAGATTAAAGATATCGGCAATAAATATGGGGTGAACAGTGTTTTTAATCCCAAAGCTAATTTAGGACAAAGCGAATCAATAAAATTAGGAGTGAAAAGTTCAAAGGATGACATTAAAGGATATATGTTTTTTGTTGGGGATCAGCCTTTTATAAAGAATAGCACTATAGATAAGTTAATAAATAAATTCTACAAAGATGAAAAATATATTGTAGTGCCCAAGTATGGTGGTAATCCCGGTAATCCTGTAATTTTTCCTGCAGCTTTTAAAGAAGAATTATTAGCATTAAAAGGAGATATTGGAGGAAGAAAAATTATTAAAGAAAATGGCAATTATGTAAAGGTTGTAGATATAGAGGATGAAATGGAAGGTTTAGATATTGACGATATGGACACTTACTACAATGTTAATAGGGTGATTCTATGACTTTAAAAAAGGAGAATAAGATTAATATAATACTAGGAGTTTTACTATGCATACTTATAGTTATCTCTTTAATTCTAGGAAAGTACAATATACCTTGGGATATGTTTTTAAAAGCTATAACTGGGAAAGAGGTTCCAGAGACAATAAGTACTGTAATATTTAATATAAGAATTCCAAGAATTATGGGTGCAGTATTTATAGGAGCATCTTTATCAACGGCAGGAGCAGCATATCAAGGTATGTTTAAAAACCCTATGGTATCGCCTGACATTTTAGGGGCTTCTTCTGGAGCAGCGTTTGGGGCTGCTCTAGGAATTTTATTTTCCTTTAACATAGTAGCAATTCAAATGTTATCTTTTGTATTTGGGGTATTAGCTGTTTGCTTAACTTATGTATTAAGTTTAAAGGTAAGTAAAAATACAGATATTACAATAGTTTTAATACTTATAGGTATACTAATATCTACCCTATTTTCATCCTTTGTTTCATTAATAAAATTCATTGCAGATCCCTATGGTAAGTTGCCAGACATCACCTTTTGGCTTATGGGAAGTTTAACTTCAATAAATAATAAAGATATATATATAGCCATAGTACCAATAATTATAGGGATCTCCACATTGTTGTGCGTAAAATGGAAACTTAATTTAATGTGTTTTGGAGAAGAGGAGGCTAAATCTATGGGAATTAATACAGGAAAACTAAGAACAATTGTAATAATCGCCTCAACTATGGTTGTAGCTTCATCTGTTTCAATAGGTGGGGTAATTGGGTGGAATGGCCTTGTTATTCCTCATTTTGCTAGAATGCTTGTGGGAGCAAATTATAAATATTTACTTACCACTTCAATGTTACTTGGTGGCGGGTATTTACTTTTGATAGATAATTTGGCTAGAAATATTTCATCTACAGAGATACCAATTGGAATACTTACTTCATTGATAGGAGTGCCTTGTTTTATATACTTAATGATGAAGGCTAAGAGGGAATGGGTATGAAGGTAAAATTAAAAAACCTATGCAGCGGCTATGGAAATAATAAAATTATTAATAATATAAATTTAGAAGTTGCTTTAGGGGATTCATTATGTATTTTAGGTCCCAATGGAGCGGGAAAAACCACTCTTTTTAAGACAATATTAGGCTTCATAAAGCCTATTGAAGGAGAAGTTTTGGTAGATGGAAAAGATATTTTCAAGATTTCAAGAAAAGAGCTGGCAAAAATTATAGCTTATGTTCCTCAAGTCCATGTACAACCTTTTCCATATACTATTTTAGATGTAGTACTCATGGGAAGATCACCTTACATAGGAAGCTTTAACTCACCTTCTCTAAAGGATAAACTTTTAGCTGAGGAGATTTTATATAAATTAAATATTTATAATTTAAAGGATAAAATTTATACAGAAATAAGCGGAGGAGAAAAACAGCTTGTATTAATAGGAAGAGCTTTAGCACAAGAGTCTCAAGTCCTTATAATGGATGAACCCACTTCTAATTTAGATTTTGGAAACCAAATTAGAGTTTTAGAACATGTAAAATCTTTAGTAAAGGAAAATAATATAGCTCTTGTAATGACTACTCACCATCCTAATCATGCTTTTATATGTTCTAATAAAGTAGCGTTAATGGACAAGGGTAGCTTGGTTAAATATGGTAATAAAGAAGAAGTTTTAACGAAGGGTAATTTAAAATCACTTTATGGCATAGATGAAAAATATTGTTTTTTTAAGGGAGAGGAATATGAAAAAAATATTTAAGACAATAGCAATGATATGTATATTCATTACTATATTTATAACAGGATGTAGTAATAATTCAAAACCAACGGTGGCAGAAAATCAACCTATTATAATAAAGGATATGGCGGGTAGAGAGGTTAAAATAGAAAAGGAAATAAAAAAAATTTTTGGAACTAGCCCAGCGGGTAGCATTATGCTGTATTCTTTAGCACCAGATAAGTTAATAGGATGGAATGTAGAGTTAACAGAAGAGGAAAAAGCATTCATACCTGATAAATATAAAAAATTACCTGTGCTAGGAGGATGGATGGGCAAGAATGCCACAGGTAATGCAGAAGCTATATTAAAAGAAGAACCAGATTTAATAGTACACGCATCAGAAATAAACGATAAAGAAATATCAACTGCTACAAGGATACAAGAACAATTAGGTGTTCCAGTAATTATAGTTGATACAAGCATAATAAATTCGGATAAAGCTTATAAATTTTTAGGTGAAGCTATAAAAGAAGAAGCTAAGGCAGAAGAACTTATGTCTTATTGTAGAAAAACTTTAGATGAAGCAAAGGAACTTACAGAAAAGATTCCTCAAGAGAAAAGGGTAAGAGTTTATTATGCTCAAGGAATAAAAGGTCTTGAAAGTGAACCTAAAGATTCCATTAGAAGTGAAATATTAAATTTAGCTGGAGGGGAAAATGTTATAAGTTCCAGCCCAAATAAAAGTAGTTATGGACATAGTCAAATTTCTCTTGAACAATTAATAGCTCTTAATCCAGAAGTAATACTTACTAGAGGAAATATTGAAAATGGCAAAATAAATAGTCCTTATAATATGATATTAAATGACAGCAATTGGAAAAGCGTTGAGGCGGTTAAGAATAAAAAGGTTTATGAAATACCCCAGATGCCTTTTAACTGGTTTGATAGACCTCCATCTGTAAACAGGATAATAGGAATTAAGTGGTTGTCTAATTTGCTTTATGAAGATATGGCTAATATAAATATAAAAGAAGAGGTAAAAGAGTTCTATAAGGTGTTTTATCACTACGATTTAACGGATAAAGAATTAAATAAAATTATGATTAATTCTAAATAAGGTGTCTAACACCTTATTTTTTTATGATATAATCGTTAATATAGATATTTCAATAATTGAGGGAAAAATGAATGGATAGTAAAAAATTATTAATTATTATTAGATATATAATCATAACCCTATTACTATTTAGCATAGTCACATACAGGGAGAATAATGTAACTATAAACACTGTAATGGTGATTCTTTTGCTTATAGTAAATAATCAAATAAGGTTTTTTATTTTAAATAAAAATACATTGTTGATTTTTATCTCTATAATAGCAGAATGTTTATTAGCTTTTATAGCATATAAGAGTTATGGAGGGGTACTCATATTTTATTTTTTAATCCCCACATTAGACAGTGCTTTTATGCTAAAGAATAATTTATCTTATATAGGATTAACTATAATTTCTCTACTAACTGTGTATTCTAGTTACTCTCATGTAGCTTTAAATATAAGTGAGCTATTATCCAGTTTATCTGCAATAATTATAATATATTTATTGGTATTTTATATTAAAGAAGAAAGCAATAAAAAGATTAAGGCTCAAGAGCTCTACGATAAATTAAGAATTTCTGAGGAGAAACTAATAAAAGCAAATTTACATTTAGAAGAATATGTTAGTTCCATTGAAGAATTAACCCTATTAAGAGAAAGAAATAGAATTTCAAGGGAGATACATGATAGCGTTGGACATGCTCTATCCACTATGATAATACAGCTAGGGGCTATAGAGAAAGTAGCTTTGAAAGATGGGAGAATAGCCTCGGAGATGGCTAGTAATCTAGGAGAATTTGCAAAAGGAAGTCTTCAAGAAGTTAGAGGGGCTGTTAGAGCGTTAAAACCTAGAGAATTTAAAGAAGATCAAGGTATGTTGCCCATCGAAGAATTGATTAAAAATTTTCAAAAGTTTACTGGAGTAGAAGTAAAATTAAATTACGCAAAAGAAAAGTGGACTTTAAATTCAGAGCAATCTTTTGTAATCTATAGGGTAATTCAAGAATTTTTATCAAATTCTTTAAAACATGGAAAAGCAAGTAGAGTGAACATATTTATAAATTTTACTACAGAAAATATTATATTGACTATGCAGGATAATGGCCTTGGAGCGGATAACATAGAAAAAGGTATGGGTCTTAAAAGTATTTGGGAAAGAGTTGAAGAAATAGGAGGAGAGGTATCTTATAATAGTAAGAGTGGAGAAGGTTTCCTTCTAAGAGTGGTTTTATTTTAAGTTATATTCAGGGAGAGGGCATATATGAATAAGATTAAGATTATAATTGTAGATGATGAAAAATTAATTAGAGAAGGACTAAAGATAATTCTTTCTTCTTATGATGATATAGAAATAGTGGAACTGTGTAACAATGGATATCATGCCTTAAAAACTTGTAAAGAAAAAGATGTGGACTTAGTGCTTATGGATATTAGAATGCCTGAATGCGATGGAGTGCTCGGTACTAGAATGATTAAAGAAGAATTCTCTAAAACTATAGTGCTAATATTAACTACTTTTAACGATACAGAATATATTCATGAAGCCTTAAGGTTTGGGGCGTCAGGCTATCTTTTAAAGGATAGTTCCTATGAATTGATTTATGAGGGAATTAAAGCTGCAATAAAAGGCAATGTGGTAGTTCATCCAGAAGTAGCTTCTAAAATGATTTCTGACACATGCTTAAAAGAAATAAATAGCAAAGAAATAGTTGAAGAGTATGATCTTACTGATAGTGAAATATTAATTATTAAGGAAGTAGCTAAAGGCTTTTCTAATAAAGAAATAGGAGAAAAGTTATATCTTTCAGAGGGAACTGTAAAAAATAAAATAAGCATTATATTATCAAAACTTAATTTAAGAGATAGAACCCAAATGGCAATATTTGCATTTAAAAATGGAATATCAAAGTGACAAAAGTCACTGAAGGTTGTTACTTAGGGCAATATGTAAATCCCCTTAAATATTCTACTATATAATTAGATAGAAAATTTAAGGGGGTTTTTTTATGAGTCTTATAGAAGTAAAAAATGTAGTAAAAAGATTTGATGATAAATTAATATTAGATAGTATTTCTTTTAATATAGAAAAAGGAGAGGTTTATGGTCTTATTGGTCCTAATGGCGCTGGTAAAACCACTTTAATAAATATTATGATAGGTTTACTTAAAGCAAACTCTGGAGAAGTTTTTGTTGGAGGGCATTCAATAAAGGAGGAACCTCTAAAAGTAAAGGAACAAATAGGATTAGTGCCTCAAGAGTTAGCATTGATGGAGACGGTTACTGCATATGACAACCTAGAATTTTTTGGAGCTCTTTATGGGTTGAATGGAAGGCTCTTAAAGGAAAGGATAGAAGAGGCTTTAGAGGTAATAGGATTAAAGGATAAAAGAAAGGAAAAGGTTAAAAAGTTTTCAGGAGGAATGAAAAGAAGGTTAAATATTGCAGCGGCAATTATGCATAGACCTAAAATATTGATTTTAGATGAGCCTACAGTAGGTATAGATCCTCAATCTAGAAATAATATTTTTGAATTTACAAGAAAAATAAATAGGGAAAATGATACAACAATAATTTATATATCTCACTATATGGAGGAAATAGAGTATCTTTGCAATAAGCTTTTCATAATGGATTTAGGAAGAGAAATAGCTTCTGGAAGCATTCAAGAGGTAAAAGCATTAATTAGTGAGAAGGATAAAATTAAATTAAATTTAGAAGGGTATAAAGGAGAATTATTGTTAAAACTTAAAGAACTACCAGGAGTAAAACAATGTAGAGAAGAAAATGGTTTGATAAATATTTTTGTAGATAAAAAAGATTTTACATTAAATTCTTTATTAAATCTTCTTCAAAAATCTGATGTGGCAATAAAGGGAATAAATTTTGAAGAACCAACCTTAGAAGAAGTGTTTTTATCACTAACTGGGAAAAAGCTTAGGGATTAGGGAGGAGATATAAATGAAGTTAAAGGCATATATTAAGTTAGCCTTAAAAGGTATTATAAAAGAATTGCCTATGATGTTATTTGTGTTTGCAGTATTTCCAATTTCTCTAAGTTATCTCTATGGATATTTCCAAAAGGATGTATTTAATATATCAAATGAAATGTCCAAAGTTACAATTAGTATTGTAGATGAAGACAATTCCAATGCATCAAAGGGGTTAATAGATTTCTTGCAAGGGGAAGAATTAAAAAAAATAATTAAAGTCGAAAAAGAAGATAAGAGTGATATAAATATAAAAATTCCTTTAGGATATGAAGAAAGTTTACTAAATTTAAAGCAGGATGAAATAAAAATTGATCAAAAAGATAAAAAGAAATTATCTTCATTTAAAGTAGTAACCACACTTATAGATAAATACAACCAAGAGATTCAACAGGGAGTGGTTATAAAAAATAAGTTGGAAGAAGAGAAGTTAAGGGATATAAATTCTAAGCTTAGTGAATTATACGAAGAAAATGTCGTAAAAAACAATATAATAAAGACCAAAAAGAATCTAACTTCTTTTGAATATTACTCAGTATCTATAATGAGTTTTATTATAATTTTGACTATTATATCTTTGGCGTCAGGATACTATACTGAAAGAGAAAATGGTCTTTTCAATAGAATAATGTCAACTTCATTGAGCAAAGTACAATATTTCAACTATAATTTAGTTACTTTTTTTATGTTTGCTATGATTATGAATTTTATATATGTTATGACTCATAGAATTCTTAATATATCTTTTAAAGGATCATTGAGTTTATTGATGATTTTACTAATTCTAACTAGTATATTAGAAGCGGTTGTAGCAGGGATTGTTATTGCATTTATAAAAAGTAAAAAAATTGCTACTCAGCTATTAAGTACCCTTGTAATTTTAGGTTCTTTTTTTGGAGGAGTATTCTTGCCAATAGATAAGATGAACAATTCTTTTGTAAGTTTTATTGGTAAGTTCATGCCTAATAGATTGATAATTAAATCCTATAATAACTACCTATTAAATAATTCACTAAATGACTTATATCCTTATATATTTATGTTTGCTACAAGCGCTGCTGTTTTATATATTATTAGCTTATTAAAAGTGAAATTAAGGTGGGGTGAGGAATAATGAAGATAATAACTTTAGCATTAATTCATTTAAAGAGAATGGTTAAAGATATGAAAATGTTAGGTATAATGCTCATAATGCCTTTAGTAGTTATTACTGGAACCTATTTTATTCTTGTTAAAGGATCAGGAGAAA
Source organism: Clostridiaceae bacterium (assembly GCA_040797845.1). Taxonomy (GTDB): domain Bacteria; phylum Bacillota; class Clostridia; order Clostridiales; family Clostridiaceae; genus Clostridium_AW. The sequence goes on from JBFNFA010000003.1 coordinate 368,613, forward strand.
GTGGAATAGACGTAGCCTTTAATATAAAAGATAAAGGTGATTATGCAAATATATTAATGGAAGAATTAAATGTAAGTAAATCTGTTTATTATAATGATGAAGATAAAGCATTAGAATCTCTAAAAAATAATGATGTTGTTGCAGTATACGTAATTACCGAAGATTTTACAGAGAAAATAAAGGAAGGTAAAAAGCCTATTATTGAAGCATATAAAAGAGAAGAAGGTAATGGCACTTCCGTCATAGAAGGAAGATTAAATGAAGAGATAAATAAAATGATTAAAAATAGAATTTTTCTTAAAGAAGGAGTGATGGAAGAGGGGCAAGAGTTAAATAAAAGTAGTATTACTACGGTAATGGAGAAAGAAGATAAAATAGATGACGAATTATTTTATACAGTACTCCTGATTATAAATCTTATTATATTTTCAGCAAGTTCTATGGGACAAGAACTAATATTTCTTAAAAAAGAGAGAATATTATCTAGAGCAATAAGTACTGCAAGCAAGGATTGGGAGATTATTGGAAGTTTATATTTAGCTATGTTTTTATTACAAGTAGGTATTTATACAACTGTGGTGATTGCAGAAAAATTTATAATAGGATATTCATTTAAAAATTTACACATTGTATTAATAAATGTACTATTAGTAAGCTTATATTCATTAAGTCTAGGAATTTTGGCAACGCGAATATTTGAAAATGAAGGGGTAGCATCCATTACAATAACTCTTGTGGGCATTACTAGTACCTTTTTGAGCATGGCAGGTTTTGGTCTACACTCAGAGAAAACTTCTTGGATAATAAATAATTTATCTAAATTTACTCCTCAATATTGGGCCTTTGACAGCATAATGAATGGAGTTATATTTCCTAATTCTATGATAATAATTTTGATGTCTTTAGTGCTATTTACTGCAGGAAATATTAAGCTTAATCATTTTGTTAATAGATAGATTAGAAAAATTGCCACGCAAGGCATTTCTAAAATTATATACTTAGATATATTATGTTTTACAAAAATACTTTCATAGCTGTAAGCTTTTATAGATATATTTTTAGAGTTAAGTTATGACAAGTTATTTTCACAGTTGTAGGTTTATACAGAGATAATTTGTTGTACGAAATATAGAGCTAAGTACGTAGTGAAGCCGCTCCAGAAAAAGTCGCTATTTCACTACATACTTAGCTCTTTTATGTTTTACAAATATATTTTCGAATATTGATTATTATACATGTTGTGAATATTTATTATATAAAACTTCAAAAGTGCTATGTAATGTGTACTATGCATGTGAGCGAAATCTAGAAATTCTTAATTTATTTTAGGAAAGTGCTGTTAAAATGCTGTACACGTTTGATTGAAAGGAGTTTGTCAGCATTAGGGACTTTTTTAAAATAAATTTTAGAAGTTCTTATTGAAGCGAAGGTTACAGAAACATTGCATAGTATTTTGGATTTTGTGTAATCTTAAAATTTTATAAGCCTTGAAAGTTTTGTTTCAATTTTTATTTTATAGTGACAAATTTATATATATATGATATAATCCATAAATATATAAAACGATTGGACTATGAAGGAAAAAAGTAGCAGTTTTTGTGTGTTATTTAGAGAGCATGGTGGGTGGTGAAAACTATGTGTTGCAGAGACTAGCAAATTACATTCTTGAGTCTTAATGTGAGAGCATTACGGCAGTCGCCCGATATAGCGATTTAAGGCACAATTATGTGTAAAGTAAGGTGGTACCACGGGTTTTCTCGTCCTTAATAGGATTTGAGAAGGCCCTTTTTATATTTTTAGTATTTATTTGCCACTGGCTTGATGTAGAAATCTTAAATATTTTCCGGTGGCATATGACATCACGATAATTTTAGGAGGAATAGTAGTATGGTAGAAAGAGAAAGTTTTACGAGTAAATTAGGATTTGTGCTGTCCTGTTTAGGATCAGCAGTGGGATTAGGAAACATATGGATGTTTCCATGGAAGCTTGGGCAGTATGGAGGAGCAGCTTTTTTAATACCTTACTTTATATGTGTTTTTCTTTTAGGATCAACAGGGCTTGTAGGAGAATTTGCCTTTGGTAGATCTAGAAAAAGTGGTTCTCTACAAGGAATTAAAGAAGTTTTTAATGAAAGAGGAAAAAAAGGCGGTAAGCTGTTAAGTTTTATACCTATTATGGCAGTAGCAGGAACCTTGGTTTTTTATGGTGTTGTTGTTGGATGGGTGTTTAAATACTTTTATGCTTCATTAAAAGGTGAATTTTACACAGAAGATATGGGAAATTTTTTCGCAAATTTTGCAGGAACTAAAAGTAGTATTCCTTGGCATTTTATAGCTATGGCTTTCACATTAGCTATTGTTGCTTTTGGAGTAATAAAGGGCATTGAGAGAATGAATAAAATCATGATGCCAGCTCTATTTATTATTTTCGCTGTTCTTGCTATTAGAGTGAGTACACTGCCAAATGCCATAGAAGGAGTTAAATATCTTTTAATACCAAGATGGGAATATTTATTAAAACCAATTACTTGGGTAATGGCTCTTGGACAAGCGTTCTTTTCAGTATCGTTAAATGGAGCAGGAATGGTAGTATACGGAAGCTATTTAAAGGAAGACGTAAACATACCGAAGGCAAGTATGCAAGTAGCTATATTTGATACTTTATCAGCTTTACTTGCGGCTTTTATAGTAATACCAGCGGCTTTTGCTTTTGGATTAAACCCTGAGGCAGGACCCTCATTACTTTTTATAACTATGCCTTATATTTTTAAATCAATGCCCTTTGGATATTATTTTGGAATATTATTTTTCTTGAGTGTTATTTTTGCCTCTGTATCATCTATAATTAATATGTTAGAGGCCACTTCAGAAGCCTTTATGAGTATATTTAAAGCAAATAGATTAAAGAGCTCAATTATTATAACTCTAATTGCTTTTATAATAGGTATACCACTAAATTTGAGTATGGATAGGTTTGGTGTGTGGTCTGACTTTGTAACTATATACTTAGCGCCAATAGGTTCATTAGTAGCGGCAATTACATTCTTTTGGGTATATGGAATGGATAACGCTTTAAAGGACATAAATCTTGGAGCAGAAAAACCTCTAGGAAAATGGTTTCAACCTTTAGCTAAATTTGTATTACCTATTGCATCTATATTAGTATTGATTTTCGGTATTATATACAATGGAATAGGATAATAAACTAAATAGATTTATTATTTAAAATAAAAGGTTCCTCTTATATTTAAAATATAGGAGGAATTTTTAATATACAATATATTAAAATCTTTTTTTATATTACTATTGACCTTATCACTATGGTAAAGTTTAAAATATAATTAACCACTTCGAAGAGGAAATATATAGGGGGATATAATGTATACAATTGGTGAATTTTCTAAAATAGGCAAAGTAACGACTAAAATGTTAAGACATTACGATAAGATAGATTTAATTAAACCAAACTACGTGAACCCAGAAAATCAATATAGGTTTTATGGGAAAAATCAAATAAAAGATATCTTGACCATTAATAAATTAAAGAGATTTGGTTTTTCATTGGAGGAAATAAAAAAAGTTATCGAAAATGAGAAAGATAGGAATGAAGAAGAACTAAATAAATTAATAAAAAACCGTATAGAGGAAATTAAAATTGAGATTAAGTTAAATAGCAGCATTTTATTTGAACTAAAAGAAATAGAAAAAAAGATTATGAAGGGTGATGATATAATGAGTATTAAAAGAAGTTTTAATATTTCTATTTGTCAATTAGAAGAATTTAATATATTAAGTATAAGGGATAGAATCGCTGTAAACGAAATTGGCGATTTGATAAATAAATTATTCCAGAAGATTTATAAAAATGGTCTTAACCCAACAGGAAATATTATGACTATGTACTATGATGAAGACTTTGATCATGAAATGACAGATTTAGAAGTTTGTGTTTCTGTAGATAGGGAACTTAAAGGTGAGGAGATGTCCACAAAGACCTTTAAAGGGGGATTACATGTATATACTACATTTATAGGTCCCTATGAAGAAATTGGAGAAGCATATGCTGCTCTTATGGATTGGATTAAGCAAAATGATTATAAAATAATAGGAGCTCCCTTTGATAAATATATTAAAGGGCCAGAAACAAGATGTAATTCTAGTGAATATGTTACAGAAGTATACTTTCCAGTTATGAAAAAATAAAGTGGAAAGTAAAGTGAAAATATAAAAATAAATATTAGTTAAACCTTGTAATGCTTATATCATTGCAAGGTTTTTATTCTTTCATATGGATTATATAATGGGATTATGGTATAATATCGCAGTATGTGTCGATAATTATAGAAATTAACATATAAGATTATGGAGGAGAATATAAAGAATGATAGCAGTAAGTGATGTAAGCCTAAGATATGGCGGACGTGTATTATTTGAGGATGTGAATGTTAAATTTACAAACGGAAATTGTTATGGTCTAATTGGAGCCAATGGAGCTGGAAAATCTACATTTTTAAAGATATTATCCGGTGAAGTTGAAGGAAATAAAGGTGAGGTTTCAATGGGTTCAGGTGAAAGACTTGCAGTTTTAAAGCAAGATCATTTTGAATTCGATGAGCATGGAGTTTTAGAAACTGTAATAATGGGGCATGAAAGACTTTATTCTATAATGAAGGAAAAAGATGCTATTTATGCAAAGGAAAACTTTACTGATGAAGACGGAATAAGAGCTGCAGAATTAGAAGGTGAGTTTGCAGAACTAGATGGATGGGAAGCTGAGGCTGAAGCTGCAACTCTCCTTATGGGACTTGGAATAGAAGTTGAAAGCCACTATAAACTTATGAAAGAATTAGATGGAAGTCAAAAGGTAAGGGTACTTTTAGCTCAAGCATTGTTTGGTAAACCTGATACCTTACTATTAGACGAACCTACAAACCACTTAGATTTAAAATCGATACAATGGCTTGAAAATTTTCTTATGGACTTTGAGAATACAGTAATAGTGGTATCCCATGATAGACACTTTTTAAATAAAGTTTGTACCCACATTGCTGATTTAGATTTTGGAAAGATCCAGCTTTATGTTGGTAACTACGATTTTTGGTATGAATCAAGTCAACTAGCCCTTCAAATGGCAAAGGATCAAAACAAGAAGAAAGAAGAAAAAGTTAAACAACTTCAAGAGTTTATTGCAAGATTTAGTGCTAATGCATCTAAATCAAAGCAAGCCACTTCACGTAAGAAAATGCTTGATAAAATAGATTTAGAAGATATAAGACCTTCCTCAAGAAGATATCCTTTTGTTGGCTTTAAGGCAGAAAGGGAGGCAGGAAATGATCTTTTAAACGTAGATGGATTAACTAAAACTATAGATGGAGTAAAGGTACTAGACGATATAAGTTTCATGGTAAATAAGGGTGATAAAATAGCCTTCGTTGGAACTAATGAAATAGCTAAAACTACATTGTTTCAAATTATTACTGGAGAAATTGAAGGGGACAGTGGAGAGTACAAATGGGGAATAACTACAACCCAATCATACTTCCCAAAAGACAATAATAAATATTTTGAAGGTGTGGACTTAAATTTAGTTGATTGGCTTCGTCAGTTTTCAGATGAAAAAAGTGAAACTTTCATAAGAGGATTCTTGGGAAGAATGCTTTTCTCAGGAGAGGAAGCTCTAAAGAGTGCTAAGGTGTTATCAGGGGGAGAAAAGGTTAGATGTATGTTATCTAGAATGATGTTAAGTGGCGCTAATGTGCTTATATTAGATGAACCTACAAACCACCTTGATCTAGAGTCAATAACTGCGGTGAATAATGGTCTTATAAATTTTGATGGTACAATATTATTTACTTCCCATGACCATCAATTTGTTCAAACCATTGCAAATAGAATAATTGAAATCACTCCAGAAGGAAAGATAATAGATAAGAGAATGTCTTATGATGAATATTTAGGATTAGATAAGTAGAATTTGTATTTCTTAATTTGTTAGTACGATTTCAAAATATCTTCGTAATATAAGTTATAGAGGAAAATATATTCAATATAAGATAACCTCACAAAAATAAAAAAATAGCCCTCTTATGGAAATAGGAGGGCTATTTTTTATTAGAGTATATAAAAGGGTATATAAATATGAAATATTTGTTTTTAAATAGTTAGAGTTCTGATTTAAGGCCAGAGCCGCAAAGGGGAATAATAACTTTTCCACTAGGATTAAACCCTGTTTCCTTTACATATTTAAAATAACCTGCAAAGGTAGAAGCGGTAGTAGGCTCAATATAGAAACCTTTTAGAGCTAACTCATCCCTTGTTTTTAATATATCATCCTCAGGAGCTAAAATTATTTCTCCACTAGTATCCCTTATTGCTTCAAGTATTTGCTCTCCTCTTTTAGGATCAGCTATGGCAATACCTTCTGCTAGGGTTCCAGTATTTTTTACCTCCATTGTATAGCTTTTATTTTCTACGAAAGCTTCATATATTGGGGCACAGTTTTGAGATTGAACTGCAATTATCTTTGGAAGCTTTTCTATAAGTCCAAGTTTTAATAGATCTTTAAAGCCATAGTATGCTCCCAAAACTAAAGTACCGTTTCCTACAGGAATTATTAATGCCTCTGGAACCTCTCCCTTTAACTGTTCATATATTTCATAGGCATAGGTTTTAGTGCCCTGATAAAAGAAAGGGTTGTACACATGACTTGCATAAAAACCTTCTCCTCTTTCAACAGCAGACAAAGCTGCTTTTGCAGTATCTTCTCTATTGCCAGAAACTACATGAACTTTGGCTCCATGAGAAGCTATTTGTTTTATCTTTTTTGGAGAGGTGTTTTCAGGAACGTAAATATCACAGTGGATACCTGCGCGATTAGCGTAGGCAGCTACTGATGTGCCAGCATTTCCACTACTATCTTGTATTACTTTTTTAACGCCAAGCTCCTTAGCTTTTGCTATCAAGACAACAGCACCTCTATCTTTAAAAGACATGGTAGGCATTAGATAATCAAGCTTAACTAGAAGATTTAGATTTTCTTTATCCATGGAAACTATAGGTGTCATGCCTTCTCCCATGGATATATCTTTCCAAAGAGTAAATTCACTAGAAAATGGTAGAGCTTTTATGTATCTAAATAAGCTCCATTCCTCTTTATTTATGCCTTTTTCAGAAAAATCTATAGAAAACTCTTCTAAATTTAACATGCCTCCACAATCACATTTAAAAACTAAGCTTTCAGGACTGTGCTTTTTTTCACATTTACTACAAATATAATTTATTGACATAACATCATCTCCCATAATAATTAATTCATAGCTGCAATAGCTTCAATTTCTATTTTAAAACCATAATGGAGATCTTTTGTAGGTACAACACTACGAGCTGGTTTATGATCCCCGAAGAATTCTTTATATACTTTATTAACCCTGTCCCATAATTGAATATCAGGGATATAAAGTGTGACTTTTAGCACTTTTTCTTTGCAAGTTCCAGCTTCATTTAGTATTAACTCCATGTTTTTTAAAGTTTGCAGGGTTTCTTCTTCTATTGAGCCGAATTTTTTCTCCCCAGTATTAGGGTCTATGGATAGCTGGCCTGAAATAAACAATAAATTGTCATGGGCAATAGCTTGAGAATAATGGCCACCTGGCTTTAAGGCATTTTGTGTACTAATAATTTTCATTATTGCTCCTCCTCTTTTTTTATAATATCTAGGTAACTATATACAGTTACTCTAGAAATACCTAACTTTTCAGCAACTCTATCTATGGCTCCCTTCATTAGAAAAATTCCTTTCTTATCCATAAACTTTATGAGCTCTATTTTATCTTTACGCTTCATATCATCAACGCTATCTGTTTCTATGATTTTATCAATGAGATCTTCTACTATTTGAGCTACATTTGGAAAGGGTTCTACTTCTTCTGTTATAACTTCTTCTTCTACATATAAAAAATCTGCAATGGTTTCCTTGAAATTTATAAATACATCTAAGCCGTAATTAACGCAGAGAGCACCGATAACTTTTCCTTTCGTGTCCCTTATCAAGGCAGTAGAGGATTTTACTTTTTTACCATCTGCAGTGGTAGTCATATAATTTACCGCACAGTCATCCATGAATTTTTTTGAGAGTAAAACTTTTTTTACTAAGTGATCAAAACCTTGACCTATTTGGCGCCCTGTTACGTTATTATTTACCGTATAAACAACGGAACTTTGAGGGGTTGATAAGTCATGTATGACAACTTCGCAATTTTGACCGAAGGTTCTAGCAATAAGATTTGCTACAGGAATAAATTTTGCTAAATCTTTGTTCATTGTACCCATTTTAATCAACTCCAAATAAAAATTATTATATATTTTATTGTGTGTATAAATTTTTATATAAAATTACTATAAAATACTATTTGTATAATATATTATATAATATTTTATATTTATTTCAATCTATATATAAAATATTAAACAAATATAAAAGTTATGTTGTAAAATATATGTATGGCTTCTATTAATATTGAATACAGGAGATATACTAATGATTGAATACACTTTACATAGGAAAAAAGTAAAAAATATAAATTTAAGAGTAAAAAGAGATGGTTCTGTGGTAGTCTCAGCAAATCCAAAAGTTCCAGTAGAATATATAAATAAGTTTGTCTCTAGCAAAGAAGAATGGATAATTAAAAGCATTGAGAAATTTAAAGAAATAGAAGATAAAAGAAGAGTAGAAAAAGGAAAGATAAAAATATTAGGGGAAATTTATAAATTGGAGGATATAAGTATAGGAGAGGATGAAATAGATAAATGGATTAGAGAGAAGGCAAAGCTGGAATTTCACCAATCAATTAAACGAATGTTGCCCTTATTAAAGGAATATAACATAAAAGCTCCTACTTTTAAGGTTAGAAAAATGAAAACTAGATGGGGGAGCTGTATTAAAAATAAAAATTCCATTATGTTAAACATGGAACTTATAAAATATCCAAGAGAAGTTATTGATTATGTAGTTCTGCATGAGTTAGTACATTTTGTTCACTTTGATCATAGTAAAAACTTTTATAATCTTTTAGAAGAATTGATGCCTGATTGGAAGCATAGAAGGGAGCTTTTAAGGTGATAATTCAATTATCTTATATGAATATAGCTTTTTAAGCTGTTCTTTTGTTAAATCAAAGACTTTAGGCATAATGGAATAAATAATAAATAACAAATAACAAAGATATAGCATGTTGTAATAAGCATTGCTATATCTTTAATTTAATTAATCGTCTGTAAATTTTATTTATTGATAATAAAAATTTTTAAAAGTCTTTAAAAATCTAATACTTCGGACATTTTATTGATGTTTCCTGTCAGCGCATTGAATAAAGGCTCAGAAACAAGTATAGTCCATTTGTTATTTTCTTTTACTAATTCAACATCTATTTCTGCTACATTTGTAGGAGCGTTGGGATCATTTATGGCCTTAAGAAAATGTTCCATCATCATTGCTTCTGCTTTTGCATCATAAATATTTTCTTGTGAAAAGGCTGATGCAAATAAAGTAGGCAATAATTCAGTAAGAGTAGTTGTTAATACTTTTGGTAGATCGCAGGAAGTAATTTTAACCTTAACTGTAGCTTTATCTCCCTTAACTTCAGTTGATAATATTTCATACTCTAATTTTGTTAATACTGCTTCCATTATTTTTTTCTCTTCTTCATTTTCAAGTTCTAGATCTTCAGAAGGTACATCTGTTTTAACGAAGGTCATAGCAGTTTTAAAATCTTGTTTTTTAAAGCTTTCTAAAAAAGAATTCATGGTATCACTAGGCTGAGCAGAACAAGCAACTAGTGATAAAGATGTAATTAGTATTGCCATAATCAAAGCTAGTCTTTTAATATTTTTTCTCAATTTTATAGAACCTCCCCATATAAATTTGTTTATTGACGTATTATTATATAGTCAATCTATGTAATAACATAGAAATGATGCATTATACCATTATATTATTATATCATTAATATGGTTAAGAATCATATTAATATAATTTTTGGAATAATTTATGATATCAAGTTAATTAGACAAATTACGATAAATATTTTACATGAGGCATTTTACTTTAAAAAAAAATTGAATTAAATTTAAAAGGGGTGTATTGAGATATATTAATGAAGAAAAAAGGGAAAATTTCCAAACTACTTCTTAAAAATTATTTGGTATTATACTGTCTCACCACAATTACTTTCATTATTTGCTTTACTATGATTCTATTTTTTATCAAAAATGATAGTGATAGGACAGTTAATAATTTAAATAAAACCCTTCAAATAATGGAGGATGATTATAAAAAGATAGATGCTTCTGGCATTATAAAGCTTGGAGGATTTATAGAAATATTAGATAATGATTTGAATGTAATATATAGAAAGGGTAATGTTGAAAAGGATAGAAAAAATTATGATAAGAATGAGTTTTTTAGCCTTATATCAGAAGACAATGAAATAGAACATAATAATTATAAATATATGATTGAATATAATGATAGCAAAGCTTTCTTTTTAGTGAAGGCTCTGCCTATTGCTAGTTATAATAAATTAACTAACGGAATTTCTGATATAGACACACTATATATAATTAGCGTTGCAGCTTTATTTTATATTATTATATCTGTACTAAGTATATATTTTTATTCTAAGCTTACGGCAAAAACATTCTTAAATCCTTTATATACTCTTAGAGATGGTGCTATAAAGATTGCTTCAGGTAATTATGGTGCAAGAATAACTCTTGATCTAGATAATGAATTTGGAGAATTAACAGATACTTTTAATATGATGGCAGAAAAAATAGACGGTGATATAATAAAGCGAATATCTAAGGAGAAAAAACTTGCTAGTAAGGCTACAATAGATGAGTTAACGGGAGTATATAATAGAAGTGCAGGAATGCAGATTTTAAAAAATAGTTTTAGAGCCGCAAAATATAAGGAAATACCCTTAAGCATATGTTTTTTAGATTTAGATGACCTTAAGCATATAAATGATACATTTGGACATGCACAAGGAGATAATTACATTAAGACTGCAGTTGGGGTAATAAAAAATGAAATACGTGAGAAAGATGTATTTATAAGGCTAGGGGGAGATGAATTTTTATTAATTTTTATAAATACTAAATATGAGGAAGCAGAAAAAATATGGTTAAGAATTAAGAATAGCATAATTAAATTCAATGAAGAAAATGGATATACATTAAGCATAAGCCATGGTATAGAAACTTTTTATAAAAATAACTTCAATAATGTAAATAGTTTTTTAAACTGTGCGGATATGAAGATGTATGAAGATAAGAAAAAATTTAAATTAAATAGAAATAAGAAAAAATTATAAATAAAGAAGGGGTATAATTATTTTAATATATTACACCCCTTCTTTAACTTTATCCTTCTTTAAGCTTATAATACTCATTCCCAAGACTTCCATATATCAGGTTCATAGCCTACGGTAGCTTGTTTACCATTGCGAACTATGGGGGTTTTATAAAGTTTAGGGTTATTTAAAAGTAGTTCTTCTTTAACGCTATCGTTTCTTATGTTCTGTAAATTCAATTTTTCATATTCTTTAGAATTTATATCAAGTAAATTTATTAACCCTACAGCAGATCTAACGCTTTCTAACTCTCTTTTGCTTAAACCTTTTTTATTTAAATCAATAAATTGGTATTTAATTCTTCGTTCTTTAAAATATCTTTCTGTCTTTTGTGTATCAAAACATTTTTTTGCACCGAAAATTTGAATGTTCATAAAGTAATATTCTCCTTTAATTCTTTTATAAATATATTATTTTTGTGTAGATAAGGCTAATTTTAATCCTAAAAGTAAGAATACAGTGCCTGTAGTTCTTTCTAACCAAAGCTTTGATTTAGAAGTTCCTTTAAATAAAGAGCCAGTCTTACCAGTTACTATGCTAATTATAATGCTAACTGTTGTTGATGAAAAAATAAAGTAAATTCCAAGGATTAATATTTGTATAACAGTATTTCCAGCATTTTCGTTAATGAACTGAGGTAGAAAAGATAGAAAGAATATGGCTACCTTCGGATTAAAAATACTAGTTAGCACCCCTTGAAAGAAAATTTTTAAAAGGCTATCATTTTTTATTGGAATTACATGATCAACTTCTTTTTCCTTAGAATTTTTTATAAAAGTAGTAATTCCTAAATAGACTAGATAAACAGCACCAGTATATTTTAGTATATTAAAAGCCAATGTAGATTTTGCTAATATTGCTGACATTCCTAATGCTGCTGCTATTATATGAACTACTTGTCCTGCAGCTATTCCAAAAGAGGAGATAATGCCTATTTTTGTTCCTTGTTGTATGCTTCTAGTAGAAACGTATATCATGTCTGGGCCGGGAGTAATATTTAGTAGAAAGGTGGCCAGCATAAAACCTAAAAAAGTTGAATAAGAAATCATGTAAAGTCCCCCTCTATTATAATTTTTCTATAAAAGCTTAGACTAAGGCAATTTAATGTACTATAATATATTATACATTAAATTCAATTATTTAAAATAAAACCTATTTTATTTTAAATAATTAAGTAATTTTTAATTTAATGTGGTATAGTTATAAGAGTAGGATAAAATAACAGCTATTGGTCCTTATTGACAGCTTTGATATTAATAGATAATATATTAATAGATATTAAAGTATGTTAAATAATAAAGTATACAAAATAAAATGTATGCTTAATATATAAACTTAATTAATTTTGGAGGTGCTGTATTATTAATAATTTTAATTTAAACGAGGGCATAAAAGAAAAGGAAATTAGGCTAGTTGGTGATGAAGAAAGCCGTATTATTAGCACTAATGAAGCTTTAGACTTAGCAAGAGAAAAAGATTTAGATTTAGTAATGATTTCCCCTAATGCTAATCCACCTGTATGTAGGATAATGGATTACAATAAGTTTCTTTATGAACAAGCTAAAAAGCAAAAAGAAAGTAAAAAGAATCAAAAGGTTATTAAGATTAAAGAAGTAAAATTGAGTGCTACAATAGAAGAGCATGATATTGATGTAAAGGCTAACAATGCAAAGAAATTTTTAGCTGCGGATAATAAGGTTAAGGTTTCTATTAGATTCAGAGGAAGACAAAACAATTATACTAGCGTAGGGAATGAGGTCTTCAAGATATTTGTTGAGAAAATAGGTGATATAGGAATCGTTGAAAAGCCAGCAAAATTAGAAGGCAATAATATGATTATGATTTTAGCTCCTAAAAAGAATTAGGGTTTAATAAAAGAGACTTGTAAATTGAACTGCTCCCATTAAATTAGACACAATTAAAAAGAGATATCGCAGAATATCTT
>JBFNFA010000004.1:0-279227 GCA_040797845.1 Clostridiaceae bacterium
AGCGTCACCTTGCCAAGGTGAACGTCGCGAGTTCGAATCTCGTCTTCCGCTCCAAACATGCGGGTGTAGCTCAATGGTAGAGTTCCAGCCTTCCAAGCTGGCTGTGAGGGTTCGATTCCCTTCACCCGCTCCAAATTAATTTAATAGTTTTTAGGGCTTAAGCGCCCATAGCTCAGCTGGATAGAGTGACGGACTTCGAATCCGGATGTCGCAGGTTCAACTCCTGTTGGGCGCACCAATAATAAAGGTATTACGTATGGGTTGATATACAACAGACATTGCAAAACAAAAATGTTTTGCAATGTCTTGTTTTATATATTAAATATGATCAATAGAGCCATTTTCATAATAGCTCATAGATTAGCTACAATAAAAAGTGCAAGAAGAATTGTAGTTTTAATCCATAAAAGAATTGATCAGAAAAGCACCCATATAGAGTTAATAAGGGAAACGAGAGTTTATGACAGATTGTATAATTCTCAATTTGAATAAATAAAAATTGTTTCTCCCATTTTCTAAATAGGTGTTGATTTTTAATATAATATAGTATATCATATTAGCAACGAATATTGGTTTGTAAAAACTTAAGAACATTCGCACTCATATATGCTTAGTAATATGGTCTAAGCGTTTCTACCAAGCAACCACAAATTGCTGGGCTATGGGTGTTTATGATGGTTTATTATTTTTTATAGTAGATCTTTATAAACTCCCTTGTCAAAAACAAGGGAGTTTTTATTTTACTTTAAAATAACTATTGAATATTAGAAAGGAAAGATATTATGCAATTATTAAAAGATAAGATAAGAAATGAAGGAGTAGTAATAGAAGATAGAATTTTAAAGGTTGATAACTTTTTAAATCACCAATTAGATGTAGAACTTTTTAATGAAATGGGAAAAGAATTTAAAAGAAGATTTAAAGATAAGAAAATAAATAAGATCCTTACTGTAGAGAGCTCAGGAATAGCCATAGCTTGTATTGTGGCTCAGCACTTTGGGAATATACCTGTAGTATTTGCAAAAAAACAAAAGCCTAATAGCATGGATGGGAGCATATATGAAGCTAGGGTGTATTCTTTTACTAAAGAGCAAGAGTGCTACATAAGGGTTTCAAAAAATTATTTAAATGAAGATGATTGTGTTTTAATTATAGATGACTTTTTAGCTAGTGGAAGTGCTGTGGCAGGAATGATAAATATTTGTAAACAAGCTAACTGTTCAATAAGTGGAGTTGGAATTGCAATTGAAAAGAAATTTCAGGGTGGAAGAGAAATGGTACAAAAGGAAGGAATACAACTCGAGTCCCTGGCGATTCTTCAAGAAATGAAAAATGGTGAAGTTATTTTTGGTTAATTCATAAATAATTTTTAATAAGAAAGGGGAAACAAATATGAAAAAATTTAAAGGGATTTCTTTATTACTGATTTTTACTATTGTAATAACATTGTTTTCTGGTTGTGGAAGCAAATCAGGACAGGAAGGAAAAGAAAATAAAGATAAAGGTGAAATAAAAGTAGGATTTATTTATGTAGGTCCTACCACAGATGGTGGATATACATATACACATGATCAAGGAAGATTATATTTAGAAAAAGAATTAAATGTACCAACTATGTATAAAGAATCTGTACCAGAAGATACAGCAAAGGCAGAAAAAGTTATTGAAGACATGATAAATCAAGGAGCTAATGTAATAATAGGTACAAGCTTTGGTTACATGGATGCTATGGAAAAGCAAGCTAAAAAGCATAAGGGTGTTAAGTTCCTTCATTGCTCAGGTAATAAAACTGCTGAAAATATGTCAAGCTACTTTGGAAGAATATATGAAGCTAGATATTTATCAGGTATAGTTGCAGGTATGAAAACTAAAACTAATAAAATAGGATATGTTGCAGCTTTTCCATTACCTGAAGTTGTAAGAGGCATAAATGCTTTTACATTAGGAGTTCAATCTGTAAACCCAGATGCTAAAGTAGCAGTTAAGTGGACAAACACTTGGTATGACCCAGCTAGAGAAAAAGAAGGAGCTAAAGCACTATTAGATGAAGGTGCTGATGTTATAACACAACATCAAAACACAGCTGGACCACAACAGGCAGCAGAAGAAAAAGGAGCCTTTTCAATTGGATACAATACTGATATGAAAGATAAGGCACCTAACGCTTATATGACTTCAGCAGTGTTTAATTGGGGACCTTACTATGTTAGTCAAGTAAAAGCTATTCAAGAGGGAACATGGAAATCAGAAAGCTATTGGAAGGGATTATCTGATAACGTAGTAGGACTGGCAGAGTTAACTGAAAATGCCCCAGAAGGCGCAAAAGAAAAAGTAGAAAAAGCTAAAGAAGATATAATATCTGGAAAAAATAAAATATTTGTTGGACCATTAAAGGACCAAAGTGGAAAAGTTAGAGTAGAAGAAGGAAAAGTCATGACAGATGAAGAGTTACTACAGTTCAACTGGTTTGTGCAGGGAGTTGAAGGACAATTACAAAATCAATAGGAATAGGTGAGGAAATGGAAGCGAAAACACCTTTTATTAAAATGGAAAATATAAAAAAAACTTTCGGCAAAGTGGTTGCAAATAATAATATAAACCTTTCAATATATGGTGGCGAAGTACATGCTCTTTTGGGGGAAAATGGAGCAGGTAAATCAACATTGATGAATATGCTATCAGGGGTATATACCCCTGATAGCGGTTCTATTTATATTAAAGGTAAAAAAATAGAATTTAAATCTCCAACAGATGCTATACATTCAGGAATAGGTATGATATATCAACATTTTAAACTAGTGGACAATATGAGCGGAGAAGAAAATATTATACTAGGACAAAAAAATGGTATTTTTGTAAGTAAGAAAAACATTAGAAATAGGATTAATGAAATCTGCAGAAAATATGATATAAGCACTGATCTAACAAAGAAAGTAGAAGATATGTCTGTAGGGGAAAAGCAAATAGTTGAAATTTTAAAGGTTTTATACAGAGGGGCAAACATTTTAGTTCTGGATGAACCAACAACGGTTTTCACAGTAGTAGAAGTGCAAAAGTTATTTAATATTATAAATAAAATGAAGAAAAATGGATGCGCTGTCATATTTATATCTCATAAGATGGAAGAAGTTATGAGTATTTGTGATAAAATCACTGTGTTAAGAAAAGGAGAAGTTATAACTACTATTAATAAAGAAGATGCTAGCCCTAAAATGTTAGCAGAATTAATGGTTGGTGAAGAGGTAGAGCTAAGTATTAATAAAGAAAAAGTAAGAATGGGAAAAGAAGTTCTTAGCATAAAAAACCTATCTTTATATAACGAAGACAAAATAGAAATTTTAAAAAATATAAGTTTCAACATACACAGAGGAGAGGTTGTAGGGATAGCAGGGATAGCAGGAAGTGGACAAAAAGAGCTTTGTGAAGCTATTGCTGGAATTACACCTGTTAAAGAGGGAGAAATAACAGTAGACGGTGAAAGCACAATTGGAAAAACACCTAGAGAGATAATCAATAAAGGAGTAAGTATGAGTTTCGTTCCAGAGGATAGGTTGGGAATGGGGCTTGTTGCTTCTATGGATATGGTAGATAATTTGCTTTTAAAATCTTATCATCATCAAAAAGGGCTATTAATAAATAAAAAAGATATGGTAGAAAAGGCTAATCAAATAAAAGAGGAATTAGATATAAAGACTCCAGATATTTATCATCCTATAAAGAATTTATCAGGAGGAAATATTCAAAAAATATTATTAGGAAGAGAATTAGATGTAAATCCAAACCTACTTATTATGGCATATCCAGTTAGAGGGTTAGATATAAACACATGCTACACTATATATAATCTAATCAATGATCAAAAGAAAAAAGGCGTTGGTGTTTTATATATAGGAGAAGATTTGGATGTGTTAATACAACTATGTGATAGAATTCTTGTTATGTGTAACGGAGAAGTTAAGGGAGAATTGATGAGCTTTGAAGCTACAAAAGAAAAGATTGGACTTTTAATGGGGGGCTCAAGTATAGAAAGAGAGGAGATAAAAGTTGTTTAGAGTAGTAAAAAAAAGTGAGGTTACGAAGAAAGAGGCATTTATAATAAGAGCTACTTCTATAATATTTGCTTTTTTAACTATAGGAATTTTTATTGCTTTTTTAGGTTTTAATCCTATAAGTGTTTACGCTACTATGATTAAAGGCGCTTTTGGTTCAAGCTATAGCTTTAAACAAACTTTAATAAAGGCTATACCTCTCTTAATATCAGCCCTTGGAATATCAGTAGCCTTCAAAATGAAGTTTTGGAACATTGGAGGAGAAGGGCAAATAATAATGGGAGCGTTTTTATCCTCATATTTTGCTTTGAATTTTCCTGAATTAAATTCTTTTTTACTCATTCCAATTATGATTTTAGCTGGAGTTATTGGAGGTGCCTTATGGGCTTTTATACCAGCAGTTTTAAAATGGAAATGGGGTACTAATGAGACTATTGTAACTCTTATGATGAATTATATAGCTCTTAAGTTTGTTACTTACTTGCAGTATGGACCATGGAAGGATCCAACGGCTCTAGGATTTCCTAAAATACCTAACTTTAGTGATAATGGCATTCTTCCTGAATTCTTAGGAATTCATATAGGATGGTTAATTGCTCTGCTGTTAGTAGCAGGTATGTATATATTTATGAATCATTCAAAAAAGGGTTATGAAATTTCCATATTAGGAGAAAGTGAAAAAACTGCCCTTTATGCAGGAGTAAATATTAAAAATACATTGATATTTGCCATGTTACTCAGTGGAGGGTTATGTGGTTTAGTAGGCATGATACAGGCCTCAGGAGTTAGTAACACTCTATCTATAGAGATCGCTGGTGGAGTAGGTTACACTGCTATAACTATAGCTTGGTTATCAAATTTAAACTCTATTGTAATTCTAATAGTATCAGTGTTATTTGCTGCCTTGGTTGAAGGAGGTTCCTTTATACAAACAGCTTTCAATATTCCAGAGTCAGTTGCATTAATAATACAGTCTACAATATTATTCTTCATACTTGGAAGCGAATTTTTCTTAAGATATAAATTAGCGAAAAAGGTTGATACTCCTACAGAGATTAAGGAGGTGGCTTAAGTGAATAACTATGTATCGTTTTTACAAGCTGCAATTGTAGCAGGCACTCCATTATTATTTGCAACTTTAGGAGAAGTGATAACGGAAAAGGCTGGTAATTTAAATTTAGGCTTAGAAGGTATGATGACTATGGGAGCAGTTTTTGGATTTATGGTAGGAATAAAAACTAATAATCCAATTTTAGCTATAATGGGAGCAGCTTTAGCAGGAATGTTTGGTGGCCTAATATATGCTTTTTTAACTATAACATTAAGAGCTAATCAGGTAGTTTCAGGGTTGACATTAACTATATTTGGTACAGGCTTATCTAGCTTTGTAGGAAAAAGTTTAGTTGGAAACGTGGTATCAGATAATATAAAAGAGTTTTTTAAGCCTGTTGCAGTACCAATACTTAGCAAGATACCTTATATAGGTAAAATATTATTTGCACAGGATTTATTTGTTTATTTAGGATATATTACAGCAATAATACTTGGAATTTATATGTTTAAGACTTCAAAGGGGTTAAATCTTTTATCTGTAGGAGAAAATCCTAAATGTGCAGATGCATCAGGTATAAATGTAACCTTATATAAGTACCTTCATGTTCTTTTAGGGGGAGCTCTATGTGGAATAGGAGGAGCATACTTATCTTTAGTTTATGTTCCAGCTTGGCAGGAAAACATCGTAGCAGGAAGAGGATGGATAGCCGTGGCACTAGTTATATTCGTAGCTTGGAATCCATACAAAGCAATGATTGGTTCCTATTTTTTTGGAGGATTAGATATTATAGGCTTTAGACTACAGGGATCGGGAATACACATATCACAATATATAATAGATATGTTTCCATACATTATTACAATTATAGTTATGGTAATTGTATCTATAAAAAAGGATTCAAAGAATTCTCCGCCTAAAGCATTAGGAGTATCTTACTTTAGGGAAGAGAGATAAACAGGTTTTGGTATTAGGTAGGATTTTAATCTTGCTTAGAAAAATATAAGAGTATTAGAGTGGATATCCATTAGATAAAAAGTTGTTGACTATAAAAAAAAATAGTGATATTATAAGTAAAAGAAAAAAGAATATATTGCCTTTAAAGAAGGGTCCTGTGAGGCCTAAAAGGAACGCGTTGGATAAATGAAATTTGTCTATTGGTATAAGTATATCTATGCCTTCCTTTAAGGAAGGCATTTTTTATTACCTTTAAGTTAGTACAGAGAGACTAAGAAGGAGGAGTAATATGTTAAAGGGAAGACATTTAATTGATCCTATGGATCTAACAATTGAAGAGACTGAAAATTTATTAGAACTTGCTGAAAATATATTCCTAAATCCAGAGAAATACTCAAAGCTTTGTGATGGTAAGATTCTTGCTACTCTATTCTATGAGCCAAGCACAAGAACTAGATTAAGCTTTGAGGCAGCTATGATGAGACTAGGTGGAAAGGTTATAGGATTTTCTGAAGCAAGTTCTTCTTCTGTATCAAAGGGAGAAAGTATAGCAGATACAATAAGAATTATGTCCTGCTACGCTGATGTAGCAGTTATAAGACATCCAAAAGAAGGTGCACCTAAAATTGCATCCATGTATTCATCCATACCTGTAGTTAATGCAGGAGATGGTGGTCATCAACATCCAACTCAAACACTTACAGATTTAATGACAATTAAATCATTAAAAGGCAGCTTATCAAATTTGACCGTTGGTTTCTGCGGAGATTTAAAATTCGGAAGAACGGTACATTCTTTAATCAAATCATTATCTCGCTATGAGAATAACAAAATGATTTTGATTTCACCAGAAGAATTAAAAATTCCAAATTATATAAAAAAAGAAATATTGGATAAAAACAATATAGAATATGATGAAAGAGAAGATTTAGAAGAAGTAATTGCTTTATTAGATATCCTATATATGACAAGAGTACAAAAGGAAAGATTTTTTAACGAGGAAGATTATATAAGATTAAAGGATAGCTATATATTAGATGAGGAAAAAATTAAAAAAGCTTCTGAAAATATGAATATACTACATCCACTACCAAGAGTAAATGAGATTAGTTACGAAATAGATAAAGACCCTAGAGCTTGCTACTTTAAACAAGCAGAGTATGGAATGTATGTGAGAATGGCATTAATACTAAAGCTTTTGGGGGTGATGTAATGTTAAAGGTAACTAGCATAAAAAATGGAATAGTCATTGACCATATTAAGGCAGGATATGGAATAAAAATTTACAATTACTTGGAATTAGATAAGGCGGAGTACTCCGTAGCTTTAATAATGAATGTATATAGTGAAAAACTAGGGAAAAAAGATATTATAAAGATTGAGAATAATATAGACATAGATTTTACAGTATTAGGACTTATAGATCCAAATATCACTATAAATATAATTCAAAATGAAAGTATAAAGGAAAAGGTAAATCTTCATCTTCCAGTTAGGGTAGAAGGCTTACTAAAATGTAAAAATCCAAGATGTATAACCTCAATAGAAAAATACGTACCACATACCTTTCACTTAGTTGATAGAAAAAAAGGTGAGTACAAATGTGAGTATTGTGAAGAAGTATATAAAGTTGAGGTGGATTATCTATGGAATTGTTAATAAAAGGAGCTAGAGTTGTAGATTGGTCTCAAGATTTTTATGGAGACGTTTATATAAAAGATGGAATTATAGATGAAATAGGTAAAGACATAAGAAAAGATTGTAAGTTAATAAACGGACAGGGAAAAGTTTTAATGCCATCTTTTATAGACTTACATGTACATTTTAGAGAACCAGGTTTCACCTATAAGGAAGATATTGAAAGTGGAAGTAAAGCAGCGGTGAAGGGTGGATATACTGCAGTAAACTTAATGGCAAATACAAACCCTGTATGCAGCAATATGGAAATAATAAATGGTGTGTTAGCCAAGGGAAAAGAAGTCAATTTAGTGGATATTCACCAAGTAGCTTCAATTACAAAGGACTTTGATGGTAAGACAATAGATCACATAGATTCTTTAGATGATAGAGTAAGGATTATATCTGAAGATGGGAAGGAAGTAATGAACAGCAATATAATGCTTAATGCTATGCTAAAAGCAAAAGCTAAAAATATAACTGTAATGTGTCACTGTGAAAATGATGAATTAATAGCAGAGGATACGAGATTAGCAGAAAATACAATGACATGGAGAAATGTAACTCTAGCTAAATATACAGGTTGCCCTGTTCATATAGCCCATGTAAGTACTAAAGAAGCTATGGAATATATAATAGATGGTAAGAAAAGTGGACATAAAATTACCTGTGAAGTAACTCCGCACCATATAGCATTAACAGATGAAGTAAATTATAGAGTAAACCCTCCTATTAGGAAAAAAGAGGACGTAAAATTCTTGATAGACTGTATAAAGGAAGGCTTGATAGATACCATAAGTACAGATCATGCACCTCATACCCTAGAAGATAAGTTAAAGGGAGCTCCAGGAATATCAGGAATAGAAACATCATTTTCAATATGCTATACAAAGTTAGTAAGAGAAGAAGGGTTAAGCTTGAATAAGTTATCAGAAGTAA
This sequence comes from Clostridiaceae bacterium, assembly GCA_040797845.1. GTDB lineage: Bacteria > Bacillota > Clostridia > Clostridiales > Clostridiaceae > Clostridium_AW. The sequence goes on from JBFNFA010000004.1 coordinate 8,674, forward strand.
TGTCAAAAAATCCCAGTGGAATTATGGGGATGAATAAAGGAGAAATAAAAATAGGATTAGAAGGAGACGTAGTTTTAGTAGATATAGAAAAACAATGTGAAATAGAAGTAGAAAAATTCATGTCTAAAGGAAAGAATACACCTTTTAGTGGTATGAAGTTTTATGGTGAAATATTAAAAACTATAAAGAGTGGAAGAATTGTATATGACAATGTTGAGGAGGAGCAGAAATGATTATAGATAGGTTATATGAGAGTGTAGATAAAAGAGGACATGTATGTGTGGGATTAGATACATCAATAGATTATTTGCCTGAAGAATTTATAAACAAATGTGGATCACAGGGAGAGGCAATATTTAGATTTAATCAAAGAGTAATAGCTGCTACCTCTGATGTAGCAGCTTGCTTTAAGGTTCAGATTGCTTATTATGAGGCATTAGGATTAGAAGGATTAATGGCCTATAAGAAAACTTTAGAATATATTAGAAGCTTAAATATATTAGTAATTTCAGATATAAAAAGAGGGGATATAGCTGATACTGCAAAAATGTATGCTAAAGCTCACTTTGAAGGGGATTTTCAAACAGATTTTATAACTTTAAATCCTTATATGGGAATGGATAGTATAGAGCCATATCTTCCATACTTAAAGAATAAAGAAAAGGGACTCTTTGTACTAGTTAGAACATCAAATGAAGGGGCTAAAGATATAGAGTACTTAAATGTTAATAATAATGAAAAAGTCTATGAAGCTGTTGGAGAAAAAGTAAATACCCTAGGAAAAGAATACATGGGTGAGAGTGGTTATAGTTCCATAGGTGGAGTTGTAGGATGTACTCATGTAGATGAAGCATTGAGCATAAGAAGTAAATTAAATAATACCTTTTTCTTAATACCTGGATATGGTGCTCAAGGGGGAAGAGCAGAAGATGTGGCGCTGTATTTAAAGAATGGAAATGGTGGTGTTGTAAATTCCTCAAGAGGAATACTCTTAGCTTATAAAAGAGCAGGTGGAGAATTTAATCATTTTGAGGATTACTCAAGAAAAGAAGCGATAAACATGAGAGATTCCATCTTAATGCATTGTAAAAAATAAGGTGAAGAAAGGATAAAATCATGGAATATAGAGAAGAGAAGGTTTTATATAACAAAGAAATCTGTAATGGAATATGGGAACTTAAACTTTCAGGAAAATTTCAAGGAAGGCCAGGACAGTTTTATATGTTAAGAGCCTGGGAAAATGAACCTTTGCTTAGTAGGCCAATAAGTATCTATTCAATAGATGAAGAGGGCATAAGTTTTTTATATAAAATAGTAGGTAAAGGTACTGAAATATTAAAAAAGCTCCAAAAGGGAGATGAGGTTAAGGTGACAGGTCCCCTAGGAAACGGATTCCCAATGGAGAAGATAAAAGGTAAAGTTGCTATAGTAGTTGGAGGAATTGGTATAGCTCCAATGCGTTACTTAACACAAGGATTAGAGGAATGTGAGATCCATCTTTACGCAGGTTTTAGAGATAAGTCCTACTCAGTAGATAGTTTTTCGGATTATATAAAGAGGAGTGTAATAGTTACAGAGACTGGAGAAGAAGGGGAAAAGGGTTATGTAACTGATTATATAGATGTAGAAGATTATGATATGGTTTTAAGTTGCGGTCCAGAAATAATGATGAATAAGTTAATAAAGAAATGTAAAGAAAAATCAATACCTCTCTATGTATCACTAGAAAAACACATGGCCTGTGGGGTAGGAGCGTGCTTAGTATGCACATGTAAAACTAAGGATGGATATAAAAGAACTTGTAAAGAAGGCCCAGTTTTCTTAGGAGAGGAGCTAGAGGAATAATATGAAGGTAAACATATGTGGAGTAGATTTAAAGAATCCAGTAATAGCAGCTTCTGGTACCTTTGGTTTTGGAGAGGAATACAATGAGTTTTATCCTGCATCTAAATTAGGAGGTATAAGCACAAAAGGTCTAACAATCAATAAGAAAAGTGGAAACCATGGCTTGAGGGTTTTTGAAACTACAGGAGGAATGTTAAATAGCGTAGGGCTACAAAACCCCGGTGTGGATGACTTTATACGCTACGAATACCCAAAGATGAAAAAACTTGAAACAGTAATACTTGCAAACTTAGGCGGTGGAACAATAGAAGATTACTTAAAGGGCATAGAGCTTTTAAATAAAACAGATGTAAATATGATTGAATTAAATATATCTTGTCCTAATGTTAAAGAAGGTGGCATGGCTTTTGGTATAAAGTCAAAAGTTGCATATGAAGTTGTAAAGGAAGTTAAGAATATATGCAATAAACCATTGATAGTCAAGCTATCCCCTAACGCAGAAGACATTGTAGATATGGCATGTAAATGCTGTGAAGCTGGAGCAGATGGACTATCTTTGGTAAACACATTTAAAGCTATGGCAATAGATGTAAAGGATAGAAGAGCTGTGTTTAATAATATAACAGCAGGACTTTCAGGACCAGCAATAAAGCCAATTGCTCTAAGAATGGTATATGAAGTATGCAAAGCTGTGGATGTACCTGTAATTGGATTGGGTGGAATAATGAACTGGCAAGATGCTATTGAGTTTATAATGGCAGGGGCTACTGCAATACAAATAGGGACGGTTAATTTTATAGATCCTAATGCGGGGCTTAGAATAATTCAGGGAATGGAAAGTTACATGAAAGCCGAAGGTATAAAGAGTTTAGAAGAAATAAGAGGAATAATTTAGGAGGGTTTAATTATGGAAAACAAAATAATTCAGATATTAAAAGAAAGTGAAGCACTTTTAGAAGGACATTTTTTACTATCATCAGGAAGACACAGTGATAAATACTGTCAGTGTGCAAAGTTGCTACAATACCCAGATAAGGCAGAAGAGGTATTAAAAACAGTAAGTGATCAATTAAGAAATGTACACTTTGACCTAATCGTGGGACCAGCAATGGGCGGAGTTGTGGTAGCTTACGAATTGGCTAGACAGCTAAAAAAGCCAGGAATATTTTCAGAAAGAGAAAATGGAGTTATGACTTTTAGAAGGGGATTTGAAATAAAAAAGGGCGAAAGGGTAATTATATCCGAAGATGTTATAACTACAGGAAAGTCTTCCTTAGAGGTTGTTAAGCTTATAGAAGAATTAGGAGGAGAAGTAGTAGGATTGTGCTGCATAGTAGATAGGAGGGACGAAGGGGTAGATATGCCTTTCCCAGTATATAGTGCTGTGAAAATAGATGTTAAATCCTATGAAAAAGAAGAATGTCCATTATGTAAAGAAGGAATACCTTATGTTAAACCGGGAAGCAGAAATATAAAATAATAATAATATCCTTTTAATTAGTCCAGTGAGGCTAAAAAGGTCAGGGAATTTGGAATGAATCCATTTTTCCTCACCTTAAAATTTAATAAGAGGTGATGAAAATGAAAGGATTTTTATATTTAGAAGATGGAAGTGTTTATGAAGGAAGTATATTTGGTAAAGAAGGTACTGTAACAGGAGAGATAGTCTTCAACACTGCTATGACAGGTTATGAAGAGATATTGACAGATCCTTCTTATGCTGGACAAATAATAAATATGACCTACCCTAATATAGGTAACTACGGTACAAATAGCTTTGATATGGAGAGTAATAAAATATATGCAAAGGGGTTAGTTATAAGAAACCTATGCAATATTCCATCCCACTATATGAGCGAAGAAAGTATAGATGAATTCCTAAAGAAGATGAATGTGGTTGGGATAAATGGAGTGGATACAAGAAGTATAACTAAAAAAATAAGAGATGCTGGCACAATGAAATGTGTCATATCTAGTAAAGAAATAAGTGTAGAAGAATTTAAAAACAGTATAGATAGCTACCATTGGGACTTAAACCTTGTAGAAATGGTTAGCAGGAAATCTATTGAGGAAATCCAAGGAACAGGACCTAGAATAGGGGTAATGGACTTTGGAATTAAGGGTAACATTATAGAGAAATTTAAAAAGTTAAACTGTAACATAACAATACTTCCATGGAATACAACCTTCGAGGAAATAGATAAGTTAAACTTAGATGGCATTTTTTTAAGCAATGGACCAGGGAATCCCGAAGTATTAAAGGATACTGTTAAAACTGTAAAAAGCATAATAAAGAAGTATCCAACCTTTGGTATATGCTTAGGACATCAAATAATAGCTTTAGCACTAGGAGGCAATACCTATAAGATGAAATATGGTCATAGAGGTGGAAATCATGGAATCTATGACGTGGAAAGAGATAAGACCTTTATAGCTTCTCAAAACCATAGTTATGCGTTGGATAGAGAAAGTATAAAGGATAAAGGCATAATAGTAACTCACTATAATTTGAACGATAATACAGTGGAAGGTATAAAACATAAGAATTTGCCAGTGTTTTCAGTTCAATTTCATCCAGAAGGATCAGCAGGGCCAGAGGATACAGATTATCTTTTTCATAATTTCATTAAGAATATAGAGATAAATAAAGTTAAAAAGAGTGCTTAAGGAGGAAAGGTTATGCCATTTGATAAAACATTAGATAAGGTAATAATATTAGGATCAGGACCAATTATAATAGGGCAGGGAGCGGAATTCGATTATTCTGGCACACAGGCTTGTAAGGCACTAAAAGAAGAAGGAATAGAGGTAGTATTGGTCAATAGCAATCCAGCTACCATAATGACTGATGATCATATAGCAGATAAAATTTATATAGAGCCTTTAAATGAAGAAACCTTAGAGAAAATAATAGAAAGAGAGAGGCCACAGGGGATACTGGCAGGCTTTGGTGGGCAAACAGCTCTTAACTTAGCTATGAAGCTAAAAGATAGTGGGATTTTAGATAGATATAATGTAAGAATGCTAGGAGTAAATTCTGAAGCTATTAAAAAAGCTGAGAGTAGGGAAGAGTTTAAAAACTTAATGCTAGAAATAGGAGAGCCAATTCCTATGAGTATAATAGCTACAAAAATAGATGAATGTGAGGATTTCGTAGAAAAGTATGGTTTCCCAGTTATCATAAGACCAGCTTACACCCTTGGTGGAACTGGAGGGGGAATAGCAAACAACCTTCAAGAACTTAGGGAGATATGTAAGTTAGGATTGAAACTTAGCCCAATTAATCAAATATTATTAGAACAAAGCGTGGCAGGATGGAAAGAGATAGAGTTTGAAGTTATAAGAGATAAAAAGGATAATTGCATAATCATTTGTAGCATGGAAAACTTCGATCCAGTAGGCATTCACACCGGGGATAGTATAGTGGTAGCACCTTGCCAAACTTTAAGAGATAAGGAATACCAGATGTTGAGAAAATCTTCTATAGATATAATTAGAAGTTTGAAGTTAGAGGGTGGATGTAATGTGCAGTTTGCCCTACATCCTACAGACATGGAGTATATAGTAATTGAAGTAAATCCAAGGGTAAGCAGATCAAGTGCCCTAGCTTCTAAAGCCACTGGATATCCAATAGCAAAAATTGCAGCTAAAATAGCAGTAGGATATAGCTTAGATGAAATAAAGAATTCTGTAACAGGAAGTTCAAGTGCTTGTTTTGAACCAGTTGTAGATTATGTGGTTACTAAAATACCAAAATGGCCCTTTGATAAATTCACAAAGGCAGAAAGAACTCTTGGTACGCAAATGAAGGCAACAGGAGAGGTTATGTCTATAGGTAGGTCCTTTGAAAGTTCTTTATTAAAGGGAATCATATCACTAGATGGTAAGTTCACCTCCTTGAAAATGAAAGAGTTAGAGAACATAAATAAAGAAGAACTACTAGAGATAATTAAGTTAACAGATGATAGAAGAGTATTTGCTATAGCAGAAGGGTTAAGAAAAGGGTTAAGTAAAAATTTAATAAATGAAGTTACAGGAATTGATTTATGGTTCTTAAATGGAGTAGAAAATATAATCAATATGGAAAAAAGGGTGGAAAAAGAAAGCTTAAGCAAAGAGTTTTTAAGAGAAATTAAGGAACTTGGATTTACAGATAAATTAATAAGTGAATTAAAGGGGATATCTTTAGGAGAAATTGAAAAATTAAGAGAGGAATATGAAGTCCATCCAGTATATAAAATGGTAGATACCTGCGGAGGAGAGTTTAAATCCAGCACGCCATACTACTACTCATCTTACGAAGTGGATAATGAAAATATAATTACAGAGGATAAAAAAGTGCTTATTATAGGTTCAGGACCAATAAGGATTGGGCAGGGTATAGAATTTGATTACTGCTCCGTTCATGGAATATGGGGAATTAAAAAGGCTGGATATAAGGCAATAATAATAAATAATAATCCAGAAACAGTAAGTACGGATTTTGATACAGGTGACAAGCTTTACTTTGAACCGATATATATAGAAAATATCATGGATGTAATAAGAGAAGAAAAGGTTGAAGGAGTAATATTAGAATTAGGAGGACAAACTTCTATAAACCTTGCTGAGGAATTGAATAGAAGAGGGGTTAAGATTTTAGGAACTTCATTTCAAGGAATAGACTTAGGTGAAGATAGGGATAAGTTCAAAGAATTTTTAGATGAATTAAATATCTCTTCACCAGAAGGGGTTGCAGTTACAAATGAAGAAGAAGCTTATAAAGCAGCAGAAAAAATAGGATATCCTGTGGTAGTAAGGCCATCTTATGTAATAGGTGGAAGGGCAATGGAAGTTGTGTACAGCAAAGAAAGCCTTGAAAAGTATATAAAGGAAGCAGTAAGTCTATCTATGGATCATCCAATACTTATTGATAGATATATAAAAGGTATTGAAATTGAAGTAGATGCTTTATGCGATGGGGAGGAAATACTAATACCTGGTATTATGGAACATATGGAAAGGACAGGGGTCCATTCAGGAGATAGTATGATAGTATACCCTACACTGAGTTTAAAGGAAGAAGTAATCAATAAGATTGTAGAATATACAAGAAAAATAGGAGCAGGAATTAATATAAAGGGGCTATTAAATATACAGTATGCATATGATGGAGAAAAGGTATATGTAATTGAAGTGAATCCTAGAGCATCTAGAACTGTTCCTATATTAAGTAAAATAACGGGAATACCAATGGTGAATATATCTGTACAAATTAAATTAGGAAAAACTTTAAAAGAATGTGGTTATGGGGTGGGATTAGCTCCAACTAAAAACTTATATGCAGTAAAGGTGCCAGTTTTTTCAGGGGAGAAGTTGAATAATGCAGATATATATTTAGGACCGGAAATGAAATCTACTGGTGAAGTATTGGGAATTGGGAAAAGTCTAGAAGAAGGCTTATATAAAGGTTTTGTGGGGGCAGGAATTCCAGTTCATAATGGAGGAAATTTATATGTTTCTTTAAAAGATGTTGATAGACTGGAAAGCATAGATATTTTAAAGGAGTATATAAAACTTGGATTTAAAATATATGCTACCCCTGGTACAGCTAAATATTTAACTGAAAATGGGATGGCTTGTAAAGAGTCGGATTTTATCCAGGGTGAAAGTATGATAAAAAATGGGGAAATAAAATTAGTTATTAATACACCTACTAGAGGAAATGAACTCTATAGGGAAGGGTTTAAATTAAGAAGAACTTGTGCACAATACAAGGTACCTACATTTACATGCATAGATACAGCAAAAGCATACTTAACTGTAGTGGATATGGTATCTAAGTCCAATACTTCCATAAGTTATAGCACAATGGAAGAATATTTTAACAAATAGAAAAGAAAGGGATTATTAATTCCCTTTTTTTTATTTATTATACGTATTATTTACAAAAAATTATTATTAATTCTAAGATAATTGAGTTATAATAAATATGACTTCTATAAATTTTATTATGGTAGTTAGGAGGAATTAGTGTGGGGAAACCAAGTATTTTTAGTAAAGATTATGAAGAAAAGATGAAAAAAAGAAGAATAAGAATCATTGGAATATTTTTAGCGATTTTGTTTATTGTAGTAGGAGCTTGGTTTTACCGAAGAGTTGATATAAAAAATATTCTATCTAAGGATAAGGCTAATACAGAAAAAAATATAGAAAATAATAAAAAGACTCTTACTACTGATAATACAGAAAAAAATAAGGAAAGCAAGGGAAACAAAGAAAACAAAGAGGAAATAAAAAAAGAAGAGGGATATGATTTTAAACTAAGTAGCGGAGAAAATGTAAAAGTTATATATGAAATAGATGACAAAGATAAAAAGTTTAAATATATACACCCATTGGATAGTAAGATTATATATGATATAAGCCCTTCAGGTAAACTGATGACAATATATGACTCAAAAGTTCAAAGAGTTTATTATATGAATATTGAAGGAAAAGTTGAGGACATAAGTAATTCTAGATATACATCTACTAATGGTGAATTTTCTATAACAAGAGAAGAACAATTGAAAGTAAACCCTGATTATGTATGGTGTGCCTCTCCTAAATTTATAGATGAGAATAATATAGCTTATGTAAGTCAATTACCTTGGTTTAATAGAAATAAACAGTATATATGGATTGTAAACTTACAAAATAATACCCATAGGTATGTTCAAAATGTAGAAGGAAATGATATAAAATTAGATAGATTAAATGAAGAAGGATTGGGCATAATTGTAGATGGAGAAAAAGCTACGTTAAAGCCTAGTGGTGAATTAATAAAATAATAGATTAGTAATTTATAGTTTTATTAATTAATAAATAATCCATATAAAAACTTTACTTATTTTATAAAAAAATCATTTGTAAAATATAATTTATTCCTATATAATTATAAATTGATATGCTAATTTAATTGTAAATTTAGCATTAATTGTTTTCCCTTGTATGTTAATAACTTTAAATATGTGTTATAATATTTAGGTTAATATAAGCAATTAGTTAATTTAGGAGGAATAATGCAATGAAGGCTACTATGGAAAAAATAGAAAAGAACATAGTTAAGTTAGAAATAACTGTAGAAAGTGAAAAATTCAATGAAGCTATGAAAAAAGCATATGCAAAGAATGCTAAAAGTTTCAACATACCTGGATTTAGAAAAGGTAAAGCTCCAATGAATATTATAAAGAGACAATATGGAGAAGGAGTTTTTTACGAAGATGCAATAAATATTTGTTGTGATGATACATATCCAGAAGCGTTAAAAGAACATGATATAAAGCCTGTAGATTACCCAGCAATAGAAATAGTTCAAATTGGAGAAGGAAAAGACTTTATATATACAGCGAAAGTAACAGTAGTTCCAGAAGTAGAACTAGGAGAATATAAAGAATTAGAAGTTAAAAAGAACAGCTATCCAGTAAATGAAGAAGAAGTTGAAAATAGATTAAAGGATATGCAGGAAAAAAATGCAAGAATAGCTACAAAGGAAGATGGAGAAGTAGAAAAAGGAAATATAGCAGTTATAGACTTCAAAGGATTTGTTGACGAAGTTGCATTTGAAGGTGGAGAAGGAACTGACTATAGCCTAGAAATAGGTTCAGGAACTTTCATCGATAATTTTGAAGATCAGTTAGTAGGTTTAAAAGTTGGAGAAGAAAAAGAAGTTAACGTTAAATTCCCAGAAGAATATGGAAGAGAAGATTTAAATGGAAAACCTGCTATATTTAAAGTTAAGATTAAAGAAATAAAAGTTAAAGAATTACCAGAACTTGATGATGAATTTGCAAAAGAAATATCTGAATTCGATACTATAGCTGAACTTAGAGCTGATATAAAGAGTAAAATGGAAGTTGAAGCTGAAGCAAGATCAAAGAGAGAATTTGAAGAAGCAGTTATAGATGGTGCTTGTGAAAATGCAAAGATTGAAATACCAGAAGTAATGGTAAATAATGAAATAGATAATATGATAAGAGACTTAGAAATGAGATTAAAATATCAAGGATTAGACTTACAGACATATTATCAGTACACTAATAGCAGCGAAGAAAAAGTAAGAGAATACATGAACGATGCTGCCATTAAGAGAGTAAAAACAGAGCTAGTTCTTGGAGAAATAGCTAAAGCTGAAGGAATCGAAGCAACAGAAGAAGAGATGATGGACAGAGCTAAAGAAATGGCTAAACAATATGGTGACAAAGAAATAGAAAAAACTGCAAAATTAATCATGGAAGCTCAGAAAAATTTATTAAAATTAGATGTTATAAATGAAAAAGTGGTTAAACTACTAGTTGACAACAGTAAAGCTATAGCATAATATATGATAATTGCCAGGAGGATTTCTGGCAATTAAATTTTAATTATATTAATTAATATAAATTACGCAATAGTTACGTATTATATTAATAAACAAACTATATACTAAAGTTCAATTGAAACTAAAAAAGGAGGAGAGAATTATGAGTTTAGTTCCTATAGTTGTTGAACAAACTAATAGAGGAGAAAGATCCTATGACATTTATTCTAGACTTTTAAAAGATAGAATCATAATGTTAGGAGATCAAGTAAATGATGTAACAGCTAGTTTAGTTGTATCTCAATTACTATTCTTAGAATCAGAAGATCCAGATAAGGATATACAATTATATATTAATAGTCCCGGTGGTTCAATAACATCAGGCATGGCAATATATGATACTATGCAATATATAAAACCAGATGTAGTGACAATATGTGTTGGTATGGCAGCTTCAATGGGAGCATTTTTACTTTCAGCTGGGGCGAAAGGAAAAAGATATGCATTGCCAAATAGTGAAATAATGATTCATCAACCATTAGGTGGTTTCCAAGGTCAGGCTACTGATATAGGAATTCATGCAGATAGAATTCTAAAAACTAAAAAGAAACTTAATACTATATTAAGTGAAAATACAGGTCAACCATTAGAAGTTATAGAAAGAGATACAGAAAGAGATAACTTTATGGATGCTGAACAAGCAAAGGCCTATGGTCTGATAGATGAAATTATGACTAAGAAAAAATAACCTTTACTGTGAGGTGTGAATATGGCCAAAATCGATGATAAAAAACAATTAAAGTGTTCGTTTTGTGGTAAAACACAAGATCAGGTTAGAAGGCTTATAGCAGGACCAGGCGTTTATATATGCGATGAGTGTATAGAGCTTTGTTCAGAGATTATAAGTGATGAGTTTGAAGAAGACATTAGTATAGAAATGGAATCACTACCGAAGCCTATAGAAATTAAAAACTATTTAGATCAATATATTATAGGCCAAGATGATGCAAAGAAAGCTTTAGCAGTAGCGGTGTATAACCACTATAAAAGAATAAATGCTTCTAATATTTCTGATGATGTTGAACTTCAAAAAAGTAACATATTATTGCTAGGACCGACTGGTTCAGGTAAAACATTGTTAGCACAGACACTAGCAAAGTTTTTAAATGTTCCTTTTGCAATTGCAGATGCCACAACATTAACTGAGGCAGGTTATGTAGGAGAAGATGTAGAAAATATACTTTTAAAGCTTATACAAAATGCAGACTACGATATAGAGAAGGCAGAAAGAGGAATTATATACATCGATGAAATAGATAAAATTGCAAGAAAATCAGAGAACCCTTCTATTACTAGAGATGTATCTGGTGAAGGGGTACAACAAGCATTGTTGAAAATATTAGAAGGAACAATAGCTTCTGTACCACCTCAGGGTGGAAGAAAGCATCCACATCAAGAATTTATTCAGATAAATACAACAAATATATTATTTATCTGTGGTGGAGCTTTTGATGGTGTAGATAAAATAATTGAAAAAAGAACAAGAAATAGTTCAATTGGCTTTGGAGCTGATATTTTATCCAAATCTCAAAAAGATGTAGGAAGTTTCCTAAAAGAAATAATGCCAGGAGATTTATTGAAATTTGGATTAATCCCTGAATTTATTGGAAGACTTCCAATAATAGTAACTTTATCTGCATTAGATAAGGATGCTCTTGTAAATATATTAAGTAAACCTAAAAATGCTCTTGTTAAACAGTATAAAAAATTATTCGAAATTGATAATGTAGAACTAGAATTTAAAGATGAAGCTTTAGAAGCTATTGCAGAAGAAGCAATAAAAAGAAGTACTGGAGCAAGAGGATTAAGGGCAATAATTGAAGATATAATGAAGGATATAATGTTTAAAATACCTTCAGAAGAAAGTATAATAAAAGTTGTAATTAATAAGGATGCAATAGAAAATAAAAATCCTGAATTAACTCATTCAGAGGATGGAAAGAGAGCTCCAATTAAAACTAAAAAAGTCAGAACTAAAAAAGGACCAGAAACTGCTTAAAGAATAGGAAGATTCCTATTCTTTTTTTTATCCTTTCAATTGGAATATGAACTGGCAAAATTGTACATAATAAAGAATAGTTTACTAAGCATTTTAGATGGGAGGATAATTTTATGACAAATGTAATTGTAATTGTTCAGTTCATAATTACTATAATTATGGGGTTGTACTTTTTTAATGCATTAAAAGGGCAACAAACAAGCAAAGTTGTTATTAATAAAGAAAGTAAAAAAGAAATGGATAATCTTAAAAAACTAAGAGATATAAGGCTTTCAGAACCATTAACAGAGAAGAGTAGACCTTCTTCATTCCATGAAGTAATAGGGCAAGAAAAGGGAATAAGAGCATTGCAAGCTGCTTTATGTGGACCAAATCCTCAGCATGTGATAATATATGGACCGCCAGGTGTTGGAAAAACTGCTGCTGCTAGATTAGTATTAGAAGATGCAAAGCTGAGGGAATACTCCCCCTTTGATAAAGAATCAAAATTTATAGAAATAGATGCTACTACTGTTAGATTTGATGATAGAGGAATTGCAGATCCTTTAATAGGGTCTGTCCATGATCCTATATATCAAGGAGCAGGCCCATTAGGAGTAGCAGGAATTCCTCAACCTAAGCCAGGAGCTGTAACTAAAGCTCATGGGGGAGTGCTATTTATTGATGAAATAGGAGAACTTCATCCTATAGAGATGAATAAGTTGCTAAAGGTATTAGAGGATAGAAAAGTCTTCTTAGATAGTGCCTATTATAATGCCTCAGATCCCAATATGCCGCTACACATAAAGGACATATTTGATAATGGATTACCAGCAGATTTTAGGCTTATAGGAGCTACTACAAGAAATCCAGAGGAAATAACTCCAGCTATTCGCTCCAGATGTGTAGAAGTATTTTTTAGATCTCTATTACCAGAAGAAATAGAAACTATAGCTAAAAATGCTACAGAAAAAATAGGTTATTCACTAGATGAAAAAGCCTGCAAAACCATAGGAAGATATTGTAGCAACGGTAGAGATGCAGTAAATCTCGTACAACTTGCGTCAGGGATAGCATTACATGACGGAAGAAAAGATATAACTATAGGGGATGTGGAATGGATAATAGAGAATGGTCATTATTCACCAAGGCCAGAAATAAAAATTCATGAAGAACCAAGAATAGGATATGTAAATGGATTAGCCGTTTATGGAGCAAATATGGGCACGCTTATGGAAATAGAGGTAACAGCTAAAAGAAGCCATGTACTTAAAGGTGGATTAAATGTTACAGGTATTGTTGAGGAAGAACAAGTAAGCGCCTATGATAGGAAAATTAGAAGAAAGAGTACGGCAAGGTGTTCCTTTGAAAATGTTTTAACTGCTCTTCAAAATGTATTTGATATAAACTTTTCTGAATATGATATACATGTTAATTTCCCAGGTGGCGTACCAGTAGATGGTCCATCTGCGGGTATAAGCATGGCTACAGCAATTTACAGTGCTGTAAATAAAGTGCCTGTGCACAATGAAATTGCTATGACAGGAGAGATATCACTCTATGGAGAAGTTAGGCCAGTAGGAGGGGTAAACAGTAAAATACAGGCAGCTATAAAAGCTGGCGCTAAAAAGATAATAATACCTTATGACAATTGGCAGGATAGTTTTGAGAGCATTGAAGAGGCAGAAGTTATAGCAGTCAAAGATATACATGAAGTATTAAAAATGTCATTGATTGAATGTGAAAATAAAGTTAAAAATTCATCCCTACAAATATCAGGGGAAGTTTTAGCAGCTACTGCTTTAAAAGTTCAGTAAATTTTTCTAGAGTAATAAAATCTCCTTGAATTTTCAAAGGAGATTTTATAATTTAATGATGAAGGAAAGGTAGGGCTACTGTGATTTTTTTCATTGAAAAAAAATACTTTTATGGTTATAATATATTAGTCTAACTATAAATATTAGTACATTATGTAAAGTGAGGGGAAAAACATGGAAAAAGAATTAATAGTTCTTCCTCTAATTCCTTTAAGAGGTATAACCATATTTCCTTATATGGTAATGCATTTTGATGTGGGAAGGGAAAAATCTATTTTAGCTTTGGAAGAAGCTATGTTAAATGGACAGAAAATATTTTTAGCAGCTCAAAAGGAAGCTAAAGTAGAAGAGCCAGAAGAAAAAGATATATTCCAAGTTGGAACTATTTGTAATATAAAACAAATATTAAAGCTACCTGGAGATACAGTGAGAGTACTGGTTGAAGGGGAAAATAGAGCTCAGATAAATAATTATGTACAAAAGGAGCCTTTCTTTAAAGCGGAAATAGAGAAGCTAGAGGATATTATATGTGATGAAGGAAATAGATGTGAAGCACTTTTACGATCTCTTAGAAAAGCTTTTGATGAATATATGAAGTTATCTGGTAACATACCTTCAGAAACATTAGTTTCAATAGATGATGTGGAAAGCCCAGGAAGATTTGCAGATGTTATAAGTTCCTATTTAATTTTAAAAGGAGATAAAAAACAAGAGTTATTAGAAGCCTATTTAGTGGAAAGTAGATTAGAAAAACTTTTGGTATTTTTAAATAATGAAATAGATGTCCTAAAAATGGAAAAAAAGATAGGAATAAAAGTAAAAAACAAAATAGATAAGGTTCAAAAGGAATACTACTTAAGGGAACAGTTAAAAGCGATTCAGGAAGAACTAGGAGAAGATGACGAAGATAAGAAGGAAATAGCTGGATATAAAACAAAAATAAATAAGGCTAAATTACCTAAACCAGTGAAGGAAAAAGCTTTATATGAATTAGACAGACTTAAGAATAGTGGATCATATTCTGCAGAAGGTGGAGTTATAAGAACATATTTGGATTGGATTTTAGACTTACCATGGAATGCGGAGACAGAGGAAAATTTAGATATAAAAAGAGCGCGAGAAGTATTAGAAAAAGAGCACTATGGTTTAGAGGATGTAAAAAATAGAATAATTGAATTTTTAGCAGTAAAGAAAATGAGTAATTCATTAAAGGGACCTATACTTTGTCTTGTAGGACCTCCAGGGGTAGGTAAAACTTCTATAGCTAAATCTATAGCACATGCTTTAAATAGAAATTTTGTTAGAATGTCTTTAGGTGGAGTTAGAGATGAAGCTGAGATAAGAGGGCATAGAAAAACTTACGTAGGGGCTATACCTGGAAGAATAATATATGGATTAAAGCAGGCTAAGTCAAAGAATCCATTATTTTTATTGGATGAAATAGATAAAATGAGCAACGATTTTAGAGGAAATCCTGCAGATGCTCTTCTAGAAGTTTTAGACAGCGAACAAAATAGTACTTTTAGGGATCATTATTTAGAACTTGATTTTAATTTGTCTAATGTATTATTTATAACTACTGCTAATACACTTCATACTATTCCGAGACCATTAATGGATAGAATGGAAGTAATAGAAGTGTCAGGATATACTTCAGAAGAAAAACTACATATTGCCAAAGGACATCTAGTACCTAAGAAATTAGGAGAATACAATATAGACGAAGATAAGATTCAAATATCTGATCCAGCCATAGAATTTATTATAGATGGCTATACAAGGGAATCAGGAGTAAGAAGCTTGGAAAGAAAAATTGCCTCTGTTACAAGGAAAGCAATTGCTGAAATGGTTGAAAAGAATAAAGAAAAAATAAGTATAAATGTTAATGGTGTTAAAAAGTATTTAGGGCCAGTGGTATATACTTACGAAAAGACTAATAAGATAGATCAAGTAGGTGTAGTTATGGGAATGGCCTGGACTGGTTACGGTGGAGATACTCTTCCAGTGGAAGTAACAGTAATGGCAGGTACAGGTAGATTAGAATTAACAGGTAAATTAGGGGATGTAATGAAGGAATCTGCAAGGACTGGATATAGTTACGTAAGAAGCAATGCTAGCAGATATGATATAGACCCGGAGTTTTATAAAAATAAGGATATTCACATTCATGCTCCAGAAGGAGCGGTACCTAAAGATGGCCCTTCAGCAGGTATAACTATGGTAACAGCTATGGTTTCAGCATTGAGTGGTAAAAAAGTAAAACATAATGTAGCTATGACAGGAGAAGTAACTTTAACAGGTAGAGTATTGCCTATTGGTGGCTTAAAGGAAAAAACTCTTGCAGCATTTAGAGCAGGAATAGATACTGTTATAGTACCTAAAGAAAACGAAAAGGATTTATTAAAAACACCTAAAACTGTTAAAAATAATATTAAATTTATTGTAGTAGATAATGTAGAAGAAGTATTAAAAAATGCTTTAGTAGAATAAAATGGAGGGATGAAAATGGAAATAAAACAATCTGAATTTATCACATCAGCGGTGACTCCCTCACAATATCCTAAAGATGAGAGGCTTGAAATTGCTTTTGTTGGAAGATCTAATGTAGGTAAATCCTCATTAATAAATAGCTTAACTAATAGAAAGAAATTAGTTAAAGTAAGTGGTACACCTGGTAAAACTAGACTAATAAACTTTTTTTTAATAAACAATGATTTTTATTTTGTGGATCTTCCAGGATATGGATATGCAAAAGTTTCAAAGCAAGAAAAGCTTACTTGGGGAAAGACAATTGAAACTTATTTAAATAATAGGCCTCAATTAAAAAAGATGATATTACTAGTTGATTGCAGGCATAAGCCAACAGAAGACGATAGAATTATGCATAGTTGGATAAAACATTATGGATATGATTATATAGTAGTAGCTACTAAGAGTGATAAGTTAAATAAGAATGAATTAGCTCAGAGTAAAAAAATCATAAAAGAGACCCTAGAAATAAGTGATGATAAGATTATTTATCATTCTACTTTGAAAAAACAGGGTAAAGAAGAGCTATTAACCAATATCTTTTCAGCATTAAATTAAATTTTAGCCGGCATGTAATACCAATATTTTGTATTACATGCCATATTTTATGTTTCTTAAGGAAGTGATATAAGTGTATCTAAATTTTATTAAAAATATTATTATTTTTATAGTACTCTATATACCTCCACTAACAATATTTTGGAATTTTTGGACAAGGAAAGGTAGAAGTAAACTTCTACTCTTTATTATAAGTATTATATATCTAGCTCTTAGTTTGTTCACACAAAATCTGTTACCTTTTATTTTAGTATTGATATGTATTAAATATATAAAAGAGGAGTGGGAAGATGATTATTATAGCTATGGATTTAGCTTAAGTAATTTTAAGTTGTTTAAGGCTATAAAATATTCTATATTCTCTTATATTTGTACAATAATTATAGCTATGATTGCTTTAATTATATTCCATAGTTTCAAAATCTCTATAACAGAGCAAGAAGTAGTAACTAAAATGACGGAATTATCATTAAAAAGATATATTATAAATATGCCTATAATAGTTATCTTTGCACCAATCGTTGAAGAGTTTATTTTTAGATGGTTATTCTTTGAAAAAATATTTAAAGATAGACTAGGTATATATATATCTTCTATATTAACTAGTTTAATTTTTAGTATGGTACATTTTAATTTAATGTCATTTCCATCAATATTTTGGATAGGATTATTTAACTGTTATTTAATTCATAAGCATGGATATTGGTATGCAGTCTTTAATCATGGATTTTTCAATTCAATATCAGCTTTTACAATCTTATTTCAAAAACTAGGTTAATAAATTTAAAGAATAAAAATAAATGAAATTAATTTCATTTATTTTTTTTATTTTTTATGTGTCAAAATAGAAAAAACGGAATAGTATATATTAGAAACAAAAGAAATACAAAGAATCTTCTGAAAGGAGGAGGTATAGTGGATTTCAACAGCCTATTAAATGGATTACTTGCTGGAGATGAAAATACAAATCTAAAATTGCCAAAAGGATCTTTAGAAGCCTTAGGAAACTTTGGAAAATTTGGAGACTTTGGAAATTTTGGAGGCGGTTCGATTGTATTTATAATAATAGTACTATTACTATTAGGCTGTGGTTGTAATCAAGGTTTTGGTGGATTTGGATTTGATGGATGTGGATTTGACGGATGTGGATTTGACGGATGCGGATGTGGTGGATGTGGATGTGATGATTGTTGCTGTAGAAGAAAAAGAAGAAAAAAAAGAAAAAGAAGAAGACGCAAACATTGTGAATGTTGCTGCGATCCTTGCTGCGAATGTTGTTGCGACCCTTGCTGCGAATGTTGCTGTAGAAGACGTAACTTTGGATTTGGAAATGGCTTCGGATGCGGAAGTGGCTTTGGATTTGGAAATGGATTTGGATGTGGAAATGGATTTGGATGTGGAAATGGATTCTTCGGCGGTAACTTCATATTCATAATAGTAATACTATTACTAGTATTCTGTTCATGCAGAAGAGACAACGACCATTGTAGTAATAACATCCTAAGTTTAGATGCCGATAGTTTAAGAACTGAAGGCGAAGAGTAGAAAACAAAAATAACCAATGCCCAAAGGAAAGGGGGGTTTAGCATGTCAAGAAGAAGATGTTGTTGTTCACGTAGATCTAGCTGTTGCTGCGATTCATTTAAAGGATTTGATGGATTTGGCGGATTCGGTGGATCATGTGGTACAGGTAGCGGTCTGTTAATATTAATATTAATAGTTCTACAATTTAGCTGTAACAGAAGACGTCATCACGGTGACGATCATGACGAGTGTTTAATAGACAATAGCTTATTATTCATAATTGCATTCTTCCTACTAGTTTGTTGTGGAGGCAATTTTGATTTCTGTGGTGGAAGACGTAACTTCTGTTGCTAAAAAAAATTAATGGAGGGCATAATTGCCCTCCATATAATAAATATAATCATGTAGTAGAGGAGGGGGAAGATGTCTAAGAAGAAACATAGAAGAGATAGAGATAGAGATAGGGACAGAGATAGAGATAGGGACAGAGATAGAGATAGGGACAGGGACAGAGATAGAGATAGAGACAGAGATAATGAAAATTTTGTTAATGATAATAATAGTAATAATGGTAATAATATAATGGATATGTTAAATAATATAGATCAGGAACAGTTATCAAATTTACTGGCTAATTTTAACCTGGGTGATTTGGGGAATTTAGGAAATTCAAGTAATTCATCCAATCCGGTGAACAATAGAGCAGTTGAAAGTAACATAAATTCAAAAAATCACAGTAATGATCAGACATTGGAACTACTATATGCAATAAAACCTATGGTAAATGCAGAAAGAGGAGCAATTGTTGATAGAATAATACAATTATATTCAATTGGAAGAATATTAACTAGATAAAAATTATTTAATAGAAAGACAGAAGTCTTTCTATTATTTTATTATGCAGCATTTCCCGTCTAATAACCCGCCTTCTTTTACAATTATATTTCTAATTGATATATCACCTATAACTTGTCCGTTATCTTCTATTGTTAGTATTCCTTCACAAGTTATATTACCTTCGATTTTCCCACTTATGTACGCATTTTTGCATATAATATCTCCCTTACAATATCCTGTATTTCCGATTACAATATCATCTTTCCATATAATATTGCCTTCTAAATAGCCATTTAATTTTAATAGATTTTCACCTTTCAATGAACCTATAATGCTACAGCCTTCACCTATTAAGGTCTCTATTTTATTAATATTTTTATCACGGTCATTTGACATAAACATAATAATACCTCCATTTAGTACTTTAAAATATTTATATTTAAGTAGCTAAGTAAATATTACAAGTTATTTTTATAAAGTTATGAAAATTACTTAAAAATCTAAGTTTAATAACGACTTATCTATAGAGGAAACTTAGGAGGTATTAAAAATGTCTAAATTAGGTCATTTAATCCAGCTACTTATTAACTTACAATATAAAAAAACTGCTACAGCTTCAGAACTAGCAGAAATTTTAGATGTAGATAAAAAAACCATATATAGATATATAAATAACTTAAATGCTGCAGACATTCCAGTACATACTATAAAAGGAAGATACGGTGGTTTTTATATAGATGATAGTTTATATATTAAACCTCCTAAATTAACAATAGAAGAATTACAAGCTTTAATTGCTATTGAAAATATATCTCAAAGTACTGATTTCCCATTTAAAAATTATTTAACTAATGCTATATCAAAAATTAAGAATTCTTGCTTTAAGGAAGATCATGAATTAAAGAACTTACTTGAAAAAAGTTCTCCGAGTGTGGAGGATCTAGGTAATGAAATCAATTTAGAAGATAAAATAAGCATGATAAATAAATCTATAGAAAAAGGGAAAAGTATTGAAGTAGAACATTTTAAAATTGGAAAAAAATTTTCCATAGAGGAAAAAGTAGATCCATATCTAATATTATTTAAAGAAGGGCGATGGTTTTTAATAGCCTATTCTCAGCTGTCAGATAAAGTAAATACTTATGAGATTAATAAAATAGTCAGTCTAAATCCTACACAAGATATTTATATAAAACCGAGAAGTTTTTCATTAAAAGAATTTATGATGGAAAATTGGGGAGTTTTTGATAAAGGAAATTCTTTTATTAAAATAAAGTTTACTAAGGACTACATTAAATATGTAAAAAATAACAAATGGTGTAGTTCTCAAAAATTAGAAGAACTAGATAATGGAGATATAATATTAGACATATATACAGATGAAATAGATAGTTTGAAAAAATGGATATTGAGCTTTGGAGACGGAGCCGAAATATTAGAACCTCAATCATTAAAAGAGGATATAATGGTTGAAATAAAAAATATTTTAAATATTTATGAAATAAATAAAAATAATGAATAAGATTTTATAAAGTGGTTATCATAATAAATGAAAATGGAGATAAAATCTCCATGGCACTAAATGGAGTCACGTAACTTTATTTAATGCTAGAACCCCCCATCCCCCTTGGGACCGTATGGTCCCATTTGTTTTTTTTTGCCTTTATTTGATAATTATAAATTATTAAAAAGATTATATATTTATTTTATTTTGCACAAAATAAGATAAATAAACTTTTGGGGTGAGATATATGTTTAATAAACTAAAGATTGTAAGTTATAAGAAATTCCTATGTTTATTTATGATATTAGTGCTTAGTTTCAATTTTGGGGGATGTAAAAATAGGAAGGAAGCTCAAAGAGGAGAGAAAAAATTAAATATATTTATTGATATAAAAGATAAACAAAGCTTAAATACAATAAAATTTTTAATAGAAGAATTCGAGAAGGAAAATCCTAAAATTAATGTAACAATTAATAATTCTATTGGTATAAATAATGTGGAGGATGTATCAAAAGAAAAAATAGGAGATATAATTGTTACTTCTAGAAATAAAATGATAGAGTTGCAGAAGAAGGGATATTTGAATGACTTATCAAATTATTATGAAAAAAATAAAATTAATGAAAGATATTATAATATATTTAAATCCTATGGAAGATTTTGTGATAAGTATTATGGTATGTCCATAATTCCATATACTACAGAAGTATTTTATAACAAAGAAGCATTAGATAAATTAAAATTACCGATTCCAACAAAAATAAACGATTTAGATAACCTCCTTAAAAATTTAAATCAATTATCTATTAGAGTACCTGTAATTCTAACAGAGGATTTAGATATCTATAATGCAATATCATCTCTAGTGGTTAGAGATAAAGAAAATATGTATAAAATAGACTGTATATATGGTTTTTCACAGGATTTCTATAAGGAAAGAAAAGAATTTCAAAGTCTCTTAGATGACATACAGAATTTATATAAAAAAGGAGTTATAAATAAAAACACTTTTGAATTAGGGAATGGAACTACAATAAAAAAATTTACTAATGGAGATATTCCTTTAATTATATCAACCTCTCATTATTATAATGAATTGAATAAACACAATATTGGGGTAATAGAAGATTATGATTCTATGGTATCATTTAAAGGTAGCGTTCCGGTTATTGTTAATGCTTTAATATGTTTACCTGTAAATGGAGAAAATGGTGAAGAAGTCGGCGAATTTATTAAATTTGTATACAGTGATGAAACTCAAAAGAAGCTTTTAGAAAAAGGTCATATAACAGGAAATATAAATGCTAATAAAGAGCTTACAGGGATTGGAACTACAATGAGAAAGCATTTAGAAGATAATAATGAGAATGCTATATTATTCGTTTATAATTTACCTGAAAATATATATGTTGCATTAACATCTCAAATTGAAGAAATTTTATCTGGAAAGTATAATGGAAAAGAGTGGGAAGATATTTTAAAAGAGGTCTATAAGTAAAAATAGTGGTGTTCTCACCACTATTTTTACTTACAATCTTTACATACTCCATAGAAATAAACTTGATTTGTAAGAACATCATAATCTGTATGAGAAGAAATTTTCTCATTTAAATCCTGAAAGCATACTTCTATATCATCTACTTTACCGCACTGAAGACATTGAATATGAGAATGAGGGCAGGTATTTCCATCATATCTAAAATTACCTTCACCTACATTAATCTCTTGTACAAGATGTACTTCTACTAATGTTTTTAATGCTTTATAAACCGTAGCTAAACTCATTGTAGGGTATTCTTCTTGTAATGCTTTATATATTACTTCAGCAGAAGGGTGTTCTTTTGTAGACTTTAAATATTTATACACTGCAATGCGCTGTGGAGTTAATTTCAATTTTTTATCTTTAAATATAGCAGTTATATTATCCATAAACACCATCCTTCTAATGTTATTTATACTATTATATAATAGTTATTATTTGAAGTCAATTAATTTTAAATAAAAATTATTATTATGAAGTTTTGATCTATAATTTGTTTCGTGTAAAAATAATTATTATTAATAATAAAACTACAGATGTAATTGCGATAGTTCCACCTGGAGCACAATCTATATAAAATGATAGAATCAAACCTAGTAATATATCAATAAAACCAAAGAGAATAGATAGGAAAAATGTTTGCTTAAATCCTCTTTTTAATTGTAGCGCTGTAGCTACTGGTATTGCGATTATAGATGAAATAACTAATATACCCATTATTCTTATGGATAGAGATATTGTCGCTCCTACAAGTAAAGAAAATATATAGTTTACAAGTTTAACATTTATACCTAATACTTTTGCTCCTTCTTCATCAAAGGTTATATATAGTAATTTATTGTATAAATAGTATAATAATATAAAAGAAATTATACTCAATATAAACATAGTATATAAATCTACTTTAGAAACAGTTAATATGCTTCCAAATAAAAAAGAGTTTACATTTCCTTTTGCTTTACCAGAGCTTATTAATGTTATGGCCACTCCAACACTTAAGGTCATTATTATAACTAAGATAATTTCTTCATACCTTTTGTAGTAATTCCTAAGTAATTCTATTAGCAGTGCACAGATTGAAGTGAACATAAACGCAGATAGTATTGGATTAAAATTTAACACAAGTCCTAGGGCTACGCCAGCAAAAGAAGCATGTGATAGTGCATCTCCCATGGTTGAGTATCGCTTTAAGACTAAAAAAGTCCCTACTGAAGGACATATAATAGAAATAAGCAAAGTAGCTATAATGGCATTTTGTATAAAAGAATATTGTAACATAAATTCCTCCTTAATTACCTTTCCATTATACTGATTGAAGAAAATCCTCAATAGTATAGAAGTTCATTTCACCATTGGTCATTTTAACTATATGAGTAGAATTTTCTGTTACAGCTTTTAAATTATGTTCTACAGATACTATTGTAATACCATGGTTTCTATTTAATTCTTTAAGGAATGTATAGATTTCATCTTGGCTTTTTAAATCTATTCCTGTAGAAGGTTCATCTAATATAAGTAAATCTGGGTGTCCAACTAATGCTCTTGAAATAAAAACCTTCTGCTGTTGTCCACCAGATAGATTACCTATAAGAGAATTCCTTAAATCTAATATGCACATTTGTTCTAGGCATTGATTTATTATATTTTTATCTTTTATTTTTAAATTTGCAGCATGACATTTTAATATTTCATAAACAGTAATAGGAAAGTCAGTATTATAGTTAGCTCTTTGAGGAACATAGCCTATTTTGCTGCTATTTATACTTACACTTCCCTTACAAGGCTTTATAAGACCTAATATTAATTTTAACATAGTACTTTTGTAGCTTCCGTTTTCCCCAATAATAGATACATATGAACCTTTATTAATATGTAAGTTAATATCATTTAGCCCATATGGACTTGAACCATTATAGGAAAAACATAGATTATCTATATTTATCATAGTAAATGCCTCCATGGAAAAATTCTAACATTTACATTATATACCCATATGCAAATTATTTGCAACATAATTGTATTATATACTTGACAATGGAAAAAATTAATAATAATATGATATAGAGCAGGTAATGCAAATCATTTGCATTCGTCCTTGCGAAAGGTGGTATAACATGAAAAATAAAATTATATTAAAAAATAAAATTATATTAATAGTAATTGCAATATTTTTATTTACGTTAAATGGTTGTGCTAGTCAAGAGATATCGAATAAAAGTAAAGACAACTCTAAGATTGATGTAATAGTTACATTTAATCCAATGAGAGAACTAGCAGAATACATAGGTGGAGATAAGGTAAATATAGAAGTGGTAGTTCCAGACGGGGTAGAGGCCCATGATTTTGAATTAAAAGCAAAAGATATAATGAATATAAGCAAAGCGGATATGTTTGTTTATAATGGTTTTAACATGGAACATTGGGTAGATAAACTATTAGAGACAATAGATAAAGATACAGTAATAGTTGAAGCCTCTCGAGGAGTTGACCCCATAATAGTTTCAGAAGAAGAGGAGGATAACCATGATCATGAGGGTAGCTATGATCCTCATACTTGGTTAGGATTAAGTACTGCCATTGTTCAAGCAAGAAATATAAAGGATGCTTTAGTTAAAGTGGATGGTAATAATAAAGACTATTATGAAAAAAATTTCAATGAGTTTAATAAAGAAGTCAATGAACTTTTAAATGAATATAAAACTAAATTTGAATCACTAGAAAATAAAAGTTTTGTTACTGGACATGAAGCCTTTGGTTATTTTTGTAGAGATTTTGGATTAGAACAAAGCAGCGTAGAAGGTGTATTTGCAGAAGGAGAACCAACCCCTAAAAAAATGAAGGAGTTAGTGGACTATTGCAAAAAAAATGGAGTTAAGGCTATCTTTGTTGAAGAGAATATAAGTACAAAAGTTTCTGAAACTCTGGCTAAAGAAGTTGGTGCAGCAGTTGAAGTTATTCATACTCTAGAAAGTAGAGGAGAGAAAAACTATATAGATGCTATGAGAGATAATTTGGAGAAAGTATACGATAATTTGAAATAATTAGTATTTTAAAATCCTTACTAAAAGTAGTATAATAATATTGAAATATGAAATTAGAAGGAGGGAATTTATTGGCTAAATGTGAAGTATGCGGTAGAAAGGCCGAAATACATCATGTAGTTAATAGATGCCAGGGAGGAATAGACTTTAATTTAAATTATAAATACTTATGTTCTGAGCATCACAGGGGAGATGATGGTCCACATAAAAATTGGAGGCTAGATATACAGTATAAACTAGAAATGCAACAACGTTTATGGGGGACTTTATATAAAGAGCATTATACTCTCGAAGAAATTAGCGAGGTGCTCTATATAAATAAAAATAGAGTTAAAAAACTCATGAGATCTTGTAAACTTTATAAAGAGGGATATAAAAAGGAAGATATAATATTGAAATTAATGGGTAATAAAAAATATGATTCATATATGTTAGAAAAATATGATGATGATTTTATACCATTATTTGTTGGATAGTTAAGGTGTCTATTGTAGACACCTTTTTTATTATATAAAATTATAAGTTTTCATATTTAGAAGGTAATAGATATGAAATATATTTATTGTGTAATTTAACTCAATAAGTTTTAAGATTAATATTAAATGATATTGGAAAAACTATCTATATAATATAAGAATGGAGAGAAGTTTAATGAGAAAAATATTGAATCCAGATTTATATCATGGAATAGGGAAAAAAGGTAACTTTTTTGAGGGATGGTATTTTAAATTAGTAGATAGCAAAGAAGAAAGAGCTTATTCATTTATTCCAGGAGTGTTTCTTGCAAATAATCAAAATTATTCTCATGCATTTATCCAATTATTATATGGGAAAGAAGTAGAGTATTACTATAATAAATATGATGTAAAAAAATTTAAATGGGCAGAAGATAAATTTTTGATAAATGTTGAAGAGAATATATTTTCTATAAAAGGCATTAAACTAAATATTAAGAATGAGGATGTAGATATTAAAGGAAAAGTTTTGTTCAAAAATGTGCTAAAGTGGCCCGATACAATAATAAATCCTGGCAGTATGGGTTTTTATAATTATTTATCATTTATGCAATGTTATAGTCAAGTATGTGTTATGAACATGAATCTTCAAGGATATATTAACATAAACGGAGAACATATAGATTTTACAGGGGGAAAGGGATATATTGAAAAAAATTGGGGTAGAGATTTCCCTTATGGATGGATATGGGTACAATGCAACAATTTTATTAACAGTAAAGTTTCTATAAGTTGTTCTATAGGTCAGGTGCCATTTTTGTTTGGGAGCTTTGATGGATTTTTAATAGGATTAGCCGTTGGCAACAAGTTTTATAAATTTACAACTATTAATCGAAGCCACTTAAAGATATGGAGAAGTAATGAAGATTTTGTTATTGAAACTAAAAATAAAAATTATTCTTTATATATAATTGCAAGAAGTAATAAAGATAAATATTTTTTATGTAATGGGCCAAGAGAGGATGCAATGATACCTTTAGCTAAAGAAACATTAACTGGGGAAGTATATTTAAAACTAAAATGCAATAAAACAGGGGCAATTTTATGTGAAGATAAAGGAGTATGCGCTGGAATAGAGTATGGTGGCAATGTAGAGGAGCTAATAAAAAAATAAATATTGGTTAAATTATAATTGTGCATCATACACAGAGAGGAGAAATAAAATGGCACATAAGAACAATAAAAATAGTAAAGATAATAAAAAAGCTGGACAGAAGACTAAAAAAGAATTGGCAAAAATGAGAGTAGAAACTGCAAATGAAGTAGGTACTTCAAATGAATCTAAAAAGTTAGGCAAGAATAAAAAATAACAAACTAGATATATATTAAAAAGGCATGTAAAGCATGCCTTTTTAATATAGTCATTATTATAGTTGCAACAAACGTGTTTTTCTATAAAAAACACTTGACTATGGCATGCGAACAATATAATATATAATCTATAAGTATTTATTATGAGGTGATAACAATGAAACTTTTATATAAAAGCACCAGAGGAAATGAAAAGGTAAGTTCTTGCGAGGCTATTATTAATGGACTAGCTAGTGATGGAGGGCTATACATTCCTACATTTTTTCCTAAAATAGATTTAGCCTTTGATGAATTGATTCAATATAATTACAAGCAATTAGCTGTATATGTGTTAAAAAAGTATCTTATAGATTTTACTGAAGAAGAAATATTATATTGTGTAAACAATGCTTATGATAATAAGTTTGAAAGTGAAGAGATAGGTGCTTTAGTAAAAAAAGGAGATGAATGCTATTTAGAACTATATCATGGTCCTACTCTTGCATTTAAAGATATGGCACTATCTATACTGCCATATTTAATGAGAGTAGCTTGCAATAAAATGAAGACAAATGAAGATATAGTCATATTAACAGCTACATCAGGAGATACAGGAAAAGCGGCATTAGAAGGATTTGGTGGTGTTGATGGAATAAAAATAATAGTGTTTTATCCTGAAAATGGTGTCAGCCCAATACAAAAGCTTCAAATGATAACTCAAAAAGAAAAAAATACCTTAGTTGTGGGCATAGATGGGAATTTTGATGATGCGCAAAATGGGGTCAAAGAAATATTTGAAGATAGGAAGTTTAACGAAAAGTTAAAGGATAATGGATATATTTTATCTTCTGCAAATTCAATAAATATAGGAAGGCTTTTGCCACAAATAGTTTATTATATTCATGCTTATATAAATATGTTAAGAAAAGGTTATATCAATTCTGGAGAAAGTATAAATATTTCTGTGCCTACGGGTAATTTTGGAAATATATTAGCGGCCTATTATGCTAAGAAAATGGGCTTGCCAATAAACAAATTGATTTGTGCATCTAATGAAAACAATGTACTTTGGGAATTTTTTAATAAGGGGAATTATAACAGTAATAGAGAGTTTAAGATAACTTCTTCTCCTTCTATGGATATTCTTATTTCTAGTAATTTAGAAAGATTGTTATATCATATAAGCGATGAGGTAAAAGTAGAAAAGATGATGATGAATTTAAAAGAAGAAGGTGAGTATTCTCTATCCGAGAATATGCTTTTAACATTAAGTGAGTTTTATTCAAGTTTTGCAACGGATGAAGAAACATATGAAATTATTAAAGAGATATATGAAAAGTATTCATATTTAATAGATACTCATACTGCAGTAGCATACAAAGCTTATAGAGACTATAAGGAGTGCAAAGAAGATGATATAAAAACTGTAGTAGTTAGTACAGCTAGCCCTTTTAAATTTACAAAAGATATATGTATTGCATTAGGAATTGATGAGGATTTAGAACCTTTTAAGTTAGGAGATAAGCTATCTTCCTACACAGGAGTAAAAGTTCCATCTTCTTTAAAAGAATTAGAAAAAAATAATATAATTCATAAAACTAAATGCAACAAAGAAGAAATGAGAAAGGTTATAAAAGATTATTTAAAAGTATAGGTGATATTTATGGTGGAAGTAATTGTACCTGCTACTAGTGCCAATTTAGGTCCAGGCTTTGATTGCTTAGGAGTAGCATTGAATTTTTATAATAAATTCTATATAGAAGAAAATGATTATTCAAATGACAAGGATGAAAATAATTTAGCATATATAAGTGCAAAAAAATTACTTGATAAAGTAGGGTATAAAAATAAAGGTTTTAATATTAGAATTGATGGTAATATTCCTCAATCTAGAGGACTTGGAAGTAGTGCTACTTGTATAGTAGGTGGACTTATGGGAGCTAATAAAATTCTTGGAGATATTTTAAATAAAGAGGAAATAATAAAATTAGCAACGGAAATAGAAGGTCACCCAGATAATGTTACTCCAGCTATAATTGGTGGAGTTACTACAGCTATATTTGAAAATGAAAGAGTATACTATGAAAAGCTACATTTAAAAGAAGGAATAAAATTTTGTGCATTGACCCCTGATTTTAAATTATCTACTAGTGAAGCTAGAGGGGTATTACCGAACAGAATAGATTATAGGGATGCAGTTTTTAATATTGGGAGAGTAGCATTAACTATTTCTTCATTAATAAATGGGAACTTTGAGCAGTTAAGAGTTAGTTGCGAAGATAAATTGCATCAACCTTATAGGAGTAAGTTAATAAGAAACTATGATAGTATAACAGCATACTGCAAAAAGTTAAATAGCTTAGGGGTATTCTTAAGTGGTGCAGGGCCTACTATTATGGTTATGGTGGAAGAGAACAATAACTATTTTTTAGAGGAAATTAATAAATATTTAATCACCCTAGAAGATAAATGGGAGGTTAGAGAATTAAAAATTGATTATTTGGGAGCTAAAGTAAATGTTTATTAAAATTTATAAAGTGTAGGTGAATATTTATGAAAAATATTATTGTAGCTAAATTTGGAGGAAGCTCTCTTGCTGATAGTTGTCAATTTAAAAAGGTAAAATCCATTATAGAAAAAGATGTGAGAAGAAGATTTGTTATACCTTCAGCTCCAGGTAAAAGACATAAAGAAGACCAAAAGATCACTGACTTACTTTATTTATGCCATACTCATGCGGAGCAAAATATTTCTTTCGATTATGTATTTGAGATTATAGGAAATAGGTATAGGGATTTAGTAAGAGAGTTAAATATAGATTTAAATATTCAAACTTATTTAGATGAAATAAAAGATAAAATTAAAAAAGGAGCCTCAGCAGACTATACTGCCAGTAGAGGAGAATATTTAAATGGACTTATTTTAGCAAAGTATTTGGGAGATGAATTTATCGATCCAATAGAAATAATTTTTTTCAAGCCTAATGGTATTTTCGATGAAGAGAGGACTAACAAAGAAATATATATAAGGCTTAGCAAGGTGGAAAGGGCAGTTATACCAGGATTTTACGGAGCTATGCCTAATGGAGAAGTAAAGACCTTTTCAAGAGGAGGATCAGATGTTACAGGAGCCATTGTGGCTAGAGGAGTAGAAGCAAGCTTGTATGAAAATTGGACAGATGTTTCAGGGTTTCTAATGGCTGATCCTAAGATTGTAGAAAATCCTAAAAATATCAAGGAGATTAGTTATAGAGAATTAAGAGAATTATCTTATATGGGAGCAACAGTACTCCATGAAGATGCTATTTTCCCTGTGAGAAAAGCAGGAATACCGATAAATATAAAGAACACCAATAGACCAGAGGATGAGGGAACATTAATAATCGATGATTTAGATCCAGTTAGTTATAGCGGCACTATAACTGGTATAGCTGGAAAAAAGGACTTTGCAGTAATAACCGTTGAAAAGAGTATGATGAATGTAGAGCAAGGTTACTGTAGGAAAGTATTATCAATCTTAGAAGATAATA
The DNA here is from genome assembly GCA_040797845.1 of Clostridiaceae bacterium. GTDB lineage: Bacteria > Bacillota > Clostridia > Clostridiales > Clostridiaceae > Clostridium_AW. The sequence continues at coordinate 39,561 of JBFNFA010000004.1, forward strand.
ATGTATCCTTCGAGCATATGCCTTCAGGAGTAGATACAGTATCCCTTGTAATTGCACAGAATCAACTTAACGGGAAGTTAAATAGAATATTAAAGGAAATAGAGTTGAAATGTTGTCCAGATTCACTGGAAGTTCATCCACATATGGGGTTAATCGCTGTGGTAGGAAGAGGTATGTCAAGAACTATCGGGACATCAGCTAAAATTTTCATGGCATTAGCTAAGGAAAATATAAATGTAAGAATGATAAGTCAAGGATCTAGTGAAATTAATATAATTATTGGAATGGAAGATAGTGATTTTGAAAGATCTATAAGAGCTATATATAATTCATTTAATTAAAGTTATATAAGGGGGGATAGAAATGAAGAAAGTAAATATAGGACTTTTGGGATTTGGAAATGTAGGAAGAGGAGTTTGGAAGATAGTAGAAGAAAATAGGAACGAATTAAAAAAAAGGTCAGGCTATGAAGTTAATATAAGCAAAATATTAGTAAAAGATATAGATAAACAGAGGGAAGTAAATGTACCAAAGAGGATACTAACCACTGATTTTAATGAAATATTAGAAGATGACAGTATAGATATAGTTGTAGAGGTAATAGGAGGAATAGAACCATCAGTAGACTATATGATAAGAAGTATGAAGAAGAAAAAGCACGTAGTTACAGCAAATAAAATGGCTGTAGCCACTAAGGGTAGTACACTTTTAAGAACTTCTAGAGAAGAAGGAGTAATGCTTTTTTATGAAGGAAGTGTAGGCGGAGGGATTCCAATAATAAATGGATTAAATGAAAATTTAGTTGCTAACAAGATCGAAGAAGTTATAGGAATAATTAATGGAACTACAAATTATATTTTAAGCAAAATGACTAGAGAAAAAATAAACTTTGAAGAAGCTCTCAAGGAAGCACAGGAAAAAGGATACGCAGAGGCAGATCCAACCTCCGATGTAGAAGCCTTTGATCCAATGTATAAGTTATGTATATTATCCTCATTAGCTTTTGATAATGTAGTTAATGTAAATTATATTCATAGGGAAGGAATAACAAATATTAAACCTATAGATATTGAATATGCAAGGGAATTAGATTATGTTATAAAATTACTAGGAATAGCAAAGGATGTAGATGGAGAATTAGAGTTAAGAGTACATCCAACAATGGTACCAGCCAACCACCCTTTAGCTAATGTGAATGATTCATTCAATGCAGTATTAATAAAAGGTAATGCGGTAGGAGAATTGATGTTATATGGAAGAGGAGCAGGGGAATTACCTACAGGAAGTGCGGTTGTAGGAGATATTATTTCTATTTTAAGAAATAGAGATAATCCTCTATATTACTCAAAATTTGAGGAGGCAACTATTCCACATAAAATAAGAGATATAAACAAAGTACAATGTGAATATTATATTAGAATAACTGTTAAGGACAAGCCAGGAGTCTTAGGAGAGATATGCTCAATATTTGGAAGGAATAATGTGAGTATGTTGTCTGTTATACAAAAGGGAAAAAGAGAGGAATGCGTGTCTTTAGTATTCATAACTCATAATACTTTAGAAGGCAATATAAAAAAATCTATGGATAAAGTAAGTTTATCACATGATGTAATTAAAATTGAAAATGTTATAAGAATAGAAAACCTAGGATTACAATAAAGTGCTATATAACAATATCATATTACCACAATAATTCATAAGATATACTGTCATATATTTTAATAGAAGGTGGTTATTTGAAAATAGGAGTTATATCTGATACGCATTTTACTAAACGCAGTGAGGATATCTTAAAGATGATCGATAGATATTTCAGTGATGTAGATATGATAATCCATGTAGGAGACTTTAATTCTATTAATGTAATAAAAAATATTGAAAAGAAAAAAAGATTTGCTGGGGTTTATGGTAATAATGATGGTACTAATGTAAGAGAGTATTTAAGAGAAAAATCCATAATAAATATTGAAGGATATAAAATAGGAATGTATCATGGACATGGAGACAAAAAAACCGCTATGGATAGAGCGTACAATGAGTTTAAGGATAGTAAGGTAGACATTATAATATTTGGACATAGCCATCAACCTATTATTAAAACAAAAAATAAAATTTTAATGATAAACCCTGGATCCCCTACTAAAAAATTAAAAGAAAGATGGTATTCCTATGTATTATTAGAATTGGATAGAAAAAAAATAGAAGCTAAAGTGGTATTTTTCTCAAAATAGTAAAGTGAACAGTATATGTAAAACTTATATACTGTTCGCTTTATTTTAAGAGAAGGGAATGAAGGTTTTTAAAACCTTATTGTTTCACAAAAATAAACTGTATTTATATGTTTATTTGAATGTTTATATCCTAAGTATATTAATATTATTTCAACTAGTAATATAAAAAGTAAAATCAATAGTAATTTTTTAAATTTTGACATCTCCATCCCTCCTAATTCATTTTATGAGAAATGGAGTGTATAAAGAATTAAATTATTTTTTCTTTCGTTTTTGTACTGAAAAACCAAATTTACCAATAGGTTTTTGTGGTATAGGAAAATATTCACCATGAGAATAACATATTAAATTTGCATTTTCAAAATGTATTTTTCCTTTGTCGTCTATTAAGTTATCCTCTACGCTTACAGAGGATACTTCAGCTAAAAATAAATGGTGAGATCCTAATGGTATTATTTCTTTTAATTTACATTCTAAGGCAATAGGACACTCTTTAATAATAGGTACATTTACAGTATTAGCATCCTCTAATTTAAGATTTAAATGCTTTATCTTATCTATACTTTTACCAGACCTTACTCCACAGTAGTCTACTTCTTTTACTAGAGATTTAGTAGGTAAGTTAATTACAAACTCTCTAGTTTCTTTAATATATTCATAAGAAAGTCTCTCAGGTCTTATGGATAAGGTTATCATAGGTGGATGTGTACATGCGGTTCCTATCCATCCTACAGTAAATACATTATCTTTACCTTCTTTATTTCTAGAAGTAACTAAAACTGCAGGAACGGGATTAAGCATTGCGCTTCCTTTAAAAGATATTTTAGTCATAGTAATCAATCCTTTTTAATAATTTATTATTAGATACAAATAGTATTATATATTAATAAAAGGATTTTTCAAATCTAAAAAATATCCTCAATTTGAGGATATTTTCTTATGTTAATGTGAATAACTTTTTAATTTCATTATTCTTCTCAATAGAAAGTAATAATGGAAGACCTAATCCATAACAGCATAATAATTGTCCAAAACCAACTTGAAGCATTGTTAGTAATAACGGCCATTTTAAAGTATAATGTAATAAAGGACCAACTATTATAACATTAAACACTACAGGTGGTAATGGAGCTAAATATTTTTTGTACTTCAAATTACTTTTGCCTATATAATAGGTAGCAATAGCTGATAGCAAAGTAGCAAGAGAACCAAAGACGATATCTAAAGGTCCTACTGGACTTAATAAATTTGCTATAAGGCAACCTATAAAAAGACCATAAATTGAAGCTGATGAGAAAAAAGGTAATACTGTTAAAGCTTCTGCTACTCTAAATTGAGAGGCTTGGTAGCTCATTGGATAAGTCAAATACATTGTCACTACCGCATAAATTGCAGCAATAAGGGAACTGAATACTAAATTCTTAGTATTTTTTTTCATATGAAATTTCCTCCTCCATAGTTTTAATTAAGGACAGGATGGTTACGAACTGTCCATACCCATTTCAAGAGTACTTGTATATTTTAATATATGAGAATAGTTTAGTCAAATTTTTATTAATTATTTTATTTTAACTAAATATAAATTATAATAATTTAAGTATATTATTTTATTCTAAAGGAGAGTATTTAATGTTTGATTCTAATAAATACAGATTATCTAACGGAGTTGAGTTGATAAGTATAAAAAAAGAAACTCAAATCTTTTCTATACATGTAGGAGTAAAAGTTGGATCCTTATTTGAAACAAAATCAGAAAAGGGTATTTCACATTTTGTCGAGCATATGTTATTTAAAGGAACTTTAAATAGAACTAATGAAAAACTTAATAATGATTTAGAAGCTTTAGGGGGAGAGTACAATGCTTATACAGATCATAATTGTACCGTATATAGTATTACTGCTCTTAAAGAAGAATTTAATAACTCAATGGAAATATTAAGTGATATGATAAAGCAATCTATTTTCCCAGAGGTGGAAGTAGAAAAAGAAAGAGGAGTTATACTAGCTGAAATCAGAACAAGTAAAGATGATATTGAAGATTACAGTTTTAGAAGAATAAATGAGGTAGCATTTAAAAATAGTCCGCTAAAATATGATATATTAGGAACGGAGAAACATGTAAAAAAATTTAATAGAGAAGACTTATTGAATTTTTATAATACTTATTACAACGCTAATAATTGTTGCATAACTATAGTTTCACCTTATGAACATACATATGTATGTGAAGTTATAGAAAATTATTTTGGAAATTGGAGAGAAGGAAAAATTCCTTCAAAGGATAATATAGTAGAGAAAAATATAGAGGGTACATTCATTTCACACAAGAAAGACATTGAGCAGAGCACTATTTTATATTTATATACTTTTCATGGATTGGATAAAAAAGAAGAATTGGCTTTAAGAGTATTAAATCATAAATTAGGAGATAGTACTAACTCAATTTTATTTAGGAAATTAAGAGAAGAAAAGGGACTAGTATATGATGTATATACTAGTTTAGATACAACAAATTATGTGAAAACTTTATATATATATACGTCAGTGGAAGAGGATAAGTTAAAGGAAAGTATGGAAGTAATTGAAAGTTGTATAGAGGATATAAATAAAGGAAATATTGTATTTGATGATAGCACTATAGAGCTTATGAAAAAAGCTTTGAAGACGGGAGTAGTATTTACTTTAGAAGATCCTACAGACTTGAGTAACTATGTTCTTCATCAGATGATAGATGGAGATAATATTTACGCCTTTATAGAAGATATGGAACAATTAGAGAATATTAAGAAAGAAAATATATATGACATAAACGAAAAAGTGTTAAATCATCCTACCATTCATATTTTACAAAAGGAAGGTTAACAGCAGATACAGCAGATAAGGAGGAGATATCATGGGGTAGTTACTAAGATTGAGGTTGGCAAAAGAAATAAGAATAGAGTAAATGTATATTTAGATGATGAATTTTCTTTTGCCTGCAGTGCTGAAATAATATATAGGTTCAACATTAAAGCAGGTGAAAATATAAATTTACAAAATTTGGAGGAAATCGTAGAAGAAGATAACTATATTAAATGTAAAAGTGATAGTTTGAGATTTTTGGGAAAAACTTACAAAACACAAAAGCAAATATATGATAAACTATTAGGTAAGGGGTATGACACTAAAACTATAGATAGAGTAATAAATTTCTTGAAGGAATACAATTTTATCGATGATGACAAATATGCACAAATGTACATTAAGGAGAAGATAGTAAAAGAAGGGGTAAATAAAATAAAGTTTTCTTTAATATCTAAAGGTATTAAAGAAGAAATAATAAATGAAAAGATTAATGAAGTAGATTCAGAATGTCAAGAGGAAGCTATTTTAAAACTAGCGGAAAAAAAATATAACCAACTAATGAAAACAGAGAATGATAAAAGAATTATATATAAAAAAATAGGGGATTATCTGTTTAGAAAGGGATATAGTTGGGATATTATAAAAGTAGCTTTAAACCAAACCTTAAAAATGGATTTTTATGATTGAGGTGGTTAGATGCCTAATATTAATCCTATAACAGCCTTATTAGTTTTAATATTTTTATATCCAATTATAAAAGGATTGTTACTTAAATTTTCTTCTAAAGATTTGAAGATAGATATAGAAGATTTAAATAAAACCGTTTCCTTTATTTTAGCGCTTTTTTTAGGTATATATTATGGAAGGAAAATATTCATTCAACATGATGATGGAATATATAAGATAATTTATGAGTTGATCCCACAAACCATAATTAATTATATAGAAGACAAGCCTTTTATAGTATATATGCTTCTAATACCAATCTTAATGCTCATTTTATATAAAATTACATTTTTAATTCTACAGATATTTAATAATTTTACTTTTTATCCATTATTAGATAATGTTGAGACATTTTTAAAAAGGAAAGGTAATGTATTTAGGAGTGTAGCAGGAGCAATATTTCAATTACCCAGAGCAATATCTTATTTGCTATTAATAACCTTAGTGTTAAATTTCACATCGTTATTTTATACTAATGATATGTTCAACCAATACTTGAGCTCTTCAAAAATTTATAACTATATATGCTATAAAGTCGTTATACCTGTTACTAAATCAAAGTTAGCAAGGAAGCTTCCAAGTATAATAAATAATTCTTTCAGAATAGTGGTTGAAGAGAATTCTAAGGATATAGCCAATAATAAGACTATAGTTTATTATAATGGAGTAACTTTAAATGAAGGAATTAAATCAAATGATGATATTAATATTTTTGCTAAAAATCTAGTAGCTAAAGAAACTAACACAATAGATAAAGCTAAAATAATATATAATTGGATAGGAAAGAATATATCTTATGATTATGATAAAGCTGAAAAAGTGTTGAATAGTGACTTTAATATTAAATCTGGCGCTATATACGCTTTTCAAAGTAAAAAAGGCATATGCTTTGACTATGCTTGTTTATTTGTGGCGATGAGTAGAGCAAATGGCATGAAAGTAAGATTGATAACAGGTGAAGGATTCAATGGAGTTAGCTGGGTTAATCACGCTTGGAATCAGGTATATATTCCAGAAGAAGATAGATGGGTAAATGTTGATACGACTTTTTATAATGGCGGCAATTATTTTGACAATAAAAATTTTGATGCAGATCATAGAGCATCGAAAATTGCAGGAGAATGGGAATAAAAAGCTTGTGAAGAAATTTCTTCACAAGCTTATCTTTTTTTAGGATTATTTTTATAACTATTAATTATCAAATTTATAGCTTTTTCACAATCTTTATCTTCATTGTCTAGGGCCCATGCAGTATTAAAATATATTAAAGCCTTTTTATTATCCTTAGTCATAGCGTAACAATAACCTAAATTAAAATAATATTTACTATCTTCTTTTAAAGAAATAGCTTTTTTTAGAAGGGGAATAGCTTCATTATATTCTTTTAACTTAATAAAACAAACAGCGGAATTGTACATTGAAGCAGCCTCATTTTCTTTTGCTTCAATAGATTTTTGGTATAGGAATATAGCTTTTTTATAATCCTTTAAATTATAATAATCATTTGCTTTTTGAAAAAAATTCATCTGGAAACCTCCCTTAGTTTTCTAGACGTTATTTATTATTGTAAAGTGTACTTTTATATAAAAAATATATTGTTATATAAAAAGTATATTGATATATAAATAAAAATATTCATTAGAGATGTTATCCAGATAATAGATTAATATACATGTAAATACATTTTTATTGTCCTCTAATTAGCCTTTTTTCTATAAATGCTACCATTTCGTACATTATATATGCAATTACTGATAGTATTATTATACTCATCATAACCATATCTAACTGAGATATTTGGCCTCCAAAGATTATAAGGAATCCTAGACCTTCTTTGGCTACTAAAAATTCTCCCATTATTACACCTACCCAAGAAAGCCCAACATTTATTTTAAGAGCTGATATTAAGGTTGGTATAGATGCAGGAATTATTAAATGTATTAAAATTTGCAACTTAGAAGCACCAAAGGTTTTTAATAGTTTTATTTTATCTTCATCAACTTCTTTAAAGCCATTTAGTACACTAATTATTGTTACTACTATGGAGATTAATAAGGCAACTAAAATTATGGCCTTTATACCATTTCCAACCCAAAAAATTATTATTGGAGCTAAAGCTATTTTAGGAAGAGCATTTAGCACAACTAAGTAAGGGTCTAATACTTTTGATAAAAAATCAGACCACCATAAAAGTATAGCTGCAAATGTCCCCAGCAAAGTTCCTAATAAAAATCCTAATATAGTTTCAAAACAAGTTACCCAAATATGCACAAATAGTGTACCTTCATTATAAATTTTGATAAAGCTTTTCCACATTCGTGAAGGAGTACTAGTCAAAAATGGATCAATCCAATTCAATCTTCCGGAAATTTCCCAAAGTAAGAAGAAGAATATAAGCAGTAATATTCTTACAGTAATAATACTTATATTTCTTTTCTTTACACTACTAACAAAGCTTTCATGTTCTTTTTTAAAATCAATCATACTTCAGAATTCAACTCCTTCCATAACTGATTAAAGTAAGTTCTGAATTGAGGAGCTTCTCTACATTTTAAAGGGGATATCCTGTCTAAAGAAAAATCCATTTTGAATTCTTTTTTTATTTTTGCAGGTCTATTTGTAAGTACTAAGATTCTATCCGACATAGAAATAGCTTCTGACAGATCATGAGTTACCATAATTACTGTCTTCTTTTCATTTTTTAAAATTGCATATATTTCGTCACTTACATTAAGACGTGTTTGGTAATCTAAAGCGGAAAAAGGTTCGTCCAACAACAATACATCTGGATTTAGAGCCAAAGTTCTAATAAGAGCTGCCCTTTGCCTCATTCCTCCAGATAGTTCTTTTGGATAGTGGTTTCTAAACTCCCATAGATTATAGTTTTTTAGTAATCCCATTACTTTTATTTTATTTTCATCCGTTAGTTTTTTGTGAATTTTCAATCCGAGAAGTACATTATCAAATACAGTTAACCATTCAAATAGATGGTCTTTTTGAAACATATATCCAATCTTGGTGGATACGTTAGTAACTAATTCACCATCTATATATACCTCCCCATAGGAAGGTTTTAATAAACCAGCTACAATATTAAGAATAGTAGACTTTCCGCATCCAGATGGCCCTACTATACTTACAAATTCTCCGCTATCTACTGAAAAGTTAATATTCTCTAATGCTCTTGTGGAATTCTCTAGAGTATGATAGTTCATATAAACATCTTTAATGTCTACTTTCATTTAATTCAGCTCCCATCTTACTAGAATTAAAGGAATTATATTCTAGTATATGAAGGAAGTTAAGATATTGTTAAAGACTTTTAATATTATGGATAATGGGTTATAATTATGGCATATATTAGTAAGGAGTGAATAAAATGTATTGGTAAAACAAAGAGAAATTTAAATAATAAAAGCCAGAATAAGATTATATTAGATGGATATATGTTTATTTTAAAAAGCATGAATTTATAAGCTTATTAATGATAAATCCATCATTACTGTCATTTGATTAAATATTCTTTAAAGTATATAATAGCCATATATTTCATGTATATGGTGATTTTCATATATTCTATATAATTATATTGATAAAAGGTGATAGCATTATGGAAAAATTATTACATTTAGGTTTAGATGTTGGATCAACTACTGTGAAAGTTGTCCTACTAGGCAGTAATGACAGAATTATTTATAGCAAATATGAAAGACATTTTTCTGACATTAGAAGTACTATTAATAAAATTATGAATGAAGTACACAATATTATTAATAAAAAAAATGTTACAGTAAAAGTAACAGGATCTGGTGGATTAGCGGTATCTGAGTGGCTAGATGTTCCTTTTATTCAAGAGGTTATAGCTTGCACAAATACGGTTGAAAAGCTTATACCTATGACAGATGTAGCTATAGAGCTAGGTGGGGAAGATGCAAAAATAACATTTTTCAGAGGGGGAATAGAGCAAAGAATGAATGGTACTTGCGCTGGAGGCACAGGGGCATTCATTGATCAGATGGCGGCATTACTTCAAACTGATGCTAGAGGACTAAACGAATTGGCAAAAAATTACAAAACAATATATCCTATTGCAGCTAGATGTGGTGTGTTTGCTAAAACAGATGTTCAACCATTGTTAAATGAAGGAGCTGCTAGGGAGGATATTGCTGCATCAATATTTCAATCTGTTGTAAATCAGACAATAAGTGGACTTGCTTGCGGTAAGGTAATAAGGGGGAATGTTGCTTTTTTAGGTGGCCCTCTATATTTTTTATCTGAATTAAGAAAAAGATTTATAGAAACTTTAAATTTAAAAAAGGAACAAATTATTTCCCCGGAAAATTCTCAATTATTTGTTGCAATAGGAGCAGCAATGTCTTCAAAAAAAGAAAGCCCTATTATTTTTAAAGAACTTTTAAATAAACTTGATAATGTAAAATGTGAAGTTAATGAACATATTAATATATTATCTCCATTGTTTAAAGATGAAGAGGAATTAAAAAATTTTAAATTAAGACATGATAGCTATAAAGTTAGGAAGAAAGAGCTAAAAGATTATAGAGGCAGATGTTACCTAGGAATAGATGCAGGATCAACTACTACTAAAGTAGCATTAGTTGATGAGGAGGGAGCTTTACTATACTCCTATTATGGAAGTAATAAAGGTAATCCTCTGAAATCTACTATAAATGTCTTAAAAGCATTGTATAGTATAATGCCAAATGAGGTGGAGATAGTAAACTCTGCTGTCACAGGGTATGGGGAGGGATTAATTAAAGAAGCGTTATCAATAGATGAAGGTGAAGTGGAGACAATAGCCCACTACAAAGGAGCTGAATTTTTCTTGCCGGGAGTGGATTTTATACTAGATATTGGTGGGCAAGATATGAAATGTCTAAAAATTAAGGATAGAGTAATTGATAGCATTATGTTAAATGAGGCTTGTTCTTCTGGATGCGGTTCCTTTATTGAAACGTATGCGCATTCTTTAAACATAGATATAGAAGAATTCTCAAAAAGTGCATTATTAAGTAAAGATCCAGTAGATCTTGGGTCAAGATGTACAGTATTTATGAATTCAAAAGTGAAACAAGCCCAAAAAGAAGGAGCTACTATAGGAGATATATCAGCGGGATTATCATATTCAGTAATAAAAAATGCTTTGTATAAAGTTATAAGAATTAAAAATTCAGAAGATTTAGGTAAAAAAGTTATTGTTCAAGGGGGAACTTTTTATAACGATGCTGTACTAAGGGCCTTTGAAATAATTTCTGGTACCCAACCTGTTAGACCTAATATTGCAGGCTTAATGGGTGCTTTTGGAGCAGCTTTGATTGCTAAGGAAAGATATGTAGATGGATATAAATCAAAATTAGCTACAATTGAAGATTTGATGAATTTTGATGCAACGGTTACTATGAGAAGATGTAAATTATGTAGCAATCAATGCCTGTTGACAGTAAATAATTTTGGAGATGGGAGAGAGTTTATATCTGGAAATAGGTGTGAAAGAGGAACAGGGAAAGAAATAAGTAAAGAGGAAGTACCTAACTTATACAGATATAAATTGCAAAGATTATTTAGATATAAACCTCTATCTAAAAGTGAAGGGATAAGAGGAGTTATAGGTATACCAAGGGTGTTAAACATGTATGAAAATTACCCCTTTTGGTTTACTGTTTTTACTAACTTAAAATATAGAGTTGAATTATCTCCTATTTCTTCAAAGAAAATATATGAATTAGGCATGGAGACTATACCATCAGAGTCAGCTTGCTATCCTGCTAAATTAGTTCATGGACATATAAATAGTTTAGTTGATAAAGGGGTAGACTCTATATTTTATCCATGTATACCTCTTGAACAAGAGGAAAATAAAGAAGCTAATAATCATTTTAATTGTCCTATAGTTACCTCTTATCCAGAAGTAATAAAAAACAATATGGACGTAGTGAAGGAAAAAAATATAAAATTTATGAATCCATTCTTACCAATAAATAATGAAAAGAAATTAGTAGAAAGATTATATAAAGAGTTTATGGATTCAGGCATAACTAAAGATGAAATAGCTAAAGCAGTTTTAGAAGGATATAAAGAGGATAGAAAATTTAAAGAAGATATAAGAAAAAAGGGAGAAGAGGTAATAGAGTATTTAAAAAATACAGGTAAAAAAGGAATAGTATTAGCGGGACGACCTTATCATGTAGATCCCGAAATAAATCATGGGATACCGGAGTTGATTAACTCCTTTGGAATAGCTATTCTAACAGAGGATTCTATAGCTCATTTAGGAAAAGTAGAAAGACCTTTAAGGGTTATAGATCAGTGGATGTATCATTCTAGGTTATATGCTGCAGCTAGTTTTATAGCAAAGCAAAAAGACTTGGAGTTGGTACAATTAAATTCTTTTGGATGTGGTTTAGATGCTGTAACAACAGACCAGGTTGGAGAAATATTGAACTCTTTTGGAAAAATATATACAGTTCTTAAAATTGATGAAGGTAGTAATTTAGGAGCAGTTAAAATTAGAATAAGATCCTTACTTGCAGCCCTTAAAGAAAGGGATAAAAATGGATTTATTCCTAGTAGGATTACAAGACCAAAGCAGAGAATAATATTTACCAAGGAAATGAAGAAAAATCATACAATATTATGCCCTCAAATGGCACCTATACATTTTGAATTAGTACAAGAAGCTTTCAATTCTTCAGGTTTTAATTTAGATGTGTTACCCTCTGTGGACAAAACAGCTATTGAAGAAGGATTAAAGTATGTAAATAATGATGCATGTTATCCATCTATTATAGTTATAGGACAAATGATAGAAGCATTAAAATCTGGTAAATATGATATTAATAATACTTCTGTAGTTATGTCCCAAACTGGAGGTGGATGTAGAGCTACAAATTATATTGCATTTTTAAGGAAGGCTCTAAAAGAAGCTGGATTTGAGAATGTTCCTATAATATCTGCTAATATGATTGGATTAGAAAAAAATCCAGGCTTCAAGTTATCTCTACCATTAGCAAATAAAGCATTAATGGCACTAGTTTATGGAGACTTGCTAATGAGGGTTTTATATAGAGTTAGACCTTATGAAAAAATACCTAATTCTGCAAATGTTCTTTATGATGAGTGGATGGAAAAATGTAAGAAAAATGTGCGGAATGGAAATATGTCGTTATATAAAGAAAATATATATAGTATAGTAAGGGACTTTGACAATCTAGAAGTGAATAATATATTAAAACCTAAAGTGGGAGTAGTTGGAGAAATATTAGTTAAATTTCACCCTACTGCAAATAATGATGTAGTAGATATTTTGGAAAATGAAGGAGCAGAAGTTGTTGTGCCTGATTTGTTAGATTTTTTCATGTACTGTGCATATAATTCTAACTATAGATATTACAACCTTTCTGGGACTAAAACAGCCAAGGTTATTTCAACTTTTGCAATAAAGGCTATGGAACTATATAGAAAGCATATGAGAAAAGCATTAAATAATAGTAAAAGATTTTATGAACCTGAAAGAGTAAATAAATTAGCGGAGATGGCATCCGCAGTGGTATCTATTGGAAATCAGACAGGAGAAGGGTGGCTACTCACAGCAGAAATGATGGAGCTTATAGAAAATGGAGTGAAAAATATTATTTGTATGCAGCCTTTTGCATGTTTACCTAATCATGTAACTGGTAAGGGGATGATAAAAAAGCTTAAGACTGTTTATCCAGGAGCTAATATAGCGGCAATAGATTATGATCCAGGTGCTAGCGAAGTAAATCAGCTAAATAGAATAAAATTAATGCTTGCTGTTGCAAATAAAAACTTACAACATGAAAAAGAGAGAGAAGAAGTGTTAAAACAAGATGAAAAAATTACCATATCAGCATATAAAAATGGATATGAAATAAATTATTAATATAAAATAAAAGAACCAATGTTTCCATTGGTTCTTTTATTTTCTTCTTATTTAAAGATGTTTACAAAGAATGTTATGATAATTGAGTTTGTAAAGTCTATCAAGAACGCACCAACTATTGGGAGTACGAAGAATGCTCTTGGAGCAGCTCCATATCTTTCAGATACAGAAGTCATATTAGCTATTCCATTTGGAGTAGCTCCCATACCGAATCCGCAATGGCCCGCAGCCATAATAGCAGCATCAAAGTCTCTACCAACAGAGTTATATGTTACAAATGTAGCAAACAATGCCATCATAATTGTTTGAGCTATTAATATTATTAACATTGGACCTGCAACTGCAGCAAGTTCCCAAAGCTTTAATCCAACTAAAGCCATGGATAAGAATACATTTAATCCTATTGTTCCAAGTATGTCTGTACATGTTTGATTAATGCTCCATTTTCCTGTTGATTCACCAACATTAAGAATTATAGCAGCTATAATCATTGAGTTAACATAGGATGGTAAAGTTATTCCTAATTTTACAAACTGAGCTTCTAAAATGGCACCAACACCAATAGATATTAATATAAGTGCTAATGTTTTGAATACTTCATTATAATCAACTATATCTTTTTTGTCGGATATTGATGAGTCTTTATTTTGTTCAGCTGAAACGCTAGGTTTTAAACCCTTACGTTCTATTAATCTCTTACCAACTGGTCCGCCGATTAAAGAACCCATAACTAATCCGAAAGTAGCAGAGGCCATTGCAGTAGCAGTAGCTCCAGCAAATCCATATTGACTTTCAAATAATGGACCGAAAGCACCACCAGTACCATGTCCACCTGTCATTGTGATAGATCCAGTTATTAATCCTAATAATGGGTTTTGTCCAAGAGCTTTAGCAAGTCCAACTCCCATAGCATTTTGCAATACACATAGTAATGAAGCAACTGCCCAGAAAATAAGAACTTGTAAGCCACCTTTTTTTACAAGGTCTAAGCTAGCTCCCATACCTATTGATGTAAAGAATACCATCATGAATGGTTTTTGTAATGTGGTATCAAGAGTTAATGTTAATGTTCCAGTTTGATATAAGATAAGGTTTACAATAGCAAAAATAAGTCCTCCTACAACTGGTGCTGGGATACAAAACTTTTCTAGAATTGTAATTTTATTTTTAACCCAAACTCCAAAATAGTAAATTACTACGGCTAAAGCTGTAGTTTGCATCATGTCTAATTTGATGTCCATAAGTTTTAACCACCTTTCATAAAATTTTAATTAATAAAATAATAAAAATGAAATAAAAATTAATAGTGTTGGTTAACAATAATTGATAAATAAATTATCGGAATGGCTTGGTCAATTAATCCATTCTATCAATGGCTTGGTTGACTAAGTTTAGACAATTCATATAATAGCACAAGATTTTATTTAGTTCAACAATAAATTTTAATATTGTGACAAAATAAGATAAAAAAATGGTATATAATGTAATAAATTTATAAAAAACTAAAGACTAATAATATAATTTTAAAAATAATTATTGTCTTATAGATTATAATAAAACTTAGCTATATCAATATATTATGTGCAAAAAAATAAAAAAGTTATTGGTAAAAACCAACAACTTTTTTTATTTTTTAATTTTTAAAAATTATTTTAAATTTTGAAAATTATTTTACTACTACATTTGCAAATGTAGTGATGATTAGTAAGTTAGTAAAGTCTATTAAGAATGCACCAACTATTGGTAGTACGAAGAATGCTCTTGGAGCAGCTCCAAATCTTTCAGTTACAGAAGTCATGTTAGCTATTCCGTTTGGAGTAGCTCCCATACCGAATCCGCAATGGCCAGCTGCAATTACAGCAGCATCGAAATCTCTACCAATTAAGTTAAATGTTACGAAGTAAGCAAATAGCGCCATCAATACTGTTTGACATCCTAATATTATTAACATCGGTCCTGCAACTGCAGCGAGTTCCCAAAGTTTTAATCCAATTAAAGCCATAGATAAGAATACATTTAATCCTATTGTTCCAAGTATATCTGTACATTTTTGATTAATATGCCATTTTCCTGTTGATTCACCAACATTAAGTATTATAGATGCTATAATCATTGATGTAACGTAGGATGGTAAATTTATACCTACCTTTACAAATTGAGCTTCGAAAACGGCACCGATAGCGATTGAAATTAAGATTATAGTTAATGTTCTAAATAATTCTGGATAATCAACCTTTTCTTCCTTAGTAGCAGCTTGTAATTCTTCAGTCTCATAAGCAGCAGCGTTGGATTTTAACCCCTTGCGTTCTATTAATTTTTTACCAACTGGTCCGCCGAGCAATGAACCCATAACTAGTCCAAATGTGGCTGCTGCCATTGCAGTAGTAGTAGCTCCTGCAAATCCATATTGATTTTCAAATACTGGACCAAGTGCACCACCAGTAGCATGTCCACCTGTCATTGTAATAGATCCGGCAACTAATCCTAATAATGGATGTTGTCCAAGAGCTTTAGCTAGTCCAACTCCAAGAGCATTTTGGAATACACACAGTAATGAAGCAACTGCCCAGAAGATAACAACTTGTAATCCACCTTTTTTAACAAGTTCTAAACTTGCGCCTAGACCTATTGATGTAAAGAACACCATCATAAATGGTTTTTGTAGTGTAGTATCAAGAACTATACTTAATATTCCACTTTGTTTTAAGAATAAATTAAGAAAAGCGAAAATAAGTCCTCCCACAACCGGTGAAGGGATACAGAATTTTTCTAAAACCTGAATCTTGCTTTTTACCCAAGCGCCGAAGTAGTAAATTACAACAGCTAGGGCAGCGGTTTGCATCATGTCCAATTTAATTTCCATAATAAGTCCACCTTTCAATAAAAAAATTAAATAAGTATTGAAAACGTTATATTCAATACAACCCCATTATATATAATTAAAATACAAAAATCAATTTAAAAATTAAAAAAAATGAAAGTTTTTATAATTAAACTTCATTTTTTAGATAAATTTTAAAAATATTAAAATTTTAAAAAGAAATCGACAATATTTTTAAAAATATTTAATTTATATTGAAAAAATTAAAAAAAGTGATTTTAATTTACGACAGTATTTTTAGTTGTTTTTTATTTTGGATAATAAATTTAATCTATAAAGGTAACTTTGTTAAATTATTGACTAAGTATTGAAAATAGAGCCTTTAACAAATTAGATTTTTATATACCGTATGAGTATTTCAATTAATGAATTTGGGAAAATAGTTGAGAAGAGAGGGAGAGGTATAAGATTCTTTATTCTTTAATTATTTTATATTTGCATAAATAAAATTTATTAAAAATAATATGATATTTATCTAGTGAATATGAAGTAAATAAGATTTTTTTAACAGATAAATGAAATTATGAACATTGTATATTTCATTTAATAGAAAAACATACAAACAATTAAATAAATAACCTGGTATCAGAAATGATGTTGATACCAGGTTAATGATATAGAATTTATATATTATTTACCAAAGATGTTTGCAAATGTAGTAATGATTATTAAGTTAGTAAAGTCTATCAAGAATGCACCAACTATTGGTAGTACGAAGAATGCTCTTGGAGCAGGACCAAATCTTTCGGTTACAGAAGTCATGTTAGCTATTCCGTTTGGAGTAGCTCCCATACCGAATCCGCAATGGCCAGCTGCAATTACAGCAGCATCGAAATCTCTACCAATTAAGTTAAATGTTACGAAGTAAGCAAATAGCGCCATCAATACTGTTTGACATCCTAATATTATTAACATCGGTCCTGCAACTGCAGCGAGTTCCCAAAGTTTTAATCCAATTAAAGCCATAGATAAGAATACATTTAATCCTATTGTTCCAAGTATATCTGTACATTTTTGATTAATATGCCATTTTCCTGTTGATTCACCAACATTAAGTATTATAGATGCTATAATCATTGATGTAACGTAGGATGGTAAATTTATACCTACCTTTACAAATTGAGCTTCGAAAACGGCACCGATAGCGATTGAAATTAAGATTATAGTTAATGTTCTAAATAATTCTGGATAATCAACCTTTTCTTCCTTAGTAGCAGCTTGTAATTCTTCAGTCTCATAAGCAGCAGCGTTGGATTTTAACCCCTTGCGTTCTATTAATTTTTTACCAACTGGTCCGCCGAGCAATGAACCCATAACTAGTCCAAATGTGGCTGCTGCCATTGCAGTAGTAGTAGCTCCTGCAAATCCATATTGATTTTCAAATACTGGACCAAGTGCACCACCAGTAGCATGTCCACCTGTCATTGTAATAGATCCGGCAACTAATCCTAATAATGGATGTTGTCCAAGAGCTTTAGCTAGTCCAACTCCAAGAGCATTTTGGAATACACACAGTAATGAAGCAACTGCCCAGAAGATAACAACTTGTAATCCACCTTTTTTAACAAGTTCTAAACTTGCGCCTAGACCTATTGATGTAAAGAACACCATCATAAATGGTTTTTGTAGTGTAGTATCAAGAACTATACTTAATATTCCACTTTGTTTTAAGAATAAATTAAGAAAAGCGAAAATAAGTCCTCCCACAACCGGTGAAGGGATACAGAATTTTTCTAAAACCTGAATCTTGCTTTTTACCCAAGCGCCGAAGTAGTAAATTACAACAGCTAGGGCAGCGGTTTGCATCATGTCCAATTTAATTTCCATAATAAATCCACCTTTCGATAAAAATTTGAGTATTGAAAACGTTATTTCCAATACAATCCCAATTATATACAAGTAAAGTACAAAAAGCAATTTAAAAATTGAAAAAAATGAATGTATTTATAATTAAATTTCATTTTTTGGGCAAATTTTAAAAACATTAAAATTTTAAAAAGAAATTAATAATATTTTTGAAATAATTATTCTACATTTAAAAAAATACAAAAATTACCCCAAAATTACGACAGTATTTTTGGGGTTAAGTATTTGAAAATACTTAAAATATGGAGGGTTATGATATGATTTTGTTATTTGACTATTTTGTGCTTGTATAGATGAAATTTGTTTAAAATAATATTTATTTAATTAATAATATGTTAAATGGACAAAAATTTTTATAATTGTTAAATGAAGTTTAAAATATATTATAATTCATTTAACAGAAAAAATATACAAAAAATTAAATAACCTGGTATCGAAAATGGTATTGATACCAGGTTGGCGATATAAAACTATATTTAATATTGATATTTACTATTTTTATATATGAGTTAATTTTGTAAATATGGTTTAGATCTCTTAGAATTCATATATTATTTAGCGAACACATTTGCGAAAGTGGTTATAATAATGGCATTAGTGAAGTCTATTAAGAATGCGCCAACTATTGGTAGTACGAAGAATGCTCTTGGAGCTTCACCATATCTTTCTACTATAGCCCTCATGTTAGCAATACCGTTTGGAGTAGCTCCCATACCAAATCCACAATGTCCTGCTGAAATTACAGCAGCATCGAAATCTCTACCAACACAGTTGAATGTTACAAAGGTTGCGAATAAAGCCATTACTACTGTTTGAACTGCTAGGATTAATAACATTGGTCCTGCAACGTCTGCGAGCTCCCAAAGTTTCAATCCAACTAAAGCCATGGATAAGAATACATTTAATCCTATTGTTCCAAGTATTTCTGTACAGCTTTGGTTGATGTGCCATTTACCAGTTGACTCACCGATGTTTAAAATTATAGATGATATAATCATTGCGTTAACGTAGGAAGGCAAAGTTACACCCAATTTTACGAATTGTTTTTCTAAAATAGCACCAATACCTATAGAAACTAATATTATAGCTAATGTTCTAAATAATTCTGGATAATTAACTGCTTCTTCTTTAACGGCAGCTTGTAAATCTTGACTTTCATAAGCAGCAGCGTTGGATTTTAACCCTTTATTTTCGATTATTCTTCTTGCAACTGGTCCACCTAGTAAAGAACCCATAACTAGTCCAAAAGTAGCTGCCGCCATTGCTGATGTAGTAGCTCCTGCAAATCCATATTTACTTTCAAATAATGGGCCAAAAACACCACCGGTAGCATGACCACCTGTCATGGTTACTGAACCGGCGATTAATCCTAGTAATGGATTAGCTCCAACAGCTTTGGCTATAGCTACACCAATACCATTTTGGAATATTGCTAATATAGTAGCCACTAACCAGAAGATAACAACTTGGAATCCGCCTTTTTTAACAAGTTCTAAACTTGCTCCCATACCTATTGATGTAAAGAATACCATCATGAATGGTTTTTGTAGTGTGGTGTCAAGAACTAAACTTAATATGCCACTTTGTTTTAAAAATAAGTTAAGAAAAGCAAAAATAAATCCGCCTACAACTGGTGAAGGAATACAGAATTTTTCTAAAAACTGTACCTTGCTTTTTACCCATGCACCGAAGTAGTAAACTACAACAGCTAGAGCAGTAGTTTGCATCATGTCCAATTTAATTTCCATAATAAGTCCACCTTTCAATATAAAAATTAATCATTGAAAACGTTATTTTCAATACAATTCCATTATATGAAACTACCACAAGAAAAGCAATTAGAAAATTTAAAAAAATGAAGGTTTTTTATAATAACTTTCAATTTTCGCATAAATTTTAAAAAGATTTAAAATATTTAAATAAAGAAATATTTTATTTGTTTTTTATTAATTGAATACAAAAAATGGAAAAATAAATAAAGGTAGTCATCAGAAAAAAATGATAATAGATGACTACCTTTATTTAAAAATATACTTCAATTTACTTTAAAGCTTTTTCGCTAAATGAATTATTGACAATATCATCAAAGTTTGGTCTTTCAGGGATTAGATCATTATTATATGATTGTATTATATCCATCAATCGATTTAAATTATCTTCTTTTAAAACCGGATTTTCTGCATAGGCATTTATCTTTTTATAATTTTTAATTACATTAGTTATTACCTTTTCATCTGTACCAGGGAAGAAGGAAATTATCTCCTTTGCCACTGCCTCATCGCTATTATTAAGTACCCATTGCTGACCCTTATAAATAGCTTTCATGAAATTTACTATGGTATCTTCATTCATTTTTATATAAGATTGAGTAGCAAAGAAACCTGTATATGGGATGACCCCAGCTGATTCACCAATCGATGCAACTATGAATCCAGAATTGTCAATTTCTAGCATTGTTGCTGTAGGCTCGAATAGAGCGACATAATCACCTGTACCACTCTTGAAGGCACCTGCTGTTGCAGTAAATGCTAAGTTTGTGATTAAGTCCACATCTTTATTGGGATCAATTCCGTTATTTTTAAGAACGTACTCCAATGCCATTTCGGGAACCCCACCAGGTCGTCCACCTATTATAGTCTTACCTTTTAAATTTTCCCACTTAAAATCGTTTTCTTGACTTCTTCCTACCAAAAATGATCCATCTCTTTGAGTAAGTTGACCAAATATAACAGGGTAGTCATCTTTCTTTTGATTATATATATATATAACTTGTTCGAGACCAGCAAAACCTATATCTACGCTACCACTAAGCACTTGTTGCATGGTTTTGTCTGCTCCTTGGCCTGTAGTTAATTCAATTTCAATTCCTTGCTCTTTGAAAAAACCTTTATTTATTGCAACGTATATAGGGGCATAAAAAGCAGAACGTACAACTTCGTTTAAACGTACTTTTTCTAACTTCTGTACTTCTACTTTTTTACAAGATATTAATGAAAGAGATAGAATAATTAGTGTGAGAAGTAGGGAGAGATTTTTTAAAAACTTTTTCTTCATTTTTACCTCCATATATTATTAATCTAATGTATATTATGTTTTAAAATATATAATGTGATAATATTAGAATAAAAAGTAAATGGAGTGTTGAATTTGAAGGGGAGTTTAAAAAAAATATTCTTTATTTTAACTATAATAATTATTACTTTTATATCTGTCTCCAGTATTTACTATAAAAACAAAATGGAAGAAGAGAAAGATTATAGAGTGATTAAAGTAGGGGGAGATTTAAACTTCCCTCCTTTTGAATACATTGATGATAATGGTATTTACACCGGATTTAACGTAGATATAACTAGGGCAATAGCTCTAAGAGGTGGCTTTGAAGTTGAATTTTACCCTATGAAATGGGAAGAAGCCTGTGAAAAATTGAAAAATGGAGAAATAGATGTAATACAAGGTATGAAATATACTATGGAAAGATCAAAATACTATGATTTTTCTGAAGGATATCTTGAAAACTCCCAGTCTATTTTTGTTATGGAGAATAATTATGAAATAGACTCCTATGAAACCTTAAGAGGAAATACTGTAGCTATACAAGAAGGAGATATAGCTATCAATAACTTAAAGGGAATGGAAAATGTAAATATTGTTTCTACTAAGGATCAAGAAGAGGCTTTTAAAAAACTGATTGACGGGGAGGTAGATGCTATTATTTGCAATACTTTAACAGGTGTAAATTATTTAGATAAGCTAAAAGTAAGAAATAGAATAAAACCAGTTGATATGCCACTTAACTATACTGCTTACTCCATGGTAGTCAAAAAAGGTAACAGTAAGGTTTTGGGTCTTTTAAATAAAGGGCTAAAAGAAATACAAAAGAATGGTACTTATGAAATGGTTTACAGGAAATGGTTTGGAAATACAAATGATTATCCTAAATGGTATATAAAAAATATAATTAAAGTGCTTTTAATTGGTTCGACGATTTTTATTATAATAATTCTTTTATTTTATCTGTGGAACGATATGCTAAAAGATGAGGTTAAAAAACATACATGTAAACTAGAAGAAGCGAATGAAAATTTGAAAGAAAAGAACGAACATATAAAGGAAGAAAAAGATTTTAGAGAATGGATATTAAATAGTATATTTAATGGTATTATTACTATAAATGATGAAGGTGAAATAACCTTTATAAACGATATGGCTTTAAAGATTCTAAATTTAGAGCCGAAAGAAATAATGCATAAATATATTTATAATACGGTGATTAAAGACATTTTCCCACAAGAGGGAATTATTAATGGTAGCGGATTGAAAGAATATTATATAGAAGATAAAAAAATATATATAAATTATAATATAAATATATTAAATGAGAACAATCAATACTGCAATGAAAGTATAATTAGTTTTAGAGATGTAACAGAAGAAAAGTTGATGCAAGAAACTATTAGAACTAAAGATAAAATGGAATCCTTAGGTACTTTACTTTCAGGAATAGCTCATGAATTAAGAAATCCACTTACATCTATTAAAACATATGCAGAATTATTGCCTAGAAAATATGAAAATCCTAGATTTAGAGAAATGATATCAATAGATATACCAAAAGAAATTGAAAGGTTAAATAATTTAATTAATGATTTACTAGAGTATTCAAGGCCAAGAAGACCTTTTAAAGAGTATATTAACTTATGTGATGTAATAGATAATTTATTAAGATTAATAAAGGATAAAATATATAAAGAAGATGCAAAGATAAATTTAAATGTTCATAAGGAAGCTTATGTATTTATAGATAAAAATCATTTAAAGCAAGTTTTAATTAATCTTATATTAAATGCTATAGAATGTATGGATAAAGAGGAGAAAATTATAGATATCTACTCCTGTATTGTAGAAGGGGAAACAATTCTATATATATCTGATAATGGTCCTGGAATAAATGAAAAAGACATTAATAATATTTATAACCCTTTTTACACTACAAAATCCTATGGGACAGGATTGGGGCTTTTCGTAAGCTATCAACTATTAAAGGAAAATGGAGTAGATATTTATGTAGAAAGTAGCAAAAATGTAGGTACTACATTTAAATTATATTTTAAAAATATGGGAGATGGTAGAGATATATAAATTACTTATTGTTGATGATGAAAATTCAATATGTACATCCTTAAGTTTTGCATTAGAAGATGATTATAATATTTTTACTGCTAATAATGAAGAAAGAGCTGTAGAGTTAGTAAAAAACAATGACATAAATATAGTTTTGTTAGACTTAAGGTTGGGAGAAAGTAATGGAATAAATGTATTAACAAAGCTTAAAGAAATTAGACCAGAAATGGTGATAATAATTATGACTGCTTTTGGAAGCATAGAGTCTTCTGTACAGGCTATGAAACTAGGTGCATTTTATTACATAACAAAGCCTATAAGTATTGAAGAATTATATTTGTTATTGGCTAAAGTTAAAGAATATATAAATCTTAATAGTAAAATTAAATATTTAAGTAATCAGATTCATGAAGACAATAAATACAATATTATAGGAAGCTCAAAGAGAATTAAATTAGTATTGGATTTAATAGATAGAGTTAAAGATATAGATATAAATGTATTGATAACTGGAGAAAGTGGAACTGGAAAAGAGCTGGTAGCTAGGGCGGTTCACTTCCAAGGAAAGCGAAAAGAAAAACCTTTCTATGTAATAAATTGCTCTGCTATTCCAAATAATTTATTAGAAAGTGAACTGTTTGGATATAGAAAGGGAGCTTTTACAGGAGCTATGGAGGACAAAAAAGGAATTATTGAGCTTTCTCATGAAGGTACTCTTTTTTTAGATGAAATAGGAGATATGGATATTAATCTTCAAACCAAATTACTAAGGGTTATACAAGATAAAGAAATAAGACCTATAGGATCTACAAAAAGTATAAACGTAGATGTTAGGTTTGTTTCAGCTACTAATAAGGACTTGAAGGAAGAGGTAAAAAATAATAGATTTAGGCAAGATTTATTTTATAGATTGAATGTAATAAATATAAATGTTCCACCCTTAAGAGAACATAAAGAAGATATATCGAAGCTAGTAGAGAATTTTATAAAAAGATATAGTATAAAATTAGATAAGAATATAAAAGGAATAACTGCTGAGGCACTAGAATGTTTAGAGAAATATAATTTTTATGGCAATGTAAGAGAGTTGCAAAATATCATAGAAAGGGCTATTGTTCTTACTGAAAGTAACTATATTAAAGAAGAAGACTTACCTGAGGAGATATTTAATAAAGAAAATATCATAAGAGAAGAAACGGATTTGATACCTATATTTGTTGGTGAAGATATAAAAAGTATTGAAAAAAAAGTTTTAGAATATACATTGAAAAAATTTAATGGAAATAGAAGAAAAACTGCAGAGACATTAAAAATTGGAGAGAGAACTCTAAGGTATAAGATAAAGGAGTATGAACTTTAGGAAAGTTCATACTTTTTATTGGAGCGGCTTCACTACATGCTTAGTTCTATGCTTTGGAGTTCTAATTACTTTTATAAAAACTTAAATAAGCATTCAGAAATGGAAAAACAAATTTGGTATAACTAGTTAGGCGTCGCAATTTTTATATAGCGTCTACAAAAAGTGACGTCGAAAATTATTATATATTAATCAAAAATTTCAGAATATATAAAAAACATAGACGCTTTAAAGACGAGGTCGGTATATAATAGAGTTGTAAAGTAAACAAATATATAAGTAGATTAATAATTAATATAAATAGGGAGGAAAAATCATGATAAAAAACTTTGATATTTCAGAAGCGATGACAATTAAACTTGATGATTATTTACCACAAATGCCTAAATTCGAAAAAGGAATAAGAAGAGCTCCAAATAGAGGATTTCATTTATCAAAAGATCAAACAGAAGTAGCATTAAAAAATGCTTTGCGTTATATACCAGAAAAATATCATGAGCAGTTAATTCCAGAGTTCCTAGAAGAATTAACAACTAAAGGAAGAATCTATGGATATAGATTTAGACCAGAAGGAAAAATTTATGGAAGACCAATCGATGAATATAAAGGAAATTGTGTTGAAGGAAAAGCCTTCCAAGTAATGATTGATAATAACTTAGATTTTGATGTAGCGTTATATCCATATGAACTTGTTACTTACGGAGAAACAGGAAGCGTATGTCAAAACTGGATGCAATATACATTAATAAAAAAATACTTAGAAGTAATAACTCAGGATCAAACTTTAGTAATTGAATCAGGACATCCACTTGGACTATTTAAATCTAAGCCAGATGCTCCAAGAGTAATAATTACAAATGCATTAATGATTGGTATGTTTGACAACTTAAAGGATTGGGAAATAGCTGAAGAAATGGGAGTTGCAAACTATGGTCAAATGACAGCTGGTGGATGGATGTATATAGGACCTCAGGGTATTGTGCACGGAACATTCAACACAATACTAAATGCAGGAAGATCAAAACTTGGAATTCCTAATGATGGAGATTTAAGAGGAAGAATATTTGTAACTTCAGGTTTAGGTGGAATGAGTGGTGCTCAAGGCAAAGCTTGTGAGATAGCAAATGGTGTTGCAATTGTTGCTGAAGTAGATAAGTCAAGAGTAGATACAAGACTTGAACAAGGATGGATAAAGAAATGGTCAGGAAATGTAGAAGAAGTAGTTAAAATGGCATTAGAATCAGCGGAAAAGAAAGAGGCTATGTCTATAGCATACCATGGTAATATTGTAGATTTACTTAAATATATGGTAGACAATAATATTCATGTTGACCTTCTTTCAGACCAAACTTCTTGTCACAATGTTTATGAAGGTGGATATTGTCCAGAAGGAATTAGCTTCGAAGAAAGAACTAGACTACTTGCAGAAGAGCCAGAAAAATTCAGAGAATTAGTAGATAAAACTTTAGAGCATCATTTTGAATTAATTAAAGCTTTAACAGAAAGAGGAGTTTATTTCTTTGATTATGGTAACTCATTTATGAAGGCTATTTATGATGCTGGAGTGAAAGAAATCTCCAAAAATGGTGTAGATGAAAAAGATGGATTTATTTGGCCATCCTACGTTGAAGATATCATGGGACCACTACTATTTGACTATGGATATGGACCATTTAGATGGGTATGCTTGAGTGGAAAGCATGAAGATTTAGTTAAAACTGACCATGCAGCTATGGAAGCTATAGACCCAAATAGAAGATATCAAGATAGAGATAATTATAACTGGATAAGAGATGCTGAAGAAAATCAATTAGTTGTAGGAACTGAAGCTAGAATTCTTTATCAGGATACTATGGGAAGAGTAAATATTGCACTTAAGTTCAATGATATGGTTAGAAAAGGCGAAGTTGGTCCAATAATGCTTGGAAGAGACCATCACGACGTATCAGGTACAGATTCACCATTTAGAGAAACTTCAAATATTAAAGATGGAAGTAATGTAATGGCTGATATGGCTGTTCAATGTTTCGCTGGTAATGCAGCTAGAGGAATGAGCTTAATAGCATTACACAACGGTGGTGGAGTTGGTATTGGTAAATCAATTAATGGTGGATTTGGATTAGTGCTTGATGGAAGCCATAGAGTAGACGAAATAATCAAATCTTCAATGGCTTGGGACGTTATGGGTGGTGTTGCTAGACGTTCATGGGCAAGAAATAATAATTCAATAGAAACTGTAATTGAATATAACAAAAACAATAAAGGAACAGACCACATAACAATTCCTTATTTAGCAGATGATAAAGCGGTTAAAGATGCTGTAGAAGGAGTATTTAAAAAAATTAATAGATAGAAGAATTTAAAAGTTTTGCAGTATACAATATCTGTATACTGCAAAACTATATATAAAATAAATTACCTGCCATAATTGCTTGAAAGGTGGGACTTTTGTGGTAGATTCAGGAAAGATAATACAGTGTTTACCCAACTTTAGTGAAGGTAGAGATCTAGATAAGATTGAAGAAATAGTAAATGCCTTCAGAAGAAAAACAGGGGTAAAGCTGATAGATTATAATAATGATGTAAATCTCAACAGAACAATGGTAATATTAATGGGAGAACCACAAAGTATAAAAAATGCTATGTTAGAAGCTATGGGTATTGCTATAAAAATCATAGACATAAGAGAACATAAGGGACAGCATCCTAGAATGGGAGTAGTAGATGTAGTTCCATTTATTCCTATAAAGAATATGTCTATGTTGGAAGCGGTAAATTTATCAAAGGAGTTTGCAAAAGAAGCTGGGGAAAGATTCGATGTTCCTATATATTTGTATGAAAAATCTGCTATTAAGCCTGAGCGTGAAAGTTTAAGTCATATAAGAAGAGGAGAATATGAAGGCTTTGTAGAAAAGATAAATAGACCAGAATGGAAGCCTGATTTTGGACCAAGACAATTGAATATAACAGCAGGATCCACTGCTGTAGGTGCTAGAATGCCATATATTTCTCTGAATATAAATTTAAACACAGATAATAAGAAGATAGCAGATAGCATAGCCAAAAGCATTAGGTTTACGAGTGGGGGATTAAGATTTTGTAAAGCTATAGGCATAAAGCTTTATAATAGCCAATTAGTACAGATTTGTATAACAATGACAGATTATAATAAGATGTCTTTGTATAAAGTATTTGAAATGGTAAAAATGGAAAGTAAAAGATTTGGAGTTAGTATAATAAATAGCAAAATAATAGGAACTATTCCAATGAGTGCATTAGTAGATAGTGCATTATACTATCTTCAAGTAGAGGACTTTTCAATGGAACAAATATTAGAAAATATGTTTATGGAGTAGGTGATATTAATGAAAAAGGGAAATATGTTAATAAAGAATGCTCATGAATTGGTTACTTGTAGTGGAACTAAGGCTAAATTTGGCAAAGAAATGTCAGATATCAATGTAATTCTAGATGGTGCAGTAGTTATTGAAGATGGAATAATTAAAGATCTAGGAAAAACAGATGAAATATTAAAAAAATATGATGAATCTAATTATGAAGTTATTGATGCTAAAGGAAAATGTATTCTACCGGGTTTTGTTGATTCTCATACTCATTTTATATTTGGTGGGTATAGAGCAGAAGAATTTTCATGGAGATTACGTGGCGATAGTTACATGGAAATTATGAATAGAGGCGGTGGTATAGTAAGCTCTGTTAGAGATACTAGAAATGCTTCAAAAGAAGAATTAGTAGATTCAGGTAGAAAAAGATTAGATTCAATGCTTGGATTTGGAGTAACCACTGTAGAAGGAAAAAGTGGATATGGTTTAGATTATGAAACAGAGCTGAGACAATTAGAAGCCATGACGGAGCTTCAAAAGGATCACCCAGTAGATATCTGCAAGACATTTATGGGAGCTCACGCTGTTCCAAATGAATATAAAGGAAGAGCAGATGAATATATAGATTTTATGTTAGAGAAAGTATTGCCGGAAGTAGCGAAAAATAATTTAGCAGATTTTTGTGATGTTTTCTGTGAAAAGGGAGTATTTTCTATAGAGGAATCAAGAAAAATTCTTTTAAGAGCTAAAGAATTAGGAATGAAATTAAAAATACATGCAGATGAAATAGTTCAGCTAGGAGGAGCAGAGCTAGCAGCGGAATTGGGAACTGTATCAGCGGATCACCTCCTTCATTCTTCAGATAAGGGAATAAAGGATATGGCTGAGAAAGGAGTAGTAAGCACTCTTTTACCAACTACTGCTTTTTGTTTAAAAGAACCTTTTGCAAGAGCGAGAATAATGATAGATAGCGGCTGTGCTGTAGCTTTGGCAACAGATTTTAACCCAGGAAGTGGATTTACTAACTCAATACCATTAATGTTCGCCTTGTCTACTATATATATGAATATGAGTATAGAGGAAGCAATTACTGCTATGACGATAAATGGAGCTGCTGCTATAGATAGAGCAGATTCCATTGGAAGCATTGATGTGGGTAAAAAAGGTGATATAGTAATACTAGAATATCCATCATATAAATTTTTACCATACCATACTGGAGTTAATATAGTAGAAAAAGTTGTGAAGAATGGAGTTCTAGTTCATGAAAAATAGTTAATCATTATTTTTATATACAAATTTAAATACCTTCGGTTAACACACGGATAAATCCACTTATTTTGACATAAAGTAAGTGGATTTATTTTTCTTCTTGCTAATTTCTATAAACTTTAAATATAATTAATATGGGGGGAATTAATAATGAATAATAAAATTAATGAGAGAATATTGGAATCTTTTATTAATATCAGTCCGTATTTATCTAGTTTGTTAGAAGAGGAGATTAGTTTTGCTCTTACAGATAAAGAAAAATTTATAGCTTTTTCTCCTAGTGAAAATATAAGGCCAGACATAAAAGTAGGAGATGTAATAAAAAAAGGAAGTTCTACTTATGATGCTATAAGGACAAAGAGTGTAGTGACAAAAGTTATTGAAGAAAAGGTATTTGACTTTAAATTGAAGTCTATAGCGGTTCCCATTGAAGGTGATAATGGAGATGTTATTGGAGTTGTCTCTATTGGAAAGAGTTTAAAGAAGCAAGAGAACATGTTAAATCTATCGAAGAATTTATCCGAAGCGTCAGGACAAATTGCTGATGCAATTAATGAAGTTTCAGAAGGGGTTCAAAATACTGTATCTTTAAACGAAATTGTATTGAAAGAAGCTACGGAAGCCTTTGAAAAAACATTAAATAGTAATGAAATAATAAATTTTATTAAAGCTATAGAGAGGCAAACTAACTTATTAGGATTAAATGCTTCAATAGAAGCGGCAAGAGCTGGGGAATATGGGAAGAGTTTTTCAGTGGTAGCCTCTGAAATAAGGAAGCTGTCCAATTCAAGTAGTGAATCTATAACTAAAATAAATGATATAATTAATGAAATACAGACATCTGTAAAAAATATCTCGGATAGTATACAAAAAATAAATGAAACATTTCATAACCAGGCAGCAGCACTGGAAGAGATTACAGCTTCCATACAGGATTTAAATTCTAATGCTGAAGTTTTAGAACATATTTCAGCACAATACTAAAGCTTAAACTGATAATATTATAAATATTTACTAAGGAGAAATTAATATGAATTTAATGTCCATATTTGAGATTATTGGAACCATCGCTTTTGCATTATCTGGATGTATGGTGGGTATTAGTAAAGAAATGGATTTGTTTGGCACAATAGTATTGGCCATTACCACTGCAGTAGGTGGAGGAGTGCTTAGAGATATTTTAATAGGAATTCATCCTCCAGCAGCTTTTGTGAATCCATTTTTCGCTACAATTAGTATAATAACGGCAGTTGTTGTATTCATATTTTATGATAAATTAAATAAATTAAATAATATAATACAAATATCCGATGCTATAGGATTAGGAGCTTTTGCAGCTATAGGTTGCAATGTAGCGATAAAAAATAATTTTACAAGCACTTTTATTGTTATATCCCTTGGATTGTTTACAGGAGTTGGGGGAGGAATTTTAAGAGATGTTTTTGCCCAAGAGATTCCTTTTGTATTTAAAAAAGAAATATATGCTGTAGCTTGTATTGTAGGTGGGTTATCTTTTGTAGCAGTTAGAGAACATTTTGGGAATTCTGTAGCTTTATATGTGTGTTTCTTTGTTACTTTTATAGTGAGAATTATATCTATGAAATGTAATTTACAACTTCCTAAAGCTAAGATTAGGATAAAACAAGAAAATTTAACAAAATAGTACTTATATACTATAATTAATATATACTCAGCAAATAAAAAACAATAAAGAGGGGATAAAAGTGATTGTGATTTATGCAAAATTATTTGGTACTCCTATTATTAAAATTAATGAAGAAGAAATAATTTTTCCATATAATAAGGTAAAGGCTTTATTTTATTATTTGTTAGTAAATAAAAAGGCTAGTAGGGATGAATTAGCAGGTTTATTGTGGACTGATGAAGAGGAGAATGTAGCTAAGAAAAATTTAAGAAATGCAATCTATAAAATAAAAAAATCTTTCGATGAAGAAGTGATTATATCTCCTA
Organism: Clostridiaceae bacterium; assembly: GCA_040797845.1. GTDB lineage: Bacteria > Bacillota > Clostridia > Clostridiales > Clostridiaceae > Clostridium_AW. The sequence continues at coordinate 71,092 of JBFNFA010000004.1, forward strand.
AAAAATCTATAGTTATGTTAAATCCCAATATGGATATAGAATTGGATATAGATATTTTTTTAAATGATAAAGATAAGTGTATTGAAGCATACCAAGGAGAGTTTTTACAGGGTTTTTTTGTTAAAAATGCAGAGGAATTTGAAGAGTGGCTTATTAAGACTAGGGAAAATTTAAAAGAGAAATATATAGAAAAATTATATGATAAAATATCAGAAGATATAAAAAATTCTATTGATAATAATATAGAAAGATATGCTAAGCTTTTAATCAATGTAGATGAGTTTGATGAGAAGGCTTATAGGATACTGATGGATCATTATAAAAACACTAGAAGTTATGGAAAAGTAATAGATACCTACAATAAGCTTTCTCAATTATTAGATAAGGAATTAGGTATAACTCCTGATGAACAAACTCGAGAAATATTTAATGAAGTACTGGATATTATGAATGAGGGACAGAAAGGTAAAACAGTTAGCTCTACGGATTTCTTTTATGGTAGATGTAATGAATTGAGGCTACTAGAAAATAACTATAAAAACTTTACTACAGGGAATAATGGCAAGTCGGCCATTATAACAGGAGAAGCTGGCATTGGTAAGAGTAGATTAAAAGATAAGTTTATAGAGGATATAGATTCTGAAGAAGTATATATATTTCAAACTAGTTGCTACCAAGTAGAGAAAGAGTACTTTCTAAAGCCTTGGAATGCTATTATTTCTAAAATATCAGATACTATAATGAATGATAAAATTACCATTCCAACCGTATGGGAAAATATTATATCTAATATATTTCCGGAATTTCATAAAAAAGAAGGAAATACAAATATAAAATTAATAGAAAATATTGAGACTCTTAAATATGAAATGATAGCAGATATTATTTCCGACATATTAAAGAAAATTACAGAAAGAAAGAAAGTTATATTTATATTCGAAGATATTCAATGGATGGATAATATGAGTTTATCTTTATTAAGCAGCGTTATGCTTCATCAACATAAAAATAACACTATATTTATTGCCACCTGCAGAAATGAATACGATAGTAATGTGGATAAATTTATAACTACTATGAATAGCTATAATAAAATATTAACTATAGATTTGCCTAGATTTAACAGTGAAGAAGTTGAGGGTTTTATTAAAAAAGCTATTCCAGATTATCATATTACTAGAGAGATGTTAAAGAAAATTTATGATGAAACAGAAGGAAACACTTTCTTTTTAAATGAGTACTTAAATATAATTAAGTCTAATGGAGATACCAATATTATGTCTGTTAAAATGCAAGACATATTGAAAAGTAGATTCCTCTATATATCTGAGGAAGGTAAAAAAATATTAAATATAGCATCTCTTTTCTTTGATGAGGTGCCCTTAAATATTCTAGAGAATTTAACTGGTAAGGACCAATTAGAAATAATGGATATAATGGAAGAGTTAGAGAATAAATTTATATTAAAAGAATTAAACACTAATGATAAAATTAGCTTTAAATTTACTCACCAAAAGTTAAGGGAGTTTGTTTATATAAAACAATCTGACGGAAGAAAAAAGATTCTTCACAATAAGATTGGTGATTTATTAGAGAAAACCTTAAGAAATGATAAAACAGATATAAACACTTACCATAAACTAATATATCATTATTCTAATAGTGAAAATAGAGTAAAGTCTTTAAACTATAAAATAAAAAGTTTAAATTTTTATTTAAATTTTAGTCATGAACTATTTCCTATACTGAGCAACGCTGATACAGAGGCTTATAAATATGCTTATTTTAGTAAACAACAAACTATAAAGCATTTAAAAGATATTGAAAATTTAGTGAAAGAAGTAAAGAAGAAAGAGGGAGTTACAGAGGAAGTAATTGAGCTAGAAATAGCATTTCTTCATATGAAAGGTAGGTACTTAATAAGAGAAGGAGATTATGATCAAGGCACAGGATTTATACAGGAAATGATTGAAAAATCATTAGAAATTAGAGATAGGGATTATGCTCTCGAAGGATATAAGCAAATGATATATTTTTGTATACAGACTAATAATACTGAGCTTATGATAAAATATGTTAGCTCAGCTTTAAACCTTGCAGTAGAGTGTAATTATCACAAAGAGATAGGTATATTACTAAGATTAAAAGGGCTATATAATATAATGTGTGGAGAATATGAAGAAGCTGAAAAACTACTCAATGAATCAATAAATATATTTAATGTAACAAAGCAAGTAGCGGATAAATATTCTTTGAATATTGCAGCAGCTTATAATTATATTGGAGAAATAAGAAGATTTAATATGAAATTTTTAGAATCCTTAAATTACTATGATAAAGCTATAGCCATATGTGAAAATAAAAATGCTTTAACTAGCCTAGCGGTATTTAATATAAATGCAGGTCAGGCTGCCTTTGACATGGGAGATTATTGTAGAGCTAAAGATTACTTTGAGAAGGCGTATGGATTATATAATCAATTTGATTCTGTATGGAGACGTTCTATATTAGAGGCATTTATGGCACTTTTACATGTAAAAGAAGGAAATTATAATGAGGCGTTACAATATTTAAAAAATGCAGATTTACATTCTCAAAAAATTAAAAATCCTCATGAGATAGGCGTTGTATATAGGGTTAAAGCTGAGATAAGAGTAGGTATGGAGGAAAATGAAAATTTAAATAAAGTATTTAGCAAATATTTAGATAAGGATATAAATTATTATTGTGATGAAGGTGTTAAACTTTTAAAGGAAGCTAGAGATAATTATGAAATAGAGGTTATAGATATACTTAGAAAGTCCTATGAAATATCTTAGAGTATATTGATTGCTATTTAATATATAGTATATAAAAAGTGGTTTACATATAGAAGCCACTTTTTATATTTATATATGAATAAATACTTGTGCTAGTTAATAAAATTATTAATAAGAAGAAGGAGTTATTGATAAAAAAATAGTATTTGTTACAGTATTAAAAACATTAATTGAATAATTTAATATATTATTAAGCTAAAGTGATAATAATTTAAAGGTTTAGTGTGATAATTCGGAATAGTGTTAAAATTGAAAGATAAAAATAAATAAAAACATAAAGCAGAAAATTCAAATACACACAATCGAACTTAGGTGTTAAAAAAATAGACGTTTTATTGACGTTGTGGCGAAAAAAATCAATATAAAGAATAAAATGTAAGTAATAATCTAAAAAATAAAGTTGATTTTACATTGTATTACATTTTAAATGAAAAAAATGGTTTGCAATTTTAAATTTTTAAAAGATTCAAAATAGACTCTTATTTGACGAAATTATGATATAATTGAATTGTACAAAAGATAAATGATTCACGAAAGGAGGAGATGGAAAATTAAGCTTCATTTTGTTAAGGTAAATCCAGTGGAGAATATGACAGTATTTGTTTTAGATCAAGTGCCAAGGGATGAACAAATGAATGTAGCAATAAAGTTGATGAATTATAACAGTATATATGCAGAACAGGTTGGATTTATTGAAAAGGCAAACTTTTATAAAGAAGAAAAAAATAAATATCTAAGACTCCAAATGATGGGAGGTGAATTTTGCGGTAATGCAGCAAGGTCTTTAGCGGCATTAGTGGTTTACAATGAATATCCTTATTTTACTAAAGAAATGGATAAGTATATAGTGGACTTAGAAGTATCTGGAGCTGAAGATTTGATTCGCTGTGAAGTCCGTGAAACAGAAGATAGCCATGTGTACATGTCTAATGTGTACATGCCTCTACCAAAGGAAATTAAAGAATTTTCCATAAAGACAAATGATAACGTTTTTTCTGGAGTAAAGGTGGAATTTTCGGGAATTACACATTTTATAGTGGATAGAGAAAAAATAAAGGATAGAAAATACTTTTTTAAACTATTAAAAAGCGAAATGGATAATAGTGATTATGATGCATTTGGAATAATGTATTATGATTATAAGGAAAATTATCTAGAGCCATTAGTTTATGTAAAAGGTACTGATAGTCTAGTGGAGGAAAGAAGTTGTGCATCAGGGACATCAGCATTAGGTGCAGCGTTAGCCTACACAAGAAGATGTTCCGTAGAAGAAAAAGTTAAGCAACCCGGTGGAGAGCTGCAAGTTATAGCTGACTGGAAAGAAAATAAAGTAACCCATGTTTGTTTGGATGGTTTAGTAAAAATTGTAGCTGAAGGAAAAGTAAACGTAGACAATTTTAATGTTTAAATAAAAAAATAAAGGGGGAATAATAATGTTATTATTTAATCCGGTAGTAATTTCAGTTATAGTTATGGCAGCACTTTGTTTATTAAAATTAAATGTAATTTTAGCTATACTTGCAGCGGCATTGGTAGCTGGGCTTTCAGCGGGAATGCCTATACCAGAAACTATGACGGTATTAATAAGCGGAATGGGAGGAAACTCTGAAACAGCCTTAAGTTATATCTTATTAGGAGCACTAGCAGTTGCTATTAACAAGACGGGATTAGCTACTATATTGGCTAAAAAAATAGCCGGTGGAGTTAAAGGAAAAACAGTTGTATTTACATTAATAATAGCTTTTGTAGCTTGTTTCTCACAAAACCTTATACCAGTTCATATAGCCTTTATTCCAATTTTAATTCCACCACTAATTCCATTGATGAATCAAATGAAATTGGATAGAAGAGCTATGGCCTGTGCATTGACCTTTGGACTTAAAGCACCTTATGTTACTCTATCAGCTGGATTCGGACTTATTTTCCATAATATCATTAGAGACCAGATGATTCAAAATGGTGTTCAAATAACTACATCTGAAATTGGTGGAGTTATGTGGATTGGCGGATTAAGCATGTTAATAGGATTATTGATAGCGGTATTCGTTGTTTATAGAAAGCCAAGAGAATATAGTGAAAAACTAATAGAAGATTTTGAAAATAGTGAAGACGTAAAAATGGGAACTAAACAGTACATGGGGTTATTAGGAGCAGCAGCAGCTTTCGTTGTTCAGATAACTACTAGTTCCTTGCCATTAGGAGCATTAGCTGGATTACTTGTTATGATAGTTACAGGAGCTATAAAATATAAAGAAATAGACGAAATGATGGATGGCGGAATGAAAATAATGGGATTTATAGCCTTTGTAATGTTGGTAGCTGCTGGTTACGGACAGGTATTAAGAGAAACAGGAGCAGTTGAAGCCTTAGTAAATACTACAGCAGGAATGGTAGGAGGTAAACTTGGAGGAGCTTTCTTAATGTTAGCTGTTGGATTGCTGATTACCATGGGAATAGGAACATCATTTGGAACGATTCCAATACTTGCTGCAATTTATTGTCCACTAGCTTTAAAACTTGGATTTAGCCCTGCTTCAATTGCTTTATTAATAGGTATTGCAGGTGCTTTAGGAGACGCAGGTTCACCAGCTTCAGATAGTACTCTTGGGCCTACATCAGGTTTAAATGTAGATGGTCAACATGATCATATTTGGGATACATGTGTTCCTACATTTATATTCTTTAACATACCATTATTTATTGCAGGAATAATAGGAGCTTTAATGATAGGATAAAATATTTTAAATATACAAAAGATATAATATAAAATCATATAAAATACTAAAGGGGGAATAGCCGTGAAAGAAATAAAAGAAGTTATAATAACAGGAAATGACTTAACGCTAGAGGAGATAGTTAATGTAGCAAGAAAGGGATACAAAGTCTCCCTAAGTGAAGATGCTGTAAAAAGTGTAAAGGAATCAAGAGAAATAATTAATGATATTGTAGAAAATGAAAAGGTTGTTTATGGTGTAACTACTGGTTTTGGTGAGTTTTGTAATGTAAGTATATCAAAAAAAGATTGTAGTACATTACAGGAGAATCTTATACGTTCACATGCTTGTGGATATGGTCCTAGTTTCTCCACAGATATTGTAAGAACAATAATGCTTACTAGAGCAAATGCATTAACAAAAGGATATTCAGGAATAAAAATAGAAACATTAAATACCTTAGTAGAAATGTTGAACAAAGGAGTACATCCAGTAATTCCTGAAAAAGGATCATTAGGAGCATCAGGAGATTTAGCGCCGCTTGCTCACATGGTTCTACCTATGTTAGGACTTGGTGAAGCTGAATACCAAGGAGAAATAATGTCTGGTAAAGAGGCTATGGAAAAGGCAGGAATTCCTACTATTATATTAGATGCTAAAGAAGGTTTAGCATTAATAAATGGTACTCAAGTATTGACATCAACAGGAGCATTAGCTACTTATGATGCTATAGAATTATTAAAAGTTAGTGATATAGCAGCTGCATTGACTATAGAAGCTTTAAGAGGTATAACAGATGCTTTTGATGAAAGAATCCATGTAATAAGAGCACATGCTGGACAGTTAGCTACTGCTAGAAATTTATTGAAATTAGTTGAAGGTAGTACTTATGTGACAAAACAAGGTGAATTAAGAGTACAGGATGCTTATTCTTTAAGATGTGTACCTCAAATTCATGGTGCTAATAAGGACACAATCAATTATGTAAAATCAAAAGTTGAAATAGAAATAAATTCAGTAACAGATAATCCTATTATCACAAGAGAAGGAGATGTAATCTCTGGAGGTAACTTCCATGGAGAACCTATGGCACAGCCATTCGACTTCTTAGGAATTGGTGCTGCAGAGATTGCTAATGTATCAGAAAGAAGACTTGAAAGACTTATAAATCCTCAATTAAATGATTTACCAGCTTTCCTTGCTAGACATGGTGGATTAAATTCAGGATTTATGATTACTCAATATGCAGCAGCAGCTTTAGTATCTGAAAACAAGGTACTTGCTCATCCTGCATCTGTAGACTCAATACCATCTTCAGCTAACCAAGAAGATTTAGTAAGTATGGGAACTATAGCTGCAAGAAAAGCTAGAGATATAATCCAAAACGCTACAAGAGTAGTGGCTACAGAATTGATGGCAGCTTGTCAGGCTATAGACTTTAGAGCTGATAAAGGCTTTAAGTTAGGAAAGGGAACTGCAGAAGCTTATAAAGTAATAAGAGAAGCAGTAAACTTTATGGAATATGACACTGATATAGAAATGTATAAAGAATTAGATAAAGTTACAGAAGTAATTGTTAATGGAAAAATATTAGAAGAAGTTGAAAAGGTTGTAGATTTAGAACACTAATTATTAAAAATCCTGTAGAGCTTAAATTAGCTCTACAGGATTTTTTAATTTGGATTAATTATCATATTTGGTAATTAATTCTTGAAAATGATAAATCATTACAATGACTAGTTATAATAAAATGTAGTGATTAATAACAATAAAATAGTAGAGGAAATTATCATAATTGATAATTAAGATTTTTCTGTTAAAGTTAGAAGTATTGATATTCAATGGCTCATAATATATAATTAATTGGCATATATATTGCTATTAATTATATATTATATTATATAAAAATAAATGGGGGGGTTTTTATGAGTAAACTAAAAGATAATTTGGTTTTAAAGCTACTATTAGCAGTTGTCATCGGAGCTTTGATAGGGATGATTTCTTCTCCGGGGGTAATGGGAGTTGTAGTAGCGGTGAAACATATTTTAGGACAAGTAATCTTTTATTGCATACCACTTGTAATAATAGGATTTATTGCACCTTCAATAGTGAAAATGAAGTCTAACGCAAGCAAGATGTTAGGAATAACAGTAATTATTGCATATATATCATCTATAGGTGCAGCAGCATTTTCAGCTTTAGTTGGTTATGGAATTATTCCTAAATTATCCATAGGTGGGGATGTAGGTAATTTGAGAGAGTTACCCGAGTTGGTTTTTAAGCTAGATATACCACCTATAATGTCTGTTATGACTGCTTTAGTTACAGCAATTTTAATTGGACTTGCTACAGCATGGACTAATTCTGATTTGGTAGAAAAATTATTAGATCAATTTGGGGAAATAATGCTTGCTATTGTTACTAGAGTAATAATACCAATACTACCATTTTTTATAGCCAGTACCTTTGCAGGATTAGCTTATGAGGGAAGTATAACAAAACACTTACCGGTATTTTTAATAGTTATTTTATTAGTAATAGTAGGACATATTATATGGCTTACCCTCTTATACGCAATTGGTGGAGCTATTTCGAAAAAGAATCCTATGGAAGTAGTTAAACATTATGGACCTGCATATTTAACAGCTGTTGGAACTATGTCTAGTGCTGCTACGTTACCAGTAGCGCTTAAATGTGCTCATAAATCTTCCGTATTAAGCGATGAAATAGTGGATTTTGCTATTCCTCTATGTTCTACTATACATCTTTGTGGCTCTGTTTTAACAGAGGTATTCTTTGTATTGACAGTTTCACAAGTGGTGTATGGGACTTTGCCACCTGTTGGAAAGATAATTCAATTTATTATATTGTTGGGAATATTTGCTATAGGGGCCCCAGGGGTGCCTGGAGGAACTGTTATGGCGTCACTAGGGTTAATTACCGGTATTTTAGGATTTACTGATGCAGCAGTAGCACTAGTATTGACAATATTTGCATTACAAGATAGCTTTGGAACTGCTTGTAATGTAACAGGAGATGGAGCTATAGCTTTAATGCTTATGGGAATATGTAAGAAAAATAATATTAATGTAGAAAAAGAAGCTGTAATTGAATAAAGATAATTATAAATGTGCACCCTGCAAAAAATGCCTAGCGGCAATTTTTGCAGGGTGCTTTTCTGCTTTAATATTCTAAACATACTGAATATTAAAGCAGAAACTTTTGGCATGAAAAATGCTTTATATGGAGATAAATAAAAAATAAGGGGGATTAGTATGAATATTGAAACAATCAAAGGAGTTTTAACTTTAAATGTAAACATGATCTCAACGCTTACTTTGGCAATTTTGTTATTATTTTTAGGTGGTTTTCTAAGAAAAAAGATAAGCTTTTTTGAAAGATTCTGCATACCTGCACCTGTTATAGGAGGACTTTTATTTTCCGTAATAGCTTTATTTTTGAAGCAAAGTAATGTTATAACTATAAGTATGGATACTACATTTCAATCACCGTTTATGATAGTATTTTTTACAACCGTAGGATTAGGAGGAAGTTTTGCACTTGTTAAAAAAGGTGGTAAATTAGTATTAATATATTGGCTTTTATCAAGTATTTTAGCGGTGGCACAAAATGTTATCGGTGTAGGAATGGCTAAATTGGTAGGAATACATCCGCTGTTAGGAGTTATGATGGGAGCAGTATCCATGGAGGGCGGACATGGCGCAGCGGCGGCATTTGGGCCAACAGCTGAATCATTAGGAGTTGCGGGAGCCACCACTGTGGCAGTAGCAGCAGCAACTTTTGGCTTAATATCTGGAGGATTGATTGGAGGACCTATAGCTAAATTCTTGATTGATAAGTATGATTTAAAACCAGCAGATGAAGAAAAAATGGAGGAAACATCTTATAGAGAAGTTGCTGGAATAACAGATAGTAAAGTTACAGCGCAAGGTTTTTTACTACATTTAGGAGTTATTAGTGTATGTATGACAATAGGAGGTATAGCTTGTGATTTAATTGCTAAAACTGGAACTGTACTTCCGGGATACGTTGGGGCAATGTTTACAGCAGTAATATTCAGAAATATAAATGATAGAGTAAAGCTAATAAATTTAGATTTTTATACTATAGATTTAATAGGTGATGTGGCATTAGGTATATTCCTATCAATGGCATTGATGACTTTAAAACTATGGGAATTAACGAGTTTAGCAGGACAAATGTTTGTAGTTCTATTTGCACAAGTAGCTTTCATGATAATATTTACAATATTTGTTGTATTTAACTTACTAGGAAAGGATTTTGATGCAGCTGTTATGGCATCAGGTATGGCGGGACATGGTCTAGGAGCTACTCCTAATGCTATAGCTAATATGAGTGCTGTTACAGAAAAATATGGACCATCAACAAAAGCTTTCTTAATAGTGCCATTAGTTGGAGCATTTTTAATAGATTTAGTTGGTATACCTAATATAGTATATTTTATGAATCTTTTTAAATAGTAGAGCTTTTGATATTATAACGTCTACAAATTAAATTAAAAAATATGTTATTTTCGAAATTGTTACAAAAATTAGACGATTTGTTGATGGGCCGTGTAGTATAATAAAATCAGAAAAAACAAAATATTATGTTTTTATAGTAATAAATAGATTTAAATATATTTTAGTATTAAAATTAAGGGAGGAATAAATCATGGCAAAACTAGTAGAATGTGTTCCTAATTTTAGTGAAGGAAGAAATAAGGAAGTAATTGAGAAAATAGTTGATGAGGTAAGAAAGGTAAAAGAAGTAAAATTATTGGATTACTTACCAGATGAAGACCATAATAGAACAGTTGTAACTCTTATAGGAAGTCCAGAAAAGGTTAAAGAGGCAGTTATAAACTTAGCTAAAACAGCAACAGAATTAATAGATATGACAACTCATCATGGAGGACATCCAAGAATGGGAGCTGTGGATGTTGTACCTTTTACTCCAGTAGCCGATATTACTATGGATGAGTGCGTAGAGTTAGCTAAAGAAGTTGGAGAAGAAATTGGTAGCTGGGGAATTCCTGTTTACTTATATGAAGATGCTGCCACTATACCTGCAAGAAAAAACCTTGCAGATGTAAGAAAAGGACAGTATGAAGGATTCTTCCAAAAGATTGAAGAAGAACAGTGGAAACCAGATTATGGTCCACAAGCTATGAACGCTAAAAGTGGTTGTACTGCAGTTGGTGCAAGAGTAGCTCTTGTAGCTTTTAATGTTAACTTAGGTACTGATAATTTAGAGATAGCTGATGCTATAGCTAAGAAGGTAAGATTTATAGGCGGTGGATTAAGATTTGCTAAAGCTATAGGATTAAAGCTTGAAGAAAGAAACATAGTTCAAGTATCAATGAATCTAGTTAACTACGAAAAAACTGCTGTATATAGAGCTTTTGAAATGGTAAAAATGGAAGCTAGAAGATATGGTGTACCAGTAGTAGGCAGTGAAGTTATAGGAACTGTTCCTATGAAATCTTTACTTGACGCTGCTGAATACTACTTACAAATAGAAAACTTTGACATCAATCAAATATTAGAAAAAAGATTGTTAGAGTAGTAGACATATTTAAATTCCCTTCATACAAACGTCTATACTCCATTAGAACTATAGACGTTTGTATAATATAATAGATGTTTATACAATAAATAATATATAAAAGAGGTGTAGCAAAATGATTAACAAGGTACCTAGCGATATTGAAATAGCACAAAGTGCAAAGATGAAGCCAATAACAGAAATAGCTGAAAAATACGGAATTTTAGATGAAGAATTAGAGATGTATGGCAAATATAAGGCCAAAATTTCACATGAAGTATTTAAGAGATTAGAAAACGAGAAAAATGGAAAATTAGTATTAGTAACTGCAATATCCCCAACTCCAGCAGGAGAAGGTAAGTCCACTACAACAATAGGATTAGGTCAGGCTTTAAATAAAATTGGCAAGAAAGCATTTATAGCATTAAGAGAACCATCCTTAGGACCAGTTTTTGGAGTTAAAGGAGGAGCAGCAGGTGGCGGTTATGCACAGGTTGTTCCTATGGAGGATATTAACTTACATTTTACAGGAGATATGCATGCAATAACTGCGGCTAATAACCTACTTTCAGCAGCTATTGATAACCATATTAATCATGGAAATACACTAAGAATTGATTCCAGACAAATAGTTTGGAAAAGAGTACTAGATATGAATGACAGAGCATTAAGAAATGTAGTAGTAGGTCTTGGCGGAAAAGCTTGTGGATTTACTAGAGAAGATGGTTTTATGATAACAGTTGCTTCCGAGGTTATGGCAATACTTTGTTTATCAAATGACCTAATGGATTTAAAAGAAAGACTAGGAAAAATTATATTAGCATATGATTTAGATGGAAAACCAGTTACAGCAAAAGATTTAAAGGTAAATGGTGCAATGGCTATGCTTTTAAAAGAAGCTATAAAACCAAATTTAGTTCAAACTCTTGAAAATACACCAGCTCTTATACATGGTGGACCTTTCGCTAACATAGCTCATGGATGTAACTCAATAATAGCTACTAAGCTTGGATTAAAGCTAGGAGATATATTAGTTACAGAAGCTGGGTTTGGTGCTGACTTAGGAGCTGAAAAATTCTTAGATATAAAATGCAGATATGGTGGATTAAAACCAGATGCAGTTGTTGTAGTTGCTACAATAAGAGCATTAAAAATGCATGGAGGAGTTAAAAAGACTGAATTAGGAACAGAGAACTTAGAAGCTTTAGATAAAGGTTTTGCAAACTTAGCTAAGCAAGTTGAAAACATGAGAAAATTCGGTTTACCTGTATTAGTTGGAATTAATAGATTTGTAAATGATACAGAAGCTGAAATAGAATTATTAACGAATAAGTGTAAGGCAGAAGGAATAGAAGTTTCATTAAATGAATGTTGGGCAAAAGGTGGAGACGGTGGAACAGAAATGGCTGAAAAGCTTGTTAAAATATTAGAGACAGAAGAATCACACTATAAGCCAATATACGATATGGAAGCTTCAATACCTGAAAAACTAAATACCATCGTTAAAGAAATCTATGGTGGAGATGGAGTAGTAATAGAAGGAGCTGCTATGAAGCAGATTGCTAAGCTTGAAGAATTAGGATTAGATAAACTTCCAATTTGTATGGCTAAAACTCAATTTTCATTCTCAGATGATCCAGGTTTAGTAGGTGCTCCAAAAGGATTTAAGATTACAATAAAAGATATTAGAGTTTCAGCAGGAGCTGGGTTCATAGTATGCCAAACAAGTAACATAATGGTAATGCCAGGACTTCCAAAGGTTCCAGCAGCAGAAAAAATGGATATAGATGAAAATGGAGTAATTTCAGGACTATTCTAAAATCAATAAAAAATTAAGAGTGAAAAAGTTAAAAGTGAAGAACTTTTAACTTTTCACTTATAAAGAAAAAAGGGAGGAAATTTAAATGCTTAAAGAATTAACTGTTAAAGATTTTATATATGAGACAGCATCAGATTCACCTGCACCAGGTGGTGGAAGTATTGCAGCTTTAAGTGCAGCTTCAGCAGCAGCTCTTATTGAAATGGTAGCTAATTTGACTATTGGCAAAAAGGGTTATGAAGATGTGCAAGGTGAGATGGAAGAAGTAAAGAAAGTTACAGCTTCATATAAAGAAAAATTTATTAATTATATAGATGAAGATTCAGAGTCCTTTAATAAAATAATGGCTGCATTTAAAATGCCAAAGGATACAGATGAGCAAAAGGCAGAAAGAACAAAGGTAGTTCAGTCAGCTTTTAAAGGAGCAGCTACTGTTCCATTAAATGTAGCAAAGGACGCTTTTGATTTATTACCATGGGCAGAAAAAGTTGTTTTAAAGGGAAACCAAAATGCAGTTACAGATGGTGCTGTAGCCGCTATGTCAGCAAGAACAGCTGTGCTTTCAGCTCTATATAACGTAAAGATAAATCTAGGATCAATAAAAGATGAGACTTTTGTAAAGGACGTTACAAAAGAAGTGGAAGAATTAGAATCTAAGGTTAATGATATAGAAAAAAATATTTTGTCAAAAGTTAATCTATAATTAATGTATATCTCCACATACTATTGACAGTTTTTTAAATTAGTTTATAATAAAGATTATTATAATTAAATAAGTATAAGCGTTGAAAAAGAGGAGTAAAGGTTAATAGTTCTAAGAGAGGAAGGTCCACCGGCTGTAAGACTTTCTGTACCAATTACCTTGAAGGTAGCTTTTGAGCTTCTTTGCTGAAATCATAGTAGGCAGAGACGATTTTCTTAGTCGTTAAATTTTTAAGAGCCTGTTTTTACAGGAAAAAAGGTGGTACCGCGCACTGGCGTCCTTTTATAGGACACAGTGCTTTTTTTATTTGAAAAATAATATGAGGGGAGATATATATATGAATGAAAATTTAAATATTGCAAAAACCTATGATCCAAAAGAGTTTGAAGAGAGAATCCATAAGACTTGGGAAGAAGGAAAATATTTCACGCCAGAGGTGGATAAAAATAAAAAACCTTTTACAATAGTTATGCCACCACCAAATATAACTGGACGATTACATTTAGGTCACGCTCTTGACAATAGCTTACAGGATTATTTAATAAGAGTTAAAAGAATGCAAGGCTATAGCGCACTATGGCTGCCAGGAGAAGACCATGCAAGTATAGCAACAGAAGTAAAGGTAGAAAATGAACTTTTAAAAGAAGGCTTAAAGAAAAAAGAAATGGGAAGAGAAGCTTTCTTAGATAAGGTTTGGGAGTGGAGTGATAAATATAGAGATACCATAAGAACCCAATTAAAAAAAATGGGGGTTTCTGCGGATTTCACAAGAGAAGCTTTTACTATGGATGAAAACTTAAATAAAGCTGTTAAAACTGTATTTGTTAAGTTGCATGAAAAAGGATTAATTTATAGAGGGAATAGAATAGTTAACTGGTGCCCAAAATGTATGACAGCAATTTCAGATGCTGAAATCGAATATGAAGAAAAAGATGGCCATTTTTGGCATATTAATTATCCTGTTATAGGAACGGATGAAGTTTTAGAGATAGCTACTACAAGACCAGAAACTATGTTAGGAGATACAGCAGTAGCTGTTAATCCAGAAGATCAAAGATACAAACATTTAATAGGAAAAAAATTATTGCTTCCTCTAGTTAATAGAGAAATTCCAATTATTGCAGACGATTATGTTGATGTGGAATTTGGAACAGGAGCAGTTAAAATAACTCCAGCTCACGATCCTAATGATTATCAAGTTGGAAAGAGACATAATCTTCCTGAATTAATCATCATGAATGAGAATGGGACGATAAATGAACATGGCGGAAAATATGCTGGTATGGATAGATATGAAGCTAGAAAAGCTATGGTAGAGGATTTAAAGGAAGGTGGCTTCTTAGTAAAGATTAAAGATCATAACCATAATGTAGGATGTCACGATAGATGCCAAAGCATTATTGAACCTATGATATCAAAACAATGGTATGTAAAAATGGAAGAGCTTGCAAAGCCAGCTATAGAAGTTGTAAGAAATAAAGAAGTTAAATTTGTTCCTGAAAGGTTTGATAAAATATACTTCAACTGGATGGAGAATATCCAGGATTGGTGTATTTCAAGACAATTATGGTGGGGTCATAGAATACCTGTATGGTACTGCCAGGATTGTGGAGAAATGATAGTTTCCATAGAAGATGTAACTACATGTACAAAGTGTGGTAGCCATAAATTAGAGCAGGACAATGACGTATTAGATACTTGGTTTAGTTCAGCTCTATGGCCGTTCTCAACTTTAGGCTGGCCTGATAAAACTGAGGATTTAGAGTATTTCTATCCAACAGATGTTTTAGTTACAGGATATGACATAATATTCTTCTGGGTAGCAAGAATGATATTCTCAGGACTTAATAGCATGGAAGAAATTCCATTTAAAACTGTACTGATCCATGGTATAGTAAGAGATTCACAGGGCAAGAAAATGGCTAAGTCCCTTGGAAATGGAGTTGACCCACTAGACATTATCGACAAATACGGAGCAGATGCATTAAGATTTATGTTAATCACTGGTAATGCTGCGGGAAATGATATAAGATTCTACGAAGAAAAAGTTGAAGGTGCAAGAAATTTTGCTAATAAGATATGGAATGCATCAAGATTTGTAATGATGTACCTAGATAAAGAACTTATGGAAAAATATAAGGACTGCAAAGATTATTCCATAGCTGATAAGTGGATAATATCAAGAGCTAATACTTTAGTTAAGGAAGTTACAGATAATATTGAGAAATATGAAATAGGATTAGCTTCCCAAAAAGTTTACGACTTTATGTGGAACGAATTCTGTGACTGGTATATAGAACTTGTAAAGCCTGCTCTATATGGAGAGGATGAAAAGGCTAAGGGAGTAGTTTTAAATGTGTTATTTGATGTTCTTGTAACAGGATTAAAGCTATTACACCCAGTAATGCCTTATATAACTGAAGAAATATTTACTCATCTTCAAGAAGAAGAAAAGACAATTACAGTATCTAAGTGGCCAGAATATAAAGAAGAATTAAGAAATGAATTAGTTGAAAAAGATATGAACTTAATAATCGAAGCTATAAAGGCCATAAGAAATGTTAGAGCAGAAATGAATGTTCCGCCTTCAAGAAAAGCTAAGGTTATGATATATGCATTAGAAGGTAGAGAAGCCTTTGAAAATGGAAGAGTATATTTTGAAAAGCTAGCTTCTGCAAGTGAAGTAACATTCTTAAATTCGAAGACTGAAGCTCCAGAAAATGCAGTAACAGCAGTAACAAAAGGTGCTGAAATGTATATACCATTACTTGACTTAATAGACGTAGAAAAAGAGTTAGAAAGATTAAATAAAGAAAAAGAGAAATTAGAAAAAGAAATAGATAGAGTAGAAAAGAAACTTTCAAATGAAGGATTTGTAAAAAAAGCGCCTGAAGCTGTTATCGAAGAAGAAAGAGCTAAAGGTGAAAAGTACAAAGAAATGCTTAATGCGGTATTAGAAAGAATAAATAGTCTAAATTAATATTTAGTGTAGAGTAAATAAATAAGAGTGAAGAGTAGAGGTAAGAATTCTACAAAGCAAAATTTTCATATTATATAATATTAGATATATGATGTTAGAAATTTGAGCTTTGCTAAAATTTCATCCAATACTCTTCACTTTTAATTTGTAATTCTTCACTTAAAGGAGAGGTGATATTATGAATTATGAACAATCAATAGAATATATTGAAAGTACATGTAAATTTGGTAATAACTCCGGTACCAAAAGAGTTGAAGAGATACTAGAACTATTAGGTAACCCTCATAAAGAGCTAAAATGCATACATATTGCTGGAACTAACGGAAAAGGCTCTACTACAGCTATGATATCAAAAATACTTATAGAAGCTGGATATAAGGTAGGAATGTATACTTCACCTTACTTAGAAGAGTTTGAAGAAAGAATACAAATTAATGGTGAAAATATTCCTAAGGACAGATTAGCTTCCGTTATGACTAGAGTTGCTGAGGCGGTAGATAAAATTATTAAAGATGGCTATGGGAGTCCAACAGAATTTGAAATTATAACCTGTGCCATGTTTTTATACTATTTTGAAGAAAAAATTGATTATGGAGTTATAGAGGTAGGTCTCGGAGGAAGAATGGATTCAACCAACGTAATTACTCCTTTAGTTTCTGTAATTACTTCCATAAGCTTTGATCATATGGGAGTATTAGGAGACACCCTAGAAAAAATTGCTTATGAAAAAGCAGGTATAATCAAAGAAGGAGTACCGGTAGTTTTATATCCTCAGCAAAAGGAATCAGAAGAAGTAATAAAAAATATATGTAAAGAAAAAAATAGCCCATTAATATATGTAAGAGAGGATTCAGTAAAAAATACGGAAGATAATTTATACAATGTAAATTATCAAAAATGCACAATTAGTACTTTAAATAAAGAATATAATATTGAATTATCTTTATTAGGAATCCACCAGATATTAAACTGTTCTGCAGTTTTAAATGTAATAGAGCAGTTGCAAAGTTTAGGTGTTAATATTGAAGAAAAACATATTTTAAGGGGATTAAAAAGTGTAAAATGGCCAGGTAGAATGGAAATACTGAAAGAAAAGCCTATAGTTCTTATAGATGGAGCTCATAATATTGACGGCATAGATAAACTAAGTAAAAACGTTAAAAAGTATTTTAAATACAATAAGCTCATATTAATAATAGGCATACTTTCAGATAAACAAGTAGAAGAAATGATTAAAACCATTGTACCTTTAGCACATAGAGTAATAGCCATCACTCCTCATAGTTATAGGGCAGAAAATGCAGATAAATTATCAGAAATAATAAGAAGATATAACAATAACTATGAAAAAATTGAAGACTACAGCACAGCCTACACTAAAGCTCTATCCTACTGTGAAGAAGAAGATATGATTTTAATATGTGGATCATTGTATATGATAGGAGACATGAGAAAGATTATTAGAGCGAGAAATTAATCAAATTGCGACTCAAACCCTTAAAGTTTATAAATTTTATAGGGTCACAATAAATCCAAAATGCTATGTAATGTTTCTGTAGCTTTCGCTGCAATAAGAACTTCTAAAATTTATTTTACAAAGGTTCCTAATGCTGACAAACTCTTTTCAGTCAAACATGTACAGCATTTTAACGGTACTTTCCTAAAATAAATTAAGAATTTCTAGATTTTGCTCAAATGCATAGTGCACATTACATAGAATTTTTAAGTTTTGTACAATAAATTATTTTTTGTAGAAATATATATTTAAAAATATAGTTAAAAAATATAAAGAAACTGAGGTATATAGTGGGAGGATCGCCTTCTTGTGAAGTGACGTCACTATGTATCTCAGCTTCCCTTTTGGATACCGAATCTATTATCTAAAAATCTACCATTTATTGATCTATTAAATATATTTGTAAACTACAAAGGAGCTAAGCATGTATTGAAAAAGCGACTTTTTATTGGAGCGGCTTCAATACGTGCTTAGCTATTTATTTGTGAAACTAAATTATCTTCGTAGAAAGCGATACTTAGCTCTCTATTTTCATAGCAAGTTATCTATTCTTCAAGGCTTCCTCTAACGCTCTTGATAACTGATCAGGACATGATGTGTTTCTTGGTCCACAAGTTAATCCTTTTAATTTTTTAATAGCTTCCTCTACTTCCATTCCTTCAAGCAAGGTTGATATTCCTTTAAGATTACCATTGCATCCACCTATGAATTCAACACTTGCTATTTTGTTGTTTTTAATATCAAAGTTTATTTTCTTAGCACAAACTCCAGATGTTTGATAAGTATACATTTTTACGCCTCCTTAAAACTATATGAATAAAATTATATAATAATAGTCTACTATTATACAATAGTTATAATATATTTATCTCAAATATTGCCCTACCTACATATTATATCTGTGAGGAGGGGAATGTAATGAGTTGTTTATATATTTGTAACACATCATCGGATTGTATTTCTAAAGTAAATTTAGAAAATTTCAAAGAAGAAAGTAAAATAACACTTACACCGATTAATTTTGGTAAAATAGGTCCTCATGGAATATGTAAGTATGATGAAAGGTTG
Source organism: Clostridiaceae bacterium (assembly GCA_040797845.1). GTDB lineage: Bacteria > Bacillota > Clostridia > Clostridiales > Clostridiaceae > Clostridium_AW. Next base: position 90,279 of record JBFNFA010000004.1, read on the forward strand.
CTTACTGCTAATAGCTATGGTAATAGCCTTTCTATATTAAATATAAAAGAAAACAGGGAAGAAAGTAGCTTTTTTATAGGGGCTCATTGTAATGACATAGTAGTTTACAAAGATTATGCTTTTATAATATGTGGTGAATTAAACAATGTTATTGTATTTGATTTGATAAAAAATAAAGTAGTAGAGGAAATACCTTGTGGAAATTTACCGCATAGTATAGCTTTGAATAAGGAAAAGAAATTATTGCTGATAAGTAACATGGAAAATGACTCTATAACTTTAATTGATTGTGAAAATAGAGAGAATGTAAGAAATATTAAAGTTGGTTGCTACCCTACTAAAGCATTATTTAGTAATGATGGTCAGTATATTATAGTTTGTGAAAGTAATTTAGGAGCGGATTTTAAAGGAAGCATTTCTATATTATCATCAAAAAATTATAAATTATTATATAGAATTACCGCAGGAAACTCACCGGTAGATATGTTCTTAGAAGGAAATAATTGTTATGTATCAAATTTTGGAGACGGAACTGTTAGTATAATTGATATTTATTACTATGAAGAAATAAAAAAGATTAATTTAGGTGGAATGCCTAGAGGTATAGTAAAAGTAGGAGATTATATATATGTAGGAGATAATTACAATAACTTGCTTATTAAAACAAACATTGAAAGCGAAACAAAAAAAAGCATACCAATAGGTGGAGAGCCTACGGGTATGATATTAGTTTAATTATTTGTTAGTAAGTTTATAATTGTTTTATATAATTCAGAAGAATTGTTTTTCCACTTATTACAAATATCCCTTGCTTCATTGTTAGAAGGGACAGAAAGTTTTACATCTATTAACACTGTATCATTTTCTAAAGCCTTCAAATTAACAATATATTTATCGTTATCTTCTATTGTATAGTCAGAAAGTATAGTTACTTCTTTTTTAATATTAGTGATTTCTTTATCTAAATAAGCATGAACAATATCTAATTTATTTTTTGAAATCCTATTACCAAACAGAAAAAGCACTTTTTTACCTTTTTCAGTAATTTGCAATCTCTGTTTGCTTTCATTTTTTGTATAGTTTAGAAAGTTTGAAGAGATTAATTCGGATAGATACTGCTGCAAGGTAAAATAATTTATAAAGTTATTTTCTAAAACAATCTGAGTTACTTGATTATTTGTTATAGGAAGTTTTATCTTATCAAATATATACAATAGAAGAAGTTTATTCTCAGCTAACTCTAAAGTACCCTCAAACATTATTTTTCCTCCCTAATAATTTAATCATTTTAATTATAACATAAATTTATGAAAAAAAATAAAGCACTATGACAAATGCCTCTTTATTTTTAGAAATTTATTTAACTTTAGTAATATTTTATAAAGGTAAGAGCATATAAAGTTTTAGGAAAGATAAATATGGAGGTATATTTGTTGGATAGAAAAGTAATAAAAAAAATGATTATTGCTATTTGTATGCTAATGATCAGTATGGCGGTATCCGTAGCTTTTAAGAGTAAAGGGGTATTTCTAAATAAGGAAAGAAAATTACCTATTTATTCGGTAGGCACAGAAGAAAAAAAAGTATCTATAACTTTCGATGTAAATTGGGGAGAAAATAATACAATTGAAATTCTAGATATATTAGATAAATATAATGTAAAAGCAACCTTCTTTTTAATAGGGAATTGGATAGATGATTTTCCAGAGGAGGTAAAAGAGATTCATAAACGTGGTCATGAAATAGGAAATCATTCTAACTCTCATCCAGACATGAGTAAAATTTCAAAAGAGAAGATGATCAATGAATTAAGCGTAACTGATGCTAAAACAATTAAAGTAATAGGAGAAAGTACAAGATTGTTTAGATTTCCTAGCGGATCATACAATAATTTATCTGTTGAAACGGTAAATGAATTAGGATATCACTGTATACAATGGGATGTAGATAGTATAGACTGGAGAGCTGAAGGGGAAGAAAAAGAATATAATAGAGTTATGAAAAATACAAAACCTGGTTCAATATTATTATTTCACACTGATGGAAAATATACTCCTAAAACACTACCTAGAATAATTGAGGATTTGAAAGCTAAAGGATACGAATTTGTGAAAGTAGGAGATCTTATACACAAGGATAACTATAATATAGATCATCAAGGAAGACAAATAAAACAATAGTTGAAGGGTATACTTATCTATACTATAATGGAAATATAAGTAAAAGCATAATTGCACAAAAGATAAGTTATAAAGGATGGTGATCTTATGTACGGAATTAACATCGAGTATAAAAAATTAACTCCTGAGTAAAATATTTATGATAGATAAATGGGAGTTGATATTATGAAGAAAGTTTTTGTTATTGACAATAACTTTGAATTTATAAACTATATAAAAAGAGAGTTTAATATTTTAAATTTAGATTTAGAGATAGACTATAAAGAATTAAATGAAAAGAAAACATATGATTATATAGTTGTAAATAATATAAATGAAGTAGATATATGTATGGATAATTGTATTGGGGATTATTATCTACTAAACATGGATATGAAATTTGATAATATTTTATTTGAAGGTAATTTAATTACTTATGGATTAGGCAATAAAAACACTATAACTATATCTAGTATTGCTGAGGATAAGAGTGGCTTTGTATATTGTATTCAAAGGTATATCACAGAATATGTTATACCACAAGAAATACCAATAAATAGAAAGTTTAAGGATAATTATGAATTATATGCCTTTATGATATCTATTACTATAGCTTTAATAGAAGGAATATCAGAAAATATAATCACAAGTAATTTAGAATAAGGCAAATTTATAAATATTAAGTATATTTTGGGTTTTTTTTGAATATTAATATGTTGTAAAAGTATTTAAGATACTAAGGGAAAGAGGGGTTAATATGGAGAATGTATTACAAAACAATAAAATTTACTTAGAAGGGGTAGTGAGTTCAGAACTTGAATTCAGCCATGAAATGTATGGAGAGGGTTTTTATACTTTCTATGTTGAAGTTCAAAGGTTAAGTGATGCCAAAGACGAGTTACTTGTAACAGTATCCGAAAGATTAATCGGTAATATGGATTTAAAAGTCGGCTCTGAAGTTGTAATAGAAGGACAACTTAGGTCATATAACAAGTTTGTGGAAGGATCTAATAGGTTAATATTAACAGTATTTGCGAGAAATATAGAATATTGCATTGAAAGAACAAAAAATCCAAACCAAATATTGCTTAATGGATTTATATGTAAGCCGCCGGTTTATAGGACAACTCCTTTTGGAAGGGAAATTGCGGACCTGCTTTTAGCTGTAAATAGAGCATATAATAAATCAGATTATATACCAACTATAGCTTGGGGAAGAAATGCAAGATTTTGCGAAGAATTAAATGTAGGTGATAATGTTAGAATATGGGGAAGATTACAAAGTAGAGAATATCAAAAGAAAATATCCGAAGATGAAGTTATAAAGAAAATAGCATATGAAGTATCCATATCTAAAATGGAGAAAATATCTGATGATAAGAAAGATTTAGTAAAAGATATTGAAGAAGTGGAAGAAGATATAGGGGATATGGAAAATGTGGATAACATGGAAGATATAGATGAAGTAGATGAAATAGATTTAGTGGAAAGCTTACAAATTTAATAATTAATAATAAAAAGCTATTCGTAAGAAGGAATAGCTTTTTATTTTCTCAAATCATCTAGTATTTTAGTTTTACTTTCGGTTTTCTTATCAACCTGCTTTATTACTTTAGCAGGAGCACCGGCAACAACAACCTTTGGAGGGACGTCTTCAACCACTACGGATCCAGCAGCTACAACAGCACCTTCTCCGATACGAACTCCTTCTAGTATTACAGCATTTGCACCAACCATAACATTATCTTCAATTGTACATGGATCATTGCTTGGGGGTTCTAATACTCCCGCTACAACAGCACCAGCTCCAAGATGAACTCTTTTGCCTAATTTTCCTCTGGCTCCAACTACTGCATTCATATCAACCATGGTATAGTCACCTATTTCAGCACCTATATTAATAACTGCACCCATCATAATAACTGCATGTTTCCCTATTTTAACCTTATCTCTAATTATAGCTCCTGGTTCAATTCTAGCGTCTACATTAATTATATCCATTAGAGGAATAGCCGAGTTTTTTCTATCACATTCTAATCTGAAATTTTTGATATTATCCCTATATTTATCTATAAATTTTAGAATATCTTCCCTTTCTCCAAAAAGTATAAAAAAATTATTTTTGCCATATACTTCGATATTATCCAGTTCTAAACCGCTCAAGTCCCCATTTATATAGGCTTTTATTGGCGTTGATTTTTGTGCATCCTTTATATATTCTGCTAATTTATAAGGGTCATCAAAGTTATATTTCATAAAACTCCTCCTTTGATAATTAATTGATATGATACTTAAAATAGAGTTATAATTTTAGTATTGATCAAGTAATAATTACATTAATATAATAATACCATAATAGAGAGGTGTTTATGTATATGAATGATAATTTTATATCAGATTATATAAAAAATATAGAAATATCAGGAATTAGAAAATTTTTTAACCAGGTATCTAATTATCCCAATGCAATTTCTCTCACACTGGGTCAGCCAGACTTTTTCATTCCACAAGCTATAAAAAAAGCTTTAATTGAGGCTATTGAAGATAATAAGACGGGATATACCTCTAACGCTGGAATAGTTGAATTAAGAAAAGAAATAAGCAATTATTTGAAAAGATTTCATATAGACTACTTGCCAGAAGAAATATGTATAACTGTAGGTGGGAGTGAAGGATTATTTGATACTTTTATAGCCTTGCTAAACCCAGGTGAAAAGGTATTGATTCCTAAAATAGCTTATCCAGCTTATGAAAGTTTGACAAAATTAGTTGGTGGAGAGCCTATATTCTATGAATTAGATAATAATTTTAATCTAAACATTGAAGTTATTGAGAAAAAAATAATTGAGGAAAAGCCTAAAATCTTGATATTATCCTTTCCATCCAATCCAACAGGGGCTACATTAAGTATGAAAGATAGGGAAGAGCTTTATAATATAATAAAAAATAATGATGTGCTTGTAATAAGTGATGAAATATATAGTTCTTTATGTTTTGAAGAAGAATATTATTCTATCTGTCAATGTGAAGAGATATTAGATAAGATCATATTGATAAATGGATTTTCAAAAATGTTTTCTATGACAGGACTTAGAGCTGGATATATTTGTTGTAATGAAAAGTATATGAAACATATTATCAAAGTTCATCAATATAACACTAGCTGTGCTCCGTCTATAGTGCAATGGGCCTTAGTAGAAGGACTTAAAAACTCTTTAGATGAAGTGGAATATATGAGAAATGAATTTATAAAGAGAAGGGACTATGTTTATAATAGGCTAGTTCAATTAGGTTTTGAAGTAAATTTACCTAAAGGAGCATTTTATATTTTTCCATCTATAAAAAAGTTTAATATGAGTAGCGAAGAGTTTGCCTATAGATTATTAGAAGAAGGAAATGTAGCTGTAGTGCCGGGATCAGCCTTTGGAGAAGGTGGAGAAGGGCATATAAGAATATCCTGTGCTTATAGTATGGAAGCCTTAGAAGAAGCATTAGATAGGATTAGTAAATGGATTAAAAGCCTTGAAAGTTGAGAGTTAAGTTGGAAATTAAGCTGAGAATTGAAAATTGAGAGTAAAAGGAAGGATTCTGCAAAGCAGAATCCTAAAATAATTAAGAGATAAGGATAGTGATATTATAAATTAAGCATATCATCCATATTATATAAACCTGGAGTTTTGTCTTTCATAAACTCACAAGCCTTAAGAGCACCTGCAGCGAAGACTTCTCTTGATAGAGCGGAATGCTTAATTTCAATGTTTTCGCCGATTCCTGCAAAAATCACATCATGTTCACCGACTATAGTTCCCCCTCTTACTGCGTGAATGCCAATTTCTTTTTCTTCACGTTTACAGTTACCTACTCTTCCATAAGAGAATTCCCTTTCGCCATCAATTGAATCCTTGATAGTGTTAGCTAATAGAAGAGCAGTACCGCTAGGAGCATCCACTTTTTGATTATGGTGCTTTTCTATTATTTCAATATCAAAATCTGTATATAGTTTATTGCTTATACTCTTAAGTATAGAGTTAACTACATTTACTCCAATTGACATATTAGCGGATCTAAAAATAGATATGGCTTTTGACTTTTCAGATATTTTATTAACTTGATCTTCGATATAGCCAGTTGTACAAAGTATTAATGGAGTAGAATTTTTGTTGCAATAACCTAAGAGGTCATCTAGAGCTTCAGGTCTTGAAAAATCAAGAACTACATCCGCTGCTACATTTACCTCATTTATATTTTTAAATATTGGATAGGAACTGTTGTTATTTAAACTTTTATCAACACCAGCCACGATATCTATATTAGGAAAAGCAAGTGCTGTTTGAGTAATTACTTTTCCCATTTTTCCGTTGCAGCCACATAATATAATCTTTACCATTCTAAACCTCCGTCTATTTTACTAATTGATTCTTTTTCAATTCGTTTTTCAATGTATTTAAATTATTTTCTTCCATATTGCATAATGGAAGCCTTAAGTCTCCTACATTCATTCCCATAAGATTCATTGCTGTTTTAACTGGTATAGGATTAGTTTCTATAAATAGAGAATTAGCTAATGATAAGGTGTCTAACTGTATTTTTAATGCTTCATTAACATTGCTATCTAAATATAATTTACACATTTGGTGAACTGCTTTTGGAATTACATTAGCCAATACAGATATAACTCCAATTCCTCCTAATGAAAGTATTGGTATAATCTGATCATCATTACCGGAATATATATCTATCCTATCCTTTAAAAGAGATTTCATTTGGGCAATTTGGCTGATATCTCCACTAGCCTCTTTTATGGCAACTACATTAGGACATTCATCACAGATTCTTACTAATGTTTTAGGAAGTATATTCATTCCAGTTCTAGCAGGTACATTATATATAATAATAGGAACATTTACTTTGTCATCAATATATTTAAAATGCTCTACTAATCCCTTTTGAGTGGTTTTATTATAATAAGGAGTTATAACTAGTAAACCATCTACACCTATATTTTCTGCCCATTTACTAAATTCTGCAGATTTAATTGTATCATTTGATCCGGTTCCAGCTATAACAGGTATTCTTTTATTCACTTTATCCACTGTGAATTTTATAGTTTCTTTTCTTTCCACTTCTGACATAGTAGAGGCTTCACCGGTAGTTCCACATACTATTATGGCATCAGTTTCATTTTTTATATGCCACTCTAATAATTCTGCTAGTTTGTCAAAATCAACTCCATTTTCATTAAAAGGAGTTATAATAGCTACGCCTGATCCAACAAAAATACTCATAAAAAAACCTCTCTTCTTCTAAATTAATTAATTTTATATAATTTTATTCATTTATAATACATTCTGCAATTTCAATTGCATTTAATGAAGCGCTTCTTCGAATACTGTCATTTACGATTTATAAACTTCATCCATAATCAATATTAAAACCTTACCTAATTATTTCCACATATACTTCATCGTGAACTAAAATTTGTTTCGTCATAGAATAAAGTAAATTTTGCATATCCATTTTATGGGATAAAATCTATATGAGGAATTAAGTTTCAATATATAATATGGAGATTTTCATAGAGTATATTCTAAGCTTATATTTTAAACTAGTAAAAAAGTATAGAATGTATTTTAAATTTTGTATGCTATCTTCGTTCTAATTCTTCAATGGTTATGTTTTTTCCTTTAAAAGATAATAATCTTCATAGATATTTAGTTGAAATAAATATGTGGTATCTATAGAAAAGCTTCTTTACTATATTATATAACCTACTTATCTAAAATTATATAGCATTTATAAAAAATAGGTAAGTAGTTCTATGTATAATAAAAAATAAATTATGTATACTTATTCAGTTTTGCACAATAAATATTTCGCGATTTTTAATCTATGAAATATGACATTTAATATTCTGAATAGTTTGTCAAATATATTGAAATTAAAGTGTGAAAATTTAGAGTCCCTGTAATTGACAAGGATAATAAACTGTGCTAATATGATAAAAACCAAATACAGATGTCCTTTATTTTAGTGAATTTATAATAAAAAATTAGCTAGAATTAAGAATATTTTTTTTGTTTTGTAGTATTATTTTATTAATACATATTTATATTAGTTTATAAATATTAATAAATATTTTAATTATAGAATTTAAAGGGGGAATTCAAGTGAAAAGCAAAAAAACAATTGCTACTTTAATGGCAGCAACTCTGCTTTTATCCACTGCTTTAGCTGGCTGTGGCGGCGGTGGGGACAAGAAGCCTGCTGGAGAAGCAAAAGAGCAAGCGATAACTTTAATTGTGTCTCCAAGTAAGACTTTAGACTCATCAAAGGCTACAGACCAGATGTCTGGGAATGCTATTAATGCATTTACAGAAGGTCTTACTAGATACAACAATGACAAACCAGAGGCAGCTATGGCAGAAAGCTGGACAACTTCACCAGATGGACTAAAATGGACATTTAAATTAAGAGACGCTGAATGGTCTGATGGAAAAAAGGTTACTGCTAATGATTTTGAATACGCATGGAAGAGATTATTAGATCCAGCTACAAAATCACAATATGCTACATTCCTATATGTATTAAAGAATGGTAGAGCTTATTATGATGGAAAAGCTAAAGCAGAAGATATTGGGGTAAAAGCTGTGGATGAAAAGACTTTAGAAGTTGAATTAGAAAATCCAACTCCATACTTCTTAGAATTAACTGCTTTCTCATCATTATATCCATTAAGAGAGGATATAGTAAAGGCTGAAGGAGATAAATATGGTACAGATATCAGCAAAATGGTATCCAATGGACCATTTACTCTTGAAAACTTTGAAAGAGGATCTAAGATACAACTTAAGAAAAATGATAAATATTGGGATAAAGACACAGTTAAATTAGATAAGGTTACATTCCAGGTTGCTGAAGAAATGAATACAAGATACCAAATGTTTGCTAATAAACAGATAGATGGAACAGCTATCACAGGAGAACACGTTCAAAAGATGAGAGATGAAGCAGCAGCAGGAAAGTACAAAGCTGTTGAAGGAGTTGAACCATCATCATTCTATATGGCTTACAATATTGGAAACGGAGACGTAAATAAATTATTGACAAATGCAAAGATAAGATTAGCTTTATCTGTAGCAATAGATAGAGAAGCCTTTGTAAATAATGTTTATAAGAGAGGCGTTGTTTCCTATGGACTTATTCCTATTGAATTGAGATCAGGAGATAAAGAATTTAGAGAAATGGTTCCAGAACCAGTAAAAACTGTAAATAAAGATCCTAAAGAATTATTTGTTCAAGGATTAAAAGAATTGAATATGGATCCAGACCCATCAAAGCACACTATAAGATATTTACCACAGGGAAGCAGTGCTAATGATAGAGCTTTCGCTGAATTCTTCCAAGCTCAATGGAAAGAAAAGATCGGTGTTAATATAACAATTGATGCTGCAGCAGATTTTGGAGACTATGTAACAAAGAAAGAAGCAGGACAATTTGAAATAGCAATGGCTGGATGGGGTGCAGACTATAATGACCCAATGAGCTTTATAGAACTATTTGCAAGTGACAATGGAAATAACACTGGAAAGTTCAAGAACGCTGAGTACGATGAAATAGTAAGAAAACTTGAAAAAGAAGGAGACCAAGCTAAGAGAACAGAATTATATAAGAGAGCAGAAGAAATAATTCTTATAGAAGAAGCTGGTATAGCTCCACTATTCTATAAAGATAGAAGACATTTTATTCAAAACTATGTTGAAGGAATACAATATCCATCCTATGGTGGACTATATGAATTAAAATGGACTTCAGTTGAAGGCAAATAAAAGTATTATTTACAATTAGCTACAACAGGAATTTCCTGTTGTAGCCTTTATATAATTCATGCTAAAATGTAAAAAACAGATATTTCATATCTTTTTTTAATTTGCAAATATTTTTAATTACGAAAATAATTATTGCTGATTATTCGGAAATTAGCAATAATTAATATATATGGTTTATTAACTCAACTTAAGGAGGGAAAAAATGTTCAAATATATATGTAAAAGAATAGGATATATGGCATTAACTTTATGGATAGTTGTTACAGCCACATTCTTTTTAATGAATTCAATGCCTGGTGACCCTGTAGCTGTTCAATATAATAAACTCCCACCAGAAATTAGACAAGTTATAAGAGAACAATATGGATTGGACAAGCCTGTATCTCAAAGGTATGTCTCTTATCTTAAAAATTTATCTCAAGGAAATATGGGGGATTCTTTTATAACTCCAGGAATTTCAGCAAATCAATACATTAAGGAAAGATTCCCTAATTCTTTAAGAATAGGTTTGCAGGCTGTATTCTGTGGACTAACAATCGGTATTATTTTAGGAATTATAGCTGCTTTTAAAAGAAATACTTTTGTGGATTATACGGTTATCTTTATTGCCATATTAGGGGTTTCCATACCTAGCTTTGTTATGGCGGCTTTGCTTCAAAAATATATTGGCGGAAAGGGAGGACTTCCAATAGCCGGCTGGTATAGTCCGGGGGATCCATTCTTATCCACTGTAAAATTTACTATATTGCCTACTTTAGCACTGAGTTTTTCAAGTGTAGCTACCTATGCTAGATATATGAAAACCTCTGTTCTAGATGTAATTAGTCAAGATTATATTATAACTGCCCAAGCTAAAGGTGTGTCTAAAGTTGCTATAGCTTGGAAGCATATAATTAGAAATGCCATTTTGCCAATAATTACCATACTTGGGCCACAGATAGCCGCTGTTATAACGGGTTCTTTCGTTATAGAAAGGATATTTGCAATACCAGGGTTAGGTAATGCTATGATAGATTTCATCGCCAATAAGGATTATAACATGATAATGGGATTGACAATTTTCTTCTCATTTTTATATATTGTAGCTTTATTAATAGTGGATATTCTATATACATTAATAGACCCAAGAATTAGATTATCAGGTTCTAAAAAATAGGAGGTATATTATGGCTGAATTAAGTAAAGAAAAGTTTCAGATAATTGGTTGTGTTGATGGAGACGCAGAAGCCATAGTTAGACCTAACTTAACATATTGGCAAGATGCATGGAGAAGATTAAAACAAAATAAAATTGCTATTTTTTCTCTAATTTTATTATCGGTGATAAGTATTATGTGTATAATTGGACCATATTTAGGTAAGTTAATAAGTGGTGTGGATTACACAATACAAAACCATGTTGCTGAAGCTATAAATGCAAAACCAGGAACTTTAAATATAAATGCAAAAGGAGAGCAAATAGGAACGTATATATTTGGAACAGACCACCTAGGAAGAGATATGTTTGGTAGACTATGGAAGGGTGGAAGGGCATCTATAATTATAGGATTAGTTGGTACTTTAATTGAGGTGCTGGTAGGAGCCCTATATGGAGGTATCAGTGGATACTTTGGAGGATTAGTAGATGACATAATGATGAGAATCGTTGAAATACTAAATAGTATACCATATATGATAGTGGTAATACTTATGGCAGTTCTCTTTGAAAAACAGGGTATACTTACAATACTCTTAGCTCTTTGCATAACTGGTTGGACGGGAATGGCTCGATTGATAAGAGGACAGGTTATGCAGCTTAAGGAATCAGAGTATGTTTTAGCTGCACAAGCTCTAGGAGCAGGTTCAAAGAGAGTAATATATAAACATTTAATACCTAATACAATTGGAATAATAATAGTATATATGACCTTTGATATACCATCTTTTATATTTGCTGAAGCATTTTTAAGCTTTATAGGCTTAGGTATACAGCCACCAAAGACAAGCTGGGGAGCTATGGCTTCTTTTGGACAACAAGTTATGGACTTCTATCCACATGAATTGTTGTTCCCTGCTGTAGCAATAAGTTTAACTATGCTATCATTTAACTTGCTAGGTGATGGATTAAGAGACGCATTAGATCCAAAGCTTAGACAGTAGAAAGGAGGATACTTATTTATGGCAAAGTTACTTGAAGTTAAAGACTTAACAGTTTCATTCCACACATATGCAGGTGAAGTTCAATCAGTAAGAGGAGTATCCTTCGACCTAGAAGAAGGAGAGACTTTAGCTATTGTTGGAGAATCTGGTTGTGGAAAAACCGTAACATCAAAATCTATTATGAGATTGATAGCTACCCCTCCAGGAGAGATAAAAGAAGGTTCACAGATTCTCTTTGAGGGAAAAGATATATTAAAAATGAATGATAAGGAATTAAGAGAAATAAGGGGAGAATCCATCAGTATGATATTCCAAGACCCTATGACTTCTCTTAACCCTACAATGAAAATTGGTAATCAGATTGCGGAGAGTTTAATAATTCATAGAGGAATGAATAAAAAAGAAGCCTTAGAAGAAGCAGTTAAGATGCTTAAATTAGTTAATATACCTAACGCTGAAAAGAGAGTAAATCAATACCCACATGAATTTTCAGGTGGTATGAGACAAAGAGCAATGATTGCTATTGCCTTAGCTTGTAACCCAAAGATATTAATTGCAGACGAACCTACTACAGCACTAGATGTTACTATACAGGCTCAGATTATGGACCTCATAAGAGAACTTCAAAACAAGCTAGGAACCGCTGTAATGTTAATTACTCACGATTTAGGTGTAGTGGCTAATGTTGCTTCTAAGATCCAAGTTATGTATGCTGGTAAAGTTATTGAGAAAGGAACAACGGATGAATTGTTTTTCAATGCAAAACATCCATACACATGGGCATTGCTTAAGTCAGTTCCAAGATTAGACACTGGACATAAAGATGAGTTGTACTCAATTAAGGGAACACCTCCAGATCTTTTAAAACCACCAGTAGGATGCCCTTTTGCATCAAGATGTGATTATTGTATGCAAATTTGTAAAGAAGAAATGCCAGAACTTACAAAACTAAGTGAAACCCACAGCGTACATTGTTGGCTTCAGCATCCTTTAGCACCAAAGGTTGAAGCTCCAATCATAGGGGAGGTGCAAAAGTAGTGGAAAATAATGTTTTAGTAGAAGTAAAAAATCTTAAGAAATATTTTAAAGTAGGGAAAGATGCTACATTAAAAGCTGTAGATAATGTAAGTTTTAATATAAAAAAAGGGGAAACCTTAGGATTAGTAGGGGAGTCCGGATGTGGTAAGACAACTTGTGGAAGAACAGTATTAGGTCTTTATGGGGCCACAGATGGAGAAGTTCTTTTTGAAGGCATTGACATTCATAAATTAAAGGGTGCAAAAAAAAGAGAATTTACAAAAAATGCTCAGATCATATTTCAGGATCCATATGCTTCATTGAATCCAAGAATGACTGTTGGAGAAATTATAGCTGAAGGAATAGATATTCATGGGCTTTATACAGGTGAAAAAAGACAGGAAAGAATTTATCACCTTTTAAACTTAGTTGGACTTAATAAGGAACATGCATCAAGATTTCCACATGAGTTCTCAGGTGGTCAAAGACAAAGAATTGGTATAGCAAGAGCACTAGCTGTTGAACCTAAGTTCATAGTTTGTGATGAACCTATATCAGCTCTGGATGTTTCTATTCAAGCGCAGGTTGTAAATTTACTGATAAAACTACAAAGAGAATTAGGACTAACTTATTTATTTATAGCTCATGATTTATCCATGGTAAAGCATATTTCTGATAGAGTTGGAGTTATGTACTTAGGTACAATGGTTGAATTAGCATCAAGTAAGGCATTATATGAAAAGCCATTACATCCGTATACACAAGCTTTATTATCGGCTATACCTATTCCGGATCCAGATGTGGAGAAGAATAGACAGAGAATAATGCTTGAAGGAGAAGTACCAAGTCCAATAAATCCTAAACCAGGATGTAGGTTTGCAGCTAGATGTAAGTATGCAAAACAAGTATGTTCTGAAGTTTCACCGGAATTAAAAGAAGTGGAAAAAGATCACTTTGTAGCTTGTCATTTATTTAATGAATAATGTATATTTTAGAGTGGGGAATATCCTCACTCTTTTTATATGATGAATAAATAATAACATTCCTGTAAAAAATACTCCTTAAGGAGGGATTTTTATGGGAAATACACCGCTTAAAAAAGTAATTAAAGAAAAATTGAAGGCTAATAAAGAGCTGACTGAAATGGAGAAGTTAAGAGAAAAGTTAAAGTATGAGATAGCAGAAGAATTGGGACTAAGGGAGAAGGTAGATGAATTGGGGTGGAGCTCCTTAACCTCTGAAGAGACAGGAAGAATTGGTGGATTGATGACGAAAAGAAAAAAACAATTGAATATACCTAAAAATGTTGACTTAATGAAGGATAATATATAATAATTAATTTGTATTATAATTTATAAAGGAGAAACATTTATGACCTGTTACAATAATTTTGCTGATATATATGATAAACTTATAAAAGAAGATGTTGATTATTTAAAATGGTCAAAAATTATTTTAAAGTATTGCAATGAATACAAAATAGAGTTTAAAGATTATTTGGATTTAGCTTGTGGTACAGGTAATATGACTGAATTAATAGGAGATCATTTTTCACATGTCTGGGGTGTGGATTTATCCCCAGATATGTTATCAGAATGTGAGATGAAATTAAGAGACAAAAACATACATGGAAATTTAATATGCCAAGATATCACTGCTCTTGATTTGCAGCATAAGAAATTTGATTTAATAACTTGCTGTTTAGATTCTGTTAATTATATTTTGGAATATGATCATCTTATTAATTTTTTTGATAATGTGTATCAACATTTAAGAGAGGGTGGATTATTTATATTTGATATAAATTCATATTATAAATTGTCCAATATACTAGGAAATAACACCTATACTTACGATGAAGAAGAAGTTTTCTATGTTTGGGAAAATACTTTTGAAGAGGAAATAGTGGACATGTATTTAACCTTTTTTTTAAGAAAGGGAGATATGTATGATAGATTTGATGAAATACATAGAGAGAGAGCTTATAAAAAAGAGGATATAGAGGAAGCTATAAAAAATAGTGGTTTTAAAATACTTCATATATTAGATAATTATGAAAAGGAAACTATAAAAAATACGACAGAGAGAATTGCTTATATATTAACTAAGTGATTTAATGGAGGTAGGAAAGATGAGTGACAAATTAGTAAGAGCCATAGCTAAAGATGGAGAAATAAGAATTGTAGGTGCAATAACTACTGAAATGGTAAATAAAGCGGCAAAAATACATAATTGTTCTGCTACAGGAGCGGCAGCATTGGGAAGAATGATAACTGCAGGTTCTCTTATGGGGGCCATGTTGAAATCTGAAAAGGATACTTTAACGATTCAAATGAATGGTGGAGGAGAAGCTAGGGGAATTGTTGTAACTGCTTATCCAGATGCTCATGTTAAAGGATATATGGGTAATCCACAGGTAGATTTGCCAGCAAATGAAAAAGGGAAATTAGATGTTGGTGGGGCCATAGGTAAAGATGGTACCCTTACCATAATAAAAGATATTGGATTAAAGGAACCTTATGTAGGTCAAGTTCCAATATATTCAGGAGAAATAGGAGAGGATTTAGCCTATTATTTCAGCGTATCTGAACAAACTCCTTCAGCTGTAGGATTAGGGGTATTAGTGAATAATGATTTAACTATTAAGGCTTCTGGAGGGTTTATAATACAGATGATGCCAGGAGCAAGTGAACTAACTGCTGACTTTGTAACCTATAGACTTGAAGAAATATCTTCTATAACAGACTTTATTTCTAAAGGCATGACTATTGAGGAAATATTGGAATTTATATTTGAAGACATGGATCTTAAAATATTAGATGATACAACACCAGAGTATAGATGTGATTGCTCAAGAGAAAAAGTAGAGAAAGTGCTTTTAAGCATAGGAGAGAAAGATTTAAAAGAGCTATATAATGATAAGAAAACAGAGGAACTAAAATGTCATTTTTGTAATACGGCCTATAAATTTACCCATGAAGAATTGGGTGAGATATTAAGTAGTTTAGAATCTAACAAATAAGTTACAATGTAAAGATAACTTGAAATATGTAAAAAAAAGAAATATAATTTAATTAAAAGTTAATAATAAATTTTAGGTACTTAGATAGTTTAAAAGAGAAAGTGGTTAAAACCCACTGCAGCCCCCGCTACTGTGTGAGCAAACGAATCCCGTTATCCACTGGAATTATATTCCGGGAAGGAGGGAAGAGAATGAAGCTTGAGCCAGGAGAACTGCCTAATATTTTATAAATTTTATTCTTCGGAGGGAAGAGAAAAATATTATTGAGTGTTTTAATATACCTCTACCTTTAGGTAGAGGTAATTTTTTTGGAGGAGTGTGTATTTAAATGGAATTATTAGAAGAAACTTTAAAATCCATCCATGAATCAGATAAAGGTGCTATAAAAAAGGCATGGGAGAGAATGGATAACCTAACTAAGCCTATAGGAAGCTTAGGAAGGTTAGAAGAAATAGCAGTTAAAATTTCTGGTATAACTGGAGAGGTAAAGAATAAAATAAACAAGAAAAATACTATAATAATGTGTGCTGATAATGGTGTCTGGGAAGAAGGGGTATCTGCATGTCCTCAAGAGTTAACAGCTACAATCACTGATAATTATACTAAAGGTGTTACTGGAATAGGTGTTTTATCTAAGAATGTAAATGCAGATATTTGTGTGGTAGATATAGGTGTGAACGCAGACTTTAATAATTCTAAAATAATTAATAAAAAGATAGCTTATGGCACGAAGAATATGGCAAAGGAACCTGCCATGAGTAGAGAAGAAGCTATAAAGGCCATAGAAATAGGTATAGAAATTACAGATGAATTAATAAAAAATGGGTATGATTTACTGGGTACAGGGGAAGCGGGTATGTGTAATACCGCAACAAGTGCAGCAGTAATTAGCGCTCTTGGAAAAATAGATTCCGACCTAATTGTGGGAAAGGGATCTGGACTCACAGAGGAAGGATTTTTAAATAAGAAGAATGTAATAAAAAGAGCCATTGAAATAAATAAACCTGATGATAGTGATCCTATAGATGTATTATCAAAAGTAGGAGGATTTGATATTGCAGGACTTTGTGGATGTTTTTTATCGGCGGCTAAAAATAGAGTTCCTATAGTAATAGATGGAATAATATCTTGTGCAGCAGCTCTTTCTGCTTATAGATTAAATCCAAATGTAAAGGATTATATGTTTCCTTCTCATATGTCTGCAGAAGCAGGTGCAAAGTATGTAATGGATGAAATAGGCTTAAAGCCATGTTTAGATATGGAAATGAGATTAGGAGAGGGAACGGGTTGTCCTCTACAATTTTCAATAATAGAAGCAGCTCTAGCTATTATGAACAATATGGTTACACTAGCTGAAGCCAGCATTGAAGATAGTAAATTTCTTGTAGATATTAGGGAGAAATAATTTAAGATTATATTCAGGGGAAAATGCTTAGCACTTTTCCCCTAAAAGAGATTGACAAATTATCAATTGCCTTATATAATAATAATTGTCATTGAGATAATTGTATATGACATGGCTCGATAGCTCAGTCGGTAGAGCAGAGGACTGAAAATCCTCGTGTCCCTGGTTCGATTCCTGGTCGAGCCACCAGTGTTGCGGGAGTGGCTCAGTGGTAGAGCGTCACCTTGCCAAGGTGAACGTCGCGAGTTCGAATCTCGTCTTCCGCTCCAATTTAATATGGCGCTATAGCCAAGTGGTAAGGCAGAGGTCTGCAAAACCTTTATCCCCCGGTTCAAATCCGGGTGGCGCCTCCAACTAAGAAAGCTTGTAAATATTATATTTACAAGCTTTTGTTTATTAGGAAATTTATTTTTAAATACAATACCAAGATAAAGAAATTTAATTATCAACTTTCAACTACAAATAAACTACCCCTATCTATTAACTTTCCTCGTCTTAAATAAATTGGCTCTATATCATATTTGTATAAAAAGTCTAAGATTTCCTTTCCATAAGCGTAGTAATTCAAGTCTCCAAAGAAAGCTAATCTATTTTTATCGAGAAGCCCACAGCATCCTCCAATAAATCCATAATCTAACCCTGGTAAAGATATATCCCCAGGAGGGAGAAGTAATACATCTATATTTTCTCCTTTAGCCATCTTAGCAATTCCTGTATCGCTAGTGATAATTGCATTATCGTTAATTACCGCTGTGGAACATTTAGTGTATCCTTGTTTTACATTTAATAATTTTTTATTGCCAATAATACTTAGTAACAGACTATCCGTATGGGGAATATTATGTATGAAATAATTTTTTAAATTAACTGCGTTTAATCCTATGTTATTTGGATATTTAGTTTCTAAACTTTTATCAGATAAAAATACATTGAAATTTAGACTCTTAAATAAATTTATAAAGTGATATTCCATATCCTTATGGAATATTACATTTTTTTTGTCTACAAAATGAATTAACATATCAGGATGACCACATACAGAGTCGTAAAGATTAGAGCTAGGCGGACATTTTATTACATCATATCCTAATTTTATTAAATTATCTTCTTCTTCTTTATATATTCTAAAATCAACTATTGCATAATTTTTCATAAAAACCTCCATACTATGTTATGTTAATTTTAAATGAAAAAAATTTACTTGTCGATATTTATGTTCTTCCATTATGAATATACCTTTTAATTACACACATACTATTGTAGAAAGGAGTGAGTGACATGCAATATTTAAAACTTGTGTATGAAAATGATTTTGACGGATTAATAGAAGAGATTGAGGAGATAAAGGAATACTTTAGAGACAAAGAAATCAACATAGGAATATCAGAAATTATGGAAGGAAAAACTCACTTCATAAATATAGTTTTCTCTGATAATAACCTAAGTGAAAAGGCAGTAAATATCTTTAATCTTCATATATCCAACATACTGTATAAAGCCTTAATACAGGAATTCAATGAAAAATATATAACAGAATTTATAACAGATACTTATTTTTTTCTAAGTTTAGATGAGCTAAAGGAAATAAGAAATATAAGTATAAATGTTCTTAAAGATGATAATCTAGCTATAAATGATAATAGTATATTTTATATAAATAGTAAAAATGAAATAATAAAAAAAATTCTTGAATGTGTTGTAAATAAAGAGGAAATAAATATAAATGGATTTTTAACTTTTAGAATGAAAGTACTCAGAGATGAATTAGAAAAGATTATAGATAAGGTAGTAGAAGAGTATTTGATAGAAAAAGAATATAATGAATTCATAAAATTACTAAAGTATTTTGTTGAAATACAGGATAGTAGAATTGATATAATCAATATATTGATTGAAGAAGACGGAAGCTACCATGTGTTGGATAAAGAAGGAAATGATACAATGGAGGATTTCGTAAAAGATTTTATGGATAATAGGATTAGTGGAAGTGTAAACATGGAAGACATTTTAATAAGCGGATTAATAACTTATTGTCCAGAACAAATAATAATACATGGCAATAAAAACTGTAAAAATAATGAGATTATTAACACCATAAAAAACGTATTTATAAATAGAGTTCATTTTTGTGATGAATGTAAAATGTGCAGTAATTTAAAAGATAAGAGTGGTGTTAAAAGATAAAGAAATGTTGACAATAAAAGCTAATAAGAATATAATAATAAAAAGAAAATAAAAGCTATGATAAGGAAGAGTAAACAGAAAAACTGTTAAAAGAGATGAAAACCCATGGGCTGAAAGGTTTTCTTATCAGAGTTTGTTGAAAACCACCTTTGAGCTGGAAGCTGAAAATAATATTTAAGTAAGCAATCCCGTAACCTGCGTTAAAGGAACTAAAGAGGATAGTTTTACTATCAATCTGGGTGGAACCGCGAATAGATCGTCCCATTGTTTTGGGAGGATTTTTTATTTTTTTGAAAATATTATTATAAATTTAATATAAAATCAGGAGGTAAGTCATGATTAACGTAACTTTAAAAGATGGAAAAATAATTCAAGTAGAAAAAGGATCAAAAGTTAGTGATGTTGCAATGAAAATAAGTCCAGCTCTTTACAAAAAAGCTTTAGGAGCTAAAGTAGATGGAAAAGATGCGGAACTTATGACACAAATAAATGAAGATTGTACATTAGAAATATTAACTTTTGAAGATTCAGATGGAAAATGGACATTAAGACATACGGCTTCACATATATTAGCACAAGCAGTTAAAAAATTATATCCTAATACTAAGCTAGCTATAGGACCAGCTATTGATACTGGATTTTACTATGATTTCGATACAGATGTAACATTTACACCAGAAATGTTAGAAAGCATTGAAAAGGAAATGTCAAAGATAATTAAGGAAGATTTACCATTAGAAAGATTCGAATTGCCAAGAGAAGAAGCTATAAAGCTTATGAAGGAAAAGAAAGAAGACTACAAAGTAGAGTTAATAGAAGAATTACCAGAAGATGCAGTGATTTCTTTTTACAAGCAAGGAGAATTCACTGACCTATGTGCAGGACCTCACGTACCTTCAACTGGTAAGGTTAAGTCAGTTAAACTTCTTTCAGTAGCAGGTGCATACTGGAGAGGGGACGAAAAAAATAAAATGCTTCAAAGAATTTACGGAACTGCTTTCACTAAAAAAAGCGAGTTAGATGAATATTTAAAAATGTTAGAAGAAGCTAAGAAGAGAGATCATAGAAAAATAGGTAGAGAGTTAGAGTTGTTCTCCATTCTTGAAGAGGGACCAGGATTTCCGTTCTTCCTACCAAAGGGAATGGTTGTAAGAAATCAACTAGAAAACTTTTGGAGAGAAAAACATACAGAGGCTGAATATCAAGAAATTAGAACTCCAATTATATTAAACGAAGAGTTATGGCATCGTTCAGGCCACTGGGACCACTACAAAGAAAATATGTATTTTACAAAAATAGATGAAGAAGCTTTTGCTGTAAAACCTATGAACTGCCCTGGAGCAATCTTAACATACAAAAATTCAATGCACTCATATAGAGAGTTTCCGTTAAGATTAGCAGAGTTAGGATTAGTTCATAGACATGAATTATCTGGAGCCCTTCATGGAATGATGAGAGTTAGATGTTTTACACAAGATGACGCTCATATATTTATGACAAGAGAACAAATAAAAGATGAATTGTTAAAAGTAATTAAGTTAATAGATGGTATATACAAGGTATTTGGCTTTGAATATCATGTAGAACTTTCAACTAGACCAGAAAATTCCATGGGTAGTGATGAAGATTGGGAAGCTGCAACAAATGGATTAAGAGAAGCACTAGAAGAAATAGGACTTAATTATAAAGTTAATGAAGGAGATGGAGCTTTCTACGGTCCAAAAATAGATTTCCATTTAAGAGATTGCATAGGAAGAACATGGCAGTGTGGAACAATACAGCTTGATTTCCAAATGCCAGAAAGATTTGATTTAAATTACGTAGGATCTGACGGAGAAAAGCACAGGCCAGTAATGGTTCACAGAGTTGTATTTGGAAGTATAGAAAGATTTATAGCAATACTTATTGAAAACTATGCAGGAGCATTCCCAACTTGGTTAGCACCAATTCAAGTTAGAATTATGAATATAACAGATTCACAAAAGGATTATGCAAATAAGCTTGGAGAAATCCTAAAGAGCAAAGGCATAAGAGCAGAAATAGACACTAGAAATGAGAAAATAGGATATAAGATAAGAGAAGCTCAACTTCAAAAGATTCCTTATATGATAGTAGTTGGAGATAAAGAAATGAATGAAAATAAAGTAGCTATAAGAAGTAGAGTGAATGGAGATTTAGGGGTTATGGAGATAGAAGACTTTGTATCTCATATAACTGATGAAATAAAGAGCAAATGCTACGATAATTGTTCATTATAATATTAAAAATATATGTTGACAAAATTTAAGTAAGATAGTAAAATATTATCTGTTAAGAAGAAACCAGCCGTTTCTCACCTTACAGCAAGGCTAGTAAGGTTTAAAGTAAAAGTGTATTATTGTATTTTAATTGCACTTATGGATTTGTATTTAGGGACGGCTATAGCCGTCCTTTTTTATATTGTTTATTTTTTTATAACACCTAGGGGGTGAATAGTATTAATAAAGATTTCTTATTAAATGAAGAAATTAGAGAAAGTGAAATTAGGGTTATAACAGATGAAGGTGAACAATTAGGAATACTATCATCAACGGAGGCCCTAAAAATTGCGGAGGAAAGAGAATTAGATTTAGTAATGATTGCTCCTTCAGCAAAGCCGCCTGTTTGTAAAATAATGAATTATAGTAAGTTTGTTTATGAACAATCTAAAAAAGACAAAGAGGCAAGAAAAAAACAAAAAGTTATTAATATAAAAGAAATAAGATTAAGTGCTACTATTGAAGAGCATGATATATCAATAAAGGCTAAACATGCTAGAAAGTTTTTATTGGATGAAGACAAGGTAAAAGTTACAGTAAGATTTAGAGGTAGAGAAGCTGACTACTCCTTTACAGGAGAAAAAATACTTCGTCTATTTCTTTCACAAGTTGAAGATGTATGTGTGGTTGAAAAGCCAGCTAAACTAGAAGGAAGAAATATGACGATGGTTTTAGCGCCAAAAAAGTCATAAATATTGAGAGGAGGAACACACTATGCCTAAAATGAAAACACATAGAGGTGCAGCAAAAAGATTTAAAGCTACAGGAACTGGTAAATTAAAGAGAGCGAAAGCTTACAAAAGTCATATATTAACAAAAAAGAGTTCAAAAAGAAAAAGAGATCTTAGACAGACTGGATATGTAGCAGAATGTCAGGAAAAAGCAATGAAGAAGTTATTACCATATTTATAATTTACAGTGCGAAGAAGGAGGTTACGTTAAATGGCAAGAGTTAAAAGAGCTGTGAATGCTCGTAAAAATCATAAAAAAGTACTTAAACTTGCAAAAGGATACTACGGTGGAAAAAGCAAGTTATTCAAAACTGCTAATGAAACAGTTATAAGAGCATTAAGAAATGCATATGTTGGCAGAAAGTTAAAGAAGAGAGATTTTAGAAAACTATGGATAGCAAGAATAAATGCAGCTACAAGAATGAATGGATTATCATATTCAAAATTCATGAATGGAATTAAGCTTGCAGGAATAGATATAAACAGAAAGATGTTATCAGAAATAGCTATCAATGATCCAAAAGCTTTTTCTGGATTAGTAGAAATAGCAAAAGAAAAATTAAACGCTTAATAGAAAGTGCAGCCTTAATTGCTGCATTTTTTATTTTTAAAATTTGACAATGTAAGCTCAAGTGCTATAATAAATTACATTAACCATATAATAGATTATATTGATTTTATAATAAATTATAAATTAAATTATTGTATGAGGTGCGTACAATGAAAATTAAAATTTTTAAAAAATTTAGACTAGCTCCAGTGCAAATATTGGCCCTAGGTTTTGCAGTTGTAATTTTGATCGGAACAATTTTATTACATTTACCAATAGCAACTCAAAGTGGTGTCAGAACTCCACTTATTGATTGCTTTTTCGTTTCTACATCTGCCACTTGTGTTACGGGATTAATAACGGTAGACACTGGAACTCATTGGAGCTATTTTGGTAAAACGGTAATTATGCTTCTAATTGAAATCGGGGGACTAGGATTTATGTCTTTTGCTACTTTAATTGCCTTAATATTAGGTAAAAAAATTACACTAAAAGATAGATTAGTCATGCAAGAAGCTATGAATTCCTTTTCACTTCAAGGATTAGTTAAATTAGTTAGGTATGTATTATTATTTACTTTTTCAATACAAATTGGGGGAGCATTGTTATTATCAACTCAATTTATCCCTGAGTTCGGGTTAGCTAAGGGTATATATTATAGTATATTTCATTCTATTTCTTCATTTTGTAATGCAGGTTTTGATTTGTTCGGTAATTTCCAAAGTGTTACGGGATATTATGACAATACTGTTGTAATTTTAACGATATCTAGTTTGATTATAATAGGTGGTTTAGGATTTTATGTTTGGCAAGAAATTTATAACTTTAAGACTTTAAAGAAATTATCTCTACATTCTAAAATAGTACTATCTGTTACTACATTTTTAATAGTAGCTGGAACTATACTTATGTTTATACTTGAGTCTAATAATCCAGGCACTATGAAGGATATGTCCCTTAAGGGTAAGGTTTTATCATCTATATTTGCATCTGTTAGTCCGAGAACTGCTGGACTTAACTCTATATCTACATCAGATATGACTACTGCAGGAAAATTCTTGACCATAATATTAATGTTTATTGGAGGTTCATCTGGATCTACAGCAGGAGGTATTAAAGTTACTACAGCAGGATTACTTATATTAGCGGTTATGTCTATAGTTAAAGGTAGAGAAGATGTGGAAGCTTTTAAAAAGAGAATACCAAAGGATACAATATATAAGTCTTTGGCGATTACAGTTATAGGCTTAGGCCTTGTTATATTTGTTACGATGGTATTGTCAATAACTGAAGCTGGTGCATCGTTGGAATATCTTCTTTATGAAGCAACCTCTGCTTTTGCAACTGTTGGATTAACATTAGGATTGACTACTAAATTAAGTTTTGCAGGTAAAATAATTATTGCTTTTACTATGTATGCTGGAAGAATAGGACCCTTAACTTTATTTTTAGCTTTATCAAGGAAAAAGGCTTCAAGTAATATAAAGTATCCAGAGGAAAAAATATTAGTAGGATAGGGGAGATTTAAATGGAAAAAAAACAGTTTGTTGTTATAGGATTAGGTAGATTTGGAACTTCTGTAGCTAAGACTTTATATTCCCTTGGGAATGATGTATTAGCTATTGATTCAGATGAAGATATAGTTCAAAGTGTATCAGATGATGTTACTCATTCAGTACAATTAGATGCTACAGATGAGCATACTTTAAGATCTTTAGGTATAAGCAACTTTGACGTAGCTGTAGTAACTATTGGTTCAGATATACAGGCAAGCGTAATGGCTACATTAATAGTTAAAGAGATAGGTGTAAAATATATAATAGCTAAAGCTAACAGTGAGCTACATGCAAAAGTATTATATAAAATAGGGGCAGATAGAGTGGTTCTACCAGAGAGAGATATGGGGGTTAGAGTTGCACATAATTTAGTTTCAGCAAATATACTTGATTATATTGAGTTATCTCCAGAATATAGCATAGCAGAAATAGTAAGCTCTACAGATTGGCATGGAAAAACTTTAAATGATTTAAGCATGAGGGCTAACTACGGAATAAATGTTGTAGCTATTAAAAGCGGTAACGATATAAATGTATCTCCTTCAGCAGATGATATAATCAATTCAGGAGATATAATTGTGGCTATTGGTGAAACGGAAAAATTAAATAAATTAGAGAATATAATCTCTAAATAAAGGGTGAAATTATATTGGAAATAATATCTAGTAAAGATAATGTTATTATAAAAGAGATAAAAAAGCTAAAAGAGAGAAAGTATAGGAACGAAGAAAAGAAATTTTTAGTTGAGGGATTTAGATTTGTTGAAGAGGCATTAGATTCAAATTTTATCGTTTCTCATATTTTTATAAATGAGAGATCAAAGGATAAATTTTACCAATTAGGGATTAATAATAAAATAAAAGAGAACACTAAAGTATATACGCTTACAGAATCAATATTCAGAAGAGTAAGCAATACTGAAAGTCCCCAAGGAATAATAGCGTTAGTACAAAATAAAGAGATAGCTATAGAAGATAAGGAAGGCTTCTATGTATTAGTTGATAAAGTTCAAGATCCAGGCAACTTAGGAACCATAATAAGAACCGCACATGCTGCTGGTGCCTTAGGAGTAATAACAATGGAAGGAACCGTAGATGTCTACAATGACAAGACACTAAGGTCTACCATGGGATCAGTATTCTATATTCCAATTTTAGAGAATAAAGATTTAACTTTTATAAAAAATCTTAAGGAAAAGGAATATAAATTTTTAGTAAGTTCTTTAGAATCGAAAAATAATATATATGACTTAAATTTGAAAAATGAAAAAGTGGTAATTTGTATAGGAAATGAAGGCAAAGGAATAAGTGAAGAAGTATTCAATTTAGGAGATAAAAATTTTAAAATTCCTATGCCTGGAGGAGCAGAGTCACTTAATGCAGCGGTGGCGGCAGCAGTGATTATGTTTGAAATAGTTAGGCAAAATGTAAATTAGCATTGACAATTCAATTATAAATATGTAGAATTTTAAATTAAAGACATAAAATATAATAATTAAACGGTGAAGAAGAGAGTAAATATAAGGATTACTTCAGGGAGAAAAGGCCCTAGACTGAAAGCCTTTTTATTAGTTGTTATATTGAAGTTCCCTTCTGAGTTCTAATTGTGAATGATTGTAGTAGCAATTAGCGGTTAATAACCGATAAACTATAAAAGATGAGCAGAGTGTGCTAATCAGGGTGGTACCGCGGATATAAGTTCGTCCCTATCAGGGATGGACTTTTTTTTATTTTATAAACTATTATTGAAAGGAGCATTATGCAATGAGAGAAAAATTAGAAAGTATTAAAGAAAGTGCTATAAATGAGCTAAAGACTATAGAAAATAAAGTTGAGTTAGATAGCATTAGAGTTAAATACCTTGGAAAAAAAGGTGAATTAACTCAAATATTAAGGGGTATGGGTGCATTAAGTTCGGAAGAAAGACCTATAGTAGGTAAACTAGCTAATGAAGTGAGAGAAGTTATAGAAAATTTAATAGAAGAAGCTTCAAGTGAGATGAAAAATAAAGAGAAAAACTCAAGATTGAAAAATGAGACTATAGATATATCTTTACCAGGAAAGAGAAAAGCTTTAGGTAAGAGACATCCTTTAGATTTAACTCTACAAAGCATGATTGATATATTTATATCCATGGGATTCACCATAGAGGAAGGACCAGAAGTAGAATTAGATTACTATAATTTTGAGGCATTAAACATACCTGAAAACCATCCAGCGAAAGGGGAGCAGGATACTTTTTATATAAATGACAAAATGGTTTTAAGAACTCAAACCTCTCCAATACAGATAAGAACTATGGAGAAACAAAAACCACCTATAATGATGATAGCACCTGGAAAGGTTTACCGTTCAGATGCTGTAGATGCTACTCATTCACCTATATTTTATCAAATGGAAGGGCTAGTAGTAGACAAGGGAATAACATTTGCAGATTTAAAAGGTACATTGGAAATGTTTGCTAAAAAAATGTTTGGAGATAAGGTTAAGACTAAATTTAGACCTCATCATTTCCCGTTTACAGAACCTTCAGCAGAAATGGATGCTACATGTTTCGTATGTAATGGAGAAGGATGTAGGGTATGTAAAGGAAGCGGATGGATTGAATTGTTAGGTTGTGGTATGGTACACCCACAGGTTCTAAGAAATTGCGGAATAGATCCAGAAGTATATAGTGGGTTCGCTTTTGGTTTTGGCGTTGATAGAATGGTTATGTTAAAGTATGGAATAGATGATATTAGATTGCTTTATGAAAGCGATATGAGATTTTTAAATCAATTTTAATATTATGAATGGAGGCAAGTAAAATGAAAGTTCCAGTTAAATGGTTAAAAGATTATGTAGATATAAATATTTCAGTAATAGAACTAGGGGATAGACTTACCCTTTCAGGTTCAAAAGTAGAAGAAATTGTTACTTCAGAGGATGAAATTAAAAATGTAGTTACAGGGAAAATAATGTCCATTGTACCTCATCCGGATGCTGAGAAATTAGTTGTGTGTCAAGTTAATATTGGAGAGGAAGAACTGACACAAATAGTTACTGGAGCAAAAAATATGAAAGAAGGAGACATAGTTCCAGTTGCTGTACATGGCTCAAATTTACCAGGTGGAGTAAAAATTAAGAGAGGTAAATTAAGAGGTATTGTATCTAATGGAATGATGTGTTCAGAAGATGAGTTAGGAATTGGAGGAGAAGAATCTGCAGAAGGATTGCTAATACTACCACAGGAAACTCCAATAGGAAAAGACATAAAGGAAGTATTAGGATTAGATAATGCAGTAATTGAGTTTGAAATCACATCCAATAGACCAGATTGTTTAAGTGTAGTAGGAATGGCTAGAGAGACAGGAGCTACTTTAGGAATGGAATATAAACAACCAGAGACTAATTATGTGAGCAAATGTAAGGAAAACATAAATGATATTTTAAAAGTAGAAATAAGAGATGATTTATGTAGAAGATATATGTCTAGAGGAGTAAAAAATGTTAGAATAGCCCCATCACCAGCTTGGATGCAGGAAAGATTAATGGAAGCAGGAGTTAGGCCTATTAACAATGTAGTAGATATAACTAATTTTGTAATGCTAGAATTAGGTCAGCCAATGCATGCTTTTGATGCTAGAGAAATTACATCTAATAGCATAATTATTGAAAGAGCTAAAGATGGAGGAAAATTTACTACTTTAGATGAAGTAGAAAGAGAGATAGATTCCAATGTATTATGCATAAAAGATGGAGATAGAGCAGTGGCCCTTGCTGGTATAATGGGAGGATTAAATTCAGAAGTAAAGGAAGATACTACTGAAATAATTTTTGAATGTGCAAATTTTGAGGGAACTAATATTAGAGTATCTTCAAAGAAATTAGGGTTGAGAACAGAAGCTTCATCAAGATTTGAAAAAGACTTAGATCCAAACTTAGTTCAAATTGCTATAGATAGAGCATGTAATTTAGTTAATGAATTAGGTGTTGGGGAAGTAATGGAAGGAACTATAGATGTGTATCCAAATCCATTAAAGACAAGTATTATTGAAGTAGACTCTAAATGGATAAATAAATTTTTAGGAACAGAAATATCAAAAGAAAGTATGAAAGAATACTTAGATAGATTAGAATTAAAAACTGAAATAGAAGAAGAGAAATTAATCATTAAAGTACCTACTTTTAGAAGTGATATAAACATTAAAGAAGATGTAGCTGAAGAAATTGCAAGAATTTATGGATATAACAATATACCTACTACTTTACTTAAGTCCACTAGTGAAAGAGGAGGAAAAACTAAGAAACAGCATTTACAAGATAGCATAGTTGAAGTGCTGATAGGAAGCGGTCTAAATCAATCTATAAGCTATTCTTTTGTAAGTCCAAAAGTATTTGATAAGGTACTGATTCCGAAAGAAAGCCCTATTAGAAATGTAGTTAAAATAAGAAACCCTTTGGGAGAAGACTATAGTATAATGAGAAGCACTTCCATTCCATCTATAATGGAAGCTTTGGCTAGAAATTATTCAAGAAGTAATGAAAGAGCAAGATTATTTGAAATTGGTAAGGTGTATATACCAAAGGAAAATGAATATGAACTTCCAGAAGAAATTAATATAGTGACTTTAGGAATATACGGCGAGGTAGATTATTTAGATTTAAAAGGTGTAGTAGAAAATATAGTAGATAGTCTAGATATAAAGGATATAAACTATAAAAGAGAAAGTGAAAATCCTTCTTTCCACCCAGGAAAAACAGCGAAAGTATTCATTGGACAAAAATTACTTGGAACTTTAGGAGAAATTCATCCAGATATTACAGATAATTATGAAATAGAAGAAAGATGTTATGTAGCTGAGCTAAACTTAGATTTATTATATCAATATGCAAATGTAAATAAGACATACAAACCTCTTCCAAAATATCCTGCAGTAACTAGAGATATCGCATTAATAGTTGACGATGAAGTTATGGTACAGGATATTGAAGAGATTATAGCTAAGCAAGGTGGAAAAATGGTGGAAAGTATTAAGTTATTTGACATATATAAGGGTAAGCAAATAGAAGAAGGCAAGAAAAGTGTTGCTTACTCCATTGTATATAGACTTGAAAATAAAACTTTAACAGATGGAGAAGTAAATAAGGTACATGATAAAATAGTAAGAACTCTAGAAAATAGATTAGGAGCAGCTCTAAGATAAATTCTATTTTAACTGGTAACAAATTGTGTTAAAATATATATAAGAATTTATCTGAGAGGGTGTTTTCATGAACATAGTAGCTGTTAGGATAAATGGAGTTGAATACAACTTAAAGGGAAATGAGAAAGAAGAATATTTACATAGGGTAGCAGCTTATGTAGATAAAAAACTTAAAAACATAGTTGATAATAACAGTAAACTAAGTACAGCCTCAGCTGCCATATTAACTGCCGTTAATGCTGTTGATGACATGCTTAAAAAAGAAGAAGAAAATCAACAGCTTATAAATAAGTTAAACTACATGGAAAAACATGAAAAAAATTATGTAAGCGAAATTGAGGATTTGAAGAGCAAAGTAGACGAGTTAGAAAAATATGTTGAGGAATTGAAAGGAAAAAGTCAGTTAGAAGAATACGAAGAAGTATTAAAAAGTAAAGAGGCAATCCTCAACGATACAGAAAAAGAAAAAAATGAACTCAAAGATACTTGTAAAAAATATTTACAAGAAAATAATAAGTTGAAATTAGAATGTAAAGAATATAAGTTTAAAATGCAATCCTCAAAATATAAAATACTAGATTTACAGCATAAGCTTATTGAAACAGAGGTTAAATTGGCAAAAGAGAAGAAAATGAATAATCCAATGATAAAATAAGGTACATTAATTTGTACCTTATTTTATTTTAAATGTGATAATAACATTTATATCTGCATAATAATAATTTAAACACAGAGAAATTTAGGGGGATATATATGAGGATTCTATATTGCATAAGAAATGATTATCTGAGAAATTTTGCAGGAGATTCTATGCAAGCTTTAAAGTCAGCAGAACATTTGAGAAAAATTGGAGCCCATGTAGATATAAATAATGGTCATATAGAAGATTATTCTTCTTATGATTTAATTCATTTATTTAATTTAACGAGAACTGGGGAAACTTATAAGTATTATAAGTTAGGTAAATACTATAAGAAAAACATTGTATTATCACCAATGTACTGGGATTTAACAAAGTATTATAGCTATATTAAAGATATAGATAGTATAAAAATGTGGGAGAAATGTAGCCATTATAAGCTTGAAATATTAAAAGGTTGTAAAATAATATATCCTAATAGCAAAACAGAGGGGAACATAATTAAAGAGGAATTCGGTAAGAATATTAAATACGAAGCAATATACGATGGAGTTGAAGTGGAGGATGATCAAGTTCCACTATATAATTTTAAAGATAGATATAATTTAGATAATTATGTTCTTTGTGTTGGAAGGATATGTAAAATGAAGAATCAGTTAACTTTATCCAAGGTTTGTAATGATTTAAACATACCATTAGTGCTTATAGGTACTATTGATGATAAAGATTATTTTAATGAATGTACAAAATATAAGAATACTATTTATTTAGGATTTATGGATAGCTACAATATCTATAATGCATATAGATTTGCAAAGCTCCACATATCACCATCTTTTATGGAAATACCAGGGATTTCTTCTTTGGAAGCTGCTGCTAGCGGGTGTAATATATTAACGACTAAAGAAGGAAGTGCTTATGAATATTTTGGAGAAGGGGCCATTTACTGTGATCCATTTCAAGAGGAATCAATAACTGAAGGAATAATTGAAGGAATCAATAAAAGAAAAAACGACGATTTTAAAAACTACATTTTAGAAAATTATAATTGGAGTAAATGTATACAAAAATTATATGAAAGTTATTTGGCTATCCTACAGTAAAGGATAGCCTTAAATTATTGTTAGAAACTATGGGTAATATATTGTATAATAAACCTAGATTAAATTAGGAGAGATGAATATGAAAAAAGTAGAGTTATTAGCTCCAGCAGGTAGCATGGAAAGCTTGTATTCAGCAGTTAATAGTGGAGCAGATGCAGTATATTTAGGAGGAAGTAAATTTTCTGCAAGAGCATATGCCTCTAACTTTGATGAGGAGAATATGACTAAGGCAGTGGATTATTGTCATATATATGGAGTAAAAGTATATGTTACGGTAAATACCCTATTGAAAGAAGAGGAGCTAAGGGAAGCTTTAGAATACTCTAAATTTCTATATAAAATAGGTGTAGATGCTTTATTAATACAGGATATAGGTCTAGCTAAAGCTATAAGAAATGAAATGCCAGATTTTGAACTACATGCTTCAACTCAAATGACCATACATAATCTAGAGGGAGCAAAATTCCTTAAAGAAATAGGTTTTAAAAGAATAGTTTTATCTAGGGAATTATCCTTAGAGGAAATCAAATATATATCAGAAAACATAGGGATAGAAACAGAGATATTTATGCATGGAGCTTTATGTATATGTTATTCTGGTCAATGTCTTATGAGTAGTATGATAGGAGGCAGAAGCGGAAATAGAGGGAGATGCGCTCAACCTTGTAGATTGCCGTATTCATTAATAGAGGGAGATGAAGATAGAGAAAAAAAGAGTTATATATTAAGCCCTAAGGATATTTGTACATTGAGCGATATTAAAGATATAATTTTAAGTGGTGCTACGTCTTTGAAAATTGAAGGTAGGATGAAAAGGCCGGAGTATGTAGCAGGAGTTATAGATATTTATAGAAGGGCTATAGATAATATACAAATAAAAGAAAAAAAATTAGATAAAAAAGAAATATTAGATTATGAGGCGGAAAATAAAAAACTTCTTCAATTATTTAATAGAGAAGGTTTTTCAAAAGCTTATTTATATGGGAATGTAGGAAAAGATATGATGGCATATAGCTTTCCTAAAAATACTGGTGTATTGCTAGGAAAGATAGATAAGGAGTTAAAAATTACTCTAAAGGAAGATATAGATTTAAAAGATGGAGTGAGAAATGGAGAAAGCGGTTTCGCCATATCCAAAATAATAAAAGATAATAAAGAAGTAGAAAAGGCTTATAGGGGAGAAAAAGTTAAAATATACCCAGTAAGTTATAAGGCAGGGGACACAGTATTTAAAACTTCCGATGTAAAACTATTGAAACACTATGAAGGATTTTACAGCAATAAATATAGTAAAAAAATAAGTATACCTTTAAAAGTAGATTTTAAAATAAATTCTCCTATAGTTATTTCCACGGAAATAAAGGGGAAAACTATAACAGTTAAAGGAGAAAAAATTCAAGAGGCAATAAAAAAGCCACTAGATAAAAATAAAATAATTGACAGCTTAAGAAAAACTGGAGATACTCCGTTTAATTTTGAAGAAATTACATTCAATAATTTTGAAGAGGGATTTTTGCCAGCATCTTCAATTAATGGGGTGAGAAGAGCTTTACTAGAAAAGGTAGAGAACTTTATCGTTGGTTCATATAAAAGAGAGAGGGATTTAAGTAAAACAATTAATAAAGATTATCCTATAAAGGAACGAAAGACCTTACCAGACACATTAGTATATATAACCACTAAAGACCAACTAAAAGCAATGTTAGAATTTAATATAAAAGATATATGCATTAATCCTTTTATGAGAAATAATGAAATAGATATTAATTCTATAGATGGAGAAAAAATAAATTTATATTTAAAAATACCTAATATTATTAAAGGCGAATTTCAGGTTATAAGTGAATTCATAGAAAAAAGTCTAAATAAAATTAAGGGTATTACTACAGCAAATTTAGGTATCATAAATAAATTTAAAGATAGAACATGTATTATTGGAGACTATAAACTAAATGTATTTAATAGTGAAAGTTTAAATTTCTATGACAATTTTATAGATGGAAGTTGTGTAAGTGTAGAATTAAATAAAAAAGAGTTAGAGAATAGTTTTAAAGAAAATAAAAATGCGCAAATGCTTATTTATGGTAAAATTGAGCTTATGGTAAGTGAATATTGCGCCATCGGAAGTGTTTTTGGGGGTAAAGATAAGAATAGCAACTGCGATACATATTGCAAGAAGAAAAAATTTACGCTAGTAGATAGAATGGGAGAAAAATTCTTGCTTGGCACTGATAGATTTTGTAGAAGCTATGTGTATAACTCAGTAGCTTTAAACTTACTCCCTAATATAAAGGAACTGAATAAAATGAATTTTAAAAACTTTAGGTTAGATTTCACAGATGAAAGCTATGAAGAAGTAGTACATATAATGAAATCTATGTTAGCTAAAACCTGGGATAGAGATTTTAAAAATTATACTAGGGGACATTATAAAAGAGGTGTAGAATAATGAATGATAGAGCATTAAGAGTGCTAGAATTTAATAAGATAAAGGAAATATTAAAAGGATTTGCTCATACTCAAGCGGCTAAAGATATAATTGATGATCTAAAACCGTATGATAATTTATATGAAGTTAGGGAACATTTACAGGAAACTAAAGAAGGACTAATGTTGTTAGTAAAAAAGGGATCACCACCCTTTGAAGGGATATATGATGTTAGAGAGGAAATAGGAAAAGGGGAAAAGGGTTTTGTTCTTCTTCCTGGACAATTGTTGAAAATTGCAAATGTTATGAGATCGTCCAGAAAATTTAAAGATTACGTTTCTCATAAAGATGAAGAGGAAGGATATAAAGTCATAGAAGATATATGTGAAAGCATATATCCACTTAAATCCCTAGAAGATGATATATACAATGCAATCATCGGTGAAGAAGAGATATCAGATAGGGCAAGTAGCGCTCTTTATAATATAAGAAGATCCTTAAAGGATAAAAATGCTTCAATAAGGGATAAGGTTAACTCTCTTATAAGGAGCTATGCTCCTTATCTTCAAGATAGCTTATATACCATGAGGGGCGAGAGATATGTTCTTCCAGTAAAAGCTGAGAATAAAAGCTCAGTTCCTGGATTAGTACATGATCAGAGCTCATCAGGTGCAACATTGTTTATTGAACCTATGAGTTTAGTAAATTTAAATAACGAAATAAAAGAACTCATACTAAAAGAGAAGGCAGAAATAGAAAGGATACTAAAGGAGTTATCCTCTAAAGTATGTGAGAATATAGCATATGTTAAAAACAATGCAAATATAATATGGGAGTTAGACTTCATATTTGCTAAATCTAAGTTTGGTAGCAGTTTAAATGCTATTTGTCCTCATGTAAATGAGGATGGATTTGTAGACATAGTACAAGGAAAGCATCCATTAATTGATCCGAAAGTGGTTGTTCCCATTGATGTGTATTTAGGAAGAGATTTTACTTCACTTGTAATAACAGGTCCTAACACTGGAGGTAAAACGGTAACTTTAAAAACTGTAGGGCTTTTACATATTATGGCTATGAGTGGCCTTATGATTCCTGCTAGGGAGAACTCAACCGT
This sequence comes from Clostridiaceae bacterium, assembly GCA_040797845.1. Classification (GTDB taxonomy): domain Bacteria; phylum Bacillota; class Clostridia; order Clostridiales; family Clostridiaceae; genus Clostridium_AW. The sequence goes on from JBFNFA010000004.1 coordinate 125,637, forward strand.
AAGCCTTTTTAAAGAGATATATGCAGACATAGGGGATGAACAAAGTATAGAGCAGAGTTTATCTACATTTTCATCCCATATGACAAATATAGTAAATATAATAGGAAATGCGGATTCAAAGTCATTGGTGCTGTTTGACGAATTAGGAGCGGGGACAGATCCAACGGAAGGAGCTGCTTTAGCTGTTTCAATATTAGAATATTTAAGAAAGAAAGATGTTAAAATCGTTGCTACTACCCACTATAGTGAGTTAAAAGGATATGCCTTAAAGACTGAAGGAGTAGAAAACGCTTCAGTAGAGTTTGATGTAGAAACATTAAAGCCTACCTATAGATTACTCATTGGAATACCTGGTAAATCTAATGCTTTTGAAATTTCAAAAAGATTAGGCTTGCCAGACTTTATAATTGAAGAAGCTAAAGATAGTATAGCTAGTGAGAGTCTAAAATTTGAAGATTTAATACAAAGTCTTCAAGAAAAAAGCATCAAAGCTGCGGAAGATGCAAGGAAGTCAGAGATGCTTAAGGATGAAGCTCAGAAGTTAAAAGAAAAATATGAAGAGAAATTGTATGGCCTGAATAAAGTAAGAGAAAATGCTCTTATAGATGCCCAAAGAGAAGGAAAAAGATTTATAAAAGAGGCAAAAGAAGAGGCAGATAATATATTGAAAAATATAAGGGAATTGGAAAGAATGGGTTATAGTTCAGATGTAAGACATAAATTAGAAGATGAAAGAAAAAGGTTAAAGGATAAATTAGAAAAAATAGAATCACAGGGAGAAAATTTAGAAAAGGAAAAAGGAGAAAAGATTAAAGAGGTAAAATTAGGGGAAGAAGTATATCTACCAAAGTTAAATCAAAATGTAATTATTCTAACAAAACCTGATAATAGAGGAGAAGTTCAAGTTCAGGCTGGTATAATGAAAATAAATGTGAAAGTAGAAGATTTAAGAATATCACAAAAAAGTGCAAAGGATAAAAAAGTAGCGAGAAGAGAAGCTAGATTAAATCTTAAATCTGTTGCAACCTCAATTGATTTAAGAGGAATGGATTCAGAAGAGGCTATTTATGCTACTGATAAATATTTAGATGAAGCCTACATGGCAGGATTAAGTGAAGTTACTGTTATACATGGGAAAGGTACGGGAATATTGAGGAAAGCTATAAATGACATGCTAAAAAGACATTCTCATGTAAAATCCTATAGATTAGGAGAGTATGGAGAAGGAGGTACCGGAGTTACGGTAGTAGAATTAAAATGATAGATGGTAAAAATAAAATGATATTGGTAAGTGCTTGTCTCTGTGGAGTTGACTGTAAATACAATGGTAGCAATAACATAAATGATGAGATAATGGATATGGTTAAAGAGGGAAAGGCTGTTCTTGTGTGTCCTGAACAATTAGGGGGGATGGAAACCCCTAGGCCTCCTCATGAAATAGCAGGAGGGGATGGAATTGATGTGTTAGAAGGTAGAGCCAAAGTAATTAGCGAAGAGAATATGGACTCTACAGAAAAATTTTTAAAGGGAGCTTATGAAACTTTAAAAATAGCTAAGTTTTATAATGTTGAAAAGGCTATACTTAAAGCTAAAAGTCCTTCTTGTGGTCATGGTAAAATATATAATGGTACTTTTTCACATGAATTAATAGATGGAAATGGAGTAACAGCTGAGCTTTTAAGTAAAAATGGTATAGAGGTATATACAGAAGATAACTTTAAATTGATGAGGTGAATTATAAGCCTATGTATAAAGATATTGAAAATAAAACGGAAGAAATAATAAAAACATATTATCAAAAGGGAGAGACAGCAAAGGCTATACACATACAATACAAGGGGAATACATATAAATCTGTGCAATTTAGAAAAAAGGGCTTTGGGAAAAATTATTATATTTTAAAAGGTGTTTTATATCTTACAGAGAAGGATGAAATAGTAAAAGATAATAACTTGCTAGAGGAAATAGAAAAATTAACTTATTATTATAAGAGTGTATTTAATGTGGATAACAAAAATTCTATTGTTTCTTCCTATGAAGATGATAGTAGTATTAATAGATATGAAGATGATAGTAATAGAGCTATCAACGCATTAGAGTTTTTAAAAGATGATGGTATGGAAGAAGCTTTAAAACTAAAAGAAGTTATTATAGGGGTAGCAGAATTAAGAAAAAAAAAGAATGATAAAATAAAAGAGTTATTGATGTTAGAAGAAAAAATAAAGGATAATGATTATATATTTACTGACACTTTATTTATTAAAGCCCACAGCATTTTTGAAGAAATTCTAAGAATTAATTTTCAAAGTGTGAAGCTAATAAACCTATGGAAAGTTCACTATGAAGATTTAATAAAAGCAGTTAGAAAGAAAAAGAGAAGTTTTCATGTTAAACTAAATAGAGAAATGTATGTGGCTTTTATTAAACTTGAGTATATACTTTCATATTTTAAAAGAATATTGAATACCTATGATTCTATATTAGATTTAGATGAAAATACTTATATGAGATATATAAGAAATAAACATAAGGAAATAATAAAAGAGAATTTGAAATGGGTAAGAAACCTTTAATTAGTTGAGAATTGAGAGAATTAATAATTAATGAAAAATTAAAAGTGAAAAGTAAATGATAGAACTCTATCTATAAACTTTTCACTTTTAGTTTTTTATTTTACAACTTTTATAAAATTAACTTCAGGATCTTCTGTTCCTTGAACATATAAACCTGTGACTTTTAATCTTTCAACATAATCAATTATTTCTTGAGTAATTATTTCACCAGGGCATAATATTGGAATTCCTGGAGGATAAGCCATTAAGAATTCACCGCTTATCTTTCCTACGCTTTCCTTTATAGGAATACATATCTTTTCGCTATTGAAAGCTTCTCTAGGAATTTGATGCTGTTCTGGTATTGATGGAATATCTATAAAATTAGATTTTTTATTTCCTTTTCCATAAAAATCTTTACTGATTTCTTTTAGTGCAGATAGCAATTTATCTATACTTTCCATAGTATCTCCAAAGGAACCTACAGCTAAAACATTGTATAGATCAGAAAGTTCCATTTGTATGTGATACTTGTTTGATAAAATCATATCTAAATCGTATCCAGTTATGCCTAAATCTCTACAAGTTATAGTTAGTTTTGTTGGATCAAGGGCATAGGCTCCTGGATTATTTAATATCTCTTCCCCAAAACAATAGAATCCTGGTATCTTATTAATTTCCTCACGAGCATAGTTTAAAAGTTCTATAGTTTTATCAATTAATTCTCTGCCATGCAATGCTATTTGCTTCCTTGCACAGTCTAAAGAAGCCATCAAAATATAAGAAGGTGATGTTGTTTGCAAGAGATTTAATACTTGCTGAACTCTGTGTACATCAACTCTTTTAGAACGAACATGAAGTAATGAGCATTGAGTTAGAGCTCCTATCATTTTATGAGTACTTTGAGCGCATATATCTGCGCCAGCTTCTATTGCAGATATAGGTAATTTATCATTAAAACCAAGGTGTGGCCCATGGGCCTCATCTACTATTAATGGAATATCATATCTATGAACTATCTCTGCTATTTTTTTAATATCTGTCGCAACACCATAATAAGTTGGATTTATTATTAAAACAGCTTTAGCATCAGGATTTTCACGTAAAGTCTTTTCTACGGTTTCTGGAGTAACACCATGAGCAATTCCAACTTTTTTATCTAATTCTGGTTGCATGTATACAGGAACTGCACCGCTTAATATTATTCCAGCAGTTATAGATTTGTGAACGTTTCTCGGAATAATTATTTTGTCTCCAGATTTAACTACAGACATTATCATTGCCTGAATAGCACCTGATGTACCATGAATTGAAAAGAATGCTGCATCAGAACCATATGCATCAGCAGCAAGTTTCTGAGCTTTCTTTATGGCACCTGTAGGGTGATGTAAGCTGTCCACTAATTTAAAAACAGTAACATCAATTTTAAAGGGATTTTCCCCTATAAAATTTTTGAATTCCTCGTCCATTCCAACACCCTTTTTATGTCCAGGTACGTGGAATGGTATCGTTTCTCTGTCTACATATTCTTTTAAGACATCAAATAATGGAGTTTCGTTTTGATCTAATTTATACACCTTGATAAACACCTTCTTTCAATAAATACACCCGTGAAACTTTGAGGAATCAATGGTTTCCGTGGATTTACTTAAAACAATATAATTATAAGGTAAATAATATTTAAATGCAATATAATATGCGGAAATATTTAATGTTACATTTGTATTGTATGCAAAACTCCAATCTTTATAGATTAGTTTTATGGGATAATATTAATTACACTTTAGTATATACAAATATTACAGTAAGTATATACTAATTTTATAATGTTTAGATAATAATTAATATCAAGACTATAAAAATATATTAAAATATACTTCTATACTTCTTTTTGATAAAAAGCATATAGAAGAATTAAATAATAAAATGTATAATTTTAAATAGGCTATGATGAAATTAAATAAATATAGAAGGGATGATTTCATATTGGATATTAAATCTAGATTTTCAGATAAACTTTCTAAAATATTATTTTTAGAGGTTGATAAAAATAAATTAGGTAAAATATTTGAAAAAAATATTGAAGAAGAAATTTACATGCCAATAAAGTCAGAAGATATAATAAATAAAATTAAGTCCGGTGAAAATATGGACAATATTTCAGCAAGTTATTTTATAGAAGCAATGTTTTTTGTTCTGGGGGCAGATGAGCACTTTAAATATAATAAATATTATTTAGATTTCATTAAAAGTACCCCAGAAAGCATGAAGTTTATTAAAGGTAGAATTTTTAAAGCTATAGATGAAAAGCTGTATGAAGATGCTTATATAATGTTAAAAGGACTTGTTAATGTAGAGGAAAGTAAAGAAAATTACGAAAAACTACTTATGCTCTGTGAAAAGTTAAGAACTTTGGATTCCATATATAGAAGTGAAGAAATATCTATTATAAATAAAATAAAGAATGTATATTCAGATTACCCTTTGCCTTATTTGTATGAAGCTTTAATTAGAAGAGAAGAAAATAATTTTGAGGCTGCTTTATTTTCTATTAATAACTATATAGCTTTAGGTGGAGAAGAAACCCTGGAGATAACTGATTTAAAGATATCATTAAAAAGTATTAGTGACTATGAAAAAGGTAAAGAACTAATTTATGATGATCCTAAAACAGCATTATCATATTTGCTACCCTTAATAGATATTATTAAAGAAGATGGAGTTTTATATTATTATATTGCTATAGCATATAGGATTTTGGAGAATTATGAAAAAGCTATATATTACTTAAATGAAGCTTTAAACATAGAAAGTAATATGCCACAGGTAATAAATGAACTAGCAATTAATTATGCCTCATTGGGGAATTATGAAAAAGCTATAGAGCTGTTAAGAAAGGCCTTTGAAGCTACAAAATCAGTAGAGATATGTACGAATATTATAATGTGTTATTTAAACTGTGGAAATATTGAAGGAGCAAAACAGCATTTTAAAATTGCTAAAAAAATGGATCCGAAGGATGAAGTAGTCTTGGAGCTTGAAGAAATACTGAAAAAAGTATAATTTATATTGAAATAGCCAATTATATATTAGTGAGTGTACTTTTGTATTGACTTTTAGAAAGGAGAAGCTTTAATGAGGGTTAAAAAAGCAATAATACCTGCAGCAGGGCTTGGAACAAGATTTTTACCAGCCACCAAAGCTCAACCTAAAGAGATGCTACCTATAGTGGATAAACCAACAATTCAATATATTATAGAAGAAGCAGTTTATTCAGGGATTGAAGAGATATTGATCATAACAGGCAGAAATAAAAGAGCTATAGAAGATCATTTTGACAAATCTATAGAGTTAGAGCAACAACTGCAAAGCAAGGGAAATGAAGAGATGCTTAACTTGGTAGAAGAGATATCTAATATGGCAGATATATATTACATAAGACAAAAAGAGCCGAAAGGCCTAGGTCATGCTATAAGCTGTGCTAAAACCTTTGTTGGAAATGAACCTTTTGCAGTAATGCTAGGAGATGACGTTGTAGATAGTAAAGTTCCTTGCTTGAAACAATTAATTGATTGTTTTAATGAGTATAAAACTACTATATTAGGTGTACAAGAAGTGGCTAAAGAAGAGGTATATAAATATGGTATAGTAAAAGGAATGCAAATAGAAGGCAGAATTCACAAAGTTAAGGACTTAGTAGAAAAACCAAAAGTAGAAGAGGCACCATCTAATATAGCCATATTAGGGAGGTATATTATCACTCCGAGTATTTTTGATATTTTGGAAAACACAACTCCAGGTAAAGGTGGAGAAATACAATTGACGGATGCATTGAAGACTTTAGCTTCTAGGGAAGCTATATATGCTTATAATTTCGATGGAAGAAGATATGATGTTGGAGATAAGCTAGGGTTTCTAGAGGCAACAGTAGAATTTGCTTTAAAAAGGGAAGAATTAAAGGATGAGTTTATGAAATATTTATTAACTATTACGGATAATAAAACAGAACTTAATTCAGATGAGGTTTTAACCCTACTAGAAATTTAGCTTAGAAATCTAGTGGTATTAGTGGGATTATCTATAGATAAATAAATATAAAAAAATACAAAAAAGGCCTGTAGATGACTTTTACAGGCCTTTTTTTCGTAAATATAATTAGGTATTGTGTATTACAAAAACATATATATTGTGGTATATTTAAATGGTGGATATGATGATATGTATATTGAATAATTTATTATAAGGTGTAAGATTATAAGGACAGTATAAAACTAATTTATTTAAGGTGTGATATATATGAAAAAGGATAAAAAGTTAATTATTTTGGATATTATATTATTAGTGTTTTCACTATACTTTGCGTTGTTACTGAGACTGGATTTTAAAATTCCTACTGCATATATGGAGTTTTTTAAACTTACAGTTATACCAGTAATTATAATCACTTTGTTTTTTAATAAGATATTTAATTTATATAATAGTATTTGGAAATACGCATCTATAGAAGAGTTAATGTCTATAATTTATTCTATTTCCTTGTCAAATGTAGTTATTTTAATATATAGCTACTTTATAAATTATAAATTATTAGAAACAAAATATATTAGATTTCCCTATGGAGTGCATATAATTTTTTGGATTTTATCTGTAGTTCTCTTAGGAGGCACTAGGTTTATTGCTAGAATAGTTCAAGAAGGTAATTTTGATAAACATAGTGATAAGAAGAAGAAGAGATTATTGATTATCGGTGCTGGTGACGCAGCTGCTTTATTGATAAAAGAAATTAAAAGAAATATCAATTTAAACTATGAAATAGTTGGATTAATAGATGATGATAAAAGTAAGGTAGGAAAACTTATTAGTGGTGCAAAGGTAGTAGGAACTAGGGAAGATATCGCTCATATATGTGATGAATTAAGAGTTGAAGAAATAATACTTGCTATCCCATCAGCAGATGTAGATATTAAAAGAAAAATTATCAATATATGTAAGAATACAAATGCTAAATTAAAAACTATGCCAGGTATATATGAAATTATTGATAGTGAATTTAGCATAAACAATATAAGAGATGTAAGTATTGAAGACTTACTGGGAAGAGAAGAAGTTAGATTAAATAATGAAAATATAAATAAATATATCAAAGATAAGGTAATATTAGTAACAGGTGGAGGGGGATCTATAGGGTCTGAATTATGCAGACAAATTGCTAAATTTAACCCCAAGGAGTTGTTGATACTAGATATTTATGAAAATAATGCTTATGATCTTCAAATGGAACTGAACTATAATTATCCTAATTTAAATAAGAAAGTAATAATTGCTTCAATAAGAGATGATAAGAGATTAAAAGATATATTTGAAATGTATAGACCAGAAGTGGTTTTTCATGCAGCAGCACATAAACATGTTCCGTTAATGGAAAACAACCCAAGTGAAGCTATAAAAAACAATATTATTGGAACATATAACGTAGTTAAATGTAGTCATTTATATGGAGTTAAGAAATTTGTTCAAATAAGTACTGATAAGGCTGTAAATCCAACTAATATAATGGGAGCTACAAAGAGATTTTGCGAAATAATGATACAGGCCTTTGACAGCATAAGTAGTACGGAATATGTAGCAGTTAGATTTGGAAATGTACTAGGAAGTAATGGATCAGTAATTCCATTATTTAAAAAGCAAATTGCCCATGGAGGTCCAGTAACTGTAACTCATCCAGAAATAAACAGATATTTTATGACAATACCAGAAGCAGCGCAGTTAGTAATACAAGCAGGAGCCATGGCTCATGGTGGAGAAATATTTGTTCTTGATATGGGAGAACCAGTAAAAATAGTAGATTTAGCTAAGGACTTAATAAGACTTTCAGGATATCAACTGGATGTAGATATAAAAATAGAATATACTGGATTGAGACCAGGAGAAAAGTTATATGAAGAATTATTAATGGATGAAGTTGCATTAACTTCTACTGAACATGATAAAATATATGTAGAAAAACCAGCAGATAATAGTATAGATTTTGTAGAAAAATCTATACAAGAATTTAGAGAAGTATTAGGTAAAGATAAAGAAGATATATTTAAATTAATAGAAAAAAAGGTGCCAACTTACCAAAGAAAGGATTGATGAGTATGAAAGTATTAGTAATTTCACATATGTACCCTTCATCCTTTAATAAAATGGCTGGAATTTTTGTACATCAACAGGTTAAGGCCCTTGTTGAACAAGGATGTGAAGTAAGAGTTATAAGTCCTGTCCCTTGGGCTCCTTTTCCTATAAACAAAGTAAGCAGTAAATGGAAGAGATACTCACAAATACCTACTAAAGCTATCATGGATAATATAGAGGTTTTTTATCCTAGATATATTGAATTTCCAAAAGGATTTCTCTTTCATAAATCAGGAAAGTTTATGGCTAAAGGGATAGATAGAATAGTTAATAACATTTATAAAGATTTTAATTTCGATATAATTCACTCTCATGTTGCACTGCCTGATGGTTATGCAAGTATGGTGATAAATGAGAAATATAATGTTCCTCACGTAGTAACTATTCATGGCCAGGACTTTCAAAATACAATTAATAGAAATTTAGAATGTAAAAAGGCTTTATTCGAAGTGCTAAATAAAGTAGATAAAATAATAACTGTCAGCAGTAAGTTAAAAAATATAGTAAAAGATGAAGAGTTTTTTCACAAGATTGAAGTGATAAATAATGGGATAGATAAGAAATATATAGCTAAAAAGGTTGAAGAGCTTAATAGTGATAAAATAAACTTATTAAGTGCTTCTAATCTTAAGGAAGCAAAAGGAATTCAATTTAATATAAAGGCTATTTCTAATTTAATAAATAAATACCCTAATATACAGTATAGTATTATAGGTGATGGAGAATATAAAAATAAATTACTAGAATTAGTGGAAGAATTAGGTCTGAGAAATAATGTTAGTTTCTTGGGTAAACTTGATTATGATAAAGTTATTGAAAATATGAGAAGTTGTGATATTTTTTCCTTGCCAAGTTATAAAGAAGGTTTTGGAATGGTTTATATTGAGGCCATGGCACAGGGTAAACCAGTTATAGGGATAAAAGGTGAAGGTATAACAGATGTAATAGATAATGGAGTAAATGGATTTTTAGTAGAAAGAGAAAATGTTAAGGAATTAGAGAGTGTTCTAGAGCTTTTGATTAAAGATAATTTAAAAAGAAGCAATATAGGAGAAAATGCAAAAGAAACTGTTCTAAAGAACTATACTTGGGATGAGGTTGCAAAAAAAACTATAAAAGTATATAAATCTTTAATAAAATGAAAACAATGTAAAAAAATTTAAATTTAATACAAAAAAATTTGACCACAACTATTAATAAAGTGTATAATTTTAATGGTTGTAAATCTTAAAACCTAGGAGGTTATTAACAATGTCACAGATAAGAGACGAATTAATAAAAAAGTTAGAAGATAAGACAGCAAAATTAGGGGTAGTGGGATTAGGATATGTAGGATTACCACTAGCCGTAGAAAAAGCAAAAGCAGGCTATGAAGTAATAGGTTTTGACGTTCAAGATAGCAAGGTACAAATGGTTAATGAAGGTCATAACTATATAGGTGACGTAGTTGACGCGGATTTAAAGGAAATAGTGGAAAATGGAAAACTAAGAGCAACAACAGACTTTAGTTTTGTAAAAGATGTAGATGCGGTATGTATTGCAGTACCAACACCACTTGATATATATAAGCAGCCAGATTTATCTTACGTGATAAAATCAACAAGAGATGTGGCAAAATATTTAAAAAGAGGTATGCTAGTAGTACTTGAAAGTACAACATATCCAGGAACTACAGAAGAAGTATTAAAACCAATACTTGAAGAAACAGGACTTAAGTGTGGAGAAGACTTTTTCTTAGCATTCTCACCTGAAAGAGTTGACCCAGGTAACAAGAGTTTTAATACAAAAAACACTCCAAAAGTAGTTGGAGGATGTACAGAAGAATGTACAGAAGTGGCAGCTGCTCTTTATAGAAGCGTACTAGAAGGAGAAATACACTCAGTATCTTCCCCAGCAGTAGCTGAGATGGAAAAAATACTTGAAAATACATTCAGAAATATAAACATAGCATTAGCAAATGAGATAGCAGTGCTTTGTAACAAGATGAATATAGATGTTTGGGAAGTAATAGATGCAGCAAAAACTAAGCCATATGGATTTATGGCATTTTATCCAGGTCCAGGACTAGGAGGACACTGCATACCACTAGACCCATTCTATTTAGAGTGGAAAGCAAAAGAATATGATTTCCACACAAGCTTAATTCAGACATCAGGAAGAATCAATGATAGAATGCCTGAATATGTAGTAGAAAATATAATGAAATTATTAAATAAAGAAAAGAAAGCCATGAATGGAGCAAAGGTACTTTTAATGGGAGTATCTTATAAGAATGATATAGATGACTTAAGAGAATCCCCAGCATTGAAAGTTATCGATGAATTAAACAGACATGGTGCAGATATAATCTATTGTGATCCATTCATTCCAGAATTTGAACACAAGGGAAGAAAGTATTATTCAGTTGACTGGAGAGAAGCAGCGTCAAATGCAGATGTAGTAGTTATTACAACTAACCATAGCAATATAGATTATGAAGGCTTAGTAGAAAAGGCTAAGTTAGTTTATGATACAAGAAACGCTACAAAAGAAGTTAAGAACAACAGAGAAAAAATATATAAACTTTAATTTAGAAAGGATAAGTCAGTTTGACTTATCCTATAATATAATTATGAGGTGATTTTGTTGAAAAAATTAAGGTTCGCTATAATAGGATGCGGAAGAATTTCATATAAACATGTAGAAGCACTAGTAAACAATAAAGAAGAGGGACTGTTAGTTGCAGTTTGTGATGTTATAGAAGAGAAAGCAGAAAAAGAAAAGAATGAATATGTATCAAAGATGGGTGCTCCACTTACAGTAGGAGTATACACAGACTATAAAGAAATGTTAGATAAGGAAGAAATAGATGCAGTTGTAATATCAACAGAAAGTGGATACCATCCAGAAATAGGTATTTATTGCATGAATAAAGGTAAGCATGCAATAGTAGAAAAACCTATAGCTCTATCAATAAAAGATGCTGACGAAATGATTAAGACTGCAAGAGAAAATAATGTAAAATTATGTGTAAGCCATCAAAATAGATTTAATGCTCCAATACAAAAATTAAGAAATGCTGTAAAAGAAGATAGATTTGGAAGATTAGTAAATGGTACCGCAAGAATTCTTTGGAATAGAAATATGGGATACTATGAACAAGCACCATGGAGAGGAACTTGGGAACTTGATGGTGGAACTTTGATGAATCAGTGTATCCATAATATAGATTTATTGCAATGGATGCTAGGAGGAGAAATAGATACAGTCTATGCACAGTGCGATACTTTCTTAAGAGACATAGAAGGGGAAGACTTTGGAGCCATAATTATAAGATTTAAAAATGGTGCCATAGGAATAATAGAAGGAAGTGCTTGTGTATATCCAAAAAATTTAGAAGAAACACTAAGCATATTTGGAGAAAAAGGGACAGCTTGCATAGGTGGTCTTGCTGTTAATAAAATTGAAACTTGGAGATTTGCCGATGGTAAGGATAATGAAGAAGAAATACTAAAACAGCAAGGTGAAGATCCAGACAGTGTATATGGTTTTGGACACACATACTTATATAAGGACTTTATTGATGCGTTACATGAAGATAGAGAGCCATTAATAAATGGTGAAGAAGGCAAAAAAGGCATGACAATAATACTCGCAGCTTACAAATCAAGACTTACAGGACTTCCAGTTAAATTCCCATTAGAAGACTTTTCTACAATGGAAATGGTTGGAATAGATAAAATCAACAAATAATTAGTTAAAGGAGAATAATCTATGAATTATATATCCTCTAAAGCTATAATTGGAAATAATGTTCAAATCGGAAGATTTGCTATAATAGAAGATGATGTAGTAATCGGTGATAACTGCATCATCGCTAACAATGTGGTGATAAAATCAGGGACTAAAATTGCTTCTAACGTTAGAATAGATGATAATACTGTAATAGGAAAAGAGCCTATGAGATCAGTAAATAGTATTTTTAAAGATGACAAAAAACTTCCTCCTGCAATAATTAAAGATGAGTGTTTAATTGGAGCAGGAGTAATAATTTATGCTGGCTGTCAAATAGAAAATAAAACCTTAATCGCAGATTTAGCTGTGGTTAGGGAGGATGTTACAATAGGAGAAAAGACCATAATAGGCAAAGGTGCTACTATAGAAAATTTCTGCAAGGTGGGTTCTAATTGTAAAATTCAAACTAATGTATACTTAACTGCCTATTCAGAAGTAGAGGATTATGTATTTATAGGACCTTGCACCGTTACTTCAAATGACAATTTTGCAGCTAGATCCAAAGAAAGATTTGGAAAATTTAAAGGTGTAACTATAAAAAAAGGTGGAAGAATTGGAGCTGGAGCAACTATATTGCCAGGTAAAATAATTGAAGAAGATGGATTTGTAGCAGCAGGAAGTGTAGTGACTAAAGATGTAGAAAGAGAAACAATTGTTGCGGGAAACCCAGCTAAAGTTTTAAGAAAAGTTCCTGAGAACCAACTATTGAAAAATCAGTAGTTAGAATAACAACCTATGAGGTGTATTAGATGAAAATATGTATGCTAACATCTGGGCATGATGTTTATGACAATAGAATATATTACAAGGAAATACTTTCATTAAAAAAACAATATGATGAGATATATATTGTAGCTCCAGGTGACAAAGATTTTGTTACTGAGGATGGAGTCATAATAAAATGCTTTCCAAAGAGAAAAAATTGGAGAGATAGGTTTAGGCCTATGAAAGATATGTACAATATAGCTGAAACAATAGGAGCAGATGTTTACCATGCCCATGAACCAGATTCTTTTCAGGTAGCGGTTAAATTAAAAAAGAATTTTGGAAGCAAAATAATATATGATTCTCATGAATATTATCCAGAAGCTTTTTCAGAGCATTTTCCTGCCATTAAGGGAATCATGGAGAAAGTTATATATAATTATGAGAAAGTATTAGCTAAAAAGGCCGATTGTATAATAACTGTAAATGATATACTAGTAAATAAATTTAAAAAATATCATTCTAATGTAATTCTACTGCCTAATTACCCAGTATTAAAAGATGAAGAAATGATAAAGGAATATAATCCAATTCCTACTTTTATTTATGTAGGAGGATTAAGAGAAGATAGAGGTATTTATAAGATTTTAGAAGCAGCAAAGCTAATTGATATAAATTGTAAATACATATTTGTAGGTCCTTTTGAAAGTGAAAGCTTTAAATCTAAGTGTGATGAGTATATAAAAAACAATTTGCAAGATAAGGATATTACATTCACTGGGAAAATACCTCACACTAAAGTTTTTGATTATTTAAAAACTGCCCATGCTGGGTTTGTTTTGTTACAGCCTCATAATTGGAGATACGTAAATGCAGAGCCTATTAAATTATTTGAATACATGATAACAGGGACTGCTGTAATAGGAAGTGATTTTCCTATGGTGAAAGCTATAGTCGATCCTTCTGGAAGTGGGATGGTTGTTAAGCCTGATTCCCCAGAGAGCATAGCTAAGGCTATTAGCAACTTAGCAAATGATATAGAAAAAACTAAAACTATGGGTGAAAATGGATTTAATAAAGTTAAGAAAGATTATAATTGGTCTGTATGTGAAAGTAGATTACTAGAAGCCTATAGTTTATTAAGATAATTTATTTGGAGGGATTATGACTGAATTAAAGAAAGATGTAAAAAATGTGGCGAAGTATGGTATGATTATTACTATTCTTTTAGTTTTAAGTAAACTTACTGGTTTTGCAAGAGAGTTTATTATAGCAATACAGTTGGGAACAACTAGAGAAGCAGATATATTTAAAACCGCAAGTGCCATGCCACAAGTTTTTTTTAGTGCCGTAGCAGCAGCTTTAGTTACAACTTTTATACCTATCTTTTCAAATATTAAAGATGATAAGGAAAGAGCAAATAAATTTTTTAATAATGTATTAAACATTGTGACAATAGTATGTTTTATATTATCAATAATAGCCATAATAGTTTCACCACAATTAGTATCTCTATTTGCAGGAGGATTTGAGGGCAATGATTTTAATGTTACTGTCCAGTTAACTCAAATGTTAATGCCTTCAATAATCTTCTTAGGTATGAGTGGACTATATACCGGCTATCTACAATCCTATGGGAAATTTGTTCAGCCTGCTTTAACTGGAATTACAGCGAATATAGTTATAATCATTGGCCTGATAATATTTTATAAAAAGTATGGTTTAATGGCAGCTATAATGTCCGTATTTGTTGGAGGCATAGCTCAAGCCTTTACTCAAAGACCTTTTATGGGAAATGATTATAGATATAAGTTTATAATAGATTTAAAAGATGATAATGTGCAAAAGATGTTAAAATTATCTATTCCAATTTTAATAAGTAGCGCTGTATCGCAGATAAATTTAATGGTAGGTAGAAATTTTGCATCGCATTTAGTGGCCGGAAGCATATCTGTAATAGATTATGCAAGTAAATTTAGCACCATTATAAATCAAGTGTTTATAGTATCTATAACTACGGTATTATATCCAAAATTAACAGAAAGGTACTCTAAAAATGATTTAGAGGGCTTTAAAGAGTTATTTGTAAAATCAGTTAATTTAGTAATTATGGTGGCTATACCATTAATATTTGGACTTGCAGTTTTAAGCAAACCTGTTATTCAACTGGTATTAGAACGAGGACAATTCGATAAAACTTCAACAGAATTGACTTCTATGTGTTTAAAGTATTTAGCTTTTTCAGCATTAGGATATTCCTTAATGGACATATTAGGTAAGGTATTTTTCGCCATGAAGAATACATTAACTCCAATGATTAATGGTTTTATTCTTGTTGTGGTTAATATAATATTTATTTTAGTTTTAGGTCCTAAAATGGGTGTAAATGGGATTGCTCTAGCAACAACCCTATCTGTAACTATTTTAGCTTTAATTCTTTTTATTGAAATAAAGGTTAGAATTAAAGGAGTTAATTATAGAAAAATATTTATAGGTTTTTTAAAGATGCTATCTTCTGGAATAGTTATGGCATTAGTTGTAGGGGGATTGTTTAGGCTAATTGATGGGTTTATACCTAAAGGTGACCTGTTTTTAGGCATAAATATTATAATATGTACGTTGGTTGGTGCATGTGTATATATTATTATGTTAATAATACTTAAAGTAGATGAGTTAAAGGAACTAATAAACTTGAAGAGAAAAAAATAAGAAGTATTTAGGAGAGGAACGGTAGATGAAAAATAAAAAGTTTCTTTTTTATACTGGATTGGTAATTGTATTACTAGTGTTTTCAACAGTTTACAGGGTAAAGTTTTATAAAAGTTACTCTGATGATAAAGCTCAATTGCCACCAGAATTAAAAGATAAAACTATAATCAGACTATGGATGAAGAAAAGCATTATATCTCCTACTAGATCCTATCAAATAGAAAAATTTAATAATGAAAATAAGGATAACATACATATTATCTTTAGCGAATACAAAGAGGATTATTATAACGCTTTAAGAACTACGTTAGCCTCTGGATATGGTCCAGACATATTTGAATACGGCTATACGACATTAATAAAAAATAATCAAATAGCAGATTTAAATTCTATTGGCCTGGATTTAAAGGACGTAGATAAGACTAGTGTAATAAGTTATAAAGATATGCCAATAGGGGTTAAACTCATGGAAAACAATGCTAAATTAATATGGAATAAAGACTTATTAAAAAAAGCGGGGCTCGACCCTAATAAAGGACCTACTACTTGGGAAGAGTTAATAGATTACTCAATGAAGATTAAAAAGGCTTTTCCAGAGGTAACTCCTTTTGCTTTTCCTATTAAAGAATATGAAGATATGAAAACAGTAATAGGACAGCCAAGCGTAAGTAAGGGAAGCATATATAGTACTTTTTGGGACTATAAAAAGGGTGAATATAATTTTAATTACGCAGAAGATATATTAAATATATATAATAAGCTATACTCATCTTCCTTGATTGACGAAGATTTTGATAAGAAAAGTAAAAATCAATTAAGATCTGAGTTCTATAGAGGAGAAATAGCTATGATGATAAGTACTTTTGAGGACAAAGGATACTTCTCTAACATTCTTCCATTAAGCTTTGAGACTGGAATAAAAGATATTATTCAGGTAGATGGAGAAAATAAAAATAAGTATTACTATACTCAAAATCTTAATTTTTTAGTTGTAAATAGTGAAGCTGTTAAAGATCAGAAGAAAAAAGAAGGGATTAAAAAAGTATATGAGTTCTTACTAAGTGAGGATGTCAATAGAGAGATTTTAGAAACGAGAAATGCATTACCCGTTAATTTGAAGAACAAATCTGTTAAAAATGATATTTATAAGGAATATAATGAAACAGCTAACTATCATAATGAAACTTATGACCCAACATTATTTTTGAGTAGGAATTCAAGACAAGAGATTAATGTAGTATTAGAGGCTATAAAAGGATCAAGAAGCGTAGACAGTGCAATTGAAGAATTGAATAAGCAATATAAAAATTACTATAATTTTGCAATAGAAAAAGAAGATTTTGACTTTAAATACTATATAGAAAAATAAGCTTTATGCTATTTTATGATTGGAGAAGTGACACAGATGTATGAATTTATAAATAAACATTTAAAAGAATATTACAAGTTATTGTCTGTATCATTCTTACTATCCGCAATAATGTCAATCCTTTTCTTAAAAAGGATTGGTATTAGAAACTCTGCTATGCTTTTTGTAGCTTTGTTTTTTTTAATAATGGATATATATCTAATTTTCAAGGATAAGAGAAAGTCTATTTTATTATTTATATTATTATTGCCTATATTTACTACAGTAAGAAGGATATGTTATTATGACTTCTTCTTTATGAAGATTACCTTTGAAACTATATACATAACTTTATTATTTATATTTAGTTTCAAAGATATAGTTTATGTTTTTACAACTTGCTACAACTGGAAAGATAAATTTACTTTTAAATTTATCTTCCTTATTACTGCTTTTTTAATATTCTGCATTAATAGTAGCTTCTTTTCTTCAGATATAATGAGAAGTATAAGAGAAGTATATATAGGTGTATTGACTCCTATAATGCTTATGCTAACTTTAATTGCTTACTTTAATAAAGAAGATAAATATAAAATATATTATGCAGCCATTGCAGCTCTAAACTTTAGTTGTCTCTATGGATATGCGCAATTGTTAGCAAAAGGTGCAAGTCTAGGAGCTATTAAAGCCAATAGAATATATTTAACCTTTGGATTTCATAATGTAAATATATTTGCAGGTATACTAATTACAGTTTTACCTCTGCTTTTAGAGATGATACTTCATAAAAAAAATACTAAAAATGAAAAGATATTTCTCTATTTATCATTTATTAATTACAGTTTAGCAACATTATTGACCTTTACAAGGGGAGCGTGGCTTACTTATTTTGTTGTTATATTCTTAGCTTTACTCAACAAAAAATATAGAAGGATTATATATATAGCTGCTGTACCTTCTTTGTTTTTAGCAAAGCCAGTATTATCTTATATTTTACATAGAGGAACTTCTACGTCATTTTTAAATAATTCATCTGCAGTAGCTAGATTACAATCTATATTTACAGATATAATAATGATGAAAAATTATCCTTTTGGTATTGGGGGAGGAAGCTTTCCAGAGGCATATAAAAAGTTCGCCTTTCAAGGGTATTTGTCAATGCCAGAAAGCATAAGATTTAACTCCACTGCTGCTCCTTATCCATTAGATCACGCTCATAATTTACTTCTTCAAATTGGAGTAGAGTTTGGATTAGTAGCTGCCTTTATATTCATATTTATTATTATAAATAGGGTAAAAGCCGGTTTCAAAGATATAGATTATAATAGAGGGGCAATTAATGCAATAATTGTATATTGTATATTTTCTCTTATAACAGGAAATGAATTTAATCATAAAGGTGTTATAACTGGCACATTGATTATATTTATTATATTTGGAATAGTACAATTAACCTTTAAAAACCATTGTGATAAAACAATTAGGAGAGTTAAAAATGAAGGATAAGGAAAATTTAACGGTATCTGTAGTTATTCCTTGTAGGAATGAAAAAAATTATATAAAAAAGTGTATAGATTCTTTTATAGGGCAAACATATCCTTCTGAGTTATTTGAGATTCTTATTTGCGATGGTATGTCCGATGATGGAACAAGAGATATAGTAATGGAATATCAAAGCAGATATAGCAACATAAAGCTTATAGACAATGAAGGTCTTTCAGCGCCTAAAGGAATGAATAAAGGTATAAGATATAGTAAAAAAGATGTAATTATAATATTTGGAGCTCATGCCTATGCAAAAGAGGATTTTATAGAAGAAAACATTAAGGCTTTGATCAATAATGACGTGGGATGCGTTGGTGGACCTATAGAGACAATAAATGAGGATGATAAAGGGATGGCCATATCTTTAGCCATGAGTTCACCCTTCGGTGTGGGTAATGCTCTTTTTAGGTATGCTAAGGAAGAAACCTATGTAGATACAGTGGCTTTTGGATGCTATAGAAGAAATATACTAGATAAAATAGGATATTTCGATGAAGAATTGGTTAGAAATCAAGATGACGAACTAAATTTTAGGGTTATAAAAAATGGATATAAGATACTTTTATCACCTAAAATAAGATCTTATTACTATAGTCGTTCTTCATTAAAAAAACTTTGGAAACAATATTATCAATATGGATTCTGGAAAGTAAGAGTTATGCAAAAGCATGGTAGAACTGCTTCTATAAGACATCTTGTTCCTGCAGCCTTTGTTATTACGAATATTTTGGGACTCCTTTTAGGTTTAATATATAAATGGATATTATATCTATGGTTTGTAGAAATAGGGTTATATATAATTGGAGATATGATATCTTCTCTAAAATTGATTAGTAAGAATAAGGGCATATGGAAATATATATTTTTCATATTTCCAATACTTCATTTTAGCTACGGTTTAGGATTTTTAAATGGATTGTTAAATTTTTATGTTTTTAAATCTCAAAAGTCTCTTGAGAAGAATACAAAAATGTCTAGATAGAATATATAAAAAAATAGCACATGATTATTGCAAAAAATCAATACTCTTGTGCTATTTTTGTGTATAATTAATATTTAGATGGATTAAATAAAAGAAAGAAGGGTGCATTTATGGAAATAACAAATAAAATACTTAGTCTTTTATTATATTCCTATGTATTATTGTTGCCTATATTACCTAGTAAATTTAAAATAGGAAAGATTCCTTTTAATGGGGATGTAATATTAGCTTTAGTGATTTTGTTTTATTTATTAATGATTATTTTCTTAAAAGATCATAGAAGAAAATTTATTAAAGGGATTAAAGATTTTTTTACAAATTACTTGGATATATTCATATTTGTATTGATAGCAATTATGTTTATTTCTATAAGTTACTCCGTTGATAAAAAAATAGCTTTGGGAGAAACCCTTAGATTTTCTACTTATATTGCCTTGTATTTTATTATCAAATATGAGTTAAATGAAAAGAAAATATTAGACAATATTCTAAAATTATATATTATAGTTGGAACTATAATTAGTGCCATTGGAATCTTTGAATATTCTAGAGGAATAGGATATGTGCAACAAAGTGAACATGGTGTTATGGTTAGGATATTCTCAACTTTGGAAAATTCAAATAATCTAGGTGTTTTTATGGTTATATTTATTTTCCCAGTGATAATGCTTGCATTAAATGAAAGCAATAGAAAAAGAAAAATAATGTATATTGTAATATCTTTACTAGCTTTAGCTAATATAATATTGAGTTTCTCAAGAAATGCTTGGGTTGGACTAGTTGCAGGATGCATTATTTTAGCTATAACTTATAATTGGAAGATAATAATTGGATTATTTGGTTTAGGAGGAGCGTCCTTATTCATACCTGCGGTATGGAATAGGGTAGTGGAAATTACTGATATGAGCCAAAACCTGTCAAGGATTAAACTTTGGGATATAGCTTTAATGATGATTAAAGATCATCCTATTAGAGGAGTTGGTAATGGCAATTATAGAGTCTTATATGAAGAGTATAGATTGCTATACAAAAATAAAATAGAATATTATCCAGGAGAAAATTTTCATCCTCATAATATTATATTAAAGATTCAAACAGAGCTTGGAATTTTTGGTACCATAGCATTTATGGCTATGATTTTATCCATAGCTACAAAATTAATAAAATTTATAAAAAGTTGTAGAAACAGCTTTTATAAAGCTTTTTATAAGGGGTTTTTAGCTTCATTTATAGCTTTTATCTGCATGAATTTTATAGATAATTTTTTCTCAGCTCCAAAAGTAATAGCTTTCTTTTGGATACTAATAGCAATTTTTAGAGCTATTAGCTATAGTGACAATAGGGTAGGTGATTTTTATTAAGATATTACAAATTATATCGGGAAATGACAATGGTGGAGGAGCTAATCACGTAATAAACATTTGTAAAAATAATATAGATGACATGAAATGTGAAATAGCGTGTATAGGACAAGGGCCTTTATATGATAAAGCAATAAACTTAAATATTCCCGTAGTGTCTTTTTCTTTAAAAGAGATGGTAAATGGTACCCTTAGTAAATTTATAGAGAAAAACCAAATTGATATAGTTAATTTTCATGGAGCCAAATCAAATTTTATTTATTTACTGATAAAAAATAATATAAAAATACCTGCAGTAGTAACGATACACAGTGACTATAGATATGATTTTTTAAATGATAAAATAAAGAAAGTTCTATATACACCTCTATCTGAAATGGGATTAAAAAGATTTAATAATTATATATGTGTGTCCAATTATTTAAAAGATTTATTGAATGAAAAAAAGTTTGAAGGAAAGAAATATGTAATACCTAATGGCATAGATATAGAAGATTATAGACCCAATATTTCTTCCGAGAAGATAAGAAAAAAATATAAAATATTAAAGGATGATTTTGTTTATATTATGGTAGCCAGAATGCATCCTATAAAAAATCATAATAACTTAATTAATGCTTTTAGTAGACTTAATAAGGAATATAAGGATACTAAGCTGTTTTTACTTGGAGAAGGGGAACTTATAGAAGAGTTAATAAATAAGGTTCAAAAGCTAAATATTGAGGATAAAGTTGTTTTTGCAGGCTTTGTAAACCCTACATTAGATTATTTTAATGCATCAGATATTAGTATATTAACCTCATTTAACGAAGGAGGGGCCCCACCACTAGTTATATTGGAAAGTGCTATAACTAAGAATACAGTTATAAGCTCAAATGTAGGAGATATGTCTTCTATAATAAACAAAGATAACGGTTTTTTAATAGATCCTTATTCAGAAGATGATATTTATGATAAAATGAAAAAGGCATATTTAATGAAAGATAAGTTGGATATAATGGGAAATAGCCTTTATAATCATATTATAGATAAGTATTCTATAGAAAACTTCTGGGATAATTACTATAATACATATAAACATATATTGACCGGAGTGAATTAGATGAGTAAGGATAAGTTTATTAAAAACTCAGCAATTGTTATGTTACTTATAATCTTAGGAAAGTTTCTTGCAATTGTAAGAGATGCATTGGTAGCTGCTAAGTTTGGAGCAACCTATACAGCAGATATATATAATTTTTCCATAGGAATAGTGTATTTGCTTACTACTATTAGCTATGGATTAACTACTACTTTTATACCATTGAATACAGATCACATTAAGAACCATACCAGAGAAAAAAGAAATAGATTTGTTAATAATGTGATAAATTCCTATAGCATTTTTACTATTTTAGTCACAGTTGTTATACTTTTATTGTCAAAATATATAGTTTTGATTTTTGGTAGTGGCTTTAGTAAAGATCCAGTAATATTTAATACTTCAGTAAATGTGATTAGATTGATGGTTCTGTCATTAATTTTTGTAAGTCTACAAAGTGTAATTACTGGAGTATTGCAGTCACACAATGAATTTTATGAGCCAGCGGCAATGTCTATAGTATCTAATGTGGTTTTTATTGTATATTTGTTTTTCTTTACTGAAAAGTATGGGATATATGGTTTTGCATTAGCAACTGTTATAGGATTTTTGGCACAACTATTGATAAACATACCTAAATATAAAAAATTAGGGTATAGATATGAATCTTATATAGATTTAAAGGATGAAGAGCTAAAGAAGATGGTAAGCTTAATGCTACCAGTAATAATTAGTACTTCTTTAATACAACTGAATAACTTTATAAACAGGGCTTTTGCAGTTAATATATTTGAAGGTGCAGTAACAGCCTTAGATTTGTCTAACAAATTAAATACTTTAGCATATGAGGTTTTTGCAATTGGAATTGCAATGGTTATTTATCCAACATTGTCTCAATATGCATCAGGAGAAAATTTAAAAGAATATAAAAAAGCTTTATTAAAAGGTATAAATGTAATTTTTATAATAATGGTTCCAGCAGCTGTAGCCATTGCTATATTAAGGATTCCTTTGATCACGTTATTGTTTAAAAGAGGAGCTTTTGATGATAGAGCAGTTGCTTTAACAGCTAATGCCCTACTTTTTTACTCACCAGCAATGATAGCCTATGGATTAAGAGATGTTTTGAATAAAGCTTTCTATTCGGTAAAAGATACTAATACACCTATGATTAATAGTTTTATTGGTATAATAATAAACATAGGGATAAATATTGTTTTAGTAAAATATATGGGAGTATCAGGGTTAACTTTAGCTACATCAATATCTTCAGCTATAATTACCATAGTTATGCTTATAAAATTAGATAAAAAATTAAATGGCATAAATCTAAGATATATTTTTACTAGTTTACTTAAAATAGTGTTTGCTTCTTTAATTATGGGTGTTGTTATATTCATTATTAACAGTAAAGTTAATATATTATTTGGAATGAATATGAAAGGAAGCTTAATATCTTTAATATGCAGCTTAATATTAGGAAGTGCAGTATACTTTAGTATAATATACTTATTAAAAGTTGAAGAGTTCTTGTATCTAGTTAATTTAGTTAAGGATAAAATCCATAGGAGTTAAAGGGAGGATATCATGCAAAATAAGGTTATTGAAATAGATATGGAAAAACATATAAATAATAAAAAGTTTCAATTTTTTATAAAAAGGTTAATGGATTTAATTTTATCTACCATAGGGATAATTATACTTTCTCCAATTTATATAATTATAGCGTTGCTTATAAAGCTAGATTCCAAGGGACCAACTATATTTAAGCAGGTGAGAGTTGGAAAGGACGGAAAAGACTTTGTGATTTATAAGTTCAGAACTATGGTTATGGATGCTGAAAAGAAAAGAAGCTTAGAAATTAATCCAAAGGATATAAGTAATTTTGTGTTTCAAAGCAAGGAAGACAACAGAATAACTAAAATAGGATCATTTTTAAGGAAGACTAGTTTAGACGAAATACCTCAGTTATTCAATGTATTTATAGGTAATATGAGCCTTGTAGGACCAAGACCTGAAATTCCAGATGTGGTTAAATATTATCCGCCAGAATATAAACAAAGATTATTAGTACCTCCGGGAATAACCGGTCTTGCTCAAGTCAGTGGAAGGGGAGAAATAGAATTAGGTAAGACCATAAATTATGACTTAACCTATATACAAAACTTTTCAATACTATTTGATATAAAGATACTATTTAAAACTGTTTTTTCAGTATTTAAAAGAGAAGGGGCATTTTAAGTGAAGGATTTAATTTTTACTAATATATTAGGATATAAGATATTTAGTGGAAATAGAAAAGAATTTTTAGACTATATAAAAGGAATTAATAAGGCACATATAATATCTGGTAATCCTGAAGTATTAAGCAATGGATTAAATAATGAATTGCTATTTAATAATTTTATGGAGGAAACCTCTATAATAATTCCAGATGGAATAGGTACTGTTATAGCTTCTAAAATGGTTAAAAGTCCAGTAAAAGAAAAAATAGCAGGAATTGAGGTAATGAATGATTTAATCAAATATTCATGGGAGCAAGGAAAAGGAATATATTTATTAGGAACTAAAGATGAGATTTTACAAAAGTGTATTAATAATTTAAAAAATAAATATCCTAATCTAAATATATTGGGGTGGCATAATGGTTTTTTTGATATAGATAATTGTGAAGAAATTGTTGAAGAGATAAATTCTCTTGAACCTTATGCTATATTTGTTGCTATGGGCTCTCCAAGGCAGGAAGTGTTTATTAGTAAATATATGAAGAATCTAAAATGTAATGTTTTTATGGGAGTGGGAGGAAGCATTGATGTATTTGCTGGAGAAGTAAAAAGAGCTCCAAAGTGGATGATATCTATTGGAATGGAATGGCTATATAGAGTGGCTAAAGAACCATGGAGAATAGGAAGATTATCCTCCATACCCAAATTTCTGATAAAGGTTTCTAAAAATAGATAATTGAATAAAATAGAGAATTAAATTATAGAGGCTATACTTTACAAAAGTATAGCCTCTATAATTTTAAATCTAAGGTAGTTCATTTAAAGATGCGAATCTATATCCTTTAGATTTAGCGTCCTTAATAAACCAATCTAAAATCTCAGTATTAGTTTTTGATACTGCATGTAATAAATATATTCCGCCACTATGTGCTCTATCTAACAATACCTTTTTCGCAGTTTCATGACTTGGTTGCTTCTTAACATCCCAATCATTATATGCAAAACTCCAAAATATAGTTTTATATCCTAAGTCTTTTGTATACTTTAAAGATAGCTCACTATATTTTCCCATAGGAGGTCTAAAGAATTTAGGCATTTTTTGTCCGGTAACTTCTTCAAAAGCTTTTTCTGTATCTGTAAATTCTTTTTCAAAGGCATCTTTACCTTTAAGAGCCGCTGTAGCCATAGAAGGATGAGTATTAGAGTGGTTGCAAACTAAGTGACCCTCATCTACCATACGTTTAACTAATTCTTTATTACTATTGATATATGGTTTTACTACAAAGAAAGCAGCTTTTACATCATTTTCTTTTAAAATATCAAGTATCTTAGAAGTATAACCATTTTCATATCCTTCATCGAAGGTTAAATAAATAACTTTTTCAGAAGTATTACCTAAATAATAAGCTGAATGTTCATTAATTATTTTAGCTACATCATCAGGTATACCTGATGGAGTACCATCCTTTTTGGGTACAAAAAACCAATCTCTTTCTTTTGTATTTAAATTACTACTAACAACATTAGAATTGGTTTGTTTTGAAGCGTCAGTATCTTTCTTTATTTCAGTGGTAGTATCCTTTTTTTCTCCATCATTTTTAGGTTCTTCTTTTTTAGGCTCTTCTTTTTTAATCTCTTGTTCTTTTATTTTTTCACGTTCTTCTTCAGCTTTATCCTTCTTATCTTCTAAATTGTCCTTTTTTTTGTCATCAGTAACTACAGAAATATTATCATTGTTATTAGTTTTATTAACTTTATTTATAAATATTCCTAAAGCTGAAGATGCTACAAGCAAGAATAATAACAAACTCAATAAAGACTTTTTTCTTTTAGATTTTCTTTTCAACTTTAAATCACCTGCCATTAATGATATACTTTATTTACTTTATCCCGTTAGCTACACATTAATACTAAGTATAAATGCGTTAGCTATTGGGCCAGTTCAACTAAAGTTTATATGGAATTAAAACTCCATCTGAACTAAGCTTCACTTTATATACGATGGAGAGATGTAAAATGTATAACTTATTTACAGAAAAAATTGAAGAACTATACAATATTATTTTACAACCTATGGATCATATATACAAGGAAATAGCTGTAATAAAATACAAGAACATTTTAAATATTACTGATGGGGAAACATTTGGTGAAAAATACTTTAATATATTAAATGATAATAAAAGTACTGGAGTAGTTTACACTCCAATTGAGATTGCAAACTATATTATAAAAAATACTGTAACTAAAGAAGAAATAATTAATAGTCCTTTTATGAAAATAATAGATCCTTCTTGTGGATGTGGTAATATTATAATTCCCTTATATAAATATTTATATGACATATATCGAAATAATTTAGAGGAAATAAACAGAAAAAGTGACATATATTTAAATGAACTTAATATAAAAGAACATATTATAAAAAATAATATATATGGAATTGATATTGATAAAATAGCTTTAAAGATACTTTTAATAGATATTTACATAGAAAGTGGAGTTATTTATACTAATAATTTTAAAAATGATGATTTTTTAAAACTAGAAAGTGATGATAAGTTTGATATTATAATAGGAAATCCACCTTACATTGGTCATAAACAGATAGATAAAAAATACTCGAAGAAAATTAAGGAAATATACAGTGAAGTATATAGGGATAAAGGAGATATATGTTATGCTTTCTTTAAAGCTGCATTAATGAATTCCTTTGTAAGTGGTAAAGTAAGTTTTATAGTGTCAAGATATTTTATTGAAGCGCATCATGGTAAAGGTTTAAGAAAATATATATTAGATAATTATAAAATAGAAAAAATAGTAGATTTTTATGGATTAAGACCTTTTAAGAATATAGGAATAGATCCAGCTATATTGTTTTTAAAAATTAAAAATAATAATGACATAGGAGACTATAGAATAAATATAATCAAACCTAATTATAGAAAAGATAAAGAGGAATTTATCAAATATTTATGTAAAAGTGAAGAAAAAGCTTCTAATAGTTTCTATTTAAATTATAAGTTGTTAAATGAGGAAAGATGGATTTTAAGAGAAGAAAAAGAGTTGGATATAATCAAAAAAATAGAAAGTAAATGTTTTAATAAATTAAAGGATATATGTGAAAGTAATCAAGGTATAATAACAGGATGTGACAGAGCCTTCATAGTAAATATGGATTATATAAAGGAGAAAGAGTTAGAAAGGAATATAATAAAACCTTGGATAAAAAGCAGTAATATAGATAAATTTAGTGTAAGTAGCAATGATAAATATATAATATATTTAAATGATGATGATATAGAAAAATATCCAAATATAATGAAGCATTTGAATCCTTTTAAAGAAAGATTATCTAAGAGAAGGGAATGCCAGAAGGGTATTAGAAATTGGTATGATCTTCAATGGGGAAGGAAAAAATCTATTTTTGAAGGAGAAAAAATAATATTTCCATATAAAAGTAGTAATAATAGATTCGCCATAGATATAGGTAGTTATTATAGTGCTGATATATATTCAATTAAAATAAAAGAAAATGTTGATTATGATTATAAGTTCTTATTATTTATACTAAATAGTAAAACCTATGAGTTTTATTTCCAATCTTTTGGGAAAAAGCTTGGGGAGAATTTATATGAATATTATCCAAATACTATTATGGAGTTATGTATTCCAAGAAGATTTCAAGTTAAGGATTTTAAAGAAGAAGAAATATACAACTATTTTGGTTTTTGTGAAGAAGAAATTGATATTATAAGTAAGGGATTTTAGCTCAGCTAAAATCCCTTAAACATTTTTCGGTTTTATTTAAAGATACTAAAACATATACAACAATGAATTAATATTTAGAATTAATATTTAGAATTAATGATTTTATGTATAAAAAAACTATTATTGGAAAGAATAAATAATGTAATTTAAGAAAAAAGAAGGAAAAATATGTAATATGTAGAATACATAAATTGTTATATAATTGAAAAATGGACAAATAATAAACTGGGGGGAAAGATATGTACTTAAAATTCGAAAATAAAGAGGATAAGCTTTTAGTTTACATGATGGGAGAATTGGATCATCATAGTGCAGAAGAAGTAAGAACCAAAATAGATGATAGATTAAGCAGAGAAGACATAAAAAAGCTTATAATGGATTTCTCAGGTGTTTCTTTT
This sequence comes from Clostridiaceae bacterium, assembly GCA_040797845.1. GTDB lineage: Bacteria > Bacillota > Clostridia > Clostridiales > Clostridiaceae > Clostridium_AW. The sequence goes on from JBFNFA010000004.1 coordinate 154,265, forward strand.
ATGGATAGTTCTGGAATTGGAGTAGTTATTGGAAGATATAAAAAGTTATCCCATAACAAGGGTAAAGTATGTATTACCAATGTAACTGACTCGGTAAAAAGAGTGTTCGAGCTATCAGGAATGTTTAAAATAATTAAGGTATATAACAGCAATAAAGAAGCATTAGAAAATATTTAATGGGGGGAAAAAACAATGTATGAAAACATGATGAAAATAGAATTTCTTAGCAAATCTGAAAATGAAAGCTTTGCTAGAGTTGCGGTAGCAGCTTTTGCGTCACAATTAGATCCAACCATAGATGAGATAACAGACGTGAAAACAGCTGTATCTGAAGCAGTTACAAACTCCATAATTCATGGATATGATAATAAAGAAGATATAATAAGGGTGGAAGCTTACATAAAGGATAAAGAATTAACTGTAATAGTATGTGACAATGGTGTAGGGATTGATAATATTGATTTAGCTATGCAACCTCTATATACATCTAGACCAGACTTAGAAAGGTCAGGTATGGGATTTACTGTAATGGAATCCTTTATGGACAGTTTAACTGTAGAATCTACAGATAGAAAAGGTACTAAAATAATAATGAAAAAAGTTTTTAAATCGTTAAGTTAGGTGAAAAATATGAGTGAAGAAAGGGTAAAAAATGTAACTTATGACTACGATGACAATATACAACTGATAAAAAAAGCTAGAGATGGCGATAAAGAGGCACTTAATAATGTAGTAGAAATAAATTTACCTTTAGTTTCTGCTATCAGTAAAAAATTTCTAAACAGGGGATATGAATACGAAGATATTTATCAAATTGGTTGCATGGGATTAATTAAAGCTATAAACAATTTTGATTCAAATTATGGTGTAAAATTTTCTACATATGCTGTTCCTATGATAATGGGAGAAATAAAAAGGTTCATAAGAGATGACGGTATCATTAAAGTAAGTAGAAGTATAAAAAATACTGCTAGAAAGCTACACTATGATAAAGAGGCTTTAGCAAAAGAGTTAAATAGAGAGCCTACTATCGAGGAATTATCTGAGTATTCCGGCATAGATACAGAAGAAATAGTATTTGCATCTGAATCTATAAATAATATGCAATATTTATATGATACTATACATCAAGATGATGGTTCACCAATAATGTTGATAGATAAAATTAGTGAAAATTATGAAGAAGATAGTGAAATAGTAAATAGAATTGCACTTAAAGAAGCTATAAGTAAATTAGATGTGAAGTCTCGTCAAATTATAATGTTAAGGTATTTTAAAGATAAAACTCAAGTAGAGGTTGCTAAAATGTTGGGCATAAGTCAAGTACAAGTATCTAGAATTGAAAAAAGAGTATTAAAAATGATGAAAGATAAATTAAAAATAGGATAAATTATATATCCTATTTTTTTTTTTAGACTAAAATTTATATTTATGTGCAAAATATTATTAACATCTTTATAAGGGGTGAAAAACATGAAATCAAACGAAAAACAGATAAAAGAAAAATTTCAAACGTTATCAACTCAAACAGAGCCTACGAATAATACTCTAAAAAATTGTTTTTATGCATTTATAGTTGGAGGGCTTATATGCGATATAGGGCAGTTTGTTAATAATTATTTTCTAAGTAAAGGCGTTCCAAAAGATGAAGTCGGTACTTATGTTTCAATAGTAATGGTATTTATAGGAGCTTTTTTAACAGGAATTGGTGTCTATGATAAGATTGCTAAATTTGGTGGGGCAGGGACAGTAGTACCTATAACTGGATTCTCAAATTCAATAGTATCTCCAGCTATGGAATTTAAAAAAGAAGGCTATGTATTTGGAGTAGGAGCGAAGATGTTTACTATAGCAGGTCCAGTGTTAGTTTATGGAATTAGTACTTCTGTTATAGTAGGGATAGTATATTATTTTTTAAAAGTCTTATAATAAAATTTATGTAATCTTAAGAGGTGATAATGTGATAAAAAAAATGGGTAAACAAACTATAAGAATAGATAGTAAACCTAGAATCATATCTGCTTTTAGCATAGTTGGTCCTAAAGAAGGGGAAGGTCCATTAAAAGATTATTTCGATGTGGTAGTAAATGATGACCTCATTGGTGAGGATAGTTTTGAGAAAGCAGAGAGTACCTTATTATATAAAGCTGTAACAGAAAGCATAAAGAAGGCTAATTTAACAGAAGAAAATATAGATTTTTTGTTTGCAGGAGACTTATTGAACCAACTAACCTCCTCTAGTTTTGCTGCAAGAGATATGAATATACCATTCTTTGGCCTATATGGAGCTTGCTCCACAATGACTGAATCTTTATCATTGGCTTCAATGGCTATGGACGGTGGGTTTGCTAATTATGTTGTAGCCGCTACATCTTCTCACTTTTCATCTGCAGAAAGGCAATTTAGATTTCCACTAGAGTTTGGAAGCCAAAGACCACCATCTGCACAATGGACTGTTACTGGATCGGGCTCTATGGTACTAGGGAGAGAAGGAAATTATCCTTATGTAACCTATGTAACAGTAGGAAAGGTAAAAGACTATGGAATAACCGATGCAAATAATATGGGTGCAGCTATGGCACCAGCAGCTGTATCTACACTATATAGTCACTTTAAAGATACGGGAAGAAATCCAAAAGATTATGATGTAATAGCTACTGGAGATTTAGGTAAGATAGGCAAAAAAATAACTATAGAATTATTAAAAGATTATGGATATGATATTAGCAGTAATTACATAGATTGTGGTGAGGAGATATTTGATAATGAAAATCAAGGAACGGATTCAGGTGGAAGCGGATGTGGATGTTCTGCTGTAGTATATTGTGGATACTTATATAATAATATGTTAAGTGGTAAATTTAAAAGAGTGCTAGTGGTATCTACAGGAGCATTAATGAGCCCTACATCTTCCTTGCAAGGAGAGACCATACCTGGAATAGCCCATGCAGTAGCGATAGAATATGGTACTGGAGGCGTATAAAATATGTTAGGAGATTATGTTAGTTCATTTATTGTCGGTGGAATTATTTGTGTAATAGCTCAAATATTAATAGATAAGACTAAATTTACTCCAGCAAGAATATTAGTAACCTTTGTTACTGTAGGCGTTATATTGGGAGCATTAAATATTTACGATTACGTAGTAGACATAGGAAATGCAGGGGCAACAGTACCATTACCGGGTTTTGGGTACTCTTTGGCTAAAGCTACTATAAAAGAAGTCAATGAAAAAGGCTTAATAGGAGCTTTTACTGGAGGAATAAAAGGTACAGCAGGAGGGATTACTGCTGCAATAATATTTGGATATATAATGGCACTGCTGTTTAATCCAAAAACAAAAAAATAATATACCCTGATTAGGGTATATTATTTTTGTTTATTATTTATATTGTTATTTTAATCTAAAGCAGTATCTGTTTCTTCATCAGGTAAATTATTTCCTTCATCGGTTTCAGAAGAGTCATTTTCATTGTCTTTGTCCTTATCCTTGTCTTTATCTTTACCTTTGTCCTTGTCTTTGCCTTTATCCTTATCCTTGTCTTTATCTTTGTCTTTATCTTTGTCTTTGTCCTTATCCTTATCTTCGTCCTCATCTACAGCATTTGGGTCTTCTTTATGAAAATCACATAATTGTGTTGGAACAGTACCTTCAATAAAGAGTTCATTTCTAATTGTATCTTTTGGACAAAGATTAGTTGGTATTTTTCCTGATACACTACATATCGTAGCATCAACTACGCCAGCAGGTCTAGGAATTTCTTTGTAAGGCAAGTTCTTGTGAGCTTCCTTCATTATAGTTCCCCAAAGTCTTGCAGCGTCATTACTTCCTATATATCTACCAAATTCTCCGTAAGCATTAAAATCAGAGTTATCATCTTTTCCTATCCATACTGCACCGGAATAATATGGAGTTAATCCAGTAAACCATAGGTCTTTAGAGGAACTAGCAGTTCCAGTTTTTCCTCTGGCCATTGGACTAAAGTTAGCAGCTGTACCAGTGGATCCAGGTAAATAACTTACAGGACCTCTTAACAAGTCATACATTATATAAGCAGCTTGTGGTGATAGAACCTTTGAGGTTGAATATTTTCCTTCTAGTATTACCTTACCATTTCTGTCTACCACTTTTCTATATAGTAATGGCTCAACCCTCATACCATTGTTACCAAAAACTCCAAAAGCAGCTGCCATATCCAATGTATTACTACCACTTACACCAGTTTTACCGGAAAGCTGACCTAAAGAAAGAGCAGAAATACTAGTTTCATCAGTATTTTTATCAATTTTTAATCCGAATTTTCGTCCATAATCAGCGGCATTTTTTAATCCCACCTCATGTTCTATTCGTACAGAAATTACGTTTTTAGATTTTTGTAAGGATTCTCTTAAAGTCATATTTCCTTCATACACATTAGGGCTGTTTACAGGGCTATAAGGCTGCCCATTTGTAGGATATAATTTACCTATGTCATATGGAACAGGGGCATCTTCATAAACTGAGGCTGCCGTAGCAATCTTCATGTCAATTGCAGGACCATGCACTGTCAATGGTTTTATACTTGAACCAACAGGTCTATAGAAATCTGTAGCTCTGTTAAAGGATAAAGGAGGCTGAGAACCTCTTCCTCCAATTAAAGCTTTTACTTCACCTGAGTGGTAATCCATTATAGTTGCTGATGCTTGAGGCTGCAATATTTTATTATTATCATTTTTAGATTTAATTCCTAAAACACTGTCTAAATTATCAAAGGTATTTTGAGTAGAATCTTGCAGATTTCTATCCATAGTTGAGTATATTTCTAATCCACCATACATCAACATTTTATCTGCTTCTTCTTTGCTGATCTTATATTCAGTCATAAGATCATTGGTAACCTTTTTTATAACCTGTCTAGAAAACCATTCATACTTAATCTTAGTGCCTACAGCAGTATTAATATTGAAAACTAACTTATTATTGTTTAAATCATCTAAGGCTTGTTTATATTCAGTTTCATTTATATATCCAAGTTCATTCATCTTCATCAATACAGACTTTGTCCTATTCATATAAGAAGATGTATTTTCACCTGATACAACAGCAAAATAGAAAGTGGATGGACTTTGAGTTAGCCCTGCTATAAATGCAGATTCAATCAAGTTAAGGTCTTTAACATCTTTATTAAAGTATTGTCTTGCACCGGCCCCTACTCCATGAGCAGGTCCTCCTAAAGGTATAGTATTCATATAGGCTTCTATAATTTGTTCTTTAGATAATTCTTTTTCAAGTTGTAAAGCTAAATATATTTCTTGAACTTTTCTTTTAATTTTAACTTCATTGGATAGCATAGTATTTCTAACAAGCTGCTGAGTAATTGTAGATGCTCCTTGAAGTTTAGAACTACCGCCTAATTTATTTAGTACATTTTTGATGGTAACCCCCACTAGTCTTTTAAAGTCTACGCCTTTATGGCTAATGAATCTCTCATCTTCAATACTGATAAATGCATCAACTAAGTCTTTAGGAACATCTTTATAAGATACTATAGTTCTAGTAGTATCCGATATAACTGTGTCCATTAATTGTCCTTTATCATCATATATAACAGATAATTCATTTAAGCTTTGTATTTTGTTTATATCTAAAGGTGGGGCTGTTTTTATCATTGCTAAGCCTATACCTAAGGCAGCAACGGATGAAAACAAAAATATCAAAAACATGGTTAAGACAGTAATCTTTAAGACTTTTTTAGGACGATTACTTTTCTTATTTTTACCCGCCTTTGTTTTATTATTTTTCATACTTTTCCTCCTGAATTGAAAAATTAAAGAATAGATTTATTTTATTATTATATCATAAAATGTGATTTTATTAAAATAATTATAATATTCCATTACATATAGTGTATCCAATGGAATATTTTAACTTAAGCATAAATATATGTTATTAAATAAGTTTGATAGAGGAGTGAATAACATAAAAAGAGGCAGATATAAATACATTATTTTCTTTATATTATCCTTTGCAGTTATATCATTTACAACTTTTATATATGTATTTGATAGCATAGTTACTCCAACTGTACTTAATGTGGCTGATAGAGAAATGAAGGCCAAGGTAGTGGATACAATAAATAGGACTATAATAGACGTATGTATGGATGATTTCAAATATGAGGATATAATTAATGTTGAAAAAGACAATGATGGGAATATTTCTGTAATTAAAGCTAATACTTTAAAGATGAACAAGATAGCTTGCGATGTTGCTATAGAATCACAGAATAAATTAAAGGAAATGAGTATGATAGGAATTAAGATACCTTCAGGATTTGTATTTAAGAATAATTTATTATCATATTTTGGACCTGACTTTACTATAAAAATGAGGCCAATAGGATATATTGAAACAAAATACAGTTCTGATTTTGAAAGTGCAGGGATAAATCAAACTAGGCATAAGATATATATACAGGTAAAGAGCAACTTAAGAATAATAATGCCAATGCAAAGTAGAGATATAGAAGTGAATAATGAAATAGCTATAGCGGAGACAATTATAGTTGGTAAGGTTCCAGAGACAGCAATTGATCTTGGGCTAAATAATGCAGGATTTAGGTTAAAAACAACAGGGGGCAATTAACTTTTAATAGTTAATTGCCTTTATCAAGGATTAGTTTTCTTCCCAATTAAAAATATATGGAATATTTCTATAGTGATCTCCATAGTTTAAACCGTAGCCAACTACAAAAACATCAGGTATTTGGAAACAACAATAATCTGGGGAAAGATTTACCTTTCTTCTTTCTGGTTTGTCTAAAAGAACACAACATTTTACAGAAGAAACACCTAGCTTTTTAACGTGATTAACAACAAAATCCATAGTAATACCAGTATCAACAATGTCATCTACTATTAATACATCTAATCCTTCTACATTGTCAGGGATATCATTTACTATTTTAACTTGACCAGAGGACTCTTCAGAGTGACCATAGCTAGAAGTCGTCATAAAGCCAATTTGTGTGGGAACAGTAATATGCCTTACTAAGTCTGCCGTAAAGATAAAGCTTCCTCTTAAAAGGGAAAGAACATATAGTTTTTTACCTTTATAATCTTTTGATAATTTTTCACCTAGTTCTTTGATCTTTTCATTAATTTCATCGGTAGAAATCAATATATTTTCTTTTTTTTCCTGCATGGTAAACCTCCATCTATGAATGCTTATATGTATTTACAATGTTGTAATTATAGTATAAAATTATATGAAAGTTGTCAAGGAGTATATATTTTCTAGTTAAAATAGGAGAGGATAGTTATGATAAAAGGTAATATAGAAGGTGTAAAGGACTCAACATTAGAGAAAATGGAAAGACTGTATGACTTAAAAATATCAAGAGATGAAGCTTTTAGTTATGAGCTAATGACTGAAGTTGCACAAGTAACTTGTGAACTGCAAAGAGAAGTAAGCGTGGCCATCGATAGAAAGGGAAATATCACTAGCATAGCTTTAGGCGATAGTACCTCGGTAGAAATGCCTGTTATAGATATAAAAGAGAGAAGACTATCCGGTATTAGAATAATACACACTCATCCAAATGGTAACTCTAGACTATCAGCATTAGATACCTCAGCCCTAGTTAAATTAAAATTAGATTGCATTGCGGCTATAGGTGTAGATGAATCAGGTGTTACGGATATAACTTTTGGATTCTGTGATGTAGAAAACAATATTTTAGTATATGAAATGTCAAATAAACTCTCAATAGAAGAAGCTATACAGTATGATTTACTAGATAAGATAAAATATATTGAAGAAATTTTAGAAATAAATGATATAGAAGAGGATAACAGTGAGAGAGCTATTTTAGTTGGAGTAGAAAGTGAAGAAAGTTTAGAGGAACTTGAAGAATTAGCTAAAGCATGCAATGTAAGTGTAGTAGATAGAGTCTTACAAAAAAGAAATAAATTAGATTCTGCCTTTTATGTTGGAAAGGGAAAAGTAGAAGAAATTGCTATGCTACGCCAAGGAAGAGGAGCAAATGTAGTAATATTTGATGATGAATTAAGTTCTTCTCAAGTTAGAAACTTAGAGGATTTTATTGGAGTAAAGGTTATAGATAGAACTACATTAATATTAGAGATATTTGCCAAAAGGGCCAAGAGTAGAGACGGAAAAATACAAGTTGAATTAGCTCAGTTAAAATACAGACTTCCAAGGCTTATGGGATTAGGTACTGTTTTATCAAGAATGGGTGGAGGAATAGGAACAAAAGGACCTGGAGAAAAGAAGCTAGAAACAGATAGAAGACATATTAAAGAGAGAATATATGATTTAACTAAGGAACTAGAAAAAATAAAAAAAATTAGAGAAACCCAAAGGGATAGTAGAAATGAAATACCTAAAGTGTCTCTTGTTGGTTATACCAATGCTGGTAAGTCAACGTTGAGAAACATTATATATAATACGTTCCCAGTAAAAGAGGGTGTGCAAAAAGAAAATGTGTTTGAAGCGAATATGCTTTTTGCTACTTTAGATACTACCACTAGAGCTATTCTTTTAACAGATAATAGAGTAGTTACTCTTACAGATACTGTTGGATTTATTAGAAAATTACCTCATGATTTAGTAGAAGCTTTTAAGTCTACATTAGAAGAGGTTATTTATTCTCAGCTGCTTTTACATGTTATTGATATTTCTTCTGAGAATTATGAAGAGCAAATTGAAGCTGTTAATAAGGTTTTAATGGAGCTTGAATCACTAGATAAACCTACAATACTAGTATTAAATAAGGTAGATAAAATCTCTGAAGAAAAATTAATGGAAATAAGAGAAAAATTTAAGGGAAAAGAATATATAGAAATTTCAGCTAAAGAACGTACAAATATAAAAGAGTTAATTAATATGATAGAGGAAAAGCTTCCTAATAAACTTATTAAAGTAGAGTATTTAATACCTTATACTGATGGAGCCACTGTATCATATTTGCATAGCAACTCTATTATTAACTATGAAGAATATAGGGAAGATGGTACCTATATTAATGCTGAGGTAAATGAAAAAATTTACAACAAATGTAAAGATTATATTATATAACTATAAAATTTAAATATAATCCTTTAAAATATGAATTTTTAAAATCTATAAGGAAAAAATAGATTATAGAATGTAATATATTAAATTAATATTAAACTTTTTTAAAGTATTTGGAAAATTTATAAAATATGATAAAATTACACTAAGGAGGTAGATATTATGGATAAATATATTTGTAATGTATGTGGCTATGTATATGACCCAGCCGTAGGTGATCCTGATAATGGAGTAGCAGCAGGTACAAGTTTTGAAGCTATACCAGAAGATTGGGTATGTCCTCTATGTGGAGTTGGTAAAGAGGACTTTGAAAAAGTAAAATAGTTAATTATTAAAATAGTGGATAGTAATACTATCCACTATTTATTTATATTCATGTAAATAAATTTTGCAAGTTTTATACATGAATTATTTCAGTATTTTATTTTAAAAAGCCTTAATTATACTATGAAATCCTCAGAAAGCTTAGTTTTGAGAATGATAAATATAAAATATAAAATTATTTAATAAAAAAATGAAATTGAAAAAAAAATTACTTTCATATATAATGCTTATATAGTAATTACATTTATATATAATAATATTTATAGATGCAGAAATAAAGATTAAAGGGGCTGAAATCATGGTAAAAAAATTTAAAAGAGTTCTTGTAGCTAATAGAGGAGAAATAGCTATAAGAGTTTTCAGAGCTTGTCAAGAATTAGGTATAAGAACTGTAGCTATCTATTCTAACGAGGATAAGTGTAGTCTTTTTAGAACAAAGGCAGATGAGTCTTATGAAATAGGTAAAAATAAAGGGCCAGTTGAGGCATATTTAAGTATAGATGAAATTATAGATTTAGCCGTAAAAAAGGGTGTAGATGCTATACATCCAGGGTATGGCTTTTTATCAGAAAATCCAGAGTTTGCAAGGAAATGCATGGAAGCTGGTATTGAATTTATAGGTCCAACTTCAGAAATGATGGAATATTTAGGGGACAAAATAAATTCAAAAATTATAGCTAAAAAAGTAGGAGTTCCAACAATACCTGGAATTGAAAAATCCATAAATACAGAGGATGAAGCTATAGATATAGCAAATATTTGTGGTTATCCGGTTATGATAAAAGCTTCTGCCGGTGGTGGCGGAAGAGGTATGAGAATTGTTAGAGATGAGAAAGAATTGTTAAATGCCTTTAGAAATGCAAAAGAAGAAGCAAAGAAGGCTTTTGGAATAGATAGTTTATTTATAGAAAAGTATTTAGAAGGACCTAAGCATATAGAGGTTCAAGTTTTAGGAGATAAATATGGTAATATAGTACATTTACATGAAAGAGATTGCTCAATTCAAAGAAGACATCAAAAGGTTATAGAATATGCACCAGCCTTTTCTATATCTGAAGAAAAAAGAAGAGCAATTTGTGAAGATGCATTGAAAATAGCAAAATCTGTAGGATATGTAAATGCAGGAACGGTAGAATTTTTAGTTGATAAATATGGCAATCACTATTTTATAGAAATGAATCCAAGAGTACAAGTTGAGCATACAATAACAGAAATGATAACAGGAATTGATATTGTACAGACTCAAATACTGATTGCTCAAGGGTATGCTTTAGATTCTGATGCCATAGGAATTAAAGCTCAGGAATATATTCAAACTAGAGGGTATGCTATACAATGTAGAATAACTACTGAAGATCCAATGAATAATTTTGCTCCTGACACTGGAAGAATAGATGTTTATAGATCAGGGTCAGGATTTGGTATAAGATTAGATGGAGGAAGTGGATTTACGGGTGCTATTATAAGTCCTTATTATGACAGTCTTTTAGTTAAAACAACAGCTTGGTCAAGAAGCTTTAAGGATGCAGGAAGAAAAGCTATTCGTTCCATTAAAGAATTGACTGTATCAGGTGTAAAAACCAATGTGGACTTTATAATCAATGTATTGAATCATCCCACATTTTTAAATGGTGAATGTACTACAACTTTTATAAATGATAATCCAGAGTTATTTGATATATCACCTAAAGCAGATAAGGAGCTTAGATTACTTAAATTTATAGGAGAAAAAGTTGTTAATGAAACTCATGGTATTAAACCAAGTTTTGATGTGCCTGTAGTGCCAAAAATATCTATGGATTCAGATTTAAGAGGTACTAAGCAGATATTAGAGGAAGAAGGAGCAGAGGGATTAGTTAAATGGATAAAGGATCAAAAGAAGTTACTTGTAACGGATACTACTATGAGAGATGCTCATCAATCCCTTATGGCCACAAGATTAAGAACTAAAGATATGGTTAAGATATCTAAGGTACAATCTATATTAGCTAAGGATTTATTTTCTATGGAAATGTGGGGAGGAGCTACATTTGACGTAGCATATAGATTTTTAAAAGAGGATCCTTGGGAAAGATTAGAGAAAATTAGAGAAAAGGTTCCTAATATACTTCTTCAAATGCTAATAAGGGGATCAAACGGAGTTGGTTATAAAAATTATCCTGACAATGTTATAAAAAGTTTTATAAAAGAATCTGCTAATAACGGTATAGATGTATTTAGAGTATTTGACTCATTAAACTGGATAAAGGGAATGGAAGTTCCAATAGAAGAAATATTAAAGGCTGGTAAGGTAGTAGAAGCTTGTGTTTGTTACACTGGTGATATTTTAGATTCTACTAGAGATAAATATTCTCTTCAATATTATGTAAACAAAGCTAAAGAAATAGAAAAAACTGGAGCTCATATATTAGGGATTAAAGATATGTCAGCTTTATTAAAACCTTATGCTGCATCAAAGTTAATTAAAGCTTTAAAAGAGGAAATATCAATACCAATACACCTGCATACTCATGATACTACAGGAAATGGGGTAGCTACTATATTGATGGCAGCAGATGCTGGAGTTGATATTGTTGACACAGCATTTAGTAGTATGTCAGGTTTAACTAGTCAGCCTGCACTAAACTCAATAGCAGCAGCTCTAGAAAACACAGAAAGAGATACAGGATTACAATTAGGAGAATTACAAAGAATATCTGATTACTGGTCAGCTGTAAGGCCTGTTTATGCTCAGTTTGAATCAGGATTAAAATCTGGATCTGCTGAGATTTACAAATATGAAATACCTGGAGGGCAGTATTCAAATTTAAAACCTCAAATAGAGAGCTTTGGATTAGGACATAGATTTAATGAAGTGAAAGAAATGTATAGAAAAGTAAACCAAATGTTAGGGGACATCGTAAAAGTTACTCCTTCATCTAAAATGGTTGGCGACTTGGCAATATTTATGGTTAAAAACGATTTGACACCTGAAAATATCTATAAAAAAGGAGAGGGAATGGCTTTTCCTGATTCAGTTGTAGCATATTTTAAAGGTATGATGGGTCAACCTGAGGGTGGATTCCCTAAAGAGCTACAAAGATTAGTCCTAAAAGGAGAAAAAGCTATAAATGTGCGCCCAGGAGAGCTATTGCCAGATGAAGATTTTGATGGAATAAGAAATTATATCAAAGAAAAGTATAATAAAGATGTTAATGATAAAGAGATATTAAGTTATGCCCTTTATCCAGAAGTATATGAAGAATATATAAAATATATAGATAGATACGGAAATTTAAGTCACATGGGAAGTGATGTGTTTTTCCATGGTCTTAGTGAAGGGGAAACTAGTGAAATAGAAATAGGGGAAGGTAAGAAACTAATTGTAAAACTATTACAAATTGGTAAGTTAAATAATAATGGTAAAAGAACTTTAGTATTTGAGGTTAATGGAAATAGAAGAGAAATAGAGGTAGAAGAAAAGTCTAATAAAATGTCTAGCTTTAATAAAAGAGATGATATTAAATTTGCTGATAAAAACGACAACCTTCAAATTGGATCTAGCATACCAGGAACTATTGTAAAGATATTAGTAAAAGACGGAGATGTAGTAAATGAAGGAGATAGCATAGCTATTGTAGAAGCGATGAAAATGGAAACTAATATAGTAGCTACAACAAAAGGTATGGTAGAAAAAATTTATGTAAAAGAAGGAGAGATTGTGAAAGCTTCACAGCTTATAATAAAATTATCATCTGAATATTAAAATTCATATATTGTATAGGGCTTAGTTTATAAAGAGACATGTAATCTATTATAGATTACATGTCTCTTTAGTTTTTTGAATATTAATTTTTAAATGGTATAAATTAATAATAATCACTTGATAAAGAGAAGGAGTAGATTATTATGAAAGTATGTCCACTTTGTAATAAACTTGATACTATAAATTATTATTGTATTATATGCCAAGGCGTTATGGTAGATAAAGGAAGGGTTGAAGAATATATAGATCCCTATGGACCTCAACTACCTATAATGGATAATGAGGATGGGTGCCTACATTTATATGAATGCTCTATTTGTAATAAACTAGAGAGGAAAAGGATAGATAAGGTAAATATGTAGTGTAATATTGCATTAAATGAAGGAAAACATTCATTTTTCACAAAAACTCTATTGTATATACTATCGATAATATTATATAATAGAATTTAATTTAGGTTGGTAAAAATTTTATAAGGGGGAAGGGCTAATGGAAAAGACCATAATACAATATCAGAAGGCTTTCAATGGTCTTGTAGATAAGTTAAAGGCTAATAATTCAGTTCTTGCTGTGATGGTTTTCGGTTCAGTTGTTACTGGTGACCTATGGGATAAGTCAGATATAGATCTTTTTGTAATTGTAAATGAAAAAGTATCTAACATAAAAAACATATATACAGAAGAAAAAGGGGTTCCTGTACATATAAAGTTGATGAGCAAATCTAAATTCAGCCAAATGTATGATGAAGACTTAAAAGGGGGCTATATGCATAGAATATTTGCTTCATCAAGACTTGTATTTTCAAAGGACTCTGAAATAACATATACTTATGATAATGGTAGGTATTATCCTGATTTAGATAGAGAAAGATGGAATATGGTTTATCTAGGGAATCTATTAAAAAGCATAGGTGTGTGTAAAAAATATCTTTGCAATAATGGTATATATACAGCCTATTCATCTTCAATAAAAACTGCTGAAGAGTATGCAAAATTATATATAAATTCAGTGGGGTATATGATAAGCAAAGATGCTATGATCATGGCTGTTAACTTAAATGATAAATTTAAAGAAAAAGTAGATAAGTTATTTTTTGATAAAGAAGAAGTAAAAAATGCAATAGAAGATTTGATAAAATACGTTGAAGAAAATATAGATTTAAATTTAAAAAATTTAGCTTCTATACTATTAGAATATATGAGAGAAAAAGATGCACTTTTAAGTGGAGAGGATATAAAGAAATCTGTATTATTTAACAATTTTGATATACACATAGAAGAGATATTAGAAAAATTATGTGAAAAAGATATATTAAAAAAGGATACGAGGGATTATAAAACCTCAGATGGAAAAGTTTTATTTAAAGAAAATGTTTATTTTGTATAATTGCCAAGAGCCGCTTTTATAAGTGGCTCTTTTGTTTTGTATAGTAATTATACGAATGTTATATAGCTGTTATTTCTCATAATTCGTAATAATTAAGTATGATATAAAAATATTTTTAATAATTATTCGTAAAAACCCTTTTATTAAAATTTGTTTTGTATTATAATAATGTTGAAAATACATTTTATTAATAATTTAAAATATATAAAAAACTGTAGGAGTGATTTTGAGTGAATAATAAAATTAGAACTCTCTTTGTTGAAAAAAAGGAAGGCTTTGCTTTAGAAGGGGAACATTTGCTACAGGATTTAAGAAATAACTTAAACATAAAAGAGATAAGTAATATTAGAGTAATAAATCGTTATGATATTAGCGGTGTTAATGATGAAGAATATGAAGTAGGTAAAAAATTAGTTTTTTCAGAGAGAAATGTAGATAATATTTACGATGAAAAGTTTTCTTTTAAGGAAGGAGATAGAGTATTTTCTGTAAGATATCTTCCAGGACAATTTGATCAAAGGGCCGATTCTGCTCTTCAGTGCATGCAGCTTTTGATTGGGAAAGAAATTCAGGTTTTAAGTTCAAAGGTTATAGTATTAAGTGGAGATATAAGTGAGGAAGAATTTATAAAAATCAAGAATTACTATATAAATTCAGTTGATTCAGGTGAGATTTCATTAAAAAAGCCAGAGGATTTAACTTTATGGACTGAGCCTGCAAAAGATATTAAAATTTTAGATGGATTTATACATATAAAAGAAGAGGAATTATCATGTCTATTAGAGGCAGAAGGATTTGCTATGAGTGTAGAGGATTTAAAATTTGTCCAAAGTTATTTTAGGGACGAAGAAAAAAGAAATCCTACTATTACTGAAATGAAAGTTATAGATACTTATTGGTCAGATCATTGCCGTCATACTACCTTTCAGACAATTTTCAATGATATTACCATAAAAGATGGATATTATTCTAGTACAATAAGAGAAACATATGAAGAATATTTACAATGTAGAGAAGATGTTTACGAAGATAGTTATAAACCTATGTGTTTAATGGATTTAGCCACTATAGGAATGAAGGAATTAAGAAAAACAGGAATGTTAGAAGATTTAGACGTATCAGATGAAATAAATGCTTGCAGCATTAATATAAAAGTAGATGTAGATGGTGCTTACGAAGAGTGGTTATTGATGTTTAAAAATGAAACTCATAATCATCCCACAGAAATAGAACCTTTCGGAGGAGCAGCTACTTGTGTTGGAGGAGCTATTAGAGATCCACTCTCTGGAAGAGCTTATGTTTATCAAGCTATGAGAGTTACTGGTAGTGGAGATCCTAGAACTAAAGTGGAAAACACACTAGAAGGAAAACTTTCTCAAAGAAAAATTACTATAGGAGCTGCCAATGGGTATTCCTCTTATGGAAATCAAATAGGATTACCAGCAGGTCAAGTGACAGAAATATATGATGAAGGATATATAGCAAAGAGAATGGAAATAGGAGCGGTAATTGCTGCTGCACCAAAAGAAAATGTAGTTAGAAAGAAACCAGTAAAAGGTGATTTAATAATTTTATTAGGAGGCAGAACTGGACGAGACGGCTGTGGTGGAGCTACAGGTTCTTCTAAAGAGCATACAGAAGAATCCATAAAGAATTGCAGTTCTGAAGTTCAAAAAGGTAATGCTCCAATGGAAAGAAAAATTCAAAGATTATTTAGAAATTCAGAGGTTAGTAGAATTATAAAAAAATGCAATGACTTTGGAGCAGGTGGGGTTTCTGTAGCAATTGGTGAACTTTGTGAAGGATTAAATATAAATCTTGATTTAATTCCTAAAAAATACCATGGCCTTGATGGTACAGAATTAGCTATTTCGGAATCTCAAGAGAGAATGGCAGTAGTTGTAGCAAAAGAAAATGTAGAAAAATTTTTAATCCATACTAAAGAAGAGAATTTGGAAGCTACTGTAGTAGCAGAAGTTACTGATGACAATAGATTAAAAATGAGCTGGCGTGGAGAATATATAGTTGATTTAAGTAGGAAATTTATAGATACAAATGGGGTAACAGGAACTATCGATGTAGAAGTTAATTCTCCAAATAGGGAGGAGAACTTCTTTACGAGTATTAAAAAAGAGAGAATAAGTGGAGATATTAAAAAAGATTGGGTAAATCTTTTAAGTGATTTAAATGTTTGCAGCCAAAAAGGTTTAGTGGAACGTTTTGATTCTACCATTGGAGCGGGAACAGTATTAATGCCTTTTGGAGGGAAATATCAAAGAACTCCAGCAGAAGGTATGGTAGCAAAAATACCACTATTAGAAGGGGAGACTAATACTGGATCCATAATGACTTTCGGTTTTAACCCAAGACTTTCAAAGTGGAGTCCATTCCATGGAGCTACTTATGCTGTAATTGAATCCTTAACTAAACTAGTGTGCTGTGGAGGGGATTATAAGTCTACAAGGTTAACCTTCCAAGAGTACTTTGAAAAATTAAATATGAATGCCGAAAAGTGGGGCAAGCCTTTTGCAGCATTATTAGGAGCACTAAAAGTTCAAAGGGAATTTAAAATACCTGCAATAGGTGGTAAAGATAGTATGTCTGGAACATTTAAAGATTTAGACGTTCCTCCTACATTAGTGTCCTTTGGTGTAAGTACTTTAGATGTAAGAAAGGCTATATCTCCAGAGTTTAAAGAGACAGGAAGTGTAGTAGTTCTCTTACCTCATATAAGAAAAGAGCATGATATGCCTGATTTTAAAGGATTAAAGAAGAATTATTCTAAGGTTACTCAATTGATAGATAAGGGACTTGTACTATCGGCATCAAGTGTGAAGTATGGAGGATTGGTAGAAGTACTAAGTAAAATGGCTTTTGGAAATGAACTAGGTTTTAATTTCACCGCTGAAATTAGGGGAGAGGAATTATTTGAACCGCAATATGGATCTATAGTGTTGGAATTAAGGGGATCAGAAAGCATAGATGAATTGTTTGAAGATGTAGAGTTTAAAATATTAGGAAAAACCATAGATGAATTTAAAATTAAGCTAATGGAAAAGGAAATAGATTTAAAAGAAGTATTAAAAGTATATGAAGAACCTCTTGAAGATATATTTTCTACAAAAGGAAAAGAACATAAAAGTTCTATAGAAGAAAAACTTTATAACAAAGGTTCAAAGATTTCACCTATGATTAAAGTTCCAAAACCGAGGGTGTTTATTCCAGTATTCCCAGGTACAAATTGTGAATATGATTCATCCAGAGCCTTTAAAAAAGCTGGTGCAGAAGTTTCTACTTTTGTGTTTAGAAATGCAAGCTCAATGGATATTGAGGAGTCCATAAAGGAAATGGTAAAAAATATTGAGAAGTCAAATATTATCATGCTTCCAGGAGGATTCAGTGCTGGAGATGAGCCAGATGGTTCAGGAAAGTTTATAGCTACGGTATTTAGAAATCCAAGAATTAAGGAAAGTGTATTGGAATTATTAAAAAATAGAGATGGATTAATGCTAGGAATATGCAACGGCTTCCAAGCTTTAATAAAATTAGGATTAGTACCTTATGGAGAAATTGTAGATATAGAAGAGAACTCGCCAACCCTTACTTACAATGGTATTGGAAGGCATGTATCTCAAATGGTGACCACTAAGATTGTGTCTAATCTTTCACCATGGCTTTCTAAGGTAAAGGTTGGGGACATGCATACCATTTCAGTATCCCACGGAGAGGGTAGATTTGTAGCTAATATGGATGTAGTAAAAGAACTTCTAGAAAAGGGACAGATAGCAACACAATATGTAGATTTTCAAGGAAACTCTACTTATG
Organism: Clostridiaceae bacterium; assembly: GCA_040797845.1. Taxonomy (GTDB): domain Bacteria; phylum Bacillota; class Clostridia; order Clostridiales; family Clostridiaceae; genus Clostridium_AW. The sequence goes on from JBFNFA010000004.1 coordinate 172,621, forward strand.
ATATAAGATTTAACCCAAATGGATCTTTATATGGGGTGGAAGGATTGACTAGTCCGGATGGAAGAATTTTTGGAAAGATGGGGCACTCCGAAAGAAAAGGAGAACATGTTGGTAAAAATATATTAGGAGAAAAGGATCAGCTTATTTTTGAAGCGGGAGTAGAATATTTTAAATAGGAGGAAAATCTATGAAGGTTGGAATTATTTTTGGAAGTAAATCAGATATTAGCAAAATGAAGGGAGCAGCTGATGCTCTAAAAGAATTTGGTGTTCAGTATAAAGCTTATATTTTATCTGCTCATAGAGTTCCAGAAAAGTTAAGTGAAACTATTGTAGAAATGGAGAAAGAAGGGGTAGAGGTAATTATAGCTGGGGCAGGACTCGCTGCTCACCTACCAGGAGTGATTGCTTCACAGACTATTTTGCCTGTTATAGGGGTACCAATAAAGGCAGCACTAGATGGAATGGATTCTCTTTTATCCATTGTTCAAATGCCTAAATCCATACCGGTGGCTACAGTAGCCATAGATAATAGTTATAATGCTGGCATATTAGCAGTTGAAATTTTATCAATTAAATATAGTGATCTAAAAGAAAAATTAATAACTTATAGAAAAAATATGAAGAAAAAATTTATAGAAGAAAATTGTGAAGGTATTGAACTATAGAATAGGAAATAAAAAGGTATTGATTATAAAAAATTTAAAATGAGAGAGGAAAGATGATATGTTCCTTGAAGATGATAAATTTAAAGATGAATGTGGAGTTTTTGGAATATACTCAAAGGACAATTTAGATGTGGCAACCATTACTTATTATGGGCTGTATGCTCTTCAACATAGGGGACAGGAAAGTGGTGGCATAGCAGTTTCAGATATGAAAGATATTAAGATGGAAAAAGGAATGGGATTGGTTAGCGATATATTCGATGAAAACAAGTTAAAGAAATTAAAGGGCAACATTGCTATTGGACATGTTAGATATTCCACTACAGGTTCAAGTAACATTAACAATGCTCAACCCTTGCTAAGTGGATTCAAATTAGGATCTCTTGCCATAGCTCACAATGGAAATTTAGTAAATGCTGATGTGATTAGAGACTTATTAGAGGATGCAGGATGTGTTTTTCAAACCTCTATAGATTCCGAGGTTGTGATTAATTTAATAGCAAGAGCATATAAAAAAGGAATTGAAAAAGCATTGTTAGAGGCAGTTCAAGCAGTAAAAGGTTCTTATGCTATGGTGATTTTAACAGAGAATAAATTGATAGGAGTAAGGGACCCTTATGGAATTCGTCCACTGTGTATAGGAAAAATTGGTGATAGTTATATTTTATCCTCTGAGAGCTGTGCATTAGATTCTGTTGGAGGAGAATTTATAAGGGACGTTGAGCCAGGAGAAATGGTAGTAATTGATGATGGTGGATTAAAATCAATTAAATACCAAGAAAAAACCAACTGTAAAACCTGTGCTTTTGAATATATATACTTTGCAAGACCGGATAGTAATATAGATGGCATCGATGTTTATCAATCAAGAATTAATGCAGGACATGAACTATATAAGGAATATCCAGTGGAAGCGGATATCGTTATAGGGGTACCGGATTCTGGTTTGGTGGCTGCTGTGGGATTTTCAAAAGCTTCAGGAATACCTTATGGTATGGGATTTATAAAAAATAGGTATGTGGGAAGAACTTTCATAGCTCCATCTCAAGAAATGAGAGAGAAGGCTGTTTTTGTAAAATTAAATGCTTTAAAAGTAAATATTCAAGGAAAGAGAGTAGTCTTAGTAGATGATTCCATAGTTAGAGGGACTACTAGTAGAAAATTAATTGAACTACTAAGAAAAGCAGGTGCTAAGGAAGTACATTTTAGAGTTGCTGCGCCGGTGGTGGAATATCCTTGTTATTTTGGGATAGATACACCATATAGAGATGGACTTATAGGAGCGCAAATGAGCGTAGAACAAATAAAAGATGAACTTGGATGCGACTCCTTAGGATACTTAAGTATTGAAGGGCTATTAAATGCATTAGGAAAAGATAAGGGATTTTGCCTTGGATGCTTTGATGGCATATATCCAGTTTCGGCACCTTTAGAAGTATCAAAAGAGCGCCTTGAAGGAAGGTAGGTAATCAATTATGAATAGCATGTATAGTCAAAGTGGAGTAAATATTGAAGAGGGATATAAATCTGTATCCTTATATAAAAAACATACAGAGAGGACTTTAATACCAGGAGTGTTAAATGGACTTGGTAGCTTTGCTGCCATGTTTGAATTAAATAAATTTAAGAAATATAATAATCCAGTATTAGTATCTGGTACTGATGGAGTGGGTACAAAGTTAGATATAGCTTTTAGACTACAAAAATACGATACCATTGGAATTGATGCAGTGGCAATGTGTGTTAATGATATATTGTGCCATGGCGCTGAGCCAATATTCTTTTTAGACTATTTAGCTTGTGGCAAATTAAAGGCTGAAGTGGCAGCGGATTTTGTAAAAGGGGTAACGGATGGATGCTTTCAAGCTGGTTGTGCTTTAGTAGGAGGAGAAACCGCTGAAATGCCAGGGTTTTATAGAAATGGAGAATATGATATTGCAGGTTTTGCAGTAGGTGTGGTGGAAAAAGAAGATATAATAGACGGAAGCAGTATTAAGGAGGGGGATGTACTTATAGGAATAGAATCCTCAGGGGTACATTCCAATGGATTTTCTCTAGTGCGAAAGCTAATTCCAGATTTAACTATTGATTTTAACGGTAGAAGTATAGGAGAAGTATTATTAACCCCTACTAAGATATATGTTAAACCCATAATAAAATTAATTAATAGTTTTAAAATAAAGGGCATGGCACATATCACCGGAGGAGGATTTTACGAAAATATTCCTAGAATGTTTAAGGAAAATTTAACAGCAGTAATTCACAAAGAAAATTTAGTTATCCGCCCAATTTTTAAATACATTCAGTCCTTAGGGGTTTCAGAGGTGGAAATGTTTAATACATTTAATATGGGGATAGGCTTTGTGCTATGTGTAAAGAAAGAGAGTGTTAGTGATATAATAAATTTCTTAAATAATGAGGGGTTAGATGCTTGGGAAATAGGCCATGTTGAAGCTGGAGGAGAAGGAGTATGTATAAAGTAGCAGTACTTGTATCAGGCAGTGGTAGCAATCTACAAGCTATAATAAACAATATAGAAAATGGAGATTTAAACTGTAAAATAGAATGTGTAATCAGCGATAAACCAGAGGCTTTTGCTATAACTAGAGCTAAGCAGAAAGACATAGACACTTATGTAATTGACAAAAGAGAGTATAAGGATGAACTAAGTGATAAAATACTAAGCTTAATAGAGGGAAAAGTAGATTTAATCGTGTTAGCAGGATTTTTATCAATATTAAAAGGAAAGATTATTGAAAAGTTTAAAAATAGGGTGATTAATATACATCCATCATTAATACCTTCATTTATGGGAAATGGTATGTATGGACTAAAAGTTCATAAAGCCGCTATTGAGTACGGAGTCAAAGTAACAGGATGTACAGTTCATATTGTAGATGAAGGAACAGATACAGGTCCTATTATAATGCAAAAAATAGTACCTGTAATGGAGGATGACGATGAGGTGTCTTTACAGAAAAGAGTTTTAGAAGAGGAACATAAGGCTTTAGCAGAGGTTATAAGCTTATTTATAGATAATAGAATAAAAATTCAAGAGCGTAAGGTATTTATTATATAAATTGGAGGTAGTTTCATGATTAAAAGAGCTTTAATAAGTGTATTTTATAAGGATGGAATATTAGAATTGGCTAAATTTCTTCAGGAAAGAGGAGTAGAGATAATATCAACAGGGGGAACCTTTAGGTACTTAAAGGAGAATGGAATAGAGGTAATAGATGTAACAGAAGTTACAAATTTTCCTGAAATGCTAGATGGAAGAGTAAAGACCCTAAATCCATATATCCACGGTGGTATACTTGCAGTGAGAAATAATGAAGAGCACATGGAAACTATTAAGGCTCATAATATTACTACAATTGATATGATAGTTGTAAATTTATATCCATTCTTTGAAAAGGTAAAGGAAGACTTAAGTTTTGATGAAAAAATAGAATTCATAGACATAGGTGGACCAACAATGCTTAGGAGCGCTGCTAAAAACTTTAGAGATGTAATAGTATTATCAAATACAGAGGACTATGACAATGTTATAAGACAAATAGAAGAAACAGGAGATGTGGATTTTAATACTAGAAAATCTCTAGCTGGCAAGGTGTTTAATTTAACCTCAGCTTATGATGCGGCCATCAGTAATTTTATGTTAGAGGAAGAATATCCAGAATTTCTTAATTTATCATATAAAAAGGCCATGGATTTAAGATATGGTGAAAATAGCCACCAAAGAGCAGCATACTATGTTTCAGCTGTGGAAGATGGGGCAATGAAGGATTTTGATCAGCTAAATGGAAAAGAATTATCCTATAATAATATAAAAGATATGGACATTGCATGGAAGGTAGTAAATGAATTTGAAGAAATAGCTTGTTGCGCTGTTAAACATAATACCCCTTGTGGAGTAGCCCTAGGGGATAGCGTTAAGGAAGCCTATATAAAAGCATATGAAGGCGATCCTATATCTATTTTTGGAGGGATAGTAGCCTTTAATAGAAAAGTGGATAAGGTTACAGCAGAAAAATTATCAGATATATTTCTTGAAATAGTCATAGCTCCTGATTTTCATGAGGATGCTCTAGCGGTTTTAAAGAATAAGAAAAATCTAAGGGTGATTAAATGTAAGTTTACACCAAAAGATAAAGTGGAAGTGGCTAAGGTAGAGGGTGGTATATTAGTTCAAAGTGTGGACGATAAACTCACAGAAGAAATTAATGTGGTAACTGAAGCTAAACCAACAGAGAATCAATTAAAGGATATGGTTTTTGGCATGAAGGTTGTGAAGTATGTAAAATCTAATGCTATTGTAATTGTGGAAGATGGGAAAACCCTTGGAATCGGCGGTGGACAAGTAAATAGAATTTGGGCAGCAAAGGAAGCTTTAGAACGCTCAGGCGGTGGAGCAGTACTTGCTTCAGATGCTTTCTTCCCTTTTGGTGACGTTGTTGAAGAAGCGGCAAAGTATGGAGTTAAAGCTATAATTCAACCAGGAGGAGCTATTAGAGATAAAGAATCTATAGAAGTATGCAACAAAAGTGGTATTGCTATGGTGTTCACGGGTATTAGACATTTTAAACATTAATCCTATGAATTATGATAATAGGGAGTGGAAATAATATGAAGATATTAATAATTGGTTCTGGGGGAAGAGAGCATGCTATAGCTTGGAAGGTTTCACAAAATTCTTCTGTAGAAAAAATATATTGTTCTCCTGGAAATGGGGGAACGGCTTTAGAAAGCAAATGTGAAAACATACCCTTGAGCAAAATAGATGAATTAGTAAATTTTGCGCTAAAAGAAAGTATAGACTTGACTATAGTTGGGCCAGAGGTATTTTTGTGCGAAGGAATAGTAGATGAGTTTAAAAATAATGGACTTAAAATATTTGGCCCTTCTAAGGCGGCAGCTAAATTAGAGGGAAGTAAATCCTTTGCAAAGGATTTTATGAAAAAATATGGTGTAAAAACTCCAGGCTATGCAGTGTTTGATGAAACAAAAAAGGCTATAAATTATCTAGAAAGCTGTGATTATCCTGTGGTGATTAAAGCAGATGGATTAGCTTCTGGAAAAGGAGTTGTAATCGCTAATAATAAAAAAGAAGCAGAAGACACAATAAATGCTTTTATATTAGATGATATATTTAAAGGCTCAGGAAAGACTGTAGTAATAGAGGAATTTCTTCAAGGAGTGGAGGCGTCCATATTATCAATAACCGATGGAGAAAGCATTATACCTTTTATATCCGCAAAGGACCATAAAAAGATTTTTGATGGAGAAAAAGGACCTAATACAGGTGGTATGGGAGTTATAGCTCCAAACCCTTATTGTACTGAGGAAGTTTTAGAAAAGTTTAAAAAAGAAATAATGGAACCCACACTAAAGGGAATAAAGGAGGAAAATTTAGATTTTACTGGGATTATATTTTTTGGCTTAATGATAAACCAAAAAGGGGTATATTTACTAGAATATAATGTGAGGATGGGAGATCCAGAAACTCAAGCAGTTTTACCTCTCATGAAAAGTGATTTAGTAGATTTAATAGAAGAGGCTCTTAATAAGAAGCTAGATGGCTTTAATATAGAATGGAAAGATCTAAGTTCTTGTTGTGTTACTTTAGTGTCACAGGGATACCCCGGGGAATATAAAACTGGTTTTCCAATTAATATAGAAGAGTGGGAAAGCAAAGAGTGCAAAAATAATGAAATTAAAAATTTTATTGCAGGAGCTGCATTAAAAGATGGTGAACTAGTTACTTCTGGTGGAAGAGTTGTAAATGTGACCTCTTTAGGAAAGAGCCTTCAAGAGACTAGACAAAAAGTATATTCTAATATAGAGAAGGTTAATTTTAAAGGAGCTTATTACAGAAAAGATATAGGAGAGATTTAAAAATAAAAATGCGCGCTAATGGATAAGTTAGCGTGCATTTTTGTTTTTAGAAAAGGTAAAAAAGATTATAATATAAAATATAGTGTATAATTAATATAAGATTCAACTTGGATAGGGGTTTAGTGTTATGGAAAAATATTTAATAGATTTAGAAGGGATTGAAATTGCTAAGTATAAAAAAATTGCACAACATATAAAAAAATTAATAGATGATAATAAGATAAAAGATGGAGAAAAGCTACCAGCAATAAGAAACCTTGCAAGCATACTAAAGGTTAATAATGTAACTATAGTCAGTGCTTACAATAAACTAGAAAATGAAGGATATGCTGTTCAAAAAATAGGGAGCGGAACCTATGCTAAAAGAAAAGAAATATCTATAAATTATAAGAAAAGATACAGTGAAATTGTGAGAAAAATAAGCAGTGAGAAGTCTAAAAATTACATAGATTTTTCAGGGGAGGCGGCAAGCAGTGATCTTTTTTCAGTATCCTCCTTTAAAGATGTAATTAATAAAGTATTAGAAAGAGATGGGACAGATGCCCTAGTTTATCAAGAGGCACTTGGATATGAAGGATTAAGAGAGAATATAGACAAGTATTTTTGGAATAACAGTATAGGCAAGGACAATATTTTGATTGTTTCAGGAGCTCAACAGGGTATAGATATAGTATCTAAGGCTTTATTAAATGTAAATGATAATGTAGTAGTTGAAAAACCCACTTATGGTGGTGCTCTGACAGTATTTAAATGGAGAAGAGCTAATGTTATTGAAATAGGTCTAGAAGAAGACGGCATGGACTTAGATCAATTAGAAAAAATATTAAAAAAGAATAAGATAAAGTGCGTATATTTAATGAGCTATTTCCAAAATCCAACGGGTATTAGTTATAGTGCGCAAAAAAAGAGAAGGCTTTTAAATATGGCTGAAATATATGACTTTTATATCATTGAAGATGATTATTTATCAGAGTTAATATATAATGATGATAAGTACATAAGTTTTAAAAGTATAGATACTAATGATAGAGTAATATATATAAAGAGTTTCTCAAAAATATTTCTTCCTGGAATAAGATTAGGATATCTTATAAGTCCTAATATATTTAAAGAAAGTATACAAAACTCAAAAGTAAACACAGATATTGCAACATCTAGCTTAATGCAGAGAGTTTTAGATATGTATATAAAGGAAGGTATGTGGAAGGGACATATAAAGAGATTAAATGAAGTGTATGAAGAAAGATATGCTTACATGAAAAATGCACTAAATCTTCTCCATGAACATATAAGTTTTATTTTGCCAGGAGGGGGATTGCATTTTTATGTAAAGATAAAAGATGAATTTATTAATAGCATGGATTTGTTTTATAGGTGTCAAAAACGGGGAGTATTAATAACTCCAGGTATAATATTTTATAAAAATCCTGAAGAAGGAAAAGGATTTTTCAGAGTTAGCTTTTCACAGACAGACCTTCCTACTATAGAAAACGGATTACGAATCATCAAAAGTGTATTTGAAGAATATTGATACAGGAGAGATTATTTTGAATAAGGGATTAATAAATATACAATGGGAAAAGGTAGAAGAATATTCTGAAGAGGAAATTACTTATTTTTTATTTGTTGAGGGGAAAACTTTAGATGCCATATGTAAAATTAGAAATATAAATAAAGAAACTGCTAAAAAACACATTTTAGAAGGCAAAATAAAATATGGTATACTAGCTAAGAGTGAAAATGAAGAAGAGCTGTTAAAAAACATATCAAGAGCAGGAAAAGGGGATAAGCTAGAAATAATTAACTCCTTAGAGGAGGAAATGAAAAATAAGCTAATAAGCTATATAAAAAATAATTATGTAGAAATGTATCCAAAGGAGAAAGAAACAGCTATTTGGATAATTGGAGAGTTAAAGGAAATTAGCTGCAATGATATATTGCTAAAAAGCTCAGTTCATAAATTTGTTAATGTAAGAAGAATGGCTATATCAGCCATGGGCAAAATTGGAGATAAAAGCTTAGAATTACCTCTAATGAGAGCTTTAGATGATGAAAATCCTCAAGTAGTTTTATATGCTATAAATGGATTGATTAAAATAAAAAGTGAGAAAGCATATAGTAAAATTAATAATATATTAGCAAATACATCAAAAGAATACGTCAAAAGAGCTGCATTGAGATATATTGAAGAATTAAATTCTAATGGACAGGGGGAATAATATGGGGTATTTAACTATAAAAGACCAAGTAAGCTCTGAATTTGAAGAAAAAAAGTCAGTATTCATTGGCCACGCAAAAAGAGTTTATAACGAAGAAGAAGCCAAGGCCTTTGTTGATAAAATAAAAAGTGAACATAATCAGGCTACCCATAATGTTTATGCTTATATAATAGGAGAAAATATGGGTATTCAAAGATATAGTGATGATGGAGAACCACAGGGTACAGCAGGAATTCCGGTTTTAGATGTAATAAAGAAAAATGGAATAACCAATACAGCGGTAGTAGTAACAAGATATTTTGGAGGCATACTTTTAGGAAAGGGTGGTCTAGTTAGAGCTTACAGTAAAGGGGCAGCTCAAGCCATTAAAGAAGCTGGTATAGTAGAAAGAGTAGAAGGATGTGCCCTACATATTTATATAGATTATGATTTGCTAGGAAAAGTTCAATATTTATGTGGTCAAAATGATTGGCATATGGAAGATACTATATACACTGATAGAGTTGAGATAATTATTTTATGCGTAGAAGATTTAATGGAAAGAATAAAAAAGGAGATAATTCAGGTCACTTCAGGAAAATGTGACTTTGCAAAAGATAAAGAGGGATATTATTTTAAGATAGAAAATAGACTATATGAGGAAGAAATAATTTGAGTTTATATAAAGCTATATGATATAATATTTTCGGAATTTTATAAGAAGAATTTAATTTAAATAGATTTAAATTATGTAAAAATATTTTATATACTTAAGGAGGAGATATACATGTCAGGACACTCTAAGTGGCATAATATACAAGCTAAAAAAGGTAAAATGGATGCTAAAAGAGGCAAGATATTTACTAAAATAGGTAAGGAGTTAGCTATCGCAGCTAAAGATGGTGGTTCTAATCCTGAAACTAATAGTAAATTAAGAGATGTTATTGCAAAAGCAAAGGCTAATAATATGCCTCAAGATACTGTGATGAGAGCAATTAAAAAAGGATCAGGAGAACTAGATAATGTAAACTATGAAGAAATAGTTTATGAAGGATACGGACCTTTTGGAGTTGCAGTAATAGTTTCTGCTCTAACAGATAATAAAAACAGAACAGCTGGAAATGTTAGACCAGCATTCACTAAATTTGGAGGAAACTTAGGCGCTAACGGATGTGTAGGCTGGATGTTCCAACAAAAAGGGCAAATAGTTATTGAAAGAAAAGAAGAAATGGATGAAGAGGAAATAATGATGGCAGCAATAGAAGCTGGAGCAGAAGATTTCCAACCATCTGAAGAAGTATTTGAAATAATTACTTCTGTGGAAGATTTCGGAACTGTAAGAGAAGCTTTAGAGAAAATGGGCTTTGAGTTCATATCTGCAGAGCTTACAATGATTCCAGATACAACAGTTTCATTATCCATGGAAGAATCAGAAACTATACAGAAACTTATAGATAAGCTAGAAGATGATGACGATGTTCAAAACGTTTATCACAATGCTGATTTCCCTGATGAATTTGAAGGGTAAAAAGCTGTAAGGTTCTTGAGACATATAGCACTTCTAAATGTATGTATGAAAATGTACATTTGGAGGTGTTTTTATTTTAAAATTAAATATTGTTAATGTTTTATAATAAATTTATTTTTTTGCATAAAATCATTAATTAATGTCAATAATCCTTCTTAGGAGGGATATTATGGATATTAAGAAAAATAAAAAGTTTTATGTAGTGTTAATTGTTATGGTGTCAATAATCGTATTTTCATTAAGTTATTATATTAGCATTCAATTTTTCAGAGAGAAAAATAAAGAGGTAGACGACGATAGAATACAGGTGAATAATCAAATCACAGAGGGTTACACTCAAAGTAAAGATAATGAAAGTATATCTTCTAATAGCTCAGTTGTATTTAAAATTAGATATAGAAAGAGTGGAGACACATTAATATCTAAAGTAGATAAAGTAAGTAACCTAAATGTAAAAACTAAAGGTGAATTAGAAGAAAAGTTTAAAGATGAATATAAGTTAACTGATATTACAGATGATAAAATTGTCATGGTAAAGGAAGTAGATAAGTATTCTCCTAATAAATATGTGCTTGGAATAAAAGGTGACTACCTAGCAATATTTAGGACAGACAGTAATGGAGAAATGTACATAGAAAATGAAGAAAAAGATATAACAGATAAAAGAATAGATAACTTAAAAGAGCAAGATATAGTGTTGTTGACAAATGGTAGTGAATATTTTCAATGCAACACTAGAGAAGAAGCACTAGCACGCCTCGAGGATTATGAATAATAGTCCTTGAGGTTTTTTATTAGCCCCTCTTATTCTTGAAATAAATTTATTTAAATGATAAAGTAGAGATTGATAATTTAAATCTTAAGGGGCTGAAATTAGTGTACGAATATATTAAAGGCATTTTTAAAGGTATGAACAAAGATTATATAATTGTAGAGAATGGTGGAATAGGTTATAAAATATTTACATCAGGAAACACTTTATCAAAAATTCCTAAGACCGATGAAGAAATAATATTGTATTTGCAGCAAATTGTTAGAGAAGACTTTATAGGGCTTTATGGTTTTCACTCTAAAGAAGAAAGGGATATGTTTAATTTACTATTAACCATAAATGGAGTTGGAGTAAAGGCATCTTTATCATTGCTATCCATAACCAGTACATATAAATTAAAATATGCTATCTTTATTGGTGATGAAAAGACTTTAACCAAGGCGCCGGGAATAGGTAAAAAGACAGCACAAAGAATTATTTTAGAATTAAAAGATAAGCTAAAAGCTGAACATTTTACATCAAAAGAAGAAAATGATTTTGAAGAAGATACTACAGAAATAGATGTATTTACCGAAGCTTTAGCTGCTTTAATGGCTTTAGGTTATTCAGAAAAAGAAGGAAATAAAGCATTAAATTCTGTGGATAAAAAAGCTCCTTTAGAAGATGTGATTAAACAATGTTTAAAATTTTTAATGAGCTGAAAGGAGTAATAAAATGGAAAATAGATTTGTTACACCTTTAAATATAAAGGAGGACAATGAAATAGAATTTAGCTTAAGACCTAGAAAGCTAAAGGAATATATTGGACAAAAAAGAGTTAAAGAAAAATTAGATATATTTATAAAGGCAGCACAAGGAAGAGAAGAGGCTTTAGACCATGTTTTGCTACATGGGCCACCAGGGTTAGGAAAAACCACATTAGCTAATATAATAGCAGAAGAAATGGGCGGTAATTTAAAGATAACATCAGGGCCAGCCATAGAGAGAGCAGGAGATTTAGCAGCTATACTTACAAGCTTGAATGACTATGATGTATTATTTATTGATGAAATACATAGATTAAACAGATCAGTAGAAGAGATTCTTTATCCAGCTATGGAAGATTATGCTTTGGATATTGTAATAGGGAAAGGCGCTTCTGCTAAATCCATAAGATTAGATCTGCCACAATTTACTTTAATAGGGGCTACAACTAGGGTAGGCATGCTTACTTCTCCTCTTAGAGATAGATTTGGTGTTTTGTGTCCTATGGAATTCTATGAAGAAGAGGAGCTAAAAGAAATAATTATTAGATCTGCTGGAATTCTAAATGTTAAAATTGAAGATGATGCTGCCTTTGAACTTGCGAGAAGTTCAAGAGGTACGCCAAGAATAGCAAATAGAATATTGAAAAGAGTAAGAGATTATTGCCAAGTTAAAGGAAATGGAGTAATTGATTATACTTCATCTATGGAGGCCTTAGAATTATTTGAAATTGATAAAGAAGGATTTGATAGTATAGATAATAAAATCCTAAACGCAATTATAGATAATTTTGATGGAGGACCTGTAGGAGTGGAAACTCTTGCTTACTTCATAGGAGAAGAGTTGGATACAATACAGGATGTATACGAACCTTATTTACTTCAAAAGGGATTTATTATTAGAACTCCTCGAGGAAGGACAGCTACAGATAAAGCATATAAACATTTTAATAAAAAAAGAAAAGTAAATACTGAAATTGAACAATGCTCGATAGATATAAAGGAGTGGTAACGTGAAAGTAACAGATTTTGACTATTATTTACCGGAAGAGTTGATAGCACAGGTTCCAATAGAAAAAAGAGATGAAGCAAAGTTAATGGTAATAGATAAAAATAATGAAGAGATTGAGCATAAAATATTTAAAGATATTATAGACTACTTAGAAACTGGTGATTGCCTGGTTTTAAATGATACTAGAGTACTTCCAGCCAGACTTATTGGTGAAAAGGAAGACAGTGGCGGAAAGATGGAGTTTTTGTTATTAAAAAGAGTAGATAAGGATAATTGGGAAACTTTAGTTAAACCTGGTAAGAGAGCAAAAGTAGGAAGTAGATTTATTTTTGGTAACGGCGAACTGAAGGCTGAAGTAGTAGGTTTAGGAGAAGAAGGAAGTAGAATAGTTAAATTTGAATATGAAGGTATATTTGAAAGCGTATTAGATAAACTTGGTCAAATGCCATTACCTCCATATATAAAAGAAAAATTAGAAGATAAGGAACAATACCAGACGGTATATTCAAAGGAAAGGGGTTCGGCAGCAGCTCCAACAGCTGGATTACATTTCACTGAAAAGTTATTGAATAAGATCAAAAGCAAGGGCATAAACCTAGTATTTTTAACTCTTCATGTGGGTCTAGGAACATTTAGGCCTGTAAAAGCTGAAGATATAACAGATCATGTTATGCACTCAGAATACTATACTCTTTCAAAAGAAAGTGCAGAAGTTATCAATAAAACAAAGGAAATGGGAAAAAAGGTTATAGCTGTAGGCACTACTTCTTGTAGAACCTTAGAAACTATAGGTGATGACAATGGAAGAGTAAAGGAATCCTCAGGATGGACTGATATATTTATATATCCAGGATATAAATTTAAAATTATAGATGGATTAATAACGAATTTTCACCTTCCTCAATCAACTCTATTAATGTTAGTTAGCGCTTTATGTGGTAGGGAAAAAATATTGAATGCATATAATACAGCAGTTAAAGAAGAATATAGATTTTTCAGTTTTGGAGATGCCATGTTAATTAAGTAAATTTTACTTCAGGAGGAGAATTAATATGTACAAATTAATAAAGAAATGCGGTAATGCAAGAAGGGGTGAATTTAAAACACCTCATGGGACAATTCAAACACCTGTATTTATGAATGTAGGAACACTTGGAGTTATAAAAGGTGCAGTATCCTCCATGGATTTAAAAGAAATAGGATGCCAAGTAGAGTTATCTAACACCTATCACCTTCATTTAAGGCCTGGTGACAAAGTAATAAAAAAAATGGGTGGATTACATGAATTTATGAATTGGGATAGACCGATTCTAACAGATTCAGGTGGATTCCAAGTTTTTTCCTTAGCTAGTATGAGGAAAATTGAGGAAGAAGGAGTGTATTTTAATTCACATATAGATGGAAGAAGAATATTTATGGGACCAGAAGAAAGTATGCAAATACAAAGCAACATAGCTTCTACCATAGCTATGGCTTTTGATGAGTGTATACCTATTCCATCAACAAAGGAGTATGTTGAAAAATCTGTAGCCAGAACAGTGAGATGGCTTGAAAGATGCAAAATAGAAATGGATAGGCTAAATTCTTTACCTGATACAATAAACAAGCAACAAATGCTTTTTGGAATTAACCAAGGGGCAATATTTGACGACATTAGAATAGCCCACGCAAAAGAAATAGTAAAAATGGATTTAGATGGATATGCTATAGGAGGGCTTGCTGTAGGGGAAACTCATGAAGAAATGTATAATACTATAGAAACAGTAATAGAATATTTACCAGATAATAAACCAATCTATCTTATGGGGGTAGGAACACCTAGCAATATTTTAGAAGCCGTTGATAGAGGGGTAGATTTTTTTGATTGTGTTCTGCCAGCAAGAAACGGAAGGCATGGCCATGTATTTACTAAGAATGGAAAAATAAACTTAATGAATGCAAAATATGAGTTAGATTCTAGCCCAATAGATGAAGGATGTAATTGTCCTGCGTGTCAGCACTATTCTAGAGCATACATAAGACATTTGTTTAAAGCAAAAGAAATGTTGGCTATGAGATTATGTGTTCTTCATAACTTGTATTTCTACAATAATATGATGAAAGAAATAAGAGATGCTATAGATGGCGATTATTTCTCTCAATATAAGGAAAGTAGATTAGCTCAGTGGGGTGGAAAAGCTTAGAAAAAAACTTTACATCACATAAAAAGGATTATAAACTTATATTGTGAGGGGAGGTGAATATATGTTAACACTTAAAAATTTAACCACAGTGGCTGCAGCTGCTCCGGCATCAGGAAGCCTGTTAGGATTATTTTTACCCTTTATTATAATGATGCTGTTTTTTTATGTAATTGTGTACATACCGGAAAGTAGAAGAAAGAAAAAGTATAGAGGAATGCTAGATTCATTGAAAGTAAATGATGAAATTATTACAAAGGGTGGAATCTTAGGAAAAGTCATAAATATCCAGGATACATTCATTATTTTAGAGTCTGGACCTAGTAGAGCTAGGATTAAGCTTGACAAAAACGGTATATTATCAGTAGTAAATGCTAGCGAGGTTGCTGCTGAGGATAAGAAAGAAGATAAGAAAGAAGATAAATCAGAGGAAAATGAATCTTTAGGATACAAGGAAAATTAAATTTCTTATCATAAAACACCTCATTTCTACATAAATTCTAGTAGATAGGAGGTGTTTTTTTATATGGAAAAAAGTAGTTTTTTACCAATAGGCGATGGAATTTTAAGGAGTACTATTTTAACAGTAATTTTTATGCTTATATATGCTGTTATAATGACTTTTGTAGATTTAAGCGATAAAACAAATAGCGTATTTTATCTAGTTACAACTATACTTAGTATTATGTATGGGACTGTATATGCCGTACGAAAGATTAATAAAAAAGGGTGGTTAACGGGGATAGTTATAGCAACATTGTACATGCTAATAATATACTTCGTATCAATAATAGCAGGGAACAATTTAACCTTAGATAATAGAATGATGATAAGATTTTTATTAGCTTTGGGGGTAGGTGCATTATCAGGTATGCTAGGCATAAATATTTGATATTCACTTTATTTTGTGGTCTTTTTATGATATAATCATACGGAAATATGCTATTTAGGAATGGAGGAGTTTATATGAAACATATAAAAACTATAAATAAGACAAACATAAAGGATAGCTTAAAGAAGCCAGGATGTAAAGAATGTGCTAATTCATGCCAATCAGCATGTAAAACTTCTTGTACAGTTGCAAATCTAGCTTGCGAAAATTAGTATAAAAAGCAGTAACTTTAGTTACTGCTTTAAATTTAGTCAAAATGGGTTAGGAGGAAATAATTTGTCACTTATACACAAATTTATTCAAGATGGAGAATACTATATTCTAGATGTAAACTCAGGAGCAGTACATGTAGTTGATGAGTTAGTTTATGAAATAGTCGATAAAGAAGGATTAAGAAAAAAAGAAGATATTTTAAATAAGTTCCAAGATAAATATGACAGAGAATATATATTAGAAGCTTATGAAGAATTAGAAGTGCTTGTAAATGAAAATATGCTCTATTCAAAAGATTTATATGAAGATATAGGCAAAAATGCAGGAGAAGGACAAGCGTTCATAAAGGCCTTGTGTTTAAATATTGCTCATGATTGCAATTTAAGATGTAAATATTGTTTTGCAGATGAAGGAGAATATAAAGGTAAAAGAGAGCTTATGTCTCCAGAAGTAGGAAAGAAAGCTATAGATTTTGTAATAAAACATTCAGGACCAAGAAAACATATAGAAGTGGATCTTTTTGGAGGAGAGCCATTAATGGCATTTAATACTATTAAAGAAATAGTAGAATATGCAAAAGAACAGGAAAAGATTCATAATAAAGTTGTTAGATTTACTATGACTACCAATGGCGTCTTATTGACAGGGGAAATCATGGATTATTTGGATAAAAATATGGGTAATATAGTTTTAAGCATAGATGGTAGAAAAGAAATTAATGATGGAGTTAGAACCAGGGTTGATGGCAGCGGATGCTATGATACAATTCTACCTAAGATAAAGAAAATGGTGGAAATGAGAAGTAGTGGAAAGCAGTACTATGCAAGAGGAACCTTTACGAGAAACAATACAGATTTCTTTGAAGATGTGTTGCATTTAGTCAATGAAGGATTTGATGAGGTATCTGTAGAACCAGTTGTATTAGAAGAAGATCACCCTCTTTCCTTAAGAGAGGAGGACTTGCCTAAGATATTTGAACAATATGATAAGATCTATAAAGAAATGGTTAAAAGACATAAAGAAGGAAACTCATTTAAGTTTTATCATTTCAACGTGGACCTTCAAGGAGGACCTTGTGTATATAAAAGAATATCAGGATGTGGTGCGGGTCATGAATATGTTGCTATAACCCCTTCAGGAGATATATATCCTTGTCATCAATTTGTTGGAAATGATGAATTTAAAATGGGAAATGTTTTTGAAAATGATTTAAATGAATCAATAGGAAAACAGTTTAAACAAGGAAATATATATTTTAAACCAACTTGTATGGACTGCTGGGCAAGATTCTATTGTAGTGGTGGATGTCAAGCTAACAACTATAGTTTTAATAAGGATATATTAGTACCTTATAAATTAGGTTGTGAAATGCAAAAGAAGAGAATAGAATGTTCTATAGCATTAAAATCACAATTAATAGAAGAATAATAGAAAATATCAATATGAGAGGGTAATTGGACTCTCTTATATTGACTATTTTTTACATTGGTTATATAATTTTTGTATGTCGTTTCCTTATAAATTCAAGAAATGATAACTTAATATATAATTAGCAAAAGAAGGGGGATAAATATGAAAGGTAACAAAACCTTAAAGAGTACAGTCCTATTCATCTTCTCAGTTCTTATAATAGGATTTTTAGCTTATGCTGGTGCCTTTGGAATAGAAAATATACTTGGAACTGGATATAGGTTTAAATCTTTTAATGAAACCATAAAAAAAGGATTGGATCTTCAAGGAGGCGTGTCAATAGTTGAAGAAATCCAAGAGGATAAAGTAGACAGTGCAACTATAGACAGAACTATTGAACTTATATCTATGAGAGTTAATAAATTAGGGGTTAGTGAAACTATAGTTCAAAGAGAAGGAGAAAAGAGAATTAGAATAGAGATACCAGGCATCTATAATGCTAAGGAAGTAATAGATAGCGTTGGTAAAACAGGTGAATTAAAGTTCGTAGGACCTGACAATGAAGTAATACTTACTGGTAAAGATGTTAAAAATGCAGTAGCTCAAATTGACCCTAATAATAATCAACCAATAATAAGCTTAGAGTTTACTGATGAAGGAACTAAAAAATTTGCTGAAGCAACTAAAAAATTTATAGGACAGCAAATAGCAATCTACATGGATGAAGAACTCTTAACTAATCCAGTAGTAAATGATGTTATAGCCAATGGAAAGGGTATGATTTCAGGAAGTAAATCCCTTGAAGAAGCGAAAAGACAGGCGGGTATAATAAAATCTGGAGCATTACCAGTAGTTGTTAAACCTGTTGAGGTAAAAACTGTAGGCGCTACACTAGGAGCTAATGCACTTCCCCTTAGCATAAAGGCTGGTGCAATTGGAATAGCATTAGTAATGCTGTTTATGTTATTATATTATAGAGTTCCTGGACTTATAGCAAATATAGCTCTAACATTTTACATAGTATTAGTGCTCTATACCTTTGTTTCAATAAAAGCTATTTTAACGTTATCAGGAATAGCAGGTTTCTTACTTACAATAGGTATGGCAGTAGATGCTAATGTGCTTATATTTGAGAGAATAAAAGAAGAGTTATCTACAGGTAAATCCATAAGAAGTTCAGTTGATTCTGGATTTAATAGAGCTCTAAGTTCTATTATGGACTCCAATATAACAACTATGATTGCAGGAATAGTTTTATATAACTTTGGTTCTGGATCAGTAAAAGGCTTTGCCCTCACTTTAATGATCGGAATAGTATTAAGTATGTTCACAGCTTTAGTAGTAACAAAATTCTTGTTAAAGTTAGCTGTAGAAATGGGTATGCTTAATAGCTTGGCAGCTTTTGGTGCAAAGAGGAGGGTAGAGTAAAATGAAGTCTTTTAAAATAATTGAAAAAACAAAGATATGGGTAGGAATATCACTTGCGATAATGGTTTTAGGATTGTTTTTTGCAATAAAGGATGGATTTAATTACGGAATTGACTTTAAAGGTGGTACCCTAGTTAAAATTAATATGAAGCAGGAGTATGACAAGGAAGAAGTAGAAAAGATAGTAGAAAAATATACGAAGGATTATACAACAAATTCTGCAGTTACTACTTCTAATGAAATTTTGCTGGAAATAAGAAGTAATTCCTTAACAGAAGACCAAATTGAACCTATGTTTAAGGAAATAAAAGAGAAATATAAATTAGAAGATAAAGATTTAGTTTCTCAAGAAACAATAGGAGCATCAATAGGTAAAGAATTAAGACAAAAGGCATTAATTGCTTTAATTTTAGCCAATATAGGAATGTTAATATATATAGGAATTAGGTTTGAATTTAAGTTTGGGTTAGCAGCAATAATTGCATTAGCCCATGATGTTTTAATAACTCTAGCTGTATATGCCATATTCCAAATACCAATAAGTAGCAGTTTTATAGCAGCTGTATTAACAATAGTTGGATATTCAATAAATGATACAATAGTGGTATTTGATAGAATAAGGGAAAATGGCAAGAAAATGAGAAAAGTAAGTGATGCAGAATTGGCTAATATAAGTATTTCTCAAACCTTAACCAGATCTATAAATACGAGTTTAACAACATTATTTACAATTGTAGCGGTGTGTGTGTTTGTTCCAGCAGTAAGGGACTTTGCAATACCATTAATAATTGGAATAGTTTCAGGAGCTTACTCTTCTATATTTATAGCTAGCCCTTTATGGGTATATTTCAGAAAGAAGAAATAAAAAAGCGTTAATAGGAAATAAAAAGCGTTTTTATTACAAAACAACTAAAAACCAGAGCGAAACTGCGCTCTGGTTTACTATTTTCAATAAAATATGTATAAAATATTTGTAAAAAAGTATATTTTAAATTATAATATATATGCTTTTTATTTTTTGGAGGACTTAGCTATGGAGAATAGAGGTTATTCTTTTCATAATCCCTTTTTATTAAAGAATATGAACGAGGCTTTAATGAGGATAGTTAGAGCTGTAAATGAAAGGGAAAAAATAATAGTATATGGATGTTGTGATTTAGATGGAATATCAGCGGTTTCATTGCTTTTTTTGGTTTTAAAATATTTGAATGCAGATGTAGAATATTTTATATCCGATGGAGACGATGATAACTTTGATATAAGGACAGATATAATAAAAAATCATGTAAAATTCTTAGGAACTAATTTAATGATAACGGTTGGTTGCGGGATTAATTCTTCTTATCAAGTAGATTTATGTAAACAGTTGGGTATTGATGTAATAATTACTGATAATCACCACTGTCATGACAAAATCCCAGATACCATAGTGGTTAGTCCAAAGCAAAAGGATTGTATATATCCATTTAAAGATTTATCTAGTGTAGGTGTTGCCTACAAGCTTGTTCAATCGATATCATCCTATTATCAGATGAAGAGTATTAGTAAATATTTAGATTTAGTTATGTTAGGTACCAAGTCGAATAAGGTTTCCTATGAAGGAGAGAATAAGGCTATAATAGATGAGGGTATATATCATATGAACTACACAAATAATTACGGATTGAGAGCTTTAATGAAGGTGAACAAGATAAAGCATATAGATATAATTAATGTGAATAAACTTATAGACAGTATTGCACCCTCTTGGAATAATACGAGGATGTTGGATAATGCTAGAATTACAGTAGAGCTGCTTACTACATCTAGTAGTGATAGAGCAGAACAGATTGCTAAATATTTAAAGAATGAAGTAAAGGGTAGTAGAGTTTGTAATAAATAAACTCCTTTTATTGAATAACCTGTCCATTATAATATATAATTATACGATTCTAGGGGGAATTGATGATGAATTTAAAAGAAAAGATAAGAGTAATTGAAGGATTTCCAAAAGAAGGAATAAGTTTTAAAGATGTGACAACTCTCTTAAAAGATAATGAGGCTTTAAAGTTTACTATAGATTCAATGGTAGATAGTTTAAAAGATAAAAACATTGATGTAATAGTTGCACCAGAGGCTAGAGGATTTTTATTTGGAGTTACATTAGCCTACACTTTAGGAATAGGATTTGTACCTGTTAGAAAAAAAGGAAAGTTACCTTGTGAAACCATATCTAGCACTTATGAACTTGAATATGGAAGTGACGTTTTAGAAATGCATAAAGATGCTATAAAACCAGGACAGAGAGTAGCAATTGTGGACGATTTACTTGCTACAGGAGGAACTATTGAATCAGTAGCGAAAATGGTTGAAGATTTAGGTGGAGAAGTAGCTTCAATTAATTTTGTTATTGAGTTAACTGATTTAAATGGAAGAGATAAATTAAAGAAATATAATACTGAATCCCTTATACAGTACAATATATAAAAATTATATATTATATAAAAATAACCATTGATATTAAATCTATCAATGGTTATTTTTTTATTTTGTTAATAAAGTTCAATTTTTCTTAACAAAATGTATATGAAAGAGATATTGACTATTAGTCATTATTTATATATAATAACATAGTAGAAAATGACTAATAGTCATAAAAATAAATTAAGGAGAGGATGGCCGTGAAGAAATTTGGAGATTTTATAGTTAAGCATAGAATTTTAGTTATTATATTATCGGTATTATTATTAATTCCATCCTTTATTGGAATGGCCAAAACTAAAATAAACTACGATATGCTTGAATATCTTCCACAGGAGTTAGATTCTATGAAAGGACAACAGGTATTAGATAAAACATTTTCTAATGCTGCAAGTTCCATGCTCATAATAGAAAATATGGAGTCTAAGGATGTTTTAAAGCTTAAAGAGGAAATATCAGAAATAGCAGGTGTAGATACCGTAATATGGATAAGTGATGTCTTAGATGAAAGTGTACCTAAAGATATATTACCGGATGAAATAAAAAATATTTTCTATAGCAAAAATTCAACCATGTTAATTATAAAGTATAATGAGTCTGCTTCATCAGAAGTGACACAAAAGGCTATAGGAACCATAAGGAAAATTACAAATGAGCAGTGTTTTTTAAGTGGTATGTCTGCCATTGTAAAGGACACTAAAGATTTATCTGATAAGGAAACGCCTATGTATGTATTAATTGCAGTTATATTATCTGTTGTAGTACTAGCATTAACCATGGAATCCACATTAATTCCAGCAATATTTTTAATAAGCATGGGTTTTGCCATAGTATTTAATATGGGAACTAACATGTTTTTAAAACAAGTATCATATGTAACTAAATCTATAGCTGCAGTACTACAGCTTGGAGTAACAATGGATTATTCTATATTTTTACTTCATAGATATGAGGAAGAAAAGAAGAAGATGGAAAATAGATATGAAGCTATGGGGGAGGCGATATCCAACACTATAGTATCTATATCAGGGAGTTCACTTACTACTATAGCTGGGTTTTTAGCTTTGTGCTCAATGAAGTTAAGCTTAGGTAAAGATATAGGTCTTGTAATGGCCAAGGGGGTAGTGTTAGGCGTGCTGTCTACCATTACAATACTTCCAGCTCTTATACTAACTTTTGATAATCAAATTCATAAATACTCACATAGGACAATACTTCCTGAATTTAATAAAGTATCAAAGATAGTATCACAAAAATATAAAACTTTCATTTGGATTTTTTTAATAGCCTTTATACCTGCTTTATATGGTAACAATAATTTGAAAGTATATTATAACTTGGATAGCTCTTTACCAAAAGATTTACCATCAATAATAGCTACAAATAAATTGAAAGAAGATTATAACATGACTACTACTCATTTTATTGTGGTTCATGATAATGTTCCAGCTCACAATATGGAAAAAATGATAAAAGAAATTGAAGAAGTAGAAGGGGTAGATAAGGTATTAGGTTATAACAAATTCATGGGAGAAGCCATACCAGAAAGCTTTATACCAGACAATATTAGAGAAATCTTTAAAAAAGATGGTTACAATTTAATTCTAGTAAACTCAAAATATAAGGCGGCCACAGATGAAGAAAATAAACAAATAGAAGATATAAACTCAATAGTAAAAAATTATGATAAGGAATCTATGATGACAGGTGAAGGAGTATTAACTAAAGATTTAGTTATGATAGCGGATAAGGATTTTAAGAGTTCAAGTTTAATATCTATAGGAGCAATATTTGCTATTATTCTATTGGTGTTTAAGTCAGTAACTATACCTATTATATTAGTTCTTGCTATAGAGCTTGCGATACTTGTCAATATGAGTATGTCTTTTTATATGGGAACAACAGTACCTTTTGTAGCTTCTATAGTAATCGGCTGTATTCAGTTAGGAGCAACTGTTGACTATGCAATATTATTGACTTCAAGGTTTAAAGAAGAAATGGGAAATGGATTGGATAAATTCACTGCAATGGAGAAAGCGGTAAAGGAATCTGCAAAATCTATTGTGACAAGTGCTTTAGCTTTCTTCGGTGCTACAGCTGGCGTAGGAATAATATCAAATTTATCTATAATAAGAACTCTATGTATTATGATGGCTAGAGGCGCAATTATAAGCATGATCGTTATTATTTTTATTCTTCCATCTATATTGCTAGTATGCGAAGGGATAATAAAGAAAACCACAAAAGGGTGGGTACAATCTAATTAATATAAAGGAGAAGATGTAGTATGGATAAGAAAAGTTTATCAAAAAATTTAGTTTGTTTTGTATTAATGGGAACTATGTTAGCTCCTAATGTAGTGAGTGCTAAAGAAATGATAATAAAGGATGAATCTGTATATGTAAATCTTTCAGAAAAAGGAGATGTAGAGAATCAAGTAGTTACCGATTGGTTAAGAGGAAATGGACAAAGCATAGAAGTAAAAGATAAATCAGAATTAGAAGATATAAAAAATATAAAAGGTGAAGAAAACTTTAATAAAAATGGAGAAAACTTAACTTGGAGTATGGAAGGTAAGGATATATTCTACCAAGGGACTACAAATAAAAAGCTGCCTCTAGAAATTAAAATAAAGTATTATTTAGATAATAAAGAAGTAAATCCAAAAGAAATTGCAGGTAAGTCAGGAAAATTAAAAATTGAAATAGAATATGTAAACACAAGCATTCATATGGAAAATATCAATGGAAAGTATGATAAGATATATGCACCTATAACAGTATTGACAGTGGTAACTTTACCACTTGAAAACTTCAAAAATATCAGAAGCAATGAAGGTACTATGATATCAGAAGGAAATAACAATATAATAAACTTCATATCTTTGCCAGGGCTTAAAGAAAATTTTAATGCAGAAAATGGAAATTTAAATATACCAAATAATATAGAGATAGAGTGTGATGTTGAGAACTTTAAAATGTCCCCAATATTAATAACATCTACCCCTAAATTACCAGAAATAAAATCTCTTAAAGAAGCTGAAAATGTGGAAGACTTGGATGATGCAATAAAAGAATTAAAAGATGCATCTAATAAAATAATAGACGGAACATCAAAAATAAAATATGGTAGTGGAAGCTTAAACGAAGGACTTATAGATTTTAAATCTGCTATGATATCCGCAAAAAATGGATCTGAGCAACTGAGCGATGGTATAGGCAAAATGAAAGAGGGAACTGAAAAAATAAAAGAAGAATTACATGAAAATCCAGATAAAATATCATTGATAAGAGATCCTAAAAATGTAGAGGAAGAAAGAAAATTAATTGACCATGCTTTTAAAGCAAAGGATATGGACATAAATTCACTACAAGGCGCTATGAAGGTTCTAACAGCTGAAAATATAGCCTTGTTTAATAAAACATGTAAAGATTTTAAAAGCATAGATGAAAATGAAATATTAAACCATCCCCTATATATAGGATTAAATATTTTAGCAAAAGATAATGGAATTAAAAATATAAATTCTCTTATGGCAGGATTAGATGAAGTAAGTAACATAGATGGAAATACGCTGAAAAAATATAATGATCTATTAAATGATGCGCCTAAAATAAGCAATAGTGTTAATAAATTTTCAAGATTTATAGAAGGGTTTGATAGTAATAGGCTTGTTACTATTAAAAATGGTTTAAGTAATGAAAATGTAAATTCATTAAGAACTATAATGAATAGTGGAGAAAAGGTAAAAAATCTTGACTTAAGCTCAATAAATAACATATTGAAGGAAGAAATAAATACTGCTGATGCTTATCATTCTCAAACTGAACAATTAAGAAAAGAAGAAAATATTAAACTTTTAGAAAGTATAATCGATTCTAATGATAAATTATCAAATGAGGAAAAAGTTAAAGCTAAGGGATTGTTAAAAGGATATTATGACACTGTGAATGAAACTGATAAAAAACTTAAGAGTTCTCAAAATAAAATTTCATATTTATCAAGTGAGTTAAATTCATTAAGTGACTTACAAAGACAATTTAAGGATAATGAAAAAAGTATTAGTGAATTAAATTCAGTATTAAATGAAAGTAATATTTCCTATATAAATGGTACAATAGATCAATTAGCAAAACTAAAAGAGGAGATGTCATCTCCGGAAGGTAAAAACATTATAAAAAATATGAATGAAGTATTCAGCGAAAAGAATATAAATGACATGCAGGGATTTATGAAGAAATTTATAAATATTAAAGGTGATTTAGATAAAAATAAGGATAGCTTAAATCAAATAAAGAAGCTTTTAGATGGTATGAATGATCCTGCATCAGCAAAAACTTTAGAAAAGGTAAAGTTGCTACAAGAAGATTTGAATAAATTAATACCTGAATTGGCAAAACTTCAAAAATCTCTACCAAATGATGTAAATAATAATATTAAGGTTGCACCAAAAATGCTAAAAGAACTTGCTATTATGCAACAAGATTTAAAAACCAATGAAAAGATACTAGAGTTAGTTAAGGACTCTTTAAAAGAAGAAAATATAAATAAAGCTAATAAAATGTTAGATCAAATTCCTACTTTGAATGATGGTGTAGAGAAATTATATGAAGGTTCATATAATCTAAATAAAGGGATGGAATCTCTAATTGATAAAGGAGTAAATCCATTGATTGAAGGAAGTAGCAATCTTCTTAAAGGAAGTGAAGAGCTGTACTCAGGAGTATTAAAGTTTAAAGAAGAGGGAGAGGGAAAGATAGACTCTAAGTTAGGTTTAAAAATTGAAGACATGGATAGAATTATAAAGGTCAAAGATAAACTATATGAAATGTCAGATAGATATGGAACTTATACTGGAATAGGAGAGGATATGGAAGGTAATGTTAAATTTATAATGAGAACTGATTCCATAAAAGCTCCAGAAGTAAAAAAAGAAAAGAAATTAGTAATTGAAGAAGAGAAAAAAGGAATTCTTCAATGGATTAGAGACTTGTTCATTTAAGTTTAAATAAAATGAGTTGAACTCCTATGTAATTAGAATACATAGGGGTTCAATTTATATTTAATATTGACTAAATAAAACTTCTAATCAATAATAGTATATAATATATTACTTAATTGCATATATTTTCCCATAAGGAGGAATTATATTAGTATGACTAAAGAAGAAAATGAAATTAAAAAAAAGAATACAGTAAAAAAAGAAGTAAAACTTTATGAATCTGCCTTTGAATTGTTTTCTGATAAAGGGATAAATGATACATCTATTGATGATATAGTTAAAAATGCAGGAGTAGCAAAAGGAACTTTCTATCTTTATTTTAAAAATAAATATGATATTATAGACAAAATCATATTAAAAAAGAGCGCTCATATATTGAAAGAGGCGCTAAATCATACTTTAAATATCAATGATGAAAGCTTTTTGGAAGGAGTAATAATATTTACAGACTATATTATTGAATATTTTAAGGTTAATAAAAAGCTACTGAAGATAATACATAAAAATCTCTCTTGGGGACTCTATAGAAAAGCAATAGCTAATGCTAATCAGTATGAAGAAATGAAACAAATTATG
Source organism: Clostridiaceae bacterium (assembly GCA_040797845.1). Taxonomy (GTDB): domain Bacteria; phylum Bacillota; class Clostridia; order Clostridiales; family Clostridiaceae; genus Clostridium_AW. Next base: position 199,600 of record JBFNFA010000004.1, read on the forward strand.
GAGCTTTCAAAGGATATTATGATAAAAGAAAATATAGATGAAAAGGAATTTGAAATCAAGCTTTTTATGATTATAGAACTTACCAGCTCTATCTGTTATAGTTCTATAATTTTAGAGGAACCATATAACATAGATATTATGAAGCCGTATCTATTTGGAATGCTTGAAAAGATGGTGTCTCAGTAAAATATAAATTGCATGTTTCTACAAAATATTATATAATGTTAATAAAAAATAATGGCTGGTTATTAAAACCAGCCATTGATTTTAGGGGAGTAAAATATGCTTGAAAAATTGATGGATAGGATAGATAAAAATTGCATAAATGTAGATAAAGAATTAGTAAAAAAAGCATATAATTTTGCCTATGATGCTCATGGGGAGCAAAAAAGGGAGTCAGGTGAGCCATATATTACTCACCCTCTTGAAGTAGCATGCATATTAGCAGAAATGGGTATGGATACCAGCACTATTGTGGCTGGCCTTTTGCATGATGTTATAGAAGATACAATATGTACATATGAGGATGTTGAAAGAGAATTTAGTAAAGAAGTTGCTGATTTAGTTGAGGGCGTAACTAAATTAGGTAAGATAAAATATAAAACAAAAGAAGAGCAGCAAGTAGATAATGTAAGAAAAATGCTTTTAGCTATGGCTAAAGATGTTAGAGTTATATTGATTAAACTTGCGGATAGGCTTCATAATATGAGAACTTTAAAATACATGCCTGAAGGAAAACAAAAGGAAAAATCTAAGGAAACCTTTGACATATACGCACCATTAGCTCATAGATTGGGAATATCTAAAATAAAATGGGAATTAGAGGATTTAGCCTTTAGATATATAAATTCAGCAGAATACTATGATTTAGTAAAAAAAATAGCAGAAAAAAGGGTAGAGAGAGAAGCCTATACAGAAATGATAATAAATCAATTATCAGATAGTCTGGAAAAGGCTGGCATTAAGTCCGACATTGAAGGCAGACCTAAACATTTCTATAGTATATTTAGAAAAATGGTTAATCAAAATAAAACCTTAGAACAGGTATTTGATTTGACTGCAGTAAGAATACTTGTGCATACTGTAAGAGATTGTTACGCAGTTTTAGGAATAGTTCATACTATGTATAAACCAATACCAGGTAGGTTTAAGGATTACATTGCTATGCCTAAACCAAATATGTATCAATCACTTCATTCAACCGTGATAGGACCCCAAGGAAAACCCTTTGAAATACAAATAAGAACAGAAGAGATGCATAGAACAGCAGAGTATGGTATCGCGGCCCATTGGAAGTATAAAGAGGGAAAAATAAATGAAAGCAATATGGAGTTAAAACTTTCTTGGCTTAGAGAAATACTTGAATGGCAAAGAGAAACCCCTGATGCTGAAGAGTTTATGGAAGGTTTTAAAATAGATTTATTTTCAGATGAAGTATTCGTATTTACACCAAAGGGTAATGTAATAAATCTTCCTAGTGAATCAACTCCTATAGATTTTGCGTATAAAATTCATACAGATGTAGGGAATAAATGTGTAGGAGCAAAGGTCAATAACAAGATGGTACCTCTTGATTACCATTTAAAAACTGGTGAAATAGTAGAGATAATAACATCTAATTCATCTAAAGGTCCTACTATTGAATGGATTAATATTGCAAAGAGTAATCAAGCTAAAAGCAAAATTAGAGCTTGGTTTAAAAAGGTTAAAAGAGAAGAATCCGTAGGTAAAGGGAAAGAACTTTTAGAAAAAGAAGCAAAGAAACAGGGATATAATTTTGGTGAAATAGCAAAAGGGGATATATTGAATAGTATATTAAGGAAATATAGCTTTAATTCAGTGGAAGACCTTTATGCTGCCGCAGGTACGGGAGATATATCTCCTTCAAGCATAGTTGCAAAAATAAAAGAAGCTTATGAAAAAGGTAATAAAGTACAACTCACAAATGAAGAGATATTAAGCAGTATAAATAATAAAAATGCAAAGGGAAATCAAAGTAAACATAATAAGAAAAGAACTTCTTCCCCAGCGATAATTGTTAAAGGTGTTAGCAATTTATTAGTGAGATTTTCAAAGTGTTGCAACCCAGTGCCAGGAGACGATATAGTAGGCTATATAACAAAAGGAAGAGGAGTTTCTATCCATAGAAAAGATTGTGTAAACTTAGCAAACTTATTGGAAGATGGGGAAAATAAGATTGTAGAAGTAAATTGGGGAGAATCAAAAGTAGGGGATTATATAGCAGAAATTCAAGTAAAAGCAGATGATAGAGATGGTTTACTAGCGGAGATCATGGATATAATTACTCAAACAAAAACAAATCTCTATGCTATAAATGCAAAACCAATAAGAGGTACTTCTGCTTTAATAAATATCAAATTTAAAATACCTAATATCGAGCACCTTAAAGATTTAATGAAAAGAATCAAAAGATTAAGAGGTGTTAGTGATGTTTATAGAACTAAGAATTAGAGGTGATGAACTTGAGAGCTGTTATTCAGAGAGTTAAAATGTCTAAAGTAGAAGTGGACGGAAAAACAATAGGAAGCATAGATAAGGGATTAAATGTTCTCTTAGGTATGTGTAAAGAAGATACTATAGAAGATGTAGCTTATTTAAAAGATAAGATATTGAATCTAAGAATTTTTGAAGATGAAGAATGTAAAATGAATAAATCCTTATTAGATGTAGGTGGAGAATTATTAATAATCTCTCAGTTTACCTTATATGGTGATGTGAGAAAAGGTAAAAGACCTAGCTTTACCCAAGCTTTAGGTGGAGAGGAAGCAAAATTTCTATATGAGGAATTTATTAAGCAGTGTAAGGAAATCCTAGGTAATGTGGAAACAGGAGAATTTGGGGCAGATATGGAAGTTACTATAATAAATGACGGTCCTGTAACCATATTATTAGATAGTAAAAAAACATTTTAAATTATAGGAGTGAATTAAATGAAAATTAATAGATTGCCCGTTGGGTCATATGCTGCTAATTGCTATATAGTTATGGATGATAAAACTAAAGAAACTATGGTGATTGATCCAGGTGCAGAAGCTTCTTTAATAAATAATGAAATAAAGAAAATGGGTGGAGAAGTAAAATATATATTTCTAACCCATGGTCATCTTGATCACACAGGTGCTGTGAGTGAACTAAAGGAGTTAACTAATGCTTTAGTTGGTATAAATGAAAAAGATGAGAAAGCTATAGAAAAAGGCGGCTATGTATTTGGAGATAAAAATAAATTTGGAAGACCTGATATACACTTAAAGGATGGAGATGAATTTCAAATAGGAGATATTAAAATAAATTGCATAGAAACACCTGGTCATTCTGAAGGTGGAATGTGCTTTTTACTTAAGAATGTAGTATTTACAGGAGATACTCTTTTTGAAGGCTCCATAGGAAGGACAGATTTTGAAGGTGGAGATTTTAAAGTGTTGATAGATAGCATTAAAAATAAATTATTAAATCTCCCTAAAGAAACAGTAATACTTCCAGGTCACGGCGGTGAGAGTAGAATAGATTACGAGAAAATGTATAACCCATTTTTATAAAATTATGAAAGAAAGTAGATAATATGGCAATTTCAATAGAATTGAATAATCTAAAATACAGGTATGATGTATACCAAATTTTCAATTTATTTTTTCCTTTGAACCAATTGGATTTTAACACCCCCTCTTATGATTATAAAATTGAGATAGGGGAAGATTCAATATTAATAGAGGATAAGAATGGATCAGAGAGTTTTAATATAAATAAAGATATAAGTATTAAAGAGGAAGTAAAAAAGAGTAGTTACACTTTTCTAGAAAAGAGAACGGGGAAGAAAATTCCCTGGGGAACTCTTGTAGGAATACGACCTAGTAAAATTGCGTTATCTCTATTGAAAGAGGGAAAATGTGAAGAAGAAATTATAGATTATTATAAAGAGCGTCATATAGCAGCAGAAGAAAAGGCTAAACTATGTATTGAAGTAGCGAAAATAGAAAGCAATATGGTTAATAATGATAAGAGAAAAATAAGCATTTACATAGGTATGCCATTCTGTCCTACGAGATGCTTATATTGTTCTTTTACCTCAAATCCAATAGTAAGTTGCAAAAATGTGGTGGGATCATACCTGAATGCTTTAACTAAGGAAATAGAAGAAATAAGCAAGTTTATTAAAGAAAAAGAACTAATTATAGAAACATTGTATTTTGGAGGGGGTACTCCTACTTCCATAAAAGATGAAGAGTTTGAAGACATTATGGAAAAAATATATAATAATTTTATATATGATAATAACGTACACGAATTTACTGTTGAGTGCGGAAGACCTGATAGTTTATCAATGCATAAATTTTCTACTATGAAGAAGTATGGTGTAACAAGAATAAGTATAAATCCTCAAACTATGAACGATGATACTTTAAAACTTATAGGCAGGAATCATTCTGTAGAGGATATTAAAGATAAATATAGAATGGCAAGAGATATGGGTTTTAACAATATAAATATGGACATAATTGTAGGGTTGCCGGGTGAAAGGCTATCTCATATAAAGAATACCTGTAAAGAAATATATAATATGAGGCCGGATAGTATAACAGTTCATGGAATGTCTTTTAAAAAAGGATCTAAACTATATGAAAAATTAGAAGAGTATTTAAGGGATATAGAACAGGATGAACTAAATAGAATGTATGAAGAAACCTTTAAATTATCAAAGGATTTGAATATGAGCCCATACTATATGTATAGACAAAAAAACATGGTTGGCAATATGGAGAATGTGGGGTATTCCCTAAAAGATAAGGAATGTATATATAATATACAGATGATTGAGGAAAGACAAACTATTATAGCTCTAGGAGCAGATGCCGTAACTAAGGTTGTATACTTAGAGTTGAATAAAATAGAGAGAGTACCCAATGTAAAAGATGTATTGGAATATAATAATAGAATTGATGAAATGATCAATAAAAAAATAACAGAATTAAATAAGCTATATTAACTTTAAGAGCTTATAAAGAGGAGGAAAAACAATGGGCGAAGCGTTGAATGGACTTAAAAGAACTATAATGTGTGGTGAACTAAGAGAAGAACATGTAGATAGTGATCACATAGTTATGGGATGGGTTCAAAGAAAAAGAAATCTTGGAGGGCTAACATTTATAGATTTAAGAGATAGAACAGGCATCCTTCAAGTTGTATTTGGAGAAGAGATAAATAAGGAAGCTTTCGAAAAAGCAGACACAGTAAGATCTGAATACTGTATATCTGTAAGGGGTAGAGTTGTTAGAAGAGAATCTCCTAATAATAGTCTTCCAACAGGAATGATAGAACTTAAAGGAGAGGAAATAAAAGTATTGTCCGAATCAGAAACTCCTCCTATATATATAAAAGAGGATTTAGATGCTTCAGAAAATATAAGATTAAAATATAGATATTTAGATTTAAGAAGATCTGACATGCAAAGAAGATTTATAATTAGACATAAGACTGCTAAAGCTGTTAGAGATTTTATGGATTCTCAAGGATTCTTAGAAGTTGAAACTCCAATGCTTACAAAGAGCACACCAGAAGGAGCAAGAGATTATTTAGTTCCTAGTAGAAACTATCCAGGAAGTTTTTATGCATTACCACAGTCACCACAATTGTTTAAACAGTTATTGATGGTGTCAGGATTTGATAGGTATTTCCAAATAGTTAAGTGTTTTAGAGATGAAGATTTAAGAGCAAATAGACAGCCTGAATTTACTCAGGTAGATATAGAAATGTCCTTTGTAGAAGTTGATGATGTAATAGACATGAATGAAAAGTTAATACAACACGTATTCAAACAGGTTTTAGATGTGGATGTAAAAATACCATTTGAAAGAATACCATATAGAGTAGCTATGGCTAAGTATGGAAGCGATAAACCAGAGTTAAGATTTGGAATGGAAATAGAAAATATAACAGATGCAGTAAAGAGCACTGAATTTAAAGTGTTTAAAGATGTAGTAGAAAACGGTGGAACTATAGGTGCTATTAAGGCAGAAAATTGTGCTGATATGGGAAGAAAACAAATTGATAAATTAACTGATTTTGTGAAAGGATTTAAGGCAAAAGGATTAGCTTGGATAGCGTATAAAGAAGATGAAATAAAATCACCAATTGCTAAGTTCTTAACTGATGAAGAGTTAAAAGCTATAATTCATAAGATGGATGCAAAAGTAGGAGATTTAATCTTAATCGTATCTGATGTAAAAGAAAAAGTTGTTTTAACAAGTCTGGGACAGCTAAGATTACATTTAGCTAAAGAACTAGATTTATTAAAAGAAAATAAAGAGTTTAGATTTGCATGGATAACTGAATTTCCATTAGTTTCATATAATGAAGAAGAAGACAGATGGGAAGCAGAGCACCATCCATTTACATCACCTATGGATGAAGATATACAATATCTAGATACAGATCCAGGAAGGGTAAGAGCAAAAGCTTATGATATGGTGTTAAATGGAGAAGAGCTAGGTGGAGGAAGTATAAGAATACACGATAGTAACTTACAGGAAAAAATGTTTAAAGTTTTAGGATTTACTCAAGAAAAAGCTTGGGAAAGATTTGGATTCTTATTAGAAGCATTTAAATATGGTCCGCCACCACACGGAGGATTGGCGTTCGGATTTGATAGAATGGTAATGTTCTTGAGTGGAACTGATAACATTAAAGATGTTGTAGCCTTCCCTAAAAATCAAAATGCTCTTTGTCCAATGACAGAGGCGCCAAGTAACGTTGATGAAGTTCAATTAGATGAATTAGGTTTAGTTATCAATTTAAAGGGTGAAGAATAAAAAAATATATAAAGTATAATAAAAAATTTAAAAAATGTAGTATAATATAATTAAATGGAAACATAGATCCTGCTGTGCTCGTTAGAATAGGTTTATATTGAGCCAACACATAAACTAAAGGGAATCGGACTCTTTTTGCAGATTTGATGCTTAAATTATATTTAAGAACAAGGAAACAAAAAGGAGATGCCCACCTGCAAAGGCAGGTTCAAACATGACTTATTTCGGCGGCATGGCGGGGATTGTTTTTATCAAGTGATTCTTATGATGTACTATATAAAAGTGAATTAAAAAAACTAATGCATTACGCATTAGTTTTTTGTTTTAAAAACAAGTATGAGATTATAAATGCCAATATGCTTGGTATTACCCAGACAAATCCTATATTTGATAAAGGTATTAATTTAATAGCATTACTTATGAACTCTATATTTAAACCTAAATATTTAAGATTGTCGCATATACTAACTAAAAGTGTTACATAGGTGGTTATACGTATAACTTTATCATTTTTCACACCTATTAATGTCATTATAACTAATACAATAACTATAGGATAAAGTATTTGTAGTATTGGACCAGATAATAAAACTATTATGTCTACACCCTTTAATGCAATTATTGCACTGGCAATAGAAATTACTATTGCATTAGCCTTATAGGATAGTTTTCCGTTGGATATTTTCTCGAAAAAGGATGCTGCAGAGGATGTAAGTCCAATGGAAGTAGTTAAACAGGCTAGTCCAACAGCTAATGCTAGTATTACATTTCCAGAGTAACCTAATAATCTATTTACTATTTCTGTTACTAAAGCAGTTTTATTTATGCTTGCTGGCAGTATTGAAGCAGTCTGGCTGCCTAAATACATCAATCCACCATATACAAATCCTAACCCAATAACTGCAACTATTCCTGCTGTAGAAGTCATTTTTATAATATCAGAAGTTTCAGTGTATCCTTTAGCTTTAACAGTTGATATAACAATTGAGGCAAATATTACTGATGCCATAGCATCCATTGTCTGATATCCTTCAATTAAAGAAGAGGAAAAAACATTGTTGAAACCTGTATTTACTATTGGCCCTACAGGAGTTAAAATACCCTTTATAATAATTATAGTAAGCAATAATAACAGTGCAGGTGTTAATATTTTCCCTATAGTATCTACAATTGAAGAAGGTTTAATGACAAAAGCTAGATTAATAATAAAATATATTAATATTGCAGGTAATATAGGAAAGTTTGGGAAAATTGGTTGAATGCTAAGCTCGAAAGTAGTGGCCGCCGTTCTAGGAATTGCAAGCATTGGGCCTATTGCTAATATAATGGATGTAGTTGCAATAATTGAAAATAAGTTACCTACTTTTAAGGAGATTTCCCTAAATGTACCTCCGATTTTAGCACAGGCTAGTATACCTAACAATGGTAGTCCCACACCAGTCATCAGAAAACCTATAATAGCTAAAGCATAATTGTCTCCTACCATTTTACCTAAATAAGGGGGAAATATTAAATTTCCTGATCCAAAAAACATTGCAAAAAGTGCTAATCCAATTATGAATGCATCTCTAGTTGATTTTTTCATACATATCTCCTTTATACGTAAATTTTGATTTTAAACTATTATATCATGAAATAATTGCTGCACAAAGCATTTGATTGATTATTTTATTATTATATTTGATATGATGAATAAATTAATAAAATATGGTTAATATTTATTACTAAACGAAAATAAGATATAATAATATTTACCTAATATTAGAAATGGGGTATATTTATGGAGAGAACTTTAGTATTAATAAAACCTGATGGAGTAAAAAGAAACTTAATCGGAGAAATAATAAGTTTCTATGAAAGAAAAAACCTAAAAGTTACAGGTCTAAAAATGGTCCAAGGAAATATAAATACTATAGAAGAACATTATATTGAACATAAAGAAAAAAATTATTATAAAGAATTAATTGAGTATTTAATGGAAGGACCAATTATTGCTATGTTAATTGAAGGAGAAAATGCAATAAAATTTGTTAGAAAAATAAATGGAGCTACAGATCCACTTGAAGCAGATATGGGAAGCATTAGAGGGATGTATGCTTTAACTAAACAAAGAAACCTTGTACATTCATCCGATAGTGAAATAAGCGCTGAAAGGGAAAGGAAAATTTGGTTTCCCGAAATAAAATAATAGATTTGAGGGGATTAATATGAAAGCGATAATTGAGGATGTAGATAATAAGTATGTATTCTGTAGAAGAGAAGACAAGGTAATTATACAAATATTATTAAAGTTTTTAAATAATCCTCAAATTGGAGATATAATTTATCTGCCAGAAACTAGATATCTTAATTAATATAGTGCTAGTATAAAACTCCTTTACCGTGAGAAAATAAAACGGAAAGGAGTTGTTTTTATGGTTCACAAGATGAAAAGTACTAAGAATAATAGAAAATCTGATGGAAAGTTTAGAAAGAAAACTATAAAACATAATCCTCAAGAAGAAAGTTCTAGAGCTGTATTTGAAGATCCAAGAGCTAAGGAAGAAGAATAAATAAGGAGAGGAAATTATATGCTAGAAGGAAATATTGAAGAGTTAAAAATGAGAGCTAAAGAAATGCTTATAGATGGAAAGACCATAGATGAAATAAGAAGTGAAACGGGATTAAGAGAAAAAGACATTAAAAGAGTACAAAACGAAATAACCAAAGAATTTTTATAGTTAAATAAGGGATTGTCTCATAGTGTATAAAAATGCAATATGAGAAGTCCCTTCTCTGTTTTGTAGCTAAATTTTATTTAAAATTTAATTATTTATAATATATTCGGGGCTATTCTAAAATATTTTTTGTATAATAATTTATTTTGAGACAGCCCCTTATTTTTATCTCATAGATAAACTCATAACTAAGGCTACTTAGAACTAAGAATCACTTGATATGAGAATATTTCAATAAAAGAGCATTAATAAAAATAATATTGACAGAATAGTGGAAAAACCATAAAATAATATTATCGTTAAAATTATTTTAACGATAAATAAATTTAAATGGGGGCTATTCATGGAAATCGTAAAGAGGGGAAATGTATTTAAAGAATTGCTAGGATACAGAAATTATTGTAAATTATTACTAGCAGATTTAATATCAAGATTTGGTGATTCTGTAGATTCAATCGCATATGGATGGATGGTGTATTTATTAACGGGCTCAAAACTATTATTAGGAACTTTATTTGCTGTAAATGCATTGCCGGGAATAATATTTAGTCCATTCTCAGGAGTTATAGTAGATAGATTCTCTAAGAAAAAAGTGATAATAATTGGTGACCTAGGTAGGGGTATAGTTGTATTGCTCACAGGAGTAATGTTTTACTTTAATATATTAAGACCTTGGCATTTATTTATCTTTACCTTTATCAATTCTATTTTTGAAGCTTTAACTTCACCTGCAAAAACTGTATTAAATACTTTAATATTGCCTAAAGATATGATGTTTAAAGCTAGCTCTTTTTCTACTTCAGTAAACTCCTTTGGAGAGTTAATTGGTATGGCGTTAGCAGGAGTAATAATAGCTACATTAGGGGTTGCTGGAGCTATTATTATCGATTCTTTTACCTTTATTATGTCTGCATTAATAATTGGCATAATGAAAGTGGAGGAGAGGCTGGAAAAAAATAATGAAATGAATATAAAAAACTCATTTAAAGATTTAAAAGAAGGTGTTCTTTATGTTAAATGTGAAAGATTAATCGTAATATATATTATTATGGCTGCCTTAGCTAATTTTTGTTTAACTCCTCTTAATGTACTCATGGCTGTATATGTAAAAGATATTTTAAACAAAGGTCCAGAGACTTTAAGTATATTGGGCATAGGATTGATGTTAGGTATAATTATTGGGGGAATAGTAATATCACAAATAGGTGATAAATTTAAAAAATCTACATTAGCAATATCAGGTTTCTTATTATTGGGATTAAACTATGCACTGATGAGCTTACCAGGATTTTTTAATAATATATTTTACCCTGTAGCTATTGCAACAGTTGCATATTTTTCAATTGGATTTGGTGCTCCACTAGTATCAACGCCAGTAAGAACCTTTATATTGACTAATACACCAAGAGATATATTAGGAAGGGTTACAGCATTAATGAGTATGTGCTGCCTAAGTGCTATGCCACTAGGAGGAGCTTTGACCGGAGTTGTATCTCAATATACTTCAATTGAAATGATGTTTTTAATAATGGGGATAGCTATAGTTATTATTTCTTTAATACCTTTATTAGATAGAGAATTTCGTAAGGAATAAAAAACAATGTATAATTAGTCTAGAGGTGATTTTAATGAATGGCGTAAAAACATTAACTACCATGGAAGAGATTAAAGCTATATCAGATCCATATAGAATGAAAATAATTAAGTTCTTTAAAGAAGAAAATAAACCTTTAACAGTAAAGGAAATAGCAGATTTAATGGGGGAAATTCCAGCTAAAGTTCATTATCATGTAAAAAAATTAGAAAAGACAGGGATATTGCATTTAACAGGGACGGGAGAAGTAAATGGGATAATAACAAAATATTATGAACCAACAGCAAAATCTTTTCAGATAAAAAGTGAAGAAATTAGTCCTGATATAAAAAGTTTGTTCTTAGATGAAACTAAGAGATTGATAGATTCGATGTATGAAGATAGTAAAAATTTAGTTTTTAAAGAATTGGATAAAGAGGAAAAAGGTGATGAAAAAAATAAAGAAGAAAAAAATGATCTTTCAAAAACCATAAGACTGGATTCTTTATATTTGACGGAGGAAGAATTTAGAGAATTTAATGAGTATATAGATAGATTTTGCAAAACTTATAGTAACAAAAAAAGAAAGAGTTCAGATAAACTTGAAGAATATCATTCATTTAATGTATTGTTTAAAACCTGGAATAAATAAAAATTACTATGTAATTTTGGGGATAATGAAATATAGATATGAGGTAGATAGTAAATTTGTAGAGATGATTAAGAGTGATAAGTATAGGAAAAGATATCTTTATTAAAGGACTGAGTATTTTTGTGTAGAAGATAATTTATGAAAGGAAGATAATAATATGTCAGAAAAAACCATTGATTTAGGCATAGGTAAAGTAGGAGATTTATTATTTAAATTAGCTTTACCGGCTATTGTAGCTCAACTTGTAAATGTACTATATAACATAGTTGATAGAATCTTTATTGGAAGAATACCAAATGGAGATATAGCCATGGCGGGGGTAGGAGTAGCTTTTCCTATTATAATGATAATATCAGCAGTTAGTGCGCTTGTAGGTATGGGTGGAGCTCCTTTGGCTGCCATTAAGATGGGTGAAAGGGATAATGATAGTGCAGAAAAAATAATGACAAATAGCTTTGTTATGCTATTGATTTTAGGAGTCATTTTAACTATAGCTTTTTTAATATTTAAGACTCCTATACTTTGGGCTTTTGGAGCAAGTAATGCAACTATTGGATTTGCCAATGATTACTTAACCATATATTTATTAGGTACTGTATTTGTGCAAATAGCATTAGGAATGAATCCATTTATCAATACTCAAGGATTTGCTAAAATAGGCATGATTACGGTACTAGTTGGTGCGATTACAAATACAATACTGGATCCTATATTTATATTTGGGTTTAACATGGGGGTAAAAGGAGCAGCCTTAGCTACTGTTATTGCTCAAACAATATCAGCTCTATGGGTTATTTATTTCTTATTTGGAAAAAAAAGTATACTAAGGATAAGAAAAAGATATTTACTTCCAAATTTAAGAGTAGTATTGCCCATCATAGCTTTAGGAGTATCACCCTTTATAATGCAAGCCACAGAAAGTTTAGTATTAATTTCATTAAATAATAAGATGCAAATGTATGGTGGAGATTTAGCAGTAGGAGCTATGACTATAATGAGCAGTATTATGCAGATAGTAATGCTTCCTCTTATGGGATTAACACAGGGAGCACAGCCTATTATAAGTTATAATTTTGGCTCTAAACAGTTAGATAGAGTAAAGCAGACTTTTAAACTATTGCTTAAAAGTTCTATTATTTACACCACTTCTATATGGGTTTTGCTTATGCTATTTCCAAGAATGTTTGTAGCTATATTTAATAATAAGCTAGAACTTGTAGAAATTACATCATGGAGTATAAGAATATTTTTCGCAGGTATTTTTTTATTGGTGCACAAGTAGCTTGTCAGCAGACATTTCTTGCTCTTGGTCAGGCTAGAATATCCCTTGTATTAGCTTTACTTAGAAAGATAATATTATTAATACCATTTATATTCATATTTCCAATGATTTTTGATAATAAACTACAAGCTGTTTTAATGGCAGAGCCGGTAGCGGATACACTAGCAACCATTACAACTGTTATATGCTTTATTATTTTTTATAAAAAGATTTTAGTGGATAATATTAGCAGATAATTCACATAAAGATAAAGTGAAATTTACAATCATTTGATTATTACAATAATCATATAATAAAATAAAAAGTACTTTGGATAAGATATCCAAAGTACTTTTTATTTATATGGTGCCGAAGGCGGGACTTGAACCCGCACGGGTTTATAGCCCACCGGATTTTGAGTCCGGCGCGTCTGCCGATTCCACCACTTCGGCTCGTGATAAAAAGATAATAACATAAAATATACATATAAGTCAAGTAAATTTTAACAAGGTGGATTGAAATTGGGCGATAAAATTTCTACTTTGATCAATGCCTTCAATAAAAACAAAATGTTACTTAATATTTAAAATATTGGAAATATACTGTTAATATATGGATGAATTTAGTATAATATACATATATTATATTCATATGAAATGAGGGGGAATATAAATGGGTGATTCAAATGTTCAAATTGAATTAAAAAGTAGCACTAGCAATAACGCTTTTAAACTTTTAGTCTATAGTGCTATAGGAGTATTTATGTTTTTCGTACCAATAACCATAGGTAAAAACACTACCATACCTATCGACCATATAGTAAATATTATAAGAAAAATACCTTATTATAATCAAATATACGGTGCACTTATTGTAACCATAGGAGGCGTATATCCTTTTATAAATAAAACTTGGAATAAGAATAGGGTTAGTAAGGTATTTTCTATATTAAAGCTTATAGGAATTGTAGTAGTTTATATGGCCATATTTGAAATAGGACCTAAGGAATTATTTGAAGTAGACATGATTCCTTTTGTATTTGGAAAAGTTGTTGTTCCAGTATCAACTATAGTACCTATAGGATCTGTATTTTTAGCATTTTTGGTGAGTTATGGATTAATGGAATTTGTGGGCGTATTGATGAGACCAGTAATGAAACCAGTATGGAAAACTCCAGGAAGATCTGCTATTGATGCAGTGGCATCCTTTGTGGGAAGTTATTCACTGGCATTATTGATAACTAACAGAGTTTATAAAGAAGGCAAATATACTACAAAGGAAGCTTGTATAATAGCTTCTGGATTTTCAACAGTGTCTGCAACTTTTATGATCATTGTAGCAAAAACTCTTGATATAATGCACCTATGGAATACTTATTTTTGGCTAACATTTGTAATTACCTTTATAGTTACAGCTATAACTGCCAGATTAGCTCCTTTAAGTAAAAAATCAGAAGAATATTATGAAGGTATGGAAGGAGATAAGGAGTCAGAAGAAAAAGGGCATGCTTTAAAAAGAGCATGGCGAGAAGGCATAATTGCAGCTGATAAAGCACCTTCACTTATTGAAAATATAGTAATAAACTTTAAAGATGGTATCATGCTTGCTATAAGTATAGCCCCAACCCTCATGTCCATAGGATTTTTAGGATTAGTTATTGCAAAATATACTCCATTGTTTGATATTGTAGGATACTTGTTCTACCCATTTACATTTTTATTAAGAATACCAGAGCCATTGTTAGCAGCTAAGGCTTGTGCCGTTAGTATTGCAGAAATGTTATTACCAGCCATCGTAGTTGCCAACACTCCTTTAGTAACAAGATTTATAATTGCTGTAGTCTGTGTATCAGAAATATTATTTTTCTCAGCTTCAATACCATGTATACTATCAACAGATATACCTTTGAATGTAAAAGATTTAGTTATAATATGGTTTCAGAGAGTAGTGCTATCATTGATCATTACAGCACCAATAGCATATTTGATTCTATAAATTAAGAAATAACAAAACCACTAGGCAATAGATTCCTAGTGGTTTTGTTATAAAGAAATGATAAATAAAATTTGTAATTCTTAAATAAGTAAAAAAGATGAATTATAATAAAATAAAGTGTAAAATAATAATTATAATACCATTACATTATTATTTTAGGAGAGATTAATATGCTTAGATTTCTTGATGCTGGTGAATCCCATGGGAAAGCTTTAATTACAATAATAGATGGGCTTCCATCAAATTTTATGGTTGATATAGATTATATAAATAGTGAATTAAAGAGAAGACAAACAGGTTATGGTAGGGGAGAAAGAATGAAAATTGAGGAAGATAAAGTTGAAATTCTTTCAGGATTGAGAGGAAGAAAAACCACTGGAAATCCTATAGCCATGATGATTTATAATAAAGATTATGAAAAATGGAAGAATATAATAGATAGGGAACCGAAAGATGAGGAAAAAATAACTATTCCAAGACCAGGACATGGAGATTTAGTAGGCTATTTTAAATATGGTACTGGAGATATAAGAGATTCCATTGAAAGAACCTCAGCAAGGGAGACAGCTATTCGAACAGCTGCAGGTGCTCTGTGTAAATCTATATTAAAAGAAATTGGAGTAGATATAAGGAGTAAAGTAAATAGTATAGGAAATAGCTATGAAGAAATAGTAGATTTATTTGATAATACAATATATGAAAAAATAAATAATAGCTCTGTTAGATGCTATGATGAGGAAATTGAAAAAAGCTTCATGAAAAAAATTGATATATGTAAAGAAGAGGGGGAGACTATAGGGGGAAGTGTATATTTATCGGTAAAGGGAGTTCCTATAGGTATAGGTAGTTATTCCCAGTGGGATAGAAAGCTAGATGCTATATTAAGTTATGGTATAATGTCCTTACAGGGAGTAAAGGCTATAGAATTTGGAAATGGATTAGACTTATCTTTAAGAGGAAGTAATTTTAATGATGAGATATTATATAAAGATGGAAGAATTTCTAGAGATACTAATAACTGTGGAGGAATAGAAGCGGGAGTTTCAAACGGAGAAAAAATAGATATTAAAGTATTTATTAAGCCTATACCCTCTATAAAAAAAGATATAAGAACAATAGACTTAAAAACTAGAGAAGACAAAACTACAAGATACGAACGTTCAGATGTATGTGCAGTAGTTCCAGCTTCAATAGTATTGGAAAATATAGTGGCCTTCTATATATTACAAGAATTATTAAGTAAATTTCCTAATGATGAATTTAATAATTTTAAAAAGGCAGTAAAGGATTATAGGGATTCTGTATATATAAAGTAATGTTTGATAGGAGAGATAATGATGAGCACTAAAGAAGTGATGTTGATACTGGACGGTAATAGTTTAATGAATAGAGCTTTTTATGCACTACCGCTATTAACCAATAATGAAGGAATACATACTAATGCAATTTATGGATTTACCAATATGTTATTAAAAATGAAAGAGGAATTAACTCCTAATTATGTAGTTTGTACATTTGATAGGAGTGCACCTACTTTTAGACATAATGAATATGAAGATTATAAAGCTGGAAGAAAAAAAATGCCTCCAGAGTTAAGAGAACAATTTCCAATAGTTAAAGATTTATTAAGTAAGTTAGCTATCGATATTTTTGAAATTGATGGTTTTGAAGCAGATGACTTGATAGGTACTTTATCTAAAGTTGCAGAGGATCATGATATAGAAACTTATATTGTTACAGGAGATAAGGATGCATTGCAGTTAGCTTCAGATAAGACAAAGGTAGTATTAACTAAAAAAGGCATAACTGAAAAGGAAATATATGATGGAAAGAAAATGATTGAAGAGATGGGTGTAACCTCAACCCAGTTTATAGATGTTAAAGGCCTAATGGGGGATCCATCAGATAATATACCAGGAGTACCAGGTGTAGGAGAAAAAACTGCATTTAAGTTAATAAAAGAATATGGCAGCATAGAAAATGTTTTAGAGAATATAGATAATATAAGTGGAAAAAAACTAAAAGAAAACTTATTTGACAATAGAGAACAAGCAATCTTTAGTAAAAGGCTTGCCACTATTATGAGGGATGTTCCAGTGGATATAGATTTAGAAAGCATAAAGTCTAAAGAGAATTATGATGAAGAAGGAGTAAGAAGATTATTTATAGATCTTCAATTTAAATCCCTTTTAGATAGAATGCCAAAATCTAATGAAAGTATGGAAAAGGAACAAGAGTTAAAAGTTGACTATATAGTTGTTGACAATGTGGATAGACTAAAAGATTTGTGTCAATCTATAAATGAAGAAGTTTTTATTACATTCAAAAATGTTAATGAGAATATATTTTCGGAAAATTACATAGAAAATATTTATTTAAATAACGAGGATAATAACTATTTAATAAATTTAAAAAACATATTAGAAGAGGATAATGAAGCTTCTATTAAATGTTTAAAGAGGATTTTTGAAAACGAAGAGATAAAGAAGGTATGCCACGATGTAAAAATACCTTATACTATTTTATATAAAATGGGTATAGACTTAAAGTCTGTAATATTTGATACTAAAATAGCTGCATACCTAGTTGATTCCTCAAGAGGGGACTATGAATTAAATACTTTAATTAGAGAATATCTTAAAATAGTAATAAATAATGATGAAGAAGATATGATAACTGAAACATCATTATTAAAAGATTTATATAATGAATTGAATTTACAAATTAAGAATTTAAATATGGAAAAACTTTATTATGAAGTAGAACTTCCTCTTACAAAGGTATTAGCATCTATGGAGATTGAAGGATTTAGAGTTGATAAGGAAGCATTAACACATATAGGTGAAAAGTTTTCAATAGAAATAGAAAAGATTCAAAAGGAAATATATAATTTAGCTGATGAAGAGTTTAATGTAAACTCACCAAAACAATTGGGAAAAATATTATTTGAGAAATTGGATTTACCAGTAATCAAAAAGACTAAAACGGGATATTCAACTAATGCAGAAGTATTAGCTGAATTAGAGGATAAACATCCTATAATAGAAAAAGTAATATACTATAGACAGCTGGCTAAGTTATATTCCACCTACGTTGAAGGACTAAAAAATGTAATAGATAAAGACGGAAGAATACATTCAAGCTTTAATCAAACTGTAACAACCACAGGAAGGCTTTCTAGTACTGAACCTAATCTTCAAAATATACCTATAAAATATGAAATGGGAAAAGAGATTAGAAAGGTTTTTGTACCAAATGATGATGAATGTGTCATTTTATCTGGTGATTACTCACAAATAGAATTAAGGGTTCTTGCGCATATTGCAGGAGATGAAAGCATGATTGATGCCTTTAAGCATAATACCGATATACATACTAAGACTGCCTCGGAAGTGTTTAAAGTGCCATTAGACCAGGTTACTTCTGCTATGAGAAGCAATGCTAAGGCTGTAAACTTTGGAATAGTTTATGGTATAGGAGACTTTAGTTTGGCAAAGGATTTACATATTTCTAGAAAAGAAGCAAAAGAATATATAGATACATATTTTGAAAGATATCCAAATGTTAAGAAGTATATGGATGACACCATAGAAAAAGCTGAAAAGGATATGTATGTGACAACAATATTAAATAGAAGAAGGTTTATACCTGAAATATTAAACTCTAAGAAGATGGTAAAAGCTTTCGGAGAAAGATTAGCTATGAATAGTCCTATACAAGGAAGCGCCGCAGATATAATTAAAATGGCTATGGTTAAGGTTTATAATGAATTAGAAAGCAGAGAGTTAAAAAGTACTTTAATTTTGCAGGTTCATGACGAACTGATCTTAAATGTATATAAGGATGAGTTAAATGAAGTAAGATCTTTGCTTAAGGAATCTATGGAAAATGTAATAGAATTAAATGTTCCTCTAGAAGTAGATATAGATGAGGGAGAAAACTGGTATGAAGCAAAATAAAATATTTAAAATAGGTTTAACCGGTGGAATAGGTAGCGGAAAGAGCACAGTATCTAGAATTCTTAAAAAAAGAGGAATATCTATTATCGACTGTGATATTATTTCAAGAGATGTTTTGAAAAAATATCCTAATATAATAGAGGATATAGAAGAGAAATATGGCAGTGAGTTTGTAGATGAAAATGGAAATTTGAAAAGAAGAGAATTTGGGTCATTTATATTTTCTTCAGAAGAAAAAAGGAGAGAATTTGAGTCTATTATCATTCCTTATATAAATAAAGAAATATATAATATGTTTGATAAATGCCAATGCAATGGAGAAAAAATTTGTGTGTTAGATGCTCCCACTTTATTCGAACAAAATATGCATTTAGTTATGGACTTAATAGTGGTAGTGTGGGTAGATGAAAAAACTCAATTTAATAGAGTGAAAAATAGGGATAAATTAGATGATAAGGAAGTAATAAATAGAATAAGCGCTCAAATATCATTAAATAAAAAAAGAGAAATGGCTCACTTTGTCATAGATAACACTAAAACTATAGAGGAAACAGAGATACAAATAGATACATTAATACAATTCATCAATGATTTGCGGGGAGTGGAAAAAGCAATTGAAGAAATTAATTAAAATTACAATAGTCATCTTAATAGTTGTTGTAGCAATAAAGCAAGTTCCGAACGCAATGAAAAAACTATATCCTTTAAAGTATTCAGATATAGTATATAAATATTCAAAAGAGTATGATATAGACCCCTACTTAGTATTTTCGGTAATAAAAGCTGAGAGTAATTTTAATCCTAATGCTGTATCACACAAAGATGCCTATGGGTTAATGCAAGTAACTTCTACTACAGGAGAATGGATTGCGGAACAAATGAAGATTGAGGATTTTACATTAAATAAGTTATTTGAACCCGAGTATAATATTCACATGGGGTGTTGGTACATAGATAATCTAAGAAAAGAATTTGGAGATAATATGGATGTAGTTCTTGCTGCATATAATGCAGGAAGAGGGAATGTTCAAAAGTGGTTAAATGATACAGAGCACTCAAAGGATGGCGAGAATCTTCACTACATACCTTTCAAAGAAACAGACAAATATGTGAAGAAAGTAAAAGTAAACTATAAAATATACAAATTTTTGTATGACAAATAATATTGACAATGAATCTATTAAGAGTATAATATTATTGTAACGCGGATGTGGCGGAATGGCAGACGCACTATCTTGAGGGGGTAGCGAGGAATCCTCGTACGGGTTCAAGTCCCGTCATCCGCACCATTTTTTTAGTAAAGAATGAAAAGTGAAGAGTTATGGATAGAATTCTGCAGTTGCAGAATTCTTTTTGTTTAATAAAAAACTCATGTAGATTTTTTTACTTACTTTCCATTATTTACCCTTCACTAGTAAAATTCCATAACAATTTTATTTATCTACCATCTTACGTTCCTGTTCTGCAACCATTCTTTTAACCATTTCTCCACCCAGCATACCGGCACTAGTTAGATTTCCAACAAAGTTTGAAGGGTGATCCCCCATATATGGAGTAGAAGTTTTATCTTCAAAATTTGGATTAATACCTAAATCGCTGGCTATTTCCATTTTAAGCTTTTCCATATTACTTCTTGAATCAGAAGCATAAAGTCTTTTTCTTGCCATAAAATCTTCTCCTTTCACTATTTTAATAATAGTTTTCACAAAATGTATTTTTATATGTGAAGAAAATTTTAGTCAATAGTTCTTATAGAATCTATAATGTTCATAGAGGAAATTCTTTTTAAAGGTAGTAGAGTAGCAGATATTCCTAAACAAACATTAGCGATTAAATTTATTATCACAGAAAGCCAAGGAACATACCATTCTAAATAGGTAAGCTCATTTTTCATAATTATAAATAATACGTAAGAAAGCAGTATACCTAATATAGATCCCAGTACGCCGCTTATAATGCCATAAAAAGCTCCTTCAAGTTTAATTATATTTCTAAGATCTTCATTAGTAGTACCTAAGGCTCTAAAGGTGGCAAACTCTCTAGTTCTCACAATTAAATTAGTACTAATTGTATTTGTAATATTTAATACTCCGATTACTATAATTACTGCCAGCAAACACAAAGACAGCATTATAATTTGATTTATTAGTGTTTTTAATTTTTTAACTTCTTCTTCAAAAGAGAACAATGTTCCCTCACTAACTTTTTTAGCTACGTGATTAAGTTCCTTTTCTATAAATTCTATATCGCTGTCCTGGGACAACTTTATATCTATCATCTTATATCCACTTAAACCTATAGAATTTTTATATACATCTTTGTGTAATATTATACTAGGAGCTATATTGCTAAATCCTATAGAATTAGGAGTGTTTTTTAATACACCACCTACTTTAAATTTAAGTTCTTTTACTTCATCTAATTTATCCTCAGTATAGTATGAAAATTTATAAGTGATGGTTTCTCCAACATCTATATTTAATTTACCTTCAGGGTCTATCAATAAAATTTCATTATTATTAGACATTTTTTCAATATCTATTGCACCAGATAGTAGAAATTTTTTGCTATTATTTAAAATATAATCATCATATGCATATACTAAAGAGTCTAGATTGTACTCCTTAGTATCAGAATCAGGTTTTACATTACGTTTCTCTAAAGATTCTTTATAATTTGGCGAGAGCTTTTCTTCAGGGTATGATGAGGTTGCATAATAAGCCTGTGTTGCAAAGACTTTTTCTACTCCAGGAAGTCCTTGTATATAAGATATATCTTCATCATCATATGATTTTGATCTTTCTTTACTTATATTTGTAGTCTTAATGGTGTAATCACTATCTATAATGTTTGTTGCCACATTAGAAATATCCAAATTTTTGATATAATAACTAAATACTATAAAAAGCGCGCCAGATAGACACATGGAAGTAATAGTGACTAAAGTCCTTTTTTTATTTCTCCACATATTTTGATAAGCTATTTTCCCTCTAATGTGGAAGAGTCTTTGAAAGAATTTATTTAATAGTGTTGATTTTTTTATAAATTCTTTTTTTGTGCTACTCTTTCTTATAGCTTCAAGAGGAGAAATTTTGCTTGCAAAGTATGAGGGACCTAAAAGTGATAAAAATATAGAAATTATAGCTATTAAAGAGGAAAATAAAATTATGTTTAATGATATTGTAACCTCTTTAATAACATTCTGTAGTATGGGAAGTGATGTTATAAATATTTTTGACAGTAATATCCCTAGTATTATACCTATAGGAATAGATATTAAGCTCAATACTAATCCTTCACATAAAACTATCAATCTTATCTGCTTTGGGGTAGAACCTATAGCTCTTAACATACCAAAATATTGTGTTCTTTCTACTACGGAAATATGAAATATATTATATATTGTAAGCATGGTAGCTATAACTATGCTTAAACCTAGAAATACAATAGGTCCATTTATTTTATCATTTTCACCTAGTGCATTCATTAACATAGAATTAAAATCCATATTTTCTTCATCCATATTAATGTTACCTAATATTTCTTTAGAACTTTCTTTAATGTTTAATCCCTCTTTAAGGGTAACAAAAGCCAAGGATAGTGAGGAATAAACTTCCTTAGGCATAATAGATTTAACAGTATCTAAAGATATTAAGGATAAGGAGCTCCCCCAAGCTTTTCCACCACTGATGGCAGGAGTTAAAATACCGGATATTATAAAATCATTTTTCCCTTCATAAGTCTTTAGCTTATCGTTTTCATCTTCATAGGTCTGAGAAAAACTTAGAGTGATTTTTTCCTCGATATTTAATCCTAATTCATCAACTAACCATTCTTCCAGTGCAATTTCATGCTTTTCTTTTGGATAACTACCAGATTTTAATGACATACCCATCATTTCCATTGCATTTTCATCCCAAGCCTCTATTGAAACACTTATACTTGTATCTGGAACTTTATGTGTACCTAAAGGCAATGAAACACCTATATTTTCAATATTAAAGTGATTTTTTAATATTAAAAGTTTTTCTTCACTTAAATTGCTATAACTAACATGATAATCCCCACTAAGTTCTATGGCTTGTTTTATTTGAGTCTCTTTGATACTTGAACTTATTATTCCTATAGAAGTAATCATGCATATGGATAAAACTATGCCAAGTATGGTGAGTAAGGACTTTTTATATTGTTTTTTTAGAAATCTTGGAACTATGCTTATATAATTTTTCATTTTGCCATCACCCTATCTTCAACTATTAAGCCGTCTTCAATAGTTATAATTCTATCAGAAGTACTTGCTATTTCTATATCATGAGTGATCATTATTAAGGTTTGATGATATCGCTTTGTGGATATTTTCAACAAATCCAATACTTCTTTATTAGTTTTCCTATCTAAATTTCCTGTAGGTTCATCAGCTAAAATAATTGAAGGCTTATTTGCTAATGCTCTGGCAATTGCAACTCTTTGCTGTTGACCACCGGATAGCTCATTTGGTAAGTGATATCTCCTATCTTTTAATCCTAATAAATCCAATAAGTCTTCAATGTATTCATTATCAATAGATTTTCCATCTAGTAATAAAGGGAATGTAATATTTTCTTCAGCATTAAGTACAGGTATCAAGTTGTAAAATTGAAATATAAATCCTATACTTCTTCGTCTAAAAATAGATAATTTTTTTTCTGAAAGAGAATATATATCTATTCCATCTATGAAAACTTTTCCGGAAGTAGGTTTGTCTAACCCACCCAGTAAATGTAATAAGGTGCTTTTCCCAGAGCCACTAGGCCCAACAATAGCAACAAAATCTCCTTCATTTATAGATAAATCAGTAGGTTTTAGAGCATCTACTTTTGTTGCACCTTCCCCATAGGTCTTAGATAGACCGATAGTTTTTAATACCTCCATATTTTTCCCTCCTTTAAATTGTCACAGTAATTTAATATTACCAAGGAAAGCTTACAACTAGGTGTATTTGAAGCTTACAATTTAGTAAGGTTCTAATTCTACCTTAGGAAAGGTCAATGTAAAGGAAGTTCCTTCATTTAATTTACTATCTACTTGAATAAAAGCTCCATGTTTTTCTATAACTAGTTTTGATAAGGCTAGTCCAATGCCACTGCTATTTTTAAATGAATTTCTACTATATACACCTCGAAAAAATTTGTCGAAAATAAAAGGGTGTTCATCTTCAGGTATGCCTACTCCAGAATCTTTTATAATAATCCTAACTAAAGTTTCAGTTTCCTCCATAAAGATTGAGATTTCTTTCCCCTTAGGAGTATATTCTATAGCATTATTTACAATATTACCTACGGCCTCTCCTAGCCATTCTTTGTCATGTGGAAGACTCATATTGGGAATTAAATTCAGTTTTATAATTTGGTTTTTTTCAATAAATTTCATTTTAAAGCCATTTACTGTTTCTATTAAGGTAGAGTAGATATCTTCAAAATTTTTATTAATATGTATAATCTCAGCTTCTAACCTAGATATTTTTAGTAGGCTTTGAATAAGCCATTCCATGCGTTTAAGTTGAACCTTGCTTCTGTTTAAAAATTCTAAACATATTTCTTTATCATCCATTGCTCCGTCCAGTAATAGCTCATTAAAAGCTAAAAGTGAAGATAATGGAGTTTTAAATTGGTGAGAAATATTTGAAATCATATCTTTAAGATAGTCCTTCTCTTTTTTTAAATTATTAAGTGTAAGCTCAAGTCTTTTTGACATTTGATTAAAATTAAAAGCCAACATGGCAAGTTGACTTTCATCATTATAAGGAAGCCTTAAATCAAAATTGCCATCCATTATTTTATCAGTTCCTAAAGAAAATTCTTTTATACTATAATGAAGTTTATTAAATGTATTTAAGAGAAGTAAGAGAATAGCCATAGAGAGGATTACAGAAAGAATAAAAAAATTAAGCCTAATAGTTTTATAGAAATTATTAAAAGAGGGCGAAGAACTTATGGGCAGAGAATCAACATAGCCATATTTCTTTGTGAATTCAATGCCCTTTTTATAATTATCCTCATTAAAGCCGAAGGAAAAAGATTGCATTATACTGCTCTCTAATTCGGGAGATTTCTCTAAAATACTTCCTATAATAGAAGTGTTGATTTTTATTGTTTCTGCATTGAATTTTTTAAAGGAATAGTGAAAATATAGTTGAGAGCCGAGAATAAAGATAGTTAATGTAAGGATAAGTTTAAAAATTATTTTATTATAATTTTTCAATTTATATCAACTCCTCATTCCATTTATATCCTAATCCTCTAACAGTAATAATATATTTAGGGCTATTAGGATTGTCCTCTATTTTCTCTCTAAGCCTTCGTATATAAACAGACAAGGTATTATCATCTACAAAATGTCCATCTACATCCCACAATATTTCTAAAATCTGTTCTCTAGTTAAAACTTGCATAGAGTGGTTAACTAGAGTTAAGATTAGTTTGAATTCTAGAGGTGTCAGTCCAATTTGAAGATTGTTTTTATGTACTTTCATATCTAATGGATGTATAACTACATCCTTAGATCTAATATGAGATCCTATATTAGGATTAATTTTTCCTTCATCTATATTAGTTGAAGTCTCTAATCTTCTAAGAATAGCTTTAATTCTTGAAATCAATTCCTTTACTCTAAAAGGTTTAGTAATGTAATCATCTCCACCTATATCAAGACCTAAGACCACATTTACCTCTTCATCACAAGCGGTAAGAAATATTATAGGAATATTAGACTTAGTCCTGATTGATTTACAAAACTCGAAGCCATCTCCATCAGGTAGCATAACATCTAAAAGTATTAAATCAAAATTACTAATAGTCATAAGCTTATATGATGACTTAAGGGTATTAGCATTGGTTACTAAATATCCTTCTTTTTCTAAAGCATATTGTATTCCTCTTGATAAAGATTCATCATCTTCTATTAATAATATATGTCTCATAATATACTTCCCCCATAATATAAAGCATTTATATTATTATAATACATATTTTTCATAATAAACATGAGTTGTGGTAAAATAAAGAATAGATGTTCTAATATGAAAGATTTGGAGGAGAATATTATGGCAGATATGAAGTGGACAAAGGAACAGGAAAGTGCCATATACACTAAAGATTGTAATTTACTTGTGGCAGCTGCAGCTGGAGCTGGAAAAACTGCTGTTTTAGTTCAAAGAATAATAGAAAGAATAATGGATAAAGAGAATGTGACAGATATTGATAGATTATTAGTTGTTACATTTACAAATGCGGCGGCTTCAGAAATGAAAGAAAGAATAGGAGAAGCTATATCCAAAGAATTGGATAAGAATCCTGATTCAAAAATACTCCAAAGGCAGCTTACTTTGCTTAATAAAGCAAATATAACCACAATACATTCCTTTTGTCTTAGTATTATGAGAAATAATTTTCACTTAATAGATATTGATCCTAATTTTAGAGTTGGAGATGAAACAGAAACTTTACTTTTAAAAGGAGAAACTCTAGAAGAATTATTTGATTATATGTATGAAATTGAAGATGAAGATAAAAAAGGAGTTTTCTTAGAATTAATTCAATCCTATGGAGGAAAAGATGATAGAAGAGTATTAAATATGGTAGAGGAACTGTACAATTTTTCTCAAAGTTTACCATGGCCTGAAAATTGGTTATTAGAAAATGGGGAAATCTTCAATGTTGATGATAATTTTGATTTTAATGATACTTTATGGGCTAGTGAATTGATAAATGATATAAAAGTAGAATTAAAGGGATTAAAAATTAAGATAAAAAAATCCATTGATATAGCCGGTAGTAATGAAGGATTAGAGCACTACCTACCAATATTCAAAGAAGATCTTACTATATTAGAGGACATATTAAATAGTGATAATTGGAATGAAATTAGAGATATTATTTTAAATGTAAAATTTAGCGCTCTACCTAGAAAAAAAATACCGGAAGATGTGATAGAAATAAAGGAAAATATTTTAGATGTAAGAACAAATGTAAAAGAAAAAATATCTAAAATAAAAGAAGATATATTTTTAGGTAGCGAAAATATAGAGCAAAACTTTAAAAACCTTTACCCAAGAATAAAATGTCTAACGGAATTAGTCATTGAATTTACTAGAAGATATAGAGAGAAAAAAAGAGAAAAAAATATAGTGGATTTTAATGATATAGAACATTATACATTAGAAATATTAACTGACTATGATGAAAAAGGAAATTCTATGCCTTCAAGTGTAGCTATTGAATACAGAAAAAAATTTGTAGAAATATTAGTAGATGAATATCAAGATAGCAATTTAGTACAGGAAGTAATATTAAGCTCTGTATCAAGGCAACAGAATATAAAACTAGAAGACGAAAAATTAACGACTCCAAATATGTTCATGGTTGGAGATGTTAAGCAAAGCATATATAGATTTAGGCAGGCAAAACCTGAATTGTTTTTACATAAATATAATACCTACTTATTGGAAGAGGACAGTTTAAATAGAAAGATAAAATTATTTAAAAATTTTAGAAGTAGAGAAGGTATTATAGATGGAGTAAATTATATATTTACTCAGATAATGTCAAAGACCATAGGTGAATTAGAATATGATGATGGAGAAAAATTAAACCTTGGAGCTGATTATAAGGATCCTGAAGAAGGTATTAACTATGCTGGACCTATAGAAATTCATATTATGGAAAAGCTAAATAAGGATAATGAAGATATTATATTTGAAGAAGATAATAATGAAGTTCTTTATGATGGTGAGGAAAGACCGGATAATATACAATTAGAAGCAAATATGGTGGGTAAAGTAATAAAACAACTTATGGATGATGAAAATCCTTATATGGTATTGGATAAAAGGACTAATGAGTATAGAAAATTACAGTTTAGAGATATTGTAATTCTAATGAGAGCTACTTCTCAAATGGCACCTATATTTATGGAAGAATTAAATAACAAAGGTATACCGGTTTTTGCGGATACTTCTTCAGGGTATTTTGAGACCACGGAAATAAGAACTATTTTATCCTTGTTGCAAATTATAGATAATCCAAGACAAGATATCTCTTTATTAGCTGTACTAAGATCCCCTATTTTTTCTTTTACTCCAGAAGATATTATCGATATAAGATTAGTTAATAGAGAAACAAGTATATATGAAGCTTTAAAAAAGATAAATAATGATGACTTATGTACTGAAGATGAAAAAAATTATGTAAAATTATTAAATCAAGATTTAAAAAATAGAATTGAAAATTTTTTAATTAGACTATTAGATTGGAGAGAGAGATCCCTTCATATGAGTATAGATCAATTTATATGGCGTCTTTATACGGATACAGGGTACTATGGATATGTCGGTGCTATGCCAGGAGGAATACAAAGACAGGCAAATTTAAGAGTGCTTTTTGAGAGAGCTAAACAATATGAAAAAACTAGTTATAGGGGATTGTTTAACTTTATATCATTTATAAACAAATTAAGAAACAGCAGTGGTGATATGGGAAGTGCTAAGATTTTAGGAGAAAATGAAGATGTAGTGAGAATTATGAGCATTCACAAGAGTAAGGGATTGGAATTCCCTGTGGTAATCCTTTCAGGTGTAGGTAAGAACTTTAATCTTCAAGATATGAGAAAGAGTATGCTCTTCCATCATCAATTAGGTCTTGGACCTGATTATGTAGATTTGGAGAAAAGAATAACCTATCCTACTATAATTAAAGAAATAATAAAAAGAAAAATAAAATTAGAAACCTTATCAGAAGAAATGAGAATATTATATGTAGCATTTACCCGCGCTAAAGAAAAATTAATTATTACGGGTATGGCAAGTAAAATAGAAGATAAAATAAAAAAATGGTGTAATGTAAGTATGGATGATGGAATAAAGATACCTAAATACGCTATCTTAGAAGGAAAAAGTTATATGGATTGGATCATGCCTTCCGTTTGTAGACATGAAGATGGTATCTTTTTAAGAGAAAAGGTTGATATAAATAATCCGTACACTAATATAATAAAGGATACATCGAGATGGAAGGTAAAAATATGGGATGTAAAGGAAGCTATAGAATCTAAAATTGAAGAAAAGGAAGAAGTAGATATTTTAAAAGAATTGGAAACTTTAAGACTTATAAAAAAGCATGAAGAATACAAAGAGGAAATAGAAAGAAGGCTTAATTGGAATTATAAATACATTCATTCTTGTAATATACCAGCAAAGTTTTCAGTATCAGAGCTTAAAAAGAGATTTTCGGAAACAGAGGATGAAAATTCAGAAAAAGTTGTAGGAAAGATTTTGCAAAAAAAACCAGTATTCTTACAGGAGTATAAGAAGTTTACATCAGCAGAAATAGGCACTTTAATTCATTTAGTTATGGAACATATAGATATAAATAAAACTGAGAATATAGAAAGTATAAGAGAACAAATTCAAGCCATGGTAGTGGATGAATTCATAACTGAAGAAGAATATAAAGTTATAAATCCATATAAGATATTGAATTTTTTCAAGAGTTCTTTAGGAGAAAGAATAAAAAAATCAACTTTAGTAAGTAAAGAGGCACCTTTTTACATTCAAATTAAAAGCGTAGATTTATATAAAGATTTACCTAATGATATATACGGTGAAGAAAAAATAATACTCCAGGGAGTAATAGATTTATATTTTGAGGAAGAAGATGGATTGATAATTGTAGATTATAAAACGGATTATGTAGAGGATGAGGATGAGGTTAAGAAAAAATATGAACTTCAGTTACAATACTATACTGAAGCTTTAGAGAGGATTACAGGAAAAAAAGTAAAAGAGAAGTACTTATATTTATTCTATTTAGATAAATTCATATTTGTATAATTTGTATAAATAGAAGCATTGATGCAAAATAATAAGTAAAGTGCTGATATAAAATAATAAGTAATAAAGAATAGGAGGGTGAAGTTATGAACAAAAAAGGAATTAAAATATCTATTATAGGAGCGGGGTTTGTTGGCGCGACTACTGCTTATGCCATAATGATGGAGGGGCTAGCTTCAGAAATTGTAATAGTAGATATAGATAAAGAAAAAGCTAAAGGAGAAGCCATGGACTTAGCTCATGGAGTTTCTTTTTTAAAGCCAGTAGATGTTATATCAGGTGATTATAAGGACACAGAAGGATCAGATATAGTAATAATTACAGCTGGAGTTGGTCAAAAGCCAGGGGAAACGAGATTAGATTTAATCAATAAAAACTATAAAGTATTTAAATCAATAGTACCTTCAGTGGTGGAATATAGTCCTAATTCCATAATAATTGTGGTATCTAATCCGGTAGATGTATTGACCTATGTAACATATAAATTATCAGGTTTTCCTCCTGAAAGAGTTATAGGATCAGGAACGGTTTTAGATACATCCAGATTTAAATATTTATTAAGTGAGCATTTTAATGTTGATGCTAGAAATATACATTCATACATATTAGGAGAACATGGTGATTCTGAAATAGCAGCTTGGAGTCTTACCAATATAGCAGGTATAACTGTAGATGAGTATTGCGATAAGTTTTGTAATAAATGTGATGGAGATTTTAAGAAAAGAATATATGAAAATGTGAAGAATGCTGCTTATGAGGTTTTAAACAGAAAAGGAAATACTTATTATGCAGTAGCTTTAGCCGTAAGAAGAATTGTTGAAGCCATTATAAGAGATGAAGATTCTATTCTTACGGTTTCAACTCTGTTAAAAGGGGAATTTGGAATTAATGATATATATATGGGAGTGCCTTGTGTAGTTGGAGAAGGTGGAGTGAAAAGAGTATTAGAGGTTAAGCTAAACAAGGAAGAGCTAGATAAGTTAAAAAAATCAGCAGAAGTTCTTGGAGAGGGTCTAAAGGAAATTAATTATTAATATGAAATTAAGGGGAGATAGCATGAGTAAAGTAGTAGAAAGATTTTTAAGATATGTAAGATACAATACAAAATCAGATGAAAATTCAAATACTTATCCTAGCACATCAGAACAATTGATATTAGCTAAAGAATTGGGAAAAGAGTTAAAGGAAATAGGACTTAGCAATGTAAGGGTAGATGAGTATGGATATGTTTTAGGAGAGCTGCCTTCTAATATATATAAGAAGGTACCAACAGTAGGGTTTATAGCGCACATGGACACAAGTCCAGATTTAAGTGGAGAAAATGTAAATCCTAAAGTAGTAGAAGATTATGATGGTAAAGATATAGTATTAAACGTGGAAGAAAATATAGTACTTTCTCCTAAAGATTCACCTGAACTAAAAAATTATATTGGGAAAACATTAATAACTACAGATGGAACTACTCTTCTAGGAGGAGATGATAAAGCTGGTATTGCTGAGATAGTTACTGCTCTTGAGTATCTTTGCAATAATTCACATATACCCCACGGTAAAATATGTGTAGCCTTTACTCCTGACGAAGAAGTAGGAAATGGAACAAAGTATTTTGATGTAGAGAAATTTGGAGCAGATTTTGCTTACACAATAGATGGAGGAGAATTAGGAGAACTTGAATATGAAAACTTTAATGCTGCAGGAGCTGATATAGTCATCAAAGGAAGAAACGTTCATCCAGGTTCCGCTAAGAATAAAATGATTAATTCTATGAAAATTGCTTATGAATTAATCGATGCTTTGCCTAAAGATGAAGTACCAGAAAGTACTGAAGGATATGAAGGTTTCTATCACTTAACATCTATACAAGGAGAGGTGGAAGAGACTAAATTAAGCTACATAATCAGGGATTTCTTTAAAGAAGGTTTTGAAAATAAGAAAAGCAATTTAGAAAAAATAGTAGAAGAGTTAAATAACAAATATAGAGAAGGTACAGCAATACTAGAATTAGAAGATCAGTATTATAATATGAGAGAAAAAATTGAAGAGGTAAGGTATATCGTAGATATTGCTTATGAAGCTATGAGGGAGGTTGGGGTAGAGCCTAATGTAGTTCCAATAAGAGGAGGTACAGATGGAGCAAGACTATCTTTTATGGGATTACCAACTCCTAATATATTCACAGGAGGTCATAATTTTCATGGGAGGTTTGAATATATCCCCACCTTTGCCATGGAAAAGACCGTGGAGGTTATTTTAAAAATTGTAGAATTAACAAATAAATTATAGTAATATTTTCCTTAAGACTGCATATATTATAGTATATGCAGTCTTTTTATGTAGAATCAATGTTGAATTTTGTTGAGATAGTAAATATATAATGTTAAAATATAGTACATATAGGTATTTATATGAAAATATTTGGCAATAATTATAATGATTTCATAAATTCAACAAAAAAATTAATATTATGAGGGGGAAAATATTAATGCTGTATATCATTATAGTGGGATTGCTAGTTCTAATATATTATGAATGGAGAAAAATAAAAGAACTAGAAGAGAGGGACAGATTAAAAACCGAATTTTTTGTAAATGTTGCCCATGATTTACGGACGCCTTTAAATATAATAATAAATAGTATAAAATTAATTCAATTTAATATTGATAATGGGAATATAATCGATGATGACTCTAATTTAAATAATAGAATGATTGTATTAAAACAGAACTCCTATGGACTATTAAAATTAATTAATAATTTAATTGAAGTTACAAAAATCGACGGGAATTACTATAATCTTTTATTAGATAATTATAATATAGTAAGCGTAGTGGAAGAAGTGGTTCAATCGGTGTCCACATTTATAAAAGATAAGGGTGTAACACTAACTTTTGATACTGCAATGGAAGAGAAAATAATGGCCTGTGATAAAGAAAAGATAGAAAGAGTAATATTAAACTTATTATCTAATTCAGCTAAATTTACACCGAAAGGTGGTAAAATAGATATTAGCATGTATGAAATTAATGATAAAATGATAATTTCTATTAAAGATACTGGTATAGGTATTAAAAAAGAGATGCAGAAATGTATTTTTGAAAGGTATAAAAAAATTAATGACAATACTTGCTCTGATTATCATGGTAGTGGAATAGGGCTTTCTTTAGTGAAATCTTTAGTAGAAATGCATGGTGGAGATATAAATTTATATAGCGAATATAAGAAGGGTAGTGAATTTATAATATCCTTACCTTGCAGAATTATTCACAATGAAGAAAAAAGTAATATTAAGCAATTAAATGCTGAAATAGTTGGAGTTGAATTTTCCGACTTCATAAATCAATAAAATTTAACAGAAATTTAATATAGTTAAAGGTTTTCAAAATGCAAGCGTAATAAAAAACGCTTGCATTTATTTTGAAAGATGATATACTAATTTAGTAAAAAGAATATATGATAAAGACAAAGGAGGTAAGCATATGATTGATGAAAGAATGTTTGTATTAACAGAAGAAGTTATCGAGGAATGCTTAGAAGAAAGCATAGAAAAACCAGAAACAGAAGAATAAAACTTACGAATGATAGGAGATGAACAAAAAAAGTTGGAATCAAATTCATTCCCCCAGAGTATATAAAATCCCTAGCTATGATAAAATTATCAGCTAGGGATTTTATTATTTCATACTAATAAATATTAAAGATATTATAGTGATTTAATGAGAAATTTTTATTTTAAGATTAATTTTTATTATTATGTTATTATAAAGGATTTATTTCAGTAATATATAAAAGAGGAAACCGTTAATTAGGCTTCCCCTAATAAATCTAACATCTGCAGCAATGTCTAAAATTAAACAAGCAAAATAAAATTCTAAATAAGAATATTAAAAATATTAGCCAGAAAATAAATATGAATATAAACCCACAAAACATATAAAACACCTCCTGGTGAATAAAGGCTAATACTAGTTTAGTATATTATATGTTAAGTAATACAACTTGTTACATGCATTATTTAGTGTTGTAAGAGAATTCGATGTTGAGTCTTTCAGTGATGTCTTTATTTAAATTTTTATTATATGACGTAAAATTTCTAGAATTTTCTGTTTTTATTACTGGCAATTCTATTATCATTACTGTCCCTTTTCCATATACGCTTTTAGCTTTAATAGTACCTTTATGCAATTCAACAAGAGATTTAACTAGAGATAATCCTATACCAGAACCATCTATACCCTTAGATGAAGGTTTGCCAACTTGGGTAAATCTATTAAAGATATCTTTTAAATCATCCTTTTGTATACCACAACCTGTATCTTTTACTATAATTATTACTGAATCTTTTCTATCCTTTATAATCACTTCAACGAGTCCACCAGGTTTAGTAAATTTAACTGAGTTAGAAATTAAGTTGAGCATAATCCTTTCTATTTTTTCTGGATCACAGGCAATGATTTTTTCCTCAACATTTGTATCGAAAATTAAACAAATTGACTGATCTTCAATATAATTTGCTACTGAAGAAACTATGTCTTCTACGATGCTTATAATATTATAGTTACCAAAATTTAAATTATAGTAACCACTTTCAATTTTGGATAAATCTAATATATCATTTATCATTTTAATCAATCTAAATGAATTTTGTTTAATACTATTATAATAATCTTTCTTTTTTAATTTAGATAAATTAATCTCATCATTTATATCCATATTTAACAATTGAATAGCACCTAATATTATATTAACAGGTGTTCTTAACTCATGTACAATGTTTGTAAAAAATTCTGCTTTAATATTATCCAATCCATCTAAATTAGCATTGATTATATCATCAATAGATACAGTGTTACTATAGGAATTGTACAACACATCTTTCTCCGACTCGATTTTATCAACCATATACATACTACAACCCCCCAAAGCATTGAAACATAATTACAATATTCTATACGAACAATAAAAATCCTTTAATTAAATGTAAAAAGTTAGAAAATATTCTTATATAATTGCATTTGCTTTTTTAAAGTGATATATTTTTAATAGTTTATAAAATATATAAAACCTTAGGAGTAATGCAATAATGAATATATATTTAGTGAGGCATGGAGAAACAGATAATAATTACAATAAGATTTATTATGGGAAAATAGATTGTAGCTTAAATAATAATGGAAGATATCAAGCATCCATAATAAAGAATAGAATTGAAGAAATAAATTTTGACAAGGTTTTTACTAGTGAAATGAAAAGAGCTAAAGAAACAGCTCATATTATATTAAATGACAGTAAATATGAATTGATAGAAGATGAAAGACTTAATGAAATGAATATGGGAATATTTGAGGGAAAAGATCATAAGGAGTTAGAAGAAAATTATTCAGTAGAATGGAAGAGTTGGTGTAATAATTGGAAAGAATATAAAATACCTGATGGGGAAAGTTATATAGAATTTTATGAGAGAGTTAAAGACTTCTTTGAGGAAATACTAAGAGGAGAAGAGAAAGATATTCTAGTGGTTGCTCATGGTGGTGTTATGAAAAGTATTTATTCATACATACTTGGGGAAAACTTAGATATTTTTTGGAAGATTAGCAGTAGAAATGGAGATATAGCCTTAATAAAATATGAATATGGCAATATTTATATAGATTCTATAATACCAGTAGAAATTTAATATTTAATAGGAGAGTGAAACAACATGAGTAAAATTATTTTGGTTACTGGAGGAGCAAGAAGTGGCAAAAGTACTTTTGCAGAAAATTTATTAAAAGGCAATGATGATGTTCTTTACATCGCTACTTCTATAATTACAGATGATGAAATGGAGGATAGAGTAAAAAAGCATATAGAAAGAAGAAATCATAATTGGGAGACATACGAAGGATATTTAGATTTACATAAAGCCTTAGAGAAAAGCAAAAAAAATTATATATTACTTGATTGTGTAACCATAATGACCACTAATATAATGTTTAGTGAGGATAAAGATTTAGAAGAAATAAGCATGGAAGAAGTGGATAAAATTACAGCTAAAATTAAAGATGAATTTTATAAGCTCATAACTAAAGCAAAAGAAATGAATAAAACTTTAGTTATGGTTACTAATGAAGTTGGTTTGGGAGTAGTTCCTCCTACAAAGTTAGGAAGAATTTTTAGAGATGTATCAGGTTTTGTAAATCAGTATATTGGAGGTTTAAGCGACGAAATTTACTTAGTATGCTGTGGTCAGCCATTAAAAATCAAATAGGAGTGACATAAATGAAAGAGTACTTTTTAGATTTATTACTTATGATACAATTCTTAACTAGATTACCAGTAAAAAAAAGCCTTCCCTGTGATAGTAAAAATTTTAGAGATGGAAGTGCTATGTTACCTTTGGTAGGGTTAATTATTGGATCGATACAATGGTTAGTTTATTATTTGTGTATAAAAATATTTCCGGCGAATATTACAGCCATATTTGTACTAGCTATAGGCATAATACTTATGGGATGTCTTCATCAAGACGGATTTGGAGATATATTTGATGGTTTTTTTTCCTTTAAAGGAGATAAAGAAAAAATAATTGAAATAATGAAGGATAGTAGAATTGGAACCTATGCCACAGTAGCTTTAATGTTTGATATATTAATAAAGTATGCTTCTTTATCTTTTATTATTTCAAAAGGAATGGGCAGTGTTATAATAGTTGCCCCTATAATTAGCAGATTTACACTAGTATTATTATTTTTAATAGGAAAGAATGCAAAACCAAAAGGAACGGGAAATTTATTTATAGGAAATACTTCAGTAGGACACTTTATTATAAGTCTTAACATTGCTGCAATCTCCTCCTTTTTATTAGTGGGGGTAAGATACGGTATTTATTCAATATTAGTATCATTGATAGTTACTTTATTATTTTTAAGACTATGTAATAATAAAATTGGTGGAATAACAGGAGACTGCCTTGGAGCAAACAATGAATTTGTTGAGTTGGCGGTATTTGTATTATTCACAGCACTTTTAAATAAATAGTTAAAGCTTTGGATGCATTTTTGAATTTAGCTTAAAACCCATTAGAATTAATTTATAAAATTCTAATGGGTTTTAAATTTTAATGAGTATATTTTTGAAATAATTGACGGAATATTTAGAAAATAAATTGACAAGATATTTCCAAAGAGTTAAAATAATGTTAGTTTATTTAGTATACTAAATAAACTTAATAAACCAGTTCTAAGTACCTATGCTTTTTAATATAATTTTATAAACTTTAAAGTAATAGTCTATAAAAAATTATTTATCTAGATAAAATATATATCTTTATTTATCTAGAAAAGGTTTAAGAATACAGGAAGAGGTGAATAAAATGCAAAAACAATATGACGTAATCATTATTGGCTCAGGAGTAGTTGGTAGCGCAATTGCAAGAGAACTTTCCAGGTATGAACTTAAAATAGGTGTATTAGAAAAAGAACAGGATGTAGTGTGTGAGACAAGTGGACGAAATAGTGGGGTGCTTCATGCTGGATTTAACAACAGACCAGGAACCCTCATGGCTAAATTTTGTGTAGAAGGATGCTTAGGTTTTGACAAGATTGCAGAAGAGCTTAATATACCTTTTAAAAGAACGGGGAAGCTCGTAACGGGTTTTGATGAAGATGATATAAAAGTATTAAACGAGCTAAAGGAACAGGGAGATAGAAATGGTGTTCCAGGTTTAGAAATTGTACCTTCAGAAAGAATTAAAGAATTGGCACCCTATGTAGAAGGAAAAGCGGCATTATATTCTCCCATGACAGGAGTATTAGATCCATTTATATATACCATTGCATTAGCTGAAAATGCATGTGAAAATGGTGTAGATTTTTATTTAGGTAGAGAGGTAGTAGGTATTGGGAAAAAAGAATCATGCTATGAAATTACCACGAATAAGGAAACTTATCATACCAGATGGGTAATTAATAGTGCGGGATTGAATTCTGACAAAATAGCAAGAATGATTGGTATTACAGATTACACAATCTATCCATGTAGAGGAGAATATTTTATTCTTGACCAAAAAGCAGGTGAATTTCTTGAGATCCCAGCATATCCGGTTCCTAATAAGAAGGAGGGAGGCTTGGGAATACATCTTACTCCTTCAATTCATGGCAATGTATTTATTGGACCTAGTGCCCAATATATTGATGAAAATGATGATTATTCAGCAACACAAGAGATTATGGACATGCTTATAAGAGAAGGCAGAAAAATATTACCACAGATAAAAAGAGAACATTTTATTAGAAACTTCTCAGGAATTAGACCGAAGTTGGTAGGTAAAGAAAAAGGCGGATATGCAGACTTTGTGATAGAAGAAAGAAATGAAGTACCAAATATAATTAACTTAATTGGGATCGAGTCTCCGGGATTAACTTCTGCAGTTCCCATTGCAAAATATGTATTAGAAAAAATTAAAAACAAGGAAAACTTAAAAGAGAATAAAGATTTCAATCCTAGAAGGGAAGGGATATTAAAATTTTCGGAGCAATCTGAGGAAAAACAGGCTGAGCTCATAAAACAAAACCCAGACTATGGAGAAATTATCTGTAGATGTGAGATGATTACAAAAGAAGAAATTTTAGAAGCCATAAATAACACATTAGGAGTAGACACGGTAACTGGCATTAAGTATAGAACAAGAGCCACGATGGGAAGATGTCAAGGTGGATATTGTCAAACTAGAATTACAGAACTTATTATGAAAGAAAAGAATAAAAAAATAGATGAAGTAACTTATTTAAGAGAAAAGGGAAAAATGTTTTTAGGGGGCGTAAGATAATGAAAGCAATACTAAAGGATGCAGTCATCATTGGAGGAGGCCCAGCAGGACTTGCAGCAGCTTTAAAGCTAAAAGAGAAAGGCATAGAAGACATTTTGATATTAGAAAGAGAAAAAAAACCTGGTGGAATACTAAGGCAATGTATTCACGATGGTTTTGGCTTAGTAAGATTTAAAGAAGCACTTAGCGGACCTGAATATGCAAACCGATTTATAGAAAGGATGGAAGAAGCTAATATTCAAATACAAACAGAAGCCACTGTAACAAATCTTACAAAGGACAAGGAGGTTACAGTAGTTACAAGAGATGGACTTAAAAAATATAAAGCCAAAGCAGTTGTATTAACAATGGGATGTAGAGAAAGAACCAGAGGAGCTATTAGCATACCTGGAACAAGACCAGCAGGTGTGTTCACCGCAGGTGTAGCTCAAAGCTATATCAATTTAAAAAATATAATGGTAGGAAAAAGAGTAGTGATACTAGGTTCTGGAGATATCGGACTTATAATGGCAAGAAGACTTACATTAGAAGGAGCAAAGGTACTCGCAGTAATAGAAAAACTACCTTATCCTAGCGGATTGCCTAGAAATATACAACAATGTCTAAATGACTACGATATTCCCCTATATTTGAATCATACAGTAACAAACATAAAAGGAAGAGAGAGGTTGAAGGCTGTAACTGTAAGTGAAGTAGATGTAAATGGACAACCTATTAAAGGGACAGAAAAGGAATATGAATGTGACACATTGATACTGTCTGTTGGACTTATTCCAGAAAATGAATTATCCCTTAAAGCTGGAGTAGAACTTGATGAAAGAACAAAAGGTCCGATTGTAGATGAAAATCTACAAACAAGTGTTGAAGGAATTTATGCAGCTGGAAATGTTCTTCATGTGCATGATTTAGTGGATTTTGTATCTGATGAGGGAGAAAGATTAGCAGAAGCAGCAGTAAAATATATAAAAGATGAAAAACAAAATGGAAATAAAATTTTAATAACAACGGATAAGACTATTAACAATGTAGTTCCACAAAGAATAAGTGGAGAACAAGACGTAGAGCTATTCTTAAGGGTAAGTAGACCTTCTAGGAATGGAACAATAGAAATCAAACAGGGTGAAGAAGTAATTAAAGCAAAGAAGTTTAATAAATTAAATCCAGCAGAGATGATACACATAATATTAAAAAAAGAAGATATTATTAACAAGGAAAATATTAAGGTGGTGGTAGCTCAATGAAGAAGGAGATAACATGTATAATTTGTCCTAACGGGTGTGAATTATCTGTAGATTCAGAAGGAAAGAATGTAAAAAGTATAAATGGAGCTTTGTGTAAAAGAGGAGAAGAATATGTAATACAAGAAATACAAGACCCTAAAAGAACAATTGCATCACTAATAAAAGTAAATAATGGTGAAATGCCACTTGTTAGCGTAAGAACAACAAAGGCTATTGCTAAAGACAAAATATTTGATATTATAGAAGAAGTTAAAAAATTAGAAATTAATGCACCTATAAAAGTTGGTCAGGTAATTATTGAGAACATTCTTGGTCTTGGTTCAGACATTATTGCTACAAGTTCTGTGGATAAGAAGTAGATTTAGGAGATGAAATTATGATTGTTGAAGAGTTGAATCCGCTTAGAAATGTACAAAAAATAATTAAGGAAACTTGTAGAAACTTAAACTTAAGTGAAAGTGTTTATAAATTAATTAAAGAACCTGATAGGGTAATAGAAGTTAACATTCCAGTTAAAATGGATGATGGATCTATAGAAGTGTTTAAAGGATATAGAAGTCAACATAATAATACACTGGGGCCTACAAAGGGTGGTATTAGATTTCATCAAGGAGTAAATTTAGATGAAGTAAAAGCATTATCAATATGGATGACCTTTAAATGTGCTATAGCTAATATTCCTTTTGGTGGAGGAAAAGGAGGAATTATAGTAGATCCTAAAACATTGTCCAAAGGTGAATTAGAAAGATTAAGTAGAGGGTATGTTGAAAAACTTTATGAAATTTTAGGTGAAAATCTAGACATTCCAGCTCCAGATGTAAACACAAATGCTGAGATAATTGCCTGGATGGCAGATGAGTATAACAAACTTTCAAGGGGAAATGCTTGGGGAACTTTTACTGGTAAGCCAATAGCATTAAATGGTTCTAAGGGTAGAAATGAAGCCACAGGCTTAGGTATAGCTATAGTTCTTAAAGAGGCTTTAAAAAAGCTAAATAAAAGCCTAAATAATTCTTCTATAGCAATTCAAGGCTTTGGAAATGTAGGAAGTAATGCTGCTCTTTGTATAGAAAATTTAGGCGGAAAAATAGTTAGTATAGCAGAATGGCATAGAGAAAAAGGATTTTATGCTATACATGATGAAAGAGGATTAAATATTAAAAAATTAATAAGCTATTTTAATGAAAAAGGAACATTGATTGGATTTCCAGGAAGTTCTGAAGTA
This sequence comes from Clostridiaceae bacterium, assembly GCA_040797845.1. Lineage (GTDB taxonomy): Bacteria > Bacillota > Clostridia > Clostridiales > Clostridiaceae > Clostridium_AW. The sequence continues at coordinate 240,717 of JBFNFA010000004.1, forward strand.
AAAGAAGAAGAATTTTGGAGTTTGCCTGTAGATGTGTTAGTGCCTGCAGCTTTAGAGAATTCTATAAATATTAATAACGCTAACTCAATAAAGGCAAAATTAATTTGTGAAGGAGCTAATGGTCCACTTACACCTGCAGCTGATGACATGTTGAAGAGAAAAGGAATAGAAGTTACACCAGATATATTAACTAATGCAGGCGGAGTTATAGTATCTTATTTTGAATGGGTACAAAACCTAGATAACTATTACTGGAATGAAGAATGTGTTAAGGAAAAAGAAGAAGAGTTCTTAGTAGATGCCTTTAACAATGTTTGGTTGATAAAAGAAAAATTTAATTGTACTATGAGAAATGCTGCCTATATGTATGCTATAAGCAAGTTGGCAGAAGCAATGAAGTATAGAGGTTGGTATTAAAAGGGGGACTTTTTATGGAACTTTTAACTGCTTTTGGCAGTATATTTAGTATTGTTATAATGATATCTATTGGATACTTTTTGACCCAAAAAAAATGGATTGATAACTCAGGAGCTCAATTACTTTCGAAAATCGTTATAAACGTATCCCTACCAGCTATGATGATTAATAATCTTATGAACGATTTTGATAGGGAGAAACTTTTAAGTCTGGGGAGAGGGCTTATAGTTCCGTTTCTTTCCATAGCTTTTACTTATTTATTGGGTAAGATATTTATAAAAATTTTTAATATTACTCCCAATAGACGTGGATCTTTTTTATCTATGTTTTTCGTGTCTAATACTATATTTATTGGATTACCAGTTAACCTAGCTTTATTTGGACCAGAAAGTATTCCTTATGTTTTGCTATATTATATAGCTAATACTACATTCTTTTGGACTATAGGAGTTTTTGAAATAAGTAAAGATGGAAAAGGTGAATCCAAGTCATTTTTATCCATGACTACTATAAAAAGAATATTTTCACCTCCTTTAATGGGATTTATAGTAGCTATAATATTGATACTTCTAGCTATCCCCGTACCTAAATTTATAATGGATACTTGCAAATATCTAGGGAATACAACTACTCCTCTATCTATGATGTTTATAGGGAATACAATATATCATGTAAATTTAAAAGGAATGCGTTTTGATAAAAATGTTTGGGGTATTCTATTGGGAAGATTTATAATATCACCTTTAATGGTAGTATTGCTATGTAAAGTTTTTCCTTTGCCTGGACTTATGACAAAAGTATTTATTATTCAAGCTGCTATGCCAGTAATGACTAATACAGCTATAGTATCTAAATTTTATGACGCAGATTATGAATATGCTGCTATCATGATCACTATAACCACTGTATTAAGTTTATTTATAATCCCTATATATAAAATACTTCTTCAATAAAATCTATAGCTATAAATAAGAAAAAACCTTCTTTTCAATTTTATGTGGAAAGAAGGTTTTTATAAAAAATTACTTTTTATTGAAGGTATTATAAAAAAACACTGGGGAGCTGTCTGGTGACACCATAGGCATGTTCTAGGTGGTCTCTCATGGCTTCTCTTGCCAGTTCTTCATCTCTACTTATCAGTGCCTCATATATTCGATGATGCTTTTTTATGGTGTTTTTTCTATCGTCATTTGTTAAAGCTGTATGTATTTGCTCCAATTGATCATAAATTAATGTGTTAAGAGTATACATTAATTTTGAGCATAAGTCATTTTTGGCACAATTTAAAATACTCATATGAAACAATTGATCTAATTTAGTAAAGTTTTTGATATCTCCCCTAGGAAGATTAACCATTTCATCAAAAAGGCATTTTATTTTAGCAAAGTCTTCATCTGTGCCTCTTGATGCTGCAAGGGCTACCATCTCTATTTCTATAGCCATTCTAAGTTCAAAAAGATCTGTATTACTTGTTTTTTCAAAGGCTAGGATATAGGTAAGTGGCAAATAGTAGTTATTGTTTTTCGGATCACTAATGACAATTCCTTTTCTTGGCGATACTATAACAATCCCTAAAAATTCCATAACCCTCAATGCTTCACGCAGGGTTGGTCGACTGACATTTAAAATTTCCATTAATTCTGCTTCATTATATAATCGTTCTCCATATTCAAGTTGATTATCGATGATTAAATGAATAAAGGTCTCGATTATTTGAAAATACGTTTTCTTACTCTTAACAGGTTTCATATCTATTTTATTCATGGTGATCACCTCATTAATATATTTATATAAGTTTGTGCATAATTCTATGGATATAGAGATATATAGTTTTTTTATGTTCTTTTATTTTAAAGGGCTGAGCGTTATATGTCCATAATATTATACTAACACTATATTATACTAACACCAATAGTAGGAACAATAGGTTTCTTCATATTTTACATAAAAAAGAATATATTGGTTGAAATGAGGATTTCAATAGTATACAGTTAGAAAATTGAATTATATTGACAAATTAAACAAGCTGTAGTACACTAATTATGATAAATGAATACATAATTTCAGGTGCCTAGTATTAGGTGAAAAGGGAATGTGGTTGAATTCCACAGCAGCCCCCGCTACTGTAATTGATGACGAACCTTTAATGTCCACTCGCGAGAGGAAGGAGAAGGAGAGGAAGAATCATGAGCCAGGAGACCTGCCTGAATTTTTAGAGAATGAGCTTTCGGCGGGAAAGGGTCTTAATAAATAAAACTCCGGCTTTTGTCGGTTTTTTTTTTATGGTTTCCATCAGCAGGCGAGCAGTTCGTCTGCTATTTTTATATATTATATATATTGAATGCTGTGTTCTTAGATTAATCTAGACCTCCTAGAATAAAATTCTCCTATCAAACTATAGGACACAGCTTATTTTTATTAAAGAGGTGTTAAAATTGACAAAAATAATGATTCAGGGGACAGGTTCCTCAGTAGGAAAAAGCATTTTAGTTACTGCATTATGTAGAATATTTAAACAGGATGGATATTCTGTTTGTCCATATAAATCACAAAACATGTCATTAAATTCATATATAACTCATGATGGCTTAGAAATGGGTAGAGCTCAAGTTCTTCAAGCTTATGCAGCAGGATTAGAACCAGAAGCATATATGAATCCTATATTATTAAAACCTACCAGTGATAAAAAATGTCAAATAATTTTCAATGGAAAAGTTTATGGAAATAGTACAGCTATGGAATATCATGACATGAAATTAGACTTTGGTGATAAATTGAAAACTCAATTTGAAGACATAGAAAAGCAGTTTGACATAATAGTTATTGAAGGAGCAGGAAGCCCAGCAGAAATAAACTTAAGGGACAGAGATATAGTAAACATGGGATTCGCCGAAATGGTAGATGCTCCAGTACTTTTAGCTGGGGATATTGATAAAGGCGGAGTTTTTGCATCTCTCGCAGGTACTATGTTACTGCTTACTGAAGAAGAAAGAAAAAGAGTAAAAGGTACTATAATAAATAAGTTTAGAGGGGATATAGAAATATTAAAGCCAGGGGTAAAAATGTTAGAAGACATAATTAAAATACCTTGTGTGGGAGTAGTTCCTCACTTTACTTTGGATTTAGAGGATGAAGATGGAGCAGTAGATTTTAATAAGAATAAAAAAGCAGATTTAGATATTGCAGTTATAAAACTACCTCATATTTCAAACTTTACAGATTTTGATGCTTTGAAGGTTGAGGAAGATGTATCTATAAGATACATAACAACAACAGAGAATTTTGGTAATCCAGACTTATTGATAATCCCTGGAACTAAAAATACTATAGATGACTTACTAGCTTTAAGGGGTAGTGGGTTAGAAGATCTAATTAAGGAATATTCAAAAGAAGGATTCATCATCGGAGTATGTGGCGGTTATCAAATGTTAGGTAATGTTTTAAAAGATCCTTATGGAGTTGAAACAGACAATAAAGAAGTTGATGGAATGAGATTGCTAGATATTGAAACAACCTTTGAAAAAGAAAAAGTTACTACTAGAGTAAAAGCTAAAGGAAATTATGGTGAGATATACGGTTATGAAATACATATGGGTATTTCAAACTATGGAAGCACTGCAACTCCAATGTTTACTATTTACGATGAAAATGGAAAAGATGTAAATAGAATAGATGGAGCAATAAATGATAGAGAAAATATAATGGGTACTTATATTCATGGCTTATTTGATGGAATTGAATTTAGAGAAAGAGTATTAAATAAAGTGAGAGTAGCTAAGGGACTAAAAGAAAGAAAATCTCTTCACTACGAAAATCTTAGAGAAAAAAATCTAAATGAACTAGCAGACTTAGTTAGAGAAAATATAGATATTGAAAATTTATATAAAATCATGGGAATAAATAGGTAGAGGTGATTACCATAGTTTCGTTTTTATTAAATAATTTTATTGATTTAACTTTAGCAGTAATAATAGATTGGATTATAGGAGATCCTTATTGGTTTCCCCATCCGGTTATTTATATAGGAAAGTTAATAAGTTATTTAGAGAAAAAAGGAAGACAATACATTGAAAATGGTAAAGGGTTAAAAGTTTTTGGTGGATTTGTCGTTATAATAGTTGCTACAATATCTTTTTTAATTCCCTATAGCCTATTGTATCTAACTAAGGGTAATCAATGGATATATCATATACTAAACATATTTATTTTATGGACAACTCTTTCAGCTAAGTGCTTAAAAAATGAAGCTATTAAGGTGTACCATGCTTTGAAAAATGAAGATATAGAAGATGCTAGATTAAAATTATCATACATCGTAGGTAGAGATACAAAATCTCTAATGGAAGATGAAATAATACGAGCTGATATTGAGACTGTAGCAGAAAACACAGCGGATGGAGTAATTGCTCCACTTTTATATGGATTAGTAGGAGGGGCTCCACTGGCTATGATGTATAAAGGCATAAATACCATGGATTCAATGCTTGGATATATGGATGAAAGATTTATTAATATAGGTTTTTTTCCAGCGAAGGTAGATGATGTTTTTAATTATATTCCTGCTAGACTTTCAGGGGGGTTAATAGGTATATCTTCCCCTGTGGTTGGTGGAAATATTATAGAAACTTTCAAAGTGATGATCAGAGATAGAAAGAATCATAAGAGTCCAAACTGTGCTTATCCAGAAGGAGCAGCAGCAGGGGCTATGGGTATACAAGTAGGTGGAAGTAATACCTATTTTGGAAAAGTGGTATATAAACCAACCATAGGGGATAAAAGAGTTGAGTTAAACTATAATCATATATTTGGAAGTATAAAATTGATGTTTGCATCAGAAATAGTATTTTTAATAATATTTGGTATAGTGATTCTAACTTTAAACATAAAGGGAGTGTAGACAGTGAAACATGGTGGAGATGTTTATACAGAAGGAATATTAAAGGGAAAAGAATTAATAGATTTTAGTTCTAATATAAATCCATTAGGTGTGCCCAAGGGATTTGTGGATAATTTAAATGAAGGGATTTTAAACCTAACAAGATATCCAGATCTTCAATATAGACAACTAAGAGCAAATTTAAAAGAATATATAAATGAAGTAGAGATATTATTTGGCAATGGAGATAGAAGCTTAGAACTAGTTCATGAAGAAGATTTTATACTGGGCAATGGAGCGGCAGAAATAATTGATTTAACTATATCTAGTTTCAAAAGCATTATGATAATTACTCCATCCTTTGGTGAATATTATGAGAGTGCTGAGAAGTGGGGCGTGGATATAGTATGTGTTTCATTAAATGAAAATATGGAATATGACTATGAAGCCATAGCTAAAAATTTAGATAAAGTGGAAGCTATAATAATAGGGAATCCCAACAATCCTAATGGTGGGGTAATAGACAAAGAAAAGTTCTTGTCAATAATAGAGCATTGTGAAAGAGAAGGCAAGAAGATAATAATAGATGAAGCTTTTGTAGAATTTACAGGGAGATATGAGGAAAGTTTTATTTATGAGCTAAAGTATTATAAATCTATATTTATAATAAGAGCAATAACAAAATTCTATGCTATGCCTGGAATAAGATTTGGCTATGGAATTTGTGCAGATAGAGAGTATATAAATAAATTAAAAGAAAAACAAAACCCTTGGAACATAAATGTTTTTGCGGAATTAGCAGTTAAATATGTTCTCAAAGACAGGAAATATATTAATGAATCAATAGAGTGGATTAAACTAGAGCGAGAGTATTTACAAGGAGAACTAAAGAAATTAGATATTATAGAAAAGACATTTGATACTCAGGGAAACTATATTTTATGTAAATTAAAAAATATTGATTGTGATAGATTATATGAGGATTCATTGGAAAGAGGAATAGTCATAAGGAAATGTAATAATTATATTGGCCTTAATGAGAGCTATGTAAGGTTTGCAATCAAAGATAGAGTGAACAATAATACACTGTTAAAAGTGTTGAAAAATTTAATATATAATCTATAGGAGGGTTATAAATGAGTAAAAAATTTACACTATTAATGATGATAGCTATGGTGTTTACAATGACATCAAGAGCATCAGCAATGCACATAGCAGAAGGATTTTTGCCGCCAATGTGGTCAGGAATTTATTTTATAATTGCTCTACCATTTATAATAATGGGGATAAAGGGCATTAAAGAAAGCACTAATAAAAATAAAGATATTAAAATGCTCTTAGGTCTTGTAGCGGCATATGCATTTATACTTTCAGCTATGAAAATACCTTCAGTTACAGGAAGCTGTTCTCATCCAACAGGGACAGGACTTTCAGCTATAATTTTTGGACCTTTTATATCTTCAGTAGTAGGATTGATAGTTCTTGTATTCCAAGCTATATTTTTAGCACATGGAGGAATAACAACCCTTGGCGCTAACGTGGTTTCAATGGCTATAGTTGGACCAATAGTTTCTTACTTAATATATATTGCATTGAAAAATAAAAATAAAAAATTAGGGGTGTTTTTAGCAGCAGCCATAGGTGATTTAGCAACATATTTTGTTACTTCAGTGCAGTTAGCTTTAGCTTTCCCAGCGCAACAAGGTGGAATAATAACTTCCTTTGGAAAATTCTTTTCAATATTTTCTATAACACAGATTCCTTTAGCTATAGTAGAAGGATTGCTTACAGTAATAATTTTTGAATTTATTGAAAAATATTCTTCTAAAGAAATAGAAATACTTAGCGGGGTGAAATAATTGAAAAAGAGAACAATATCATTATTACTTACATGCTTTTTAGTTATAATAGGTTCTTTAGCTATAGGTAGCATGAAGGGTGGAGAGTTTGAAGGCGCAGATGGAATGATAGAAGATGTAATAGCTGAAACAAGAGGGGATTACGAGCCATGGTTTTCAGCATTATGGGAACCACCTTCAGGGGAAATAGAAAGTTTATTGTTTGCAGTTCAAGCTGCTATAGGAGCAGGATTTATGGGGTATTATATAGGAAAGAAGAAAAATGCTAAAGTTAGTAATTGCGCTGTCAAAGAGGAATAAATTAACCTATATTCATCCTTTAGAAAAAATATTTATGACTGTAGTTCCAATAATTATCATGGGATTTATATATAATCCTATGGTGATTATTGGAAATATAATGATATTTTTTTTGATGCATATTATCATAAAAAACAATATGAAAATTGTAGCTAATTTTGCTTTTAAAATAGCAGCCTTCGCTGCTTTTTCGTCGTTAACTTTCATTTTTGATTATGGACTTAAATATGTATATGTTATTATATTGAAATGTTTATTTTCTGGGTTAAGTCTTTCTTTTTTTACTTTAACTACTCCTATAGAACATATATTATATTATTTTTCTAAAAATAAATGGTTAACGGATATATGCGACATTGCGAAGTCTATGGAAAGATTTTTAATGATACTAGATGATGAATATAATATTATGTACAATGCAATGAAATCAAGAGGAGGATTTGATGGATTCTCCTCAAAAATAAGAAGTACGGGTAAAATAGCGGCATTACTTTTTGTAAATACTATGGAGAGATGGAAAAATATAAAGGATGGGTTAGATAGCAGATGTTATAAAGGATATACTCCTTATATCGCCATAGACTTTAATTTTTCTTATAAGAGATTTATACTTATATGCATATATGATTTTATATTAATTTTTCTTGCGATATATTTAAAATAATTGGACTTTATGGAGTGAAAAAGAATGATAGGAGTTATTGGTATCAGAAACAATATAAAGCTAGATATAAGAGAAAAATTAAGTATAATACCAAAACGTTATGAAGAATATCTTTTGAAGCTTAATGAAATTTGTGACGAGGTATTAATACTTAGTACTTGTAATAGAACAGAAGTATATTTTTCCACAGAAAAAGACTATGCCCAAATAATCGATGAGATTTTTGAAAGGTTAAACTGGAGTAAAGAATATATAAAATATATATTTTTTCATAAAGATGATGAAGCAGTAGATTATATAATGAACGTGGTATGCGGATTCTATTCTTCAATTTTAGGTGAAGATCAAATCTTAGGTCAAGTGAAGGATGCCTATGAAATAGCATTGAAAAATAAAACTATAAAAAAAGAGATTCAAAAACTATTTCAAATGTCAATAACCTGTGGGAAGGAATTTAGATTTAAATCTAGGTTATATACTATACCTGTTTCATCCGCATCTATATCAGTAAATGAAGGGAGACGTCTAGGTGCAAGGAATTTTATGGTTCTTGGTTATGGAGAAATTGGTAGTTTAGCCTGTAAATATATAATGTCTGGTAGCTTTAATAAATTATATATAGCCCTTAGAAACCCATCTCTTGTTGAAATAGAAGATAGCAGGGTAAAGGCAATATCTTTTAATGAAAGACAGAAATTTTACAAGGATGTGGATTGTATAATATGTTCAACCTCTGCACCACACCCAGTGGTACATAAAAATGATTTGCCAGAAAAAGAATTGGTAATTTTCGATTTAGCGGTACCTAGAGATGTGGAAGAGGGAATAGAAAAAGTTGACAACATTCAGGTATATGATATAGATAAAATTAGCTTGTTAAATGATGAAAACTGCCAAAAGAGAAAATTACAGATGGAAGAAAATAAATATATCTTAGACAATTACATCAATGACTTTAAAGATTGGCAAAAGATAAGAGAAATATCTCCTCAAATAGAGAAACTAAAGGAATGTGGAGAGGTTGTATATAGAAAAAGATATAAGACCTTTAAGAATAAATCAAAAACTAAGGATAAAGAGATGTTAGCTGAAATGCTATTAAAAAGCACCTCTGATGCCTATGTAAATAGAGCGATAGAAGTATTAAAAGAAGAACAATTGAAAGGCAGGTATGAGGAATGCCTGAATATAATTCAAAGGATATTTTACAACACCAAATAGAGTACACTAATATTTCATTAATATCCGATAAGATAAGGGTATTGATTATAGGAGGAGGAAGAGCAGGCTTAATAAAAGCTAAGACTTTTCTGAAGAATGGATGTGTGGTTACCATACTTTCAAAAGAATTCACCAATGGCTTTGATGAGTTAAAGGATAGTCATAACATTAAATTTATAAGAGATGATTATAAAGAAGATTATATATTAGATCATCATTTAGTAATAATAGCTATAAACCATGATAATACAAGGGATGTAATAAAAAAACATTGTGAGAAATATTGTAAGCTATACTCCGATTCCAGTGAGTTTAGAAGGGGAATGTTTTTAGTACCTTGTCAAAGAAAAACTAAATATATAAATCTTTCGCTAAATACTAAGGAAGGTAGTCCTAAAACTTCTGTTTACTTGACTAATAAGTTGACAGATGTGGCTAAGGCATATGACGATTTTGTGGACTACTGTTGCAAATTAAGAAATAGTTTAAAGGATAATCCTTTGAAAAATGAAATAACAAACTTTGTAAACACAGATGACTTTTATTTCTTTTTTCAAAAAAATGTCCATAATAAAGTGTTAAAAATGTTTTATGGAGGTAATGAAATTGAAATTGATTTTAGCTACGAGAAAAAGTATCCTAGCACAGACTCAAACGGATTTAATAATAAATATGATTAAAGAAAAACATAATGTGGAATGTGAGAAATTACTAATTGAAACCTTAGGAGACAAAATATTAGATAGAACCTTAGATAAAATTGGAGGCAAGGGTCTATTTATTAAAGAGATAGAGATGGCTCTATTAGAGGATAAAGCTCATATTGCAGTACACAGCATGAAAGACATGCCTTATGAAATACTAGAAGAATTTCAAATAGCTGCAGTACCAAAAAGAGAAGATGTGAGAGATGCATTTATATCTGCAGATGGTACTCCTTTTATGGATTTACCAAAAGGAGCTAAGGTTGGAACCAGCAGCAGAAGAAGAGCTTCACAGTTAAAGCTTTTAAGACCGGATGTGGATATAGTACCAATAAGAGGGAATGTACAGACCAGAATAAGAAAAATAAAAGAATTAAATCTACATGGAACTGTACTCGCTTCTGCTGGATTAAATAGACTTGGAATGGAAGATGTAATAACAAATTATTTTGAGGTAACAGAGATGGTGCCAGCTATAGGACAAGGAGCACTAGGTGTAGAAACAAAGGTAGGGTCAGAAGCTTATGAATATGTTAAGCATATAGACAATGAAGAAAGTAGAATTTGTGTGGAAGCTGAAAGAAGCTTTATGAAAGAGTTAAAGGGAGATTGCCATTCTACCATAGGAGCTAATGCAATAATTAAAGGTGATATGTTATATATGGTGGGAATTTTTGAAGTTGGGGGAAAAATAGTAAAAAAAGATATAGAAGGTAAGAAAGAAGAATTTATAAACTTAGGAAAAAATTTAGCCAAGAAAATTGAAATGGCTTAGGAGGTAGACTATGAGTAAAGTATATCTAATTGGAGCGGGCCCAGGAGATGAGGAGCTAATCACACTGAAAGCTATAAATAAATTAAAAAAATGTACTGCAGTTATGTACGACAGATTAGCTTCACCAGGAATATTAAAATATCTAGATGAAAAATGTGAAATATATTACTGTGGAAAAGAACCTGGATGTCACTATAAAACCCAGGATGAAATAAATGAAATGTTAGTTAATCTTGCTAAAAAAGGACACATAGTAGGAAGAATAAAAGGAGGAGACCCCTTTGTATTCGGCCGTGGAGGAGAAGAAATACTATCACTATTAGAAGAAAATATTGAGTTTGAAGTAATACCGGGTATAACTTCGGCTATATCTGTTCCAAACTATGCAGGGATTCCAGTTACTCATAGAGCTATAGCTCAAGGTTTTCATGTATTTACAGGAATGACTGCAGAGAAGCTTAACATAGACTGGAATGCAGTAGCAAAAGTTGGAGGAACCCTAATATTTTTAATGGGATTCAATAACTTGGATATAATAACCTCAAGGCTTTTAGAAAATGGCATGGATGAATCTACCCCTTGTGCCATAATAATGAGAGGAACTACTTCTCTTCAAAGAAAAGTAGTTGGAACTATAAAAGACATAAAAGAGAAGGCATTAGAAAAGGGAATAGGGTCACCGTGCATAATTCTTGTAGGTGATGTGGTTCAGTTTAATGATAAGTTTAACTGGTATGAGAAGAAACCACTTTTCGGTAAAAATATATGTGTAACTCGCTCAAAGGAACAAGCGGGAGAACTTATAGAAAAGTTAAGAGATTTAGGAGCACAAACCATAGAAATTAACGCTATAAAGATAGTAAACACAGGAGAAAACTTAAAATCATATATGGATAAATTATCACAATATGATTTTATACTCTTTACCAGTGTAAATGGTGTAAATATATTCTTTGATTATTTAATAGAAAAAGAATACGACATAAGGAATTTAAAAGGAAAATTTGCTGCCATAGGACCTGCTACAGAAAAGTCTCTGATTAAAAGAGGAATAAAACCAGAGATTGTAGCGGAAGAATTTGTAGCAGAGGACTTATTCAATAAAATTAAGCCTCATGTAAAAGAAGGAGATAAAATACTTCTCCCTCGTTCAGCTCAAGCCAGGGAATATTTAGTTGAAGCATTGACAGAGGAGAAAACCTTAGTAGATGAAGTAACTACTTATAAGATAGCTAAAGGGGATTTACCTGAAGGGGAAATATTTAATAATGTGAACATAGTTTTATTTACTAGCCCAAGCATAGTAAGAAATATGATAGATATGGTTGGATTGGAAGCTATAAAGAGCAAAGAATGTTTAGCTATTGGCCCTATAACTTCAAAAGAACTTCAAAAACATGGTATAGAACATACTGTATGTGATGAATATTCAAACGAAGGAATAATTAAAAAACTTTTGGAAAATAAATAAACCTATTCTAATTGAGAATGGATAATTGAGAGTGAATAACTCTTGATTCTTAAAAAGGAGTGGAATTTATGTTCAATAGACATAGAAGATTAAGAAACAATGAAGCTATAAGAAGTATGGTTAGGGAAACGGTTTTAACACCAGATGATTTTATATACCCACTATTTGTTGTAGAAGGGGAAAATATAAAAAAAGAAATAACTTCTCTTCCAAACAACTACCATTATTCCATAGATAGATTACATGAAGTAGTAAAAGAGATAGAAGAGAGTGGAGTTAAGGGGATAATACTATTTGGCATACCGGATCATAAAGATGAAGTTGGTAGTGAAAGCTATAATGATAATGGAATAATACAAAAGGCAATAAGAAAAATTAGAGAGCTATCTAAAGATATTTACATAATAACTGATGTGTGCATGTGCGAGTATACAAGTCATGGTCATTGTGGAATAATTCATGATGAAAATGTAGATAACGATGAAACCCTAGATTATTTGTGCAAAATATCTCTATCCCATGCCAAAGCAGGAGCAGACATGATTGCGCCTTCGGATATGATGGATGGAAGAATTGCATCTATAAGAGAAACTTTAGATAAAAATGGATATGTACACATTCCGATAATGTCTTATAGTGCTAAATATTGTTCAGCTTTTTATGGTCCCTTTAGAGAGGCAGCCAATTCAACACCTCAATTTGGAGATAGAAAGACCTATCAAATGGATCCAGGAAATATAAGAGAAGCTATGCTTGAAATAGAAAGTGACATCATGGAAGGAGCAGATATCATTATGGTAAAACCTGCCCTATCTTATTTAGATGTAATAAGATGGGCTAAGGATAAAACCCATATGCCAATAGCAGCTTATAGTGTGAGTGGAGAATATTCTATGGTTAAAGCTGCTGCAAAAATGGGATTAATAGATGAGAAGAAAATAGCACTTGAAATGCTTTTATCTATGAAAAGAGCAGGAGCAGATATGATCATAACCTACTATGCTCTTGATGCGGCTAAATGGCTTAAATAGTTGAGAGTTGATAATTGAAAATGGAGAATAGGTAAGAAGGGGTGTTTAAAATGAGAAACTTAGAGATATTTGAAGAGTCTAAAAAGTATATGCCAGGGGGAGTTAATAGCCCAGTTAGAGCATTTACAAATGTTACAATAAATCCTCCAGTAATGAAAAAGGGTGAGGGTTCACATATATTTGATGAAGATGGAAATGAATACATAGACTTTATAGCATCTTGGGGACCAATGATATTAGGACATAATGATAAGGATGTAGTAAAAGCTATAAAAGATATGGTAGATAATGCCCTAACTTTTGGAGCACCAACGGAAGTGGAATTATTACTTGCAAGATATATGGTAAATACATTAGATAATGTAGATATGGTTAGAATGGTGAATTCAGGTACGGAAGCTACTATGAGCGCTGTAAAGCTTACAAGAGGATATACAAAAAAAGATAAGATAATAAAATTTGCGGGATGCTATCATGGACACTTTGATGGATTCTTAGTGGAAGCAGGATCAGGAGTGCTTACAGAAAGAATTCCAGGCTCTCCAGGGGTACCGAAGAGCAGCATAGAAAACACTTTAATTGCTAAATACAATGATATACAAAGTGTAAGAGATTTATTTGTTAAATACGGTGATGATATAGCGGGGATCATAGTTGAACCAGTGGCTGGTAATATGGGAGTTATACCTGGAACTAAAGAGTTCTTAGAAGGATTAAGAGAAGTTTGTGATGAGTATGGAGCATTGTTAATCTTTGATGAAGTAATGACGGGATTTAGAGTAGCTTATAAAGGAGCACAAAGCCTTTGTGGTGTAGTTCCTGACTTAACTACCTTTGCTAAGATTATGGGAGGAGGACTTCCTTGTGGAGCATACGGTGGTAAAAGAGAGATAATGGAAAACCTATCTCCTATGGGACCTGTGTATCAGGCAGGAACCATGTCAGGTAACCCAGTGGTGATGGCAGCAGGATATGCTACCTTAACTAAGCTATATAATAATTTACATTATTATGATCATATTGAAAAGTTAGCTAACACTCTTAAAATGGGTATGGAAGAAGTAGCTAAGGAAAAAGGAATATCCTTAGTGATAAATAGATGTGGATCCATGATGACCCCTTTCTTTACAGAAAAAGAGAGTGTTGTGGATTACGAAGATGCTAAAACCTGTGATACAGCGCTATATGGAAGGTTCTTTCATCATATGATAAATGGTGGAATGTACATATCTCCTTCACAGTTTGAAGCTATGTTCATAGGTGTTAAGCATAGTGAAGCTGAAATAGAAAAATTCTTAGAACTAATGAGAAAGTTCTAGAAAACAGGTGCTAATATGAAGAGTATTATTGTTTCATCTAATAGCAGTGGTGGTGGAAAAACCACCATTACCCTTGGTCTGATTAGAGCTTTAATGAAAAAAGGATTTGATGTTCAAGGATATAAAGTAGGACCAGATTATATAGATACAGCGTTTCAAAGCAGGATAGCTAAAAAACCTTCTAGAAACTTAGATATATTTCTTATGGGGGAGGAGGGAGTAAAAGCTTCTTACTCTAGAGGAAAGGGAGATTTAGGTGTTATAGAAGGGGTTATGGGACTTTACGATGGAAAAGGAATAGACTCTAAATATTCCACAGCCCATGTGTCAGAAGTTTTAGATTTGCCAGTAGTATTAGTGTTATCACCTAAGGCACAAGTGGCTACATTATGTGCTGAGATAAATGGATTAAAAAACTTTGGCAATGTAAATATTTGTGGAGTAATACTAAATAACATAGGTGAAAAATACTATAAGCTTTTAAAGGCATCCATTGAGTATAATTGTAAAATTGAAGTCTTTGGTTATATTCCAAAGGATGAAAAGTTATCTATAAAAAGTAGACACTTAGGTTTAATTCAAAGTAGCGAAGTTGAGGATTTAGAAGAAAAGATAGATTTATGTAGCGAATATATATTAAAGAATGTGAATTTAGAAGAGCTATTAAAATACTTCAAAGGCACTCCTAAATATGAAGATAATTTTCATATGGAAAATATGAACATAAAGATAGGAGTACCTATGGATAAGGCTTTTAGCTTTTATTATAGAGAAAATCTAGAGTTATTAGCTGAGGCAGGAGAAATAGTTTATTTTAGCCCATTAAAGGATAAAGAACTTCCTGAAAATATAGATTTTTTATACATAGGTGGAGGTTATCCAGAAGTATTTTTAAAGGAATTAAGTGAAAACACAACTATGTTAAACAGTATTAGAGAAAGATTGAATAAAGGATTGCACTGTTATGCAGAATGTGGTGGACTTATGTATCTCACAGAATCCATAGACAACGGGATAGAGGAAGAAAAAACAGTGGGATTCTTTAATGGAAAGGCTGTAATGACAAAATCTCTTCAAAATTTTGGCTATGCAAAGCTAGAATGTGAAGATTTAAGTATAAACTGTCATGAGTTCCATAAATCTTATGTTACGCTAAATGGTGATAAAGTATATAAATTGACTAAAGAAATATATGACGGAAGTATTAAAGAGTGGAGTTGTGGATATTTTAAAAATAATACTTTAGCTGCTTATCCCCATATACACTTTTTTGGAAATATGGAGTTTTTAAAAGTTCTACTAAAAAGGAGCGGTGAAAAATCATGGATTATATAAAGAAACCTATGGAAATAGAAGAAAGAAGCTTTGAAATTATAGGTGAAGAAATGGGAGAACATAGCTTCACAGAAGAAGAATTAAAAATAGTTAAGAGAACAATACACACTACAGGAGATTTTGATTATAAAAACATTGTGTATATAAGAGAAGGGGCAATAGAAGCAGGTAAAGAGTTACTCGCAAAGGGAATTAAAATATATACAGATACCAATATGGCTAAATCAGGTATAAATAAAGCTGCATTAAAGAAATTAAACTGTTCTGTAGAATGTTACGTTTCAAATGAAGATGTGGCAAAGATTGCTAAGGAAAGAGGGATAACTCGTTCTATGGCGGGAATTGAAAAGGCAGTAGAGGATGGAGTAGAATTCTTTGTTTTTGGCAATGCACCTACAGCTTTGTACAAGCTTATAGAGCTTACTAAAGAGGGGAAAGCTAACCCTAAATTTATAATTGGAGCACCAGTAGGATTTGTAGGAGCAGCAGAATCAAAGGAAGAGGCGGAAAAGCAGCTTTCAATACCAATGGTAACAATTAGAGGAAGAAAAGGCGGAAGCAATGTGGCAGCTGCCATAGTTAATGCATTAATGTATATGGTTGTAGATAGAGAATAAGGCATCGTTGATTAGTTATTTAAGATGCCCAGAAGCAGGTGATTAAATATGCTTGATATGTATGTAAATGTGGACGGTAAAAGATTAAGATGCGGTTATACTACAGGCTCCTGTGCAACAGCAGCAGCAAAAGCAGGAACAATTATGTTGTATTCAGAGCAAGATTTAAAGGAAATAAGCATAGACACTCCTAAAGGTATAAAATTAAATATTCCTATAGAAAAAATTAAAAGAGGAGAAAACTTTGTAGAGTGTTGTGTTATTAAAGATGGAGGAGATGACCCAGATGCTACCCATGGGTTAGAAATTTGGGCTAGAGCTGAAAAAAAAGAGGGTGGATATAGCCTAAGAGGTGGAGTTGGCGTAGGAAAGGTCATGGGGGAAGGACTCTATGTACCTAAAGGTGAATGGGCAATAAATCCTGTGCCAAGAACCATGATAGAAAGAGAAGTAAAAGATGTACTTCCAAAGGATAAAGGAGTAGAGATTACTATTTTTGTTCCTAAGGGAGAGGAAGTAGCTCAAAAGACCTTCAATCCGAGATTAAATATAATTGGAGGTATATCAATTCTTGGAACCTCAGGTATAGTTATGCCTATGTCAGAAGATGCTCTAAAGGAATCCATAAGAATTGAGATAAATCAAAAGGTAGCAAAGGGTTGCAAGGAGTTAATATTAGTATTTGGTAATATAGGAGAAAAAGCAGGTACTAAAATAGGGTTAAATCCGGACAACATGGTAGTTGTATCTAATTATATTGGATTTGCATTAAATTGCTGTATGGAAAACAAAATTAAAGATGTTACCTTAGTGGGGCATATAGGAAAGTTGTGTAAAATAGCAGGAGGATGCTTTAACACCCATAGCAGAGTATGCGATGTAAGAATGGAGATCATAGCTCTTGAGCTTGCTTTAATGGGATATCCACAAGAATTAGTACAGAGTGTTTATAATGAAAAAACTACAGAAGGAGCAATAAAGTTCTTAGGGGACGGTTATGAAGAACTTTACAAGAGAATTGCAGAAAAAATTAAAAAAAGAGTTGAAATATACACTTATAATGAAATCGATCCTAAAATAGTTATGTTTTCTATGGAAAAAAATCTGCATATAGATGAAAACTTAGTATAGAACATTGAATAATGAACAAAGAACAGTAACTCTTAACTGTTTACTGAAAAAGAGGTGATATATTGGTTTATATAGTAGGAATTGGACCTGGAAATAGAGATTACATTTTGCCTAAAGCCCTAGAAATAATGCAAGAATCTGATATAATACTTGGATTTGGAAGAGCTATGGAAAGTGTGGATTTTATAGATAAGAAGAAAATTAAAGTAAGTAAAATAAGTGAAGTAGTAGAGGAACTAGAAAAAAACAAGGATAAAGTCATATCTGTAGTGGCGTCGGGAGATCCTTTATACTATGGTATAACAGAGTATATTAAAAATAATTACCCTGGAGAAATAAAGGTTATACCAGGAATAAGTTCCTTTCAATATTTATCAGGAAGGTTAAATAAAAGTTGGCAGGGGGCCTATTTAGGAAGTCTTCATGGAAGAGAAGAGGAATTTATAAATAAAGTTAGAGAAAATAAGTTATCTATATGGCTTACGGACAGTAAGAACTCTCCAAAGGATTTAGCACAAAGGTTTCTAGAAGAAGGATTAAATCCTAGGATGTATGTAGGAGAAAACTTGTCCTATGAAGATGAAAAAATAGAAATAGGATATCCAGAAGAAATGAAAAATAAAGAATTTTCTTCATTGTGTGTGCTATTGCTAGAGAATGAAGAGGCTTCACTAGAAGGAGAAAAGTTAGCTTTTATATCTGATGAAGACTTCATTAGAGGAAACTGTCCAATGACTAAGGAAGAAATAAGAATTTTAAGCATTGCTAAAATGAATCTATATAAAAACTCTAGAGTCTTAGATGTAGGAGCAGGAACAGGTTCCATAAGTATTCAAGCAGCTAAAATATGTAGTCAAGGTGAAGTAGTTGCCCTAGAGAAAGATAGTGACGCATTAGAAGTTATATATAAAAATAAAGAAAAATTTAAGGCGGATAATCTAATAGTAATTGAAGGAGAAGCCTTAACTGCAAAGCTAGAAGGAAAGTTTAATAGCATATTTATAGGCGGTAGCGGAGGAAATTTAAGTGATTTAATCAAAAAATACTGTGAAATGCTAATGGATGGTGGAAAAATAGTATTAAACTTTATAACAATAAATAATCTTTACATAGCCATGAACACATTAGTGGAGTTAGGCTATAAAGTAAAGTGCACCCAAGTTTCTGTAAGTAAGACAAAGGGACAAACCTATATGCTAATGGCAAACAACCCAATATTTATAATAGAAGGAGAAAAGAACAATGGCTAAATTATATGGAATAGGCGTAGGACCAGGAAGTGAAGAATTATTAACATTAAAAGCTATAAGATTATTAGAGAAGGCAGAAGTTGTTGTAGCACCGTCTCCAATGAAAGATGGGGGAAACAGTATAGCTTTAGATACATCTATAAATTTTATAAATAAAGATGCTGAGGTAATTGTAAAACATTTTCCAATGGGGACACCAGATAAAGAAGAGAAAGTATTTGATGCTTTTAGAACTATAGAAGAAAAGCTTCATGAAGGAAAAGATGTAATATTTTTAACTATAGGAGATCCTTTCGTTTATAGCACATACATATATCTATTGAAATATATAAACGAAAAAGGATATGAAGTAGAGACTGTACCAGGAATTACTTCATTTTGTGCATCAGCAAGTCTTGCAGGAGAAATACTAGTTATTGGGGATGAACCCTTACTAATATTACCTTCCACTAGATTAGATGCAGTAAAGGATGAGAAATTCTTAGTTATAATGAAACTCTACAATAATGAAGAAAAAGTTGTAAACTTCTTAGAAGAAAAAGGATATGATTATGTTTGTGTAAGAAGAGCCTATAGAGAAGGACAGCAGATACTAAGAGATAAAAAAGAAATTATAGAAAATAAGGATTATATGTCCCTAATAATAGCAAATAAAAAATAAAATTCGTTAAGAAGGGAAGAAAATACATGGTATATTTTATTGGAGCAGGTCCAGGAGATGTGGATTTAATAACTGTAAAAGGAAGAAAAATAATATCAGAGGCAGATGTGGTTATATATGCAGGATCATTAGTTGCAAAAGAACATTTAGACTTTTGTAAAGAAGGGGTAGTTGCTCATAACTCAGCATCTATGACATTAGATCAAGTAATAGGAGTAATGAAGGAAGAAGTAAATAAAGGAAAAACTGTGGTGAGATTACATACAGGAGACCCATCCATGTATGGAGCAATTAAAGAACAGATGGATGAATTAGATAAACTTAATATAAAGTATGAAATAATTCCTGGGGTAAGCTCTTGCTTTGCAGCTGCGGCGGCAATACAAAGGGAATTTACTTTACCAAATGTAACACAAACTTTAATTCTTACTAGAGTAGAAGGAAGGACACCAGTACCTGCAAAAGAAGATCTAGAGAAATTAGCAAGTGTTGGAGCTTCTATGGCTATATTCTTATCTATAAGCATGATAGAAAAGGTAGTAGAAAAGTTAAGAAGAGGATATGGCAAAAATGTACCTATAGCAGTAGTAGAAAGAGCAACTTGGGAAGACCAAAGAATTATACTAGGTACACTAGATGATATAGCAGAGAAGGTTAAAGAAGCTAATATTACTAAATGTGCTCAAATACTTGTAGGAGAATTTATAGACTGTGAATACTCAAAGAGTCTGCTATATGATAAGAGCTTTACTCACATGTTTAGAAAGGCAGAAGAATAATGAATATAGCAGCTATAACCATAACTAAGAATGGAGACTTAATTTGTGAAAAGATTAAAAAATCCATTTCTATACATATCTTTTCAAAGGAAAAAGATGAGAATTTTAATTTTAAGGAAGTAGTAGAAAAAGCAATGGAAAATTATGAAGGGGTAATTTTTGTTACTTCTACAGGCATAGCGGTTAGAGCAATAGCACCGTATATAAAAAAGAAGGATGAAGACCCGGCAGTAATAACTATCGATAATTCAGGGAAATTTGTCATAAGCCTTTTAAGTGGTCATTTAGGTGGTGCAAATGAATTAGCTATAACAATTTCAAACATACTAGAAGCTATTCCTGTAATTACTACTGCTACAGACTCCTTAGGGATTGAAGCTCCTGATATGGTGGCAAAGAAAAATAATTTAGTCATAGAAGATTTAAAAGATGCCAAAGATATAGCTGCTCTTTTAGTTGATGGGAAAAAAGTTTATTTTCAAGATGAAGATAATATTATACCAATACCTGAAGGCTATAGTTCGGATTTAGAAGGGGTCGCAGGTATTGTATATGTAACAAATAAGAATAAGTCCTTTTGGATAGAGAAGGAGAAAATAAAAAATCCCCAAACAAAAATACTAAAACTAATAAGAAAAAATGTAGTTTTAGGAATAGGGTGCAGAAAAGATTTTTCTTCTGAAGATATGAGAAAAAGGGTTGTAGAGGTTTTAATAGATAAGAACTTAGACTTACAAGGAGTAAAGTCTATTGGAACTGTAGAAGTAAAAAAGGATGAAAAAGCTATAAAAGATTTAAGTGCTTTTTTAAAATGTGATCTTAATATTTTTAATATAGAAGATATAAAGAATATAGATCATAAATTTCAAGGAAGCGATTTTGTAGAGAAAACCATAGGAGTAAGGACCGTATGTGAACCCTGTGTTGAACTTCAAGGTGGAGCTTTTATAACGGGAAAATTGAGGTTAAATGGAATGACCCTTGCTATTGGAATTATTTAAAGTGAAGATTAAATAGTGAAGATAGAAGAATGAAGAGTGAAAGGTGGATTATTTTGGGAAAATTATATGTAGTAGGAATTGGTCCAGGTGGATTAGAACATATGACAGCTAAGGCTAAAGAGGCAATAGAAAAAAGTGAAGTAATTGTAGGATATACAAAATATATAGATTTTATTGAGCCATTAATTAAGGATAAAGAAATAGTTTCAACTGGAATGAAGGGTGAAGTAGAAAGATGTGAAAAGGCTTTAGAAATTGCAAAGGAAAAGGTAGTTTCTATTGTTAGCACAGGTGATGCAGGAATATATGGGATGGCAGGACTTATTTTAGAGATGAAAAAGGATGAAGAGGTAGAAATAATTCCAGGAATAACAGCCTCCTCTTCAGCGGCTTCAGTATTAGGTTCCCCATTAATGCATGATAACTGCAATATAAGTTTAAGTGACTTAATGACTCCTTATGAACTTATAAAAAAGAGAGTGGAACTTGCATCAAAAGGAGATTTTGTTATATCACTCTACAACCCAAGAAGTCATGGAAGACCACATTATTTAAGAGAATGTATTGACATCATAAAAAAACATAGAAAAGGGAATACTCCAGTAGGAGTGGTTAAAAATGCACTTAGAGATGGACAAGAGATTAGTTTATTCACATTAGAAAACTTTGATGATAGCATAGTAGATATGTTTTCTATAGTAATAGTGGGAAATAGCGGAAGCTATATTAAAGACGGTAAGTTTGTAACGCCGAGAGGGTACTCTTTATAGTTTTTAGTGAAGAGTGAAGAACTAAGAATGAAGGATTAATGGTGAAATTTCTTTGGAATCTCTATAAATATATAGTCTGAAAAATTCCAAGGAAATTTTCACTATAATTTTTTAGTTTTAATTTTACGTTTTTTACTCCAAAGGGTTGGTGATAAAATGATTGGATTAATAAGTGGTACTTCGGAAGGTAAAGAGATATTAGGTTTATTAAATGAATATACTGATGATATTTTTGTATCCACGGCCACAGAATATGGCGGGGAACTTTTAAAGGATTATAAATATAAGATATTAAATAATAAACCCTTAGATAAAGAGGAAATGATTGAGACTTTTTTTAGAAATAAAATTAATATATTAATTGATGCTACCCATCCATATGCAATAGATGTAAGCAAAAATCTTATGGAAGTATGCGAAAAACTATCTATAGAGTACATAAGATTTGAAAGGGAAAGTGTAGTAGATGAATTTAGAAAATGTGAAAAAGTAGTCTTGGTAGAAGATTATTCAGAACTTTATGAAAAGCTAAAAGATATAGATGGAAATATTTTGAATACTACAGGAAGCAGAAATTTAGATAAAATATTAAATTTAGGTGTAGAAAATAGAATAATTCATAGAGTGCTACCTTCGTTAAAGGTTATGGAAGAATGTTATTCTTTAGGTATTAAATTAGATGATTTAATAGCTATTAAGGGTCCCGTTAGTTACGAACTAAATAGAGCCTTTATAAAAAACTACAATGCAAAAGCCATTATAATGAAAGATAGTGGAACAGAGGGCGGAACTGAAGAAAAAATAAAATCTGCGTTAGATGAAGGAATATGGGTTATTATAATAGATAGAGAAAAGTTAAATTATAAAAATTTATACAAAAATAAAGAAGAGTTAATGAAACATTTATTTAATTAATTCAATAGATGAAAGGTTTGATAAAAAATGTGTGGTAATGGTTTATAGATAAGGCGCTTAAATTTTCAGCAATTATTCGCAATTTATTTAGGAGGATTTAATATGAAAACAAAAAAATTAGTATTAACAGCTTTATTTATAGCCTTATCTTTTGTAGGATCAAACTTAAAAGTAATGGGAACAATTGCTTTTGATTCTATGCCAGGATTTTTAGGGGCACTAATACTAGGACCAGTTTACGGAGCTATTATTGGAGGAGTAGGACACTTTTTAACAGCACTAACTAGTGGATTTCCACTTTCCTTGCCAGTTCATCTAATTACTATGATAGGAATGGCTGCTACAATGGCTGCCTTTACCTTTGTTTATAAATTTGTGGGTAGAAGAAATCAACTAGCAGGCATGGTTTTATCTACTATTGTAGGAGTAATTATCAATGGGCCATTAACATTATTAGTATTAACTCCTTTATTACTACCTGTAATGGGTAAGGCAGGAATATTGGGTCTTATGCCTGTATTATCTTTAGTAGCTGCTATAAATGCTATTGTAGCATTATTAGTATATAAATTATTACCAAGGAGTATGAAGGAATATGAAAATAAATAAAATTAGAGATTTAACTCTAGTCAATATAGATATTAATAAAACTATGGTAATTGCCTGTGATAGCTGCGGAAGCATAGGAATGAAAGAAGGAGATGCCTTAAAGGTTCCTTCAATTTTTGTAGGAAAACTCACTTTAAGAGTAGCAATGTTTGAAGTCTTATCATCTGGAGCTAATATTGTAGCAATTACTAATGCGGTTTGCAATGAGATGGAGCCCACAGGAAAAGAAATAATTAAAGGAATAGAAGAAGAACTAGTCCATGCAAGAATAGATAAGATAGCGCTAAATGGAAGTACAGAAGAAAACTTTAAAACCACTTCTACTGCATTAGGTATAACTGTAGTTGGTATAACTGATAATGCCAATTTAAGAGTAAATAATATAAAAGAAGATTGTCTACTCATATCCGTAGGTATGCCTAAAGTTGGTGGAGAAATAAATCTATCAAGTAAAGATGAAGACATAGCAGACTATGATGATCTTTATAAGATGTTAGAAACTCAAGGTGTTTTTGAAATAGTGCCTGTAGGATCTAAAGGCATATTATATGAAGGTGAATTATTGGCTAGAAATAACAATATGAATCTAAATTTAAAGGACAATATATCTATAGATTTGCATAAAACTTGTGGGCCAGCTACTGTACTCATAGCTGCAGTGAGTCATGAAGCCTATGAGAATTTAAAGACTATGAAAAGACTAAGATTAATAGGTAAATTAAATAAGAGTTAAAGAATTTATATAATATAAGTAATGAAAGAAGGGGATGATATTAATGAGTAAAAAAGGAATATTAGTAGTAAGTTTTGGTACAAGTTATGAAGAAACAAGAAAGGTTACAATCGAAGCAATTGAAAATAGAGTAAAAGAAACTTATTCTGATTATGAAGTTAGAAGAGCTTTCACATCAGGAATGATAATTAACAAACTTAAAAAAAGAGACAACTTATATATAGATAATACTGAGGAAGCTTTAGAGAGGATGGCAAAGGAAGGTTTTGAGGAAGTATATGTTCAAACTTTACATATAATGCCCGGTGAAGAATATGATGATATAAGAATTGCAGTCCATAAGGCTAGAAAAAACTTTAAAAAGTTAGTTTTAGGAAGACCACTGCTTTATAGAACTTCCGATTATAATAAGGCAGTTGAGGCTTTAACATGTCAGATTCCAGAAAGAAAAGAGGATCATGCTGTAGTATTTATGGGCCATGGAAGTACTCATCCAGCTAATTCAACTTATTCACAATTGCAATATATAATGGATGTGGAAGGATTCAAAAACGTATTTATAGCTAATGTGGAGGGCTTTCCTGAACTAGATGTTCTATTACCTAATTTAAAAGAAAATAATATCAAAGAAGTTACTTTAATGCCATTTATGTTAGTAGCAGGAGATCATGCAATTAATGATATGGCTGGTGATGAAGAGGACTCTTGGAAGACTATTTTAGAGAGCGAAGGCTATAAGGTAAATATATATCTACACGGACTAGGAGAAAATGAAGAAATTCAAAATATATTTATACAGCATCTTCAAGATTGTATAGATGGAAACCCATTGATGAAAGAAGAATAATAAGTATTAAAAGCTTAATAGAAGTGAAAAATGAAAAGCATGAAATTTATCCGATGACTACCATCCATAATACTCCCATCTTCTATAAGTGGGAGATAACGGATGTTACGTCCCTGGATAAGTTCTTCTAAGCTTCAGTTGGAGTAAGTATTCATTTTAAGCAAACCCCATCTGAAGCTAAGAATCACTTGATTAATAAAGGAAATAATTTAACTGTAAATGTTGAAGAGAAATAAACAGAAATTATAATTAATTTCAAATATTTCATAAAAGAAGGATTTTACCATATATTTCATAGAAAATACAGTTGAATTATGATATAATCGTTTACGAGTAGGAGGTTTGAATTAACTCCTATATGGGCTCAATTAAACTTATAAATGACTGCTTTTTTCTATACAATACTTATTAAAGTGAGGCATTGTAAAAGTTAGTCGACGGACAAAAACTTTTGAAAGAAGGGATTTATTATGGAAAACAAGGGGTATATACAAGTATACACTGGAAATGGTAAGGGGAAAACTACTGCATCATTAGGACTTTCACTTAGAGCAGTTTGTGCAGGAAAGAAAGTTTTTTTTGGTCAATTTACAAAAGGTATGAAATATAGCGAGCTTGAAGCTGTTAAAATCTTACCTAACTTTGAAATGGAACAGTTTGGCAGAAATGCTTTTATATTTGGAAAACCAACAAAAGCCGATATTGAAGAAGCTAAAAAAGGTTTAAAAAGAGCAGAAGAGATTTTAACTTCTGGAGAATATGACGTAGTAGTACTTGATGAAATAAATATAGCTTTATTTTATGAGTTGTTTACAGTTCAAGAAGTTTTAGAACTTATTGAAAAGAAAGCAGAAAAAACTGAATTAATTTTAACAGGAAGATATGCTCCACAAGAAATCATAGATAGAGCAGACCTAGTTACAGAAATGAGAGAAATTAAACATTACTATACTCAAGGAGTACCCTGCAGAGTAGGTATTGAAAACTAGTTTTTTATAGTTAAAAGTTGAGAAGTAAGAGTTGAATTTAAAGATAGGGATTTTTGCAAGACAAAAATCCCTATTTTAATATAAGGGAGAAGGGGATTGTTATGGAAAATAAGGGGTATATTCAGGTTTATACGGGAAACGGCAAGGGAAAAACTACAGCAGCATTAGGATTAACTCTAAGAGCTATTTGTGCTGGGAAGAAAGTATTTATTGGACAATTTATTAAGGGAATGAAATATAGTGAAGTAGAAGGATTAAATTATCTTAAAGGCTTTGCAATAGAACAATTTGGAATGGATTGTTTTATTTATAATGATCCTACAGAAGAAGATAAAAAGAGAGCTTTAATTGGATTGAAAAGATGTGAAGAGATACTGAATTCTCAAGAATATGATATTGTAGTTTTAGATGAAATCAGTATAGCATTATATTACAAGCTATTAAAAGTTGAGGATGTATTAGATCTATTGAACAAAAAGCCAGAAAATACTGAAATTATAATAACAGGCAGATATGTGCCACAAGAGATAATAGATAGAGCAGATTTGGTAACAGAAATGAAGGAGATTAAACACTATTACTATAAAGGAGTGGAGGCCAGGAAAGGAATAGAAAATTAAAAGTGAAAAGTTCAAAATTTCAATGAAATTTTAAAAATATTGTGGTAAAATCTATAATAAGATTTGCTTAGCAATTTTAAATTACTACAAAGGATTAAGGAAGGAAACAAAATATGAAAAACAAACAAAATAAAAAAGATACACAAAATATAAAAGATACAGAAAGTATGAAAAATAAACAGTCAATTTTAAATATTTTATTTGGACTTATAACATTTTTAACTATAATAGCGAAAAGTTATCCCGTGGGAACTAATGGAAGAATGATCTTAACTATAGTAAGTATAATAGCTGCAATTCCTTTTTTATTTATATTAGTAAAAAATAAGATGTACACTAATAGGCTTAACATGTTTGTGGGTATATTAGTAGTGTTTCAAATAATAAATATTTTTTATTATACTTATGTACTGAAAAGTTAATTTGTGTTATTTCATTAAATTTTATCACAATTAAAGTTATTAAAATAAAAAAGCAACTTACCTTCTATAGGGTATGGTTGCTTTTGCTTTTTAAAACGTAACGATACATTTGTTGTATTTAAGGATTTTGTTATAATTATTATACTGGGAATTATTAGGTACATAATGGAGGTGTATTATGGTACAAAATGTTATCGAAAGCATGATAGATTACTTTGGAGATGATGTAAAGCGTATAAATCATGCAATAAAGGTTTATGGATTTGCATCAAGTATAGGAAAACTTGAAGGCATTGAGGAAGAAAAACTTTTAATCCTTGAAATTGCTGCAGTATTCCATGATATTGGTATAAAAGCTAGTGAAGAAAAATATGGATGCTCTAATGGAAAATATCAGGAGCTAGAGGGGCCACCAGTGGCAGAGGAAATACTTACAAAACTTGGTGTATCCAAAAACATTATTGAAAGGGTATGTTTTTTAATTGCTAATCATCATACCTATAATAAAATTGATGATATAGACTTTCAAATACTTGTGGAAGCGGATTTTCTTGTTAACATATTTGAGGACAAACTACATGAGAAAGTAAGCTTGATAAAAGAAAAGTATTTTAAGACAAAAATCGGAATAGCTTATATTGAAAAAATGTATTTATAAGGGCTAGGAGGTTTTTATGGGAAAAAAACCAAAAATAAGAATAACTTTAGTAGAGAAAAAAAGCAACGGATACTGTAGTCATGGTCACAAATGTGGAGATACATTTGATTTCGACACTGAAAGAGGCAAGCTCTGTCCATTAGCAATGCATGCACTTTTCCCAATGATAAATATATTGAGATATGGTGGAAGGTTGCCTGGTGGTGATGGAAGTAGTGGACTTTATTGTTGCCCAGATGCAAATGTAATCAATATTTTTAAAGTAGAAAAAATAGAAGATATTTAATACTTGCAAAGGTAACTAAAAGGAATATTTAGTTACCTTTTAAATAGCTTTTCATAAAAGTTTTGAAACAAGTACTAATATATTCACATAAAATTTGATACAATAAATATAACATATAGTAGCCTAGAAGGGAGATAATAATATTATGAATTATATGAAAGTTTATGAAGAGTGGTTAAATAACAAATATTTTGATGAAGAGACTAGAGCAGAGTTAGAGAGTATAAAGGATGATCCTAAGGAGATAGAAGATAGATTTTATAGAAATTTAGAGTTTGGAACAGCAGGTTTAAGAGGAAAAATTGCTGCTGGTACAAATAGAATGAATAAGTACATAATAGCTAAAGTAACGCAAGGGCTTGCTGATTTTATAGTTGAAAATGGAAAAGAAGCTATGGACAGAGGGGTAGCTATAGCTTATGATTGCAGACATTATTCAGATGTGTTTGCTAAAACTACGGCATTAGTATTAGCAGCCAATGGAATAAAAGCTTATCTTTTCGAAGGATTAAGACCTACACCAGAGCTTTCTTACACTGTAAGAAGATTAAATACTATATCAGGTATAGTTGTGACAGCAAGTCATAACCCAAAAGATTATAATGGATATAAAGTTTATTGGGAAGATGGAGCTCAAATATTATCTAGCATTGGAGATCCTATTACAGAAAAAATAAATAATATAAATGATTTCAATAAAATAAAAATGATAAGTGAAGAAGAAGCTAAAGAAAAGGGACTTTTAATAATGCTAGGTAAAGAAATTGATGATGAATATATAGAAAAAGTAAAGAGTTTAAGCCTAAGAGAAGAGATCGATAAAGATATACACATAGTTTATACACCTTTAAATGGAACAGGGAATGTACCTGTAAGAAGGGTTTTAAAAGAAAGAGGGTTTAATAATATATTTGTAGTTCCTGAACAGGAAAATCCAGATCCAGACTTCACCACAGTAGGATATCCAAACCCTGAAGATGTAAAGGCATTTAAATATGCTGAAGCACTAGGAAAAAAAGTGGGAGCAGAACTTTTAATAGCTACAGATCCGGACTGTGATAGATTAGCTATAATGGTAAAGGATAAAACTGGAGAATATGTAGCTTTTAACGGAAATCAAACTGGAGTTATATTGATAAAATACATAGTTGAAAGTATGAAAGATAAAGAGAAGCTGCCTAAAAATGCCTTCATAGTAAAATCCGTTGTTACTGGAGATTTAGGAAAGACTATAGCACTAAAATATGGAGTTGAAACCTTTGAAGCATTAACAGGATTTAAAAATATATGCGGAAAGGCTAATGAGTTAGAAAAAGAAGGTAATCATAAATTTATATTTGGATATGAAGAAAGCATAGGGTATGTTGCAGGAGACTTTGTAAAGGATAAGGATGGAGTAATATCTTCAATGCTATTATGTGAGGCTGCTGCATATTATAAAACTTTAGGAAAAACTTTAATAGATGTGCTAAATGAAGTTTATGAAGAACACGGATACTATAGGGAAAAGCTAATATCTCTAGTATTAGAAGGGGTAGAAGGACAAAAAAGAATATCTAGAATGATGAAAGTTTATAGAGAAGAATTCCCAAAGGTTATAGGAGAGGTTAAACTAGTTAAATATATTGATCTAGAAAAAGGTATGGAATATGATTTAACAACTGATAAAGAAAGCAAGAGTGAGATACCTAAATCCAATGTATTAAAATTCATATTAGAAGATGGCTCTTGGTATGCTGTAAGACCTTCAGGTACTGAACCAAAAATAAAAATTTACATGTATTCTATAGATAAGACTCTAGAGCAAAGCGAAAATAAGCTAAAAGTGATGGAAGAAGTAATAATGAATAAATTAAATTCAGTGGAATAGTTTTTTAGAGAGAAGAGTCAAAAGTGAAAAGTTAAAGAATAAGTAGGGATTTTTGCGTTGCAAAAGTCCCTACTTATTTTAATAGATTCAATTTAAGAAGATTTAACATTAAGGTTTTTGAAGGCTGAAACAAGTGCATCAATACAAGCATCCACCTCTTCAGCAGTTGAAGTATTGTAACCAATGTCAATAACAAGGGCGTTTTTAGATAAGTCTTGATTAAAATAATCAACTCCATTATTGTATAAATATATATTTGCCTTTACTTTTTCTGTTTTGTTTATTTCCTCTACGATTAAATCAGCAAATTTTCTATTTGTTTCGTAATGGGGGTTATTTTTAGAAAGAACAATGGTAATATCATTTTTAGCTGTTTTTGGAGAGTCGGTGATATCCCTATGTATATCCAATAATATGACCTTATCATAATTTTCAACATTGTTCTTTATGGCCTCACGGGAATTAGAGTATGACTCGGTATAAGATTTTGCAGCTTTTAATTCTATAAAACTACTCTTTAAGCCTTCCTTTATTAGATTATCATTAATAATTGCTCCAATATCAGTAACTTTTTTTCCGAAAGCATATTCTTCATCTGCATGGCTATTATATATAACTATAGGGGAAAGGTTTGATTCTGTAGTAGTTTTATTAACTTCCATTGATAAATCAGTAGAATTATTTATCATATCTGTTCTTTTTCGTGATTTTGAATAGGAAAAACCTACTACAATAACTAATGTAAAAAGTGATATTGTAATAATTACGTTTCTCTGAAATTTTTTCATTGTTACCAGCTCCCTTTTAAAATTCTCATATATATTGTAAATATATATATTTTTTTTATTTTAATTCATATATTTCCATAAATTATGGTTATATTTATATTATGAACAGGTTAGAGTGGATTTATAACCATTGAAAAACGATAAACATAAAATTATGAATGAATTATTAAGTACATGTAAATTTATAAAAGAAATCTTCAAGTTTACGAAAAAATAGAGGTATAATATTAGTGTAATCTTAAATAAAAAAGGAAAAAATAAAACATAGAGAACATAAAGAGGAGAGAGTAATATGGAAAAGATAGGACTAGTGCTAGAAGGTGGAGGAATGAGAGGATTATATACAGCAGGAGTGTTAGATTTTCTTATGGAAAAAAATCTGTATTTTCCATATGTTATAGGGGTATCTATGGGGGCTTGCAATGGTACATCTTATATATCAAAACAGGTAGGAAGAAATAGAGATGTGACTATTGGATATATAAATGACCCTAGATATATAGGTTATAGAAATTTTTTAAAATGTAAAAGTATATTTGGATTAGATTTTATGTATAATGAAATACCTAATAAATTAAATCCATTTGATTTTGATACTTTTTCTAAAGCAGAAGAAAATTTTGTAGTTGTAGCTACAGATTGTAAGACAGGGGAACCAATATATTTTTATAAGGATGATAATGAAGACATTCTAACAATAGTAAAAGCTTCAGCTAGCCTTCCTTTTATATCCCCTATAGTAAAGTATAAAGATAGGTTATTATTAGATGGTGGAATTGCAGATTCTATTCCTGTAAAGAAGTCTATGAAAGATGGATTTGAGAGAAATATAATAGTGCTGACAAGACCTAAAGGATATAGAAAGGAGCCTTTTAAACATAAAAGATTATTAAAGAGAGTATATTCAGGTTATGATAATTTAATTAAAGCCATATTAGATAGATATAAGCATTACAATGAAACTCTAGACTACATAGAAAAATTAGAAGATGAGGGGAAAGTTTTTATAATAAGGCCTAAAGCAGGATTAAAAGTAGGAAGAATAGAAAGAAATAAAGAAAAGTTAGAGAACTTATATAAAAGAGGTTATGAAGATATAGAAAAAGAGTATGAGACATTATTAAATTGGGTAAAGTGAAGCTTAGTTTAAATACAGTTTTAAATCTATATGAGCTTTAGGTGAACTAATCTAGAAGATTATTACCGTTTAGTAATAGATTAATGGTGCTAAGCTACGGGATAAATAAATAAAATTTGGGAAAACTATTGACAATATAGATTATAACCTATATAATGAATTTTAATTAATTAACTTGTCCTAAATAAAGACTGTGAGGAGAAGAGTAAGTATAAAAGGTAGTTATAGCGAATGGGGGACGGTGGAAGCCCTGTACGAAAATTATACTGAAGAACATCTCTGAGTCTCTAACCAAAATCCTTAAGGAGAGTAGGCTTAGACGGATCCCAACCGTTAAAAAGGGAGAGTATTGATAGATACTCTTAGTACGAGAAGAGCTTTTTTAAAAGCTAATCAGGGTGGTACCGCGGAAGATATATACCTTTCGTCCCTTTGTGGGATGAAAGGTTTTTTTGTTTTTAAAAATGGTGCACTATAAAAACACTATATAAAATATAGGAGGTAGCAATATATTATGGGTAAATATGATGAGAGACTTATAATCCCAGAAGATTACAAGACAGATTTGAGCTTAAAAGAAACTGCAATAGCACTAAAATGTGTTAAAGATACTTTTGAAAGAGCATTAGCTCATAAGTTAAATTTAATAAGAGTATCAGCACCTTTATTTGTTAGATGTGATAAAGGATTAAATGATAACCTAAGCGGTGTGGAAAGACCAGTATCCTTTACTATAAAGGATGATAATGAAGCTTCAGCTGAGATAGTACACTCCTTAGCTAAGTGGAAGAGAATGGCCCTATATAGATATGGATTCCATGCAGATGAAGGCCTTTATACAGATATGAATGCTATAAGAAGAGATGAAGATTTAGATAATATACATTCCATATATGTAGACCAATGGGATTGGGAGAAGGTATTAAATAAAGAGGATAGAAATGAGAAATATTTAAAGGATATAGTAAGAAAAATATATGAAGCTTTCAAAGAAACTGAGAAGAAAGTAACTGAAAGGTATCCTTTTTTAGAAAAAAATCTTCCAGAAGAAATAACCTTCATAACCTCTCAAGAGCTTGAAGATTTATTTCCAGGATTAACTCCAAAGGAAAGAGAGGATGCTATAACTAAGGAAAAAGGAGCAGTATTCCTAATGCAAATAGGTAAAACTCTAGCCTCTGGTGAAAAACATGATGGTAGAGCTCCAGACTATGATGATTGGGAATTAAATGGAGATATACTTTTCTGGAATCCAGTATTAGGAAAGGCTTTAGAGTTATCCTCTATGGGAATAAGAGTGGACGAGGAAGCATTATTAAAGCAACTTAAATTAGCTAACTGTGAAGAGAGAATGAACTTAGAATTCCATAGATTGTTATTAGAAAAAAAGCTACCTTACACAGTAGGTGGAGGAATAGGGCAATCAAGAATGTGTATGTTCTTTTTACAGAAGGCCCATATTGGTGAAGTTCAATCATCCATATGGCCTGAAGATATGATTGAATTCTGTGAAGAGAAGGGAATAAATATTTTATAATAAAAAGGTTAAGAATCTTATAAGATTCTTAACCTTTTTATTTTTTCTAGCACATAATGTATCAATAATATCTTTAGTGCAAATAATATAATAAAAGATATTTTCAAAGTTGAATTTATGTAGTATAATTGAAATTGATATTCATTATCATTAAGAAAGGGTGGTTTACTATGAGTCAACTTGAAATTATATCAACATTAAAAATGATAAATGAATTAGAAGAAAAGGACTATATGTTTTATATGACAGCATACAATATAGCACCTGTCATTAATGGAAATAAGCCTTCTTGTATATTAACTTTTTCTCGCAATAATAAAAATTTATATGATGCATGGAAAAAATATAATAGTGAATTTTTAGAGACCTATAATATCGATGCATTTACTATTAAAGATACAGGAGATGTGTATACGGTTATTTTTTATAGAAAAGATAGATTACAAGAACACATATTTAATTATAGAAACATCCTTTTTTTAAATAGATTTGGATATAATGAAGAGATGTCTTTGGAAGAATGCTTGGAATTGATGAAGAGAAGATATGAGGATTTTTGCCCTCATGAAATGGGAATATTTTTAGGTATACCTTTAGAGGATGTGGAAGCCTTTATGGATTACCCAGAAAAGGATTTTATAACCTTTGGATATTGGAAGGTATATTATAATCTAGAAGAGGCTTTAGAGACGTTTAGATCTTATGATGAAGCTAAGATTAAAGTGTTAAGAGATGTTAGAGAAAAAATACAACCTTGGAGCAATTAATATCACCAAGGTTGTATTTTTATTTAAAGGACATTTATTAATAATTCTTCTCTCATGTAATTTTTACTTATAGGAATGATATGTGGCTTTCCTGTAATAGGATTTTTTATTATACAAGTTTCTATATTATATGCATTTTGTATATTATTCTCCGTTAATACCTCTTCTGGTGTTCCATGAGAGGATATATTGCCTTCTTTTAATAAAACTAGATAATCACTATACTGTGCCGCCAAATTTAAATCGTGCAGTACAGCTATAATAGTAACTTCTCTATTTAAATATTTAACCGTATCTAAAATGTCAATTTGGTGTTGAATATCTAGATTAGAAATAGGCTCATCTAATAAAATTATATCGCTTTTTTGAGATAAGGCTCTAGCTATAATTACTCGTTGGCGTTCTCCACCACTTAGTTGATTTATGAATTTATCTTTAAGGTGCCAGGTATTTGTCATCTCCATAGCCTCTTTAACTATAGATAAATCCTTTTCCCCTTCATTTTCAAATCTCTTTAAATAAGGAGCTCTACCCATAAGGACGATATCTAAAACAGAGAAATCAAAGTCTATATTGGTATTTTGAGGTACTGAGGATAGTTTTTTAGCTAAATCTTTGGTTTTATAATCATTTATTTCCTTACCATCGATGTAAATACAGCTTTGATTTACAGGTAATGCTCTACCTATGTTTTTTAGAAGAGTGGTTTTCCCAGAACCATTAGGCCCTATAATGCTGTAAAATTTATTTTTTTCAAATTCTATATTTATATCATTCAGTATTTGCTTGTCATCATAGGAATAATTTAAATTATTTATATCAACTGAATGTGAGCTATCTCCAGCCATTACATCACCTTCTTTTTATTCTTTATTAAAAGATATATAAAATAGGGAGCACCAAAAATCGAAGTTATTGCACCTACAGGAATTTCTGCAGGTGGGGCCAAAGTTCTTGCTAAAGTATCTGAAATTATCATAAAGATTCCTCCACCTAAGGCTGTAAAAGGAAGCAATACTCTATGGTCAGGACCAACTATAATCCTTATCATATGAGGAATTATTAATCCTACAAATCCAATTATTCCGCTCACAGATACACAAGCAGCTATGATTAATGATGAAATTACAAGCAATATTTTCTTTACCTTATCTACCTCTACACCTAGGGAAGATGCGGTATCATCTCCTGTTAGCATTACATTTAAATCCTTTGAAAATACAAATATTAGAAATCCACCAATCAAAATAAAAGGTAATAGGGAAATAACAGCTTTCCAATTTGCTGAATTTAAACTCCCCATTGTCCAAAATATTATCTGCTCAACCTGCTCTCTATTAAAGATCATGATAAGAGAGATTATTGAAGATAATAGAAAGCTCACAGAAACTCCGGATAATAGCAATGTGTTGGTGGGAAGTTTAGTACCGGTTTTTGCTATGATATATACTAATAATGTGGTAAGTATAGCTCCAGTGAAAGCAAAGAAGGTAACTCCACTTAGGCCTAAAAATGCAATATTTAAACCTAGTATAATTGCAATGGAGGCTCCTAGAGCAGAACCGGAAGAGATTCCTAATATATAGGGATCTGCCATAGGGTTTTTAAAAATAGCTTGAAAAACACATCCCACTAATGATAAACCAGCTCCTATTAGTGCAGCTAATATAATTCTTGGCAACCTTAAGTTTAAAATAATTAATTTATGAGTGGAAGATATGCCTTCTAAATTTACATATTTTCCAAGGAGAGGTATCTTTGAAGAAAGAATTTTCATGCTTTGATAAAAATTTATATTTGCCACTCCCAAGGTACTGGATATTACTGTAATAACTAGCAATATAACTATTAATACAATTAATAAAAATTTATAGTGTTTTCTTTTGTTAATATAAGACATGAAAATTCTCCTTTTCTTAATCCTAAATATTATTAAATATAATTAAGTACTATTTGAAAGCCTCAGGGTGAATTATTTTAGCTAAAGCTTCTAAGCCGTCAGCCAGTCTCGGTCCTTGTCTATCTAACATATTATTATCAATCTCAAATAAATTACCTTTTTTAATCGCCTCTAAATCCTTATATCCGTTTGCAACTTTGATGTTTTCTTTAGTGTCAAAGTATTTTGATACTATAACCATATCAGGATTTTTTTCTAATACTTTTTCAACAGAGTATTTCCAACCTTCTGCATCATCTGCTACATTTTTACCTCCGGCCATAACTATCATATCTCGTATAAAGGTTTCTTTAGTAGCAGTAAAATCTCCAGACTGACCAAAACCTATTACATAATATACGGAAGGGGTTCCTTTTCCTTGAACTTTTGATGTAACATATTCTACCTTTTCTTTCATGCCGTCTACAACTTCTTTTGCCTTATCATTAGCATTCAATATTTGACCCATTTTTTCTAAGGTGTTATAAGCTCCATCAAAGCTATTTTCTCCATATAGTCCAACAACTTTAATTCCTAAATCTTCTAGTTTTTTAAGTACGTCTTTTGGAAAGTGAGTAGAAGCTATTACAATATCAGGGTTTAAATCAACAATCTTTTCAATACTTGGAGTTTCTAAACTGCCGATGGATTCAACAGACTTTACCTCTTCTGGATAGTCACAAAAATCTGTTCTTCCAACTAATTTATCTCCTTTATCTAGGGCATAGATAGCTTCAGTAATATTTGGTCCTAAAGATATTATTCTCTCTGGCTCTTTATCTATAGTAACTTCTCTTTCATAGGAATCTTTTATTTTTAAAGGATATGTAGTAGTTACTGGTTGTTTAGTAGTGTTTTCTCCTTCATTTTTTACATCCTTTCCACAGGCTGTTAGTGAAACTATAATAATTAGTGATAAAATTCCTATAATAATTTTTTTTAGTTTATTCATTTTACTTCCTCCTTAAATTTTTAGAAAATAAAAAAACCCTTATCATAAGATAACGGCTTAAAATTTTAAACCATTAGCTTATCCACGTAAGCTAAGCGTTTAGACGTTATAGGCAGATTTCCTGGCTTAGATTCATCGTCTATTTAGCTCCTTCCCCAAAATATTGAGTGGATAATGCTAATGACTCATCATCACAGTGGCGGGACCGCAGAAGATTTAACTTCTTTCCCTATTAAACCCTTAAGGGTACCTATAAGTTAATTCTTAATTAAACTTTATTGAATTTTGTTCTAAATTTGAGTTTAACACTTATTCATATAGCTGTCAATATAGCTAAAATCCTATTTACAGAGGGTAAATCCATTGTTAAAATAAAAGTTAAAATAATAAATTTTGAGGAGTATATATGATGGAGGTTGTAGTACGTTATCCTGCAAGTTTTGGTGAAATCCTTCAAGGTAAAATTGGTGATAAAGATATTTTATGCTCTTGTCCTATTAATATGTACACAGAAGTAAAAATTTTTGAATGTAAAAATCCAAAATTAAAGTATAATTATTTTAAGTCCTGTAGGTTTATGGAGAATTTACTAAAGGACTGGGGAGAAGAAAAGTACATCGATTTTTTAGATATAGAAATTAAATCAAATATTCCTACAGGTAAAGGGTTTGCTAGCAGTACAGCAGATCTATGTGGAGTGTATTATGGACTTTTAAAATTTTTTAATAAGGAGTATAACCCTAATGAGATAGAAAAACATTGCATAAATATTGAACCTACAGACAGCATAATATTTAATGAAATGACTATTTTTGACTATAAAAAAGGTTCATATAAAAGGGGAATAGGTGACTACATAGAGTTTAATATTTTAGTTTTTGAAGGAAATAAAGTAGTGGATACAGTACAATTTAACAGTAAGCCACTACCACCATTAAGCAACGTAGAAGATTTAATAGGAGTATTTGAAGAAGGAGTAAAATATAAAGATATAAAAAAAATAGCATATTGTTCAACAGAGAGTATAAAGAGAAATGGTAAAAGATTAAAATATGATATTTTAGACAAGGTATTAGAAATAAAAGATGAAATTAAAGGGTATGGAATAATTGGTGCTCATAGTGGGGATGCATTGGGCATAATATATGAAGGAGAAGTAGATTTTAAAATTTTAGAGAAATATAAACATCAACTTAAAGATTATAAAATTTATCCGATGACTACCATCCGTAATACTCCCATCGCACTCTGTGAAAGCGA
>JBFNFA010000005.1:0-270876 GCA_040797845.1 Clostridiaceae bacterium
AACGGATGCTACGTCCCTGGATAAGTTCTTCTAAGCTTCAGTTGGAGTAAGTATTTCTTTTAAGTAAACTCCATCTGAACCTAAGAATCACTTGATATATACAGGATTTATATTTTATTTATTTGTGGCATTTATATCTTATTTAGGGGAGGAAAAGTTTATGAAAAAACTAATGAAAAGCTGGAATGAATTAAGCCTGGTAAAAAGAATAATCATAGGTTTGGCTATTGGTATTATACTGGCTGTAACAATTCCTGAAGCAGCAAAACCAATTGTTATTTTAGGTTCTTTATTTGTAGGTGCTTTAAAAGGGGTTGCACCTGTATTAGTATTCTTATTAGTAATGGCAGCAATTGCTCAACACAAGAGTGGACATCAAACTAACATGAAATCAATTATAGTTCTTTATCTTTTAGGAACATTTTTAGCTGGAGTTGCAGCGGTTGTTGTAAGTTTTATGTTTCCAGTAAGTTTAACACTTACAGCCAGTGCTGAGAGTGTGACTGCTCCAGGTGGGGTGTCAGAGGTTCTAAAATCATTACTTATGAATATTGTTGATAATCCAGTAAAAGCTATTTATAATGCTAACTATATCGGTATATTATCTTGGTCAATACTTCTTGGACTTGCTTTAAGAAGTGCATCTGATTCTACAAAAACTATGATTTCTAATTTATCAGATGCAGTATCTCAAATAGTTAAATGGATCATAAACTTTGCACCATTAGGAATTATGGGGCTTGTATTTGACACTATTGCTACAAATGGAATTGAGTCCTTACTTGGATATGGACAACTACTTGCAGTTTTGATTGGTTGTATGGCCTTTGTGGCTCTTGTTATAAATCCAATAATTGTGTTCTTATATATTCGTAAAAACCCATTTCCACTTGTGCTTAAGTGCTTAAAGGAAAGTGGTATTACAGCATTCTTTACACGTAGCTCAGCGGCAAACATTCCTGTAAATATGAGCTTATGTGAAAAATTAGGTTTAGATAAAAATACTTATTCTGTATCTATTCCATTAGGAGCTACAATTAATATGGCTGGTGCAGCTGTTACTATTGCTGTTTTAACTCTTGCAGCTGTTAATACTCTTGGCATTAAAGTGGACATAGGTACAGCGATAATCCTTAGTGTGCTATCAGCTGTAGCTGCTTGTGGTGCCTCAGGTGTTGCTGGCGGTTCTTTACTACTGATTCCTCTAGCATGCAGCTTATTTGGTATTCCAAACGATGTTGCTATGAAGGTAGTTGGTGTAGGATTTATCGTAGGTGTACTGCAAGACTCTTGCGAAACAGCACTTAACTCATCCACAGATGTACTTTTTACAGCAACTGCTGAATTTGCAAAGTGGCGTAAAGAAGGAAAAGAAATAGTTATTAGTAAATAAAAATGAAATAATAGTGTGGTTTTTACACATATTTAGGCCCTCTATTGGCAGTTTATCATTGCTAATGGAGGGCTTTTGTAGCATTTAAGCTGTTTGCCAAACCATTTGCTCTAAAACTATAAAAAATAAGTTTACTAACACATTACAACTTTGAAACATGTAATAAATAACTATGAGATACCTTCCCTCTATACTGTGTGTATAGAAAAGGGAGTGTGAAAAATATGAAGAAAAGATTAGTTATAAAGAGAAGAGCAGTTATGAAGAGAAGATTAGTTATTTTGTTGCTGGGTATAGGTTTAATTACCGCTAGAGGATTCAGCAAAGGATTTGATTTTACTCATTCTACTAAACTACTAACTACACGAAATACCTCTTTTAAAAATACCTCAAAATCAAAATCAAATATTTTATTAGTAAATAGAAGTAATAGATTAGATAAAGACCATGTGCCCCAATCATTAACCACACCAAATGTAAGATTTATTTCATATGCCGACAATAGGGTTAAAAAAATGGATACCACTGCTGCAAAAGCATTAGAAAACTTATTTAATGCCGCAGAAGAAGATGGTGTAAATCTTCTTGCTGTGTCCGGTTATAGGGCTTATTCATATCAGGAAATGCTTTATAATAATAAAGTAGCTGCTGCTGGACGTGTGGAAGCAGATAAATACGTTGCACAACCTGGGGCAAGTGAGCACAACACAGGGCTAGCTATGGATGTATTATCAGATGAATATTCCTCTTTAGATGAAGGCTTTGAACAAACTGAAGCTTATAAATGGCTTGAAGATAACTGTTATAAATATGGCTTTATAATTAGATATTTAAGAGGAAAGGAAGATATTACTGGATATAATTATGAACCTTGGCATTTAAGATATGTAGGCGTTTCTGAAGCTACTGAAATATCAGAAGAACACATTACATTGGAAGAATACCTTAATAAGGTGGAATAGAATATTTTTCATGCAAGGATTTTACAACTTTGAAACAAGTAATATATAATTTTGATACCTCTAAAGGTTAGTATTGTATTAGTAATCGAAGGGAGGTTATAAGATGAAAAACAAACGAAGAAAGCGCAGTAAAAGAAATAAAACAAGCTTACTTAAAAAGCTTGCTTTATTTTTATTATTGGAAACTATATTTACTGCTATTACATTTCCCTTCTATGTTTTCTACGGTCCATTTAAAAGAGTAAGGAACAGCATAGTAGGATTGTCTATGTCCACAGGAAACCATACATATATAGCAAAAGTCTTTTTTAATGATGATGATATTAAAAAAATAATACAAGAGAATAACGAAGAATTAAATTCAGCTCAGTCAAATTACGATATTTCAAAGGGAGATAAGATTAAGTTAAAATATACTAATAGTTCTATAGAAAGATTAGATATAAGTACAAATAAATTTGATGGCATTGCCTTAATAGTAAAGGATCCTTTAAAGGTAAAGGTAGGATATTCTTCAAAACTTGGATATGCAGGTGAAACTGTATCCGAAATGGCTAAACATTATAATGCCATTGCTGCAATAAACGGAGGGGGATTTCTAGATGTGTCTCCAAATGGTAAAACAGGTAGTACAGGTGGAATACCTAGTGGTATTATGATTTCTAAAGGTAACATAATGTACCCAAAAGAAAAAGAAAACTATGATATTAGAGAAAGCTGCGTGTTTGCTATAGACGATAAAGGTAAAATGTACGTTGGACCAGCTACCACAAATGACCTTATAGATAAAAATATACAGGAGGCTATATCATTTTCACCAACCCTTATTGTTGATGGCAATCCTTATATTTCAGAAAACTCTCTAGGCGGTCTTAATCCTAGAACAGCAATAGGTCAAAGAGAAGATGGAAGTATAATATTACTGGCTATTGATGGAAGGCAAGGATTAAAATTAGGGGCTACATTAAAGGATGTACAAAATATTATGATTAAGCTTGATGCTGTCAATGCAATGTGCCTTGATGGAGGTGGTTCTACAGCCATGTATTACAATAACGAAATAATAAATAACCCTTCAAGCATCACCGGAGAAAGAGCTATACCTAACATGGTATATGTGGAGCCTTAAGGAGAAAGATATATGAGGAAAAGAAAGAAAAAACTTAACAGATTATTTAAGGGAATAATATTATCATTCACAGCACAAACCATAATATTATATTATTTGAATAATTTTTATTTCACAAATGATACACAGCTTACATTTAAAGAAGTAAGTTTAAAACCTGTTGTATCAGCTAATGTGGAAATTAAATTTGAATCGGACGCTACAAATATTGACTTATCGGCTAGTGGGAAATATTGCTCATATTATTCACAGGGAAAATTAAATATAATAAATCTATATGATGGAAGCAAAAACTCATTAAATTTAGAGGAAGATTTAGAGGATTATTATTTCAAATGGCATAATAGCGAAGATAAATTGATTATCTCTGAAAAGACAGTTGAAAATAATAAAAAAGGCATAAAAATATATACCTATAACACTAAAAATAACACTAAGCAGGAAGCTTTAAACTATAACAATGAAAGTGAAATTTACAAATTACCATCATCAAATGCAATTGTAGATGGAATTGAGTTAAATACAATGAATACCATTATGTATCTTAAAGTATCTAGCTCTACAGGCACAGATTATCTTGAAAGACTTGATATATCAGGCGGTATGCACGAACTTAACATTAATACAACAAG
The DNA here is from genome assembly GCA_040797845.1 of Clostridiaceae bacterium. GTDB lineage: Bacteria > Bacillota > Clostridia > Clostridiales > Clostridiaceae > Clostridium_AW. The sequence continues at coordinate 4,117 of JBFNFA010000005.1, forward strand.
AGTAGGAAACTATTTTGTTTTAAAACAAAAGGATGAATTAATATATGAAGATCTTAATGATAACAAGATATATATGACGAATAAATCTAAAAATAGAGAAGTAGAGATTGATGGCTATGAAAACCTCAAGCTTCTCTATGTGGACAAAAGTGATACTGCATTTATTGGAGAATTAGAAAACAATATGATTACGAAAATCTTTAAAAAGACTTTTGATGAAAATTCAAATGGAGATACTTGGACTAGTTTGAGTCTTGAAAATCCTATTTCAGAAGATAACTTGCATATATTGAATTCAGGCGAGATATATGCAATTGATAATCTTAAAGGCACTGCAGAAAATCTTCAGAATAAAACTAAAGTAACTTTCAAAGGTAGATTTATAACTATGAATGATAGTGGCATACTTTCATCATATAAAGAAAAACTTATGCTAAATTCGTTAAAGTAAGTTAGTAATATAATTGTGTATGAAATAATTAAGATAAAGGTGAAAAAATGAAGTTTTGGAAGAGGATATTTATCTACTCAATGACATTGTTTTTAATAATATTCAATGTTGCTGGAATATTTATTATAGAAAATATTCATAAAAGAAGTCTTGATAGGACTATAAAAGCTACTATTGATGAGCATAAAGTAATAGAGGGTGTTATTTATCTTAATACAGATTCTACAAAATATACAGTTCCTCCTTCACAGAACCAGTTCAAGGATTGGTTGACTATGGCTATGACAGGATATGTTACTAGTGATGTTATAGCACAAGATGGATTGGAAATATATGATGATGATAATAATCTACTTTTTTCTAGATCCATTGGAAGACTTAACATATCCAAAGATGAAATAAATAAAGCTAAGCTAAATGAACGGTTTTTCACTATTAAGGAAGTAGATAAAAACCACTATTTATTAATTATGTCTAAATTTTATTTTCAAAATAATATAATCAAACTTGCACTAACAAAAGACATTGATTTTATTTACCAAGATTTAAAAAACAGCTATAAACTATTTTTTATGTTGGATGGAATGGTTTTCGTTTTACTAGCCGTTGGAATGTATTTAATTGCAAGAGGAACTACAAGACCTATATCTAAGCTAAGTGAAGCATCTAAAGAAATAGCCTATGGAAATTATTCAAAGCGAGTAAAAATTAAAAATAAAAAAGATGAGGTTGGTATTTTAGCAGATAATTTTAATATAATGGCTCAAGCTACAGAGGATACCATAGAAGAATTGAAAAATTTAAATAGTGCTAAACAGATGTTTATCGACAGCTTAACTCACGAGATTAAAACCCCTCTCACTTCTATAATTGGATATTCAGACTTGCTTATGAAGGGGAATATAAATGAAGATATTAGGTTCACAGCCTTAAATTATATTAATTCTGAATCTAAAAGACTAGAAAAACTTAATACTACTCTATTAAAACTTATACTAATTAGGCAAGAGGACTTAAGTGTTGAAAAATTATCTTTAAAGGATAGTGCTATAAATGCTTATAATAGTTTAAACTATAAAATAGAAAATAAAAATTTAAAGGTTAAATTTGATATAAAAGATGTTAAAATATATGGGGATAAGCAGCTTATTATAGTTCTTTTTATAAATATTTTAGATAATGCCATAAAAGCTTCCAAGAAGGATGGAGTTATTGAAATAAAAGGATATCTTTTGGAAGATTCATCTACTTATCAATTAACCTTTAAAGATTATGGTGTTGGTATACCTAAAGAAGACTTAAATAAAATTAAGGAACCTTTTTATATGGTAGATAAGGCCAGGGATAGATCTAAAAGTGGAGTTGGTTTAGGGTTAGCTATATGTGAGGAGATATGCATGTTGCATAAATTAGAGTTGTCTATGGAGAGTGAACCTAACAAGGGTACAGAGGTGTTTATTAGTTTCTTTAAGGAGAGTATTATATCATGAAAAAGTCATTTGAAGTTCTTGCCATAGTATTATTGATGGTTGTTTTTTTTTCCGGCTGTACTAAAACCTTTAATCACTATGAAGACAATCTATATTCTGAAAAGACTGTATTTGGTGATAAAGATTTAAATACTAAGACAACAGATGTATTTACAAGGCAAGATGCTATAAAAAAAGCGCTGGATATATTCGATAAAGGATTGAATATTAAAATTGATAGAACAAATCTCACGGAAGACGTAAGGCTTATTAAAAATGATAGAGCTGGAAGCTTACAATGGCATATAAGCTGGTTTAATGAGGATGGAAAAACTTTTTATGCATGCGCTTTAAACTCATCTACTGGGGAAATTGTAGAATTTCAATGGTTTAACGATTCAAACTCAAATTCAAACAAAGTTGAAGTATTTAAACTATCAGATTTGGAAATTAAAAATTTGATGGAACCTCTGCTTAAACAATTAGAAATTGATGTTAATGAATATTCAATTTTCTCAAATTTAAGTGGTATTTACAATAGATATATGGAGATTACATTAGTGAATAATAAAAGCAAAACAGAAGAATATTATATAGTTATGAATTTAGCAAATAAAAAAGTTATGAACTTTGAAAAATTATACAATAAATTACCTAGGTGAAACAGGAGAAAAGCAATTATGAAAAGGATTCTAGTAGTGGAAGACGATAAGGCTATAAGTGATTTAATATCTATAAATCTTGAGATGATAGGATATAAGGTATATAGTGCTAGTGATGGATGCATTGCAAAACATATTATAGAAGAGAAAAAACTTGACCTTATTCTCCTTGATGTGATGATCCCAAAGATTGATGGCTTTACTCTTATGTCTCAAATTAAAAATAAAAATATACCAACCATATTTGTCACGGCTAAAGAATCAGTATTTGATAGAGTTACGGGATTACGGTTAGGGGCTGATGATTATATAGTGAAACCTTTTGAAATAATAGAACTTGTAGCTAGAATAGAGGCTGTGCTAAGAAGATATAATGCATCACCACAAAACTTTACATTTAAAAATATAGAAGTATTTTATGATCAAAGAATAGTAAAGCTAGACGGTAAGATAGTTGAATTAACTTATAAGGAATTTGATCTATTAATGCTATTTTTACAAAATAAAAATATTGCTCTTTCCAGAGATCAAATTATTGAGAAAGTATGGGGATTTGACTATGCAGGGGAAACTAGAACTGTAGATATTCACGTTCAAAGACTTAGGGATAAGCTTAACTTAAAAGATGATATAAAGACAATTTTTAAAGTAGGTTATAGACTTGAAGAATAATATAATGTTTATATTACAACTAGAACGTTTTAAGCCCTCTATTAGCAGTTTATCATTGCCATAGGGGCTTTTGTTTTAGTAAAATTATAAAGAACATTCTGCTTTAGGACTATTTTCACCTTGGATTGATTTGACGTTAAAAGGGGATACCATAGAAACTTTAAAGGAATATGATACTATATTAAGTAAAAAACAATTAGAAGGAGCAGCGAAAATTTATGCCGGAGAAGAAAAATTGAAGAATCCTTTAATCTCTCCTATTTTTGGTGATTATAAAAACTTTCCACCTATGATGATTTTAACAGGAGGTCGTGAGATTTTACTTAGTGATTCAATGAATCTAGTAAGAAAAGCATCAATAGATAAGAGTGATGTAAAGCTTATCCTATGGGATAATTTATATCATGTTTTTGCAGCAGATTCAAATTTACCTGAAAGCAAAGAAGCCATAGAAGTATTAGGAAGATTTTTATTAGAAAAAATAAATTAGAGCTGGTTAAAAATAATAATGATGAAGACACATGTATTAAATTCCTATAATTTAGGAAAAGATACATGTGATTTTTTTATCCTACAGCTACTATTCGCAATACTCTCACCTGAATTTAAGAATCCTTTAATTAGGAAACATTACAAAAAAGGTATAAATTGGGGTTGAAATATATACCTAAAAGGTATAGAATAAAGTTATATGGTCTAATTATACTTTAAAAGAATATATTTCAAATATGCTTGAGGCAATAAATCATACTAATTAGATAGGTTTTAAATGTAGAAAGAATTGAAGAAATTATCTATATGAAACCATATTAATTCAAAGCGGAGGTGTATTTATGTTTTTTAAAACTACGGAACAACATGAGAATTTGAGGACAAAAATCAGAGAGTTTGCTGAAGAGGAGATTAAACCTATTGCGTTTATGTTGGATCAGGAAAATAAATTCCCTTCCGAAGCAATTCATAAGTTAGCTGATATGGGTATGATGGGAATTCCATATTCAAAAGACTACGGTGGAGCAGGACTGGATGTAATCAGCTATGCAATCGCCGTTGAGGAATTATCAAGAGTGGATGGAGGTACAGGAGTAATTCTTTCCGCTCATACATCTTTAGGTGCATATCCAATTGCTGCCTATGGAACAGAGGAGCAGAAGGAAAAATACTTAGTTCCATTAGCAAAGGGAGAGAAACTTGGAGCATTCGGTCTTACTGAAGAAAATGCGGGAAGTGACGCCGGCGGTACAGAGACCACTGCTGTATTAGATGGAGATTACTATATATTAAATGGTGAAAAGATTTTTATCACCAACGCAGGTGAAGCTGATATTTATATTATTTTTGCAGTTACTACACCGAACATAGGCACTCGTGGCATCAGTGCTTTTATTGTGGAGAAGGACTGGGAAGGATTTAGCTTCGGCAAACATTACGACAAGTTGGGAATTCGTTCTTCTGCTACTGGAGAGCTAGTTTTTAACGACGTTAAAGTACCTAAAGAAAATCTATTGGGCAAAGAGGGCGATGGTTTTAAGATTGCTATGTCCACCTTAGATGGTGGTCGTATAGGTATTGCAGCTCAGGCTTTAGGAATAGCTCAAGGTGCTTATGAACACGCACTGGAGTATTCAAAAGAAAGAATCCAATTTGGAAAACCTATTTGCCAACAGCAGATTATATCTTTTAAGTTGGCAGATATGGCCACAAAGCTTAGAGCAGCTAGATTACTTATTTACAGTGCAGCAGAGCTGAAAGAAAATCATGAGCATTATAGCATGGAAGCTGCTATGGCTAAACAATATGCTTCTGATGTCTGTCTTGAGATTGTCAACGACGCCCTTCAAATATTTGGCGGAAGTGGCTATATGAAAGGCATGGAAGTTGAGCGTGCTTATAGAGATGCTAAGATTTGTACAATATATGAAGGAACTAATGAGATTCAGCGTGTAGTTATCGCTGCTAACATCATAGGTAAGATGCCGAAAAACGAAGGGACAGGTAAAATTTCTCAAAGTGGACCTGTCACAGGCTATCGTAAGAAAGTGATCTTTAAGGAAGGAACTCCAAAAGAAAGAGTTAATGCCCTTGTGGAAGCTCTTAAGGCAGATGGCTATGATTTCACAGTGGGAATTCCTTTGGATACTCCTATTGCTAAAGCTGAAAGAGTAGTCAGCGTAGGTCTAGGCATAGGGGAAAAGAAAAATATGAAGCTTATAGAAGATTTAGCAGTTCAAGCTGGTGCGGCTATAGGTTCTTCTCGTCCAGTAGCTGAAACCCTTAAATATGTACCTCTGAATCGTTATGTTGGTATGTCTGGACAAAAATTTAAAGGAAATCTTTACATTGCCTGTGGTATTTCAGGTGCAGGGCAACATTTGAAAGGTATAAAGGATGCTTCTACAATTGTTGCTATAAATATCAATGCTAATGCGAAAATTTTTAAGAACGCAGACTATGGTATCGTTGGAGATATAATGGAAATATTGCCACTGCTTACTGCTGCTTTAGACAACGGAGAAGGAAAGAAGGAGGCTCCACCAATGAAGAAGATAAAGAGAGCCGTTCCTAAGAAAGTTGTTCCAACTTGGAAATATCACGTATGTAACGGATGTGGTTATGAATACAATCCTGGTCTGGGTGATCCAGAAGGCGAAGTAGCTCCAGGTACACTGTTTGAAGATATACCTGAAGAATGGACTTGCCCTGCTTGTGGTGAAGAAAAAGATATGTTTATAGAAGTTTAATACTTATGAGTATGAATTCTTATAAGTAAGTAAACGTAATAATGTGTTTTTAGTGTAAAGGAGGATTAGATTTATGCATTGTGTTAGAAATATAACTGAAGATCTTTATTGGGTTGGTGGCAACGATCGCCGACTTGCTCTCTTTGAAAATATTCATCCTATCCCAAGGGGTGTTTCATATAATTCTTATCTACTTTTAGATGAAAAGACAGTACTTTTTGATACGGTGGACTGGTCAATATGTCGTCAGTTCCTTGAAAATATTCAAGGAGTTCTAGGGGACAGACCTTTAGATTACATGGTAATCAATCATATGGAGCCGGATCATGCGGCATGTATTGAAGAGATTGTTCTTCGTTATCCAGATGTAAAGATTGTATGTACTGAAAAAGCTTTCATGTTCATGAATCAGTTTGGTTTCCGTATAGATGGCAAAATAATAGAAGTCAAAGAAGGAGACACAATGTCCTTTGGAAAACATAACGTTGTATTTGTGTCTGCTCCAATGGTGCATTGGCCAGAAGCTATGGTGACATATGACACTACCGACGGTATACTATTTTCTGCTGACGCCTTTGGCTCTTTCGGTGCCTTAGACGGTAAGCTATTTAATGACGAGATGAACTTTGATAGAGATTGGATTGATGATGCCAGAAGATATTATACAAACATTGTAGGCAAGTATGGTCCTCATGTTCAGTCACTCTTAAAGAAGGCTAGCACTATAGATATCAAGATTATCTGTCCACTCCATGGACCAGTATGGCGTAATGATTTCGGGTACTTATTAGATAAATACGACAAGTGGAGCCGCTATGAGCCTGAGGAAAAAGGTGTAATGATAGTTTATGGAACAATGTACGGCAATACAGAAGCCGCTGCCAATGATTTAGCTACAAGATTAGTTAAAAAGGGAATGACTAATGTGGTTATGTATGACGTTTCAAAAACCCATGTGTCCTATTTGATTTCTGAAACATTCAAATACAGCCATGTGGTGCTTGCATCAGTAACTTATAACTTAAATATTTATCCACCAATGTTAAATTATCTAATGGATATGAAGGCGTTAAACCTTCAAAAACGTACTTTTGCTTTAATAGAAAATGGTTCCTGGGCTCCTCAATCCGGTAAACTTATGCGTGAACTTTTAAGTGATATGAAAGAAATGACTATTTTAGATAATGAGATGTCAGTAAACTCCAGCATGAAAGAAGAGGATGGGGACTTAATGGATTCCCTTGCTGACAGTATTATAGAGTCAATGAAGTAGTTTTAGAGAAGTGATTTTAAAAAATGTTAGAAGAATATTAGAAAAATAAATGAAAGCACATGTATTTAATCTCTATAAGTTAGGATTAGATGCATGTGCTTTTTTAATCTTCTAGTGAAGTAAGTTTCTTTCATATAGTTGACTTGTCAACTATAATATTGTAAAATAAAGATGGTGATAAATATGAAAAACATATACGAAGAGTTTGGAAGATGGATATCCATATTATATAGACAGTTTCAGATATTTATAAATAATGAATTAAAGGACTTAAATATAACATCAGGTGAATATATATATTTAATAAAACTCTATGAAAACAAAGAATTGACTCAAGAGGATTTAGCTGAAATATATTATATCGATAAGGCAGCGATAACAAGGAGTGTAAAGAGCCTTGAGGATAAAGGATATATAAAAAGAGTAAAAAATGAAAGTGACAAAAGATCATATAAAATACAAGTTACAGAAAAGGCTTTAATGGTTAAATACAGGATATACAATGCATTAAAGTCTTGGGATGATTTGATTTCATCAGATGTAAATGATGGAGAATTAAAAATGGTATCTGATATATTAAAGAATATGTCAGTAAAGGCACTGAATAGAGATTAATAAAGGTGGATGATGTTTGTGAAAATAAGTAAGAAGTATAGGGGAATCGTATTTTCATGTCTTGCTGCTGTATTTATATCTGTGCCCATTGCATTTTTTATGGTAATAATAAATTATGGATTTAGAGCAGGCTTCTTCATGGCATTTTTAAAATCTTCATTGGTAGGTACAGCCATTTCTGTGCCATTAGCTAATATACTTATTCCAGTGGCGGACAAGATAGTAAATAAGATAGTGGAGGAGTAGTAACAGCTCCTTGGTTAAAAATTATAGAAAACACAAAAAAATAAGGTTATAAAATAATTGCATTGGTATAGACTAATGCAATTATTTTTACATTTTGGAGGACAACTAATGATTACAGGTGAATTAAAAAGCAAAATAGATAGAATATGGGAAGATAGATGCAACACTTCAGTATGCAATGGCTGATGATACAGTGTGAAATTTTGTAAATGACTTTCTAGCGGGAGATATTTCAAGAGGTGAGATTATTAATGAATGATATTCAAAAAAATGAGCGGAAGTTAACCATTGTCTATCATTTGAGCAAGTTTCAGATGAAATATCAGATTTCAATTCATCTGTTTATTATAGCAATCCAGAGTATTTAAAGTATTCTTATTTAGAAGAAAAATTATTGGAGTAATGGGATTTTATTTATTTACATTTAAAGTCAAATCCAGATTTATATACAAAATGAATAGCTGTGAAAAGTGGATTCTTGAGAATTCACTTTTTTCTTTGTTATGTGTAATATACATAGCTAGTGCATGTATTGTTAAGCAGATAGAAGTTATCGAGGATAATTTATGGTAAAATATGGTTGAAGGAAATTGTAGTAAGGAGTACAATACTAATTACAATCATACTAAAATATATTAGCATCTTAGTAGATGCAGGAGAGGGGGAATATTAGAAATGTCAAATACTACACCAACTAAACAAACTGGAATGAAGAAAACTCTTTCTCTATGGAACTTTTTTACCATAGGATTTGGGGCTATTATTGGAACAGGATGGGTTTTGTTGGTTGGAGACTGGATGATTATAGGAGGAGGGCCTTTAGCTGCAATAATTGCATTTGTTATAGGTTCAATATTTTTACTTCCTATAGGGGCAGTTTTTGGTGAATTGACAGCTGCTATTCCTGTTTCTGGTGGTATAGTGGAATATGTTTCACGTACTTTTGGAAACAAGGCATCATATTTTACTGGATGGTTTCTTGCCTTAGGAAATGGTATTCTTTGTCCTTGGGAAGCTATTGCTATTTCATCTTTAGCTGGAGAGTTTATTCCTGCACTTAAGGTCTTCCCGTTGTATGAAATTATGGGAGCTACAGTATATCTTCCTACTTTACTTATAGCAATTATATTTGCATTTTATGTTATTCGACTAAATTTTAAAGGTGCTTCTGCGGCTGCAAAGCTTCAAGGATTTTTAACCAAGCTATTACTTGCAGGTATGGCAATTGCTATGGGGGTTTCTTTATTTAGAGGAGGTCCTAGCAACATGCAACCTATATATAAAGGAGCAGCTTCAGGTAAAAGTATATGGATGGGTATTCTTCCGGTTTTAGTTATGACACCATTTTTTTATGCAGGATTTGATACTATACCACAACAAGCTGAGGAAGCAGCAGAGGGATTGGATTGGAATAAATTTGGTAAAGTTATTAGTATGGCATTGCTTGCTGCTGGTGTATTTTATTTAATTTGTATATATTCTTTTGGTACAATAGTTCCTTGGGAACAATTTGTTACTTATAATATACCTGCTTTAACTATTTTATCAGTAATTGGTCTTAAGGTATTTTCAAAAGTAATGATGTTTATTGCTATTATGGGACCATTAGGCCCTATGAATTCTTTCTTTGGAGCTACTACTAGGATTTTACTAGCAATGGGACGTAAAGGACAGTTGCCGGAAAAGTTTGGACAATTAGATAAAAAGAACGGAACACCCAAAGCTGCTAATACTCTAATGGCAATGCTTACTATAATAGGTCCATTTTTAGGTAAGAATATGTTAGTACCATTAACTAATGTTAGTTCATTAGCATTTATATTTGCTTGTTTTATGGTTAGTGCTGCTTGTCTACGTATGAGAAGAACAGAACCTGATATTACAAGACCTTATAAGGTTCCAGGAGGCAAAATTGGAATATCATTAGCCTGTGTTACATCGTTTATAATTATAGCGCTATTGGTTACTCCTGGTAGCCCTGCATCTTTAAATACTGTTGAATGGATTCTTGTAGTTGCTTGGTTTTTAATAGGGCTTACATTTATGCTATTTAGGAATAAGAAAGTAGAAAAGATAGAAAACAAAAGCAGTACCTTAAGTTAGTTATTAAAATAGCTTACAATATTTAAATTTAAATAATTTTAATGTTAGGGGGACATATTATGAGTAAAATTGCTTTTATGGGTGGTTTATTAATTGATGGAACTGGTAAGGAACCAATAGAAAATTCACTATTGCTTGTGAATGATAAGAAAATTGAATATGCTGGTTCAATGATAGATGTAGGCGAAGATTATGAAAAAATTCATATTACAGGAAAAACAATTATGCCCGGCTTAATTGACAGCCATCTTCATTTTAGTGGAAATAGAACTGATGATGATTCTGACTGGATACTTGAACCTGTTATACAAAAGACAATTGTTGCTGTGGCACAAGCTCGTGAAGCATTAGAACATGGATTAACCTCTGTAGGTGAAATTTCACGTTCGGGTATATATATCCGTGACATGATTGAAGAGGGTGTTATTCCTGGACCTCGTGTAGTTACATCTGGACTTGGTTTCTGTAGAACTGCAGGACATGGTGACTCTCATAGATTACCATTAGATTATAATAATGCTTCCCATCCTTGGGCTGAACGTGTTGATGGTCCTTGGGATTTACGTAAAGCGATAAGAAGAAGACTTCGTGAAAATCCAGATGCTATCAAAATATGGTCAACAGGAGGAGGAATATGGAGGCATGATGCAAAGGCTGACTCTCATTATTGCTTAGAGGAGATTCAAGCAGTTGTTGATGAATGCAATATGGTAGGACTACCTGTTTGGTCCCATGCTGAAGGTTATGGCGGTGCATTAGATTCCTGTAAAGCAGGAGTATCTGCAATAATTCATGGGCAAGAGCTAAATGAAGAATGTTTGGAAATAATGAAGGAAAAAGATATTACTTTCTGCCCAACTCTTCAGTTCTTTTATGAATGGTTTACAGTATATGAGCCACCATATAGAGCAATTCATGATCAGTATCCAGGTAATACAACCGCAGAAAAAGAGCTTAATCGTATAGTTAGCAACCTACAAAATGCAAATAAAAAAGGCATTAGAATTACCGTTGGATCAGATTCTTTCTGCAGTAGCTTAACCCCATACGGAAAATATGCCATCACTGAGATGTATACACTTAACAAATCAGGATTAACAGAAATGGAAACAATTTTAGCTGCTACTAAAAATGGTGCTGAAATGCTTAGAATAGATGATATTACAGGTACTCTTGAAAAAGGTAAATTTGCTGATCTTCTTGTTATTGATGGTAATCCATTAAAAGATATTCATAATATTGCTACTGAAAAAATGGAAGTTATTATGAAGGAAGGTAAGTTTGTTAAAAGAAAATAATAATGTAATATCTAAAGAAAAGGTAAGGATTAATTTTAAAGTTAAGAAGGATAAGTGAAAAATAAGAGCTTCAGGTGAGGAATAATTCATCTGAAGCTTTTATCTTGATATATTTTTCATTAGATAATATCATTAGATTAAATTTAGACTAAATAAAGAATTAAATTCATAAGTTTTTACGCAGATAAGGGGAAATAAATGTAATTATGGGTAACAGGTAGCATAGTACTGCATAAGGCGCATATGCTGCAGTTGGAATCCCAGTTGTTATAAAAATAAATAATGAATTTACATTCCATGGAATAAGAGGAGCAATAACTAGTCCAGTATCTGTTATAGTTCTGACCAAAGTTGTATTTTCAATTCCCAATTCTCTATACTTGTCCTTCAAAAGCTTTCCAGGCAGTATTATACCAACACTTTGGTCACTGATAGCTGTTAATACACTACTTATAAATCCGGTTTTTAAAATAAGTTCTTCCTTTGACTTAATTCTCAGTGTTATTCTCTCAATTATAGGTATTATAAGTCCTGTCTCTTGAAACAGGCTACTTAGGCTGATTGCACCTGCTATTATAAGCAATACAGGTATCATAGATATCATACCACCACTAACTAGCACTGTGTTCAAGTCAACAGAATTGGTATTTATTCTGTAACCAGTAAATATGGCAATAATAATATCATTAAAGTTTGTTTTCTGTAAACCAATTGAAATAATTATTCCAGAAGTTAAGGCTAAGGATACTGATTTTACCATATTAATTCCTAAAAATGACATAATTATAATGCTTAAAGGTAAAAGTAACAATAATGGTGAAACAACAAAGTTTTCATTAATAGCTGAGATAAGGTTATCTATATTAGAATTTACAAGAACTATGCTATATTTTTTTCCTATAAAATAATATAGTAATCCTGATACAAAATAAGCTGGAAGTAAAGTCTTTAGTATGGATATGAAAGCTTCTTTGTAACTTATTTTTACAGTTTCAAGTGTGAGATTAAAAAGACTTGATATTGGCGAAATTTTATCTGCGATAAAGGCTCCTGAAACTATAGCCCCTAAAAGAATATGGTTAGGAATTCTAAATATTTTTGACAATCCGAGTAATGCAATTCCTATACTACTAATAGTTCCAAATGCTGTGCCCATAAATACTGAAACTATGGATGTAAGAACAAAAGCGGCAAATAGAAAATTCGTTCCCTGCATATATTTAAGTCCATAGTATAACATAGTTGGTACAACTCCTGAAGCCATCCATATAGAAATCATAGCACCAATTAACGCCATTAAAATGAACAGTGATTTATATTCACAAAAACCTTTTTTTATCATATTAAAAAGTTCAGTTATGGAAAAGCCACTTTTTATAAATAAGAATGAAGCAACAACTATACTTGAAAGGAAACTGTAAAATAGAAATATTCCCGATATAACACAGATGGTAATTGAAATAAGTGTAAATATTAAAATAATATAAGTATATTTTTCAGAAATTTTATTTTCTCCCATATACCCTCCCATATTTTATTAAATTAATTTTTAAACACTTTAGTCATTTAATAAACCATTCCAATATATTTCCCAAGAAATTTGAAATTTTTGATTAAACCTTTCAACGCCACCATATATTAATGCTACTAATAGACCATCTAATAAGGTCATAAAAGAAAGAGTAGCTCTGTTCACCTTATCTGAAAAAACTTTTGTATTTAAAAATAATTCATTTAGTAAGTTTTCAAGTTCTAAAAAATATAGCTTAAAATTCTTAAGAACTTTTTCTTTCAAATGGAATGGAGGCATATAACACATACGTAACACAAATTTCATATTGTATTCCTCATTGTTTACATATCGTTCTTTGAATTCTAAAATAAAATCTTCTAAATAACTCTTTAAGTCAGCTTTGTAATGAGTAAAAAAATTGTGTAAAAAATTCATTTCTTCATTAATAACCTCATCCATGACTGTAAGAAACAATTCATCTTTATTTTTGAAATGAGAATAAATTGATTGCTTTTTAATTCCAACTTCTTCAGCAATATCAAAAAGTGAAGTACCATCATACCCTTTCTCGGTGAAATTTAATAATGCAGCTTTTTTTATTTGTGTAATAGTCATCCAACCATCTCCTTACGACCGTTCGTAAGTTAATTGTATAGTGACTGTTCTGTAAAGTCAAATTTTGATTAATTTGTAAATGTAAGGATAATATGATTAAATATAGTAAATGAAATTAAACATCACAATTAATATCAAAATAAAATATTCAAGATGTGTTACTATTTTTAGAAAGGAGGAATGTTTGATGATAGACACCAATATGAAAAAGATACTAGATTTTGTGGAGAATAACTTAACAGAGGAGTTTTCTTTAAGCAAATTGGCAAGACATTGCAATTTTTCACCCTATTATTGTTCTGTTATTTTCCATGGATATTTTGGTGAAACCATTAAAAGCTATATGCAAAGGCGACGTCTGCTTTGTGCTGCAAAGGAGCTTGAAAGTACTAATGACAGAATCGTTGATATTGCAATAAAGTATGGCTATTCGTCGCAGGAGGCATTTTCAAGAGCGTTTTCTGATATGATTGGAATAGCGCCGAAAAGATTTCGTGAAAATCCTCTGCCCTTTGCTGTTTATCAGAAAAATATTTCTCCGCCATTTCAAAATAAGGAGAACACAGCAATGAAAAATGAAACTATTAAGAATGTACAAAGTGAAATTGAAAGAAATTATCCCTTAAAAACATTGCATATTTTAAACGGCTTGTGTATGCTTGATTCTTTTCAAAAGGATGACCTTATGAGCGAAAAAGCCGTATATATTCCATTTAATGAAGCTATGTGCTGGGGTGAAACGGAGGAAAAAATCTTCTCCTCCGAATTTATCGAAAAAAGAGCGCATTCTCTCAACTCTACACCAGAAGGGTATAAAAAAATTGTAATAGAGCCTCTAAAGCCATTGTTCGATGAACAGTTTGACATTATCGTTTTATGGTTTGGTGACGATATGTTCTGCCAGATGAACTTTATTACGATTCTTTCGTATTTGGAACAAATTCATTTTGATGGTGATGTACTTTTTTGCATGGCACAAGAGCAAACAGATGAAATGTTATCAGATGCTGTGGAAATTGATATAGATGGTTATAATTATATCTATAAAACTATACTTTGTGATAGAAAAAAATGTGATGCAAAATTGCTGCCTGTCACTTATCAGGCAATGAATTTATATCTTTGCTATCGAGAAGAAAACAGCGATATCATACGCTATATCAAAAAGAATCTTAATAAAGAAAATATCGTAGGAGAATTACTTACACTATTTCCACAGTACGGGCTTGGAGATTCACAATATCAGTGGATGATTGAAGAAATAAAGAAGGTGAGTGCATTTAAATGTGACAACGTATGATTTATAGGTTGATGATAAAAATAAACTAAGTAATATAATTAATAACTATTATAAGGAAAATAATACAAATATATATAATCAAGTTAATAATGTCATATAATATGGATACTTTAAAATTTAGTTATAGAAATAGTAGCAGCTAATTACGAATTGAGGCTACTATTTATTTTTTTGAGATTTTTTCTATAAGAAATACTAAAAATTAGGAAGTGATGATTGGGTTCTATAATTTTAAAAGGGTGTTGACCCTAACATCACGTCATAGTGTAATATAAAAATGAGCTTGAATATATTAGCAAAAACTCATAGTCGGCGGAGTATTAGATAGTATTAATAGCTTTAAAATTAAATTTAGAGGTGTAGCAATGAGAACAGTAAAACAAGTTTCGGATTTGACAGGGATAAGTGTGCGCGCACTACATTATTACGATGAAATAGGATTATTAAAACCAAGTGAAATCACAGAAGCAGGTTACAGGCTTTATGACGATGAAGCGCTTAAAACCTTGCAGCAGATTTTATTTTTCAAGGAACTTGATATACCTTTAAAAGATGTTAAAGAAATCATGGATAGTCCCAAGTTTGATAAAATGCAAGCACTAAAAAACCAGAAAAAGCTGCTTATGTTAAAACGGAAAAGGTTGGATGGTTTAATAGAGCTTATAAATAAAACATTAAAAGGAGAAAGCACGATGAATTTTAAAGAATTTGATATGAGCGAATATTATAATGTATTGGAAGAATTTAAAACAGAGCACGAGGATAAGGTAATTAAATATTATGGTAGTGTAGATAAATATAATGAACTTATTGAAAAATTTAAATCTAAGGAAGATGAAATTGCTAAAATGGCTATAAAGCAATATGGAAGTATTGAAAAATATGCTGAAGCTGTAAAGAAAAATCTTAATAGTGATATTTTAACTTTATCAGAACAATATGATAAGTTTAAAAAAGATTTTTTGGAAGATAAGCATCCTAAATTAAAAGAATTATATAAAAAGCTTACATCTGACTTAAGTAAAGATCCTTCTTCAAAGGAAATTCAACAAATTGCTGAAGAAATAATCAATATAGCTAAAAAAGATTATGAGGCTTTCAAAATGGATAATGGAGATGATCATTGGTACTATATGGTGCAAATTTATTTGGTATATCCTGAATGGATAGAAGCAGTTGATAAGAAATATGGCCATGGTGCATCTAAATTTATCGGAGAAGCTCTAAAAAATTGTTCAGGAACTAAGCAGCCTAAAGTAGAAGAACTATATGAAAAGCTAGTATCTGACTTAAGTAAAGATCCTTCTTCAAAAGAGATTCAACAAATCGTTGAAAAAATGTCAGATGCAAGTAAAAGAAATCAGGAATTTTACAAAGTAGATGAGGGGGAGAATCATTGGGGTTATATGGCAGAACTTTATTTATCAAATTCTACTTTTATAAAAGTAATTGATAAGAAATATGGCAGTGGCGCATCTAAATTTATTGGAGAAGCTTTAAAATTTTATTCTGAAAATAATAAGTAAAGTTTTTCAATAAAATTTTTCATTGGTAACAAAGTGGCAATAAGTTCGTTAACTTTGGCAAAGTCATAGTGTTAATATTTAGGTATACTAGATATAAGGAATATAGTGTAGGATACTAAACCGCATTTATAGTAATTTAAATAATACTTTTATATGTATAAGTAACTAAGAGTATAGAATAAATAGTTGTAATAAAAGTAGTTAAGATAGTAAACACTATAGTCAGAAAAAAATGACTATAGGAGTGAAGAATAGATATGGAAGTAGTGAAGGTTAAAACTGATGAAGGTAAGGAAAGATACTATCTTGCAGATAGTGATGGACTACCTATTGAATCAGTATTGAAATTTATTAGGTTTAAGGATAACACAAACTACTCACGAAATACTTTAAGGATGTATTGTCAACATTTAAAACTTTACTTTGAGTATTTACAACAAAGAGATTTAGATTTTCAAGATATAACAATAGATGACTTAGCATTGTTTGTAAACTGGTTGCAAAATCCTTATGAGAGTTTAAAAGTTATACCAAGTCATCATATAGAATCAGCAAGAAGTCCAAGAACTATAAATATTATTATAAATACGGTTTTAGCGTTTTATGACTATATTTTAAGACATGAAAAATATAGTCATAATATTTCAGATAGACTTAAAAAGTTTGTATCTACTACAAATAGGAACTTCAAAGGTTTCCTATATGGAGTAGCTCATGAACAGAAAAAAGTTACAAGCAATATATTAAAACTTAAAGTTCCTAAGTCAAAGCCTAAGATACTTACAAAGAGTGAAATAGAAATGCTCGTTAGAGCCTGTAATAATCTAAGAGATAGGTTTCTATTATCATTGCTTTATGAAACAGGGATGAGAATAGGCGAAGCCTTATCATTATGGATTGAAGATTTTGATATAAGCGATATGATTATAGATTTAAAAGACCGAGGACAGCTTGAAAATAATGCAGAAATCAAAACCGTATCAAGTCCGAGAAGAATAGATATATCTCAAAACCTTTCAGATATGTTCATGAAGTATATAGTTGAATATCATACTGAAGAAGTAGAAACTAATCATATATTCATCAAGATAAGTGGAAATAACAAAAATAAAGCTATGAATTATATTGATGTCGATAATTTATTTAGAACGTTAAAAAAGAAAACAGGCATATATGTAACACCACATATGTTTAGGCATAGTTCATTAACGGTTCTTAGAATGGCAGGATGGCAACCAGAATTGCTTAGAGTGAGAGCAGGACATAAAAATATTTATACTACTATGAATACCTATATTCACCCCTCAGATAAAGAAATAACAAGAGAGTTTGAAAAAACTCAACCTAATTTAGATTTAGATATTTATAATGAGGGGGAAGAGTAAGTGGATAATATGCAACTGATAAAAGGCAATCAACAAAGCAAATATGATGAAATTATTGAGTATTTAAAACAAGATCATGGATATTGGTTAGAAAATGATAAGTGGGATATGACAGAAGATGTTTTTATTGGGTATAAACCAAGGAATAAAGAGAGATTTATTAACTTTAGTAGAATTTCAAATAATTATCTAAAAAATGAATTAAAATATTATTTTATATTTAATTGGAAAGAAAAATTAATAACTGACAAGTCTTTAAATATACTTTCTACAACTTTAAGGCATTTTTCTAATTTTTTAAATAAGCATTATTTAAAAATAGAGAGTTTTAATGATATTAAAGAAGATAAGTTTACATTTACATTTAAAAACTATTTGGTTGGTATTGGATTTAGAATAAAAAATAATAAAATAAGTTCAATGGAACTAAATAATATCATAACAGTAGTAGGTTTTATTAAAGATTTCTATGATGATAGAGAAGAAACTGAAAAAGATATATGGTATTCAAAGAATATTAAAGGTGCTAAAATACCTGCAAGTGGTGCAAGTCATGGTAATTATAATTCAATCAACTTTACTACTATACCTCTATATTATAGAGAAACTATTAAAAGGTATTTCAGAACAATAATCACTAAAAAGGGTTGGATGACTTGTTACAATACACTAAAGTATTTAAATTACTTCTTAAATTACTTCTACTCAAATGGCTATAATGATGGATTTGTTAAAAATTTAAATAGAAATGATATAGAAAAATATTTGTATCATATAGGAAACAACCGTAAAGGTAAAAATGCAACTGAAAACTCTAAATATGTTAGTCATGTAAGAACATTTTTAGAGTATATACAAATAGCTCAATATGATAAAGCACCAAAAAAAGAAGTATCATTTTTAATATTTCAAGACGATATTCCAAGGCGTGAAACAAATGCTGATGAAGTTAAAAAAGCTAAGTTTATTCCCGAACCTATATTAAAACAATTAGATAATAATATTATGGATTTAGATAGACCATTGTTTATACCTATTTATATTTTACTTCGTGAAACAGGATGGCGAGGAACTGATATATTAAATCTTAGATATGATAATTGTTTAGAACAAATATGGAATAGTAAAGAGCAATCTTATAACTATTATCTTTGTGGTGAAATAACTAAAACGGGTATAGCACAACTCAAAATTCCTATAAGAGATAAAGTCGCTGAAATGGTTCAAAAGACTATTGATAAAGCTAAATTATTAAGTACAGAAGAAAATAATCCTAAAAAGTATTTATTTAATACTTATGAAGGAAAGCTTAAAGGTAAACCGTTAGCGAAAGCTACTTTATTATTAACTATTAATAGACTTATTCAACAAAAGGATATTAGAGATGTTAATGGTGAGTTATATCATTTTAGACTTCACTCTTTACGGCATACAAGAGCTAAAGAATATGTAGAGCAAGGTATGGGCATAAGTGTTATACAACAGATTTTAGGGCATCAGAGCTTACAAATGACAGTTCATTATGCAACTGTTAGTGAAAATGTTCTTTATGAAAAATGGAAGAATATAGAGGATTTAGAGTTGTTTAAAGTTAATACTGAAACTAATGAATTAACAGCTATAGATGCATCAACTGATGTTGGAGAAAATTTTATCAGATATGAATACGTTAAGAAGAATTTGGATGCTGTAAGAGTTCCTTTTGGAGTATGTTTTAAACTGTCTAAGTTGCCTTGTAAGCAACAGATGAACCATTGCTTAACCTGTGCAAGTTTTTGTACTACAACAGAAAATATTCCTGAATACGAGGAAGAAATAGAAAAAGTTAAATCTCAAATAGAAATTAGTAATAGATGTGGTAGGGAGCTTTGGGCTGAAAAAAATACTCAGTATTTAAGTATATTGGAGCAAACCCTACAAAAGGTAAAAGAGCAAAAATTAGTTCATAAGAACGGCAAGTCAAGGGAGGATTTATAATGGCTGGAAGCACTAAAGGATTAAAAGAATATGCAAAGCATAAAAGTGAAATTACTTTAGAAAAAGTTGATAAAGCCATTAGAGAACTTTCGTTGTTGGAACAAAAGATTAACTTTAACAGTGTTTCACAATTAAGTGGAGTATCTAAAACTTATCTTTATAATAATGAAGAAGTTAAGAATAGAATTGAGGAGCTTCGTCAGAAGCAACTAAGTAAAACTATGAATCAAAGAGCCAAGTATGATAAAACTTCTAAATCAAAGGATATTATCATAATGGCTAAAGATAAAAAAATAAAAGAATTGGAACAAGAAAATAGAAAGCTCAAAGAACAATTAGAAGTTCTTAGGGGTAAATTATATGAAAAAATGTAGACTACATTGTTTATATGTAGTCTACGTATAAAACAAATAAATTAACCACGTGTACAAGCAAGTACACGAGATATATAAAGGAGTGGTAAGACATGAGAAAAAAAGCAATGCTTTTATTATTAACATTAACAGTTGCATTAAATGTTTCCGCATGTGGAAGCAAAGAGAAAAGGAGTGTATTATCAGAGGATGTAAAACAAGAAGTAGCCATGCAGGAAAATGAAACAAAAAAATTCATTGATGATGGAATCGATTTTTTAAATGAAGGAAAATACGATGATGCTAAAAGCAGTTTTGAAAAAGCAATTTCCATGGACAAATCTAATAAGGGAGCATATATAGAAATAAAAAATAGATATATGGAAAAACAAAGGATGGATGATGCTTATTATATTATAAAATTAGCTATAAGTAACGGTGTTGATACTGAAAACATGCAGGAGATATTAAATGATATAAAATCCAAATTTGAAGTTGCTAAATTATCTGAATCTGCATATCAAAACGGTGAATACAAACTACCAACTAAAATAAAAGCAAAGATAAACAATGAAGATAAAGAAGTTAATGTGGTTTGGAATAATAATAATGTAGACACAAGTAAATTAGGAAGCGTAAAGTATGAGGGTAAAATAGAGCAATACGACAGAACTGCGGAGTTGGATTTAGAAATAATAAAGGTTGAAAAAGCAAAAAAAATAGGTGGTATAAGCAAAGTATATGAGGAGAATGGCAAAAGATATTTAAAATTTGATGAGGTAGAATTTTATAAGAACAAAGATGGTAATGATAGCACTGCTGAAAACGAAGCTAGAAAAGATGGGGCAGACGCTGCTCTTTTTGATGAAGGAAACGTAGAGGGACGTTTAAATAATGGTTACTATATTAGAAATAAAGATAAGAGCTTAAAAACCTATGAAATATCTCCAAATGTAGATATATCCGTTTGCGGATATAGCGTTAATTTAAATACTATAGACCAACAAAATATAAGTTATGAAAAGTTTAAAACTTTGGATATGGGTGATAGAATTAGATTTAAAGGGGTTTTGTGTTATATATATCTAGAAAACAATGTAGTAGTTAAAATAGAGGAACAATACATTCCTTAAGAGATGTATAATAATAAGTAAGTTGTAGATGAGTTACACTAAATAATTATTATTAGAATGTGAATTAAAGTAATGTTACGGTAAGGAGACTTTTTAATGGAATTCAAGGTTTTAGTAGTTGAAGATGAAGTATCTATAAATGATATTTTAGTGTGTGCTTTGAGGGCAGATGGCTATGTAGTTAAGGGTGTATTCCTAGGAAAAGATGCAAAAGATGTACTGGATTCTTTTAACCCAGATTTAGTGTTGTTGGACATAAATTTACCAGATGAGAGCGGTTTTGAATTGTGCAGACATATAAACAGTAAATTTACTATTCCAATAATAATGTTAACTGCACGAAATGATATTGTGGATAAGGTTTTAGGATTAGAATTAGGGGCTGATGATTATATTACTAAACCATTTAATATAAAAGAGGTGCTAACCAGGGTAAAGGTTGCAATTAGAAGAGTTAATAAGTACAAAGAAAAGCCAGAGGAATCATTTATAGAGATAAATAAATTTGTTAAAGTCAATTTAGAAGCTAGGATGGTATTTAAGGATAACGAGGAAATTAAACTTAAACCTCAGGAATATGAATTACTTGAATTTTTTATTATAAACAGAAATAAAGTTTTTTCAAGAGAACAAATTTTAGATGAAGTCTGGGGAATGGATTATGATGGAGATTTTAGAACGGTGGATGTTCATGTTAGAAGACTAAGGAGCAAGCTGGATAAAGAAAATGTACCATCTATTATAGATACTGTTTTTGGCATAGGATATGTAATGAGGTAGCTTTTATGAAAATAAGAGATAAATTTATAATTGGATTGACATTTATATTGATAGTTTCATTGGTAGTTATGAATGTGGCAACAACAAATGTTTTAAAGGCAAGTATGGAAAAGGGTATAAATAATTCTTTAAAACAAGTAATGAATGGCACTCATGAGTATATAAAGTACAAGCTTTTAGCTAATGGTTCTAAAGATAAGAAAGAATCATTAGTGGAAGAAGGAAATTATATAATAAAATATATATCTTTAAATTATCAATGTAAATGTGACATAAGGGATATAAATTATAAATTGATAGAGGGAAATGTTCAGGAAGAATTTAGAGATATAATAAAGAGCAGTAATGAAATGGCCATGCAGGGTAAAGCGGTGGTGGATTTAAAATATAAAGACGATGGAATAACTGCCATGCTAACCTATCCCATATATATTGAGGATAATTATATAGGAATTATAAGTATAGTAAGAGGGTATGACTCAGAATATAGTACCTATAAAAAAACTATTAACATTATAAATATTATAGAAGTTGGAATATTTATAGCTATATTTATATTTTTATTCTTAAGGACAACCAAAATTACCAATCCAATTAGTAAATTAACTGATGCTATAAAAAAGTTAGGAAATGGTGAGTACAGCATTTCAATTGATGAACATGGAAAAGATGAGGTTGCAATATTAGCAAGAGAATTTATAAACATGAGGGATAAAATAAAGGAGCAAATAGAAACCATTGAAGGGGAAAAAGAGAAGGTTTATAAGCTGGAAAAAGGGAGAAGGGAATTTTTTAACAGTGTAACTCATGAATTAAAAACACCATTAACAGCTATATCAGGATATGCTGAGCTGTTGCTTAGTGGAATGGTTAATGATAAGGAATTTGATAAAAGGGCTATTGAAAGAATATATTCAGAAAGTGATAGGCTTCATAAGTTAGTGTTACAACTTATAGAGGTTTCAAAGGATATGTACGTTGTAAAAGAAGAGTTTAAAGAAGTGGATATGAAAAAGCTTATTACTCAAATTTGCAATGATATGAGTATAAAGGCTAATAAATATTCCTTAAAAATACTACAAAACATAAGCGAAGGAAGAGTTTTTGCACAAGAGGATAAAATCAGACAAGTAATGATCAACGTAATTGACAACGGAATAAAGTATTCCTGTGGAGGAGATGAAATACAGGTTAATTCACATGTAGCGGATGATAAATATCATATTGAAGTAATAAATAATAGCAACCCAATTCCAGATGAAATATTTAATAATATATTTGAACCCTTTATAAAATCAAATGACAGCATGAGTAAAGACAGTAGAGGGCTAGGTTTATATCTATGCAGTGAAATAATCAAAGAACACGAAGGACAAATAACCATGGAAAATGGATTTGTGGTAAAAGTAAAAATTAGTTTTAACATGATTAATTATATTATATGAATATAATTATCAGAAAGTAAAGTTCATGGAATTATAAAAAAAGGCTTAAGGTTGAAAAAATCAATCTTAGGCTTTTTACTATTTTATCGAAATAAAAGTTTTTTTACATAATCCTGGGGAATATGTTAAAATTAAATTAAAATATTAAGGTTTAGAATATGAAAATATGTATTTGTTTTATGTAAAATTTAACATTTTATAATTTGTATTAATAAGTATATAGTATTGTAATATAATTGTATTATCATTTCAATTTATCCTATAGGTAAACCTAAATGGCAGATAGAAAATTATAAAATAAAATGAATGATATAATAATATAAATATTTAGGAGGGTCAAAATGGCAATCGTAGAAGTAGTAAAGTATAATGGTAATCCAGATGTTTTTGCGTGGAAATATCCAAGTGAAGAATTGGGGACGTGGACTCAACTTATTGTTAATGAATCACAGGAGGCCATTTTATTCAAAGGTGGAAAGGCCTTAGATATATTTCAAAGTGGAAGACACACACTTGATACGGCTAATATCCCAATTTTAAATAAAATAATCAACTTGCCATTTGGCGGTAGGTCTCCATTTACCGCTGAAGTATGGTATATTAACAAGGCTCACTCCTTGGATGTGAAATGGGGGACAGCCTCACCTATACAATTACAAGATTCAAAATATGGCGTTTTTTTACCGATTAGAGCTTTTGGACAGTTCGGTATAAAAATTGACAATTCAAAGAAGTTTCTTGTTAAATTAGTTGGTACATTACCTATATTTGATAAAACCAGCATTGTAAAATATTTCAGAGGCTTATATCTGACCAAGGTAAAGGATGCTATATCATCTTATTTTGTGCATAAGAAGATAAGTATTATGGAGATAAATGCTTATATCGATGATATTTCCACATATTTGCAAGGTGAAATGGCACCAATACTTGATGAATATGGCATAAAGCTAATTAATTTTTATGTAAATGATATTAGCGTTCCTGAAGACGATCCAGCAGTTGTACAACTAAAGAGCGCTTTGGCTAAGAAAGCCACAATGAACATTATCGGATATAATTATCAACAAGAGCGTTCTTTTGATACACTAGAAGGTGCTGCAAAAAACAAAGGTTCATCTTCAAATTTGATGGGCGCTGGTATGGGACTTGGTATGGGAGCTACAATGGGTGGCGTTTTTGGGGATCAATTTGGAGGTATTGTGAGTAATATTAATACAAAAGCTGAAGATACAAAAACATGTTCAAACTGCAGTGCACTAATGCCAAAATCTAAACGTTTTTGTGCTGATTGTGGTTTTGATACATTAAAGATAGAAAAAGAGGAAGAGGAGAAGAAAGGAACAACGGATTCTATAACTTGCAATAATTGTGGATCATCATATAAAAATACAGTGAAATTTTGTCCGGAATGCGGGAATAAATATAATCCATGTCCAAAGTGTGGTGCAGATTTAGAAGAGGATTCTGTTACTTGCTATAAATGTAATTACGAATTTCCTACTCCATGCCCACATTGCAAAGCCGAATTACCTAGTGCAAACACTAAGTTTTGCCCAGAATGTGGGAAATCATTGGTTAAAAATTGTTCTTCATGTAATAATCCAATTATCGGAAATCCAAAATTTTGTCCTGAGTGCGGGAATAAATTATAAGAGGAAGTGGCGAAATGAATTTATTTAAAAAAAGCATTCTTACAATTTCTATAGGATTAATTACTTTAGTTACAACAATTATGATTTATTTTTTACTTCCACATACAAAGGAAGGGATAGATACGTTAACCTTTGGCGGTATAGTTATTGCTGAAATATTATCCTTACTTTTTATGTTAGTTTTAAATATGAAAACCAATAGAAATAAGTTAATTATATCTGCTGGCGTATACACTACGATATTTTTATACTTGATTGCTTCTATTGGGGCAGCAATTATTTTCCCTATATTTTTCAGAACAGCGCTAACAGCATATGTTATTATTCAAATTATACTTACAGCGGCTATGTTGGCTATTTTAATAACAACATTTGTTATGGGTTCAAGAGTAATTTTAAATGACAAGAATACAATGGAACAAGCTTCTGCATTTAAAACTATAGAAAATAATATTTTATTGATAAAAGATGATCCAAAAAACATAGAATACAGTGATTCTTTAGGACAAATATATGATGAAATTGTATATTGCGACCAAAGCACATATGTAAAGACAGATAATATTATCGTAGAAAAGATTGATGATTTAAATCAATTGTTGCAATCTGAAGAGGTAGACAAGCAAAAAATTACTTATTTGATTAATCACATTTTACAGCTGATTAAGCAAAGAAATATTGAAGTGAAAAAAATTAAAATGGGAGGAATTTAATAATGGCAAATAATTCTGTACAGGCTGCCATATCAAAAGATAAATTTAAAATCGTACTTCAGTCAATTATTGGCTGGGCACTTGCTATTATGTTTGGATTAACGTCTTTATTTGGTTTTACAGAAATTAAAGGAGGAAGCGATGTAGCAGCTTTAATGATTTGCTTAGCTCTTACTACTTATGGAGTTTCATTAATAAAAAAAGCAAAGAAACGCAAAAAGCTGATTAACTTGTTTAAAAATTATTCTGATCGTCTTGCGTCTGATCCAACAAGATCTATTGATTTATTAGCAAGATCAACGGGCGCTACGGTTGACGTTGTTAAGAAAAATATTGTTGAAATGATAAATAGAGGTTATTTTACAAATGCATATATTGATATTAATAGGAATTGCCTTGTATTTGCAGGAGAAACACAACCAGTACAGCAGCAAGCAAATAATATGAAGACTCCTAATAATCAACCACAGCAAGAATATATAACTGTAGCATGTGGCGGATGTGGAGCAACAAATAAAATAATCAAAGGAAGGGTAGGAGAGTGTGAGTATTGTGGCTCTCAAATATCAGGAAAGTAGAGAGTAAGATAAATATTATATAAATATAATCATTAGAAAGTAAAGTTGATGGAATTATAAAAAAGCTTAAGGTTGAAAAAATCAATCTTAGGCTTTTTATTATTTTATCGAAATAAAAGTTTTTTTACATAATATTGGGGTATATGTTAAAATTAAAGTAAAATATTAAGGATTGGAATATGATAATAAATTTTGTTAGTAACTGCAGTAGTCATAGCTGTAGAAGTAAATAGAAATTTTTAATATAAAGGTAATTTTATTAGTAGGAATAATAAGAAATTGACTAAATTAAGAATTTGGATAAAAGAGATGGGTAGGTGTGTACAATAAAATATGAATAGTATAATTGAAACTTTAAATAGTGATTTATATTCTAAAGAAATACAAACTAGAATACTACCTGATAGCAACAAAGTTGATTCAAAAACTTTCTCTAGACTACTTGATGAAGAGAGAGTTGTAGCAAGTTATAAAATGTACTGGCTTTTAGGAATATTAGAAGAAGCAAGTTTAGGAAACACTGAAATAGAATTTCATAGACTCATAGCTAGAATGATAGTTGGGGCTTGGTATCCTAGCATGCAGTATAAATTAAGCTTTGGTATGTTTGATAACTTAAAAACTCCTATAAATTATGTTTCTGTAAAATATAAATTTGCTCCAAACTGCAACGAAGGAGAGCTTTTAAAATTTTTATGTGAAACTGAAGACAATGAATTAAAAAAGATGATGAGAGATTTAACTTTGCAGGTTCCTTATAGATTACTATCCCCATTCTTTTCAGAGGAACTTAGAGGGAAAAAGGATAGTTCTAAGAATAAGTTAATTACGGATCTATCTTTAAATAGTGATAATTGCCTTTATAAAATTGTTAAAGGCGAGAAGGATAGGATTGTTTTGAATAAAGGGTGGGCTGATTACCTTAATGAGAATTATAGAGTGATAAAATCTTGGATTTATTATAAGCTGGTGTGCTTTCTACAAAAGAGAAATCCCAATGTACCTGCTATAGCTTTTAAGCTTGAAGCGCCTAAAAGTAGAAACCTAACCACGGCCACAAAGCTTTGGAAGGAGATTATTGTTGCAAAGAATATTAAAGATATCTATACAGGAGAAGCTTTTATTGAGAGAAACTATGCTAATTATGGAGTGCTTAGCATTGATCACTTTATTCCTTGGAGTTTTGTACTTCACGATGAGATGTGGAACCTTGTACCTACCTTCAAGAATATAAACAGCTCTAAGAGTGATAAGCTACTTAATTATCACAAATACATTGATAGTTTTTGTGATATGCAGTATGAGGCAGTTACCTATATTTCAGAAAAAGGTAAGGAAAAAGCGTTGGAAAGTTATATTGATGTTTTAAAAATAGAAAGCTTTCATGAGTATTTAAAGTACAAGACTAAAGAAGCTTTTAATAAGAAATTAAAGCAATGTATTTCCCCGCTTTATCAGATAGCTGAAAATCAAGGATTTCAGGTGATTGATAAAATTTAATAGTCAAGTCATTAAATAATTTAATTATTTGATACTATATAAATTTATATGAATATGAAAAGTTCAAAGTATTTACTAAAAAAAATGGGAAGAAAGAGTGGGGAAAATCAATGAAGGAATACAACAAATTAGTAAGAGATAAAATACCAGAAATAATAAAAAGAAGCGGCAAAACATGCAAAACTGAAATGGTTTCAAAAGAAGAACACTACCTAAGATTAAAAGAAAAGCTAAAAGAAGAAGTAGAAGAATTCTTAGAAGAAGAGAATATAGAAGAACTAGCGGACATATACGAAGTAATATCAATACTATCTTCCTTTGTGGGAAAAGGTGAATGTGAATTGATGGAAGTTAGGGATAAGAAGAGAGAGGAAAGAGGTGGATTTAAGGAAGGTGTTGTGTTGGTAGGAGTAGAGTAAGAGATATTTTTAGTTTATGATATAGTGAGTCATGCCACAAATAGATGCAGTTTTTCTGTTAATTATTGACTTTATTTTTTAAAAATAAAACATGGAGTGAATTTATTGTGTTAGATAAAATGAATTTAAAAATTAATTGGAATAATTTTTACGTTTGCAAAGATTGTACATGTTACAATGACAATATAAGTTTTAATTTAACACCTGAAGACTTTCTAAGATTCGCTAAGGAAGATTATAAGGAATTAGACAATAAAGGATTAGTCGGTGTGTTAA
This sequence comes from Clostridiaceae bacterium, assembly GCA_040797845.1. GTDB lineage: Bacteria > Bacillota > Clostridia > Clostridiales > Clostridiaceae > Clostridium_AW. Next base: position 32,815 of record JBFNFA010000005.1, read on the forward strand.
GTAATTCAAAACGTGCTATAGATTGTCAGGTCGATTGGATCATCTCATATTTGGGATTTGATTATTTAAATTTTAATGAATCAAACTATCCTGAACTAAGAGTACTAATTGATGAATTTGAATCTGATTTAAGATGTAATAAGGATTGCTCATTTAAGTTAAGGTTTATACAAGCATTAGAAATAGCACCAACATTTTTAATATCAAAGATAAGAAAATTTAGAAATAAACTAGAACATGAATATATGTTGCCAAAAGAAAATGAGGCTAGAGAGGCTATTGAAATAGCAGAATTATTTATAAATGCAACACAAAATGTAATTTGGCACAAGTTTTTTTCTGATTATGTTGTACAAAATAAATATTGTGAAGAAAAAAACAATATTACAATACCTTTTATTAGGATATCATTTAATTCGGGTTATGAGAAAAAATCAGAAATTAATATATATCATAAGATGGATGATACAAGTAAAGAACAAATAATTTTAAAGCCAGAGAATAAAGAGTATATATATTTTATAAAAGCAGCAATTTCGCATAAATTTCACTATTTACCATTAGCTTTTAATTGTAATATTAATCTAAAATATATAAATTATAAAATTAGAGAATTTTAATTGCAGAAGTTATTTGAAATATTGATACCATGGCTTTATGATGCATTTAGATAGATTACAGTTGTATAAAAATAACATTTAAAAACCGTACCTGATGGTGACATGGAGAATTATACCATAGATAGGTGTGCTTTTTATGTTAAGCGTTGATAATTTTTATGATGGAGAAATTAATCAATGGTATGTATTAAAAAGATTAAAGTTGTTTAATTTTGAAGAAATATTCAATGATGGTGCAATCTAAAACTTGTCCATACCAGTATCATACAGAAAAATTAAAGGATTCTAGTATTTAATGTATAAGATTTCAAAACAAGTATAAAATAGGGTTGCAACCTGTTTAGTTACAATCTATTAATATATTTAAAGTTACAAAATAACAAATTTTATATAAATTTATTTGTAGGCTTTTTATCATATGACAAAATTTATATATTATATAAGATAAAGAGATATATTATCTAAATCTAGGAGCAATTAATTTAACATTATAATTGTAGAATTTTATTATGTTAAAAATATATAATATAATTAGATATCTACCATTTAGCAAATTGGATTATTATAAAATTAGTTTAAAGTTTGCAAGCAAGGTATACTAAAATACTTATTTATGATAAAATGTAAAATTAGCTATTATATAATTAGTGATTGCACAATAGGAGGTATAAAATGATAAAAGTAGATTATAAAGATTTAGATACATTTTATAATAAAGAAAGTAAAATAAGAAATTGTTTCAGCGTAGAAAAAATTGATTTAAGCGATAAAGGCAGGTTAAGTGACCCCATATTTAAATCAGTAGGATATCCGAGTAAAATATTTTATAAAAATATTCAACCTTTTATTGAAGCTTATACTGAAGAAGGTGGAATAGTAATTGACTCATGTGCTGGAAGTGGCTCAGCAGGTATTGCATCGCTTCTTGAAAATCGAAAATGTATTTTAATTGATGGAAGTCCAAATGCAATAAATATGGCGTTCAATCTTATTAATTATATAGATATGAAAAAGCTAGAAAAAGAGTATGAAAAGCTCGTTTCAGAGTTAGAAGATGAAATTAATGATATCTATTATACTAAAACTAGTGATGGGTATTCAGGGTATTCAGACGTAATAATAGCAAGCAATGTGTACTCATGTCCATCCTGTAACGATGAAATAGTACTGTATAAAAATGAGACAGGAACTAGGTCAGAGTACAAGTGTCCTAATTGTGATTTTATAATCAACATAAGTAAGAAAGATATAAAGGACAGACAAATAGATAAAAGAAGGCCAGTAGAAGTAACAATAAAAGTAACAGATAAAAATGCATCAATTAAAAAGGAAGTAAGAGCGATTACTCAACAAGATATTGAATTATGGGAAGATAAGATAAGTGAGTATAATAAAAAATATGGTCATTACTGGTCACCTCAAGAGAAAATTGTTTATAATCGTTGCTATCCTAGAGTAGGTGGCTGGCCAGGCTTTCCAATAGACTCTTCTGTTAGTGATTTATTTCCAGATAAGAATTTATTAGCTTTGAAAATAATTAATCATTATATAGAAAATCGAATAAATGATACAGATATAAAATCATTTATGAAGTTTATATTTTTGGAAACTCTTTTTAGAACAAGTAGTAGACTATTTACATCATCAGGAATAAAAAATGTTTACCATATACCACCTGTTGGAAAAGAACAAAATGTATTAACAGTTTTTAAAAGAAAATACAGAGATATTACCAAAGGTAAAAATTATCTTCAGGATATGGTAAATGAAGAATTAGTAAGGAACAATATTAGAATAATAAGAGGAAATGCTCAAAAAATAGAGGTGCGTTCAAATTCAATTGACTATGCATTTATTGATCCACCATACGGAGGAATGGTACCTTATGCAGAATTAAACTTGTTTTATAGTGCTTGGTTAAATGAGAAAGAAGACCTAGAAAATGAGATTGTTATTCCAATGGATTTTGAGAAAAAAGACGAATATATAAAATTGTGGGGGAAATATATTGAAAATGCATTTGGTGAAATTTATAGAGTTTTAAGGCCAGGAGCTCATTTTACTATAGTATTTCACAGTACATATAATAACATTTGGAATGAACTTAAAAACGTAATGACCGAGAAATTAGGATTTCAATTTGTGAATATTATAGAAAATGAAAGAGGAACTACATTCCATACAAACCATATTAATGATACAAATCCGATTAATGCATTTATAACTTACAGAAAACCTGAAAATGAATGTGCAATTACAAATGAAAATACATCAACTGAATGTGTATTTAAATTTTTTGATAAGAGTATATTAAGAGAAGGTAAAACATATAGAGAGATACAATCAAAAATTATTTTTCTATCACATGAACACTCTATATCAGTTATCCCTAGTGAACGTGAAATAAAAGAATGGTTAGATGAAATATGTGATTATAAATATGATATATATATATTAAAAAATAGTCTGTAATTTGTGCAACAAAGAAGCTTAAGATAACGTAATAAAAACACTATCAAATGTATTGAAATCCAATACATTTGATAGTGTTTATTTTATATTAGCAAATCTTTAAATAAAAGTTTGTCTTGAGACATCGCTTTATTAATTTTAAATAAAGTATCTATCAGTTAAAAAGTCCACTCCAAAAAGAGTTCTTAGCTCCGTAAGTATCTTTATATCAGGCAATTGTTTTGATGGACTTTGATAGTAATTAATCACAGCCTGCAAGTTAGTTAAAGCATTTTCTTTATTGTCACTAAATAGGAAGTCGTAGTAAGGTAGAGTAATGATTTCTATATTTGAACGGTTGGGATATTTAACAACTTCAAATGCTTCAAGTATATTTATAATAAATGGTAGCCTTCTTTTAGCTCCCTCTTCAGAATCTTGTTCAATTCCATTCATATCAAAATATTGTTTAATAAAAGGACAATTAAAATAATTAGAATAAATATCACTTTTTACAAAATTCTTTTTGTTTTTATTCTCATGGAATAGATACTTAAGCATATGTTTAACTGCATCCATGTTAAAGAATATTTTTTGTAACTGCTGCTTTATATCTAATGGGAGCAATTTAACAAAATCATTGAAGTATTGTGCACCGTGAGCCATGTCCCAAGTTATATTTTTAGTACTTTTAAATGCATAAAAATCAGGATAAGTAACGAATTTGTTTAAAGTATTATATAGTAACTTACCTTTATATGTTAGATGTGTAAAGGTTGTGTCATCTACTTCAGATGATGGATTTCTATCATCGAAAATGAGACCTAGCTCCATGCAGGCCCAAATTTTGTATCTTGTTTGTCTACCAAGTTTTGTTACAGGAGTACCTGTTGGGGCATAGATGTCTTGGCTTACTAAATCTGTAGAAATACCATCACCAAGAGTTTTAATTACATAAAAAATATGACCGAGATGGGTGCCTTGAGGATAATGATAACTAGCAAGGGTTGCTTCCCCTATTTCAGCAATAAACTTACTCCAAGATCCAAATAGATTTCTATATACAGAAACTTTATATTTGCTTATTTCCTCTACATTGATATCATCCTGGGTTGGTTTTCTCTTAATTTTTTCTTTCACCTCATAATAATTGTCAACAAGGTCTTGTTTTGTAATCTCACGATTCTGATCTTCGATTTTTCTAAATAATTCTTCAATAGATTCATCGAAGTTAACTTCACAGCCCAGCGGCCATTCAATAAAATCTTTCGTGCCAAATGACCTTGCAGATGAAGAATTATCTCCAGATGAGTCTGGACCTACTTTTGCACCTTTAATAAAGTCTTTTATTCTTTCAACATTTTTAAAGTTTCCAATAAAATCTAGCACTATAACATGAGTTTTGTAAGGGTTTAATCTTAATCCACGACCTAGCTGTTGAATGAATATAGTTTTAGATTCAGTGGGTCTTAAGAATAAAAGTGCTTCTACATCAGGGAAGTCAACACCTTCATTAAAAATATCAACAGTAAAAAGTATTTGAATGTTGTTATCTCTAAAATCCTGTATATATGCTTGTCTTAATTCTGGTGAAAGTTTTTTAGTATCACTATGAATTGCTTCAGCAGATATTCCTTTATCTTTAAAAAATTTAGCCATAGAAATTGCATGTTCAATATTAACACAGAAACCAATAGCTTTTTTATTTTCTGCATACTCTATGTATTTATCATAAATTGCTTGATTCCTTTCAGGGATATCTAGTTTACGACCTAAGTCTGCGACATCATATCTTATACCATTATGTTTTATCTTTGAATAATCTATGTCATCTTTTAAACCATAGTAGATAAATCCAGATAAATAACCAGACTCTATTGCTTCTTTTTGGAGCAATTCATAGTAAATATTATAATCAAATAATTCAAGGATATCTGATCTATCTTGCCTTTCGGGAGTCGCTGTTAAACCTACCATATATGTAGGAGAAAAATAGTCGATTATTTTTTTATAAGTAATACATGCAGAATGATGAACTTCATCAATTAAAATTAATTGAAAGTGATCTGGAGAAAATAATTGTATATTTCCATCTCTATATAAGGTATCTTTTGAAGCAAAGATAACTTGTGCAGTTGTATTTTTTTCTTCAGCATTAAAAAAGCCCTTTGTAGCTTCAGGCCAAATCTCATTAAACTTATTATATGCTTCCTGTAATATATCATTTCTGTGAACGATAAAAAGAGTCTTAGAATTTAATCTTCGTGCATCTAAGGCAGCTAGAATAGTTTTGCCCATACCAGTAGGCATTATTATAACTCCTTTATTAGTATTTGCAGTTCTATAATATTCAATATTATCAAGTGCTGTTTGCTGAGGAAATGTAGGTTCAAAGTTATCTTTGTTTAAGAAATAAGGATTAATTTGAGGGTCACTTCTGAAAGTTCTTCGTAGTGTATCTATACAAAAACTTGGGTTTGTTCTAATCTGGTTATATGAAAACCTTATAAGGACCCATCCGTTTAATATAAGATCATTTTGCTTAATAAGTAAGTCATCAAAATATTCAGGAGTAACCCTGAGTGCGCCTTCTGCATGATAGGTATACCCATCAATTTCAATAACATATTTATAACGATTAGTCTTAATTGTAAAGTCAAGCTTACGTTTTTTATACTGGAAATCTTCTATTGGTGTTTGAACATCTAGATAATCAAGACCATTTTGTCCAGCATAATTATAGAAGATATCTTCAACAAATATTTTTTCAATTTCATTCATTTTATGTTCGTTCTTTGCTAAGAAGTTCTGCAACTCCATAAAATCTCACTCCTTCTTATATTCAATTATAGCAATAAATATGATACAATATGATAATAGCACATTTTATTTAAAAAATGTACAAATTAAACCAACTAGGATAGGTGAAAAATGGAAGAATTATTGGATAATGAAGTTACATTTCATATCCCTTTAATAAAAGATGCATTGAAATTATTAAAAGAGCTGCCAGATGAATCAATACAATTGGTTATTGCTGATCCACCGTATAATATCGATATTGATGAATGGGATAAGTATGATAATTATCTAGAATGGGCAAAAGAATGGATTCATGAAGTATACAGGGTTCTAAAGAAAACAGGTAATTTTGTATTATTTGGAGGGTTTCAATTTGAAAGTGCTGAAAGAGGAGATTTGCTAGATTTAGTGTATTATATTAGAAAGAATACTAATTTAAAGTTAGTAAATGTAATTATATGGTACTATAAAAATGGTATAACAGCTAAAAGATTTTTTGCGAATAGACATGAAGAAATTATATGGTTTGTTAAAACTAGTAAATATATTTTTAATTTAGATGATGTAAGAGTTAAATATGATCAAGAGACATTAGAACTCTATAAAAGAGATAAAAGATTGAATATTGATAACCTACATAAAGGTAAAAATCCTACAAACGTTTGGGAAATATCAAGACTAAATAGTAATTCTAAGGAAAGAGTTGGGCACTCAACGCAAAAACCTGAAAAGATTATAGAGCGAATAGTAAAGTCTATGAGTAACGAGGGTGATACAGTTTTAGATATTTTTGCAGGCTCAGGTATTAGTACTAGAGTTTGTATTAATAATAAAAGAAATTCTATTTCATGTGATAACGATCCTAAATTTATGCAATATCTTAACTTGCAACTAAATCGAATCTCACAAGATAATAGATATATTATATTAGATAACTTAAAAAATTTCAAAAATGAAGAGATGAAATAAAAAATAGAATATATAAAATAATTTACAAATTAACCATAATATTATATTATTTTTAATAATTGTAATTTAAGTATTTTTATGCTCATTAATTAGCCCTACAAGAAAATTCAATATTTTTAAATTAGTTTTTAATTAATATATAATACGGAATATGATGATTTTTTCATATATAAATATTTGTAAATGTGATCAATTGTAGAAAAGTAATTTATGATAGAGGGGGATATAATATGTATCTTAGTAACAGACATTCACAATGCCTTGAAGCACTAGATTCCTTGGGAAAAGCAACGGCTAGGGAAGTTGCGGAATATATGTATGAAAATGGATATACAAAAAGTTTTAGAAAGAAATATAGCTCATCCAAGATTGAATGAATTAGAGTCTGCTGGATATGTAAAGGTAGTTGAAACAAAATTTGACACACTTACAGAGAGAGAGGTATTTGTATACCAAAAAATTAAATAGTATTTATTGTTTACTACTAATAAGACATGTCAATACTTCATATTGGAGGTGTTGATATGTCTTTTAAAATTTCATGGAAATTGCATATAAATTGCTTTTTAATAGGTTTTACATTTTGTTTAATGGGACAGAATTATATTAATAATTTAATTTTAAATTTATTATTGGAGAATAAAATAATAAAATTTACAGGTAATCCATTATTGAATTTTATATTCTTTATATTTATTATTTTTATAGCTATAATTTTTTTTCATGAATTACTACATGGAGCTACATATAAGATATTTGGGACAAAGGTAAAGTATGGATTTAAGATTATATATGCTTATGTCCAGGAAACTTCGGGAATAGCTTTACATAGAACAAAATTTCTTATAGTGCTTTTAGCACCAGTTACTATAATTTCAATAGCTTCAATATTTATTGCAGGAAGCATAGGTGATATTATATTTCTACTGAATCTATTAGGAAGTATAGGAGATTTATTAATGGCTTTTTATCTTTGTAAAAGTAATGAAAATAGCTATATTATAGATACAAAGTATGGTTTTGACGTAGTAATGAAAATTGATTAAAATCTAGTATTTTAGATAATGTGTATTATTTAAATTTATGAAGTATCATTTATATGGTATAATTTAATAACTATATGATAATTAGGTGATGATATGGAAGAAAATGAAAAGATAATCCAGTTAATAAAAAATGGATATGAATCAGATTATTTAGATTTTAAAGCGAAGCAATATAATAAGGATAATTACTCAGATTTGATAAAAGATATAATGTCAATGGCAAATTCACATTATGAAGGAGATAAATATATAATTATTGGAGTTAAATGCAAACCAAGTGGAGATAAAAGTATAATTGAAATATCAAAGGAAGAATTTGTAGATGTCTCTATATATCAACAAATAATTATAGATAACATTGAACCTGAGATAAAACTTGATTACATACCGTTTAGATATGAAAATAGGCTTATTGGAATTCTGAAAATATATGGACAAAGTAATGACAGGCCATATATGCTAAAAAAGCAAAATCAAGGTTTACATATTGGACAATGTTATATAAGAAAAGGTGCTAATAATACAAATGCAGTAAGAAGAGATTTTAATGAATTTTATTTGCTAAAAGAGAGTTTTGAATTAAAGATTATCCAAAGCATCTTATCCGCAGCTTACCCTAATGAAGGATGTGCAAGAATAAGTATTACAATGAGAAATTATACAAAATTCCCAGTTGTAATTATAGCTGGAGAATTAATAGTCTACAATTATAGTGGACAACAATTATCTCAACATCCTGTTTATGGATTTGAGGATAAAATTACAGGAGCTGATTTTAAGTTAAGTTTTATGCCAATGGAAGAAAAATACGGAGAAGTATATGTTGGATTTTCATCAACTGATTGTTTAAGATTAGGAATAAATGAGTATGGTTACGCTGATGGAAGATTTATATTTCAATTAAAACTATATGATACAAATGAAAATGAATATAAAGCTATAATAGAAGATGGAGTTGTTTTTGCAAAAGGAGATTTTTTATGGAAGGTACAATTAAAAATGAAAAAGGAAAATAATAATAAAAAGTTTTCTTTGAGGAGAATATTTACTAAATCATTTTAGCATCAGAGCATTAGTGGCTGGTGTTTTATTTTGTCTAAAAATTTTAAGTTTCAAAGCCTTCAGGAGTATAATTTAATCATTGTAGAATTTTGGAATAGAAATTTTTATATATAACAGATTAGATTGCTTTAAATTCGTAAACTAACTTACTTTACGTTAGTGTGTCGATAAAACCTTAATGATTTATAATACTTGGATTTAAGTAAAAAATTAATAAGGTGTAGATGGATGTCATAGATGTATTGATATTAAAGATAGCGGATTAATTGAAAAAGAAAAGATAGATGATAAGATTTATTATTGAATTAAGTATAATGGCATAAAAGAGGATTTGATTATACTAGATCTAAAGAAGGATAGTATTTACTCGTAAGTAGTAAGAATGCCGAGAGATGTTAAAAGTGTAAATAGTTTATTTTGATTTTAATTTCAATATATGAGTTATATTAGGAACTAAGATATACTTACATAACCATGGTAAAATATATATAATTATGAAATATATGAGGTAACTACAATATGAATAATATAGTTAAAAGCATATTGCCCAATAAAATAATTGATTATGAAGAAACGATTATAGATCCTAAAAACATAGAGAATGATGCATATCTAGTAAATAATAAATTAATAGTTAACTCAGAAAGTGGTAATTTATTAAATGAGCTAAAAAAATGTTTAAATGAATGTGAAAAATTTTATTTTAGTGTAGCATTTATTAATTTTAGTGGATTACAACTTTTACTAGATAAGTTCAAGGAGTTAGAGTTAAAAGGTGTAAAAGGAAAAATAATAACATCAACTTATTTAAATTTTACTGAACCTAAGGCCTTAGAAAAAATTAAAACTTTTAGCAATATAGATTTAAAAGTATTTGTTACAGATAAAGATAATGGCTTTCACACAAAGGCATATATTTTTGAAAATAGAGATGAATATAAAATTATTATAGGGTCTTCAAATATAACTCAGAGGGCATTAAAAAGCAATGTAGAATGGAATGTAAAGGTAATTTCAAAAAAGGAAAATAGTTTTATTGAAGATGTATTAAAAGAGTATAGTAAACTATGGGATTATACAGAAATTGTAGATGAAAATTTTATTGATACCTACAAAAGATTTATAAAAGAAATAAAAAAGATAGATTCATCTAAAAGAATTGAGCTTAAAAATTATGAAATTATAAAACCGAATAAAATGCAAATTAGAGCAGTAGAGAATTTAAATAGACTAAGAACTCATGGAGAAAACAAAGCTTTAGTTATAGCTGCCACGGGAACAGGAAAGACATATATGTCAGCCTTTGATGTTATAAACTTTAAAGCTAAGAAAATGTTGTTTATAGTACATAGAGAAGAAATCTTAAAAAGTGCAGAAAAAACTTTTAAAAAACTAGTTAAAAATAAATTAAAAACCACAGGACTTTTAACAGGGAATAAAAAAGAAATTAATGTAGATTATTTATTTTCAACCATACAATCCATGAATAATAGTTTACATGAATTTAGAAGAGATGAATTTGAATATATTATAATTGACGAAGCTCATCATGCAACAAGCCCAACTTATAAAAAAGTCATGGATTATTTTCAACCTAAATTTTTATTAGGAATGACGGCAACTCCAGAAAGAAGCGATACAGGAAATGTATTTGATATATTCGATAATAATGTTGCTTTAGAAATTAGACTAAGAGAAGCATTAGAGCTAGATTTAGTTACTCCATTTCATTATTTTGGTATAACCGATATAGATGGAATAGATTTAAGTAATGTTAATTTAAATGATATAGATGAAGTTGCAAAAAGATTAAACGTTAATGAAAGAGTTAATTTTATAATCGAAAAAATGAATTTCTATGGATATGATGGGGACAAGCTCAAATGTGTTGGCTTTTGTGCAAGTATAGATCATGCAGAATATATGGAAACAGAATTTAATAAAAGAGGAATTAAAAGTATATGCTTAACAGGAAATGATTCTCCTAATAAAAGAGAGGAATATATAAAAAAATTAGAATGCAATGAAGATGATCTCCAAGTGATTTTTACTGTAGATATTTTTAATGAAGGTGTAGATATACCATCTATTAATTTAGTGCTAATGCTCAGACCTACTAATTCACCTATAGTATTTATACAACAATTAGGTAGAGGATTAAGAAAATGTGAAGATAAAAGCTTTCTAACAGTATTAGATTTCATAGGAAATTATAATAAAGCCTTTTTAATTGCCATAGCTTTAAATGGTGCTAGGTATTATGATAAGGATAGCTTAAAGGTAGCGGTGGCAACTGAATTCGCTAACTTACCTGGATGTACAAATATTCAAATGGATAGAATTTCACAAGAAAGAATACTTCAACAATTAGATAAAGAGAATTTTAACTCTATGATATATTTAAAAGAGGAATATAATGAATTTAAAAGGATGAGGAATGGAAAAGTGCCATATTTGCTGATGGACTATGTAAAATATGATGGTGCTCCAGATCCAATTAAGTTTATAGGCAAAGAAAAAACATATTTAAGCTTTGTAGCTAAAGTGGAAGCTGATGAAGAACTTAAAAGTTTACTATCAAATGAGGACTTTTTCAAAATTAGCAAAGAACTATCAAGTAAGCTACCTTTGAAAAGAGTTTATGAATTTGCCATTATTAAATATTTATTAAAACATAATGAAATAACTTTAGCACAAGCTAAAAATGAAATATTAAAATATATAGAACATGTGGACGGTGAAAGTGTTGAATATTCTTTTAAATATTTAAATCAGGATTATTATGATTCAAGACAAGTTAAAAATAATATAAAATGCTTTGAATATACTGATGGTTCTTTGAAAGTTACAAATATATTTTTAAATATAGTTAAAGATAAAAATTTTGATATATATTTAGAAGATATTATAAACTATGGGCTAATTAGATATGAAAGAGAGTTTGAAAATAAATATTATGGAATGCCTTTTTTAAAGCTCTATGAACAGTATCAAATGGTAGATACTGCATTATTATCTAATTCCCCTAGAAAGCATAGTTCTTTTAGAAGCAGTGGCCTTATAACCAATAAAAAAGAGTATTTTTTATTTGTTGATTTACATAAAGAAAGGAATATAAAAGAGAGTATAAATTATAAAGATAAGTTTATAAGTAGGAATATTTTTCAATGGCAAACTCCTAATGATACATCACAAGCCTCGGAAAGAGGAGAAAATATAATATTTAATATAGAAAGAAATATTAACTTACATATTTTTATAAGAAAGTATAAGCAAATAGATGGAAATGTTGAACCGTATATCTATATAGGTAAAGGAAATAGTATTAAATATTATGGAGAAAGGCCTATAACAGTTCATTTAAAATTGGAGAAGGAAGTGCCAAATAGTTTATATCTAGAGTTTAATAAAAAGGTATAGTTTTTAGAAGAACTATACCTTTTATTATTCCTTTATTAATAGCTTAACAGCAGGTATATCTGCTGGAGCCCATTTCAAAGATAGAAGATTTTTTTTAGGCATCCATATAAGCTTGTCATGTTCATTAGCTACAGGATTACCATCTATGATTCTACATTTAAGGGTAATCAAATTAACTATAAAGTTCTCGTACTCATGAGTATTATCATTAAATTCATCAATAAACTCAATATCGCATTTAAGTTCTTCTTTAATTTCTCTTATTATAGCATCACTAATTGATTCACCATTCTCTATTTTTCCACCAGGGAATTCCCAAAGATTTGGCAATGTCATTTTTGTAGAACGAAGGGCACAAAGAACTTCTTCATGTTCGTTTTCAATAATAGCACCAACTACTTTTATTAATTTCTTCATCTTAAGCACCTCTTTATATAGTGTAACATAGATGCTAAATTTATCAAGGCGGAAAATTCCAGAGGATATTAGAAGCGAATAATTTGGTTTGATATAATTAAAGATAAACTAAAACCGACAGGTTTCAATACCCTGTCGGTTCTTTACCTTTATTATCATATTTTCCTCTCAAGTTACGTCAAGTACGTAAAATAACGTACCATACGTTAATGTGTCGATAAAAGCTTGATAATTTACACTAAAGACAGAAAATACAGAATAATTAATACAATCAAGAAAATTTACGCCATAATATGGTTGAATATGGAAATGACTGATGTTATAGTAATATTAATACTTAATACAAACGGGTGTTCTTGTAATTTAAAGGAGGTTGGCCATTTAATGAAAAAATTAATTAATGACTTGCCTTGGAATACAAAGCTTAAAATTTTAAGAATTGCTAAAGGGTGGACTCAATCGGAGGCAGCAAAGCGGTGTTGTACTAATCAAAAGATGTATTGGAGCTGGGAGAATGGAAAAAGTTATCCCCGGATGAATAGCCAGGTTTTAATTAGTCAAGTTTATGAGGTTAAAAGGATGGAAATATTTACTGAAAGTGAAATGAAATTTGATTATTAAAAGGGAGGGGTCTTGTGAGGTATACAATATTTGGCTTTAAGCAAAGTGAGCTCATAAGGTTTGGATTGGATACTATAGATGCGCTTATATTAAGGTATTTTGTTGACTTTAGAGATAGCGGACGTATGGAGAGAGAAGAAATAAATGGTAGGACTTATCATTGGGTTAGATATGATAGCATAATAGAAGATTTGCCTATATTGAGTTTGAAGAAAGATAGCATATATAGAAGACTCAAGAGAATGACAAAAACAGATATTATTAGACATGAAACTATAAGAGAAAATGGAACATATTCTTATTACGGTATTGGATCTAATTTCATAAAACTGATATCGGATTTTAAAACTACTCCTTCGGAATTAAATAATGAATCTTATGGAGAGAAACCCATAACTCTTAGGGAAATAAAACCCGAACAAAAGATTAATCTACTAAAAGACCCATCTACTAAAGATAATAATAATATATATAGTCTTGTTGTGGATTACCTTAACGAAAAGGCTAGTAAGAAATACAGGGTGAGTAGTAAAAAAACACAGCAGCTCATAAGGGGGAGAGTGGGCGAAGGTTTCACTGAGGAGGATTTTTATAAAGTAATAGACAATAAGGTGGAGGAGTGGTTGGGTACGGATATGGAAAAATACTTAAGGCCAGAAACCTTATTTGGAACTAAATTTGAGGGATACTTAAATCAAAAGAGTGAAGAGAGGGATTTTGAAGAAGTGGAGGATGAGGGACTTGGATTTAGCATATAGGGATAAAATTGAAACTTGCGAAGTTTGCAAAGAACCCATAGGCATAGTGGTAGATTTATATTTTGGCTCTAGACTATACCCAAGAGCCTGTAAATGCAGAAGGGAAACCTATAGGAGAGAAAGGTTTGAAGAAGAAAATAGAGAAAAGCAAATAAGGCTTAAAAGGGTTATAGCTAATAGCATGATGGATGAGAATTTTAGGACATGCACTCTTAAAAATTGGGATCATAGAGTAGGCAATAAAAGCTTGTATAAAATAGCCCTTGAATACATAAAAAAATTTAACCATATGAAAAATAAAAATCAAGGCATGTTGATTTACGGAGAACCTGGAAACGGAAAGACCTACTTTTCTTCCTGTATAGCTAATGCACTTATGGACAGATCCATTCCTGTTATAGCAGTAGGAACTATAGGATTGACGGAGAGGATAAGTCAAAGCAAGAGAACCTGGGGGGATGAAGGAGTATTTACGGTTTTAAACAGTCTAGAAAATGCAGATTTGCTTATAATTGATGATTTAGGTGCAGAGGAGGACAATAAGTGGACAAGGGCTATGATATATCAAGTTATAGAAAAGAGAAATAGCTCAAAATTGCCAGTGATTATAACCACAAATATAAGCATCAATGAATTAAAGGAACGGTATAATGACAGAACCTATAGCAGGCTTGTGGAAATGTGCAGCTTTATTAGGAACACTGGAGGGGATATAAGAAAAATTAGAGGTAAAGGAAAGACAGAAAAATTTTTAGGGGAGGTATTAAATTAAATATGAGAAACCATGTTACTTTAAATGAATTTCTTATAAAAGTCAAGCAGGATGACAAGGAAGCCTTAGGAAAAATAATAGAGTATTTCATACCTCTCATACTAAAAGAATCTTCAAGATACATAATAAAGTGTTACGACTATGAGGACTTAGTTCAGCATGGATATCTCTCCGTAATAAAGGCTGTAAACATGTATAAAGGAGAACTAGACTACTTCATTCCATATTGCATAAGAGCTATTCAATTAAACTATAAGGCTCTATTAAAAAAGGAAATTAAACATCATAGAGAAATACCAGATGAGTTTGTTCACTTAAATGAGGATTACCATTTTACCATAGAAGATGAAATCTTAGCCTTTGAAAAAACAAAAGAACTATATGAAGCTATAGATAAACTTTCTGAGGAAGAAAAAAGGGTGGTAAGTAGTTTTTATATAAACAATAATACCTTAGATGAAATAGCAGTAGGAGGAGAAAAAAGCTATAACAATGTAAGGTACATAAAAGATAAAGCAATTAAAAAACTGCAAAAGATGCTTAAGGAACATATATAGTAGTTAAGAGTGAAGAGTATTTGCAAAGCAGAATTCTAGCCATAACTTTTAAATATTCATTTTAAATTCTTCACTCAAAAAAGGTGGTGGGAATATGTATGACGAATTAGTTAAGCTTATTAGTAACTTAGGATTCCCAGTAGCAGTTAGTATATATCTATTAGTAAAATTGGATAAAAGGTTGGAGGAATTGACTAAAGCCTTTTTAAAGTTTTCTAATATATTGCTTTCTGTTATGGAACACCGTGAAGAGGAGAGGCGACTTTCATAAAAGAGAGTAGCCTCTCTTTTTTAAATGATTAGAAAACTAAAAATACTTTTGCAGTTATCTTTTTAAAGTCATATATATAGGTGAAAACAAAAATAAAGGAGGGATAGAGATGGCTGTAGTTGCTGATAGGTATGATTCAGACTTAGTGTTACAGGTGGTAACAGGGGTAGGAGATGACGGTAAGGACAAAACTAAAAATAAGACCATATCTAAGATTAGTTTAGCTGCAACAGATGAGGATCTTTACGTTGTGGCGGTTGCCATGGCAGATGTATTGAAGTATGAAACAGTTTCAATACGTAGAATCAACAAAAACATACTATTAGGATAAATTCCTAAGGTGAATTATTAAGGTAAGGAGGTATGAACATGGATAAAACTTTAAGCATGAAGTTCACTGACAGCGAGGGGAAAAAGGTTTCTATTTCCCTAAGTGAAATAAAAGAGGATTTAACTGGAGAAGAAGTTGAAGCTCTTATGGATGTAATACTTTCTAAACATACGGTATTCGATTTTAAAAATCCTCTAGTTGCAAAGGATTCAGCTCAAATAGTTGCAAGAAGTACAACAGAAGTATATAAGGCTTAAATAGATAATTAGCTATAGGCAAAGTTCCTGCGGAATTTTTATTATAGAAACTCCTCAGGAACTTCTTCTTTATATAGGAAATCAGAAATTTAGTAATCGAGGTATTTTGAAAGGGGGATTAATTTGAACATTATTAATTCGGATTTAAAATTTAAGGGATTAAGCTACGGAAATATTCCTAAGATGATTATTCTACATCATGCAGCGGCATTAAAGTGCAGCATAGAGGATATTCATAGATGGCATTTAAATAATGGATGGTCAGGCTGTGGCTATCATTATTTTATTAGGAAAGATGGAAGGATTTATGTAGGCAGAAATGAAAAAGCTATAGGTGCTCACTGCATAAATTATAATGCTGTATCTATAGGAATTTGTTTAGAGGGGAACTTTGATACAGAGAAGATGGGAGAAGTTCAGTATAAAGCTTTGGTGAAATTATCCCGCTATGTTTGCAGTAAATACAATATTAATAAAATATATGGTCATGGTGAACTTAATGCTACCAATTGTCCAGGGAGGAATTTTTCTTTGGAGAGATTAGGGGATGATTTGTAAAAACATGGGCTATGTATAGAATATTAAAACGCAGTAGGTTTTAGCGCTTACTGCGTTTATGGCGTTTTATGAAATTTAAGCGACGCAACTTTAGAAATTGATAATATGAATAATGTTCTTTGAAAATTGAATAATGCGGTGGAAAAAATAATATATAAATCCTCTGTAATCTATAAGTTATATGGAATCAATTGCCCTTAAATGATACAATTAGAAGTAATTGAGATAGAATAGTTTTAAAATGGGTAGCATGACTAATTATTTGAGGTGAATACAATGGCTAAAAGAATTAAAGTGGGAAATTTGTATGGAATACCTTTGCCAAACGGGAAATTTGCTTTTGGAAGAATAATGCAAGATGCAGGTATTGCTATTTATAGTTATATCGGAACTGATGTTAATGATTTACCTGTAAATGAAGAATATCAATTTATTGTTGGGATTTATAAAACTGACATTAACAAGGATTTAATATATATTAAAAATATTCCTTTTGAAAGTGAGGAGTTAGAATGGCCGCCTCCAAGTTATATATATGATGTGATAAGTGGAAGATATCAAATTTATCATAAAGGAGAAATATACTCTTCCTGTAAAGAAAGATGTATAGGTTTAGAAGCGGCAGCAGTATGGCATACAAATCATATAATTGACAGAATTATGGGTGATGATAAATGGGGAGGCATTCTTAAACCCATAGATGATGAAAATAACTTTAGATAATGTAATAAACATTCTTCTTGTTTAACGTTATAACAATAAAAGCGAACAACTATTTTGAACACCGTATTATTCAAGTCTGAATTTTACGGTGTTTTTGTTACACAATATGATTATGAGGCGACGTAACTATTGAATTTGAAAATACGAACAATGTTCTTTGAAAATTGAATAATACGGTGTTAGGAAGTAAAATTACTTTATATTTATTACCATAATAACCATACATTAGTGCATGGATGTGATATAATTGCTATTAGTTAAATCACAATAGTAAAATTATGTTCAACAGTAAAAAATTACGGACTAACAATTGTTTATCATACCGATAAATAGGAATTTGTAGGTGAGGTGTAACATATGGATAGAGGTGCAATAAATTATATTTTAAGGGTTATTGTACAACGTATTTTAGGAATAATGTTATTTCTTATTGGTTCATCGTGGGTATACGGAACTCGGGAAATTATATATTTCATATTATACATACTGATTGCAGTAATTTCTGGAATAGTTATGTATAAAGCAAATTCTACGACAATTAATGAAAGAAGAAAGGTAAATACCGATTCTCCTATATGGGATAAAGTACTATTAACGATATATTGGATTTTAGCGTATTTTGGTATATATTTTGTAGCGGGACAACGCTATGAAATATTGCAACTTGATAATTTCTATTGGATAGGTATTTCTTTATATATTATTGCGTCAATTTTTACATTAAGAGCAATGATAGTGAATACCTTTTTGGAATCTACAGCAAGACTTCAAACCGACAGGAAACAAAGTGTATGCAAAGAAGGTCCGTATTCAATAATTAGACATCCTACATATTTGGCAATTTTGATTTGGTGTGTTTCTATTTCTTTGATATTTCCATCAAAATATGTGATATTAACTGCTGTTGTTATTGGGGTTGTCATTGTTATTCGGACATATCTTGAGGATAATATGCTGAAAACAGGATTAGATGGATATATGGATTATATGAGAGAGGTTAGATATCGCTTGGTTCCATTTATTTGGTAATAATAATCAAATTCCAATTTGTAGTGTAACTATTGCGCATAATTCATTTTTAACGTCATAACTGAAAAAGCGAATAATTTAGTAAAACACCGTATTATTCAAGTTTGAATTTTACGGTGTTTTTGCGTCGTAATTCAAATAAATTACAACATAAATATGATATTTAAAATACAAATAATGTTCTTTGAAAATTGAGTAATACGGTATTTATAAAATATGTTATAATTAAAAAATAATTGTAAATAAATACGAATAATTAAATATTTAACATAAGGGAGTTAGGATGAAGAGGTTTGAAAGCAGTAGATTAATTTTAAGAGCATGGACAAAATATGATTTAAATGATTTGCATGAAATTATGTCCAATAAGAAAGTAGCCGATTTAGCAGGATTTAGGGTAAGGGCAAATATTAGCGAAATCAATGAAATTTTAAAAAAGTTTATTCAAGAACCGTATAACTCACTATGGGCAATTGAACTTAAAGAAATTAATAAGGTAGTAGGATGGATTGAATTACATGAACCTATGGATAATGTTTGTGCAGGTTCTAAAGAGATAGGGTTTGTTTTATCTGAATTATTCTGGGGACGAGGGGTGGCAATGGAGGCAATTAAACAAATTGTTACTTACGCATTTATGGAAGAACAAGCTTGCTGTATTGTATGCTCTCACTTCGAAAACAATATACAATCTAAAAAAGTAATTGAAAAAAGTGGTTTTAAGTACAAATTAAAGTATAATGATAAGTTTTACTATTGCTTGGAAAATGTATTAAATTTAAGAGAGTAATTTTAGGTAAAATAAATGTTAATTATATTTCTATATAAGGAGGAATTAAAATGGAATATTTTCATGTTGATGTTTTTAGCAATGAAATTTTATCTGGCAATGGATTAACTGTTGTTTTTTGTAATGAGGAATTAGAAGATAATCTTATGTTGAAATTAACACAAGAGTTTAAGCAATTTGAAACAATTTTTGTGAGAAGAATAGATGATAGTATATTTAATGCAAGAATTTTTACAGTAGATGAAGAATTGGATTTTGCGGGGCATCCTATTTTGGGAGCAGCTGCTACTATTCATAATCATATTTTTAGAAATGAAGAAGATATAGCAATTACATTTCAATTAAATCAAAAAACAATTATAGTTAATTCAAAAAAGATAGAGGAATATTATGAAGTACAAATGAATCAAGGAAAAGCGGAATTCCTCTGTGAAGTTTCAAAAGAGAAGAGAAATAAATATGTACATGCATTGAACTTGTCAGAAGAGAATTTAAGCGAAGAATTTCCTATGGAAGTTGTATCAACAGGATTACCATACTTATTAGTACCATTAACTTCAGGAATAGAGAATGCAAAAATAATTAGTTCTAAATTTGAAGAAATGTTAAAAGAAGTAGGTGCTAAATTTGCTTATATATTTGATGTGAATTATATAGAAGGACGGACCTGGGATAATCAAGGAAACGTTGAGGATGTTGCAACAGGAAGTGCAGCTGGACCATTAGGTGCATATTTATATAAGCATAATATTTTTAATGTAGGTCATGAGATTATAATAAATCAAGGAAAATTTGTCGGCAGACCTAGTAAAATTAAGGTTTCTATGAGCATTTCTGAAAAAGAAATATTAGTGTCTGGAGAGGTAGCTATTTTGGCAAAGGGAACTATTTTACTATAATAATAAACGTAAAAAATCGCATTATTCAAGAGATTGAATTTGCGATTTTTTATTTCGCAATTAAGGAGTTAGGGTGTCTTATAGATAAATTCTTACCCATTATTGTAAAAATTACATATATCATGGTTTTAAGGAAGGAATTTTAAATTATTGTAAGAATATATAAGAAGAAATAACAAGT
The DNA here is from genome assembly GCA_040797845.1 of Clostridiaceae bacterium. Classification (GTDB taxonomy): domain Bacteria; phylum Bacillota; class Clostridia; order Clostridiales; family Clostridiaceae; genus Clostridium_AW. The sequence goes on from JBFNFA010000005.1 coordinate 53,349, forward strand.
TCAGTAGAACTGGCTGGATATTTAAAAAGGATATTGGGGGAAAGAAAGATGTCAAACCGAAAACACAAAAGATTACTGTTGATGATATTCACAGTAGTATTAAATTTTACTGTAATTACCAATAGTGTATATGCTCATTCTGGAAGGACAGACTCTTTTGGTGGGCATAGAGATAATAAAAATGCTTCAGGGCTTGGGTCATATCATTATCATCATGGATATGATGCTCATTTGCATAGTAATGGTGTATGTCCATATGAGAGTAATTCCAATTCATTAACCACATCTCCAGAAAAAGAAACAATTAGTAAAGCGAAAGTAAGAGAGAGTGGATATGAGAAGGGATATGATGATGGATATAGTAAAAAGCAAAGTAGCAGGTCGTCTTACTCAGGTGAGCATGCTGAGGAGTACAAATCAGAGTATGATTTAGGCTATGAAAGGGGAAAAAAGCAAATAGAAAATCAAATAGCTGAAGCACATGATAAAGGTTATAAAGATGGTAAAAATGCTGATAAGCCTAATAATTATAAGATTGAATTGTTAACAAAATCTTATGATGAAGGATATGAAAAAGGGTATAAAGAGTATAAGGATAATAAAATAAAAGACTATAGTCTTTTAGGTGAAAAAGATGGAAAAGCTGATAAAGAAATTTTAGCTTTTGAAGATAATATAGATAAGGATTTTAAAAATGCCTATATAGATGGACATAAGAAAGGACAGGCTATATTGGAGGATACTTATATACAATATGGCTTCAATAAAGTATTTACAAGAAAAGAAGATAAAAATTTGAGTTTGGAAAAAGAAAAATGTCTTCAATGGTTTAATAAAGGGCAGGAGCAAGGGAATAAGAAACTAGAGGAGCTGAAGAAAAACTTTTATGAACTTGGCTACAATTCAGAGGAGTATAATGTACCAGAAGAGCTTACCATAGCATCTGATATATGCAAAGAGTATTATGAAAAAGGAAAGGCTGATAAAAGGAAAAAGAATATTTTATCAGTATCTGTTTTAGGAGTAGGTATTTCAGGAGCTATATTTATAAAAAGAAAGCGTTAATGAAGTATTTAAATCTAGTAACACTTTCAAACACTTCTGCATACTCTGCTAGTAGTTAGCAAGTTTGTAGGAGAGTTATATGGAGAAGGAAAATAATAAAAGGTTAACAGTAAACTTAGAGGAATATGTAATCAAAGTAGCTGAAGAAAAAGCAAGAGCTAATTTTAAGGGGAGTCTAGATTACTATATTAACTGGCTAATTTGTAGAGATAATGCGTCAAAAATCCATAAATATGTAAGAAAAAGAGATGAGGATTTAGAAAAGAAAAAACCAAAATTAATTCCAAATTCATTGAAAGCTGCAATGTTTAATAACACTTGTGATTTTTGTAAAGAACCTATATATCAAGGAGAAGAAATTTGTAAAGCCGAAGGATATGAAAATTATATTCATAAAAAATGTTGTAAATCAGGATAACTAAAAAGTAAAAGCTTCAGGTAAAAATATTATCTGAAGCTTATTATTTTTCAATAGAAATATTTTAGAATATTAGATGAAGTGTAAGTATGAAATCAAACATATATTTACTTATAGGACAATTTGGAGGGAAATTTGTAAACATGAGGAAACTATGATAATATATAAGCCGATAAGGGGCCCCATATATTTTTATAAAAAAGAAATTGAAAATAATTTTTATATATTATAATAACAATAATCAATGGAGGAAATGAAATTATGCTTGATTTGCCAAATTGTCCAAAATGTAATTCAGAATACACTTATGAAGATAGAAATCTTCTTGTTTGTCCAGAATGTAGTCATGAATGGACTTTAAAATTAGAATTCGAAAATAATGAGGATGAAAATATTATAAAAGATGCAAATGGAAATATCTTAAACGATGGTGATTCTGTAACTGTAATTAAAGACCTTAAAGTAAAGGGAAGTTCATTGGTAGTAAAAATAGGTACAAAGGTAAAAAATATTCGCTTGGTTCATGGAGACCATGATATTGATTGCAAAATCGATGGTATTGGAGCTATGAAATTAAAATCTGAGTTTGTTAAAAAGTTATAAACAGCAATTTATTTTTTCTTTGCAATAATCCATCAAAGGATGTATTATAATTATATTAAAATTTATGATTTATAAAGGAGTTACTATGAGAACAGTATATAAAAATCCTAAAGAACTAGGGCATAAAATTAAGGATTTAGTTGATACATATAATGATGGACTAATTTCTTATGAAAAGCTTGAGAAAGTAGTTATTGAAATGATAGAAAAGAATGAAGATAGAATTTATAAAAATGGATTTATGCCATCAAAATTAATTAGTATTATAGGTGAAGACAGAAAAGCAATAATAGATGAAATAAAAAGTAAAATAGAGAACTAGTAGTTTAAGTAAAAAATGTTGCAAATAAGATAATTAAAAAATAAAAGCTTCAGATAAAATATTATCTGAAGCTTTTAGGCATGTCCCTTATCATTGTGATCAATGTAAATTCATGGTAAGATTAATTTAGTAAATCATTATAAGATAAGGAGACGCGATATGTTAGTAAACCGTATAGGATTTATAGTTGTTACTTTTTTATTAATGCTTATATTATCAGTGTTGACGAAGAATGTTATTATATCAGGAAGCATTACATTTATTACTGTAATGATTGGGTATATAATTATTGCAAGTGTACGAAATAAAAAAAGATTGGACTTACTAGAAGAAAATTGTGATCCACAAGGATTTTTAGAAGCTACAGAAAAACAAAGGGCCATTACAGGCAAGAAGGATAAATATAATGCTTATTTGAATATTGATAGAGCAGCAGGACTTATTACTATGGGAGAATTTCAAAATGCAAAGGAAGTTTTACTATCCATTGACAAAACTCATTTGTCAGTAAAAAATGGAGCATTACTCATATATACAATAAATTTATTATGTTGCTTATATGAACTAGGAGAAATTTCTCATGCGGAGGAAATATTTGAAACTCAAATTCCTTTATTACCACCTGTGAATGCAAGGATGACTTTATCTATGAAATTGCTGGTGGCAGAAAGATTTTTGTTTTTAAATAGGTATGAGGAAAGTAAAGAAAAACTTCAAGAATTATTAAATGAGAAGATTACCAAGCGTATGAGAATAAGTGTATTATATAATTTAGCAAAAATAGATGAAAACACTGGAGATATTGATTCAGCACAGAAAAAGTATAAGGAAGTAGCAGACAACGGTAATAAACTATGGATAGCAGAGGAAGCTAAGAAGCATTTAAATTAGCGGTGATTACAAGAAAACTTAAATATAAGAATTTAAATATAGTAAGTGTGAAATAAGAGAATTTAAAATAATAAACGTGGTATAATTTATATGAATGATACAGTTTATATTATAGGAGTGGAAAGCTATGGCAGATATAAAATATGAGATAAAAGAGAACTTAGGAACTATTTCAGAATCATCAAAGGGTTGGGTAAAGGAATTAAACCTTATAAGTTGGAATGAAAAAGAAGCTAAATATGATATTAGAGATTGGGACTCAGAACATAAAAAGATGGGTAAGGGAGTTACCTTAACAGTTGAAGAATTAAAAAAGCTTAAGGAAATATTAAATGAAATGGATTTAGAATAAGGGCAAATTTTAGCCCTTATTTTACTTATGAAAGTTGGAGACAAATATATAATCAGTTCAACTAATAGAAGAGTATATGTAGAGATATAATTTGGAATAATATTCAAGATGTTTTATAATATAATAAGTGTAGTAATTAAGTTGATTTATAGGAGGGATTATATGAATAATTTTACCTTTTACAGTCCAACATATTTTGCTTTTGGAAAGGATACTGAAAATCAGGCAGGCAAATATGTTAAGCGTTTTGGTGGAAGTAATGTTTTAATTCACTATGGTGGAGGCTCCGTTGTTAAAAGTGGTTTGCTAGAAAGAGTTGAAAAATCTCTTGAAGAAAGTGGTATAACATATAAAACTCTAGGTGGGGTAAAGCCTAACCCAAGAAGTGGATTAGTTTATGAAGGAATTAAGCTTTGTAAGGAAGAAAATATAGACTTCATCTTAGCTGTTGGCGGAGGAAGTGTTATAGATTCTGCAAAAGCTATAGCGGCAGGTGCAAAGTATGATGGAGATTTTTGGGACTTTTATCAGGGAAAAGAAGTAACAGAAGCAATTACTGTGGGCACTATATTAACTATTGCTGCAGCAGGAAGTGAGGGGTCTGATGCTTCTGTTATAACTCATGAAAATGGCATGTTAAAACGTGGTGCTAGCGGAGATGCTTTAAGACCTGTATTCTCCATATTAAACCCACAATTAACTACTACCCTATCCAAATATCAAACATCTTGTGGTGCTACAGATATTATGGCTCACGTATTTGAAAGATATTTTACAAACACTAAAGATGTTGAAATAACAGATAGGCTTTGTGAAGGTGTACTGCTCACCATGATTAAAGAAGTACCGAAGGCTTTAGAAAACCCTAATGACTACAATGCTAGAGCAAATATAATGTGGGCAGGAATGGTTGCTCATAATGATATTTGTGGAGTAGGACGTGTGCAAGATTGGAGCAGTCATCAAATAGAACATGAACTGTCAGCTTTATACGATGTAGCTCATGGAGCAGGTCTTGCGGTTATATTCCCTGCATGGATGAAGCATGTTATGAAAAAAGCAGTAGATAAATTTGCTCAAATGGCAGTTAGAGTATGGGGATGTGAAATGGACTTTGAAAACCCTGAAAGAACTGCATTAGAAGGAATTCATAGATTTGAGAACTTCTTAAAATCCATCGATATGCCACTAACTTTTGAGGAGATTGGCGCAAAGGAAAATGACATTCCAGAGATGGTAAAAAAATTAATGGACGGAAGAGATACAGTAGGTAGTTTAGTAGAATTAACTGCAAAGGATGTAGAAGAAATATATCGCTTAGCACTGTAAAACTATAAATAATTGTAAAATTATAAATAAAGGATAGAAAAGCTATGAGTGAAATACTCATGGCTTTTTGCTATTCGAATAATTTCAAAGCATTGTTAATAAAATTATTATATGGATATGATTTTAAAAAATGTCCAATTTGCGGCACAAGACTATTAAATTAAAAAATATGTAAAACAAGACTTAGTGGATTTAAAGTAAGTATAAAATTGGAACAACCTTATTAGCTTGGGTAAACTTGCACATTAGTGTTATTGACCAAGAAGCTCCCGCCTCTTTAGGTGGAGAGTAGTTCACCATTATGTATTATAGTAATTTAAGGGAGTAATTTATGGTAAATGGTATACCAATTTATATAAACCAAGACTTAGTGTTAGACTTGGCTGCATTAATGTGTGGCGGATTTGAAGAAAGTAGAAATATTAGGAATAGAAAAGAGTTAGAAGTCCATTTTAGAAATACACAAGAGAGTAGATTGCAGAAAACTATACCAGAAAGATATGTTGTTAATAATGAAAAGGATTTGGGAAAATTACATGGTGAAGTAAGTTTTCTAAATGATGTTACTTCGACAATAATATTTACGAATTTCTCCAGATTTAATATCGTTAGATCTATGCTGCTTGAGGAAAATATGATTAAGCCGATAATAGAGAAAGATATATTTGAAGGTGAAATAAAGAGCGGGGATTATGTAGAATTTACTGCAAATATGATAACAACTTCCCTCTTGCCAACCATTAATACATTGATAGGCGTAATAGAATCTTATGATATTAAACTTTTAGATAATTTAATAAGGGAAAAGTTATCTGGTCTAAATAATATTACATTTATATTAGACCAATTAAAATTTTTAAGTAATTCCCTAAGTATGAATAACACCACTGATATGGTTCTAAATATAGATTCAAGTAAAGTGGTGTTAACTGTAAATCTAGATTATTTTTCAAATAAAAATGCTTATGTATATGATTTAGCATATTCAGAAGTGAGGATTCTGGGGAAAATTTCTAGAATTGTAGATGAAGACAATTATTTTGACTTGCTAAGAAAAACAGCTACAAGTGATTATTATAATAGATTCTTAGACTCTTTAGCTCCTTACTTAATGATACTAAATAGTAATGGGATATTGGTTCCAGATAGTTTTACTACGAAGGTAAATGGACCAGGGCTTAATGTTATACCTGTTGCCATTTATGTTTAAAAACTAAAAGCTGAGAAGGGTATTATATAGTGAAGTTGATGCTATTGACGCAGATGATATATATAACATTTTTAAAGAAACTACATGGTAAAAAAAATTAATGGATGGAAGAGATAAAGTAGGTAGTTTAGTAGGATTAACTGCAAAGGATGTAGAAGAAATATATCGCTTAGCACTGTAAAATAGAAGATAAAAAGCTATGAGTGAAATACTCATGGCTTTTTTATTATATCTACAAGGTAATAAGCCAATGATATTAAAAGTATCCTTGGCTTATGTTATAATTTTTAGTAAAGTATAGTCAAAAGTCTATTTGACTAATAGGCAAATATGACTTTATGGAGGAAATATGATTATTTTAATTACGGGTTGTTCCCATTCAGGAAAAACATTACTGGCACAAAAATTACTTGAAAAATACAAGTTCCCGTATATGTCTATTGATCATCTGAAAATGGGGCTTATTCGAAGTGGAAATACAATGTTGACACCAGAAGATGATGACGATTTAACAAATTATCTTTGGCCTATTATTAGGGAGATTATCAAAACAAATATTGAAAACAATCAAAATCTTATCATTGAAGGTTGCTATATTCCTTTTGATTGGAAAAACAGTTTTAGTGAAGCAGATCTTAATGAAATCAAGTATTTTTGCCTTATCATGACGAAGAAATATATTGATAATCATTTTTTTGAAATAAAAAAGTATGCGAGTGTTATAGAACAGCGTGTAGATGATTCGTTTTGTACAAAAGAAATGCTTATAGAAGAGAACTCACTAAATCTTAATATGTGTCAAAAACATGAGTGTAATTATGTACTAATAGACGAATATTATAACATTGATATAGAGTTGTAAATTCTAGTTTAACTGGCATATAAATAGGAATTTATTAAGGAGGATATGTGTGGAAGAATTATTAGCGTTTTACGTTTATCCTTTACCTAAAGGAACAGAATATACAAAAGAACAATTAAAAGATATTAATATAGTGGAAGAACTGTTTGATTATGCATCAATTTTAGAAGCATGTATAACTAAGAAAGGTTGGGATTATCTGATTACTGTGCATGGTTATGAAACATTATTTAATGTAAATCAAAAAAGTGGTTGGCATGATACCAAAGATATAAATGATTTTATTAGTTATATTAAAATTGAAAAAAGAGATGCTCCTGATTAGGTATATTCCGATTTGAAGTGCCGATTATTTATATAATCAGAGTTCTTAAAAAGTACAATAAGGTGTAGGAGTATATGGCATTGATTCTTGGGGAATGTGCCTGTGTAGAAAATTACAGTTGTTGAGGTGATGAATATGTCGTATGAAGTGGAATATATGATTCCACAAGAAATTATTTACCATTATTAAATTCAGCAGACATGCTTGTAAAAAGGAATTTAACAGAGGAGGTACATAAATGAAAAATTTCAAAAGGAACTATCTTTTATTTTCTCTATGTGGCTTAAACTGTGGTTTATGTTCAATGCACTTGGATAATTATTGCCCTGGTTGTGGGGGTGGAGCTGGTAATCAACCATGTGCAATTGCAAGGTGCAGCCAACAGCGTGGCGGAATTGAATACTGCTATTTGTGTAATGAGTATCCTTGTGAAAAATATGATGGTATAGATGCGTTTGACTCCTTTATTACTCATCGCAATCAGTTAAAGGATTTTGAGAAAGTCAAGAAAATAGGAATAGATTCCTATCAATCTGAACTTGCTGAAAAAATAGAAATTTTAAAATATTTATTGGCAAACCATAATGATGGGCGGCGAAAGAGTTTTTTCTGCATAGCTGTTAATCTTTTGGAACTGCAAGATATAAAATCCGTAATGAAACAAATTGCAACTGAAACAGAATCGGACAATCTAATGCTAAAAGAAAAAGCTACACTTGCAGCAAACCTGTTTCAAACTATGGCAGCGAAGCGAAATATTGTGTTAAAACTTAATAAGAAAATCAGCAAGAAGAAGTAGTTAAATTTCCAATTTGTCTTATTGAACAAAACGAGCATAATGATTGACTTAGTTAATACATATTTTTCTTATTTAGCGTAACAACTAAAAATAAATAATTTACCTGAACACCGTATTATTCAAGTTTGAATTTTACGGTGTTTTTGCAAAGTTTGGTGATGATATGATGGTGGTGCTTGCTTTATTCAAGCGAATAGTCATAGCGAATGAAACCTTTGTGATGGGCAATCTTGTCATAGAGAACACGAGCGTTGGCATTGTCTTGGTGAGTTTGCCAATAGAGTTTAGAAGCATTATGTTCGCGTGCAGCTTGAGCTACTTGCTCAATGAGTGCACGAGCTACCCCATGCCCACGGGCAAGTTCATCGACAAAGAGGTCTTGCAGGTAACAGACTTTTTCCATCCAGATAGTGCGATGGAACAGGTAGTGAGTGATACCAATCAAGTTTCCTTGAAGATATGCGCCAAAACCGAAGATTTCATCGGAGTTCATCAAGTGGTTCCAAACCTCATCGTATTCGGAGTCGGAGAGCTCAGTATCGTAAAAGGTTTTGTAACTTCGAGCCAAAATGTTCCAACGGTTACGGTCCTCTGCTCTTAGCGGCTCTATGTCAATTACAATTTGTTGATTCGATATTTTCGTCATCTAATAATCATCCTCCCAATTATAGTAATTACATTTAACTAGTTAATTGTAGTGTGCAATATACGATTTTCACGGCTCCAGAGATATTTGAATTAAATATCACGTATGTTTAATTTTACCATATATTTCACACAAATAATAGAATTGAATTCTTCACTAAAAACTATTAGACACGTTTCAAATATTAGGGGTAACAACAAGGAGTAAGAAAGAATGGCGAAAAGTGTTCTTTGGAAGCATGATAAAGATGAACATAAAGGAAAAGTTAAGTGAAGTTAATTTACATTATGAATATTAGGCGAAATAACTATTGAAATTTGAAAGATGAACAATGTTCTTTGAAAACTGAATAATACGGTGTTAGGAAGTAAAATTGCTTTGTATTTATTTCCAAATAGACCATGGATTAGTGTATAAATATGATATAATTACTATTAGTTAAGTAACAATAGTAATATAATGCGGCTTATGAAAGATGTAAAAAAAACTCAATAAATAGTAATTTGGAGGGGGAAAAGATGACAGAAAGAGAAAAGATGTTAGCAGGTCTGCTTTATGATTGTGGCGATAAAGAGTTATTAGAGCAGTGGCATAAGGCTAAAAATTTGATACGTGATTATAATGTAACTGATTCAGAAGATAGATTAAAGAAACATAATATATTAGAAAAACTTCTTGGTGGGTATGGAGATAATTTATGGATTACCGCACCGTTTTATGTGGACTATGGTAATAATATTTATTTTGGAAACAACTGTGAAGTAAATATGAATTGTACATTTTTAGATGATAACAGAATTGAAATAGGTGATAATGCACTTATTGCACCTAATGTTCAGATATATACAGCATTTCATCCAACAAATGCAAAAGAACGTTTTGGAGAGTGTAAAGATGATGGTTCTTTTGAATTTTGTAAAACGCAGACTGCACCAGTGAAAATAGGGAATAATGTCTGGATTGGTGGTGGCGTTGTTATTTTACCTGATGTTACAATTGGAGATAATGTTGTCATTGGAGCAGGAAGTATTGTAACAAAGGATATTCCTGCAGATACAATTGCTTTTGGAAATCCATGCAGAGTTATTAAAAAGAATGTATAAACAAATTCCAATTTATAGAGTTGGGGTAACATAATTTTAGCTTCAGTTCTGTCGTATCTTTCCTATTTAACGTAACAACTTAAAAAGCGAACAATTTACACAACACCACATTATTCAATTTTTGAATTCTGTGGTATTTTTACGTCGTAATTCAAGGATAAAGTGACGTATTTTGAAAATATTACGAAGTAACTGTTGAATTTAAAAGTGCGAACGATGGATCTTTGAAAATTGAATATTGCGGTGCTTAAAAATAGAGTTATAATTAATAAATGTGATAATATAGTGTTAACGATATGGAGGATATGCTATAATTTCTATATTTTAATAAACAATTGATATAAATTGTTTATTAGTTTTTTATTTAACTAATATATAAATAGGAATTTGTAGTGGACATTATTTACAGAATGGGAGGTATTGACTTGAGCAATAATAAATATGATGGTCTTACTAAATATCTTGTCACTGGAATGATAATTGGTTTATTTGTAGGTGTTGCTTTTTCAATAATTATGAGAAATAATACCTTTTGGGCAATAAGTTCCCCAGGTTTTGGTCTATCATTTGGTTTGCTAATTGCAGATATTATATGGTGTGTAAAGAAGTGGGAAAAATAATCATAATGTGAAGCACGATAAATTCCAGTTTAAGGTTGAGCATTATAAATAATAATTTATATGAATAATAAAAAATAAAGATAACTTTCCTTTGAACCCCACTATTTTTCGTGATACAATAAAAAAAATCATATAAGCGAGGATGTATCATGAACAAACATCATATCTATACAATGAGTGTCGCAAGTGTCTATCCACATTATATTACGAAGGCGGAGAAAAAAGGACGTATGAAAACAGAAGTGGATGAAATCATTCGTTGGTTGACAGGATATAGCCAGGAAGAGTTAGAAGCCCAACTGGAAAAACAGACAGACTTTGAGACCTTCTTTGCAAAAGCTCCCCAACTGAATCCTTTGCGGGCTTTGATCAAAGGTGTGGTCTGCGGTATTCGAGTGGAAGACATCGAAGAACCAACTATGCAGGAAATTCGCTATTTAGATAAGCTGATCGATGAGTTAGCAAAGGGAAAAGCGATGGATAAGATTTTGCGGAAATAATAATTAAAAACGAAGAAACACTGATTCCATATATAAAAGAATCGGTGTTTTTTTGTTGAATCGCCAATAATCTTGAAACTTCAGGAAAATGAGTCAAGTAATCCGATATAATAAAACTCTCCACTATATCACCAGACTTTCAATAAGTGTTATGATAATAACATGGAGGTGCAAATAATATGGATAAGATATATAAAACAGCAGAAGTAGCTAAAAGAGTTGGGGTACATTCCAACACTGTACGTTTGTACGAAAAGCTTAAATTAATACCAGAGGTGAATAGATTACCAAATGGTTATAGAGTATTTACTGACTATCATATAGAGCAGTTTAATCTTGCTAGAACTGCCTTTAAAGTAGAGGTTCTACAAAATGGGCTTAGAAAGAAGATAATCAATGTTGTTAAGTTATCTGCTAAGGGGGAGTTTCAAGAAGCAATTAACTGTACAAATGATTATATAAATCAGATAAAGCAAGAGCGAAAAAATGCAGAGGAATCCATAGAGCTTTCAAAGAAGATTTTATTAGGAGTAGATATTAAAGATAAGTATATATTTTTTACAAGAAAGCAAGCTTCAGACTATCTTCAAGTCACAATGGACACATTAAGAAATTGGGAGATGAATGGTTTGCTTACTGTTAAGAGAAAGCAGAATGGATATCGAGTTTATACTGAAAGTGATATTAATAGATTGAAGATAATACGTACCTTACGTTGTGCTAACTATTCCCTTTCAGCAATTTTAAGAATGCTTAATGCCATATCAGAAAGTAAGGAAATTGATATTAGAGAGGTAATCAATAAACCAAAAGAGGATGAGGACATTGTTACAGCATGTGATAAGCTTCTTACTTCCTTGAGTGCTGCAGAAAAAAATGCGAATAGTATATTGAATCGATTAGAATTTATGAAAAACGAATTTAATACAAACTTTACACTTTAACACCATACTTTGTCATGGTGTTATTCTTTTATCAAAAGGAGGGAATAACACATGGAAGCAATAGAAGTTCATAATCTTTATAAATCCTATGGGGATGTCCAAGTGGTGAAGGATGTTAGTTTAACGGTAAAGAAAGGAGAGGTATTTGGATTGCTTGGGGCCAATGGGGCAGGGAAGAGTACTACAATAGAGTGTATTTTAGGTACAAAGAATTTTGATGGTGGACAGGTATCTATCTTAGGTATGAATCCTAAAAAAGAAAGAAAACAACTATTTCAGAAAGTTGGGGTTCAGTTTCAAGAATCTAATTATCAGGATAAGATTACAGTGAAAGAGTTGTGTGAAATAACTGAAGTTCTTTATAAAAATCCATTAGATTTCAATAAATTATTAGAGCAATTTAACCTTCAAGATAAGGTTGAAAATCTAGTAAGCGAACTATCTGGAGGTGAAAAGCAACGATTATTTATTATCCTAGCCTTGATTCCTAACCCAGAGGTAGTATTCCTAGACGAGCTTACAACAGGGCTAGATGTAAAGGCTAGAAGAGATGTGTGGAAGTGCTTATTAAACTTAAAGAAACAAGGACTCACAATATTTTTAACATCTCATTTCATGGATGAGGTTGAAGTTCTGTGCGATAAAATATGTATTTTGAAAAATGGAATAATAGATTTCTATGGAACAGTTGAAGAAGCAGTGGCACTGAGTCCATATAAAAAATTTGAGGATGCTTATTTATGGTTTGTAGATGAGGAGGAATTGGATGATGAAAGTATTTAGAACAATGTTAAAAACTGAATTAAAGTTATCACTAAGAGGCATGGATATGTTCATCTTTGCAATTTGTATGCCAGTGTTGGTAACTGTTATTTTAGGTGTTATTTATGGCAATAAACCCGCATTTCCTGGAGCAGATTTTACATTCATGGAACAATCCTTTGCAGCTGTATCAACCATTGCAATATGTGCAGGGGGTGTCATGGGGTTACCATTAGTATTATCTGAGTATCGTCATAGAAAGATATTAAAAAGATTTAGAGTAACACCAGTTAGCCCATCTATGATTTTAGTAGTTCAAGGAGTAATCTATGCTTTATATGCCATTGTTTCATTAATACTTGTTTATTTAACAGCAAAAATATTTTTCAAGTTTCAATTTAGAGGTTCATGGATAAACTTTTTAGGAGCATATACATTAGTAATGACATCAATGTTCAGCATTGGATTTATGGTGGGGGGAATAGCCAAAAATATTAAAATGGCAGGTGTTATTGCCAGTATTCTATACTTTCCTATGCTTATATTCTCAGGAGCAACATTGCCATATGAGGTTATGCCAACAGCCCTTCAAAAAGTGGCAGATATATTACCCTTAACTCAGGGGATAAAGCTTTTAAAAAGTGCATCACTTAACTTAAGCATAGATAATGCAATACTACCAATTTTAGTTGTAAGTATACTTGCTGTGATATGTACTGGGATATCTATTAAGTTTTTTAGGTGGGAGTAATTTAAAACTGATAAAGAAATTAAGTGAATCAAGTGATTCTTAGCTTCAGATGGAGTTTGCTTAATAAATAACCTTACAATGAATGTAAGTAGAATATTGTGTCACTATACTGTAAGATGAACTTATAATTCAATGATGAAGAAAGTGAAATGTGAGGTGCCTATTTATGAATTATACAGAAAAATTATTAGAAGTCAGAGATTTGCATAAGTCTTATGCCAAAGGTGGTGTTCCAACAAAAGCACTAAATGGTATTACTTTTGATGTTCTTCCCGGAGAATTTTTAGGGATTATGGGAGCCAGCGGTTCAGGAAAGACAACATTATTAAATTGCATTGCTACAATCATAAAACCTACATCTGGACAGATTTTACTTTCTGGAGCAAATATAAGTGCTTTTGGAGGTAATGAATTGGCTATGTATCGCGGCAGTAAAATTGGATATCTGTTTCAGGATTTTGCATTACTTGATAATTTAACTGGAAGAGAAAATATCCTGCTTCCTTTGTCCATTCATAATGCGGACGCACGTTCATCAGAGAAAAAATTGAAAGAGATAGCGGATTTTTTGAAAATAACAGATGTACTTTCTAAATTCCCATCACAAATGTCTGGTGGACAAAAACAGCGCGTTGCAGCAGCTCGTAGTTTAATCTCTGACCCGGATATTATTTTGGCAGATGAACCTACTGGGGCATTGGATACAAAAGCAGCAAGACTTCTCATGGAAAAGCTGCAAGAAATCAATCAGGCAAAAAACAGAACTATTTTAATGGTAACACATGATCCAAATGCAGCAAGTTTTTGCTCCAGAATATTATTTATACAGGATGGTATAATTTTTCATGAGTTGCGCCGACAAATTCCAACGGAAACAAGAGATGAATTTTACGACCGTATTTTACAGGTTATGGCTCAAATGGGAGGAGGCAGTGCGAATGTTCTTTAATCTTGCGTGGCGCAATGCTAAAAGAAGTCGGAATGAAAATTTGATTTATTTTCTTACGATGGTAACAGCAGTGGCAGCATTTTATATCATTCTTTCTTTAGGACAACAAGATGTCATAAGATTTTTAGGAGAACTTGAAAGAGCTGCGGTAGATAAATTGTTGACAACCGTTATGCCAATGGTTTATCTATGTGCATTATTGTTTGTGTTTTTCCTTGTTGTATTTGCAAATAAATATCAACTGGAATGTCGTAGCCGAGAATTAGGTCTTTACTTGATGTTTGGTATGAAAAAACAACATCTGTTCTTTCAACTTATGATGGAGGGAATTGTTACTTCTGTCTTAGCTCTTATCGGTGGGATTATCTGTGGTGGTTTTTTATCAGAAATTATAAGTCTCGCTACAGCTCGGTTGGTTGGACAGGGAGTCATTGAACATCAATCCAGTTTTTCAATTAGTGCAGTTGTATGGACTGTTATAGGATTATTAGTGATTCAGGCATTTACCTTATTTTTGTTAGGTAGAAGAATTTTCAAGCAGGAAGTTTATCAGCTTCTTTATGGAGAAATGGAAAAAAAGCAAACTAAAGGAACGGCCAGAGGTAGTTTTTTCACTTTTATTGTTGGTATAATATTATTATCTGTGGCATATTGGATTGCCTGGAAACATTTTTTTGCTTTGGGAGGCGCAATGCTTTTGGTTGCTGTACTATTCGGTATAGTAGGAACAAATCTATTCATGCGAGGATTGGCAAGATTGTTAAGCTTGCTCGCTGGTTCTGCGAAAAACAAAGCAACAAAAGGGCTTTATACTTTTACGCTGCGACAATTACAAGAGAATATTGTAAGTAAATATGTTTCAATCAGCGTCGCCTCTCTTTTAATGATGCTCACAATCATGCTGATTGCAGATGGATCGTCAAGCATTATGTCATACAGAGAAAATTTGAGCAGAGATTCTTCAGTTTATGATTTCACTGTAATGGGCGATGATATCCAAGTTGAGAAATACCTTTCTTCTGAAAAAATGAAACCTTATGTAGCACATTTGAATGGGATGGAAACTGGAAAGATTAAAGAACCGAAAAATACTGATATAAATTCTCTTGTAGACTGGTCGAAATTCAGAGAAAAAATCGTCGAGAATTTACCATCAGATGTAGCGGATCCTGCCACACAAGATGTTGGAAATTATACAATGTCTCCAGATTTTCCTCCAGCGTTGAATATTTTAGGCATTATCGATACTGGTGGAAATAGACCATACTTAATTCCAGTTTCCACATATAATAGTTTGCTACAAGCATCGGGAGAAACACCTTTGGTACTCAGTGAAAATGAAACCGTGTTTTATATAAATCCTAATTTTATAGGGGGAGAGCAAGAAGATGAAACCTCTTTGTTAAACGAAATTTTTTCAAAGGCTCAATCGGAGAACACGTCACTTCTTTCCATTGATGAACAGCCATTATTCTTTGTTTCCTCTGTGCCTATGAAAGGTCTGACCGCTGATGAAAATATTCGTATTACTTCCGCATTGATTGTTTCAGATGAAATATTTGAAAAGTATGTAGATCCAGATACTTGTATGGTTTATTGGAACTTCTGTATCCCAGAAGAAATGACGAATACAGATGGCTTAATGAAATCAATTATGGACGCAAATCACTTATTGAAACCATCTGGCTTCGTTTATGAAAGCTATCTGAATAATTTTGGGCGTCAGTTGTTTTATGTGATTTCTGGAAGTTATACATTTTTGTATATGGGATTTATGTTTTTAATCATTGCTTGTGCTCTACTTTCTTTGCAGTTCTTAACACAAATGCAGGCAACAAAAGAAAGATATTTAACGTTATCAATGTTAGGTGCCAATTATGAACAGATGAAAAAATCCATTAACAAGCAAGTGCTTTGGTATTTTCTACTTCCGCTTTTATTGGCATGTATAAGTGGCTCTGTTGGATTATTTACTATGCAAAAGCATCTTCATTCTTCACAGTCAGCACTTATGCAGTCCTATCCACTTATGTTTATAATGGCAGGTAGTGTGATTCTAGTATTAGTGATTTATGCAGTTGCAGTTGCCCGCACGGCAAATCGTGAAATCGGAAAATTAAAATGGAAAATAAATTCCTGAATAGCTGTGCATAATAGTTGTTGCGATAAAGAAAGGAGGTGGTTCTATTGGCACGGATTATTGTAGTGGAAGATGACGTATACATGAGAGAAGAATTGATTGACCTTTTGAATAAATCGGGATATGAAACATTATCAATATCAAATTTTGAAAATGTAGCTGTCCAATTATTGGAGCTTGCTCCCGATTTAATATTACTGGATGTCAACTTGCCTTACCAATCTGGTTTTGAAATCTGTAAGTCCTTAAAGGCGAAAGGTATGAGCAACATATTGATGCTGACTGCAAGGGATAAGTTGCAGGATGAATTACACGCATTGGGTTTAGGTGCAGATGATTATTTAACCAAACCGTGTAATATGGAACGCTTATTAGCCCGTATCAAAAATCTGTTGCGTAGAACCTCAAAAAATGAGCAGCAAGGGTTATTGGATGGTGGAAATTTTAGAATTGATCCCAATACTTTTACAATTTATATTGATAAAACCTCTTATATTTTACCACCGAATGAGGGGAAACTATTAATTACCTTGTTGATGAACAGTCCCAATGTTGTTACAAAAGCTGAATTGTGTCATGCTATTTGGAATACAAGTGAATTTATAGATGAAAATGCATTGCAGGTGAATTTAACTCGACTGCGAAAAACATTGCGAAATTTTGGTGTTGATGACCGAATTGAAACAGTACGTGGACAGGGATACAGGTTGAGAGAGTGGGTGAACTTGTGAAAAAAATACAGACGATTTTCACCTATCTTTCTTCCAGTAAAATTTGGATAATTTCATTAGTTTCTGTTGATATTTTATTTATGTTTTTCGCATGGGTGGCGTATCCAGGAGATTTTCTGCAACTTGCAGGACTAATGATTTTTGTTGTTTTATCTGCAGTTATCACTCCTCTTGCACTGATTATTAGAAAACAGAAACAGGAAAAGATTGCGTTTCAGCGTTTTGTGTTAGAACCGGATGAAACAAATGAAATGTTATTAAGCGAAGCGGTATCTCCATCATTGCGACCATACATTCATGAACTAGGACAGCACTTAAGAGAAAAACAGGCAGAAATAGAGGCGCGAAACATACAGCTTACAGATTATGAGGATTATATCGAAAACTGGGTACACGAAATTAAAAAGCCCTTATCACTGATGACATTGATGCTAGATAACAGAAAAGATGAAGTTTCTCATCTTGTACACACCAGAATGTTATATGCTCGTGATCATATCAAACAGAACGTAGAGCAAATTCTTTATTTTTCACGCCTTGGTGTTGCACATAAAGATTACTACTGGGAGCCACTATCAGTAAAGCATATCTGTAAAGAAGTTGTTGCAGATAATCTCGCTCTTTTAGATGAGGCAGGCTTTCAAATTGAATATTCACAGGAGGATTGTTTGGTTGTATCTGATGAAAAAGGAATTATGTTTATCTTGGGGCAGATTATTACCAATAGTGTGAAATATTCAGACAAAGAAACTTCTTCATTACTTCGTTTTGAAGTGTGGGAGGATACAGAAACACAACAAATTATTTTATCTGTCAAAGACAACGGATTAGGTATACCATTATCTGATCTGCCATTTATTTTTGATAAAGGTTTTACAGGTGATATAGGAAGTTACCTAAGTCGTTCTACGGGAATGGGATTATACCTGGTTAAAAAAATGGCTGATGATTTGAATATTAAAGTTCAGGTGCAGTCCCAACAATCAGGCTGTGACAAAGGTACGACCTTGTCATTGGTGTTTCCCAAAATACAGCAATTATCAAGGAGGGAAAAAGATGAAAAGCGAAACCAGAACAACGCATGAAGCAATTACCACACTATTTTTTGGATGGCTTACGATTTTAGTTTCTTATATCTTAATATATATTGTTTCTGCAATATTTGGATTTGTTCTAAGTTCATCAATCTTAAGTGGGATATTGGCAATAGTTCCATATCTTTGTGGTGCTGGCTACTTCTTAAAAGTCCGTTCTTGTCAAAATGGATGGTTTTATACATTAGGAATAATTTTTCCAGCCGTTCTTGAAAAGATTATTTTATATTTAATGGGGGCTTCTTTTTATGGTATTAGCCTGTTAAATGTTGAAACAGTTATAAAAATGGTTTCTTCACATGAACCATACACTAATATTTTTACACACCCAAGGGCTCATTATATCTTGAACATTTCATATTTGAATTTTAGATATATCTTTTGTAGTATTGCATTTTCTGTTTTGATAGTTGTTCTTTTAACGTATATGCAAAAAAGAATTAATGCAAGTAATAAATTATATGTTTAGTAAATTACAAAAAGAGTATAGATTTTATAATTGTGAAAATTGTAAAGATAGATTTAGAAGCGCAACTGGAAAAACAGACAGACTTTGAAATCTTCTTTGCAAAAGCTCCCCAACTAAATCCTTCAAGGGCTTTGATTAAAGGTGTGGTCTGTGGTGTCCGAGTGGAAGACATCGAAGAACCAACTATGCAGGAAATTCGATATTTGGATAAGCTAATCGATGAGTTAGCAAAGGGAAAAGCGATGGATAAGATTTTGCGAAAATAATAATTAAAAATGAAGAAACACTGATTCTATATATGAAAGAATCGGTGTTTTTTTGTATAACATATTTTGATGGTACTAGAGTAAAGAATCGCAATATTAATGTAGGAGAATATTAAATATCTTCTACCATAACTTCTATTTTTACACAGTATTGTTTTTCATCTTTAGTAGTAAGTTCATTTAGAGGATATTCCTCATAGGCATTACTACAAATACGTAGATTATTTTCTTTAATAAATGTAAATAACTTTTCATAAAAATCATCGGCTTCTCCATAAGCACATCTACCATAGAATACTGCATATTTACCTTCTGGCTTATATGAATTTGGGTCATCTCCCGCTTTAAAATAGTAGTGCATTACTAATAAAGGCTCCTCAGACTCAATGCTCTCTGTATTAATAATAGCACCAATAGGATAATCTACTACATCAATTCCATTTTCAGCAGCGAAATTATAAAATGAAATAATAGAATCATTTGTAGGATTATTAGAAAGTATAGGGCTTAAAAAAATAGGCTCTTTCTTTTTATATTCAATATTTATGCTGTTTTCCTCATATTTAATAGCATCTTCTGCCATATCAACATATAGTTGCATGATTTTTACAATACGTTTAAGTTTTTTTATTTCCGTCAAAATATGTTTTTTTGTGTGCTAAACAAAGAAAATATCTGCTCAGGAGTACGTATATCTATATATTTCTTGATTTCCTCTATACTAACGCCAATCTCTCTAAGAGAAATGATTAAATATGATGTAGTAAGCTGATTTCTAGTATAATAACGATAACCATTTTCACCACGAAGTTCTGGAGAAAACAACCCAATTTTATCATAATATCTTAGGTTTTCACGCTTAATACCAGTGAGGCGAGAAAATTCTTTTATTGTCATATAAGATTTATCTTTCATAATAACCTCCAAATAACCTCCAAGCTTTAAACAAACTATTGACATTAAAGTTACTTTAAGGTTTATAATACCACTGAGAATAGATTTTTGCAAAATTACTTAAAAAGAAGATTCTTGATTGAAACAATTAATATTAACTAGCAAAGCTGTAAACATTTCAGAGAATAAAAAAGTAGATATAAAGAGTATATCGTCAGATAGTATAATTACGCATATTTATAAATTATATTAAACGAATATATTTTAGTGAGGAGAAATATTATGGATTATTTTGAAAATGAGAAAATTAAAGGTTTAAAGTTTAGAGATGAAATTATAAGTAATAGGGAATATGTTGATTGTGAATTTTATAATTGCAATTTTGTAGATGTAGAAATTAATAATTGTATATTTAAGGAATGTAAATTTGATAATTGCACGATGAATAGTGTTACATTTAAATTTTCCACTATGAGGAATGTAACACTAAATGAATCAGAATTTATAGGTATCAACTGGAATGCCTTAAATGGGGATTCCTTTAGTGCAGGACCAATAAATAAAGTTAGAGAATGTTTCTTTAAATATAATAACTTTATATCAATGAAATTAAATAACTTTAATTTTTCTGGCTCAAAATTTCAAGAAAGTTTTTTTGAAGATTGTGATTTAATAAATGCAAATTTTAAAGATGTACGCTTTGAATCTACACAATTTACCCAATGCAATATGACAAAGGCAGATTTTAGAGGGGCATCTGGATATGTTATTGATATTCAAAGTAACAAATTAAAGAAAGCAAAGTTTTCATTGCCTGAGGTAGCAAATTTGCTAAGTTCAATAGATATAGTAATAGATTAATATATAAAATTTATATTATACGACTTAATAAGTAACGGAGGTTTTTAAGATGAGGATTGATATATCAAAGATTAGAGCTGTTTCAATAGATGGGAAAATGCATCGGGATGTGAAAAATTGGTGAAGGGGTGCATTTTTGATTAGGAGTGCACAAACTAAAAATCAAACGAGAAACCAGAGCTGAGAGTAAAACCTCGGCTCTATTTTTATTGACTTTCTCGACGTATAATAGTATAATGATAAAAAATTAAAATTTGAGGTGAAAAAATGATTAAATTTTCTTGCTAATTTTTAAAGTACATTTAATACAAAGATAAACAGGTGCGTTCTGTTTGCTTTGTTGTACTTATGCAAGAAAGTTATTCTTTTTTCTCTTAATATATACACTTGTGTTATGCTATAATGATTGGCTTAACTACGTATATCTATGAGCTGTAAGAATAATTAATTCTTGCGGCTCTTATTTTTTACAAATCATGAGAATAAGTAGGAGGGATTATACAATGGATAATAAAGATACTTCACTAACGCATGATAATCTCCATATAGAGTCGGATACTGCAGGCGACACTTATATGGAGTAATAACAAGGTCGCCTATTGTTCCGACTTTGTTATTTATACTATTAAATACAGAGGAGGACAAAAATATGTCTTTAATAAATGTTACAAACCTAACCTTTGCTTATGAAGGTAGTTATGATAATATTTTTAAAAATGTAAGCTTTCAAATTGATACCGATTGGAAATTGGGCTTTACCGGAAGAAATGGACGAGGAAAAACTACCTTTCTGAATCTTTTGCTTGGTAAATATGAGTATACTGGAAATATTTCAGCTAATGTAACGTTTGAATATTTTCCTTATGAGGTGCAGGAACAAGAAAATTTCACTATAGATATCATAAGAGAAATCAGTCCAAATTCAATGGATTGGGAAATAATGAAAGAATTATCGCTTTTAGATATAGACGATGATGTTTTATACAGACAGTTTTATACACTATCGAAAGGAGAACAGACCAAGGCATTGCTTGCTGCTATGTTTTTGAAGGAGAACTCCTTCTTGCTTATTGATGAACCTACAAATCATTTGGATGCTGAAGCTAGAAAAAAACTAAGCAATTACCTTGGAAAAAAGAAAGGATTTATTCTGATTTCACACGATAGGTATTTTTTGGATAACTGTATTGATCATGTTCTTTCAATAAATAAGACAAATATAGAAATACAAAAAGGTAATTTTTCCGGCTGGTGGGAAAATAAACAAAGGCAGGATAACTTTGAGCTTGCAGAAAACGAGAAGCTTAGAAAAGATATTAATCGCTTATCGGAGGTTGCTAAACGAACAAGTAATTGGTCCCATGAAGTAGAAAAATCAAAAAAAGGAACAACAAACTCTGGCTCCAAGCTGGATAAAGGTTATGTTGGACATAAAGCTGCTAAAATGATGAAACGCTCTAAGTCAATTGAAAGCAGACAGCAAGCTGCTATTGAAGAAAAGTCTAAACTTCTCAAAAATATTGAAAGCTCCGACAGCTTGAAGATTTGCCAACTTGGTTATCATAAAAACAAACTTGTGGAATTTGATAATGTTTCGATTTTTTACGGTGACACCATGGTTTGTAAAGATGTTAGCTTTAGTATTGATAAAGGTGACCGAATTGCACTTAAAGGTAAAAATGGCTCAGGAAAATCAAGCCTTATCAAGCTTATTTGTGGTGAGGATATAATCTACACAGGTAATTTAAATAAAGGAAGTCAGCTTAAAATATCCTATGTGTCTCAGGATATATCGCATCTTAATGGCAATCTGACTGACTACGCTTCAAATAACAATATTGATGAAAGTCTTTTTAAAGCTATGTTAAGAAAACTTAATTTTTCCAGAGAGCAATTTGAAAAAGATATGTCATCTTTCAGCGGCGGACAAAAGAAAAAAGTACTCATTCAAAAAGTATTTGTGAGAAAGCTCATTTGCATATCTGGGATGAACCTCTTAATTTTATTGATATTATCTCACGTATGCAAATAGAGGAGTTACTGCTTGAATACTCACCAACTTTACTGTTTGTGGAACATGACAGTGAGTTTTGTAAAAATATTGAAACAAAGATTTTTGAGCTTTAGCTTTATCAATGAGAGTATGTTAAAAGGGGTAGTGACAGGACTACCCTTTTTATTTGTATAAAGTGGAATGGCAATGAACGGAGGAAGTTGTATGGAACAAAAACAAAGAGCAATAATTGTAGGCTGTAATCTCAAGAATGATAAAGAATTTTTAAATATGATGAAGGAGCTGTCTAGTCTAGCTGATGCATGTGATATTGAGGTAGTTGGTGAAATTACTCAAAAATTAGAGCGAGTGTATTCCTCTCATTATCTAGGTAAGGGAAAAGTCCAAGAATTGTATACATTAATTCATGAGAAAGATGTGAACATGGTTATTTTTAATGATGAGTTGTCTCCTTCGCAAATTCGTAATTTGGATACAGCTTTAAAATGCAAGGTAATAGATAGAACGGTTCTGATTTTGGAGATTTTGGCTAAGAGAGCTAAAAACAAAGAAGCACAGCTGCAGGTGGAAATAGCAAAATTGCAATATATTCTACCGAGAATAACTGGACTTGGAGGATCATTAGGTCGGCAGGAAGGAAGTGTCAGGCTTGTAGGCAGAGATTCAGAAGAAACAAAAATTGAACTTGATCACAGAAAGATTAAGGATAAAATTAGTGGACTGCAAGCAGAACTGGAAATACTTGTAGTTCAACGTCAGAACCAAAGAAAACAGCGCCAAAAATCAGGAATACCTACAGTTGCTTTGGTAGGATATACAAACGCAGGTAAGTCAAGTATTATGAATTCCATGATTGATTTGTACAGTTCTTCAAATGATAAGAAAGTATTTGAAAAGGATATGTTATTCGCTACCTTAGAAACTTATGTAAGAAACATTAAACTGCCCAATAATAAATCCTTCCTGTTAAGTGATACAGTAGGGTTTATCAGTAAGCTGCCTCACCAGCTTGTAAATGCATTCCGCTCAACTTTAGAGGAAATTACTGAAGCTGATATGTTAGTTCATGTAGTTGACTATTCAAACCCTAATTATAAACAGCATATTGAAGTTACAAAGAACACGTTAAAAGAGTTAGGTGCAGATAATATCCCTATTATTTATGTCTATAATAAGACAGATTTGGTAGAGGGTGAAATCACAAAAGATGAGAAAGATTGCATATATATTTCTGCTAAAAATAAACATGGAATAGATGAGTTAGTAAATGAAATTTGCAAGAGGGCTTTCCCACAGTATGTTTGCTGCCAGCTGCTAATCCCCTATGAAAAAGGAAATATATTGTCATACTTTAAGGACAATGCCAATATCAAATCAACTGAGTATAACAGTGATGGAGTGTTGATATCCATGGAATGTAAGGAATCAGATTATGAAAAATATAAGCAATTTGAAAGCCAGATTAAAATTACTAAGGGTGAACTGTATCATAAGTAACAGAGGTTTTTAAAGCATGTTCTATAAACATCCGCGTATAGTGTGAGGTGTTAATAAAACGGTAAATAGCTTGAATTAGGAGTTTTGGGGCATACGCCCCTTTTTTTATTGGTGAATATACTATTACATGGCATACTATCATATAATCTAATATATATCTAAAATAATTGGAAAGGAAATTGCAATGATTAAGCTAGCTTTGATAGGCTGTGGAAAATGGGGCAAACATTATCTGAAAACCTTAACTTCAATTGAAGGCTGTGAATTAAAGTGGGCCTATGACCTTGACCTTCAAAAACTAAAGGGGGCTCTATCTGCATACCCTATGGTCCAATACACTGAAGACATAAACAATATATTAAATGACAGTACGGTACAGGGGGTTATTATTGCCACCACACCTGAAAGTCATTACATGCTGGCAAAGGAATTTATTAGTAAAGGGAAATCAGTTCTCGTAGAAAAACCAGTGACAATTAATCGGGAAGATAGTATTGATTTAATAAATTTGGCTTCTGCTCATAATACCGTGATGATGGCTGGATACACATTGATTTACCACCCTGCTGTAAAAAAGATAAAAAAATTCATGGAAGAAAATAATATAAAGGATGATCTGTGTTACTTAAACATGTCTAGAACCAATTCTGCTTCTCAGGTTTCTGGAGCAGACGTTCTTTATGATTTAGCGGTTCACGATATTTATCTTTCCCGCCACTTGATTGATGAAGAACCTATTTGGGTAACTGCTTATGGAGGAGGTTATCCTAAAAGCTCCTATAACAATGTTATATATATTTTACTCGGTTATCCGGACGGTAAAATCGTTTCTATTTTTGCCAGCTCAATTCACTCAGAAAAAACTAGAAAAATTACACTGGTTACGCCAAAAACAAAATTAGTTTTTGATGATGTACAGTCAGTCGATAAAAAAATTCAACTTTTCACTAAGGTCAAAAATAATAAATTGATTTTTGAAGAGAATTTAGAACCCCTAAAATGTGAGTGTATTCACTTTATTGAATGTATTAGCCAAAATAAGGAACCCAACAGTGGTAAAGAGAATATTTATTTTGTGTCAAAAATTACTGATTGCATTTCTCGCTCCCTTACAAGAGGAGGAGAAAGAGTTTTTATCAACGTATGATATAAAGATCTATGAGAGAAGTGATTGTTAATATTTTCAGGGTAAGAGGGTAATGATTATGTTAATTGTAAAAAGATATGTCGAGGAGCTTGAAAATCAGTGGGATGATTTTATTAATTCTTCTGTTAATGGCACTTTAATGCAGGAGAGAAGGTTTTTGAATTATCATCCTGAAGAAAGATTTTTGGACCACTCTTTAATTTTTATTGAGGATAACCGTATTATTGCTGTTCTTCCTGCTGCACAAATACAGGAAGCAGATAAAAGTATTATGTTAGTATCTCATCCGGGGGCGTCCCATGGGGGATTAATTATAAAGCCCACTCTGAGCACAAAAAAAAGCCTGGAGTTAGTTAGGAGTTTTATTGAATATTGCTCCAAAGCTGGTTTTGACTATATAAGGTTAAAGCCCGTGCCTAGGATTTATCATAAGGAGCTTACAGATCAACTTGACTTTGCATTAAGATTTTCTGGGTTTAAAATAGAGTATACAGAGCTTTGCACGGCCCTCGAGTTTAAGAAAGGTGAGGAACCTTTTTTAAAGAGGCAGATGTGTTCCTCAGCTTATCGAAGCTATCAAAAGGCATTGAAAAGTGGGTTATCAGTTGTTGAGGATGCAGATATAAATGATTATTGGCCCATATTGGAATATAAACTTAAGAAAGACCATAATGCAAAACCTACACATTCCCTTGAGGAAATAATACACCTAAAAACCCTTTACCCTGACAGAATTAAACTCTTTGCAGCCTATAAAGAGGAAGTTCTTACAGCGGGGGTTTTAGTGTTTTTACTAAACGAAAGAGTAATTAACTGTTTTTATATTGCCCATGACCACCAATACCAGCATATGAGGCCGCTAAACCTCATTTTTGGCTATCTGATGGAGTGGGGACGAAAAAACGGTTTTTTTTATTTGGATTGGGGGATTTCCACTGAAGGAAAAGGAAGCAGCGTTAATGCCGAACTGTTTAGATTCAAAGAAGGTTATGGAGGGCATGGGGTATTGCGGGAATGCTATTTGTATGAAGTAAACAATAGTAAATAGTTTAAAGGGGTGGAGTAGTGAAATTAGCAGGGCATCAACCGAATTATATTCCCTGGCCGGGATATTTTGTTAAGATGGCACAGTGTGATATTTTTTTTATTTTAGATACTGCTCAGTTTCAAACAGGCAGTTCATTGGACAATAGGAATCTTATAAAAACTTCCCAAGGGACTCAGATGCTCACTGTGCCGGTGAAACGCAAAGGCATGGGCTTGCAGCGATTTGATGAAGTTATTGTCATACCGGGTTGGAAAAGGAATCATCTTATGGCACTCAAAGTAAACTACGCAAAGGCGCCTCATTTCAAAGAAGTTTTCTCCATGATGGAGCAGGTATTGCAAGATACCGGATATCTTATAGATACTAACATAGCTTTTATCAAGCTCGTATATGACCTGCTGGGACTTAAAACAAAGCTTGTGTTTTTATCAGATTTACCTCAATTTGCAGAGCTTCGAAAAAATGAACTGATAGCTGCAATCTGCCGCCACTTTTCTGCTGACAGTTATCTGTCCGGTATTGGAGGAAGGGCATATAATAAACCAGAGATTTTTGAAAAACAAGGCATTAAATTGGAATATTTGGATTATGAGCCTATAGCATATCCGCAGCTTTGGGGCAGTTTTATCCCCAATTTGTCTATAGTTGATATGTTATTTAATTGTGGGGCGGAGGGCACACGCAAGCTTTTGTTGAAAGAGGTGCAAGTATGAAAAGAATACTGTTTTTTTCACATAGTTCTAAATATACTCTTGGGCTGCCGCAGGGCTTTAGGGAACTGAACTGCCCTGTTTTTGTCCTGAGGGAGTTAAGTAGTAGTTCTATAAAAGACGCAGTTGACAACTTTAGGCCTGAGATTATGATAACAACGGGATGGGCTTACCGCAGGTATAGCTGTGAGCATATAGACGAGTTGGTCAAAAGAGCTGCTAAATATAAGGTGAAACATGTCTATTGGGCAACTGAAGATCCAAGATGGACCGAAAAGTGCTCCTTCAGGTGTATTGAAACCTATAAACCTAATGCAGTTATGACCATACATCCTGGTAGTGTAAATAAATACAGGGAGCTTGGGCTTCCTGCCGGGCATCTGGATTTTGGCTGCAATCCGGAATTCAATAAGTATGAACCTCCAATCAGTAAATATGATTATGATGTGGCTTTAATCGGAAATGGCGGAAGAGAGTGGAAGTCATATCGGAAGGATAGCGTTCAGATATTACTTAAGCCTTTGGTGGAAAGGGGATATAACATTGCTATTTGGGGTAAGCGATGGGACCGTTTTAATGAGGAGCTAATGGGTTTTAAGATCCCAACGCATATGCTTAAAGGTGAACTACCTTATGAGGAAACAAATAAAGTATATAATTCAGCTAGAATTATATTAGGTTTGCAAAATGACCATGACATGTTAACATCTCGGACTTTTGAAGTACTGGGTTCGAGCGGTTTTTTGCTTACGGTACCAACACAATCTGTCACCAAGCTGTTTATAAATAATGTTCACCTGTCATGTGCCTCTTCCCCAGAAGATACAGTTGACCTGGTAAATTATTTTCTTAAAAATACCGCAGCACGGCAAGAAATAGCGCGCAATGGTCAGCTGGAGGTTTATTTAAAACATAGTTATAAGGAACGCGCCAGGCAAATTCTTGATTTCTGCAGTTTAGTTGAAAGGAATTGAAATTGAAATGGATAATCAGACAACTATTAAACAAAGGGTTTCTTTAATGGGTACTAGCATTGCTGGCGAAACTGATGCAAAGGTAACTTTTTATCCAGCCCCGCCTAATACAGGTATAATATTTATCCGTAATGACCTGCCAGGCTGCCCTAAAGTAAAATGCTCATTTGAAAAAGCAAAGGTTGAATACAGATGGACTTCTCTTGCTGATGGAGATGTTCGCATCGAACACACGGAGCATGCCTTGGCAGCCTTATCAGGATTAGGTTTGGACAACGTATTTATTGAGCTGGAACAGGCCAGCCTGCCCGTAACAGAGGATTACAGTAGTAAAGAGTTCAAAAGAGCGCTCACGGGAGTTGGGATAGTGGAACAAAATGCCAAGAAGGAAATGATAAAAATACTTAAGCCCATTATTGTATATAAACGTGAAAGCTTAGGGGATATGGAATATGAAAAGTTCCTGATAGCTCTTCCCTACGATGGATTTAAACTAACCTATGTGGTTGACTATCCCAATCTGCCGCAATTATCTCAAGTAGCTGAAATGGACATAACTCCTGAAACCTTTGCTAAAGAGCTGGCAGATGCCCGTTCTTATATAATTGAGTCAGAGATTGAAGATGTTGTAAACCTAACTGGGAAAGTCAGCTCAAATGTATTGGTGGTGAAATCCGGGGCTGAGTACAGGGCGTGGAAATGGCCCAACGAACCTGCCCGGCATAAAGTGCTTGACCTTCTCGGAGACCTTGGCTTACTTGGGAAAAAGGTACTGGGACATGTGATAGGCTTCAGATCCGGTCACCGGTTAAATCTAGAGCTGTGCAAAAAAATTTATGAGGAGTGTAATGATGATTGCTTTAGCTAAACCTATGCTTGGTATAGAGGAAAAAACACTTGTCAATGAAGTTCTTTCCAGTGGAAGGTTAGCCCAGGGAGAATATGTGGAAATGTTTGAACGGGACTTTGCCCTATTCCAGGGCAGCAAGCATTGTATCGCCACCTCTTCAGGAACCTCGGCCCTTCATGTGGCACTGCTGTCTTTGGGTATTAAACCGGGGGACAAAGTTATAACCACACCTTTCTCATTTATTGGAACTTCAAATGCCATCCTTTATGCGCAAGCTGTTCCTGTGTTTTGTGACATTAATCTTAAGGATTACAACATTTCGCCTCAAGAGCTGCTGGATACCATCAAAAAGCATCCTGATGCAAAAGCAATCATAATAGTTCATCTTTACGGGTATCCCGCGCGTATGGCAGAGCTAATGGTAATAGCCAATCAATACAATCTGGCAGTGATCCCTGACCAGCCCCTGTATCAGCAGGGAGAGACCCTCGGATCTTTCACAAATGCCCGAATTGCTTCTGAAAGGGTAGTTTCAATACCCGTTCATCCGGGATTAACAGAACAGGAGGTTGATTATATTGTCAGCACCATACAATAATATGAATGACATCAATGATCCTCTAAATGTATTGGTTACAGGTGCAGGTTCGGTTTACGGACTGGGTATTATCAGGGCACTGAAAGCATCGGTGCTTCCTGTCGAAATTATAGCAATTGACACTAACCCATATTCCCTAGGTTTATTTTTTGCCGACAAAAGCTTTATCGCTCCACGAGCAGCAGATGAAGAAAGCTATTATATGTTTATTGAAAACCTTTGTCTAGATTATCAGATTAAAGCGATATTTATCGGCTCTACAGCTGAGCTTCCCTTTTATTCAAGAAATAGAGGATCCCTTAAAAGATCTACAGGGTCAAAGGTATTTGTAAATTCTCCTGAAGTGATAGAGCTTTGCACTGATAAGTGGCTGACTATGTGCCATTTATCACGCTCCGGTTTTCAAATTCCTGCAAGTATCAGGTATCCTGAAGATGCTGGTATGCTCTCCT
This sequence comes from Clostridiaceae bacterium, assembly GCA_040797845.1. Classification (GTDB taxonomy): domain Bacteria; phylum Bacillota; class Clostridia; order Clostridiales; family Clostridiaceae; genus Clostridium_AW. The sequence continues at coordinate 83,545 of JBFNFA010000005.1, forward strand.
CATTTATTGAAAGTGCGGGGTTTCCATTGATAGTCAAGCCGCGTTTTGGACGTGGCTCAGTAGGTGTTGTTCTGGTTAAGGATAAGCAGCAGCTGCTTGAAAATATAAAGGGTAAGGAAAGCTTGATTATACAGGAATACCTTACAGATGAGGATCAAGAGTTTACCGTAGGGATTTGTACAAATCAAAAGGGAGAGGTTATTTCCAAAATCGCTTTAAGGCGGTATTTGCAGGAAGGAGTTTCTATTGCTGCAGTTTCTGTTGGTTATCACGACATTGCAGATTATTGTGCGGTCGTTGCAAGTACACTGGGAGCGTATGGGGCTATAAATATTCAATTGCGCCTTAAAGATGGTATGCCAGTAATTTTTGAAATAAATCCCAGATTCAGCAGTTCCACAGGGATGCGGTTACTATTTGGAATAAATGAGCCGGAAAGCTTAATCCGTTCAGAGGTGCTTTGCCAGGAGATTATGCCCAAGCGAGCAAAAACAGGGCTGGTATTAAGACAATATACTGATTATTATTTCTCATTAGACAGGTTAAAATAAATTAAAAATGACTTAAACAGGCTCTTAGGCAGTCTGCTTACAGGTTTTAAATAGATATTATTTAAATAAATGCCAGGCTTTAAGTTATTCATTTGGCTCATCAAATGGTAACTTAAAGCCTGGTACCTTTTGTTTAACATTTCAATATTGCGTAATTGATTTTAATTCAGATAAAACATACTCTTTTTATTTACAAAAAATCGCACTTGATAACTACGGAGAACTGTATCATAAGTTAAATAAGTCGTATGGAATATATATAACTTAGTAAAGAGTAATCAATAGATTTTGATGAGGCAGAAGAATATAGAAAAAGCTATGGAGCATATATAGGACAAAATCAATGGGAATGCCGGTGTTACGCTTACACCGGCAAAACCTCCCCTTGACGAACAGGAACCATATCAGGAGGAAGTGGGACAGTCGAACTTAATGATGAAATATGCAAGCTGAAAATCATTACATAAAATTATCCATTATTTTGCTGATCTAGGTTAGTGTGTTTTAGATGTTCCATTCCCCAACTATTCATTTCATCCAAAATCGGTTTTAAAGATTTTCCAAGCACCGTAAGAGAATATTCGACCTTTGGTGGTACCTCCGGATAAACTTTTCTATAAATTATCCCATCGACCTCCATCTGCCGAAGCTGTTGTGTCAACATCTTCTGGCTTATTCCGTTGATTCCTTTACTGAGTTCACTGAACCTTTGAGTACCGTTATTGAATAGATTTCTTAGAATAAGCACCTTCCATTTGTGACCGATTAAGTTGACTGTGTGCTCAATAGGGCATGATTTATTACATGGCATTATTATCACTCCTGTCAATTATTGTGCCATACTTACTATTTGGTTAGTATATCACAAAATAGTGCCTTCTTGCAAAAAGTTTGTAACGATATTATAGTAAATGTACTGCAGTAACTTTTAAATCAGTGGTTTGGTATAAATTGTTAGTGACAGCTGAATACTAACTTTAGAATTCAAATAGATAGGAGTAATAAGTAATGAAAAAAATTAATATTGACGATATTCTTGATTTTGCAACTGAAAAAAGCGCACGTAAGGCAATATTCAAAGAAGGCCAGCTGGATACAGGACTTTTGCTTTATGCCCCAGGGCAAACAACACCTAACCATAAGCATTCTGATATTGATGAAGTCTTTTATGTAATTTCTGGTGAAGGTACAATCACAATAAACAATGAAGAAATGCTTCTGAAAGAAAAGGATATAATTTTCTCACCTAGTGGTGAGACGCATGGATTCAATAATACCAGTTCTACCAATTGGGTTGTGTTGCAGATTAAAATTGACACTTCCAAAAAGGATTAAACCATATTTATAAAAATCCAAGATTGAATACAGGAGGTATTGATTAATGTTTACACGAGTAGACCATGTTGCATTTTCTGTAAAAGACAGACAAAAGTCGATTGAATTTTATGAAAAAAACTTTGGGTTTAAGAAATATTTTGAACACGATGTTCCCGGGGTACCGGACCTTGAAAAGGTTGTTTATCTTCAGTTGGGCGATACCGTGTTAGAGTTTGAACATTGGACACATGAAAAGGAGAATAAGGGGTATCATTTCTGTCTCATTAGCGATGATTTTGATTTAGATTATCAAAAGCTTAAAAACGCAGGGATCCCGGTCATAACTGAGCCACATATTCCCGAGCCCAGAACACCTCAGGAAACAGGCTGGAAAAGAGTTGTTTTTCAAGGCCCTGATGGCGAATTAATTGAATTCCGAGGATAATGCCCGTTTAACTCTTCACACGAAAGCGTTTGAAATTAAAAACATGCAGCCAAGGAACCACTAGGTCTTGGTGGCATGTTTTTTGTATCCTCAAAGCATCCTGTATGTGGAAACATTACACATACCGTAGCAAGTGGGCATGCATATAGTAGTATTCGCGAAATGGCTAAAGAAGCTTCAAAAAAGGAATTAAAGCTTTTAGGCATTACAGAACATGCTCAAGGTATCCCAGGAACATGTTCCAATATATACTTTGAAAATCTTCGAGTAGTTCCAAGAGAAATGTATGGCGTAGAATTAATGCTAGGTGCAGAGATAAATATTTTAGATTATCATGGAAAACTTAGTATGGAAGATAGATTAATTGACAAATTAGATATAAGAATCGCAGGAATCCATAATCATTGTTACACACCTGGAACAATAGAGCAAAATACAAATGCTGTAATAGAAGCTATCAAAAACCCTAGAATTGATATAATTAGCCATGAAGTATTACATGAAGTTGATTCTCCTGAAGAACTTATTATTAATAATTCACTAATAGATTTTAAGAATAAAATTAAACTAAATAGAGTTTAAAATTTACAGTATTATAAAATATCAAATATCAAATTGCAACAGCAAAAGGCAAGCCCACCTTGTATTCAGGTGGGCTTAAGTTTATTATGCTTATATTACATTATCAACAATAGATTATTTGCATCCACTGTCTAAGTGAGAATAATATTTAATAGACCAAGACTCAATTTCTTTAATGATTTTAGTAAGGTCTCTTCCCTTTTCAGTAAGGTAATATTCAACTTTTGGTGGGATTTCAGGATAAATCTGCTTATTTATTAAATCTTCATTTTCTAATTCTTTAAGCTTTTCATTTAATACCTTTTGACTTATTCCTTTAGTCATTCGTTGAAGTTCTAAGAATCTTCTAGGTTCATCATATAAATGACATAATAAAACTGCCTTCCATTTACCTCTGATAAAATCCATTGCAAAATCTAATAAACATACATAATGCCTACCATTATAATTTATCATTTGGTTACCTACCTTCAATCTTTTATATTTAATAAAACTTGATTAACTATGCATTGGAATTACAGTATATACCAAGTAGCTTTATAATAACAAATTTCTAAATTAAAATAAACATAGATTATTATTAAGTAAAATTTTATTTTATATTAATATAGATATTACGATAAATCTTACTTAAAGGTAAGTAATCTAACGAAAAAGTGCGTACTTGTCACTTGTATTATTGAACCATATAATAAACACATGATTGAAAATAAATTATTTGAAAATAAATTATATGGAGGTATATATATGAAAGTAGTTGCTTTTAATGGAAGTCCTAAAAAGAATGGAAACACTTATGAGGCAATAAAGGCTGTAGCAGCAGAGTTAGAGAAAGAGAATATAGAGGTAGAGATTGTTCATGTTGGAAATAAGATAATACGCGGATGTATGGATTGCAGGGGATGCAGTAGAAACATGAACGAAAGATGTGTTATGCAGAATGATGAGGTTAATGAGTGGATTCAAAAGATGAAGGAAGCTGATGGAATTATTCTAGGTTCCCCTGTACATTATTCAGCTATTGGAGGAACAATGAAATCATTTTTAGATCGTGCATTTTTAGTTACATCTGTGAATAATGGAATGCTTAGACATAAGGTAGGGGCTAGTGTGGTGGCAGTAAGAAGGTCAGGTGGTGTTCCAACATTTGAACAGCTGAATAACTATATCAATTATTCAGAGATGGTAATGCCATCATCAAATTATTGGAATGTAGTTCATGGTACAAAACCAGGAGAAGCTGTGCTGGATGAAGAAGGAATGCAAATTATGAGTGTTCTAGGAAAGAATATGGCATGGTTATTGAAGGTTATTGACTCTGGTAAAAACAATGTAAAGGAAAATGAAAGAGAAGATAAAATATTTACCAACTTTATCCGATGACTAGCATCCGTAATACTCCCTAACGGATGCTACGTCCCTGGATAAGTTCTTCTAAGCTTCAGTTGGAGTAAGTATTCCTTTTAAGCAAACTCCAGCTGAAGCTTAGAATCACTTGATAAGATAAGCTTTGAAGGTAAAGGTATTAAAATAAACTATTCTGATAAAAATAATGTAAAAGAAAGTGAAAGAGAAGATAAAGGTATTAAAATAAATTATAAGGAGAGAGATAATATGATAAGCAATTTAAAAAATACAATAACTTTAAACAATGGTGTAAAAATGCCATGGTTAGGGCTTGGCGTTTTTAGAGCAGAGGATAGCCCAAAATTAGTTGATGCAGTAAAGACTGCAATAAAAAATGGTTATAGAAGCATAGATGGAGCAGCTATTTATGATAATGAAGTAAGTATGGGAAAGGGGATAGCTGAAGGAATAAAGGCAGCAGGTATTTCAAGAGAAGATCTATTTATAACATCTAAGGTTTGGAATGCTGATTTGGGATACGAATCCACAATAAAGGCCTATGAAACAAGTTTAAAGAAACTTGGACTTGATTATTTAGATTTATATCTTATACATTGGCCTGTAGAAGGTAAGTATAAAGATGCTTGGAGAGCATTGGAGTATTTATATAAACAAGGCCGTGTAAAAGCAATAGGAGTAAGTAACTTTCAAGTACATCATCTTGAAAATTTAATGAAGGATGCAGAGATTAAGCCAATGATAAACCAAATAGAGTTTCATCCACGCTTAACACAAAGCAAGGTTAGAGCGTTCTGTAAACAAAATGATATTCAAGTTGAAGCATGGTCACCACTCATGGTTGGTAAATTATTTGATAATGAAATATTGAAAGAAATTGCGGATAAGTATAATAAATCAGTAGCTCAAATAATATTACGTTGGGATATACAAAATGAGATAGTAACTATTCCTAAGTCTACAAACGAAGGCAGAATAATAGAAAATTCACAGATATTTGATTTTGAATTAACTAATGAAGAAGTAGAGAAGATAAATAGTCTAAATCAAGATTTGAGAGTAGGACCTGATCCAGATAATTTTGATTTTTAATTAATTTAAGCAGTCTATCTCTTGCCTGAGTATTTTGGAAAAGGCTACGAGAAATACAGTACATTTATCATGCCAGATAGTAGATACACATTATTCTTATATTACGAAATAAAGGAGTGTACTCAACACTCCTTTATTCGTGGGTTTCATGGCTTAAGCGCTAGGTATCAAATTCGCATTCTTATATTTCCATTTCCTTAACATCATCAGCTATTAGTAAATTAGCTTCAGTGGTCTTTACTACTTCATCAACAGTTACGCCTGGTGCCACTTCCATTAATACTAATCCTTTATCTGTAACCTTCATAACTGCTTTATCAGTAATTATAAGATCAACGCACTTTTTAGCTGATAAAGGTAATGTGCATTTCTTTAGCACCTTTGAATTACCTTTTTTATCACTATGATTTAAAGCAGCTATTACATATTTTGCTCCTGCTAAAAGGTCCATTGCACCGCCCATACCTGGTGCAAAAATTCCTGGTACCTTCCAGTTTGCAATATTTCCTTCTTGATCCACTTCTAAAGCGCCTAGTACAGTTATATCAACATGTCCACCTCTTATTATTGCAAAAGATAGATCCATTTCAAATGTTGATGCTCCTGGCAATAAAGTAATTGGAGCTCCACCAGAATTAGCTAAGTCAGGATCAGCTTCACCTATGCTTGGAGTTGCACCAAACTTCAATGCACCATTTTCACATTGTAGTATTATCTCCATTCCTTCTGGCAAATAGTTTGCAGCCATATTAGGTATACCAAATCCTAAATTGGCAACCATTCCATCTCTAAACTCTTTGGCGATTCTTCTTGCAATTATCTCTTTACTATTCATCATTTCTCCCCCTATTTCATTTTGTTAGTTCTTATCCATAAATCTTCAAAATATTTTTTTCTCTCTCCCAAAGAGTCTCCTTGAACTATTATATCTACCAATATTCCTGGTGTTCCAACACTATCAGGTGAAATTTCACCCACTTCTACAATTTCATCTACTTCAGCTATAACTAAATCAGCTGCAAGTGCCATACTTGTATTTATTCCTTTAGTTGTTCCTCTATATACGATGTTCCCAAGTTTATCAGCTTTATATCCCTTGATTAGCGCAACATCTGCTTTTATTGGTGGAAATACTAAATATTCCTTTCCATCTATAGTAAGTTTATCTCTTCCATTTTCAATTTCAGTTCCAATACCAGTTGGAGTTATAACTGCACCAAGTCCAGCCCCTCCAGCTCTTATACATTCTACTACAGTTCCCATAGGTATAAATTCAACTTCTAATGTACCTGCATTGTATTGTTCTTGTATTTCAGCACAAGTTCCAATATGTGAACCTACAAACTTTTTTATTTGTTTATTTGCTACAAGCTTGCCAATATCGTGAGTTTCTCCTGGGTGAGCTGATACGGGTTGAATAAGTGTAAGGTCTTTAACATTTGTCTCTGCTAATGCATCTATCATCTTTAATGGAGCACCTACTCCTAAAAAACCTGCTGTCATAATTTTCATTCCATCTTTAATATTTTCTACCGCTTCTTGTATTGTCTTAATCTTTGTCATTTCTCTATGCACCTCCAAAATTTTATAATCTAACATAGACTATTTGTTTTGAAATAATCTTCCTATCTTAGAAATTTAATTCTTACATTATTATTATTCCTACCTTGCAACTATTGTTCCTACCTAATTATTATTGCTATATAATAATTATTATTCCAATTTTATCTAAATGTCAAGAGTATACTATCAACTAACAGATCTTTTACACCATAAAATGCCTGCAAAAGCTTGAAATCAAAATTTATTTATTATATCAACAAGAAGATCATATAACGGTGTAAAACCATTAATTGAAAATTATAATCTAATTGTTTTCAATACAAAAAAATGTTGACTGTAAGAATGGTAAGTTATATACTTTAGAAAGATTATATTTATAGAAAAGGAGAGTTGAAGAGATGATTTCAGTTGTTCTTAACTAAACTATTAAAATTAAATAGTTTAAGATGCTTTAAAGTTCTAGTTTAGAGCTTTATTTGATTTTGCATTTAAGAACAATATCTTCTATTAAACTCTTTTATAAAAAATAAAATAACTTTAAATATACATATAATATTGCATATGCTTATTTTTATTAAGATAAAATATGGATATATATTTTGTATTAAGTTTAATTTGATAAAATAAAAGATCTTTATATAAATAGAATCCCCATAGATGATATTGTTCGTCTATGGGGATTTTTGTTTTGTATTAAGAAAGGTGGGAGTTTTTATGGCTTTAACAAAAGTTACAGAAAGAATTTATTATCTTATAAACGAGAAGGAAGCTGATAGGCCAGTACTTGGATACATTAAAGGAGATAAGTATTCTTTGATGGTGGATGCAGGAAACTCAAAAAATCATGTTGAAAAATTTAATAATTCTATAGAAAAATTAAATTTTAAATTACCTGATTATGTTGCAATTACTCATTGGCATTGGGATCATAGTTACGGAATGCATGCAACTATGGGAAAAACAATAGCATGTGAAATAACTAATGAACAATTAAAGGTTATGGCTGAATGGCGATGGACAGATGAAGCAATGAAAAAGCGTCTTTTAACTGGAGAAGATATTGAATTTGCGGATACTAATATTCGCAAAGAATATAAAACATTTCAAGAGATAAAAATTACTACTGCGGATATAGTATTTAAAAACAATTTAGAAATAGATTTAGGAGGATTAACAGTTATTTTAAGGAATGTTATTTCACCTCATTCTGAGGATTCGGTAATAGTTTATGTACCAGAGGAAAAAGTAGTATTTATAGGAGATGCTTATGGAATGGACTATTATAATAATTGCAAATATGATCCAGTTAAATTAGAGAGTTTTATAAATACGCTAGAGAATTTAGAGTTTAATCTTTGTTTTCCAGGACATTCATCACCTATAAATAAAACTGAGATCATTAAGTTTTTAAAATCACAACATAAAAAAATTTGCGTAAGAAATGAGTAAACTTTATTGAAATTACAACCCTACACTATCGCACCAGAGTTCATAACATGTGCTATAATCTGATAAGTAAGTTTCAGAGTCTATTCTGAGATTAATAAATAGTAATATTTGTGTCAGTTGAAAGGTAAGTTATGAATTAAAAACAAAGGAGTATCAAGGAGGGATATAGATGGAGCAGGAATTTATAGTTTTAAAGGGATGTAAAGAAAATAATTTAAAAGATATTTCATTAAAGATACCTAAGAGAAAAATAACAATATTTACAGGGGTATCCGGTTCAGGGAAGTCATCAATTGTTTTTGAGACAGTGGCAAAGGAAGCTCAACGTCAATTGAATGAGACATTCACTGCCTTTATAAGAAATTTTTTACCTAAGTATGGTGAGGTTAAAGCGGATCACATAGAAAATTTATCAACACCGATTATTATTGATCAAAGCAGGCTTGGTGGTAATTCAAGGTCAACTTTAGGTACTATTACAGATATAAATTCATTCCTTAGAGCGCTATATTCAAGGTTTGGAAGTACTTATATCGGTAAGGCCAATATGTTTTCCTTTAATGATATTAATGGTATGTGTCCAGAATGTCAGGGCCTTGGTAAAAAGTTGGTTCCAAATATGGAGGAGATTCTTGATAAAAGTAAATCTCTAAATGAGGGAGCTATTTTACTTTCAGGTTTTGGAGTTGGTTCCTGGCATTGGAAAATATTTACCCAGTCAGGATACTTTGATAATGATAAGAAAATATGTGATTATTCAAAGGAAGAATTAGATAAGTTTTTATATGGTGGGCCAGATAAAATTAAGATAGATGAAACAGGTGGAATGAATGTAACCTATGAAGGCTTAATAGTTAAGTTTAATAGGCTATATTTAGGTAAAGAAGGAGAAACCTCTGAAGCTGCAAAGAAAAAGCTAAGTAAACTACTTATAGAAGACCAGTGTCCTGTTTGCAGGGGAAAAAGGCTTCACGAAAGAGTATATGGATCTTTAATTAATGGTTATAACATAGCAGATTTAACTAGTATGCAAATTGATGAATTAGTTGATGTAGTTAAAGAAATAAATGAGCCAGAGGCAGAACCTTTAGTTAAAGGGATAACAGAAAAGCTAAATAATATTATAGATATAGGTCTTGGATATTTGACTTTAGATAGAGAAACTTCATCATTATCTGGTGGAGAATCTCAACGTATAAAGATGGTAAAGCATTTAAATAGTAATCTTGTTGACTTAATGTATATATTTGATGAGCCTAGTATAGGTCTTCATCCAAGGGATGTCCATAAATTAAACAATCTATTAAAAAAGCTACGTGATAAAGGCAATACTGTAATAGTTGTTGAGCATGACCCTGATGCTATTAAAATTGCAGACCATGTTATAGATGTAGGGCCAAGAGCAGGTAAATATGGTGGTGAAATTATATATGAGGGAACCTATGAAAATTTACTTAAATCAGGAACCACAACTGGAAATGCATTAAATAAAACTCTTTCTATTAAAGAAAAGGTAAGAGAGCATAAGGGATATTTAAAGGCTGTAAACTGCAATAAAAATAATTTGAAAAATATATCTGTTACAATACCTAAGGGTGTTTTGACAGTAGTGACAGGGGTTGCAGGATCAGGTAAAAGTACATTAATTAAACATGAATTTTTAAAACAAAATAAGGATGCAATACTAGTAGATCAAAGTCCTGTGTCGGCTAATTCTAGATCCAGCTTAGCCACCTATAGCGGAATTATGGATGATATAAGAAAAGCTTTTGCTAAGGCAAATGACGTTAATGCATCATTATTTAGCTCAAATTCAAAAGGAGCCTGCGAAAATTGTAATGGAAGCGGAGTAATAGAAACAAATCTTGCATTTATGGAAAACATAAAAAGTACTTGCGATGTCTGTGAAGGCAAGAAGTATAAAAAAGAAGTTTTAGATTATAAATTACATGACAAAAATATAATAGAAGTTCTTGAAATGTCAGTTTCAGATGCAATTGAATTTTTTACTTTAAAGCCAATAAAAACAAAGCTACAGTCTATTGAAGAAATGGACATTGGATATTTAACCTTAGGGCAAACTCTCGATACCTTATCCGGCGGAGAATGTCAAAGATTAAAGCTTGCCAGTGAATTGCATAATGAAAGTTCTGTATATATATTGGATGAGCCTACAACAGGTCTTCATATGGCTGATATTGAAAAATTTGTAAATATAGTTGAAAGTATTGTGGATAGTGGCAATACAGTTATAATAATTGAACACAATGTAGATGTAATTAAAAGAGCAGATTGGATTATAGATATGGGGCCTGATGGTGGAACTAAAGGTGGAGAAATAATATTTGAAGGGACTCCAAAACAATTATGTAATTGCCAAGTATCATTAACAGCTAAGTATATTTAGTTAATAATAAAGGAGAATCCTATTGTAGAACTCTCCTCCCACTTTAATTATAACATATGTAAAGCGTAAAATATAGACTACTAAATTTTAAACCTAACTGCTAAAATGTAATAATCAAAGATTGACTATATTTCATGTAAAAAAGACATTTGTCATTGGGCAAGTGTCTTTACTATGTAAGGAGGGGATATCATGAAGGATTTTGAATGGAAGCTTGAAAAGGAATGGTTGCAGGAGGTGCTTCAAGAGGTTCAAAAACAGTATAATGAAAAACATGATCTTAAAGAAAAGTTTAAAAAGGATGCCCTTGAAACACAACGGGAACTATGGAATGATGTAGGATCTGTTTCCATAGCCAATGGATTAGAGCAGGTTGCAGACTTTATGGGATTTATCAATACCATGAAAATACAGAAGAGAAGCCACGAGTTCACAAAAAAACTTGAGGAAAAATACGAGAGAATGCTCATATCACCCTACTTTGGAAGGATGGACTTTATTGAAAATGGAGAGGATGAAGCTGAAAAGTATTACATCGGAATCTCAAATCTTATTAATGATAATTATGATTTTCTCGTATACGACTGGAGAGCACCGGTTTCTAGCATGTTTTATGATTACGAAATCGGAGAAGCCAACTATAAATGCCCTGAAGGAACGGTAAATGGGAAGCTTACACTGAAAAGACAGTACAAAATTAATAATGGTGAAATTAAGTATATGTTTGACAGCAATCTTAAGATAGACGATGAAGTGTTGCAGGATATCTTGAGTAAAAGCGCCGATAGTAAGATGAAGGCAATAGTAACAACTATTCAAAGAGAGCAAAATAAAGTAATTCGTAATGAGGAGTATAAAAATTTGATTGTGCAAGGACCTGCTGGAAGTGGAAAAACCTCTGTTGCTCTTCATAGAATTGCCTATCTATTATATAAGCATAGGGATAAAATAACACCTCAAAATATAGTAATATTCTCTCCAAATGATGTTTTTAATGATTATATTTCTAATGTATTGCCCCAGCTTGGAGAAGATAATATGTGTCAGACCACATTTAAGGAATATATGCACAAGGCCTTAGACAATGAGCTTATAAAGGAAAACTATTCTGAGATGATGGAGTATATTCTTGTTTCTAAGAAGGATGATTCCTACCAAAAGAGAATAAACAATATAAAATTTAAGTCTTCTATGGAGTTTATAGATGTATTAAAAGCGTATGTATGTTACCTAGAAAAAATGGATAGAAATTTTACAGATATTATTTTCAGAGGGAATTTGATAATCTCATCTAAGGATATAGAAAAATTATTTTTTGAAGATTATGTAAAGCTTCCACTTAAAAGAAGGCTTCAAAAGATAAGAGAAAGAATCTTGTTCCTAATGAAGCCTTATGAAAAATATTGGGTAAAAGAAGAAGCTGAAGAGCTTAGGGATTCAGGGAACTATATAGATAATGTAGAAATTATGGAGCGCAGTATAAACATTGTAAAGGATGAAATAAAGGATATATATCATGAAATCAATAGAATGACAGACCTTGATTTAGTGGATGCTTATAAAAAGCTTTTTGAAAACCTGGAGTTTTTCTTAAAAAAATCAAATACTGAATACCATGAGAAAAATATTGATGAGATCAAAAACTATACTTTAGAAATCTTAAGAACAGGAAAACTTAACTATGAGGATCAGCCACCCCTTTTGTATCTAAAAGGTGCCTTAGGAGACTTGCCCAAAACCTCAGAAATTAAATATGTTATTATTGATGAAGCCCAGGACTATACACCGCTACAGTATGAAATCTTTTATCAGCTTTTCAACCATGCCAATATGACTATACTAGGGGATTTACATCAATCCATCAATCCATTCATGAACGTAGGAGATTATAGTAATATCTCCAATGTATTCCCAGAGGATAATACATGTATAATAAATTTAACCAAGAGCTACAGATCCACAATGGAAATTACTGAGTTTTCAAGAAGGATACTTAACAAGGAGATTACTGATGAGTGGGTAGAAAGAAGTGGAGATAAGCCTTTAGTCCTTGGCTTTCCAGATGAAGAGTCTATAAAAGAAAGACTTCTAAAGGATATAAAAATATATAAGGATAAAGGCTACAAATCTATTGGCATCATAACAAGAACTGTAAAGGAAGCACAAGAGGTACACAGTTTCTTAAAAGACAAGATTCATGTTAAAGCCATAATGAAGGATGATGATGAATATGTGAGTGATACCTTGGTAATCCCCGCTTATCTTGCTAAGGGATTAGAATTTGATGTGGTGCTGATATATAATGCAGGGGATGAAAATTACAGTGACCAAGAGGAAAAGTTATTGCTTTATACTGCATGTACTAGGGCACTTCATGTTTTACGCATATACTATTCAGGAAAGGTTACGCCTTTGCTAGCAGGAAGTTATTAAATTTAGTTGTGTAAAATAGAAGATAAAAAAGCTATGTGTGAAATGCTCATAGCTTTTTTGCTATTTGAATAATTTCAAGGCATTGTTAATAAAATTAGTATATGAATATGATATTTTAAGATTGGAGCGAAACTTATGAGTGATGATTATATAATCAAGTCAACAAATTATATAAGAATATAAATCAGGAGGTCACCCAAATGAGAAACGTAATAAAGAAAATAGTTGGTATATTCTTAGCAATAATCGGAATGTTCCTGCTCATTGCAGTAGTGCTGATGCTGTTTGAATATATCATTTATGGCTTGCGTATCAATATAAAGATGATTCTTGGCACTGCAATTAGTTTTGCTTTACTATTTGGAGGCATTTGGCTAGCCTTCAAAAAGCCAGAGGCAAAATCAGCGAAACCACCACGCACCGAAACGGCAACATTGTTCTTTGTCGAACAAGAGCGTATGATTGGAAAAGAAACCTGGGACTATGTTTTGGCGAATGGTTCTCATATCTGGAAATATAAGGGTGGAAAGTCCTCGGGAAAATATTATCGCAAGGAAAAAAATGGTCTAATCGCGGTAATCATGCTAACAATCATTGCGATAGTAACGCCGCTGTCATTTGTGACAATCGAAATGCAAAAAAAAGGAATAAATCCCGTAGCCCTCCAATGGATTATGACAGGTATTCTGCTTCTGATTACCATCTTAATTACTTTTATCGCTCTTTCTATTGGAAAAAGGACGGGCAGTATGCGGCTTACGTTTGCACGCGATATGGAAGGACGAATGTATGTGTTTAACTATGCTTCGCAGGCATTTCGAGGGTATATCAAGACGAGCCCTCACATTACCGGGAGAGCACCATTTGCTGATTTGCTATCTATCGTATTTTTGTTTTACAATAATGAACAGGAAGCAAAGCAGATTGAGCGAATAGACCGTGAGCAGATTATTGAAAAAATTATGGCTGAAGGAAAGATTTACCCTTATGGTAACGAAATTATTAAAGTAAAAAAGATTAAACAAGGTATAAACTCCTGTCGTATTTATTACACATTAGCCAGACAGGACGGCAGCGTTTTTCGCACCAGCGTCGTGCTGCCAACGACTTACGCACATTACGAAGAACTGATATTGGCACTGGAGCGATTGCAATGATATAGAGAACTAGCATAATGAAGGATGATGATGAATATGTCAGTGATACCTTGGTAATCCCCGCTTATCTTGCTAAAGGATTAGAATTTGATGTGGTGCTTATATATAATGCAGGGGATGAAAATTACAACGGTGAAGAAGAAAGGCTGCTGCTTTATACTGCATGTACTAGGGCACTTCATCTTTTATGCGTATACTACTCAGGAAAGGTTACGCCTTTGCTGAACGGAAGTTATTAAATTTAGTTCTGTAAAATAGAAGATAAAAAAAGCTATGGGTGAAATGCTCATAGCTTTTTTGCTATTTGAATAATTTCAAGGCATTGTTAATAAAATTAGTATATGAAGATAAATGGCTATTATGAGAATAGATAATATTTATATTTTGTATCTACTCTTATTGGTGAAGTGACAGAAATTGTGAATTATGAAATATAATATTTTAAGATTGGGGCGAAACTTATGAGTGATGATGATGTTCTAAGGGCAAAAAATAATAATACACCACGAGGAATTAGTGAAAATGATAACTCTGATGAAAAGTCTAGAGAGGAACAGATAAATAAAATTATCAATGAATTAAATGATTTAATTAATGATATTACAAATTCAAGACAACTAAGTGATGTGGTAATTCAAAGTCAAGCAATAAATTTAGGCCAAGGGACACCCCCAAGTCAGGCTATAACTCAAGGTGAAACGCCAGCTGAAAGTGAAGGGACACCCACAGGTCAAGGGGCAACTCAAATCCAAGCATCTAATGCTACTACTATAAGTGCAACTATTATTCAAACAGCTCAAACCTTGGCAGCATTAAATTCAATTAAGACTGAGTTGTGTAGATTGCCATTAGATTTTTGTGAAAGAGAATATATTGCCAACTGTGTTACTCCTTTAGAGACTGCCATGGAGTTCGTATCAAGAACAGGCTTTGAGTTAGCAACTTCAGTAAGTATTTTAACTACTTCACCAATAGTTCCACGTAAAAAGGGAAAGCTAAAGGATACAATTCATACAATATATAGTATGAATGAAGATGTTGAGGATATTTATGAGGTGTTGCAAGAGAGATTAGAAAAAATAATTAGGGGAGATAACCGCTGTACATTTCTATGAATTGCATATAGCTAGGTGTAGTAGAAATATTTTATATAGGGGAACAAAGGAATGAATGATGTAAATAATATAATATCAAATATTAATTTTGCAAGACAATTAAATGAAGCATTAATGGAAGGTCAGCTATCTACTGAAAGTGACTTAATTATGGATATAACCGAAGCTATTAATAATACAGATACTATGTTAACTGCTATTAATTCAATTAAGACAGAATTGTGTAGATTACCTTTAAATTTTTGTGAAAGAGAATACATCGAAAATTGTGTTAATCCTATATTAATAACATTATTTTTTTTAACATTTACATCATATGAACTGTCTGGTACAGTATTTATATTATCTTATTCACCTATTGTTCCGCCGAAAAAATCAAAACTGAAGGATACAATTCGTTTAATATATAATATTAATAAACAATGTGAAGAGCTATATAAGGTGTTGAAAAAGAGGTTAAAGCCATTAATACGGGATAATGCAAATTATTGTAAATTTCCATTCCACGACCACCTGTAGGTGGCTTAAACAGCTGCTTACAGGCGGTTGTGTTTTTTTAAGGAATTAACATTGCGTCAAATAATTATTAGATTAATATATTAAAGCAAAGGGAGGATGTTTATGTCACTCAAAAATGGTATTTATATTATTACGGGAATTATGGCTTCAGGAAAATCAACAATTGCTCAGATGTTAGCAGAACAATTTGATAAAGGTGTTCATGTGCATGGGGATATATTTAGAAAAATGATTGTCAAAGGAAATATCGACATGACCCCTGAGTATTCCCAAAGTGCTTTAGAACAATTGATGCTTAGATACACAACGGCGGCAAAAGTTGCAGATATGTATTATAAAGCTGGTTTTTCAGTTGTTGTGCAGGATACTTATTTGGGAAAAGAGGTGAATACTTTTCTTAAGGCATTCGAATCCAGTCCGGTTTACTTTATTACACTAAATCCAAATGTTGAAGCAGTTGTAGAAAGAGAGAAAAAGCGAAATAAGACAGGTTATACCACATGGGAGGTTGAACCTCTTCATAAGGTATTGATAAATGAAAATCCGAGGATAGGGCTTTGGATAGATTCATCAGATTTAACTCCTGAAGAAACACTATCAGAGATCATAAAGCGTGCTGAATCTGAAGCACGCATCGTATAAGCAAACAGTTTATGTAATTTAATAGTAGGTTGAATTACAACAAGGAGGTAAATAATGAGCATTTATACTGATCATCATGTACATACAGAATTCTCTGGTGACTGTAATACCCCAATGGAAGATATTATAAACAGAGCAATAGAATTGGGATTAAAAGAAGTAATATTTACAGATCATGTAGACTTTGATTATCCAAGTAATGAAATACACTTTGAAATAGATTATGAAGTATACATGAAAAAAATTGAGAAGCTTAGAGAACAACATAAAAAAATTGATATTTTACTCGGAGTTGAAATAGGGTATCAATATCATTTGAATAGTAGAATTAACGAGTTATTGAATGCATATCCATTTGATTTTGTAATATGTTCAATACATGCTTTAGAAGGAGTAGAGCTTGATAAAGGGGATTTGTTTAAAACAAGGACTCAGGAGGAAGGGTATAGGACATATTTGGAAAGTTTGAAGTACACAATAGAGAATTTTCATAATTGTGATGTATATGGA
The DNA here is from genome assembly GCA_040797845.1 of Clostridiaceae bacterium. Lineage (GTDB taxonomy): Bacteria > Bacillota > Clostridia > Clostridiales > Clostridiaceae > Clostridium_AW. The sequence goes on from JBFNFA010000005.1 coordinate 100,692, forward strand.
CATTTAGATTTTATAGTAAGATACGGTAATTTTAATAACAAAGTATTAAGGTATCAAGATTATAAAGATATTATAGATGAAATATTATGTTTGATTATAAGTAAAGGAAAAGGGATTGAGCTTAATACCTCAGGATTAAGATATAATCTTAATTCTATGCATCCTAATAGAGAAATACTTGAAAGATATTTTGAACTAGGAGGAAGGATTATCACCATAGGTTCAGATGCCCATACTTTAAAAGATTTATGTTCAAATTTTCATATAGCAATAGAGGAACTTAAAGAAATTGGGTTTAAAGAAATTACAACATTTAAAAACAGAAAACCAAAATTTATAAAAATATAAATTATGGAGTTTTTTAAGAGACAAGAGGAATTTGACAATTTTACTTAATACAGTAGCCAGACTTAATATTGAGAATGTTGATGTAATAATTTCTGATGAAGAAGCTCCTAATGAATGGAGTAATAGCTTGAATGAATATGAAATTGATTGGATTAAAGCATAAAGAGTTAAATTGGGCTAATTATATTGTTAAAAAGCTGTAGGTAAAACTACAGCTTTTTAGTATATAGAAATATCAAAAATTAAAATATCAATTTATAAATTATTCTACAAATTAGTCTAATAGAAGGCTAGTACACAGTTTGAGTCAAATAATTTATATTGGGTGAAAAATATCATATATGGCTTTGAAATTTGATATTAGTATCTAAGTAGTATACATGAAGCAACTACGCCAGCTCCAACTGTCCATAAAATAATATAATCTCCACGTTTAAGGTCACCCTTTGAAACAGAATCTGTTAAGGCCATAAATGGGCTTGTAACACCTGTATATCCAAATCTGTCACCTACGAATGGAAATTTGTGTTCTGGTTCTTCTAAAGTCTCTCTTATCATATCAATGTTTTTCTTTGCAAATTGAGATAAGCAATATAATTTAACATCATCTTTATTTAGATTATTTCGACCTAGTATTTCATTTATTGAATCAACAGAACTTGCAAATGCCTCATCTGTATTAAAATCTATCCATTCAACTATTCTATTATCTCTTGGTGTATCTTCATCTATTGGCAATACCTTAGAAAAGCCTTCAGGAGGAAAATTTATATAGCAGCTAAGTGAGCTATCCACGTAAGATGAACTATCTATGAAATCTGATATATTATCATCAGTGTTTTCTAGTAAAACAGCACATGCAGATTCTCCAAAATTAGCATAAGTAATGGCTTCTGATCTTCTTGAATATCTATTTAATAAATCTGAACCTACAAGTAAACTATATTTAATTTTGTTATTGCTTTTCATTGTTCTACAGACTTGATCCATTGCAATGATCATTCCTGCACAATTACCATTCATATCATATGCACCTGCATTCTTAGCTAAACCTAAAGCGTTATGAATTTTAACAGCATTTGTAGGAGATAGATATTCTGGGCTAGTAGATACAAATACAATTAAATTTATATCTTTTACATCTATATTTGCAGTTCGTACTACTTTTTTACAAGCTTCTATAGCCATAGTTAAAGAATTTTCATGAAAATCTTCAGAAATATATCTCTGATTTCTTCCAGTAATATTTAATAGCCCTGAAATATCTACGTCTTGATTAAAAAAATGCTTCAAAAAATATTCATTGGAATAATTTGTTTTAGGATGGTAATACTCGATGTTTTTAATTTTTATATTCATTTTCTCTCCGCCTTATCTTTATTGTTAAATATACCCATTTATAATTATCGAAGAACATTTCAATAAATTAAGATAATTATATAAAATAATACATTTATCACAATAATTGACCTAACAAATGGCTATTTGTACATCTTAGATATAATAAGATGTATATTTATGAAATATAAGGATTAAAAACAAAAAAATATAGTATATGGTAAAGCTATATAAAAATATTACGAATAATAATAGTATGGCATTGATTAAGGGGGAGTAGTAATGGATTACAAAAAAAATGCAGAATTGAAGAATAAAGTAATGTTGGCGGGATTTATATTATCAGTAACATTAAGGTCAATTTTTGATATAATTTTAAAGGTAGATAGGAATGCTATATTAATATTAGTTGGACTTTCCATACCTTTAGCTGTAATCGATTTTATATTAATAAAAAAGAAATATATTATTCAAACAATGTATTATACGGTAATAATGTACACTGCTGTTATATTCATAATGTTTATATCAAACCCAAATTGGGCTAATTTTATTTTGATATATTATGGTGTTATGATAATGAGTGTATATCAAGATTTAAGGATATTAATTATTGAAGCAATTTCGGCTATAGTACTTGTAGTGTTTTGCTTCTTAGGTTATAAAACAACCCTCTTTGCTTCCGTAGAATACTATGAATTAGCAATTTATATATTATACGTAGTAGCAGCATCAGTTATATTATCAATTAATGCTATTACTACCAAAAGTATTTATAAAGATTTAGAAGAAACTCATAAGTCTACTGAAGAAGCTAAATCTAGAGCAGAGTTGCTGCTAAAAAAAATATATAGTACTATAAAAGTTTTAACATCAGCTAATGAGAAAATAAAAAGTGGAATTTCTGTAACAGGACAAATAGCAGAAGAAATAACTAGCTCTACAAGCGACGTTGCGAGTAGTGCAGCCAAAGAAGTTGATGTAATGAATGGAATGAAAGATTCAATAGAGGATGGAGTAGAAAAAGTAGAAGAAGTTACCAGTGCCATTAAAACTATGGAGGAATTATCTAAGTCAACTGAAAATGTTGTGTTAGAAGGTAATAATAAAGTAGATATATTATCTTCGGAAATGAATAAGGTAAATACAAATATTTTAACTGTGGTATCCATGATAAATGAATTAAGTGATGAAAATACAAAAATAGTTCATATTATTAACAGTATTACAAAAATATCAGAGCAAACAAATTTATTAGCTCTTAATGCATCCATAGAAGCAGCTAGAGCTGGAGAGCATGGAAGAGGCTTTGCTGTAGTTGCAGAAGAAGTAAGAAAACTTGCTGAGGATTCAAAAATATCTACAGATAAAGTAGAATCAATATTGAATAATATATCTGATAAAACAAAGGCAGTTGCAGAAGAAATATTAAAAGAAGAAAAGTCAATCGAGCTATGTAGTGAACATACAAATGATGTTAAAGAGTTATTTAAAGATGTTAATAAGAATACTTCTAATGTATTAAGTTATTCAAGAAGTGTTGGATCACAATCTATATTGCTTGAAAGTACGATGAAAAATACATTAAGTTCAGTAAATAATATTAGCGAAACTGTAGAATCAACTGCAACTGCTATGGAAGAAATTTTTGCGGCTATTGATGAGCTTAATAGTAGCATAATGGGTATAGCAAGTAGTTACGATGAAATAGATAATATATGTAATGAATTAAACTCTATAAGTGAATAAAATAGATAATATAAAAACCTCGACATATTATATGTCGGGGTTTTTTATAAGTTTTAGAATTATGGTACGGTGAAGCGTATCTACTCAACTTCGAATAATTTTCTAATCATTGGCAATGGAGGACAAAGGCGAATATGTCAAAACGAATCTTTTATATCGCAGAAAACATTTACCTGGATATTAATGTATAAAAAAGTATTCCTTTGTTGATAAAATGTAATTAGTAGATTACAATATAAATGTAAACAACTGATTACATTTTGTTAAGGAGGTAATACCTTGATACAGAATCGAATTAAGGTTTTGAGAGCAGAGCGTGATTGGACGCAAGCTGATTTAGCTGAAAAGGTAGGTATTTCCCGCCAAGCGGTTATATCAATTGAGAAGTATAAATATACTCCTTCATTAGAATTAGCTTTCAAAATTGCAGAAGTTTTTAATGTTTCAATCAATGAAGTTTTTGAACGCAAGGAGGGTGAAAACGATGAATGAACAAACTACTATTTTATTTTTCCTTATTATTGGTACTGGCATTACTCTTTTTCTTTATCTATGGAAAGCTAAAAAGGATATTGATTATAAAAAAGACGAACGTTGGCAATTGATTCAGAACAAAGCGAATAATTCAGCGAATTATTTAAACTATATCTTGATAGTATTTTTAGCTGTCGGAGAAACGGTATTGCTATTTTCTGATATTCAAATAACCTTTACTTTGAATCGCGTTTTAATTTATGGCGTATTATTCATCGGTTTGCGCAATGCGATAGAATTGTTTGCATTAAGATATTTCGATAAGCGAATGTAAACATATTAGTATTAACTAATTAACAATAAATGGTGATTTGGTTGACAGATTTTAGATTATAGGAGTCTGATAAATTTCAATTTATTTAAGAGATTAAGTAATAACATAGTAATATAAAAAATATTATAGAAACTTGAAATTGAAATAAGTTCAATTGGTATTAATACACTCCTTTTTATAGATTAATTTACTATACGTCTTACTTATTAAAGAAATTTTTACTGTATATTTAAGAGCAGGTGCTATTTGGTATAATAAGTAATTTAGAGTAGTATAGCATAATTACTTATAAAATCAATAATATCAATAAACTAGAAGTATATTATTACTGTTAGGTAAGAAATATACGCCTTTAAAATTAAGTATGTATTGATGTAAAAGTCCATACATATTTTTTTTATTATTTACCAAATAAAATAATCATTTAACTAATATTTGATTGAATAATAAAATATGATTAATAGAAAAAGAGGGAATAAAGTTAAATAAATATCAATAAAGTACAATAAAACACAATAAAATATATTTACAATTCACATAAAGTGCAATATAATGGGTGTATAAATATTAAATAATAAGGATGTGTAATGATGAGAAAAAGTAGCAGCAAAATAGATAATAGTAAGATGCAAGTTGCATTTAAATCTGAAGAAGGAAAAAATGAAATCTTAAAGTATTATGAATCATTACTTAAAAATTGGTCTTTTCCCCATGAAGAAATCAACGTTAATACAAATTACGGAAAAACATTTATTATAGCTAGTGGAAAAGAAGAGTTACCACCACTTATATTACTTCATGGTAGTGGCATGAATTCAGTTATGTGGATAAATGAGATGGAGAAGTATTCACATAATTATAGAGTATATGCAGTGGACATGCCTGGAGAACCAGGGAAAAGCAATGAAACTCAATTACCATTAGAGGGTGACGATCTTTCAAATTGGCTTAATGATGTTTTTGATGGCCTATCAATAGAAAAAGCAAGTATTGTTGGAATTTCATTAGGGGCATGGCTAGGAGCAAAGTTTTCTATAAAATATTCACAAAAGGTAAATAAACTTGTTCTACTTTGTCCAGCAGGCATAGGTCCTCAAAAGAAGTCTTTTATTTTTAAATCTATATTTTATATGTTATTAGGAGAAAAAGGAATAGATAAACTATACTACAAAATTAATGGTAATAAACTAATACCACAGGTAATGTTAAATTATCAAAAGTTAATTGCAAAACACTTTAACTTTAGAAAAGAGACTATTCCTCTATTCTCAGATGATGAATTAATACAATTAACAATGCCTATTGCATTATTTGTAGGAGGAAAAGATGTTATGTTACATTCTGAAAAGACGGCAAAACGTTTAGAATCATTACTTGGACATGCTAATATAAATCTCATTCCTGATGAAGGGCACTCTCTTGTTAATCAAGGAGATGAAATAAGGGAATTTTTAAATTAAAAAACACCCTACATTTCTGTAGAGTGCCATAAACTCAATAATGATTCGTTACTGAGTTTTAATTTTCGTTCTGTCTTTAAAGGTAACAACTGAGTCTTGTTTAACCTAGAAATTTAATTCGAATTCCAATAATAAATACTAAAAATAAAACGAATAGTATAGTCAAAACAAAAAGCACTATACCTATCACTATCAGTACCTTATCTAATTTTTCTGAATTGAATACCTTTCTTAAACTTGTATAAATCAGTATGCCTAAGATTCCACCAAGAGTGTTAGTCAAGAGATCAGTTATATCAGTAGCGCCGATTGCTAAAATGAATTGACTCACTTCAATAAAAAGACTAAACAATAAAATATAGATGGCATTTTTAATCATTGAACTTTTTTTGTTCACTATTTCTATCAAAATACCTAAGGGAACAAAAATAATAATATTGTAGACAACTTCTTTGACGCCACCTGACGCTCCAAATGGTATCAAGTTAATACGTCGTAATTGCTCACCAGAAAATGCTTGATTAAATACAGCATTCAGCGAAACTGAAAATTTAAAAAGCAATATCCAGGTCAAAACGATGAAGTAAAGGTATAAAAGAATTTTACCTGCTTTTTTCATGTGAACCCCTCCTTCGTATTTGAATGCTTTTTTTATTATATCACGAGGTGTCAAATCAATTTAACATTTATACAAAAAGAAGTACCGGGGGATATGTAAATACCAATAGGAATAATTTTATTAATAACAGCAATAATTAATTTAGGACTTATGCTATTTGCTAAATGGAATGTAAGAGAATTAGAATAAAGGATAAAAAGCTATGGGTGAAATACTCATAGCTTTTTTATAATATCTGAAAGGTTTGGAATGTGATACGATGAACCGTATCTGTGGAGAAACAAAATAAATAGAGAGCTTTAAGAGATTAAAGGTAAGCCAATGGTATTAAAGCATCATTGGCTTATGTTATAATTAATTGGTAAGTATTGAGATGGGGATAGATAGAAAAATAGAAATTTATAGGGAGGGTATCATGATGAAATATCAATGGATAGATGAATATTTGTTAAAAAAAAGTGGTGTGTCTAAAGACTTACAGAAAGATTGGAATTGGATACGTTATTCATTAGGAGATAAAATGTTTGCAGCAATCTGTTTAGATAAAAATGATAAACCTTATTATATAACTTTAAAATTGGAGCCAACAGAAGGGGATTTTCTCAGACAACAATATGAGGATATTATACCGGGATATTATATGAATAAAGTACATTGGAATTCGGTTAAATTTAATGGAAATGTGCCCGATGAATTATTAAGAGATATGTTAGACAAGTCTTATCAACTAGTGCTATCTAGACTTAGTAAAAAGAAACAAAAAGAACTTTTAGAAATATAATATAAATTCCAATTTGATATTGAGTAATATAAATTAGAGATTTGAAGGGAGAATTAAGATGAAATATTTATGTACCGTTATATCCGTAAGAGATATAAAATCATCTAGAAAATTTTATGAGGATTTATTTGGGCTAGAAGTATATCAGGATTATGGGAGAAACATTGCTTTTACATGTGGTTTAGCATTGCAACAAGACTTTGATTGGCTTGTAAATCTTCCTAAAGAAGAAATACTAAAGAAATCTAATAATATTGAACTATGTTTTGAAGAAGAAAACTTTGATGACTTTTTGAATAAACTTGATGAGTATCCTGATATTCAGTGTTTAGGAGATGTTATAGAACATAGCTGGGGTCAACGTGTTGTGAGATTCTATGATTGGGATGAACATATTATAGAAGTTGGGGAATCTATGAAAGATGTTATTAATCGTTTTATATCTTCTGGTTTATCCATGGAAGAAACCTCAAAAAAAATGGATGTATCACTAGGGGACTTGAAGAAACTTTTAAACAGCTAAATAGGAATTTGAACTACTAAATTATTTATATTGTTAGTCATTTTAAGAAGGAGTGGGTACATGAATGCATTTTTCACAGTAATACCACTTATACTTATAAGGTTCGGACTTTTAAGTATATTAGACAAGGAGGCGTTAAAACGTGCGGCTTTTTTCGCTCCACCGATAGGAATAGAAAAAGCGGCATACTTGTTTTATCAGATTTCAAACATACTGATTTTTGTATATCTGTGCTTCCTCAAGATTACGACTGATTCATACTGGTTTTATGTAGGTTTGGTGATATATGGATTAGGAGTCCTATTGTGTCTTGTGTCCGTATCAAATTTTGCAAAGCCTGCGGAGAATGGTATCAATCTTAAAGGACTCTACTGGATTTCCCGCAATCCGATGTATGTAGCATATTTTATTTATTTTTTAGGTTGTGTTCTGCTTACTCAGTCGCTGATATTGCTTGTAATACTATTAGTTTTTCAAATATCAGCGCACTGGATTATCCTATCAGAAGAAAGATGGTGCATAAAGAAATTTGGGGAAGAGTACATAAATTATATGAATAAAGTACGGCGTTATATTTAGAAGTTCATAAGTATATTCGTCGAATGAGCATAATCGGAAGCTGACAAATTCCAATTTGTCGAGGAGTTAATATTAAGAAGTTTATACATTTTATGAGGTATGAAATGAAAAAACATTGAAATCAAAACCATTTATCATCTTACTTGTTCTGGTTATTTTATTAATCATTGGAGCTGTTTGGCAGAAGTTAATGGTAAACAGTGAAAATAATTAATATACGGCAGTTGGTAATTTTGTTGATGTGGGTACTTACAATGCTCATTATTATACTAAAGGCAGTGGAAAGACCATTTTTGTTTTTATTTCAGGTGCTGGAGCTCTAAAACAAATGCAAAGCGAAATATTGACAGTCTTACAGATGAATTATCTATTATTATTAACACAGTATCTAAGGAGAATAAAGCAATATTGATAGCTCACTCATTAGGAGCTATAGAAGCAATCAGATATACTCAAAGAAACTCTGAAATAGTATTAGGAATAATATTTCTTGATGCAGGAAGTCCTAAGTTTTATAGTAAAGATTCTGAATTAAAACCTTTTGTTATTAATCGTACATTGGCTGCTTTTCGTGTTACTGGATTGAATCGACTTTTGAATGATAGATAATGCAGCTCACTATCTATATTGGTCAAATACTAAGGAAGCAATTAAATATATTGATGATTTCTTGAGGGGAATTCACATAAGTTTATAGGAGGTGATAACAATGAGTTATGGAATTTATTTTAGTACAGGGTTAATTGCAAATATAGATTATTGGAAACCATTGATAATGGAATATATTGAAGAAGCAGATGGCATCAGAATTGATTGTTGGAATAATGAAGAGCAGATAATATCTAATTTGAAAGAACTTTGCAATGATTTAGATTTAGAAAGTAATTGTAATATGCATATATTTAAATTTAATATAACTGAGAAAGCTATTAAAGAGTTGGTTTATAACTCAATAGGGCATAATGGTAATATTAAGTGGTTTTCATTTTTTTTGATAAGGAATAATGATATTATTTTATCCTCTAGTCACTATGGTAAAGAATTTTCGATTGAAGGTATATCAAAGGAAGAAATACAATTTGTAAAGTACTTTATACCAAAAGGTTCAAGTGTAAATATCTATTAGTAAAGAAGGTGAAGTAGAGTTATTTGCATGACATACAGATAAATAGCAATTTTAGTAGAGGAAGAATGTATGAGAAAAGAATTAGAATTTCCTGAAATTGATGAAAGTAAAATAGAATATGTTAGTAGACTAATTGACGTTATTGCTAAAAATGGTACAGAGGATTATCATAAGGAATTGATAGAAATTAATAGTATTACAGGTAAAGAGTTTAATGGAATTCAGTTTGCGGAATATTGGGGCTGGACATCATTAGAGATGATTTCAAGACAAGCATTAACTCCCAATCCTCCATGCATTCGTGATTTAAGTAAAAATGAAATTATAGAAATGATAGGTATTATAAAAAATCATTTTGAAAATGGGAAAGATGTAGAGGCTGAATACTATACTGAACTTTTACAAAAAAGTTTACCATTATGTGATATTTTACACTATGTAATGCTTGAAGGCGAACCAGAGCAGATTGCTGATAAAATGCTTGAAGATTCAAGAAATAGTATTATTCATTTATAAGAAATAAATTCTAAATTTGTAAGTTTGATAAGTTGTTGCTTAAAGGAGAAATGAAAATGGGATTGTTTGATAAATTTAAGAAAAAAAATATGGATAAAAAAAGTGTCGCAAATAGCATTTTTTCACAATTTACAAGTGTATTTGAGCCATCTGATGATTTGGTAAAACCTACAGAAGAGGAACTGAAGCAATTTGAGGATATATTACCATCTGAATTATTGCACTTTTGGAAAGAATATGGATTTGGCAATTATGGTAATGGAATAATAAAGGTTATTAATCCACTTGACTATATGGAAAGTTTATATGAATGGCTTGGAAAAGAAGACTTCTCAAAATTGCCTATTTTGGTAACTGGCTTTGGAGATATTTTCTATTATCGAAAATTATCAGAAGTGGATGAGGATATCTGTCTTCTTAATATTCATTATAGAAATATTATAGTATGTTCATACAGTTTAGATGATTTTTTAAAATCATATATTATAGATGAAGTTAACTACAGTAAAATATTGAGAAAAGAATTATTTGACCAAGTACATGCTGTTAAAGGGAATTTAAAACCAAATGATATATATTTCTTTGTACCATCGCTTATCTTAGGAGGTAAAGAATCAGTAGAATTAATTGATAAAGGAAATGCAAATGTACATCAAAGTTTATTGTTTCAATTGGGCAAATGATATTTTAGTATATATTTTAAAGTTCCAATTTAAGGTTGAATAATATAAATAGTAAATTTGTGGAGGTAAAGTATGTTTAAGTTAGGGAAATTAAAGTTTGATGTGGAGAGTGCGACATTTAGTGGGAGTTTTATGGATTCTGCTATGAGTAAAAGAATGCAGAGTACTGGACTGGCAGAATTTCACTGGTTTATAGAAATAGATATGAATGCAGGAGATTTTGCAACAGAATTAGATGATGAAGAATTGGAAGATTTAGAAGATGATGAAGAAATTTATTATGAATCGGTTTCACCTCGTTTGTATCATAACAACGGTTTTAGGCTTGATATAAAATCATGGAAAGATATAGAAGGACTTTCTTTAAAATGGGATTCTCGATATAATGCAAACGGTGAAGAAGCGGGAACATTGTATGTTTTTGAACATGAAGATGTAACTAATGGAATAATTGAATTCTTAGAAAGAAATGGAAATAAGTTTCTGGTTCGATGGACAGGAACTGCAAATGTGTATTGGGATGATGAATATGGGGAAGATGTTCCATTTTCTTTTGAAGGAGAAGTGGAATTTAGTGGAGTTAGTGCTCATTGTGATGATATATCAACTTTAGATGAATTAAAAATAGTCATGACAGATTTTATTAATTTAGATGAATATAAATGCATATTCAATGATACACATGAGATTAAAACAGGGATTTCTCATGTGTGGAAATTTTTCCCTGAAAATATAGATAAATGATAAATAGTTGAGTAATATAAATTCTAGTTTGTCATTCAGATAGTGAGTATTATGGGAAACAGGTTTTGAGTTTTATATTATTTATACAATAGGAGGTAATTACTATGCATAGTTTTTGGAGATTTATCTCTTAAAATACTGTTTGAAAAGAATAGAGAGGAAATTTATATAATACTTAATGAGATATTTGATGGAGGGTCATATGCGGGTTTTTATATCAATAACACAGGATTTAAAAAAGGCTGTTCCATTCCAAAGGATGCTGCCCTATATATCGGACAAGCTTAAAGAGCAAAGTCTTACACCTGCACGTTACTTATTCGCATTTCAAGATGTGCCGAATACTAAGAATCAACTATTTTCTAAAACTTCTATGGGCAAACTGGTGAAAGCGTTCCCGCAGTTTGAAGATTATCTGTGGCCGCACAGTGAACAAAGACCGTGCGAGACTACAGCCTCTAATTTTCCTGCTGTGAGCGGGCTTACCTATGTGCAGCAGGGAATCCCCAATGCAATAACACCGGAGATGCTGACAGCGGTGGCTGAGAAAATTCCTAAGCCGTATTCCTTCTATAGTACCACCATCCTATTGGATGCCATTCCGTGGTTTGGAGACAGCAACCCCGAGCCGGCATTATCTTGCGGTATACAGGATGTTCCCTGTGCAACGGACGGTATGAATCTATACAATGCAGAGTGCAGTTTCTATCAATCTGACAGTATTGTTTTAGCAAAATGCTTTGATTATGGAACCAACTACAATCCCATGCATCTGCGCTTTGAAGTAACGCCATTTATCGAAACTGATATGCTTGAGCAGATGGATGAGCAAATCGAAAAAATCAGCGCGTCGTTTGGTGGTAAACGCAGAATGAAGCAGATGGGCTGCTGTTTTCCACCTGAAGAAATAGCTCGTTTTGATGCTGCTGCAAAACAGATGGAGTTGTTTTTGCAGAAACGAAGTGAGGCATGGGCACAGTTGCCTATGCCAAGCGGAATTCCATTTGGCGGAGGGGCTTACCAATCAGTTGCAAATGCTCCCAAGGACAAGGATTTTCAACATCGAAACACAGCATCTTATTTCAAGAAGATACTCAAAGAAAACGGATTTCTCTGGCATCACCCGAAAATCAACGGATATTGTGACTTCGGAAAAATTCTCCCAGAGGGTAATTACGCGCTGAATATAAGCACAGAGCTTCGTCGCGGAGATTCGTTGCATATCTACTTACGGTGCTCAGGCTACAATTTTTTTATCAGTCATGTGTTGGCTAGCGATCGCCCATGTCATTCGATGTATGAACTGGAGCTGTATACCTCCGATTTCAAGAAAGTTATACAGCTTTGGGAGAGTGAAGTTGTTCCGGAAATTCGACGGCTTTTCGGGGATACCCCAGATTGGTATGCGCATTCCATCCATTATGACAACTATATTGGATGTACTATCCGCAATCAGCCGTAGCCACATTATGACCATTAGCTCCTGTAGGCGAATTAAAACAAAGCTGCAGGAAATTTATATTTGTTGAGTCTTATGGAGGTTTTTATGCTATGTACGAAAATATATATAAGTGACACCAAGAAACCTATGACAATAGAAAGCACATCTGGTATTTCGGAAGGACAACATAATGCTATATTGGATAAAATAGGTAAAGGCTATATCTATTTAGAATACACTGTAGGTGATATCAGTTTATCAGTTGAGTTTAATAAGGAAAAAGCAGCATTTATTGGATGGGTTGACGAATATAATGATGACATTTCTTATTTTGACAATGGAAGTCAAAATATCTATTCCGTAGATTTAATTATCAATGCTTGCCCTCAAGAAAGAATGATGTGCTATTCATTGAAGGATATTAAAGTTATCATTATGCATTTTTGTAAAACAGGAGAAAAGCATCCATCTTTTAAATGGATTTCGGATGCTGACATTTGATGTGAAGAGTGTGGGCATTTTTTAGTATTAAAACAACGCTATAGGAATTTATACAATTAGGAGGATAAGTATGCCTATCTATCAACCAGAGCAGTATAATTTAGTAATAAAGAGAATAAAAGAAAAATGCATAGCCGAAGATAGTTTCTTGGGAGAGCAACTATTAGAACAAGAAATCTGCTTATTTGAAAAGAACCACGATACCATACTTCCTGAGGCTTATCGAAAATTTTTGCTTGAGGTAGGCGATGGCTGTGATATGATTGGTGGATTCAAAATGAAATCTCTTGATATGATAGACAGATTGATATCAGAAAAATTATCAGCTACTTTTCCCTTTGAAGATCCTTGGATTTGGGAGGATGAAGAATGTCCATCCGAATCTCAGTTATTGGAAGTTGGGAATGGAAACATTGAGCTTATTCATATTGGAGATGCACAATCCTATAATTTAATTGTCATAGGGAAATGTCGTGGGGAAATTTGGTTTTTTTGTGATGTAGGAATACAGCCCTGTTGGCAGCGTCAAGATTTCTTGGGTTGGTTTGAAAAATGGCTTGATTATGGTAATGATGTTGATTATTTTACAGAATATCAGTATGAATAAAATGAGCATTCGCTCCTGTAGGTGATTTAATACCCATCTACAGGAAATTTATATAATCTCGATAATTAAGGAGAAAAATAATGAATAACATGAACAGAGATATAAACATTTACATAGCTGGTTTGGGAATTGCATTTTATTCTCTGGGTATGGTAACAGATATTGCTGTTGGAAGTAATTTTTTGATGCAGGAGTTTAATTGCCCTGCTGATATTGGGGAACACATCCGAAAAGGTGATATAACTGCTTTCTGCACTGGAACACCTGGACAATTTGACCTGCGCTTTAGAAGTGGGTATCCCGACGAAACCATAAGCAAGGAATATCCTGTGGCTATACGGCTTGGACTTCAAGTGAAAGGCGGTAAAATCCATGTCATAGATTTGTATTGGCTTATGGAATTTGACACTGAATGCCCGCAGGAACAAGTAGTAGAAGTCCAAGATGGTTTCTATCATATCACAGCACTCACCAGAAAGCCGAATTCTGGAAGATGGGGGGATAATCAGACAATCTATATTTATCTCAATGAACTCCCTGAAATGCCAGAATTAACATGGAATGGGGCACCGCTATTGTTTGTTGAATGAACAAGGTTACGAACATAATATGAATGACAAAACAAGAACTTGCTAGGGTAGCTCAAAATAAAGCAAAGCTATAGGAAATTTACATAACATTGTATGGGAGGAACAATTATGAGTTGGGAACTAAAACAAATCTTTATGCCAAATCCAAATCCGAACAATGACTATACAAACTATGAAAAGAAGTTACAACCTCAAATGCGGTTTGCCAATCCAAAACTGAAAGATCTTTTTGAAAATCATGAAGATGAGATCATGAAGATCGTGGTCAAAGAAATCACAGAGTATTTAGAAGATGAAAGTGCTTGCAATGATGATTTGCATATGTTTCCTCGCAGATGTGAAATGACAGGCGAATGGTATGTTGGTGGTATTGCGTTACGTGAAGAAAACGGAAGAATTTGGGGGAGCGTTTTTACGCGCTTCTTGGGATATTATCCCCATCCCTCTGTTCGTATGCCAATAGATGATTATCTCGGATTAGAAGTATGGATAGAATATGATCCAGAGCATAAAAAATTTATTTTTGATGGAGGACTTGACAGTTCTTCGATTTGAATTGCCTAAACGAACAATGTCAAATTAAAATATGTCTAAAAGGAGTTTTATTATGGATATTATTAAACTGTTGCAACAGGATGAAAATTTGTCTGACCTTTTGTGTTATATTTGTGATGTTGAAATTCTTTCGGAATTCAAATCTCCACAAGATGAATTTGGGCATTTAGCCTATAGTATAACTGGAAAAACCTTCGCAAAAGAAGGCACAGGAAGTGAATACATCTTATTGGAAGATGGTTCAGTTGGATTTTGGGGAAGTGAGGGCGAAAGCGGAAGAATTGCCGATAGCCTTTATGATTTTTTTGTGTTTATGGTAAACTGTCCATTTTGGCGTGATTATTTGAATGCTGCATCATATCAAAATATGGAACGTCTCCAAAGCTTCGCAAAAGAACTCATGGAAGAACATAGACAAATGGTTGAAGAAGATATGGATATGGACTTGGATGAAACCCAAAAAGAATTGGCAGAGGGTTTGAGTATTCCGCTTGATAGCAATATTTCTAATGTGCTGATGAAGTTTTACCATAGTGCTACTAGAGAGCCACGTTTGATAACTACATATACGGAAAATGACGGAAGTACACATAGCAATACAGGTTCTCTGTTTGAAAGTAAAGGTATAGTTCGATTCTAGGCTAATGTGAAGAAAATGAGCATTCGTTTCTGTATGCAATACAAAGCTACAGAAAATTTATATAATAGGAGTAAGTATGATACATATTGAAAGAGGAAAAGAAAAAGAAGCATTTATTGCTTTTGCCAATATGGCGGTTGCAAAATTAGCCGACAGAGAATACTCTTCGTTTTTAGCATTATTTGATAGCAGTCGCTTATCTGAAACAGATTTGATTTTAGCCCTCAAATATTTAGATGAATCTCGCCCAATACTTAAAATTGATGACCCAATAAAAAGTAAATGTGAGAATCGACGAATCGATATAATACCCTATAAAAGTGGACGGGGATATGCTATGGACTATGATTTAACAACAAATGGAGAGATAAATGATTTGACTATTCAATTTGAGTTTTTGGTAGAAGCAGAGGGATATTCTGTTTCCCTTGAAGATTTACATACTTTATAGATTGCTCTTAATATTATGGGCATTCGCTCCTGTAGGTGAGTTGAAACAACGCTACAGGAAATTTATATTTGGCGTGGTAGGTAATATGGTAATAAGACGAACAGTGAAAATCGAAATTTGGAGATGATATGTATGAAAAAAAATCAATTTTGGAAAATAATTAAAATGTTGGATTGGAGCAACGAGGGAAATGATGATAAGGTTTTAGCGCCTGTTATTCAGTATTTATCAGAGCAATCTGATGAAGAAATATTTGAGTTTGAAAATATTATGTCCAAGCTATTATATGATATTGATAGTAAGAAAATAGCTATGCAATTATATGGAACATTAGAGCTTTTTTCCAATGATTTATTCCTTTATCAGCGGTGTGTTGCAATCGTAAATGGGCAAGGTTATTATAGTTCTATTTTGTATGGAGGAAGAAGATTAGACCCAGATTTAGAGTTTGAATCAATATTATATGTACCAATCAAAGCATGGGCTAAAAAGCATCAACAAGATACATCCAACTACCCACATATTGCAGAGCCAAGTTATGAATCATGTAGTAATGAAGAGCTTTGGAAAAATTAAATTCGCAATAGATTTTTCGCTCTTTAAATATAAGATGGGAGGTTTTTACAATGAAAGCTTATTATAGTGATAGGAGAGGACGATACGGCACTGGAGAAAGCTACGACTGGTTCTATAAATACGAGAATGAAGATGTTGAAATCTTTACAAGCTCGGATAGCTTATGGACATATACTCCGATTGACGGCGGGATAGAGATTTTGCGTTATAACGGTAATAATATTAATATCGTTGTTCCGGCTGTCATCGATGGGAAAAATGTCGTTTCACTTGACAGTACGTTTGATGGGTTTTATGAGCTAAAAAGAGCGGTTATTCCAGAAGGCGTAATTTCGGTAGCTGGCGTTTTTCATGGCTGCGAGGGTCTTGAAGATGTTACTCTTCCGAAAAGCCTTGTTGATATGACTTATGCATTTAACTGCTGTTATTCTCTGAAAAATATTGATATGCCACCCAGGGTGAGGAATTTTTCATGGGCATTTGAAGGCACCAAGCTTGAAAGTTTAATTTTTCCACAAGGCACCGAAGATATTTCGCATGTTTTTTGCGGTTCTGAATACATTAAATATGCTTTTATTCCAAATGGCGTGACAAATTCATACGAGGCTTTTTCCGACTGTGATGTGCTTACCGAAGTTGTTATTGAGGATGGTGTTACAAGCATTGACGAATGGGCGTTTTTTCATTGTCCCTCGCTCCTTGAACTTACAATTCCAGCAAGTGTTACGGAATTCGGCAAAAATTCTGTTGGGTTTATGGAAATGAGAGAGTACACTAGCCCCGAAAAAATCGGTTTCAAGATAAAAGGTCAACAGGTTGTTCCAGGTTTTAAAATAAAAGGTACTCCGGGTTCAGTCGCCGAGAAGTATGCTAAGGAAAATGGGATTGAGTTTGTATCATTACTACAGCTATAAGTTAAGCGAAAGACAGGGGTGGATGGTGGCAAGGAGAAACCATTATGGATATTAGAAATGAAATAAAGAATATCGACTGGAGTCAATATGAAACTGCTTACGGAAATGCTAATCAGGACATTCCGGAATATTTGGACCAATCAAAATATATTCCAAAAGTTTCGAGCTTGTTGTTAGATTTATTTTCAGAAGATAAAGAATGTGCCATGAGAGCAACACATTACTTATGGTGTGGCTTATGCCATCAGCATGCGTTTGTATCTTCTGCTGCGCTTCCAGCCTATGATTTTCTTATTTACGGTCTAAAGAATTTGGATGACAATTTGAAGATTGAAATATTAGACATACTACTAGGTTTTTCTATTTGTACAGCCGGATCGAGTCTATCTGATTCATGGCAAGGAAAATTAAGAGGTAAGTTAAAAGAGGATATGGGATATTTTCAAGAATTGGCATTGAATACAAATGAAGAAATTTTATCTTTTGCTGAAAGTATTATTGAATGTTTAGAGTAGATTAAATTTTTTGCGGAAAATAAGTATTTTCTCCTGTAGGCGAATTAAAAAAGCTACAGGAAATTTATATAATTTTTCATAGATGTGTGGAGGTAAAGATGATTCTTAATGAGTTATTAGAGAAAATAAATCAAGAAATGTTTGACGAAATAGATTGTGATTACATATTAGACCTGCGTGATTGCGAATGGTTCGATTCTAACTGGATGAATCTTTATAATCAAATAGAGCAATTAAAACTGACAAAAGAGTATTCAGAAGAGTCAAAACGCTTTTCTGATGAATATAGAAAAAAAGCTTTTTTGCAAGTGTATAATTTATCTCAAAACAGTGATTTAGCTGCCTGCATATCGGATGATTTTGGACTGATTTTTGATAGTATGCAGCTTGATGTCACAACATCTTGGTTAGACAAATTGATACAGTCATATCGGTCATCTAAAATTCCATATGGTAATTTGTAATTCTCACAGATTATGAGCATAATCGGCAGTTGACAAATTTCAATTTATTGAGTGTTCGTAATTGACAAGCAGGAAAGTGGGTGAATATAAATGACAAGAGCGGAAGCAAGGTTAAAAATAGCCGTTCATGCAGGGAGAAACGATAATTTCTCAGAGGGATATGTATATGCTTTAAGATATGGATTTAAGAATTCACCTGAGTTGCAACAAAAATTTGATGAAATTTTTGTGTGTTTGAAAGAATTGAAAGAAACCTTTTACTCACCAGAAATTGAACGAGAACTTCTTGCAGACTTAAACGAAATACTATATGAAAGCATTTTGTATAGTAGCAACAAAAAATCGGCTTATTGTGTAGTTGAGATTTTTACAGAAGTTTTATCTGAAACTTTGGTTTATCTTTTGGAAAATGCTGAATATCCATTTGAAGCATTTGATAGCTACAAAGAAAACTATGATGACATGTTAAAGGGGTTTTGAAGTACAACAAGGAGATGGAGATAATGGAGTATTTTTATGATTTCTTAGTAGATTTTAATTTTAATGGTGACGCTGGTGAAGTTGAAATCATATCTATAAATGAAATCAACTTGCCTCAAGATTACATTGAGTTTATGAAAAAATATAATGGTGGGGAAGGTAGTATCGGCAAAGGAGCATGGTTAATATTATTTCCATTAGAAGAATTAGAAGAAATAAACGAGGACTATTGTATAAATGAATTTCTTCCCAAGCATTGCATTATAGGTTCTTCCGGCGGTGGTGAATTATTTGGAGTGGATACAAATGGAAATTATTTTGCTGTTCCGGCAGTTTCAATGTCTGATAAAGATAAGATTGTTTTAGGGAATACATTTTTTAAGTTTATTCAGCGTTTAGATACATATTTGGATTGATAGTTTAAAAGTAAAAATTAGAAGGAGAATTAAAATGGCATTACAGAAAATTTATGATTATTTCCGTAACTATGACAAAAATACATATCAGGTGGTTGCCTGTATGGGGAATGAACCATCTGAATCGGACATATCTGCATTCGAAAAAAGTATTGGAAGTATGCTCCCGCAGGAGTTTAGAGAGTTTACCATGTCACCGCTAGGCGGACTCTATATGAATGTGAGAGAAGAAGTTTGGCCGCAAGCAAAGCAGTTTGATATTGGTCCCTTTTGGTCTTTTTGCCGTGGCATCATTGTTTATGGAATAGCAAAAGAAATACCAGATTTTTTAGATATCCGTGTCAAGACAAAAGAATTACATGAAGCAGGATTTATAGACTACATTCCTTTCTTATCCGTTATTGGAAATGGTGACGAAATATTCTGTTTTGATAAGAACGGTAATATTGTCATATTAGATTACTATCAGACAGGCGAAACAACTTCAATAGAGGGGAGTTTTTCGAATTGTTTGATGAAGCAAATTGAGGAATTGGAAGAACGCAAGAACAAAAAGGTCCGTGGAGAAGATAAATAGATGTTTTTCTGCTCTTCATAAAACGAGCATAATGTATTATTTTGATTATTCATATTTGTCGAAAACAGGTATGCAATGGAAATTTGCTTTCTATTGGCTATTTCTGTTTTTATACTATAAATAGGAATTTGTAGGGGGGGTTATTTATATAATGAGAGGTTATATGGAGAATTTGATAAAGCTTAGAGTGTTTAGAGATGAGGATATGGGATTGTTCAAAAAGTGGTTGTATACCACTCATGTTGCAAAGTGGTATCATGAACCTTTGGATTGGATAGATGAGGTTGAAAAGCGAAATAGTGAGTTTGTTTGGCTACACCATTACATTGTGGAACATGAAGATAAACCGATAGGTTTTTGTCAGTTTTATGAGTATTATAATAGCGGTGAAACTTGGAATGGAGATACAGATGTCAATGGTACATATAGCATAGACTATATGATCGGAGAACCGAATTACTTGGGTAAGGGTTTGGGCAAGCAGATAATTAGGGCTTTAGTTTCAAAAATAAGTCATCATAATAATGCAAAGCGAATTATCGTTCAACCAGAGGAGGAGAATAAAGCTTCTTGTGGTGTACTGCTATCTTGCGGATTTGAATTTGATAATCAAAACGGAATCTATATAAGGGTGTTATGAGCATAATACGAAGCTTGGTAAATTTCAATTTAACAGAGGAGGTACATAAATGAAAAATTTCAAAAGGAACTATCCTCTATTTTCGCTTTGTGGCTTAAACTGTGGGCTGTGTTCAATGCACTTGGATAATTATTGTCCTGGTTGTGGTGGTGGAGCTGGTAATCAACCATGTGCAATTGCAAGGTGCAGCCAACAGCGTGGCGGAATTGAATACTGCTATTTGTGTAATGAGTATCCTTGTGAAAAATATGATGGTATAGATGCGTTTGACTCCTTTATTACTCATCGCAATCAGTTAAAGGATTTTGAGAAAGTCAAGAAAATAGGAATAGATTCCTATCAATCTGAACTTGCTGAAAAAATAGAAATTTTAAAATATTTATTGGCAAACCATAATGATGGGCGGCGAAAGAGTTTTTTCTGCATAGCTGTTAATCTTTTGGAACTGCAAGATATAAAATCCGTAATGAAACAAATTGCAACTGAAACAGAATCGGACAATCTAATGCTAAAAGAAAAAGCTACACTTGCAGCAAACCTGTTTCAAACTATGGCAGCGAAGCGAAATATTGTGTTAAAACTTAATAAGAAAATCAGCAAGAAGAAGTAGTTAAATTCCAATTTAAGGTTGAGTAATATAAATAGTAAATAGAGATGAAATTGAAACATATTGGAGGAGATAAAATGATTAAGTATGAAATTCCTGAGACTTTAAAAGAGCATGAAAATATAATAAAAAGAACTTTTAGGTATAGTAATGAGATAATTTTTAAATGTGAAGAAACAAAACCGTGGGAGAGTAAATTGGGTGGATGTCCATATTTAAAAAGTATTAAAGAGTATCCAATAGATGAAGAGGGAGAGCCCATGTTATTTTTAGCACAGATAAATCTATCAGACCTTGAAAATCTGGATGATTTACCCCAAAAAGGGCTATTACAGTTTTTTGTTGTAAATGATGATATGTTTGGATTGGAAAGTCCTATTGTTGTAAAATATATAGAAAATTATGAAGAAAATGAAGCACAATTAATAAAGGAAAATCCTTATGAAAATAATGAAGGATATAAGCAAGGTCTACCTTTTTCAAATAACGGAAAAATGTACTTTGAAACAAGAGAAATGCCTATGTCTTCTTCATTAGAGTTATTTGAAACGCTTTTTAAGAATGAGCTTTCAGAAGAAGAGTATAAGAAACTGAGTGATGATTGTTATAGCTGTAACAGCAGAGTTGGAGGTTATCCCTATTTTGTGCAACATGATTGTTTAGGTTTTGATGATGAAGATTTTCTTTTATTGCAGCTGGATATAGATGATGAATGTGGTATTATGTTTGGAGATTCTGGAAACTGTGTTTTTTCTATTCCTAAGGATACTTTGAAGAATAAGGATTTTTCAAAAGTAATATATGATTGGCAATGTTGCTAGATTATAAAAATTATATATAGATGCTTATTTGTTGAATAGATAATAACTAGTATAATAATAAGTTACTTGCAGACATTGATAAATCGAATTACCCTAAGAAAAGTGAATTTAATTACCAAGAAATTATTTACCATTATTAAATTCAGCAGACATGCTGGTAAAAAGGAATTTGAAGTGCAGATTACTTATGTTGGGAGAAGATATATGGAAAATATAATAAATATACTAAAAACAGAATACGGTATAAACTGTCTGTCTGTTACCTCTCAAAAGGGTGGATGGTCAGCTTCGGCATATAAAGTGTCTAATGGTGTGAAAAATTATTTTTTGAAGGCTTATGAAATAAATAGGGCTTCTACCCCTAAGTTAACATCCATGATTGATATATATATCCCAATTACCATTTGGTTGGATCAAAACACAAAGTTGTCCGGCAGAATTCCTGTTCCTGTAGTAACAAAGGATGGGAATTATAGATGTCAAGATAACCATGCAATTTATCTTTTGTATGAATATATTGACGGCGAAACTATTGGTGATGATGAATTGTCAGATGACCAAGTAGCGCAACTTAGTGAGATGATTACGGAACTCCATTCTTTCAGCAGTACGCAGATACCTTGTGGTAGCTTGAAGATAAGAGAGGATTTTTCTCTACCTTTTTTACAGCCATTAAAGGAACATATTATTCAAAACTTTGAGCATCTTGCAAGTGACCTAAAAGAATTGTTGAAAGGACGAATTGGGTCTGTTGAAAAGCTGATGCAACGAGCAGAAACGCTTTCATTGTTCCTTATCAATAACAAGCCCAAAATGGTTTTTTGTCATACTGACCTTCATAATTGGAATTTGATGCAAAGCAAGAATTTATTGATTTTAATCGACTGGGAGGGGCTGAAGGTTGCTCCGCCCGAAGCTGATCTTATGTTTTTGAAAGAAAAGCCTTACTATAAGTGTTTTTTAGATATATATCAAGAAAAACATCCAGACTTTCAAGTGAATTCGGATGCAATGGAGTTTTACTTGGCTCGACGTATGCTAGAGGATACTTGGGAGCTTGCTGAGCAATTATTGTTTGATTCTCAGAACGAAGAAAGCCGTTCTCAAACAATTAAATACCTTAAGGCAATATTAGATGATATCGAATCATAATTGAAAGCTGACAAATTTCAATTTAAGGTTGAGTATTATAAATAGGAGTTTATCGAATGCTTGTAATAGGGATATGAGGTGGAATATATGCTTTGGATAGTGATAGTTTTGATTGCGCTGGCAATCATAGTGATGTACTTGGCGATACCCGGCGGCAGACTTTGGAAGCAATATCTGACAGATGTAAAAAGTTCTTTGACCGAAACAAATAGGCAAAGAAGCATACAGAGTATATTTACGGAAGATTATGTTGCTGAACTGCCTGCTCTGCTCCGTCAGCACATCATCAATGGGGGCTATATGGGAAAGCCCTTTATGGATAACATGCTGATATATTTTCATAACACAAAGTTTCGTATGTCGGCAGGCAAAAAGCCAATTAAAATTAAATTCATGCAGGTTAATTTTGTAAATAGACCAGACCGACACGCTTTCTTGACAGGACGAATTGCGGGGATTCCATTGCAGGCCAAAGACAGCGTGTTGGACGGATTCGGCTCTATGATAGGCGTGCTTGCCAAGCAGTTCCAGCTTTTCCGCTCTACTGGGGCAGAAATGGACCAAGGTCAGTTGATAACAGCGTTGGCAGATGCAGTATATATGCCATCCTTGTTTTTACAGGAATATGTGTCATGGACAGTCGTTGACGATTGCACCGTTGAAGGTGAGATTTCATGGAAGGGCGTTACTGCTAAAGGAAGATTTACTTTTGACAATAATGGCAACATTATACGTTTTGATACCGATGACCGATATATGGACGAAAATGGGAAAGGCAGCTCGCTGGTGCCGTGGTATGTAACCTATTCTGATTACAAAGAACAGAATGGTTACTTTCAGCCGGGAAGCGTTAGTGTAAATTGGATGCTCCCGGATGGTGACGACACATATTTTGTGAGCGACCACATTGAGATTCAATACTCAATAAATGAAGCAATTTCATGACTTGATTATTTGGTCTTTGCAGCAGTAGGCTGAACAGTTTAGTTTACTTTATCCCAAGAATGTGAATCTATCAAATTTCAATTTATATGAAGAATATTATTTAATATAGTGTTATATAAAAATATAATGAAAACTTGAAGTTGAAATAATAAGTATATTGTAGATGGGAGTATTACAGATGGTAGTCATCGGATAAATAAGAGTGTAAATATCTTTATTAGAAAAGTTAAAATAACTAACAGTTAGTTTTTATGAATATAACATGAAAATCCTTCAATTGTTTAAAGTATATAGCTTTGATATCATTTAATTAATAAAGTTGAAACTTAATTAAGGATAGAAATAAATGGAGGATTTAATCTTATGAAAATAAGTAAGGTTATTAGATATTATAGAAAGAAGGAAAATCTTACTCAAGAGCAAGTTGCTAATTATTTAAATATAAGTGCACCAGCAGTGAATAAATGGGAAAATGGAATATCATATCCAGATATAACCCTGTTAGCACCTCTTGCACGTGTTTTAAAAATTGATGTTAATACTTTATTAGCATTTAATGAGAAATTAACAGATGTAGAAGTGAAAAATCTTACAAAAGAGGTAGGTGAAATGGCATCAAAAGAGGGATTTCAAAAGGCTTTTAAAAAGGGCAGTGATTTAATTAAACAATATCCAAGTTGTGATGAGTTAATATATTGGATATCAATAGTATTAAGAATACATTTATTAGCACCTCAAATTGAGGAAAAAGATAAATATGAAAGAAAAATTATTGAGTGGCTTAAACTTGTTGCAGTAAGCGGTAAAGAGAAGATAGCTTCTATGGCAAAATTAGAGTTATCAGCAATGTATAGGGAGAAAAAAGAGTATAAAAAAGCTCAAGAAATATTAGATAAAATTCCAGATATAGATGTGGATAAAAAAATTCAACAGGCATTATTATTTGAAAGTAGCGGGAAAATTGATGAAGCTTATAGAGTTTATGAAAGCAAATTATGGGAAAATGCTCATGAAGCATTTGCTACTTTATCTTTTATAATAAATCTGTTATACAAAGAAAAGAAATTTAGTGAAGCAGAAGAATATGTAGGGCATGCTAAAAAGGTTATTGAGGTATTTGATTTTGGAGCATATTATAAATATCAATTAGATTTATCTTTAGCAAGAGAAAAACAGGATAAAGAAAAAACTATAGAAATGATTATAAATATGGTAAATGAAGCAAGTGGCATAGATGATGCTATGAAGTCAAAACTATATAAGCATATGAAATTTAATGTGACTCATAGTATTAGTAAAGATAAATATAAAAGATTAGTAAAAGGGGCAATTAAAAAAGATAAAACTCTTGATTTTGTAAAAAATGATTCTAGGATAAAATTTTTGTTGGAATAATACTAATGCTTATAAGAAGAGTTGACTTACCAACAACTTATGGCGGCTGCAAAATTGAAAATATGATTTTTGTTCCCTCTGCGGTTTCTTATGCTTACAATATTATTGCTGTTTTGAC
This sequence comes from Clostridiaceae bacterium, assembly GCA_040797845.1. GTDB lineage: Bacteria > Bacillota > Clostridia > Clostridiales > Clostridiaceae > Clostridium_AW. The sequence goes on from JBFNFA010000005.1 coordinate 126,371, forward strand.
TGTGGAAATGGATCTTACATATCATAGCATGGAGAATGTCAACGGTGCAGACAAAAATTTCTTTGATAGAGGTATTAAAAACCTCATATTGTAGGCCAGACGCAAAGATGCAGAACTTAAAAGAGAAAAATGAAATAACAGCAAGTAAAATCAAGCAGTAATCTCTCTATTTCTTTATAATAAATGTAGAACGGTTGAAACGAGGTGAACAGATGAATGTACGAGTGGCAGAAGCAAATTCAAATAATCGTTGATGAAATTGACAAATGTATTAAAAATTATAATGATGAAGCCTTGACACTACGCTTTCTTTCTCGCAGGCTAGGTTATTCCGAATTTTATACAACGAGAAAATTCAAAGAAATATCGGGTATGCAATTTAGGGATTATCTGCGGCATAGAAAATTAGCCTTTGCACTAAAAGAGGTTCGGGATAGTGAAAAAAGCATTTTGGATATTGCATTTGATTATGGTTTTTCATCACATGAAGCTTTTACCAGAGCTTTCAAGGGAACATATGGTGTAACTCCAAGTGAATACCGGAAAAAGCCTAATCCTGTCGTTCTTCGTACAAAAATAAACCCTTTCGACCGCTACTTTTTAGGATTGGGAGAGATTGGTATGATGAAATCTACAGATGATGTTAAAATTTATTTTGTAACCATTCCCGCACACAAATTTTTGCACATTAAAAACTATGAGAGTAATGGGTATTGGGATTTTTGGCAAAAGCAAAGTCTTATTTCGGGACAGGACTGCGAAACAATTTGCGGCTTACTCGATAGTATCAAGGGCAAATTGGATGATGATGGTGGGAGCGAATCTAACAGCGGAAGCGGTCAGATTATGGCGTACATTAATGACCCGGACGGCAGACTCTGCGATTGGGGTATTCCACGTACAGAGTGTTATGGTGTACGTCTTCCTTTTGATTATAAAGGCGAAGTACCACCACAAATGCTTATGATTGATGTTCCCGAAGCCGAGTATATTGTTTTTGAGCATGGGCCGTTCGATTATGAACAGGAAAATCGAAGTGTGGAGGAAAAGATTGAAAAGGCAATGGCAACTTTTGATTTTGCAGGTACTGGTTACTGCTTTGATACTTCCCCAGGTAGAATAATTTACTTTTATTTTAATCCGGAACGGTTTTTTAAGTATATCAGACCAGTACGAAAGTAAATAAAATCGACTGCCTATCCACTATTGTTTCTAACGAGAAAACCAAATAGGAAATAACAAATTCCAATTTATTTAAAAGATTAAGTAATAATATAGTGATATAAAAAAGACGATAGAAGCTTGAAGTTGAAATAAGTTCAATTATATTGTACATGGGGGAATTTATGCTTTTCTATTTGGGGAAAGGTGAACCGTATCATAAGTAAATGAGGTTTTACTGTAAAGTATTGAGTCAATATGATTTTTATCATATTGGCTCATCTTTATTTATGAAATAAGAGTGAGGTTTTATGTAGTATGTAGAGTTGATAAAATATATATAGAAAAAAGATTGGAGGAATTATCTATGACAAGAGCTATTTTTAATGCATAGCAGAGGCTATTGCATTACTATCAAAATGTGATGAAATAGCCTTTGCAAATCCTAAAAGTTAAACGCCTAGGAGGAGCAAAATGAGCTATTTTAAAAAATATCAATGGGAACTAGTTCCTGAAAATTTACCAATAGTAAAAAGAAATTGTCCTAAATGTAATGAAAAAGCACATTATATAAATAGTGAAAAATTTAGAGTAAATGCAAATAAAAATAACATTGACATTTGGCTAATTTATCAATGTGAAAAATGTAAATCAACTTGGAATATGACAATATATGAAAGAATAAAGCCTTATGAGATTAATAAATATGAGTATGAAAAATTTCTTTCTAATGATAAAGAATTAGCTAGAGAATATGCTTTTAATTTAAGTATATATAATAAAAATAAAGCAGAGGTTATTTTAAAAGATGTAAATTATAAATTAGTTCAAAAGAAATTAGAAGCATATTATATAAATGAAAATGAACTTGTTATTGAAATTGTTTGTAAGTATCCAATAGATCTGAGAGTAGATAAGCTTTTAAGTGATAAACTTGGACTTTCAAGAAGCAAAATAAAAAATATGCATAAAAAAGGAGTAATCTTCATTAAAGATGATAAAAATTCATTAAATATGAAAGTAAGAGATGGAATGGAGATACATATTTTAAAGGTAGTAGAGAATATAGAAATTTTAGAAGCTATAGTATAAGCCATTTAATCATCAAGAATTAAGAAAGTCTACGTTATTCATGGTACGGTGAACCGTAACAAGTATAACGTAGATTTTTTACGATAAAAAGTTACATCTCAATCACAATATTTTTTATATATGTAAGCATGTAACTGCGGTATAATTAAGATAGAAAAGTACGGAGAAGTAATTGCATAATTGACTTACAATGTAAGTATAGGATAGAGATACAATATTAATTACTGAGGAGAAGGTGTTTGTGAAAGAGATCAAGTGATTCTTAGGTTCAGATGGAGTTTGCTTAAAAGGAATACTTACTCCAGCTGAAGCTTAGAAGAACTTATCCAGGGACGTAGCATCCGTTATGCACAGCATAAGAACTCTAAATCGCTGAAGCTCAAGAGTTCTAATATCTCTCACTTATAGAAGATGGAAGTATTACGGATGGTAGTCATCGGATACAATATTGATTACTGGGTAGAGGTGTTTATGAAAGAGATAAATGATTTTGATAAGGTGTACAAGTATTATGATAAATTTATGGCTGTGTTTAATTTATATAAGCATGAGGAAATAAAGGCTGCTGCAAATATTGATGAGCATGATGTGGTTGTAGATATAGGCGGAGGTACTGGAAAGTTAGCTCAGTATATTTGCAATAGTTGTAACACTGTATATGTACTTGATGAAAGTGAGAAGATGCTTTCTAAAGTAAAGCAGGAGAAAAATTTGGTATGCATAAGGGGTAATGCTCTGAAAACTCCATTTGAGGACAATTCTATTGATATAGTAATATTGAGCGATGTTTTCCATCATATTAAAGAACAAAAAGACCTTATAGTTGAAATAAATAGGATATTAAAGTATGGCGGAAAGATAGTTATGTTGGATTTTAATAGAAAGCATATAAGAACAAAGTTACTAAGAGCATTTGAATTTATTCTTTTTGGACGATTATTTTTTAGAACTAAAGATGAAGTTAGGAGTTTATTAGAAAAATATTTTAACATACAAAAGGTTTATGATAAGGGGTATTACTTTATATTTGTAGGAGAGAAAAGATGATAAATAAAATACGGTTTTACTCAAAGCTTGGATATAAGCTTATAAAAAAAGAAGTTGTAAATAGGGACGATTATAAGGAAGAGTATGATAAAGTTTCAGACACCTATCACTATTGGCTTAAAGAAATGGGTAGATATACGGATAATATTATTAATTCAAAGTACATAGAAATAGATAAAGAATTGAAAATACTTGATTTTGCTTGTGGAACAGGATATATAACAAAAGGTTTATTAAATAAATCCACGAAATACAAAATTACTTCTGTAGACCAGTCAGATAAAATGCTTGAGAAACTTTTTAATAGGGATGACCTTATAGGGACCATAGAGAGCATAGAGACCATAGAGACCATAGATAATATAGAGACTATAAAGACCGTAGGAACTAAAGTGACTAGATTGGGTAGAGTGACAGCTATTCAAAGTGATGGTATTGAATTTTTAAAAACTACTAATGAAAGATATGATGTTATATTTTTTGGTTGGGCACTTTCTTATTTTGATCATAATGAACTTTTAAAGCTTTTTAATAGGGTTTTAAAGCCAGGAGGTATATTAGCAATAATCACAAATGTTGAAGGAACTTTGGATAAAATAGAAAGTATTTTTTTGAAGGTCATGAGTGAGAAACAAGAGGAAGTAATTAAACCTATGGATATAAAATTTAATTTGCCTAAAGGAAAGGAAGGGTTAATTAGATGGTGCAGCCAATACGGATTTAAAGCTTTAGAGGTAGAGGAAGGTGAGGTATTCTTTAGTTTTAAAGAACCAGGGGAACTTTTACAGTGGCTAAATATAACTGGGGCAGCAGCGGGAACTAGGAAAATTTTTAAGAACTACCATGAAGTTAAACCTTTTATAATTGAAAAAATAAAAAAAGAAAAATATAAAAATGGAGTTTATGAGATAAATCATAAATTTGCATATGGTATTTTTAGAAAGGAATAGAGATGAATGAGTATTAATAATTTAAAAATCATGACAAAAATGGCTATGGATAAAAATGTTCTAAAGAGTTTACTAGAGATTTACAATATTTTAAAAGAAGACAAGCAATTCACCTTATTAAAATACATAAAAATGATGAAGGGTATTTTAAAGGGAGAGAAGCTAGTGAAGCATGAGGACAAGTACCTATTGAGCACCTTTTTTCCGCCCTTTCCATCTAAATCCTTTATACAAAATATCTTAGCAGTGGATGAACCTATAAATATATTTACAAAGCAAATATATGCTAAAAGGACTGCCCCTATATCTATGTACTTATGTATAACCAACAAATGTCCTAATAATTGTCTTTATTGTAGTTCAAAAAATAGGGCAGCAGAAAAGGAGTTAACAAAGGAAGAATGGATTAAGGTTATAGGGGAGCTTCAAGATATGAGTGTCCCTATTATTGGAATAACAGGAGGAGAGCCTCTGGTACGTGAGGATATATTTGACATTATAAGAGCTATAGATGATAGAAGCACAGCAATTTTATTTACTAGTGGCTTTAATTTAAGCTATGAGAAAGCAAAAAAATTAAAAGATAGTGGGCTATTTGGTATAGGAATAAGCTTAGATTCTTGTGATAAAGAGAAACATAATAAGAATAGAAATAATGAAAATGCTTTTGATTATGCACTAGAGGCAATTAGAAATGCAAATAAGGCAGGGCTATATACTATGGCACAAACAGTTATATTAAAGGAAAATCTTCATGAGGAAAAACTGCTTAGGCTATTTAAGTTGGCTAAAGATAATGGTGCTCATGAAGTAAAGATACTAGAACCTATACTAAGTGGAAATCTTCTAACTGAAAAACAATTAAACAATGTATTTTATACTAAGAGCGATAGGGAGAAGCTTATAGAAATACAACATAAGGCAAATAAAAGAAGTGATTTACCTAAGATCACAACTTTTGCTTATACAGAAAGTGAAGCTAAATTTGGTTGTGGTGCAGGGAATCAACATTCCTATATAAGTGCTTCAGGAGAATTATATCCTTGCGATTTTGTACCTATGAGCTTTGGAAATGTAAAAGAAGAATCTATAAAAAGCCTTTGGATTGAAATGAAGAATTATATTGGTAACCCTAAAATAGGGTGCTTTGCTCAGAAGGTAAATAAAGAAGTATTTAAACAATCAGAAGGTATACTGCCAATGAATAAGGAAAAGGCAATAAATATTTGTAATAAGAATAAAAATGATAAATATCCAAAATACTATAGAGATTTGCATAAATAATATTTAAATAACGGAGGCTTTTTAAGCATATTTAATCTTATATATAATTAAATATGTAAAAAAGGTAGAAAATAAAAAACATTGAAGGTTATTCGCCATCATATTACAATTGTTGATAAATTTTCTGCATTGATATATTATAAACTTAAATATATTATAAACATAAGAATGAGAAAAGGGGTAAGGATATGAATTTTAATTTATGTTCAATTCAGGATATCGTTCAGGAATATGCAGAGGTAATAGCCCAGGTGTCTGGCGTGGATGTAGAGGTAGTGGATGAAAAATTATACCGTGTGGCTGGTACAGGTCTTTATGCCGGGGGTGTAAATCAGGACATGTCCTTTGAAGGCTATGTTTATAAGCATATTTTAGATACCGGAGAAACAAGGGTTATTTATAATCCTGGAGAGGATATTTTGTGTCTTAACTGCCCGAACTGCAGCAATTGTAAGGAAACTATAGAAATTTCTATGCCAATTAAAATTGATGAGGAAATTATAGGAATTATAGGACTGGTGGGAAGTACCACGGATCAAAGGGATTTAATTTTACAAAATGAAAAGCTTTACCTTGAGTTTATTAATCAGATAGCATATTTTATTGCGGCTAAGGCTTCAGAGCAGAAGGAAAAAGAAAATAACCTAGCTGTAATAGCTACCTTAAATAGTGTAATTGATTATACGGAGCAGGGTGTATTGATAATCGGAAAAGGTAATATCATAACAAGAAATAATGAAAGCGCCGAGAAGCAGTTGGGAATATCCTTATTGAAAGGCAAGACTGTGGAAATCATTTATACCGGTGATGAGTTGAACAACACTTCTGAATACAAGATAATAATAGACAATAAAGAGTTATTTATTATGGGAAAGGTGTATCCTCTGGGGGTAAGAGATGACCAGTATATCAGTCTACTTATATTTAAGAATATTAAAACTGTACATTCTGATTTGTACGAAATGACGGCTACACTTAAAACTGTAGATGCGAGAAATATTATTGGCAGCAGTGAGGCTACAAAAAGATTAAAAAGTGATATAAGTAAGGTGGCCGGCTCAAATTCAACGGTGTTGATTACAGGAGAAAGCGGAACTGGTAAAGAAATGGTGGCCACGGCCGTATGGAAAGAAAGCGACAGAAGGACTCAGAAATTTGTGGCTGTTAACTGTGCGGCCATCCCAGAATCATTACTAGAAAGTGAGCTTTTCGGATATGTTAAGGGAGCCTTTAGTGGAGCGGATCCAAAGGGAAGAATAGGAAAGTTTGAGCTTGCCAATCAGGGGATAATATTTTTAGATGAAATAGGAGATATGCCTATATACCTTCAAGCCAAGCTGTTAAGAGTACTGCAAGAAAGGACAATTACCCGTATTGGCTCTAATCAGGTGATACCTATAGATGTTAGGGTTATAGCAGCTACTAATAAGGATCTTAAAGATATGATAGAGAGAAAAAAGTTTAGAGAAGATTTGTATTATAGACTAAATGTTATACCTCTAAGTATTAAGCCTCTAAGAGAAAGAAGAGAGGATATTGAAGAGCTTACGAATTATTTTATCAAAAGATATAGCCGTCTTCTTAATAAGTCCTACAGCTATATTGAAAGAGATACCATGGAGCTATTAAAGAACCATATGTGGAGAGGAAACGTAAGAGAGCTTGAGAACACCGTAGAATTTATGGTTAATATGATGGAATATGATGGAGTATTAAATGATAAAACCCTTCCGGTGGATTTTTTGGAGGATGCTTCTACAGAGCTTGTTTCCACAAAGGGTGCAATTAGTAATGACCCTAATACAATAACACCTATTAGAGAACTAGAACTTAGAGAAATACAGAAGGCTCTAAAGATTTTTGGGGATACAACAGAAGGAAAAAGAAAGGCAGCAGCTAGTCTAGGCATTGGATTGACCACCTTTTATAGAAGGTTAGAGGAATTGTCAAATAAATAAAACAATTCTTAAATAAAATAATTTTCAAAATGAAAATTCAATTTTAAAAATGAAAAAAATTAAAGTATTAACTTAGACGTTTATTAGCTGGTCTTATAAACGTCTTTTTTTATTTATCAGGATACAGCCCTTGAAACATGCACCTTTTGAAGGTAATCATGTAAATGTTATCAATAAAATAGGAATTTTTAAAATGTTGGCATCATAATTGCTTATATTAATATTGTCATCATAATTACTGAATATTAAATTAACAGTAAATAAAAAAACTATTATATAGTGACAAAATCATATAAGGAGGATGTAAGGATGAGAGAAACCTTTAAGATAGTACAAGCTGAACGCAAAAAAGGACAGAAGTATCCTTTAGGTTTTCTAAGCATTGATACAGCTAAGGAGGTGAAAAGCTTCCACGAAAGCTTTCCAGTTTATACTGAAACACCCCTAAGAGATATGAAGAATCTAGCTAAAGAATTAGGTTTGGGAGCCATATATGTAAAAGATGAATCCTATAGATTTGGATTAAATGCTTTTAAGGTGCTAGGGGGAAGTTTTGCTATAGGAAATCATTTAGCTAAGAGACTTAACAGAAGCATATCAGAAATGCCACATGAGAAATTAATCTCTGAAGAAGTTAGAAAAGAACTTGGCGACATGGTTTTTGTTACAGCTACTGACGGGAATCATGGAAGAGGAGTAGCATGGACAGCAAATCAGCTAAAACAGCACTCAGTGGTATATATGCCAAAGGGCAGTGCTAAAGAAAGATTAGACAATATTATTGCAGAAGGAGCAGAGGCTTCAATAATCGATGGAAACTATGATGAAGCAGTACGTTTAGCAAATAAAATGGCTGAAGAAAAGGGCTGGGTAATGGTTCAGGATACAGCTTGGGAAGGCTATGAAGATATCCCTACATGGATTATTCAAGGATATAGCACCATGGGCTATGAGGCTTATGAACAGCTAAAGAGCTTTGGAGTGGAGAAGCCAACACATATTTTCCTTCAAGCAGGAGTAGGTTCCATGGCAGCTTCCATTACAGGTTTATTCTCAGCTATTTATGGTGAGGACAGACCGATTATAACTATAGTAGAACCTAATAAAGCGGATTGTATTTATAGAACAGCAGAGGCTAATGATGGAGAGCTACATTTTGTAACAGATGATATGGATACTATTATGGCAGGTCTTGCTTGTGGTGAACCATGTACAGTAGCTTGGAATATTCTTAAGGACTATGCAGATAACTTTATATCTTGCCCAGACTATACAGCGGCAGAAGGTATGAGAATTTTAGGAAATCCGCCTAAAGGTGATGAGAGGGTTATTTCCGGTGAAAGTGGAGCAGCTACTTTAGGTTGTGTTGCTGAAATAATGACTAACAATAATCTGGCTTGGGTTAAAGAAAAGCTTAAATTAGATGAAAACTCAAGGGTGCTATTCTTTAGTACAGAAGGTGATACAGACAAAGAAAACTATAGAGATGTTGTTTGGAATGGAAAGTATCCAAGCTATGAGAAAAGATAAATATTAAGAGGTGATAAAAATGTTAAGTAAAGAAAGAGAAGAAAAGGTTATAGAACTCTGTCAAGAACTTATAAGAGCTCAAAGCTACTCAGGTGAGGAGAATAAGGTTGCTGAGGTATTAAAAAGAAATTTTGAGGCTCTAGGCTTTGATGATGTAATAATAGATGGCTATGGAAATATTATAGGTCATATAAAAGGAAATAAGCCAGGTAAAAAAATACTTTTTGATGGTCACATAGACACAGTGCCAGTACCAAATCCAGAGAAATGGACTTACCCACCTTTCGCAGCAGAAATTCACGAGGAAAAGATTTACGGAAGAGGCTCCTCAGACATGAAGGGGGCTGTGGCTGCAATGGTTTGTGCTGCAGCAAACTTTGCAGAAGACTCTAATAGAGATTTTGCTGGAGATATTTATATAGCAGGAGTGGTTCATGAAGAATGCTTTGAAGGTGTTGCCGCAAGAGCCATAAGTGAAAGAGTAAAGCCTGACTATGTAGTTATAGGAGAAGCCTCTCAGCTTAACATTAAAATCGGACAGAGAGGAAGAGGAGAAATAATAATCGAAACCTTCGGAAAGTCATGCCATTCAGCAAATCCTGAAAAGGGTATCAATGCAGTATATAAGATGACTGAGGTAATCGAGGCTATAAAAACCTTAAAACCAAAACATCATGAGGTTTTAGGTGACGGTATTTTAGAACTTACAGATATTAAGTCAAGTCCTTATCCAGGAGCTTCAGTAGTACCTGACTATTGCAGAGCTACTTATGATAGAAGACTTTTAGTAGGAGAAACCAAAGAAAGCGTATTGGCACCTATAACAGAGCTGCTTGAAGAGATGATGAAAAAGGATCCTCAGCTTAAGGTTAAGGCTTCCTATTCTGTAGGAAAGGAAATGTGCTATACAGGCAATGAAATTCAGGGAGAGAGATTCTTCCCAGGCTGGCTCTATGGTGAGAAGGAAGAGTTTGTTCAAGCTGTTTATCAGGAAATGAAAGCTATGGGCTTTAATCCTTCCATTACTCAATATAATTTCTGCACTAATGGCAGTCACTATGCAGGGGAGGCTAACATTAAGACTCTTGGTATGGGACCTTCAAAAGAAAATCTTGCACATACATTAAACGAGTACATTGAAATTGAACAGTTAACTTCAGTAACCCAGTGCTACTTTGGGGTTATGAAGGCGTTACTTAAATAAATTTAATAAAATTAATAAATAGGAGGAGTTAATATGAACAGTACACAGATTACAGCATTCGTAATAATTTTGTTATACATGGCGGCAACGGTTGCCATTGGTCTTATTGTATCAAATAGTAAAAAGAAAAAGACAGAAAATCAGAGTAACGATGATTTCCTTATGGCAGGTAAATCTTTAGGTCCTGTAGTTCTTGCGGGTACACTCTTTGCAGCTAACACAGGAGGTGCTAGTACCACGGGTCTTGCAACTAATGTTTATATGTATGGATTATCAGCAAGCTGGTATGTTATTGCAGCGGGTATAGGTTTCGTTTTGGTTTCCTTTATCGCTCCTTATTTCAGAAAAACACAGGCTAATACTGTTCCTGAGATAATCAATAAAAGATATGGCAAGCCATCACATATTTTTACAGCAATTACCTCTATTGCTGCTCTGTTTATGGCTACAGGTGCACAGATAATAGCTACTGCTTCAATAATTAATGTTGTTACCGGAGTTGAATTTAAGACAGCAGCTATAATTACTACAGCGGTTGTTATCCTCTACACCATGGTAGGAGGCTTTACTTCTGTTACAGCAACAAACGTAATGCACGTTTTATTTATAACCCTTGGAATGACCATCGCTATGCTTATAATTGTTAACAACAGCGCCGTTGGCGGTTTCTCAACACTATTTGAAAAAGCAAAGACAGTTACCGGTAGCTCAGGTGAGAATCTAGATCTTTTAAGCATGACTAAAGTAGGATTTCCAACTATAATCGGTTATATTGCTATGTACTTCATGACCTTCCCAACAGGACAGGAAATAGTGCAAACCTACTGTTCTGCAAAAGACGGAAAGTCCGCTAAGTTAGGCTCCCTTATAGCAGGTGTTTTATCAGCTGTTTATGCTATCGTTCCTGCTATCATAGGTCTAGTAGCTTATGTATGCATTGATGGCTTTGCAGCAGGCGGTGCTCAGAAAAATGCTTTAGCAGAAGCAACACTGACCTTTGCTCCCTCTGTGATTGCAGGTATAGTACTTGCAGCTATCGTAGCAGCAACCATGAGCAGTGCTTCCGGTAATATGATCGGTACTGCTACAATGTTTACCAATGATATTTTTACACCTTATATAAATAAAGGTGTTAAGGATGACAATAAAGAGGTTTGGATTTCCCGTGTAACAATGGTAGTAGTTGGTCTTGTGGGGCTAGGAGTTGCTTTAACAGCTTCAAACATCATTAACGTTATGATGGGAGCCTTTGCACTAAGAAGTGCAGGACCTTTCGCAGCCTTTATCTGCGGTATCTTCTATAAAAATGTTACACAGAGGGCAGGTTTCATATCAATTGTAACTGGTACTGTTGTAGCTGCTATATGGATTTATGGCTTTAATACACCTTGGGGTCTTAATGCAATGGTTCCTGGCGGTATCGTAGCCTTTATAGTAATATTCCTAGTATCAGCAATAGATAGAAAAATGGGTATTCAGCCTGCAAAGGAACTAGATCTTGATAACTAGATCTTAAATAGGATTTAAGAGATATATTGAAATGTCATAAACATTAGAAGAAAAATAATATTAAATATATTTTTATAAGAACAATTTTCAGAAAGGGGTTAATATTATGGCTAAATTATTAATTAAGAATGGTACAATAATTGATGGAACAGGAAAAGAAAGATTTAAAGCGGATATAGCGATTGAGAAGGATACAATAGTTAAAATAGGTGAAATATGTGATACGGGTTTTGATAAAGTTATCGATGCAGCTGGTAAAGTAGTATCACCAGGATTTATAGATACTCACAGTCACTCAAGTATGCTTTTATTTAAAGATGCTTTTTTAACACCTAAGATTCGTCAAGGTATTACTACAGAATTAGTAGCTCAAGATGGTATGGGACCAGCTCCAGTTAATGAAGAAACTCTATCACCTTGGATTAAAGCTATGAAAGGTCTAGAAGGAGAATATCCAGTAGATTGGACTTGGAGAAGTGTAGCAGATTATCTAGAATTAATCGAAACTTTAGATTTAGGTCCAAACATTGCATATCTTGCACCACATGGGAATGTAAGAATGGTATCCATGGGACTAGACAACAGAAAGCCAACTAAAGAAGAAATGAAATTAATGCAAGAGAATCTTGCTAAAGCGATAGATGAAGGTGCATTTGGTATGTCAACAGGTATGATTTATCCGCCATGTTGCTATGCTGACATCGATGAATTTATAGAATTAGGAAAGGTTTTACATGAAAAAGGTGTAGTATTTGTAACTCACCAGAGAAGTGAAGCTGATTCAATCCTAGATTCAATGGAAGAAATATTGACAATAGGAAAAGAAAGTGGATGTAAGGTGCATTTCTCACACTTTAAAGTTTGTGGTAAAAACAATTGGGATAAATTCCCTAAAGTTTTAGCTAGACTTGACGAAGCTAAAAGGGAGGGAATGATAGTATCCTTTGACCAATATCCATATGTGGCAGGAAGTACAATGATGAGCGTTATACTTCCACCTTGGGTACATGATGGAGGTACAGATAAATTAATTGAAAGATTAAAAGACCAAAAATTAAGAGAAAAGATGATAGAAGATATTGAAAATGGTATTCCAGGATGGGACAACTTTGTTGACTTCGCAGGCTTAGAGGGAATCTTTGTTACATTCGTTGGCTCAGAAAAGAATGCAGCTGTAGTAGGTAAAAATCTTATTGAAGTTGGAGAAATCAAAGGCAAAGATCCATTAAATGCAATATTCGATGTAATCATGGAAGAAGAAAATATAGTAGGCTTAGTAGACTTCTATGGTACAGAAGAACATGTAAAATTAATAATGAGCCGCCCAGAACAAAATGTTTGTACAGACGGAATTATGGGAGGAAAGCCTCACCCAAGACTACATGGTGCATTCCCAAGAGTACTAGCTAAATATGTAAGAGAAGAAAAGGCATTCACATTAGAAACAGCAATTCACAAAATGACAGGAAAATCTGCTGATGTACTTGGGTTAACAGACAGAGGGGTATTAAAAGAAGGACTAGCGGCTGATATAGTAATATTTGATGCAGAGAAAATACAAGATACAGCTGATTATACAGATCCAATTCAATATCCATTAGGAATTGATTATGTATTAGTAAATGGTAAGATTTTAATCAATGAAGGTGAACCACAACCTCAAAAAGCTGGTAAAGTTCTAAGGTTCAAAAAGAGATAATAAATACAATTGATATTAGTGTTTCAAAAGGAATAGTTGCATTATATGAAGTTGTTAGAGCTAAGAACATTGATGGAGAAGTAATAAGAATAAAATAGTATAAAATTAAACAACCTCCTATGATACAACATTTATCATAGGGGGTTTTTGGGGTTATGTAAAAATATTGAAAGGTTGGGATTATATGAAGAAATATATGTCGATTGGAACTAAGTTTATTATTGGAGTTTTAGTGGTATCTTTAGTATCCTACTCACTATGCGGCTTTTATTTAAATAATGTAATTACAAGTAGAATAAATGAAACTACAATTCAAAATACAAACAAAATTTTAGGAGAAGTAGCTAGATATATTGAAGATTCAATTATTAACCCTATGACAGAAAATATAAAAATGCTTGCCACAGACGAAAGAGTTCAAAACATGGATAATACAATAAACGATTATACTAAATTTGATTCTAATAATTTTACTTATAAGAATAGTGTTACAGAAAATTTTATTAGTAAGTATTTTGAAAGCGTAAAAAAATCTCATAAAGATATAGAATTTATATTCTTAGGCACTGAACATGGGGGATATATTGAGTATCCTAAGTTTGCAGCATCGGAACCGTATAATCCAAAAGATAGACCTTGGTATAAGGATTCTTTAACAAACAAGGGTAGTTCTTTAATTGGAAAGCCATATCTCACATCTGTATCTAAAGAAATGATTTTAAGCATTACTCAAGCAGTTGAAAAAAATGGACAACTTCAAGGGGTTGTTGGAATAGGCGTAAAACTGGAAAGTCTCCAAAAGACCATTGAAAGCATTAAAGTTGGAGAAACAGGATATCTAATGGTTTTAGATAAAAATAATACAGTTATTGCAAGTCCCAAACATGAGGATTGGGTACTAAAGACTACAGAAGAAATAGGAATAGATGAATTAAAAGCACTGGAAGATAAGGTAGGGCTTAGTACAGATTACAATGTAGATGGAATCCACCAAGTTATGAATGTGGCAATGTTACCTTCTACTGGATGGAAAGTTGTTTCCATTATGGATTATTCAGAAGTTACAAAGCAAGCCCAAGCTCTGACCAATACAATAATATTTGCCTTTAGTATTACTTTAATTTTAGTGCTTTTTGCAATAGCATTTATATCTAAAAGATTAACCTTACCTATACATTCTTTAATTAAAACTATGAAAGAAGTGGAAGATGGAAACTTAGATGCGGTAAGTACAATTAAGTCAAATGATGAATTTAAACTTTTAAGTGATAGTTATAATGCAATGATTGGCAAGGTTAAAGGGATGATACATTCAGCGGAAAATATTATTAATGATGTTCAAACATCTGCTGACGAATTAAAACATCTTTCTGTTGCAAATACAGATACCTTTTCGGATATAACCGATTCCTTGGATCAGATAAATATGAGCATGACTAGCCAGACCTATGATTTACAAGATATCAATAAAGCTTCAGAGAGTATTTCAAAAAACTCTAGTAACCTAGTAGAGCTATTTGAAGATATGAAAATAGCTTCTAGCGATGCAATTGATGTTAGTGAAAAGGGAAAAGAAGTAATTAAAATCCTTAAAGATAAGTCAGTAGAAACCGGAAATTTAACGGATTCTTTATCTAATAGAGTCATAAAATTGGAGGAAAATATTAAAAAGATAGGTGTTATTATTGATGCTATTACAAATATCTCTTCTCAGACAAACTTATTAGCTTTGAATGCAGCTATTGAAGCGGCACGTGCAGGTGAGTCAGGAAAAGGGTTTGCAGTAGTTGCTGAAGAAGTAAGGAAGCTTGCAGAAGACTCTTCAACCTCTGCATCAGAAATAAATGCTATTGTAACAGAAATTCAAAAAGAATCCTTAAATGTCTTAAATGAAATGAATAATATATCTCAATTTGTATATTCTCAAAATAACTCCGTTAATGATACTGAGAATGCCTTTACTAACATTCAAGTTGCCTTAAATGGAGTCATAGAGAAAATTTCAATTTCCTCAGCAACTTCATTAGAAATGTCCACACAAATTGATGGTACACTTAAAAATATTGATTCCTTATCTAATATATCAGCAGAAACCCTTGCATCTGTTGAAGAAATATCCTCTGCATCTAATCAACAAATAACTAGTATGGAAAATGTAGTGAATGTTTCAAATGACCTAGAAAAACATATTAATAAATTAAGAGAACATATCTAAAATATAAGAAAGTTTAAATAAAAAAGGACTTACCATTAAATGGTGAGTCCTTCATCCGTCTAAAAAATAAACTATTTACAAACATATCATTTATTGATATATTATATTTAATGATATATCAATAAATGATATATATAGAAGATAGAAAGGACAGTGTTATGCCAAGAAAAGATTCTATTGATATTGGAGAACTAACAGACTCTACTTTTTACATTTTATCTAGTGTCATTGAGGAAAAGCACGGATATTTAATTATGAAAACCATTGAGAAATTTACTAATAATGAAGTTGTTATTGGTCCTGCAACACTTTATACAACACTGAAAAAGCTTTTAGCAGCGGATTTAGTGGAGTTAAATTCAGACAAAAATGAAAATAAAAAAGTATATAAGATAACAGATAAAGGACGAGAGATGCTGAAAAAAGAAATTGAGCGGAAAAAACAGATGGTTAAATTTGCCGAGAATTTTTTGGAGTAGAAAAGGGGAGTGTTCATGGAAAGCAAATATGTAATGATTAGTGGGTTTGCCTTTAGTGAAGAAAGCGATATGGAAAAACTAAAAAAATATGCAAGCCAAGGTTGGATATTAAAAGACATAGCAGGAGGGTTTTTTTATAAATTAAAAAAAGATAAACCTAAAGACATAGTATATACTTTAGATTATCAAATGGAGGCAGATGAAGAATATTTTACTTTATTTAAAGAAGCAGGATGGGAACTTGTTATTTCTATAGGAAACCAAATGCACATTTTTTCAGCACCAACTGGTACTAAACCTATTTATAGTGATAGTCAATCAGAAATAGATAAATATACAAGTATAAGGAACGTAACAAGAAGGGGAACACTTTATTCTTTGATAATAGCTATAGTACTAATAGGTTTGTTGGCTGTTTCTGCAATTTTCATAAGACCTATTTTTTTGATTATCTTAGGATTATTAATAATTGATATGATTGTGTTTGTTTTTAATTTTATGCCTTACTTAATGTATAATTTTAGAATTAAGCAAATAAAAAAATACGGCAAGTGTAAAAGTGAAACAATAGATAATAAAAGTTCATGGAAATTATATGCAATTGCAGGCGTTCTATGGTTAGCTATAGGAATATGGCATTTAATTGGTAAACTATATTTTTCTGCAGTATTTTTTATAATTTTTGGTGCTTTTTTTATTTTTTCAAGTTCAGCCTACTTTAAGAAATATAAAAAGTCTTGATAAATTAAAGAATATGAAGGTAAATTCCTAGTGAATATTCACTAGGAATTTACTATGTTAATAAGTTATTTGTTTTTTAATTAAGCAGTAATTTCTCTAGCAATTCTTCTAGTGACAGTTTTTATTTGAGGAAGCAGAGATACAGCTATACATATAACTGTTTCAGTTCCTATTAAAAGACCATTTACTGATAATGAATATATAGCAGGGTGCATTCCTTCTGGGGCATAGCTACCAAAGAATATAACTCCAGATAGGAAATGAAAAAACATTCTTCCAAGACCACCTACCAAAGAAGATAAAGCTAAATTATTTCTAAATAGACCAGCAAGCCCTATAGCTCCGAAAGCTAATGGAAAGTCTAAAAATATCTGTGCCCAGTGGACTATATAAGGGTCTTGGATAAATTGTAATAATCCATAAGCTGTTCCAACTATAATGCCTGGTATAGCTCCAAACATTGATGAAAAAACCATAATTGGCAACATACTAGCAGGAGTTATACTACCACCTTGTGGCCATGAAAATAGTTTTATATAAGATAATACAAAAGATAGAGAAATACATAAGCTACCATATACTAACATCTTAATGCTAAACTTAGTTTCATTTCTCTTTTTTAAGCCTATTATAGATAGCAATATAAGTAAAGCTAATATTACCAAAGTTACAGGCTTAAATTCTAAAAACTCCTTTAAAACTTCACTATTAAATTCTGGCATAAAAAAACCTCCTTAAGATTTAATTATAATCGCTGGAGGATACGAAGACTCACGCTTTCCTACGCAGGTATTATCCTGTTACAGGTTCAAAGGGTCCACCGAAGTGTCTCAGCAAAAGCTCCCCTAGCGACTAAATATATTATTTTCGTTTAAATATTAGCATGTATTATTAAAAAAGTCAAATTATGCGATTTTTGCAGAAGAATATTAACAAGCTCGATTCACTATGCTCCTCGCAAGAACCCCTAGTGGATTTTTATTCTTCCGATTACTAGAAGAAGGTAGTAAAATTTGAAAGCTTCATTGACTAGATAATTGTAAATTAGTATAATTCAATTTGAATAATAGAATATTTTCTTTAAAAAGAAATATAGATATTAATAGTATAAAAAAGTATAAATATAAATTTTAAGGTATTGGAGAAAGTAAATGAATAATTATGATTATAAAAAGGAAACAAAAAAAACATATTCTTGGCCTGTAATTATAATGTTTACTATAGTGTTTTGGCCATATGGATTGTACTTAATATACAAGAAACTTAACTCTAATAATAAGGAGAAATTTTTAAGATATATATCATATTTCTGCTTTTTTATGACTGTAGCAGGTATAGTAGCGACATTAACCTCCCCAGATAATGCAACAGAAAGTATTCCGCCTACTATAGTTTTCTTTGTTATAGGACTAGCATTGTTTAGGCGTTCTAAAAAACTTATTTTTAAGGCTGAAAAATATGAAAAATATATTTCTATGATTATAAATGAAAAAGAACTTATTATAGATAATATTGCAGGGGCTATGTCTCTACCTGTACATGTTGTAAAAAAAGATTTAAAAGATATGATTAATAAAGGGTATTTCAAAGGTGCTTATATAAATGATATTACTAACGAAATAGTTTTCCCAAAACCAAATAAGAAAAATGTCAATGAGACTACACCTAACTATGAGCCGAAAATTCAGGCGAAAGCTGTAACATGTAAAGGTTGTGGAGCTCCAAATAGGGTAACTACCAGTGTTGCAGAATGCGAATATTGTGGATCACCACTATAAATAACACTTAGAAATAGACATTAAATAATTAAAATAGTATTTAAAAATCTCAGATAGAGTAGAGGAACTATCTGAGATTTTTTCTATACCATAGATATGAAAATATCTCGATAGTATAATATGTCTAATAGATATATTATACTATCTTTATATGAAGAGAATATAATTATGAAAAACTCAGAAAATAGTAAGGTAAGTAAAAGGGAGGTTTTTATGACTAACGTTACATATGAAAAAGTAAATTTAAATGAAAATCTGCCTGCATTTATAAGGTACGTTGGTAAAGAGAATTTTGACATGGGAAAATATTTCTATATACCTCCCCATTGGCATAGAAGTATAGAAATGACATTTGTTACCGAAGGAAAAGTAGCAGGAGTTATTAATGGTAAAAGCATTAATGTGGAGAGTGGAGAGTTCATTTTTGTGAATAGTGGGGATGTGCATGAAATTGAGAAATATCCGGATCAACCATGTGGAGCTGTGATTTTGATTTTATCCTATGAATTTATAAAAAAATTATATCCTGATATTGATAATATTAGGTTAGATATCATGAACTCAAATTTTAAAAAAGATAGATTACGAGAAATATTTTTAGAAATGAAAGAATTTTGTTTGCATCCAAAAGAATTAGATTATATTAAAGTAAATTCATATATTTATGAAATTCTATATATTTTATTATCTAATTGTATAATTTTAAAAGATCAGTATTATATAAAAAATTATTTTAAGTATAGAGAAAAGCAAAAAGAAATATTAACTTATATTAGTGAAAATTATAAAGAAGAGCTAACATTAGAACATATATCTAAACATTTTTATATGAGTAATGAATATTTTTCAAGAAAATTTCGTGAATGGTTTGGTATTACTTATAAAGTATATTTGAGTAATTTTAGGCTTCATAAAGCCTATGAAGATATAGTAAACAGTGAGATGAATATTCAAGATGTTGCCATCTTTCATGGGTTTTCAAATGTGAAGTCTTTTATAAGCTTATTTAAGAAAAAGTATAAAATGACTCCTTTTAAATATCGCCAATATTTAAAAGAATCAAAAAATGACATTAAAATGGGCAAAAAAGAACAACAATAATTTGATAAAAAATGATAACCTTTAAATAAGGAAAAAGAATGGGCATAATCGATTAAAAACAAAGAATGTGCCTAATTCTAAAAGGTTATGAAAACGTTTTAAGTCATTGCATGTAAAGAGATTTCTAAAAGAATAAATATTAAAATTGGAGAGGTGTAAAATGAAAGAATATACAAGAAAAGAAATAGATAATTATATATATGTGAAAAATCATGGTGGAAAAGATATAGCATATGCAAAGAACTCAGGGGTTGAAATTCTTCAAGTAGATGGATATTATTTTAAAGATTTAAATAAGAATGGAAAATTAGATCCATATGAAGATTGGAGATT
This sequence comes from Clostridiaceae bacterium, assembly GCA_040797845.1. Classification (GTDB taxonomy): domain Bacteria; phylum Bacillota; class Clostridia; order Clostridiales; family Clostridiaceae; genus Clostridium_AW. The sequence goes on from JBFNFA010000005.1 coordinate 146,452, forward strand.
GCCCATAGAAGATAGAATTAATGACTTAGTAAAGCAGATGAGCATTGAGCAAATTGCAGGTTTAATGTTATATAGCCAGCATCAAGCAGTGTCTACTGGTGAGGGTTTATTTGAGAGGATGTTTTCAGGCACCTATGATGGGAAATCATTAAAAGAAAGTGGGAAAAAGATTAGTGATTTAACTGATCAACAAAAGAAGTTTTTGACTGAAGACAACTTACGTCATATTCTTTTGACAGTTGTTGATGATGCTAAAACAGCAGCAAAATGGAATAATAATATTCAAGCTTTTGTAGAAGAAATTGAACTAGGTATTCCAAACAATATTAGTTCAGATCCTCGTCATACTCCAAATGCAGACACTGAATTTAATGCAGGATCAGGAGGGGAAATATCAAAATGGCCAGAACCACTAGGTTTAGCTGCTACCTTTGATCCAGAACTAGTTAGACGTTTTGGACAGGTGGCTTCAAAGGAATATCGCTGTTTAGGGATTTCAACAGCATTATCACCTCAGGTAGATATAGTCACAGAACCTAGATGGATGAGATTTAATGGAACCTTTGGTGAGGACAGCAAGTTATCAGCTGATATGGCAGAAGCCTATTGTGATGGTTTTCAAACTGATGAAGAAACTGGTCAGTGGGGAACAGGAAGTGTAAATGCAATGGTTAAACATTGGCCAGGAGGAGGAAGCGGAGAAGGTGGAAGAGACGCTCACTTTGGATATGGAAAGTTTGCAGTTTATCCAGGTAATAACTTTGAAGAGCACTTAATACCATTTACTGAAGGTGCATTTAAGCTGAAAAATGGAACAAAACAAGCATCTGCAGTAATGCCATATTATACAATTTCTTATGATGTAGATATAGTAAACAATGAAAATGTTGGAAATTCATATAGTAAGTATTTAATTACAGATTTATTACGTAATAAATATAACTATGATGGAGTTGTATGTACCGACTGGATGATTACAAAGGATTGTCCGGATATAGCATCCTTTATGGTGGGAAAATGCTGGGGAGTAGAAACAATGAGTGAGGCACAACGTCATTATAAAATATTAATGGCTGGTGTAGATCAATTTGGTGGAAATAATGAAATGCAACCAATTATAGATGCTTATGAAATTGGAATTAAAGAGCATGGAGAAACCTTTATGAGGGAACGTTTTGAAAGAAGTGCCAAGCGTTTACTTAAGAATATATTTAGCACTGGTTTATTCGAAAATCCTTATGTAGATCCTGATTATTCGGAAACACTTGTTGGCAATAAGGAATTTATGCAAGAGGGTTATGATGCTCAAGTTAAATCTATAGTAATGTTAAAAAATAAAGATAATGCTTTACCTATTTTAAATAAAAAGAAGGTGTATATTCCTAAGCGTAGAGTAAAAGAAGGTGTAGATTGGTTTGGAAATGTAATACCAGCCCATGAGGTATTCCCAGTTAAGGATACAACTGTTGAAAGATATTATACATTAGTTGAAACTCCAGAAGAAGCAGATTTTGCATTGGTATTTATTGAATCACCAGATAGTGTAGGATACAAAGAGAAAGAGGGATATGTTCCTATAACTCTTCAATATGGGCCATACACTGCTGAGTTTGGAAGAAAAGAAAGTATTGCACAAGATAAAAATGATGTAATTAAAAATCGTAGTTACTTAGGCAAGAGTAATACATGTAGCAATGAACAAGATTTAGATATTATTTTAGAAACAAAGGCAGCTATGAAAGATAAGCCTGTAATAGTTTCTATGAATTGTAAGAATCCTACCATTGTGGAAGAGTTTGAAAGCAAGGTGGATGGAATTTTAATAAACTTCAATGTGCAAGTAGAAGCAATTTTAGATATTGTTTCAGGAAAAGAAGAGCCAAGTGGATTGCTACCTTTCCAAATACCAAAAGATATGAAAACTGTAGAAGAACAATTTGAAGATGTTTCACGTGACATGGAATGTTATGTTGACGAAGAAGGGCATAGTTATGACTTTGCTTATGGAATGAATTATAGCGGTGTAATTCAAGATGATCGTGTGAAAAAATATAAGAAATAAAAAGGAGAGGAGTAAAAAATGAGCAGAAAATATTCACAAGAATTATTAGAAAAAATTATAGATAAACAAAAAATAGTTAAAATTAATGGGGCAGAAATTATAGTAAAAAACATACCTGATAGCGATGAGAGAGGGGTAATGGATCCACGTTTTTATAATGATATAAAAATGCAAATGACTTTGATGAAATTTATGCCTAAAAAACTATTGAAAATGGATACTTCTCCAAAATCAATTGGTAAGTTAAGAAAGATGTTTGGTGGAATTAAGAGTAGTCCAATAGTTGAAAAGAAGATTGATATTATTCATGAAACTGTAGAAGCAGCAGATGGATATAAAATACCAGTACGTGTTTATAAATCTGAGACTACAAAGGAAAATGCACCAATTCTTTATTATATCCATGGGGGTGGATTCTTTGGCGGTTCACCTGATGTTATTGAAGAATTAGTAAAATTAATTGTTGAAAAGACAGATATCTTAGCAGTATCAGTTGACTATCGTTTATGTCCAGAGAATCCATATCCAATAGGTCATGAAGATTGCTATTCAGTATTAAAATGGATTTATGATAAAGCAGAAAGTCTTGGTGGTAATAAAAATAATATTTTCGTAGCAGGTGACAGTGCTGGTGGAAACTTAACTCAATATTGTACTACAAAAGATATGGAGCAGGGAGTAGGCATGGTAAAAGGACAATTGTTGCTTTATCCTACTTTAAATATGGCAAATGTTGAAGATGAATTCTTTAAATGGAGTAGAGATGAATATGAGATTTCTCCAAAGTATAAATCTAGCATAGAAATGATGCTAGGAATGTTTGAAGGATTATCAGGAGGTTTAAGTGAGGTTTTAGGTACTACGGATATTAAAAATGAATACCTAAATCCATATACTAGAGACCCTAAAGGACTTCCTCCAACATTTATTACCGTTGGAGAATATGATTTTCTAAAAGTAGAATGTTTAGCATATGCTGCAAAACTTACTAAAGCAGGTGTTGAAACAAAAACCGTATTATATAAAGGCTTAGGCCATGCTTACGGAGACAATGTAGGAGTTTACCCACAAAGTGAGGATTGTGCAATTGAAATGGGGAATTTCATTTTAAAATATAGTAAGTAGATATTAGATAAAAGGGGAAGAAAATGAAACATGAAAACCTGGACAATACAGAAATGTGTTGTTCAGGTTTTACTTTTTAATTACTCTTTAACATATGAATCAGTAATTTTTTTACAAAGTTTAACTTTTTTTACTTACGGTAATAGGAATGAAGGTATTTTTAGAGGTTGCAAAAGGATCTATTCATAAACCAAAATTAATAATTATGAGATATATGGGTAATCCCAAGATTAATGAAAAAATTGGACTTGTAGGTAAAGGTCTTACTTTTGATACAGGTGGATATTCTCTTAAGCCAACAACATCCATGGACAATATGAAAAGTGACATGGGTGGAGCAGCCGCTGTTATTGGCACAATGCAAGCATTAGCAAAGAATAAAGTACAAAAAAATGTAATAGCGGTAGTAGCAGCTTGTGAAAATGCTATTTCAGGTGGAAGCTATAAACCAGGAGATATTATTGGGTCTATGGCAGGTAAGACCATAGAAGTATTAAATACAGATGCAGAAGGTAGATTAACATTAATTGATGCTATTACTTATATTATTGAAAAAGAAAATGTAGAAAAATTAGTAGATGTAGCAACTCTTACAGGAGCAGTGTTAGTAGCACTTGGTACTGAAATAACAGGAGTAATAAGTAATGATGATGCTTTTTATGATGAGTTATTAGTAGCAGCAAAGAGAAGTGGAGAAAAATTCTGGAGACTTCCAAATGATAAGTGCTTTAAAAAACTATATAAGGGTAGCTTTGCAGAACTTAAAAATACTGGTGGACGTAATGCTGGAACAATTACAGCTGGTATGTTTATAGAAGAGTTTGTGCAAGATAAGCCATGGTTACATCTAGATATTGCGGGAACTGCTTGGACAGATGATGGAAATGATTGTACACCTAAGGGAGGAACAGGAGCACCTGTTAAAACATTATATGAACTTGTTGTAAAAGATGTATGTAAACATTCTAAATAAATATAGTATATCCAAATCTATAAAATACTGAGCTTTACACAAAAATGAGTTTTGTAAGGTGCTGCTCAAGAATCAAGATTGTCTGCAGGTATAGGAATCCATTTAAGTGGAAAAATAACGCTAACATTTGAGTAAATTTTAAGGAGTGGTTATATGAGTATTTATACTAGAACTGGAGATAAGGGAACTACAGCTTTATTTGGTGGCAGCAGAATAGAGAAAGATAGTCTAAAAGTTGAAGCCTATGGAACTATAGATGAATTAATCTCTAATATGGGGGTAGCTTCTTCCTTTATAAAAGATGAGGAACTTAAAGCTGAATTAGTAGATATACAAAAGAAGTTGTTTGTATTAGGTGCAGAACTTGCCAGTGATGAAAATGGGATTAAACATCTAAAGGAACAAATTGAGCAGAACGATATAGATAATTTAGAAAAAATTATAGATAAGTATATGGGAAAAGCGGCCCCTTTTAAGGGGTTTGTAACTCCAGGAAAAAATACTCAGTCAGCTATGCTGCATGTATCTAGAACTGTGGCAAGAAGGGCTGAGAGAGTAATAATAACTTTCAGCAAAGAAGATAAGGTTAGGGAAGATGTTAGAAAGTATGTAAATCGACTTTCAGATGCCTTATATGCTATGGCTAGATTTGAAGAAGAAAAATAGTGGTAAGCAAGTCTTTCCTTTCTTCGTTTCTATTATAAATTAATTATATCATATTATTTAAATAGCATTTGATGCTTCAAACAGTAAATATAGTTGTATTAGAAATTATGAAAATAAAATAAGGGTACTATGTGCAAATAGCACAAGTATCCTTATTTTATATATTTCTTTAAATATTGTCCTGTTGACGGTAGTTATAGAAAATTATACCATATAGTATTTTAATTATTTTTCGATATATAAAGTGTATTCAATAAATCGGAGGTAATTATTATGAGTTCAATTAAAATTAATAAAACAATCTCCTATCCAATAAGCTTAGCTACTAATGAACATAAAATTAAAGACAGTAATAAGAATATAGAAAAAAATTATGATGGTGAAGCTTATAAGGATACAAATGATTCAGTTATATCAAAGAATGCCGTAATAGGGTATGAGTTTTTGAGTCGTATTGAGGCTTCATTTAGGGATAGTAACAAATCCCACTTGATGGAAAAATATGCTTTAGAATACGAAAAGATTAAAGGTGAAATTGCTTCTGGTAAGTATGGAAACGATACAAAAAAATATATGACATTACTAGATAATGCATTTAAAGACTCATTGGAGAATGCTATTAATATCCTAGGAAAAACACTAGAAAAAACAAATGTCAAAGATAATAGAATAAAGTTTTCAGGAACAAATTCAATTAAGTATCAAAAGCAGCATGATACAGCTACACTAATTGGTTGGATACTTAGAGCAGAGAATAAAAGAATTTCACAGGAAATAGAGATGTATAGGAAGAAAAAAAATCGCAGAAAGGTAGCTTCCCTAACTCAATTAAGAAATACTTATAACCATATAATAAACAATGTTTCTGATATATCCACTAAGATAAGAAGTGATATTGATGATAATTATAGTAAAGACAAAATTAAAGAATGATTTAAAAAGCTTAGTGTTGGTAGCACTAAGCAATCCTTAGAACATTTATTTTGTTTTAGGGCTATTGGATAAAATTTATTATGTGAATTTAAGAGTTTAAAGCACTATTCTTTGTCGGATGGGTGCTTTTTCTCTTTGCTATGGACTTCTATGTGAATTCCAAACGTATATGAAGGAGATTAAAAGACTAAAAAAACTTACAGCTGAGATTGAAAAGGAGGGGTATGGATATAATGAAAATAAAGTTAGCACCACCGAACAAAAAATAACTACTGAAAGCAAAGAGCGGCTACGTCCCTGGATAACGAATTCTAAGCTTCAGAGGGAGTAAAAACTCCCTCTGAAGCTTAGAATTCTGTTTATTGATAAAGTGATATTATAAAGATGCAAGACTAAAGGTTTTAATGTTTAATTATATAAAAATATAAAAAATATAAAAAATACGTAAAATTATATATGTTGATTTTTATTTTAGTTTGTGGTAAATATACCTATAGGGTCATTTACAATTTTTGGAATTTTTCCATAAAAAATATAAAATAAGAAGGGTGGTAATAACAATGAAAGAAGTACTTAAAGATGTACAACCAGTTGAAGTATTTAAATACTTTGAAAAGCTATCACAGATTCCAAGAGGATCTGGAAATGAAAAAGGGATTAGCGACTATTTAGTATCCTTTGCTAAGGAGCATAATCTAGAATATGTTCAGGACTCCGCATTAAATGTTGTTATAAAAAAGAAAGCAACATCTGGATATGAAAACAGTCCTGCTATTGTTTTGCAAGGTCATATGGATATGGTGTGTGAAAAAAATATAGGTATAGAACATGATTTTACTAAGGACCCGCTAAAGTTAAGAATAATTGATGACATGATATATGCAACTGGCACAACTTTGGGAGCAGATAATGGAATTGCGGTTGCAATGGGACTAGCAATTTTGGCTTCTAATGAATATCAACATCCGCCAATAGAATTGCTTGTTACCACTTCAGAAGAGACAGGAATGGATGGAGCAATGGCATTAGAACCTAAAAATATAGAAGGAAGAACACTTATTAACATAGACTCCGAAGAAGAAGGTACTCTATTAGTGAGCTGTGCTGGTGGAGTTACAGTTAAAACAACAATTCCTGTAGCATTGGAAGCAATAGATACAAACCTTGTTCCATATATAATTAGAATAAGAGGCTTAAAAGGTGGACATTCTGGAATGGAAATAGATAAAGAAAGGGGTAACTCAAATAAATTAATGGGTCGTATACTTATGTCTATTTTATCTGAAATAGATTTTAGACTCAGTTCATTAAATGGTGGATCTAAGCACAATGCTATTCCACGTGAGACAGATGCTGTTATCTTAGTAAGAGCCGAGGATAAAGCTTTAGTTGAGCAAAAAATATCTGAGTGTGAAGAATTATTTAAAACTGAATTGAGAACACCAGATCCTGATGTAAGAGTAGAATTTGAAGTTTTACCTACCTTGCCTCAAGAAATGCTTTCAAAAGAATCAACTAATAATGTAGTTAACTACTTATACTTGGTTATAAATGGGGTAGCTTCCATGAGCATGGATATTAAGGGTTTAGTAGAAAGCTCCTTGAATCTTGGAATAATTTTTACTCATAAAGATTTCGTAGAATTCATAAGCTCAATCAGAAGTTCCGTTAGAAGCTTAAAGAACGAATTATATAATAGATTAGTTGTAACAGCTAAACTGAATGGTGGAAGTGTTGTTGCCGAATCTGGTTACCCTGAATGGGCATATAATCCTGATTCAAAAATAAGAACAATTTTTGAAGATGTATATGAAAAAATGTACAAAAAGAAACCTCATATAACTGCAATTCATGCTGGGCTTGAGTGCGGACTGTTTGCAGAAAAATTTGGTGAAATAGATGCTATTTCTTTTGGACCAAATCTATATGATGTTCACACTCCAAATGAACATATGAGTATTTCTTCAGTTCAGAGGACCTGGGAATACTTATTGGAAGTATTGAAGAATGTAAAATAAGACACATTTAAAAAATATCCGTCGATAATTGACTTGTTATTTATTTTAATGTGCCTAATTAAATGTTTGGACCAAAGATTTTGATCTTTGGTCCTTATAATTTATTATTCTAATTAGTAGCCTCATTGCAATTAAATAAGTAAAAAAATTTATATTTAAAAATATTTTAAAAATGGTATATTTTAATGGAAAATATATTATAAATAATATGTATATAATACATTAGGGGGATATATCATGGATAATAAGTTATCTAAATATGCATATGGTGGTGTAGCTGGTAAAGACTACGTACCTTACGTTTCTAGTGGTTCTAAATCTGGTGGAAACGTTGTCGTATTGATAATTGGTATCATTTTGTCTGCTTTGTTCGCAGCATCTACTGCCTATTCAGGTATGAAATCAGGTCTTACAGTTGCGGCTGGTATACCTGGTTCTATATTAGGCTCTGCTCTTATAGCTGTATTTTCTAAACAAAAAGGTATTTTGGGTAAAAACCTAATTCAAGGTATGTCAAGTGGTGCAGAATCTGTTGCTAGTGGTATAATATTTGTTTTACCAGCAATTCTATTAATAGGTTCTAAAGTTACTTTCTTAGAAGGTTTTGTTGTTGGTGTAGGTGGAGTTTTATTCGGTATAGGAATAGCTTCTCTTGTTCACAATTACTTAATGGTTGAAGAACACGGTAAATTAATGTACCCTGAGTCAATGGCTATAGCTGAAACACTTGTTGCTTCAGAAGGTGCTGGAGAATCAATGAAGTACATGGGAATAGGGTTTGGAATAGGCGGTATTATAACTGTTGTAACTAGCTCATTTTTAAATGTAGCTAACAACGTTATAAGCTACGTAAATGAAACCTTCTACAAGTGGAAATTTGAAGTTGAAGTCAGTCCCCTATTACTAGGTATAGGATATATAGTTGGTTTAGAGGTTTCTTTAACTATGTTTGCTGGTTCTATATTATCTAACTTCTGTATTATGCCTTTAATAGGTTACTTCTCTGCTCTTGCACAAGACGGTGCAGCTGTATGGAATGATCCTAATGTTGCTATAAACGCTATGCAGGTTAAACACATAGCTGGTAGTTATGTAAAATATATCGGTGCTGGAATAATGCTTTCTGGTGGTTTAATAGGTGCTATAAAGCTTATACCTACAATAGTATCTTCCATAAAAGAAACTATTAATGCTAAGTCTTCAAATAGTGGTAAGGGTTCATCTGCTGGAAACAGAATATTACTTGGTGGTATAGTAATATGTTTCATAGGTGGTTTCTTGATATCTGGTGGTAATATATTAATGGCAATAGCTGCTTCTATTTTATCATTATTCTTATCATTGCTATTTGTTATAGTTTCTGGTCGTTTAACTGGTACTATAGGAACTTCGAACCTTCCTGTATCTGGTATGACTATAGCTTCTATAGTTGTTGTAACATTATTATTCGTTGCAATGGGATGGAAAAATCCTGAAAGCAATAGATCATTACTTTTATTTGGTACATTTATAGTTACTGCTGTAGCTATGGCTGGTGGTTATTCTCAATCACAAAAAGTTACTTTCATAATAGGTGGCGACAAAAATGAAATGCAAAAATACTTTGCTATAGCTGGTATAGTTGGTGTTACAGTAGTTGTTGGTACTATATTATTACTTTCTGACCAACTTGTAATGACTGGTGATAACGTTCCATTTGCACTACCTCAAGCTAACTTAATGTCAACATTAACTGCCGGTATAATGTCAGGTAAATTACCTTGGGTTATGATAATTGCTGGTGCTGTTATGGGAGTTGTTTTATTCTTATTAAACCTTCCTGTAATGACAGTTGCTATAGGATTCTATTTACCAATATCTACAACTTCTATAATACTAATAGGTGCATTAGTTCGTTTATTTGTAGAAAGAACTTGTAAATCTGAAAAAGAAAAAGAAGTTAAAGTTTCTAATGGTATAAGTTTATCATCTGGACTTGTTGCTGGTGGTTCTATAATAGGGCTTATAGGTATAGCACTTCAAGTAACAGGTGTTATAAAAGGAGCTGGACCAAGTGGATTCAGTGCTTCTAATGGAATGGCGTTTATAATATTAGTAGGTCTTATAATAGCTACTATAATACCTATAATGAACAGTAAGGTGAAAAATGCTGAATAATAACGAAGAGGTCTTAAGCATAATATTTAAAATCTCTGATAGTTTAGAATATGAAATAGATAAGAACAATATTGTGACAATACTTGAAAAACAAGATCACAAGATCCAAAACTTCTTTAGAAAATTTAAATTTAGAATTCCAGAATATAAGAGAATTTCTATAGATGAATATGGAAGTTATGTATTTTTGCAAATAAATGGCAAGAAAACTGTAAAAGATATTGGAGAAAATCTAGAAGCAAAGTATGGTGATAAAGCTCACCCACTTTATGAAAGATTATTATTGTTCTTAAACCATATTGACGTTAATTGTCACTATATAGAAAAAACAAATTTCTAATACAAAAGATGGCACTACATTGTAGTTGCCATCTTTATTTATTTAACAAGCTCCATAGGCTATATTGGGAAATGATAACTTAAAAAGTTTAAGGTAGAAGAAAATAAAATTTATTACTCCTTTATATATGAATCAGTAATTTTTTTACAAAGTTTAAGGAAGCAATCTAATTCTTTTTCTGTCAATGTATTTTCAATTAAATCCATTATTTCATTTCTGAAATTTTCTGACCTTATGAGAAAATTTCTACCCTCGGGAGTAAGCATGATGTCATAAGCTCTGCGATCTGTTTCACGTCGTTTTTGTATAATATAATTTTTCTCTAAAAGTCTTTTGGTAAGTTTGGACATTCCAGCTTGGGAAATGCCACGAATTTCTGCCAGCTCCTTTGTAGTTTTAGAGCCTTGCTTATCTAAGATATCCAATACGTTGTATTGAGCAGTTGTTACCCCTTCAATATTAAAGCGATTGATATTGCTGATAATCATGCATTGAAAGGGGATATAGTATTGTTCCAACTCTTTTTTACCCATAAAAATCTCCTTATTTTATATATTTCTTTAAATATTGTCCTGTTATAGAAGACTCACAATTTATTAAATTTTTTGGTGTTCCTTCAAACATTATATTACCACCATTTTGTCCTGCATGAGGACCTAAATCAATAATCCAGTCCCCTTGACTAATCACATCTAGATTATGCTCTATGACAATTACTGTGCTGCCTTGGTCAACAAGGCGATTTAAAGTTTTAAGAAGTTGTGATATATCGGACATATGAAGTCCTGTTGTAGGCTCATCTAACACATAAATATTTCCTCTACTCTCCAATTCAGATGCAAGCTTCACTCTTTGAAGTTCTCCGCCAGATAAAGTATTTAGTGGCTGACCAAGTGTAATATATGAGGCCCCTACATCTACAAGCCTCTTGAGAACAGCGGATATTTCTTTTTCATAGAAGAAAGCTAAGGCTTCATCAACCGTCATATTTAAAACTTCACTTATGTTTTTATCACGGAATTTGCAGTCTAATACTTCATCTGTGAAGCGTTTTCCTTGACATACCTCGCACACAGTTTCAATTGTGTCCATAAAAGCCAAATCTGTATAGGTTACCCCTAGACCTTTGCAGTTTGGGCACGCTCCTTCTGAATTGAAGCTAAATAAAGCAGGCTTCAAGTGATTTGCCTTTGAAAACAACTCTCTTATATTATCAAATATTCCTGTGAAAGTGGCAATATTTGATCTCTTTGAAGCTTGAATAGGTTTTTGGTCAATAAAAATTGTGTCGGGATAAAACTTTGGAAGAACCTGATTGATTAAAGTACTCTTACCTGAACCTGCAACCCCGGTTACAACTGTCATAACACCTTTTGGGATATTTACACTAATGTTTTTAAGGTTATGCAAATGTGCGTTTTTTAAAGACAAATATCTAGTGGAGGTTCTATAGTTTTCTTTAAGCTTAGCATGACTATATAAATATTTACCAGTGAGCGTATTGGAATGAGCTAGACCTTCTAAAGTACCCTGATACATGATTCTACCGCCGTTAATACCAGCTTTTGGCCCTATATCAATAATGTAATCAGCGATTTCTATAACATCTGGATCATGCTCCACAATTAATACCGTATTTCCTTTGTCTCGTAACTGTTTCAAAAGTACATTGATTTTATTAACATCATGAGGATGCAAACCAATACTTGGTTCATCAAAGATGTAAGTAAGATCCGTTAAACTGTTGCCTAACTGACGAACCATTTTTATTCGCTGGGATTCACCGCCAGAAAGGGTAGAAGTTTCCCTGCTTAATGTCAAATAACCTAGACCAATAGATACTAAATGCTCTAAGCGATCTGAAATTGCTCCAACCATAGTGGCAGCCTTGGGCTCATGAATTGTATGAATAAAATCAAGTAAGTCTGTTATTTGCATCTTAACACAATCTGATATATTTTTATTATTTATTTTACACCCTAAAACATCTTGTGTTAATCTAGCTCCATTGCAAACAGGGCATATTTCTTTACCAATAATTTTAGCTATTTCATTTTTATATTTGACGGATTTACCGCCTTCTTTTTTTAGAAAACTTCTCTCAATTCGAGGAATGAGTCCTTCGTAAAGAGAAGTTTTTGGCCATTCTGGATCAGAAGTGGTTACTTTAATATCGGATTTATATAAAAGCAACTCCAATTCTTCTTCTGTAAAATCTTTAATTTTCTTATCATTATCAAAAAAGCCTGAATGAATATATCTTTTCAATCTCCAACCTCCCGGTTCAAAGGTAGGAAATAAAATTGCACCTTCGTTAAGGGATTTGTTTTTATCCAACAACTTATCAATATTTATCATATCTATTTTCCCAAGTCCCTCACACTTAGGGCACATGCCTTGAGGATTATTAAAGGAAAAAACATCGGAGTAACCCACAAAGGGTTTCCCTATACGGGAAAATAATAATCTTAGCAATGAATATATATCCGTAATGGTTCCAACCGTTGACCTTGAGTTTCCCCCAATACGTTTTTGGTCAATGATAATTGCTACAGATAAGTTTTCGATAGCATCAACATTTGGTTGCCCATAGTGAGGCAAACGATGGCGGATGAAACTGGAATAAGTCTCATTTAATTGTCTTTGGGACTCTGCCGCTATTGTATCAAATACCAAAGATGATTTTCCCGAACCTGAAACACCTGTAAAAACAGTTATTTTCTTCTTTGGAATTTTCACATTTAGATTTTTAAGATTTTTTTCTCTCGCTCCTATAACATGTATATATTCTTCAATATTTTCACTACTCATAAAATCACCTCTAAAAATTATCTTAAGTAAAATGCATTACCTAGTTAATATATAACTAGGTTAAGTATATTTTACTCCTTTTTTTATGTAAATTCAACTGTTAATAAATTTATGAATAAGGGGAAAAGGTTCAGAAGTGTTTTATAAATAATAACGATAGAGAATAAACATAAATTGAAACATATAATTTGGTAATATATACTATAATTATAGATATTATAGGGAGTAATAATTATGGATAGTCGTTATATTTTTGTAAATAAAGCTATATACATGAAAGAATTTGGGAGGAACAAATGGGATTAACAAAGTTGCAAATTTTAAGGTTGCGGAGAGAGATAGAAGATAAAGTAAATGATTTTCTAGAGGATAATAGTAAAAGCACTAACAAAACTAAGTCAACTGAATTTATGGAGGTTAAGTTAAAAGAAAACATTAGAGTAAAATCAATTAATAAATTAAACGAAATGATAAAAGAACGAATACTTTATATGCCAATAGATTATGTGGATTTTGAAAACGAAATTAATGAATTTCAGGTAGTTATAGGCATAGATAGAGGAAATAAAATTTCTTCAGTTTATGAAGATAGTTGGGAGTGTGGAGAAAAAATAACCCTTCTTCTAGAAGTAAAAGCTAAATTATTACAATCTGAACTTAAATATAGATTTGAGCATAACTATGAAGTAGTTAAGTTTGGAGAGGTTAAAATAACTCCTGTTTTAGGAGAAAGAACTATTCCTAAAGAAAAAGTAGATGATTATGGTTTATCATTCCCCTGTGAAGCCAAAGATGCTGCACATGTTGAAAGCTCTCAATTAAGTGAAAGTGAGATATTGGACTTTCTTTATAAATATCATACAAGACTTTTTGATGATTTGTATAAAGGTGATACAATTAAAGGCAATATATTATTTGTTTTTGTAGATGAAAGCAAATGTACAGATTACGGAGACATTAATGATGACGATGATAGCTATAATCATGAATATAATCTAGATAATTGGAGCAGAGAAGATATTAATGAATACTATGGCTATGAAAGAGATTATGATGGCGATTTGGATTAGTGTACATAAGTATAAATTTATTTGTTTTTAAATATTCAAAGTCAATAATGAATTTGCAATAAGGGGAATCCTTTAATGATGGGGGGTCTCCTTATTTTTATATGCGCCTGAAATTATTATATTGAAATATAGTACTTGCTAAAGATTAAGTTTTAATTTTTCTTATGTTAATTAATTTATAGATAAGAAAAAGTATGAACTTTAAAAAATTGTCATTTTTGATTGGTTTTATATTGACAAAGTTTCCAAAATTTGAAGGAAATTAAGTTTGTTTGTAGAATAATTGAATTATTGGAGTTTAAGATATGAATATAATGTCTATAATGGGAAATTGAGATATGATTATTATAATAGTCAATGTTAAGTTAGTTCATAAAAAGTTTAAAATATAAAAAGCGAAAAAAGATAGTTGATTTAGTTGTTTTTTTAACAGATTAGTAAAAATATAATAAATAATTTTAACAAAACTAAGATAGTTACCTTTAAGAACAAAGTAGGTTTATTATTGATATTGGAGGTGTTATTTTGCCAAATGTGAAAGCACTTGTTGTAGGTGTTAGTAATTATTATATTCCTGGGGCAGGAAACCTGCCATTCTGTATGAATGATGTTTTAATAATGGAAAAATCTTTGTGTGATGGTTTGAAATTGAGAAAAAGTGATATTGTTTCATGTGGAAGTTGTGGTGACGTAAAAAAAGAAGATTTTATAAATGCTTTATTACAGATGACTACTTTAACTGATGAAAATGATATATTAATTTTCTATTTTTCAGGTCATGGTACCACAATAGATAAACAGCATTATCTTGTTTTTAGTGATGGTTTAATAAGTACTCAAGAAATTATTGAATACTTTGAAGAAGTTTTAGCTAAAAGCAAAATAATATTTCTAGATTGTTGTTTTTCAGGAAACTTTTCTGTTGATAAAACATCTATATTTAATATTGAAAAAACTGTTGAAGAGTTTGCAGGTAAAGGATATGCAGTATTTTCATCAAGCAATTCGGCTCAAGAATCATATGGTCATCCAGATAAACCAATTAGTGTATTCACAAGTTTCTTATGTAGTGCACTTCAAGATAAGTATATTATAAGACAAGGTAAAATTACATTATACGATATACAGAAATTAGTTTCTTTGTATTTAGAAGTGTGGAGTAAAAGAAATCCAGGTAAACAGCAGCATCCTATCTTTAGAGCAAATATGGGAGGAACTATATTTTTTCAGGTACAAGAATATCAACCCTTTTATACCACTAGAATATACGCAGAGTATGATAAATATATAATCTACAATGTAGAGCCAGTGCATACAGGGTTAGCCAAAAGATATTCTGTTAAAGTTATTCTAAAAGAACCGCTTTCGCTTGAAGAAATAGGAAAGGTTTCTTTAGAAATAAAGGATAAAGTAAGAGTAATCGAGGTTTACAACAATGAAATAGCTCAAAAACGTTTATCGGGTAAATTAGCAAACATTGTATGGATTTATTTCGGACGTGATGAAAGTGATATGATAAATAACAATTTTATATGTCATACAACATGGATTGATGATAAACAAGATAAAAAGTGGTGGTATAGAGTAAATGATAAAGATGTATTTATGCTAAACGGAGTTCATTATAATATACATTCATATTATGAACAATTAAAGACTTTTACTAAAGAAAATACAGCTAGCAAAGATGAATTAATATTAAAAATAAAAGAAATATTAGCAAACATGTTAGGCTTAGCAGAAAAAGTTATATATAAATATAACGAATTTAAAAATCAAACTCTTACAGAAGCAGAGCTATTTGATGAAATGGAACCCTTGATTCCAGCAATAGATAAAAACTATTTTACAAGTACAGATTTGGAAATTGCACCAAATGAAATACATGATTGGGATCAGGCGTGTGCATCACTATTTGGAACCATTCATGATTTTACACTGTTGTATAATAAAACATATAAGTCTCAAAGAACGTCTGAGAATAGACAAGCTTGTATGGAGGATACAATTAGGAGATATTATTTTGATTTAGATAAAGTTTGTAAATTAGAAAGACAAATATAAAATGAGTTTTTCATTAAGATAAGATTGTAATTTCAAGTTATCCCAAATATCGTACTGTGTAAAATTAATAGTTATGAGGTTATTATAGAATAGTTGGAATACAGAGTAATTAAACAATACATCAAAATTATTCAAATTCATAGTAGGCTAATAATGAGAAGTTTATGTAGTCGCTATTAAATGGAATATATTTATAAATAGTATGCTGATAGTCTGTGTTGGTTCTTGACACAGGCTTTTTTACTGATTATATAATCAAATAAATATAGAATATATATATATTGGATTATTATACCTTTAATTAGATACATAAAGAAGGGGCTGCCGCAATATTACATGCAGTGACCCTTTAATATTAAAATTTATAATCGGATTTTATCAAGAGCTTGACTTAAATCATCTATATCTTCTATTCCTACAGAAATTCTAATCTGGCCATCAAAAATGTTTACTCTATGTCTTTCTTCTGGTGTCATATCAAAATGACTCATTGCTCATCATACCACCGAAGCCTCTCATTTGTTTTTTGGCGGTTTCGTGGCCTTCATGAGTTAGAAGACTTGACATATAATGTTTCCAATCTGACTCAGCTGTTGAAGGCTCATGGAAGGATTGAAATCCTCCGCGATGCGTGAGAAAATATCCGAACCAAGGAGCTGAGCTGGACGGTTTGTTATCAAGCGTAAAGAACTTGCTTATGTAATTGGAATAAAGTACAGTGCATGTAAAATTATTGAAGATGAGGATAGTGAAGATTTAGGAACCATTCCATATTTTGAGGTTGAGTCTAATGGCATAAAATATGATTCTTTATCTATGGGAATAGAAGAGCATTTCCTGTTCTATTTGTATTGGACGTTTAGTCGTATAGATAAGGATTCGGTAATTTTGATAGAAGAGCCTGAGACGTTCATTAGTATTTCATCTCAACAATGTTTAATGAATCATATAGCCTATAAGGCTAGTGAAATGGGACTTGCTATTGTTATCACAACTCATTCTCCCTTTATAATAAAACAAGTAAAAAGGGAACATATAAACATTATTAGCCGCTATGGAACGAATGTTTATATAAGTAGAGCAGAATTGGAGCAGTCAGCATTTAAGATATTAGGACTAAATAATCCATTCAGAGGAACATTTTTGTTGAAGATTTTGCAGCAGAATTATTTTTGAAGACTATTCTTTCAGAAAAGAATAGTGCTTTATTAACAGATTATTCAATTGAATATGTTGGAGGAGAAGCAGAAATATTAAAAAGACTTCAATTTCCTAAGTCTAATGCAATAAAATACAATTTTATTGGAGTTTATGATGATAATCAAAAAGATAAAATTAATTCTGATAAACTTAAAATCAACTGGTCATTCTGCTTTTTACCAACGCAAAAATCTGTTGAAGAAGAATTTAAGGAGATAGTATCTAAAAATATAACTATTTTTCCACAAAAGGTTGGACATACACAGGATAAGATTATTCAAATTCTAAGCCTTCTTGATGGAAAGGATGAACATGACTGGCTTTTGGATTTATCTAAAGAGCTAGGTAAAGAAATCCAGGTAGTTTTCTCTGTATTATATGATTTATGGAGACAAGATAATAATGAAAGTTTGCAAGAAACTGTAGATTCATTGCTAGCTGCTTGTTATACATAAATAATAACATATTGAAGGTAATAGTAAACGAAGTGAGTTGCATGGATTAATCATCTTTATCCAATGAAAAAAGATTAACTTGAAATCTAACATATCATTAGATAATTACAATTCAATGAGTAAAAAATATATTTTAACCGAATATCACTGCAAGTAATTTTATATGAACGAAAGAATTGCTATTTTATGGATAAGTACAGGCTGAATTTATTATAGTAGGTATAAATGTGTGATATTGAACTGTATACATTTATATTTTTGTGGTGTGCTGATTTTAATGGCGGAGTTTTTAATTGGATTATTTTTCAGTAATATTTTTACAACGTAGTATTCTTAATAAAATATAGGAAGGCTATGAATTCTTATAACATAAGAATTCATGACTTTTTAATTACAATTGTGCTAAGAAAGTCTATAAATATGAGCATAGAGGTTAATCTTAGAGATATATTATTTAAATTTCACGCAATAATTGCAATTATAGGAACTATATTGAATTAAAGATAAATAAGGTGTAACATAATATTACAGAATTACACTATTGTAGTAAAATATTTGTGTAGAAGAGTTAGAGATATAAGAGGAATATTATTATTGAATAAAAAGGAGGATTTATGTATCTATCAAACATAAGCATTGAGAACTATAAAGTATATGGCAGTAAAGAGAGTAAAGAGAATTTAGAGCTAGAGTTTAGCCCTACACTGAACTTATTAGTAGGAGAAAATGATGAGGGAAAAAGCACTATAGTAGATGCAATAAGGCTAGTTCTAGGTACAAAAGATAATGATAAATTATACCTTACAGCAGACGATTTTAATGTAAGTGAAAATGGAAAGGCAAAAAATATCCGAATAGAGTGTAAATTTAAAGGGTTTTCAGAGGAGGAAGCAGCCTTATTTTTGGATTGGATATCAGTTGAAAAATTAACAGATGCTAAATTAGAATATACATTAAGTGTTTGGTTAGAAGCAGAAAGAAAGGGGTTAGATTATGTAAATACTGGAATAACAAGAGAAGTAGTTTGTAATATTAAAGCTGGAAATAATAACATAGGAAATCAGCTAGAAAATGATGTGAAGGAGTTATTAAAAACAACATATTTGAAGCCTCTACGGGATGCTGAACAGGAATTAGCAGCAAAACGGGGTTCAAGATTATCACAAATATTATCTTCATATCCAGCTATGAGAGGACAAGATGAAAATGTAGAGGGAACAATAATTAACATAATTAAGAATGCTAATAATAAAATAAGGGAGCATGAAGTAATAAATGAGTGTGTAGCTACACTTCAAGATGAATATTTAGATAATTTTTTAATTGGAGATGATCCAATTAAGGCAAGCATAGGAATAACAGAACCAAAGTTGAAGAGTATATTAGAAAAGCTTCAACTATTACTAAGTGATGAGTTAGTTTATGACTATAATACAAAGCATGGTTTAGGCATGAATAACCTACTATTTATGGCAACGGAATTATTATTATTACAGAATTCAAATGTATATGCTTTACCATTAGCATTAATTGAGGAACCAGAAGCTCATTTACATCCACAACTACAAATGAGATTAATAGAGTTTCTTGAAAATCAATCTACAAAGAGGGAAGATGGGAATATACAAGTTATAATGACATCTCATAGCCCTAATCTAGCATCGAAAGTAAAACTAGAAAACTTAATTTTAATTAAGGGAAGAGATGCCTTTCCTATGGGAAGTAGATTTACAAAGTTAGACAAATCAGATTATAGTTTTCTAGAGAGATTTTTAGATTCAACTAAAGCAAATTTATTTTTTGCAAGAGGAGTATTGTTGGTAGAGGGAGATGGAGAAAATTTATTGTTGCCGGCGATAGCTAGTGCAATAGGGATGTCGTTATCTAAATATGGGGTATCTATTGTAAATGTTGGGAGTACAGGGTTATATAGATATTCAAGAGTATTTCAGTGTGAAGATGACAGAAGAGTTGATATTAGAGTAGCTTGTGTAACAGATTTGGATATACCTCCTTATGAGGCCAGTGTTTATTTAAAGGACGGAAGAAAAACTAAGAATGATTATACTGAAGTACAATTAAAAGAAGAAGAACATAAAAAAGTGGAACGTTCAGCTGGAGGATGTGTTAAGACATTTGTATCAAATTATTGGACTCTTGAATATGACATTGCATATTGCGGTTTTGGAATGTTAATGCATAAAGCTATTCAAGTAGCTAAGAATGAAAAAAGTAAAAACAAAATATTAACTGATGATGAAATAAATGTAATCAAACTATCTTCCGAACAGGAATATAACAAATGGAAGAATGATGGACTTAGTGATGTACAAATTGCATGTAATATATATGAGCCATTATATAAAGGTAAAGCATCAAAAGCTATAGCAGTACAATATTTTATTGAATTACTAAATCAAGAGGAAATAGTTAAAGAGAAAAGGTATAATGAAATTATAGACAAGTTGCCTAAATATTTAGTTAATGCTATTAGGTATGTCACCTCTAATGATAAAGAATTGGAGGAACAAGTTGATGATAGATAGCATAACAATTACTAATGAAGATATATATAATATTGAGAGGATTATGGGGAAAAATTTTCGTGATGATGAAGTTAAGATTGTTCTTAAAGAATTAGATAGTTGTAATATAATTGCTTGTCCTGGTGCTGGTAAAACTACAACATTAATAGCTAAACTAGCAATGTTGTCAGAGAAAATACCTAGCAGTCAGGGGATATGTGTACTATCACATACTAATGCTGCTAGAGAAGAAATAGAAAAAACTTTAGGAAAATACTCAAGTAAGGTTTTAGCTTATCCTAATTATGTAGGAACAATACAGAGTTTTATAGACAAGTATCTAGCAATACCAGCTTATAATAAGCTAATGAAGAAAAAAATAGTATGTATAGATGATGAGCAATACAATAGGATTGTAAGGAAATACAGTAATACTTTATTAAAATATGGTACTAGGTCATTTATTGGTAGAAAGAACAATGGGGATTACAATATAGGATTAGAAAAATTAAGATATAGTTATAATGATTTAGGGTTATGTATATACGATAATGGAAAGGAGAAACCATTTTATTGTGGGAAAGATGCTGATTCATATGTAGATGCTGAAAATTTTAAAAATGCGATTACTACTTTAGGGTATATCACATTTTATGATGCATATGCATTAGCTAATAAATATCTGGAATCATTTAAGGAGTTAAGTGAAGTAATCTCAAAAAGATTCCCTATAGTATTCATTGATGAAATGCAGGATACAAGTTATCATCAGTTAGATTTACTTTATAAAATTTTTAATAAATCTATTATTCAGTTAATTGGAGATAAGAATCAATCGATTTATGGAGACGTTGGAGATATAGAATCTATAGTATGGCAAAATTTAAATAAGAAAACATTAAATATAAGTAAGTCTTATAGAATGAGCACTAGTATAGCGAAGCTATGTAAAAATGTTGCAGTTAACAGAGATGAGAACTTAGAGGGTAATGTATTAAGAAAAAATTGTAATAATACTATCTTTCTTTTTGATGATGAGAACAAAGATAAGGTACTAATTGAATACTGTAAACTAATAAAAGAAATGGATTTGAATGAAGGTTCATTTTATGCTGTAGGAGCAGTAGGAAAAGAGAATGAAGATCCTAACAAATATTCTATAGGTAGCTATTTTAAAGAGTATAATAGAAAGAGTTTGGGTAGGAAAAAGCCTAAAAATTATAAAGGGTACTTTATACAAGCTCAAAATGTCATAAGTATTATAAGTGACAACAGCATAGCAATTAGAACAATATCAGATAAAATAAAAGAAGGAATATTAAGTATATTATGGATAGCAGGCTTTAAATCAAAAGAAGGACAACCGCATAACTCTAGGACACTAAATGAAAAGTTAAAAGAAAAAATAGAAGATTATATGGTATTCAATAAGACAATTTTAAATTGGAGTAAAGACTTAATTTTAGGGAAAGATTTAGAGTGGATCAATATATGCAAGCAAACAATTGAAATTATAAAACCTATAGGAAATTTAGAAAATTGTAATGAAGATATAAAATTATTTATTGAGAGTCAAACTTCTGAAGAAGAAGTTGATGATATAAATAGTAATAATGTATTTAGATATAATGATGAGAATGGATTTAACATAGATATAATATTAGATACAATACACAGTGTAAAAGGACAAACCCATCAAGCAACATTACTTTTAGAAACATTTAATTATGATTACAATTTAAAATCAATTTTACCTTATTTTATAAATGAAAGACCTAAGAAAATGGGTAAGAGAGATGAAAAAAGATTATATTTATCATATGTAGCATTAAGTAGAGCTACTGAACTAGTATGCATGGCTATTAGGAAAGAAGATGTTACAGAAGGGCTTATTAATAAGTTAGCTACACAAGGGTGGAGTATAAAAGATATATGTATATAAATTGTAGAATATATTTATATAAAAATTTATAGTTTAGTAGAGAGAATTAACAACTATAGTTTAAAGGAGGAGTTTATGGGGATTAAGATGAAGATAGCTTCTTATAAAGGGAAGGAAGTAAACTTAAGCGATATTAAAAACTATATGAAAGGAAACTTGAAATGTATTGTGTGTGGAGTAGATGTAACGTATACTAAGCCATATAAAAGAAGATGCGGAGAAAAAGAAATCGATGTAGCTGGATATTTTAGAATTGCTAATGAAGAGCATAATTTAAAGTGCAAATATAACACATTAGGAGAGATTAAGAGAATTCTAGCGGATATTCCAGATAAAGGTTTGGTTAGTGAAGTAGAGAATAATAAATTCATTGTTAAGTTAAATCTAGTTTCGGATAAGATAAAAGAACAGAAAGAGATAAGCAATGGAAGTTACTTAAATAGTGAAGTTAACAGTGAATTAAAATCAAAAAAAATATATGAAGCAGGTAAGAGAATATCCGCATATTTATCAACAATGCAAAAAATAATTAGGTTAAGAGACGAAGTAGACAACAATTCTGATTTATCATCAAATTTGCAATTGGAGTACTATAATAATATAAAGCGAGAAAATGAAGCAGTGAGATGGAGTAATTTTTATTATGAATATAATAATGAAAATGACTTTAAAGATTATATTAAAGCGTACAAATATTTAAGTAAAAGAAGGTATCATCCAGTATGCTTTGAAGGAATAATAAAATATATAAATAATCCTAATGATAAATTTAATAAGTATTCCATAAGCTTTTATGATGTTTCATATAGTGATGAAAATAATAAAAAATTTAAGATAATATTGCAATTACATATGATAAATGATGATATAATTCAAAATTTAAATTTAAATAAAAATAATAGGATATTAGTATATGGAAACTTTAGGACATATGAAAGAGAAGCTAAAGGTATAGTTTATCAAAATATTATTGCAGATATATATCATAAAAATCAAATATATATCGAAAAAAGTAAGTTGTTATGATAATACAGAAACACAATAGGTATTTAAGCCTATTGCGTATATGGCTAGCTAGTATGGCGTCTGTAATCTGCAATAGATATTTATATTTGAAACGGTAAGGCTTACTAACACCAAAAGTGTTTTACAATTTATAAACTATTCTCATTCTATTAGGTTTTTATCTAATTTATCTTAAATAGTAGCAAGCTCGATTCACTATGCTCCTCGCAAGAACTCCTGGGGTCGCTAACAAATTGTGAACAATTTGTTTTGATACTATCTTTTATGTCCAAATAGAGCGAATTAAAATTGAATAATATTGTTATTATTTAAGGGAGTTTTTTATTGAAAGAATGTGAGATTTATCTAGGATATTAAAATAAAGGGGAATACATGTAGTATAATAAATATATATAATATTTTGAAATTATCATTGCAGAAATATATTTGTATTATTAGAATATAATTTTGAAAAATAAGCTTAGTATATGTAAAATTAAAAGGGGTAAAAAATAAACTGTACCATATCTTGGCTTAAATTATTTATTTAAATTTAAATTTTGATATGAGGAGGGTATATGAACTCAATTAATAAGTCTGATTTAAACAAGTTTCAAGAAACGAAGCAAGTTATTATAGATGAGAACGAGAGTTTAGAAGAGTATATACAAGAAACTTTAGATAGGTTTTATATCAATAATAATATTCAAGGCGATGAGTATTTAAGTGATGGAAGACAAGCTAGACAGCAAAGAAAAAGGCTAGATCGCTTTATTGGAAAAGACATATTAATGGATAATTTGAAGAAGTGGTTAGATTCTTTTGCGATAGAAGATCAAAAATATCTGCTAAAGTTAATTGAAAGATATACATATATTACACAAGTTGAAATGGAATATATGATGTATGAGTTATATGAAACGATTGAAAAAAAAATAGCAAAAGAAGGATATAATATGTCAGATAGTTTATTTATTACTGTAGAATCTGGTGTTAAATCAGGAGGAGATAATATTAGAACTACATTGCAGATGAGCAATATAAATAGAATTATAAAGGGGCAAATTATTTCTGCAGTATCTAAAATAGATGAGGATATTATAAAACGAGCGAAAGTAATTATTTTTATAGATGATATAATAGGAACAGGTAATACTTCGTTTAGGAATATAAGAGATACTTGTAAGAGGTTTGAAAATTTAAATATAAGGAACAAAAAGATAATTCTAGCTTGTATATGTGCCAAACAAAAAGTTGTAAAAAAGATTATTAAGTCATGTAAAAAAGAAGGAATTGATTTAGAACTAATAATTTGCAAAGAAATTCAATCTTGTTTCGTAGAAGATAATAATTTTAAGGGAAAGGAAAGAGAAGAGGTAATAAATATTATTAAAAAGTATGAGCAATTGATTGATGAAGCAAGTAAAACCGATGAAAGAACATATTATCTAGGATTTGAAAAGAGTAAAGTTCTAATTTCATTTTATTATGAGACGCCTAATAATACGTTATGTAATTTTTGGAAGTATAGCTGTATTTCTACCCCACTCTTTCCACGACAAGTTAGCACAAGACCTACCATTTACGAATTGAAACATAGAAAAGAGATTAATTCCAATAATGCTTATAATGCAGGAAAGGTAAAGAAAAATGAAATTTTATGAAGTCATTATTTTATTACATATAAGACAATATGGTAGAATTGATTTTTTAATCTTAGAGTCAGAATTACATATTCCTAGAGCTGTCATTAGTAAAATTGTAAAAAAACTACATGATAATGAAATTATAAGAGTTCAGGAAAATCAGGTATATATATCTAAGATAAATAATGTATTAGTGAAAGATACTAGTTGGTATTCCCCACAACCAACTAACATACATACACCTATATTTGAGTGGGATTACTTGTATATTCCTAAAAAATTTAATATAATATAATTGAGCGACTAGGTTGAGGCGATTCGTCTCAGTTTATTAACGGTACTAAGTTATTGTTCAATATAAAGCCTATATTGAACAATAACTAGTAGAACAAGTAGAGTAGTTGCTCTTTTTTTATGAAAGGAACTCACTTATGTATAGATATAATTATACTAAACGGTTGTTGGAAGGAATGCAGAGCGAGCAATATAGTGATATTTATATAGAAGCGTGTTGCAAGTATGCAGAAAATCTATTAGATAGAAATCTTCCGGTTATTTTTGAAGTAAGTCATTTAGATGAAATCTTAAAGCTGAAAGGTATTGTTATAGACTTTTCCTACCATACGTTTGAGATAGATAAGAAAAATGGAGATAAAAGATTTATCATTGCTCCAAGCAAAAAACTAAAATATAGACAACAATGGATTTTAAAAAATATATTAGAAAAAATATTAATAGATGATAGTGCACATGGATTTAAAAAAAATAAATCTATAGTTACAAATGCGCAACAGCACATAAATAAAAAATATATTATTAATATAGATATTAAAGATTTTTTCCCATCTATAGGTCAAGAAAAAGTATATGAAGTATTCAAATCCGTTGGATATACTGAGGAAGTTGCTCGAAAATTGGCTCATATTTGTTGTTTTGGTGGAGTACTTCCTCAAGGAGCACCTACAAGTCCATGTTTATCTAATATTATATTAAAGGAATTAGACATAGCAATAAAAAAAATAACTTTAGATAAAGAAATAACCTATACAAGGTATGCAGATGATTTAACATTTTCAGCAAATTTTGATATAACATATTTAACTGATATGATATATTTAGAAATAGAAAAACAAGGATTTATTCCTAACAAAGCCAAAACTAATATAATGCAAGCAAATAGACCTAAAATAGTAACAGGATTAATTGTTAGTGAGAAAGTTAAGGTACCTAAGAAATACAAAAGAAAATTACGTCAGGAAATATATTATTGTAAAAAGTTTGGCGTGGCTAATCATTTATTTAATATAGAAAGCAAGAGAATAGTAAATTATAAGGAATATTTATATGGGAAGGCGTATTTTATAAAAATGGTAGAAAAAGAACTTGGAGAAAAATTTTTAGAGGAGTTAGATTCTATAAGGTGGGAATAGTATGATCATCCTGAAAATATGATAGGTATTGTATCAAGTATTGATATAAAGTCATGGATTTCACTTACTACGCCTTACTTCCGCCAATAAATCTATGAAGTTAAGAATTTACTGTGCAATATAATATCAACCATAGTAAACTGTTAATAATAACTGATGCTAAGCGAAGGTATTGAAACTAAAAATTAACAATCATGTCCACCCGTTTTACTGGTGGGCATGATTTTATATTTCTATAAAAAGGGGTATTATGGGAATATAAAATTTTATGGATAGTATTGCTTAAAAAATTTATTGCATATTTTTATTACAAAGAAATTGTTATGCATATTATATAATATATATAGTAGCTGTAATGAGTTAAAGTATATATGAGGTATATAATCTTTAACTATTATCACAAAAAGAAACTTTCTATAAATATATAACCAACCTCAAATGACAGATTTAAAAAATCTGTCATTTTTTATGTTTAAACTACTTTAAGACGTATCTTATGTTAATAGTAGAGAAAACCTAGATAAATCATATTAAATACATAAAAAATTGAGCATTTAAATAGTAAGTTGATTTTAACAGATATCGATGTAAAAGAAATAAAAGGAGTATTAAATTTTAATCTAATTTTAATCTTTCTTATATTTTAGATTAATCTTCTGAAAGTATTATATAACCATGATGAATGATTAAAAAATACAAGGAGGTAAATCGAATGGAAAGAAATGAAATGATTGAAATTATAATTGCAAAGGCTAATGTAACTCGTGAAGAAGCAATAAATGCATTAGAAAAATGCAACTGGGATATTGTAGATTCCATTATATATTTAGAGAGAAGCGGAAAAATAGAAAATAATGAAGCTACTGCAATAATTGAAATTAAAGAAAAAGAGCAGTATAAAAAAGAAGATAGTAAAAAGCATGAAGAAAAACATGGTGGAATAGGAGAAATTATTGGTAGAATGTTTAAATTTATAGGTAAGCTCATAAAAAAGGGAAATAGGAATTTTTTCGAGATTAAAAAAGAAAATGAAAAGCCAATAAAGATATCATTAACAATATCAGTACTTTTATTAATATTCTTATCTGTACCAACTACAGTATTATTAGTAATAGGATTATTCTGTGGATATAAATATTCATTAGTTGGTTCTTATGACAACTATAATGAGGTAAATAATGTCTTTGAAAAAGTATCAGAATCAGCAGATACTATTAAAAAAGGTTTTAAGGAAGGCTATGAAAAATAATATGCAGTATGATAAAGAGATTTTGAAAATATTCAAGATCTCTTTATTTTTTAAGTTATATAAAGTTATGATAAAAAATCATTATAAAATGGTATAATTTAATGGTCAGGGTTAGAATTATAATAGATGATTTTATTTATGCCGTAGATACGGAGGGCTATTTATGGAAGAGCTTAAGTTAATAGATAAATTGAGGGAAAAAACAAATATAAGCTATGAAGAAGCTAAAATAGCTTTAGAGAATAGTAATTGGAATATCTTAGATGCTTTATTATATCTAGAAGAGAATGGAAGGGTGGAAAAACCTTCTGTTAGTGTCTTTTATACTAATGAAGCAAGGTATAGTGAGAAAAGCGAAGAAAGTGGGAAGAATGAAGAAAACAAATACGAAACTAACAATAGTTTTCAAGGAATTTTTGTATCTATATGTAATTATATAGATACATGTAATAATATTTTTCTAGAAATAAAAAAGGAAGACAGAATACTTTTAAAGATTCCACTTACAGTAGTCATTATACTTTCATTTTTTATGTTCTGGATTATTATACCTTTAATTATTGTTGGATTATTCTTTGATATAAAGTTTTATGTATATTCAAAGAGCGTTAATACAGATAAGGCTAATAAGGTAGTAAGTGATATTTCAGAGGGTGTAAAAATCGTAAAAGAAAAGTTAAAAAAGGTGGGTAAGAATGATTAAGATTTTAATAGTTGAAGATGAGGAGAAATTATCAAGATTCATTGAGCTTGAGTTAAAACATGAAGGCTATGATATAGTAAAAGCAAATAATGGTAGAATAGGCCTTGAAATTGCAGAAAAAGGAGAGGTTGATTTAGTTCTTCTTGATATAATGCTTCCAGAAATTAATGGTCTCGAAGTATTAAGAAGGCTTAGAAGAACTTCTGATATTCCAGTTATAATGCTTACTGCAAGAGATGCAGTTATGGATAAAGTATCAGGTCTTGATGCAGGAGCAGATGATTATATAACTAAGCCATTTGCAATAGAAGAGTTACTTGCAAGAATAAGAACAGCGCTTAAAAAGAGAATAGTTACATCAAAAAAGGATGAAGACATAATAAGATGTGGCTTATTGTCATTAGATAAAATGAGACATAAAGTAATGTATGATAGTACAGAGATAGAACTTACTAATAGAGAGTTTAATTTGTTACAAATATTAATGGAAAATAAGAATATAGTCTTAACTAGAAATACACTTATGGAAAAGGTATGTGGGTATGATTATGTTGGAGAAACAAATGTTATAGATGTTTATATAAGATTTTTAAGAACAAAAATAGATGATGTTTTTAATGTAAAAATAATAACTACAGTTCGTGGTGTGGGGTACGTAATTAAAGATGAGTAGAAAAAATAAAACAAGAAATGTTACATCTATTGCAATAAAACTAAATTCTATTTTTGTAAGAAATTTATTTCTAAAGTTTCTTATTATTGATATATGTATAATTGTTGGATTTATTGGAGTTTGGTGTATTGAAAGTGAAATAAATTTTTATGGCGAAATCGTGAAAGATGCTCAAAGATTCTTTGAGTTTTATCCTATAGAAACAGCAAATTATAAAGTTGTTTGGGATAATGGAAAAGTTATGATAAGAGAGGCTAGCACTTTTTTAAATCTTTTCATAAAAGTAATTAGTGCTATTGGAATTATAGAAGGAATGATGCTATTAAAGCAAATGATATTTGGGACTTCTAAAAATAGAAAGGTTTTAAAACCACTTAATGAAATAGCAGAAGCTGCAAGTAGGCTTAGCGATATAGCCTTTAATGAGGAAAAATTCCAAAGCCTTGAGGATGCTATATCTAGGATTACTCCTACTACATCTGATGAAAGAATTCATATTGGAGATAGTGAGCTTCAAGGGTTAGAGGAAGCAATTAATAACTTATTAGATAGAATGAGAGATTCTTATAGGCAACAAGCAAGATTTGTTTCAGATGCATCACATGAACTTAGAACTCCTATATCTGTAATCCAAGGTTATGCTAATATGTTGGATCGTTGGGGGAAAGATGATGAGGAAGTATTAGAAGAATCCATTGCAGCTATAAAAAGTGAATCAGAAAATATGAAAAACTTAGTAGAGCAGTTATTGTTTTTAGCTAGAGGTATCAATGGTAAAACTCAACTTAAGGTTATAGAGTTTTCACTTAATGATATGATGAAAGAGGTTTTGGAAGAATCTAAGATGATAGATAAAGATCATATATATAGATATATGGATTCAGAGAATATAAATGTTTATGGTGATATATCATTACTTAAACAAACCGCTAGAATATTAATAGAAAATGCAGCAAAGTATACAGATAAAGGTGAATATATAATACTAAGAATAGGGAAAAATAATAAAAATGAGCCGTATTTTTCTATTCAAGATAATGGAATAGGCATGGATGAGAATGATGTATTACACATGTTTGAACGTTTTTTCAGAGCTGATACTGCAAGAGTTAGAAAAAATGGTGGTACAGGACTAGGGCTTTCTATTGCTAAGTGGATTATTGATAGTCATAAAGGATATTTTAGCGTTTTAAGCAGGAAAGAAATAGGTACAAGAATAACTGTTTTTCTGTCTGAAAGACAGTAGAATATATTACTGGGATAAAGTGTGAAGGATATATCAGGTATGGTGAGTTATATACATTGATAAAGTAGGTTATTAATAGTGAATTTTAAAGGTAATGTATCGCCTTCACCATTGAAATTCACGAAAAATGAGGCTGTATCAAATTGAGAGATTAAACTCTCAAATGATACAGCTTCATTTTTATATTCTGAATTTTATATAAATTTTAATAAAATGATTGTATCGAATTAAAGATTAAATAAATTCATTATAAAAATTTACAAATTTGAAATAAGTAATATAAAACTTAGAAAAAAAAATAGTGTAAATTTGTTGTATAAGGAGTTGAAAATCATGAATAATTCGGTAAAAATAGAAAAGATAAGAAGTAAAAGAAGGAGAAGAAAAACTAAAAAAAAATTTAAATATGCAATATGTATTGTAGCCGTACTATTAATGGTATATATAGGTTATGGAACTAGTGAAATAATATTTAGTTCAATTTTCGGCAAGAAAGAAGCACAAAAATTAGGAGCAGATTATTTAGCTAAAATACCAGAAGAAGTAAAAAACTCAAATGATTCGGTAATACAAATCTTATTAAAAAAAGCAAATAGTTATCCTGAGGTTGCTATGATGTTAAGTGATATAGAATCATACCCAAAACAACTTTTAGAATTAGCATCAAAGAAAGATGAAGTGATAGATTTTGTTGCAAATTACCCTAATTATGATGTATCAACAGATAAAGTTATATCCATAAGAAAAGATTATAAAAAAGGGCAAATTCCACTTTTTATACAATGGGATGAAAGATGGGGATATGAAAAGTATGGTTCGGATTTTATAGCTATTAATGGATGTGGACCTACATCTTTAGCAATGGTAGTAGTAGGACTTACAGGTAATACAGATATAAATCCAAAAGTTGTAGCAGAATTTAGTGAGAAGAATGGATATTTAGTAGAAGGAGTAGGTTCAAGCTGGGAGCTTATGACTCAGGGATCGAGAAATTTTGGATTAAAGGGTAAAGAATTACCACTAAACGAGAATGTTATAATAAATACTTTGAAAGAAGGACAACCTATAATAGCAAGTATGGCACCTGGAACATTTACTACTAGCGGACATTTTATAGTATTAACTGGAGTTGATAGCAATAACAAGATAATAGTAAATGATTCCGATAGTAAAATAAGAAGTAAACAAACATGGGATATAGATATATTTATGAAGGAAACTAAAAACTTATGGACTTTTACAACTATATAAAATAGAGTTATTAAGACTATTGGAGGTAAATTTTATGGCAACTATTTCAAATTGTAGGGGTAGGTGTTAAAACTTCATCTCGAAGATGGCAGATCAATTGCCGGTTTAATTAAAGAATATGGAGTTTCAAGAAGCTCTATAAATTTGTGGATAAAAAGCTACCGTGAAGAATGCAAGGAATCACCAGATAAAATACAACCTAATGTTTATGAGGAACTTAAAATGATAATGGAGATTATTTGTTTACTTTAGAAGATGAAATTTTGGCCTTCCAAAAGACAGAGGATTTATATAAAGCCCTAGACAGCTTGTCTCAAACTGAAAGGGAAATAATAAATAGCTTTTACATAAAGGAGCAATCACTAGAAGAAATAGCTGCTGACACTAATAAAAGCTATAATAATGTAAGATACACTAAAGGCAAGGTAATTAAAAAACTGCAAAAGATTTTATCCGATGACTAGCATCCGTAATGCTCCCATCGCACTCTGTGAAAGCGATTCACATAAAATCAAAGATTTTAGTTCTCTGCTTTTCTACAAGTGGGAGATATTAGAACTCTTGAGCTTCAGCGATTTAGAGTTCTTATGCTGTGCATAACGGATGCTACGTCCCTGGATAAGTTCTTCTAAGCTTCAGCTGGAGTAAGTATTCTTTTTAAGCAAACTCCATCTGAAGCTAAGAATCACTTGATCTAGATAATAGAGAACGGATTTTCAACAATAAAAGGTCAGCCCTTGGGAATTTAGGAACTCCTTTAAGAATATAGATTAAATATAGATGTATTTTTAGTAAGGTTATGGAGGGAAAAATGGAAGTATTAACAGCTTTAAGGGAAAGAAGAAGTATTAGATCCTATTTAAATATACCCATAGAGTATGAAAAACTAAGTAGAGTTTTAGAGGCAGCTAGGATTTCTCCAAGTGCAAAAAACAGACAGGAGTGGAAGTTCATTGTTGTTAAGGATGAGGAAATAAGACAAAGACTTTTACCTGCAGTAAATGGACGAAAGTTTGTTGTAGAGGCACCTGTAGTAATAGTTGCATGCGCCACTGAATCATCTTTTATAATGCCATGTGGTCAGCCAGGCTACACTGTTGACTTGTCTATTGCTATGTCATATATGATTTTAGAGGCTCAGGAACTTGGACTTGGCACCTGCTGGATTGGAGGTTTTTCTGAAGAACAAGTTAAAGAGATTTTAGAAATACCTGAAAATGTTAGAGTAGTAGCAATGACACCCCTTGGTTATCCAGCAGAAAAGCCAGATGCAAAACCAAGAAAGACGTTAGAGGAAATTGTTTGCTACGATAAATATAAATAGCAGTAGAAAGAGAAAAAAGCTATAACAATATAAAGAGGAGAGACGACCTTAAAAAAGAGGGAGCCTCTCTTTTTTAGTTAGAAGTTAAAGGAGAAAAATAAAGAGTAAAATATTAGATTTTTATAGGGAGGGATATTTAGATCTGAACATAAAATGATAACATTTCATCATGCACTACCTTTCAGTTTTCGCAAATTTAACGCCGTAATGTGGCGATTTGTACATTTAAGCATATTATGTATTGATGGCATTAGTCATCAAAATAGCAAGGGAGAGGTAAAGTGATGAGCAAAAAAATTTATGATTATATCATTATTGGTGCAGGTACTGCCGGAGGAATAATTGCAAAAGAATTAACAGATGATAAGTGCACTTCTGTGCTTGTCCTTGAGGCAGGAACGAATATGATGCAGGAACTAAGCGGTGGCAGTAACACTGGAGCCAGTGCCTTTAATACTGATAATAAGTATTCATTTAATATGCTTACAAAACTTGAGTCAACCATAGGCAACCGACAACTTAGAATATCAAGCGGCAGAACAATCGGAGGAAGCTCTGAGCATAATGCAATGTATGCAGTACGTGGAAGCAAGGAGTATTATGATGAACAGGGAAAACTCTTTGGCCCACAATGGAGTTATAGCAGTGTAAGAGATTTATTTATTAAGAATGAAACCTATACAGGACAGACACAAGCGTCAAATGAGCGTGGGGTGAATGGTCCTATCTTTGTTAGACAGCAAATGATTCCGGAGAACGGCCTGACAACTATTTTGGCCAAAGCAACATCAGATGTTTTGAATATCCCTATTGTTGAAGACTATAATACAGGTGTAAGAGATTGTACTTTTTATAAATCACAGATTTTGAATAAAAAAGTAGATGGCAAGTTTGTTCGTTCGTCTACTGCAACCGGATATTTAAATGAAGAAATTGTAACACAAGGCAACGAATTTCACCCTGATGAGTACGGAGTTTGTGGCAGGGATTTGGTAATTCTCGCAAAAACTACTGTAGATAATATTATATTTCATCGAAAAAAAGGACAAAATATTGCAGTTGGCGTTAGGTTTGTCCGTGACGGAGTATCGCAAGAGGCTTATGCAAGAAAGGGAATAGTTGTATCAGCAGGTAACTTCTCATCTGTTATTCTGCAGCGTTCGGGAATAGGAAAATCTACTGATTTGGCTAAAGCAGGCATACAAACATTAGTAGAGAGTTCAAATGTTGGCTACAACTTTGTAACACATTTTATTGCCGGAATAGGAATAGAAGTAGAAACATCACGACTCCTGGCAGTACAAAATGCAGATCCAGATTTGCCGTTTCCATTAGGTGCTTTTAAAGGTTATGAACCAACTGGAGGTCGACGACTCCAATTATATAGTTCTTTAACACCATCCAGTGTCCCTGCTGCAGTAGTAGTTGCTAACAATTTGGCTTTTGATCCAACAAGACCGACTAATGTCATGAGTATTAGTATTTATGACCTTACCCCTAAAAGCAGAGGTACCATTATGGTAACACACAGTGACCCTGAGGCTTATCCGTCTCTTGATCTTAACCCTTTGGCCGATGTTGATGACTTGAATTTTATGATAGATAGATATATTGACGTATACAATATTATGAAAAAGGCTCGATGTTATGACCCAAGAGGAATTTACAGAGTTGTATACCCTTCGGAAGATATATTCGAAATAACTGATGAGGCAGAAAAACGAAGAAAACTTGCTAATTATGTAAGGGCCTCTTATGGTAATACAGCTCATTTTGGTGGACAGTGCAGGATGGGAAAGAGTATTCAGGATGGAGTTGTTGATGGATTCTTGAATGTATTTGGCACCAAAAATCTTAAAGTTGCCGATCTTTCAATAGCACCTATTTTACAGGATGGAAACAATACCATGCCTGTCCAGGTGATCGGCCTGAATGCAGCACGATTTATAAAGAATGATCCAAATCCATGCGTTGTATGTGATGAAGAATTAGCTGAGCATTTTGGAGTTTGTATAGAATAACTATGCACTAACTCAAGGTTGTCAGATTGATATAAATCATAATAAGAAAAGAAAAACTACCCCCTGGAAAAGTAGAGTCGATAATGACAACTGTCCTACTTGAACAGGGGATTTTTATGTATGTAAAAAGGTGTAATATTGACAGTCTTTATATTTCAGCAACGTGCTCAAAATTAAATGTTTAGTTATTCATTTTTCAGTGATTCTTGGTAACTATCTAATAAAGTAACGAATAGAATAATAAAGAAGATTTATTAATTAGTAGGAGAGAAACTTTATGATAACTTATAAAGTTAAATATGGCGATACACTATATACTATAGCGCATCGTTTCGGAGTTTGTATTGGAAGACTTGCATTGTCCAACAATATATTTTGCCCACATCAAATATTTGAAGGACAAGAGCTATTAGTTCCAATTACAGTATCAAATAAGGACTTAAGTTCCAGAAACCACAGAGCAAAATATGATTTAGAGACCATAAAAAATATTTTTTCTCAGGAAGGTACTACTGCGGGAGGAGTTTTTAAGTTTACTTTTCCACGTTTTGATTTAAAGGTTATAATAGATGACATTATAATAGAACCTAATCTAGCACTAACCTCCTGGGTAGCCTTTAATCAATTAGGAAGTCACAGCATGATGATGGGAGACCTTGTTTTACTGGAAAATGAAGTAGGTCCTGTTATGTCAAGCCTGATTGAAAATGGAATTGAAGTAACGGGTCTTCATAATCATCTACTGCATGAATCACCACGAATTATGTACCTGCACATTAAAGGAGAAGGAGATTCGATTAAACTTGCTCAAAGTGTAAAAAATGCACTTTCTTTAACAGCAACTCCCTTTAACATAAAACAACAACAACCACCTTCTCAAATTGATTGGACGGTAATTGAAGATATTTTAGGACACAAAGGCTCCCATAAAGGTAAAGTGCTGCAACTATCAGTTCCAAGAACTACAATAATTTCAGAAGATGGTCATAAGTTATCCCCAGCCATGGGAATATCACATGCCATTAATTTTCAATCAGTAGGCCAGAACGTTGCTACCACAGGTGATTTTGTTTTATTAGCAGATGAAGTCAATCCAGCTATAAGTATCTTAAAAAAGAATAATGTTACTGTAACTGCTATTCACAATCATATGCTTACCGAAGTTCCTCGACTATTCTTCATGCATTTTTGGGCAGTTGACAAACCAAAACGTATAGCGCATACTCTCAAGTCGGTTCTTGACTTGGCGAAATAAATTAACCGTCATAACTATGAAAAATCGAATAATTTATAAAAAATACCGTATTATCACTTCTATAAGCTACTAGAAATCACTACTACGGAAGATAAAAAACTTTGCTACAATTAACTATAAGTAAGTTAAGCATAAAATATAAGAAGGATATAAGTAGTATAGAAGTTTTTCTTTGATGAAAAAGTAGATAAGCATTTCATAAATAATAACGAATGAGAACCTAAAATTGATAGAGGTTCTCATTCGTTTATTGTTGCTAAAATTACTGAAAAAGCTTCTTTAATTTTATATAGAGTCATTGACAATAATTTTTTTAAATATTAATATATACATATACCCCTATAGGTATATGTATATATTAATATTTAATTATTTGGGAGGATAAAATATGCGTCAATGTATGGATGTGCCAAAAATTCAAACTAGGATTAAAAAAATCGAAGGTCAACTTAGAGCTATTTCAGAAATGATAAATAAGGATATTCCTTGTGAAGATATTTTAGTACAAATTAATGCAGCTAAAAGTGCATTACATAAAGTTGGTCAAGTAGTGCTAGAAGGACATTTGCAACACTGTGTTCGTGATGGAATAGAACATGGTGATGCTGACAAAACAATTGCTGAATTTGCTAAAGCAGTAGAACATTTTTCAAGGATGAGTTAGGTGATGAAATGAAAAGATTAATAGAATTTTTTAAAGATGAGGATAACCGCACTGTACTATTTCTAATAATATCTGCATTATCATTGCTTATCAGCTTTTCACATATTGGAAATTTAAATATTGATGCAGCTTGGGTAGCGATTATTTTCTGCGGTGTTCCTATTGTAAAAGGTGCCATTGAGGGACTTATAACAGAATTTGATATTAAGGCAGATGTTTTGGTTGCAATCGCACTTGTTGCATCTATTTTGATTGGTGAAACTTTTGCAGCAGGAGAGGTTGCTTTTATCATGACACTAGGTGCATTATTAGAGGAACGTACCGTTGCAAAAGCACGTGCTGGCATTGAAAAGTTAGTACATCTTACTCCTCGCACCGCAAGAGTTGTTCGTGATGGAGTAGAAAGCATAATACCTGCCAAGCAAGTTAAGGTTGGAGATATGCTCCGTATACTTGCAGGGGAAACCATTGCTGTTGATGGCGTTATTATTTCTGGACAAACCTCTATTAATCAATCAGTAATGACAGGTGAATCACTGCCAGTTGATAAAGGTGTAGGTGATGAGGTTTCTAGTGGAACGGTTAACCAGTTTGGTGCCTTTGACATGAAAGCTACCAAGGTTGGTGAGGATAGTTCATTACAGAAAATGATTAGACTTGTTGAGTCTGCTGATGCAAGCAAAGCTAAAATTGTTGGTTTGGCAGATAGATGGGCTACTTGGATAGTTGTGATTGCTCTTGTATCTGCTGTTGGTACATGGTTTGTTACAGGTGAAATTATTCGTGCAGTTACAATTCTTGTTGTGTTCTGTCCCTGTTCTTTAGTGCTTGCAACTCCTACTGCCATTATGGCTGGTATTGGTAATGCTACCAAGTTTGGTATTCTTGTTCGTGAAGGAGATGCTCTAGAAAGACTATCAAAGGTAACTAGAATTGCTTTTGACAAAACTGGTACTCTCACTTATGGCAAACCTGATGTTGTAGCAGTACAAAGTTTTAATATTGATATAAGCTCAGAAAAATTGTTAACACTGACAGCTTCTGCTGAACTACGTTCCGAGCATCCATTAGGTAAAGCTATTGTTTCCTACTTTAGAACTACATATAATAGAACTTTAGGAGATCCTCAAGAATTCGCAATGATTGCGGGTCGTGGAGTTAAAGCAACCGTTGCAGATAATGTAATTTTTGCTGGAAATGCTGAATTGCTAATTGAAAACTCTATAGTAATATCTAAAGCTATGCTGGATAAGGCATCTACATACAGAAACGACGGTTGCACAATTATCTATGTTGCCATAAACGGCTGTGAGACTGGTTTTGTAGCCTTATCTGATACATTACGTGAAGATTCTGTAGAAATGATTAGAAGACTACATGACCTTAATGTAGAAAGCGTATTGCTAACTGGAGATAATCCACAAGCAGCTTCTCATATCGCAAAAAGTGTTGGCATTGCTAATGTTTACTCCGAATGTTTGCCAGAAGATAAAATGTTTGCCATTGAACAATATCAAAATAAAAACGAGATGGTTTGCATGGTCGGGGATGGTATTAATGATGCACCTGCTCTTAAAAAAGCATATGTAGGTGTTGCAATGGGTGGCATTGGTAGTGATATTGCTGTTGATGCGGCAGATATTGCCCTTGTTAGTGATGATATTAAATCTATTCCTCATCTATTAAGTTTATCGCAAAAAACTATGACTACAATTAAATGGAATTTAGCTCTTTCTATGCTGCTAAATTTTGTAGCTATTATATTAGCAATGACGGGGATTTTAAATCCAATACTTGGTGCTTTAGTGCATAATGTAGGCTCTGTTGCAGTTATTATAAATTCCGCATTATTATTAAATTTTAAAAGTAAATAAAAAATTTTATTATATAAAATAGCAAAAAACAAGATGAAGAAAAAATGCTTCATCTTGTTTTTGTTTTGGGTTTCACATGAAAAAAAGCTATTAATCAATATATTGGGATGAATCGTCGATTAATTCGCTGTAAGTATATTATAGTATTAAATTATGTAGGTGATATGAAGAAATTAATAAAAAACCTAAAAAATCAATGTTTATAAATAGTTGGTTGTAAAATTTTTTAGATGATATCTTCACATGTTCTACATAAAAAATTGATATTATATGGAAAGTATTTTTCCGTATTGGCAGTTTTTGATATTTTTATTCTTTTCAATAGTTTTAGAAAAAAGACACCAGTGGAATGTGGGGTGGGAAAGAATTTAAAAAACTTAGTATATAAGCATATAAAATAGATGATTTACAAGGAGGAATGGGATGAAAAGAAGGCTAAAATGTTTTATGATGATGTTTATAATAATAGCAGTTTCAAATAAGCCAGTGCTAGCAGCACCAACATCAGACCAGGTACAAACCCAAAGAGAACAGTTGGAAGTAGAGAAAAATAACCTAAAAAAAGCACAAGAGAAGAGATTTGAGATAGAGCAGAAAATAGAAAACTTAGACGTTCAAATTGAAGATACAATGGATAAAATAGATAAAAATAAGAAACAAATGAACAAGATACAGGAAAACATTAAAGTTACAGAAGAGGAATTGAAGCAGGCGAAAGAAGAATTTAAGAAAGAGCAAGAACTATTCTCTAAAAGAATAAGAGCAATTTACATAAATGGAACAAGTGGATACTTAGAGATATTATTTGAATCAGATGGGTTCAGTGATTTTATCTCAAGGGTAGAAAACATAAAAAGCATTATAGAATTAGATAAAAAAATTATGGCAAACATTAAATTGAAAGAAGTACAGTTAAATAATAAAAAAGAAGAGTTAGGTAAACAAAATAATAAACTATTAGCATTAAATAGTGAAAATAATAAGAAGTTGGACAATCTAAAAATAAGTAAAAGTGATCAAGATAAGTTGATTAAAGAAGCGGAAAGACAAGAGAGATTATATGCTTCAGTGGTAGACGAATCTCAGAGTAAATTAAATGAAACTTTAAGACAAATTCAAGAAATAAAAAATTCTACCCCTAAATATACTCCTTCAAGGGGAGCAGCATCAGCGTCAAGTAATAATGTTGTTGCATATGCTTCTAATTTTTTAGGAACACCTTATTTATGGGGAGGTACAACACCAGCTGGATTTGATTGTTCAGGATTTACTCAATATGTATATAAGCATTTTGGTATAAGCTTAGGAAGGACTACTTATGATCAAATTAATAACGGCTATGGTATTTCAAGGGAGGAACTTCAACCGGGAGATTTGGTATTCTACGGAAAAGGAGGAAGCCCAACACATATGGGCATATATGTTGGCAACGGAATGTACATACATGCACCGAGAACAGGGGATGTGGTTAAAATATCACCATATGATAGATCAGATTATATTACAGCAAGAAGAGTTATGAGATAGAGGGACAGTTTTCTGTCTCTTATTTTTATTAACATTAAAATGGTTAAACCATGGGATATGAATTAAAAAAACTAGGAGTGAAACCCCTAGTTTTTGTGATAAAGTAATTATTCTAAATATTTATCTCGTACACTTTGTATATCTGTACCATTTAAATCATCAACTACCTCAATTATACCTAGGAGGGCATTATCTTTTAGGATAGCATAACCGCCAGCTTTTTTAGGATTAAATTCTATTTCATTTATACCCTTCTTACCAGTAAAAGAAGTAACCGTATTTCCTGTAGCCGCATCAACAATAAGGTACTCTCCTTCAGCATTATCAAAAGCAGCTAAATCAAAGGTTAATTTAGTTTTTGCACTATTGCCTGTAACTACTATTAAAGGTTGAAGTTCATAGCCAGTTCCTTTAAACTTTGCACTTTGATAGTTTTCTAAGACCTCAGCCTTGTTTACTAAAGATTCTGTTGGCATTATGGATAAGTCATCACCGTAAATGCTTGAACTACTGGAAGCTTCAGAGTCTGAATTCTCATCTATAGGACGTGCACAGCAGCTAGGGCCTGTACTTGGAGCAGGTAGGGATGGATCAGGTACTGATGTATCAACATCTTCAAGTTTGTCAACAACCTTTATTACACCTGGTATCATTCCCATCCAGCAACTAAAGTTTATATCTTTATCTCCTGGAGTAAACTCTATGATATTTTCACCACTTTTTATTTTCTTTTCTATATTCAATGATTGTGCAACAATAGCATTATTACAAGAATTAATTTGCTCACCGTTAATTATCCATTTCACAGGAATTCCCTTTTGAACATAAAAGGAATTAGGAGTATAACCTTTATTGCTAACAGTCATATTTATAATTTGTACTCCATCTTTTATAGTAGCTTTAGCTACATTTTCACCAGAGGAGCCACTTGAGTTTCCATTTAAAAAACCTTTGGAGCGAGAGGTAAGTGCATTTAAAGGATTGATATCTATACCAGCAAGTACAAAGCCTCTATTTCCCATGATTAGACCAAGAACTATAATAAGAACTCCACTAAATTTAAGTATTTTTTTAGTATAA
Organism: Clostridiaceae bacterium; assembly: GCA_040797845.1. Classification (GTDB taxonomy): domain Bacteria; phylum Bacillota; class Clostridia; order Clostridiales; family Clostridiaceae; genus Clostridium_AW. The sequence continues at coordinate 187,741 of JBFNFA010000005.1, forward strand.
CCTTTACTTAGAAGTCCTGATAATGCACCAAAAGTTAACATAAGAGGTACTGTTCCTATAGAAAACATGAACATAGATAGAGCTCCTTTTACAGCGCTGCCTGTACCTAAAGCAAAAAGCTGCATAGTTTGAAGGGGACCACAAGGCATAAGTCCATTTAATATTCCAACTATAAATGGAGAGCCAGACTTATTTTTAGTTTTGCATACAGTCATTGGTATCTTAAGCTGAAACTTTCTAAAAAAACTGAATCCAGCCATATTAAAGCCCATGATGATCATGAATGCACCAGCAAATATTTGAATGATTGCTTTTGTAGTAATGGTAAGTGAAAATACTGAACCAAGGGCACCAACTATTCCACCTAATATAGTATAGGATATGACTCTTCCTAAATTATATAAAATTGCTGGCGTCATAGCTTCAAATTTAGTCTTACTTTCTTTTGATAAGCTTTGAGATAGCATTATTCCGCCACACATACCTACGCAGTGAATTGAAGTAAAAACTCCTACGATAAAAAGAACAGCATAAGAAGCATTGGCAAGCTTTGCTTCCATATCAAAGCCACTAGTATTCAATCCAAGTAATACCACAGCAGCTACCATTATAAGAATTCCCATGAATTTATAGTCGTTGGAGCTTTGTGTGCTATAGCCTGCCCTATTTATAGCATTTTTGATTTCAAATAGATTACATAAATCGCTGTCATATACCACTTCAGCAGATTGGTTACTGTAACTAACTTTCACATCTAATACACCATCTAAATTTTTAATGGCTCTTTCAACCCTGGTTTCACAAGATGTACAGGTCATGTCAAATACTTTAATTTTATCTTTTTTAATAATCATAGACTACCCTCCAATATGTAGTAATAATGGAAAAAATATTTACATTAAATGGAATAAAAAACATGGGTAAATTATATGAAATAGATATGTTGATATTATGAAGATAAAAAGTATATTTTTTCAGTTCCTTTTTAGTCATATATAGGTGAGAATAAAGAAATGAAATTATATAACAACTTGACACTTATTGTAAAATCAGGGAAGTGTTATCATTGATATGATATAATTATTATTAATTAAGTGAATGATTCTATTTATCGTTATTTATGTTGACAATAATTTGGGGATGTAGGTGATTGTTTTATGAAAAGTAAAGTAAGTAAGAAAAAATTTAAATTGTCGGTGTTTGGTGCTTTAGGAATGATAATAGTGTATAAAATTATAATTGCTTTTATTATAAAAATTCCTTTTTATATGTTATCAGAAACTATGTATGTTAATTCTAATAAAGTTTTAGAATTAATTGTAGCTATATTAGATGAGTTAGTTTCAAATGTTATAATAGTAGTATTTCTGTTAAAAAAGATAAGAAAAGATTATGAACCAAATTTTAAAATAAGATATATTGAAAAATTTAATTTTAAACTATTATTATGTACAGTTTTTTTTATGTTAGGGCTTTATTTGTGGTTACAAAGCTCAATTGGCATAATGATAGGAAAAATTCCAGTATCCAAATTTGTTGAAGAGACATTTAAAGAATTTGTTAAAAATCCTTATTTAATGGTTATTTCAGGTGTAATAATAGGACCAATTTTTGAGGAAATATTTATGAGAGGTATTATTTTAGAAGGATTTTTAAATGAGTATAAAGCAACAACTGCTATAATTGCTTCGTCTCTTATATTTGGACTGATTCACTTAAATATTCATCAATTTATTAATGCTACAATAATAGGACTATTTTTAGGGATGATGTATTACAAAACAAGATCTTTAATATTATGCATAGTTGCTCATATGTTAAACAATGCAATAGCTAGTTTAGGTATTCAGCATAATATTGTAAGTTTTTTCGTAGGTGCAGTAATCTTTATAATATCAGTAATATTTTTTGAAAAATATATTAGAGAATTAGAACATTTTGATGCTAATTTTCAAGAGGATAGTATATCATCATAAATAGTAATTTTAAATATTTATCATTTATAAGTTAGATAGATTATGTTTATGATGTAGTTAATTTGATGAGAAAAAGCATCTAAATATTAAACAAAGCTTAGGATAATTAATGGTGAACTGTATCATAAGTAATACTATATTTACAGAATATGCTATAATTAAATGGAAAAAATAATTTTTAAGCGTAAGATAAATAGTAATTTGTAGGATGGTTACCACTTTCAGGTAAAATATTGCTATGCTACGCAGCGTATCATTAATGTAAGCTATCATTTCTTGTTTTTATAAGTGCTAATTCTTATAATAGTCTTACACATCAAACAAGGAGGTAAATAAAATGAGGATAGGCCAAAAATTAAAAGAATGTAGAAAGAAGGCTGGACTGTCACAGGAACAGCTCGCAGAAAAATTGTGTGTTTCCAGACAGGCAATCACCAAATGGGAATCAAATAGAGGAATGCCGGATGTTGGGAATCTACAAAATATATCTAAGTTATTCGGAGTGAGTATTGATTACTTGCTAGATGACGGAGAAACGCTATTGAATACTGTGATAAAAGAAACTATTAATATCGATGATTATGAAAAGACTGGTAAATGTCGTTCCAGATACGATGCTGTAGTAAGAGCTAAATATCCGCAGGCAACGATTATATATCCGCTGATACGACGTAAGAAGCTGAGTTTGGTTGAGAATATTGTTGATTTTATAGTTCAGCCTGGTGTCTTGCAGGTAGCTGACTCGCTAAATAATATGTCAGCTTATTATCTGGTTGAGCTGGAACAAAAGCAATTGCTTGTCAATGTAACAAAAGAGTTTATTGAGAGCAGAGAACTAAACTGCAAGTTCACAGAAAAGAAAATAGTAATTGGCAATAATTTATTTAAAAAGATTTCTTACACAATATAATAACAAAAAGGATAAAATAGCAAACAAATTCCAATTTATATTATTGAGATTAAAATTTTTAAATATAAAAATAATATAGGTTTATTTTTTATAGAAATTTGATATAATATAAATAAGAAAAGCAGATAATAAAAAAGTAGAGTGCGTCAACACTCTACTGATATACAATTCTAGTTGCTTAGGCAACTGGTATCACTATATTTTATAGGAATAAAAATAGTAGCATCCAATTGCGAGTCGGGGCTACTATTTTTTTGATATTTTATCTATAAGTAACACTATAAATGTTAGTAGTGCTAATAAAAATAAACCACCAGTAAATAGTAACATTAAAACGTCATTACTCATTAAGTATCACCTCCCTTCATAAAGAGGTAAGTGATACCAGTAGCCCACGATTAACTATTAAATTGTACTTTAGAATTATACCATATTTATGTAGAATATACACACAAGAATAAAATGGAAAAACCTCACTTGAAGTAGTTACGGTGAACCGTACCATAAGTAAATGAGGTTTTTACTATAATTGGATAATTAAATATAGATGAGAGGTTAGTGGTGCTTCGCCTCCACCATGAAATCCACGAACCGCATGTAGGTGGCTAAAATAGCTGATTACAGGCGGTTATGCTTTTTGATGGGTAATGTAGCTCCATCAGCTAAATGATAAGAACTATGTTGAAGTAATAAACATAGTTCTTTTCATTTCGGCACTAAGTTAATTGAACTTTTATAAACATAACAAAAATGTAATGTTAATGAAATGTAAATCTATGGTTACTATAAACTCAGTTGTGTAAAATATAAATTGTGATACAGAGTTTTACAATATTAGCAATCTAGTTTTTAAGATAAAATATGTTGGAGAGTAAGGAGAATTAATTATGAAAAGGAAGTTTTTAACAGTTTTAATGGCAGGAGTACTTTGTATATCGGTGGTAGCTTGTAATAAGTCTACACAGGATGGTTCAAAACAAGGTAAAAATGAAACTAAACAAATAGATAGTGTAAAAGGAGATGAAAAAGAAGGGGAAACCACAGATGAAAGTTTAGGGGTTAAATATTCTTTCCCAGATAAATGGAAAAGTAAAAAAGAAAATATAATGGGGATAGGATGTAGCCAAAGGGAAAATATAGTTGGAGAGTTTTTTTATAACTTTGTATCCACTGAAACCGGAGAAAAATTGAAAAAGTTGGACAAAGAGGGGGAAGCTATTCCGGAAACAGATAAAGCGCGAATGGAAAAATTTCAAACAGAAGTTATGAATGTAGCTAGTGAACAAAAGAAAATATGTGACATTGTAACTATAGACAAAAATATAGCTGAAGGAAAGGCACAAAAAGAATTATTTTCTAAATATGAAAATAAAGATTTAATAGGTAAATTAGATAACTATGAATTTTACTTATTATATGATAGCAAGCTTGATACTAGTGGTTTATCAGAAAAATCAAAGAAAGATTATGAAGAAATATGCGGAGAAATCAAAAATTTAAAAGCTTCTATTAAGACATTTAAACCTGTGCCAGAAAAGAAAACTTTAAGTAATTGCAAGAAGCTTGAGTTTAAAGCTAAAACCTTAGATGGTAAAGAAATAGATAGCAGCATTTTCAAAGATAATAAGCTTACAATGGTAAATATATGGACTACATTCTGTGGACCATGCATACAAGAAATGCCAGAAATTCAAGAGCTTTATGAAGAAGTTAAAAAAGATAAAATTAATGTAATAGGAATTGTTGCAGATACACCAGACGAAGATAATGAAGCTTTAGCTAAGCAAATTTTAGAGAAAAAGGGTGCTAAATTTACAAATATTATTCCAGATGAAAAAATTAAAAATAATGTTTTAAAAGATGTAAAAGGATTCCCTACTACATTATTCGTTGATAGTGAAGGAAATATTGTTGGAGAACTTGTAGTAGGATCTCACGACAAAGAAGGATATAAGAAAGAGATCGAAAGTAGATTGAAAAATATAAAATAATTATAATATATAAAATAATTATAATATATAAAATAATTATAATATATACCTCATCTTATAATAGGTGAAGTATATATTATATTCAATGTTAAGGGATTATACTTGTTCAAAGAAATGAAGAACTTTGCAACTGATTTTCTGAAAACCAAATAAGAAAGGAATTTAGGTGAATGATAAATAGGAATACAATACATAAAACAGAGAAAAGAATAAGATATGGGATTTTATTTATGAGTATTTTATTTATTTCCACTGGTATATATAGAAGTGAAGTTAGGACTGTATTAAAGAAAGCAATAAATATATGTCTGGAGTGTATAGGAATTGGATAAAAGAAGGATTACGCAAATTGTTGCAGCTATAACGACGAATGCGAATGTAAATGGTTTTTTAAAAGGTAACATATATAAGGGAAATACAAAAAAAATGTGCGTTCCAGGGTTAAACTGTTATTCTTGCCCTGGAGCAATGGGTTCTTGTCCTATTGGTTCTTTACAGGCTGTTATAGGAACTGTAAAATATAATTTTTCATTATACATAGTTGGGCTTATGTCTTTATTTGGTGTTATCTTTGGTAGATTTATATGTGGATGGTTATGTCCATTTGGTCTTATTGAAGATTTACTACATAAAATACCGTCCAAAAAGATAACGGTAAGTAAAAAGGTAAATAACATACTAAAGTATTTTAAATATGTTATATTAGCCTTATTTGTTATTATACTACCTATGTTTTTAGTAAATGAGTTTGGAATAAGTCCGCCATATTTCTGTGAATTCATATGTCCAGCAGGCACATTAGGAGGCGGAATACCGTTGGTTTTATTAAATGAGTCCTTAAGAGGAGCTATAGGTTTTTTATTTGCTTGGAAAATGTTTGTATTAATAGCTATTATTATAGCCTCTATATTTATATACAGACCATTCTGTAGATATATATGTCCATTAGGGGCTTTCTATTCATTATTTAATAAAATAAGCTTTTATAAATATGATGTAGATAAAAACAAGTGTACAAGCTGCGCTGTTTGCTCAAATAAATGCAAGATGAATATAGAAGTTCATAAAAATCCTAATAGTACAGAATGTATAAGATGTGGGGAATGCGTGAAGTCATGTCCTACAAGGGCTATAGAAAAAGGAATAAGATTTTAGAAAAATAACAAAAATGTAATGTTAATGTTATATAATTCAATCGATACTATAAATATAATGAGATAAAATAAATACATAAGATAAAGTTAATAAAGGAGAGCTAATGATGAAGAATATATTAAGTGTAGAAAAAATAGAAAAGTATTATGGTAATAAAGACAATGTAACAAAGGCTATAGATAATATCAGCTTTAAGGTAGATGAAGGTGAGTTTGTTGGCATAATGGGACCTTCAGGAAGTGGTAAAACTACATTACTTAATTGTATATCAACTATTGATAATGTTACTACAGGGAAAATAATTATAAACAGTAGTGACATTACTAGGCTAAAATCAAAAGCCTTAGATAAGTTTAGACAAAATGAGTTAGGCTTTATATTTCAGGACTTTAACCTATTAGATACTCTTACAGCCTATGAAAATATTGCTTTAGCATTAACTATAAAAGGTGAGAAAAGCTCAAATATAGATTCAAAAATAAAAGAAGTAGCAAAGTATTTAGAAATTGGAGAGGTTTTAAATAAGTATCCTTATCAAATGTCAGGAGGACAAAAACAAAGAGTTGCTTCTGCAAGAGCTATAGTAACAGATCCATCTTTAGTGCTTGCCGATGAACCAACAGGGGCGCTAGATTCTAAATCAGCTAGATTATTACTTGAAAGATTTGAAAGTTTAAATAAGGATTTAAAGGCAACAATACTTATGGTTACTCATGATGCCTTTACAGCTAGCTATGCCCATAGAATCCTTTTTATTAAAGATGGTAAAATATTTAGTGAGTTAGTTAGAGGTAATGATTCTAGAAAAGAGTTCTTTAATAAAATTATAGAAGTTATAACTCTTCTTGGAGGTGACGATAATAATGTATTCTAAGATTGCGGTAGGTAATGTAAAAAAGAGCTTTAAGGATTATGCTATATATTTTTTAACGCTAACCTTAGCTGTTTGCATATTTTACAGCTTTAACTCAATAGAATCCCAACAGGCTCTTAAGGATGTGAATTATGCATCCTCTATAAATTTTCTAAATAGAGTTATGGGTTATATGTCAGTATTTGTATCTATAATATTAGGAAGTCTCATATTATATGCAAATAATTTCTTGATAAAAAAGCGTAAAAAAGAATTAGGAATTTACATGTGTTTAGGTATGGGGAAAAAAACAATATCTCAAATATTGGTTACAGAGACATTAATTGTTGGAGCTGTATCTTTAATTAGTGGACTTGCACTAGGGATTGCAACATCCCAGGGGTTGTCGGTCTTTACCTTAAAGTTATTTGATGTACCTATGAATGAGTATCAATTCGTAGTTTCAGCTTCTGCTGCAGTAAAGACTATAATGTATTTTGGATTAATGTTTTTAGTTGTTATGGGATTTAATGTATTTGTTACTTCTAAATACAAGATAATTGATTTACTAACAGCAGGTAGAAAAAATGAAAATGTAAAATTTAAAAATCCTATTATATATTTATTAACATTTGTTTTATGTGTAATAACACTTGGATATGCATATAAAACAATAATAAAGATAGGTTTAGATTTTAATAATCCTATGTTTCCGGTATGTATAATTCTTGGAATATTAGGTACAGTGTTATTTTTCTTTAGTTTATCTGGATTTATATTATATGTAGTAAAGAAAAATAAAAAAATATATTTTAAAGATTTAAATATATTCATAGTAAAACAAATAAATAGTAAGGTTAATACAAATTTCTTATCCATGTCTTTAATTTGTTTAATGCTATTTCTTACAATAGTGATATTATCTAGCGGGATAAGTCTTAAACAAGGAATTGAATCAGGACTTAAGCAATCAACTCCTTTTGATGCTAGTGTAATATTAAATAATGAAGGTGAAAACTACAATTTAGAAGATGTATTAAAAAAGCTAAATTTTAAAATGAGTAAAAATGAAAAATATGAATTTTACAATGTATATGATGCAGATATAAAAATTGGTGATTTGATAAAAACTGTAGATAAACGTCTTCAAAATCTTAATGTAGAGTTTGTTAAGATATCTGATTATAATAAAATTCTGAAATTAAAGGGTGAAAAGGAAGTAAGTTTAAATAAGGATGAGGTTTTACTTTCCTCAGGTCTTGCTCTAACAGCTGATCCAATTAATGAAAAGCTGAAAAACAGCAATAAGCTTAACATTAAAGGAAATGAATACCTGGTAAAAAATGATAAAGTAGTAAAAGAAGACCTTCACACTACTTCTGGTATATCAGAAAATTTATTTACAGTAATTATAAATGATGAATTTCTATCAGGCTGCAAAATTGATAGTTCAATACTTAATGTAAATTATTTAGATAATAACAGAGAAGAAAATAATAAAAAATATGGAGAAGTTTCAAGTCTAAATTATGAAGCTGGATATACGCCGGGAAGTACCATGCATAGTAATTTAAAGGATAAAGTTTCAGCAGAGATTAAGGGAGATACAACTATAATATTGTTTATCGGAATATATCTAGGGATAGTGTTCTTAATAACAAGTATGGCAGTACTGGCTCTTCAACAATTGTCAGAAGCAAATGACAGTATAGAAAGATATCAAGCTATAAAGAGAATTGGTGCAAATGAAAAAATGATAAACAAAACAATTTTCATTCAAACTTTAATATATTTTAGTCTTCCAGTTATTCTTGCACTAATACACTCAGTGATTGGAATTAAGGTGACTAGTCAATTTGTAACCAAAATAACTACAGACAGTATTCTCTTCCCAGCATTAATGACTGCTTCAATATTTATTGTAGTTTATTTAGGATATTTCTTTACAACATATGTAGGATATAAAAATATAGTGAAAAGTAATATTTAAGCTTATAGTATAAGGCTGTTAAATTTCACTTTCTAAAGATGGATATGGTGAAATTGTATAAAATAAATTTAAAAAGAGAAAGGTGATTATTATGAAGAAAAAATTAATAATTTTAAGTATAGTGTTGTTAGCAATAGGAGGAACAATAGTAGGGGGACCGGCAATTTACAAGAAAATAAAGTATGAAGAATGTTACGTGAAGATAACAGAAGATGCTTTAAGCAATGAAAAGGATGCATTATGGAAATATAATTATAAATTAAATGCTTATGATAAAGATGGAAAACAGGTTCCTGTGAAATTTGGGGCTAAAAAAGAGTTGAAACTAAATTCATATCTTCGTGTTGATGTTCATAAACCACTAAAAAATGATGAAAATGAAATAAACGGGTATGAAGAAGTAACAGAGGCAAAAGTACCTGAAAAAGTAAAAGAAAAGTTAGATGTTAAACAATAATCAATTTAAAGAGGTATTTACTGAGAAGTAGGTACCTCTTAGTTAACTTAAGATTCATTTTTTCTTAATGGGTTGACAGGGTATTATTTTATATAAAATAATGTTATAAAATATAAGGTATAATATAATTTATAGTATATATCGAAGGGAGAAAATACATATGAAAAAAATTATTATTATTGAAGATGATGAAGTTATAAGAGAAGAATTGCAAAGCTTTCTAAAAAGATATGGCTACGAAGTAAAAGCTCCTGAAGATTTTAATAATATAATACAATATGTTAATAGGGAGAATGCGGAACTTATATTACTAGATATTAATCTCCCTGTGTTTGATGGTTATTATATATGTAGAGAAATTCGCAAAACCTCAGAGGTTCCTATCATAATAGTTACAAGTAGAGCTAGTGAAGTAGATGAATTGATGAGCATGAATTTAGGTGCCGATGATTTTATAACAAAGCCTTATAATACAGAAATATTATTAGCAAGGATAACTAATATTATAAAAAGAACCTATGGAAGCTTAAAAACTAATAATATATTAAGCTACAGAGATTTTAATTTGAATCTTTCAAATGCAGCGGTTACTTATAAAGATAAAACATTAGAGTTAACTAAAAATGAAGTTAAGATACTTTCCTACTTAATAAACAATAAGGGCAATATTGTAAAAAGAGATGCATTTATGGAATACTTGTGGAAGTCGGATTATTTTGTAGATGATAGTACATTGACTGTTAATATTAATAGGTTAAGAAAAAAGCTTGAAGAGATAGGTATAGAGAATCCAATAGAAACAAGAAGAGGGTTAGGGTATATAATGCCATGAGTATAGGTGAATTTCTTAAAGATAAGACGGTAATAATATTATCTAACATGCTGATATTTATTGTATTAGCAGCAGTGATGGTTGTTATAAATGTAAGTTCAGTTATAATATTCTTCATGTTTTGCGTTTGGTTTTTACCATTAATCTCTTATATGGCTTTAGAATTTATAAAATGCAAAAAATATTATGATGAAATTAACAGCATATTAGAAAATTTAAATAAAAAATATCTACTCCCAGAGGTAATAAAGGAATCAAATTTTATCCATGGGGAAAAGCTTAATGCTATACTTAAAGAAGTTAGTAGAGATATGCATGAAAATGTAAAATATTATAGGGATATGCAAACGGATTATAGAGAATATATAGAAACATGGGTGCATGAAATTAAGACACCGATAGCTTCTACAAAGCTAATAATTGAAAATAATCAAAATGAAGTAACTAATAAAATAGACTCCCAAATGGATCGAATCGAAGGGTTTGTAGAACAGGTGCTGTATTATTCTCGAAGTAATAATGTCAGTAAAGACTATATTATAAAACCAATCAACCTTGATGATGTAGTAAGAAATGTAATTAAAAGAAATTATAGAGATTTTATTTATAAGAGAATAAAATTAGATATAAAAGATATTAATGAAATTGTGTATAGTGATGGGAAATGGGTTGAATTTATTATTAATCAGATAATAGGAAATTCAATAAAGTATTCAAGCAATAAAGAACCAATGATAAGTATATATTCAGTTAAGAAAGCTAATTCAGTAATGTTAACCATTGAGGATAATGGAGTAGGCATAATAGAGAAAGATGTAAATAGAGTTTTTGAAAAAGGATTTACTGGAGAGAATGGAAGGAAATTTAGCAAGAGTACAGGAATGGGATTGTATTTATGTGAAAAGCTCTGTTCAAAGTTAGGCCTTAAAATTACTATTGAATCTGAGGTTAATAAAGGAACTAAAGTTACATTAGTATTTCCTTTATCAGGTATGGTAAACTTTGTAGATAATTTATGAATAGCATAGATTTAAGTATCAAATATTAGTTTAAAATATATATTATCGTAATGATGACTCTTACCTTTTAAATAGGGTAAGAGTATTTTTATTTTCAAGGAGGTAATTATGATGATAGAAGTTAGTTATTTTAGGGAGCAAGAAAAGATAAGATTCTTGCCAAAAGAAACACAAGAAATTATTCAAGGGATATTGCACATACTAGACATAGAATACGGAGCTGATAGAAACAAATATGAAGATGCTGGAGGTTATGTAGTAGTTGTAGAAAAAATAGAAGACTTTAAAGAAATAATGGATAAAGCATATATTGATTGTTCAGTAGTATATCCTGTAGATTCAATTTGTAGAATGAAAGATGAGCAAAGAAAAGAAACAATTAGCAATATTATAAAGAATACTGTTAATAAAGTTTTTGTGGTGTCATGGACTGACAATTATGATTATAGTTGGCTAGATGAATTTGGTATAGATAGAATTGCTGTTTTTGATGCAGAGGAAGGAGATGTTGTATATCATAACAGAGTATTAAGTCATATAAATGAATATAAATAAAAGCAACTAAGTTATGTAAGAAGGAAGTAAAATAGAAACCTTCTTGCTTTAACTTTATATGGGAAAACCTCACTTGCAAGTGATACGGAGAACTATATCATAAATAAGTGAGGTTTTTCCTTTTTTATGAAAAGAAAATGATGGGATATTGAGATTATTATTAAGAGAGATTATAATGGAAGTATATAGATTTATTGGAATTGCAATCTGGTTAGTGATATTTGGCATTACTAGGAATGTATTTTTTATTCAGCTAAATTCAGTTTATCGAATTGCTAAACTGGTTTAGAAATTTGAATTGATGAGGTAGATATATGGAAATGAAACACATAATACAAATAATATTCACAGTTATAGTGGTGTGTACGATTATTGTTACTATAATAAAAGTAATGAAGAAAAACGATAAGGAAACGTATATTTCTGAAGGTATGATGCTCGGTTTTGTAATCGGTGCAATTTCTGGCTTTTATATAATGAATGCACTTATATGTACTCCTATCGGAATGTTTTTGGGTATTGAAATTGGAAAAAGCATAAAAAGAAATAGTAAAATCAATAAAGCTAAAAATCAATGATAACTTAGTATAGTATATAACTAAGCAAGGCGGAGTGTCCATAGAGGATGCTCCGTCTATTTTTGTATTGAGAAAAATTGGACTACCTACGATAAACTTTGATATAGCAATACAGAAGAAATAAGAAAGGGGGAATATAACAGATAAAAATTAATATATACATTAATCTTATTAATATTACCTGTGCAAAAATATTGATAAAATTAATTTCAGAATTAAAATATTTAATAAAACTCTTTGCAATTTACAAAAAAACCAGTAAACTATTATTAGAGATTGGAGGGTAATTTATGTATAAACTATTAAGTCGTTGTCCAGTATGCTCTAATAAACTAAAAGCAATAAGATTAAGATGTAATAGTTGTAATACTGTTATAGATAATGAATTTGAATTATCTAAATTTGATTATTTAAATAATGAGCAATTATATTTTATAGAAACCTTTATAAGATGTAGGGGAAGTATAAAAGAAGTTGAAAGAGAGCTGGGCATTTCATATCCAACAGTTAGAGCAAAATTAGATGAGGTTATTGAAAATTTAGGCTATTCAGCAAAAGAAACTAAAGTTAAACAAGAGAGTAAGGATATTTTAGACGCTCTGGAAAACGGAGATATCTCAGTTGATGAAGCAATTAGTAAATTGAAAGATTAAAATTAGGAGGGATTATTGTGAACGAAGAAATTATGATAGTATTAAAAATGGTTGAAGAAGGTAAGATTTCTGCTGATAAAGCAAAGGAAATAATTGATGCTTTAGGAAATACATCAAAAAATACTGAAGCTATCACCCCTAAAAGATATGTGGATAAATTTTTAAGAATTAAAGTTTTAAGTCATGAAGGAGATAAGGTCAATGTACAGTTACCAGTTAAGGTAATTAAAGAAGTGATAAAGGTTACTGGTAAATTACCGATATCTACATCTATTAAAGGTATGGATGGAATCGATATAGATGAACTAATGAATACTATAGCATCTTGTTTAGATAATGAGGTTATGGGAGAAATAGTAGATGTCTACTCCAGCGAAGGAGATACAGTTAAAATAGTTATAGAATAGAGGTCTCTAAATGATAGTTTCAATAAAAAGTGAAGGATTAAATTTAACTTTACCAGTGCCGTTATCTATGGGAAGTGTAATAATAAGATGCATTCCCAAAAATCAGCTTAATAATCAGCAAAAAAAGATAGCTTTACAGCTTTTTAAAGCAGTAAAAGGTAGCTTAAAATGTTATAAGGGATTAAAAGTGGTAGAAGTTGTATCACAAAGCGGTGAACATATCACTATTACAATATAGTAGAAGGTATGTACATTAAAAAAGGTTCTCAAAATGAACAACCTTTTAATGAAGCTAATTATAAAAAATACTCATATTTTTAATAATAAAATACGATTAGATATATAGGAGTTTATAGAATAGGTGAAAACCTATTCTATTTTTAATGTCTAGGAAATTATATAAGTTCCTTACCTTTAGATAGTGTGGATAGGATATTTGTATTGTGGTAATTTGGAGCGTAGTGAGGGTAGAAATAAAATAAGTAGCCTATCCACTTTTTTGGTATAATAATTATAGGACAAAAGAAAGCTTAAAAAGTCGGGATGTCAACCTTTGATGATGGTAAGATTAGATTAACGAATTGTAAGTGGGGGAAATTATGGAATGGATTGAAAGTATTAGAGAAGCTATTTCTTATATTGAAGAGAATATTACTAAGGATTTATCCATGAAAGAAATTGCAGATAGGGTAAATGTTTCTCCTTTTTATTTTCAAAAAGGATTTGGAATGTTATGTGGCTATTCCTTAAGTGAATACATTAAGAGAAGAAGACTTGCACTTGCCGGCAGTGAGGTTTTATCTACTAATGGAAAAATAATAGATATTGCAATAAAGTATGGATATGATTCTCCAGACAGCTTTACTAAAGCTTTTACAAGATTTCATGGAGTTACACCATATGCGGTTCGTAAAGAGGGTGCAATGATAAAATCCTTTGTTGCCCTTAAAATCAAATTTTCATTGGAAGGTGGATATATTATGGATTATAAAATAGTTGAGAAGGATGCATTTAAGGTTGTAGGAGCATCTAAGAAATTTAAATATGATTCAGCATTTATGGAGGTACCTTCATTCTGGAATGAGCATATTTCACAAGGAAAGTTAAAGGATATATGCGGAATGTATGGTATTAACGTTGATGAGGAAATGGGTGGTAATGAATTTGAGTACCTTATTGCAGATGATTATTCTAAAGAGAAAGAAGGTATGGAAGGATATATAGTTAAAACAATTCCTAAGTTTACTTGGGCTGTTTTCCCTTGTTATGGACCAGGCTCAGTATCAATTCAAGAAACTAATAAGAAAATATTTTCAGAGTGGTTACCAAACTGTAGAGATTATGAGATTGCTGCAGGTTATAATATAGAAATGTATAGTGATCCAAGTGAGTATGAAAAGGGGATTTTAGATAAAAATTACTATAGCGAAGTTTGGATTCCAGTAAAGAAAAAATAGGACTTAATTAAGATATTAGGCCTAGCCTAAGAAGTAAGATATGAAAATATGAGGGTATTGAAAAAGTTTAAGTTTTCAGTACCCTCGTTTTTAAACAGGGGGCTTTTCAACAAACTGTTATTTTTTATAAAAATATATAATTAAAAGTTGAGATTGAAATAATAGTATTTATATTGTATATGGGGAAATCTAAGTTGTAGAACATTGGAGGGATTCGAAATGAATACAAGAATGTATCGATCAGAAGATTGTAAGGAAATTATTGAATTGTTTTACAACACAGTTCATTCAGTTAATGCAAAAGATTATAATGAAGCACAACTTGATGTATGGGCACCTAAAGATATTGATAGTTCTCAATGGAATAAGTCTCTTTTAGAACATTATTCTGTTGTAATTGAAGAAGATGGCATTATCGTTGGATTTGGAGATTTAGATACAGAGGGATATTTTGATAGATTATTTGTTCATAAAGATTATCAAGGAGTTGGAGTAGCAACTATACTTGTAAATGAAATAGAGAAATATGCACAAAAAAATAGGGTTGAAATTATAAAAACTTACGCTTCTATAACTGCAAGACCTTTCTTTCAAAAACAAGGATATAAAGTGGTAAATGAACAAGCAGTTGAAAGAAAGGGACAAATATTAACGAATTTTGTTATGGAAAAAACTTTAATAATTAATAGCACAAAGAAAAGTAGGTAAGTATAGGATTTAAAAAATTATTTGTAATACTCAGTATTTAATTTATTTACGGTGTTAATTATTTTAACAAGTTCACTAGGGGGTTCAGGCAAATCATTTTCCAACCAAGCTTGAATGATTGAAATACAACCACCTACAACATACCTTATATAGTAATTCAAATGAGCTTTAGTAAATTCATTTGAATTACTATATATTTGTTCAATATCTGTTTTACTAGCAACATAGATTAATCGATCTAGAATTTTATTATCTCTTTGCTTACAAAGTAGGACCTTACATAAATCTTTATTTTCTGAAATCAACTCAATAACTTTAAGTAATAGGGAGTCACTATACTCTTCTACTGGAGTCTCATCAATATAATCAAGAATTTTATTAAATAGTTCATCTTCCATAGACTGAAGTAAATCAAAGGCATCTTTATAATGAGCATAAAAAGTTCCTCTATTAATATCTGCATTTTTACATATATCAGTAACAGTAATCTGATGGATTTCTTTAGTCTCAAGTAGTTTAATTAAACTATCTTTAATGGTTTTCTTAGTATATAAAACTCTACGGTTTCCTTTAATACCTGCCATATATATTCTCCTTAAAATAATCTGTTTATTACATGGTATTTAATAAACAGATTTAATTTTTATGTCTATTTAATAACGTTAAGAAATTATGTGATTATTGTTTATGGGTGGTTATTAACTTATACTGTTTATTGTACTATAAAGTGAACAATGTGTCTATTTAATGACTCTGAGTATATAGATTTAAAGGAGAATAAATGGAGGTATAAGATGTCGTATATAAATATTCTTAATGTATACAAAGAATATAAGATTGGAGAAAACATGGTTGTGGCAAACAACGGAATTACATTTTCTGTTGAAAAAGGAGAATTTGTTGTTATATTAGGTCCCAGTGGTGCTGGAAAATCAACTATACTTAATATTCTTGGAGGAATGGATAGTTGTGATGAAGGAAAAATAGTAATCGATAATACTGACATATCTAAATTTAATAATAAGCAGCTTACTAAATATAGAAGAGACGATGTGGGATTTGTGTTTCAATTTTATAACTTAGTACAAAATCTAACAACTAAAGAAAATGTAGAACTTGCTACACAGATTTGCAACAATGCATTAGATGTAGACAAAACCCTTGAATTAGTAGGACTTAAACATAGAAAAGATAATTTCCCAGCTCAATTATCAGGAGGAGAGCAACAAAGGGTTTCTATTGCAAGGGCAATTGCAAAAAATCCTAAGTTATTGCTTTGTGATGAGCCAACTGGCGCTCTTGACTATAATACAGGAAAACAAGTTTTGAAAACCCTACAAGATACTTGTAGAGAAATGGGGACCACAGTTATAGTCATAACTCATAACTCAGCAATCGCACCAATGGCTGATAGGGTTATTAGAATCAATGACGCAAAGGTTAGAAACATTGAGATTAATGATAATCCTATTACAGTTGAAGAGATTGAATGGTAGGGGTGGACTTGAGATGCAGATTAAAGCATATAAGAAATCAATAGCAAGGGAAATTTTATCATCAAAAGCACGATTTATTTCAATATTAATAATTATATTTTTAGGAGTGGCTTTTTATTCTGGCATAAAATCAGCAGGACCGGATATGAATAAAACTATAAATAATCTATATAGTACCTATAATCTTATGGATAGTAAGATTGTATCAAGTCTTGGACTAAATGATAAAGATATAGAGGTACTTAGAAACAATGACGAAATATTAGATTTTTATGGCACACGTAGTATAGATGCAAACCTTGCCAATATGAGTAATGTAGTAAGATTCATGGAGTATGATAATAAAAATAACATAAATAACTTTATTGTTATGGAAGGCAGATTACCTGAAAAAAGTGGAGAAATAGCCCTAGATGAACAAGCTTTAAAATTAAATAAGAATATGAAGATTGGAGACGAATATGTAATTAATACTGACAAAGACACAATGAAGTCTTTTAATAAGACCAAATTTGAAATCGTTGGTATTGTAAGAAGTCCAATGTATATTGAAAAAGAATCAAGAGGTACAACTTCTGTTGGTAAAGGTACTATTGATTACTTTGCAGTATTAAATAGCT
Source organism: Clostridiaceae bacterium (assembly GCA_040797845.1). Lineage (GTDB taxonomy): Bacteria > Bacillota > Clostridia > Clostridiales > Clostridiaceae > Clostridium_AW. Next base: position 205,398 of record JBFNFA010000005.1, read on the forward strand.
CAGATATATCAATGGATGTATATACCGAAATCTATGTAAGATTTAAAAATGTACAAGGTCTCGATTCGTATAGTGATGAATATAAAGATAGAATGGAGAAAAATACCCAATATCTTGAAAGCTTATATTCAAATAGAACAATAGATAGAGTTGAAGAAATAAAGACAGAAGTAGAAAAAGAATTTGATAAAGCCTATAAAGAAATAGAAGATAATGAAATAAAACTTCTAAAGTCACAAAGAGAAATAGAAGATGGAAAAGAAAAAATTAAAGAAGGAAAAAAGCAATACAATCAAGGATTAATAGAATTTCAACAAAAGATTAAAAACGGTGAAGCGGATCTTTCATCGGGTCAAAAAAAATTAGAAATAGGTCAAGCAGAACTTAATAAAGAAAAAGAAAAATTTGAAGAAGGAAAAAAACAACTTGATAAAGCAAAGGGTGAGCTTGATAAAGCCAATAAAGAATTTTTAAATCAAGGAATCGATCCTAAAAAGAGTGTAAGTGAATTAGAATATAAAATAGAAAATCTTAGAAAGTTATTTAATTCAATCAATGTACTCTCTAGTGATATAAAGGATACAGTTAAAAATACCAAAGAGGGTGAAGCAATACCTTCTGAAAAGATACAGTATTGGAAAAGTGTTATATCTAATTTAGGTTTAAGTGATATGGCTGGACTAATTGATGAACTAGAAAGAAATCCTAAAAATTTAGATATTGCTATTAACATATATAAATCATTAGATGTCATGGCCAAAACTGTAAATGATAATATGTCTAATTTACAATTATTAGTAGCAGGAATTACTGAATACCAACAAGGTAAATCCAAATATGAGGAACAGTTAGAGATATTTAATAATAGTAAAACTCAGCTTGAAGAGGCTCAAAAGCAATTAGATAATGCAAATATTGAACTTTTAAAAGGGGCAAAAGAACTTGAAGAAGGCAAAATACAAGGGGAAGAAGAACTTGATAAAGCAATAAAAGAATTAAATGAATCAGAGGAAAAACTAATAGAAGGTGAAAAAGAAATAAATAAAAATAAACAAAAACTATTAGATGCTAGAGAAGAAGTTGAAAAGGAAGAAAAAGAAAATCTTAATAATTTAGATAAAAATAAGTACTACTTCTTTGATAGAAATGATAATCCAGGATATTCAGGATATAAAGATTCAATTAATGCTTTAGATAATATTGCTTCAGTGTTCCCAGTGTTTTTCTTTTTATTATCAGTATTAATTTGCTTAACAACAATGACAAGAATGGTAGAGGAAAATCGATTAGAAATAGGTACTTTAAAAGCTTTAGGATACGATGATTTACAAATATCTTGGAAGTTTATAATATATGCTGCACTAGCAAGTATTTCTGGGTGTACATTAGGAATATTAATTGGATGTAGTTTTCTCCCAGTTATAATCAGTAATGCCTATGGAAGTTTATACAGTTTACCAAAACTAATTATACAGTATTATCCATCTTATATCATTCAATCTATGGTAATATCAATATTATGTACAGTTGGAGCAGCTTTATTTGTTATAAGGGTTGAATTGAAAAGTAAACCAGCTAATCTGATGAAAGCAAAAGCTCCAAAACTAGGTAAGAAGATATTCTTAGAGGAAATTACACTACTATGGAAAAGACTTAATTTCAACCATAAGGTCACATTAAGAAATATTTTTAGATATAAGCAACGTATGATAATGACAGTACTAGGGATTGCTGGTTGTATGGCCATACTCGTTACGGGATTTGGACTTAAATATTCAAATATAAGTATTATAGAAAAGCAATTTAGCAAGTTGTGGAAATATGAAGCGATGGTAGTATTCGATGAAGATTCTACTGAAGAAGGTTATAAAGAGTATGAAGATATTTTAAATCAAATAACTGGATATGAGAATAATTTAAATATACATCAAGAATCAGTAACATTTAGTAAAGAGAATATGAATAAACAAACAGTTACTCTGTATGTACCACAAGATATAGAGAAGATAGATCAGTTCATACTATTAAATGATAGGGTGTCAGGTGAAAAATATGAAATATCAGACGATGGTGTTATTATTAATGAAAAGTTAGCCAGACTTTTAGGAGCATCTGTTGGAGATACAATAACTATGAAAGATGAAGAGAATAATTCCTATGATGTGAAAGTGGATAAAATAGTTGAAAATTATATTATGCACCATATGTATATGTCACCATCGTATTATGAAAAAATATTTGATTCAAAAGTTGGATACAATACTCAACTTTTGGATTTTGATAAAAATAAATATGATGTTGATGAAATTTCTTCAAAGCTTTTGGAGTGTGATAATGTGATAAATGTTACATCAACATCAAAAATACAAAAATCCATTGAAGAGTCAGCTGCTAATATGAACATAGTTATGTTAGTAATAATATTGGCTGCAGGATGTCTTGCTTTTGTAGTTTTATACAATTTAAATAATATAAATGTATCAGAACGTATAAGAGAATTATCCACTATAAAAGTACTTGGATTTTTTGATAATGAAGTTACTATGTATATTTTAAGGGAGAGTGTAATATTAACATTATTAGGAGTACTTACAGGTTCATTTCTAGGAAAGATATTACATGCTTTTATAATTAGCACGGCAGAAACTGATACTATGATGATGTATCCTAATATTTTCATAGATAGTTATATATTCTCTGCCTTGATAACTATACTGTTCTCGATAATAGTTATGATTATGATGCATATTAAGTTAAAGAATATTAACATGATTGATGCATTAAAGTCTAACGAATAATATACATGTGAAGATTTTAAATTAAAAATTAGAAAAGATATATAAATATATATTATAGTATTGAATACTCTTACCTTAGCAATATGGGTAAGAGTATTTTTATAATCCTTACTACGATGAAATAGGATTATTAAAACCAAGTGAAATCACAGAGGCAGGCTACAGGCTTTATGATGATGAAGCCCTTATTCTAATAAAAAATTAGTTTTTTGCTTAAAATGAAAAGAGAAGATTTAAATTTCTTTATCTCCTCTTTTCTACGTTATTATAAGCATAAGTCCAAAAACTTCTATTGCTGTTTGTATTGTGGTTCTTGACGTTCAATGTACTTTTGTCTTCCTTCTAAAACTCTTAAGGCATCTTCAAAAGTTTTGGATAATTGTTGGAAGTCTTTTTTAGCGTCTTTATCGTCTGTTTCTAGTGCAAAAGTTTTCATTGTAGCTGCTGCTGATTGAACTCCAGCTATAGCCTGCTGCATTTGTGATCCTACTGTCATAATCTTCACCTCCTTTCAAGGATATTATATACTAACCTTTAGGTTTAAATACTATTGATGCTAAAAATCCAAAAATTATAGCTGCGGATATTCCAGAACTAGTTATCTCAAATATACCGGTAAGCACTCCAATAATACCTGTTTCTTCAGCTTCCATTAAAGCACCTTTCACCAAAGAATTTCCAAAGCTGCTTATTGGTACAGATGCTCCAGCTCCAGCAAATTTTACTAGCGGGTCATACCAGCCTAATCCTCCCAGTATGGCTCCAACTACCACTAATGTACTCATAGTATGAGCAGGTGTAAGCTTAAAAACATCCATCATGATCTGTCCTATTACACATATAGCTCCACCTATTATAAAAGACCAAATAAAAATTGACAATTTTATACACCTCTTTTATATCTCAATAGATACTGCATGAGCAATACAAGGAATGCTTTCCTTTTGCTGATAGGATAAGGGAGATAGCAATGCCCCTGTAGCAACTACCAATATTCTTTTTAATTCTCCTTTTCTCATACGGTTAAGAAAGTGGCCGTAGGTAACGGTAGCAGAGCAGGCACATCCGCTTCCGCCAGCCATTACTGGCTGATCCTTCTTATATATCAATAAACCGCAATCAGTAAATATTTCTCTTGGTATTTCTAATCCATGCTTAGCTAATAAATCCCCTGCAATTTTATGTCCAACACTTCCCAAATCTCCTGTGGCAATTAAATCGTAGTAAGAAGGATTTATTCCTAAATCTCTAAAATGTGCTTCTATGGTATCCACAGCAGCAGGAGCCATAGCTGACCCCATGTTAAATGGGTCTGAAATTCCCATATCCACCACTCTTCCAATGGTAGCTGAGGTTACCCTAGGTCCCTTTCCGTTTTGAGCTACTAAAGCTGCTCCTGCTCCTGTTACTGTCCATTGAGCTGTAGGAGGCTTTTGCCCACCATATTCTGTAGGATATCTAAATTGCTTTTCTGCTGCTACATTATGGCTAGAGGCTCCTGTTACTATGTACTCCGCAGCCTTACTATCCACCAATAAGGATGCTAAGGCAAGACCTTCCATAGAACTCGAGCAAGCGCCAAAAACTCCTAAGAAAGGTATGCCTAATGTACGAGCCGCAAAGCTACTGGATATAATTTGGTTCATCAAATCGCCACTTATAAAAAATTGAACATCTTCTTTTTTCATCTTTCCCTTATTAATGGCTGTTTCGCAAGCTTCTTCTAATAACTTTTTTTCTGCCTTTTCAAAGCTTTCTTGCCCTAACCATATGTCTTCATGAAGACAGTCAAAATCCTCTGCTATGGCTCCCTGAGCTTCAAAGGCGCATCCCACGGCAGCCGAGGCAATTATCACTGGCTTTGATTCGAAAACCCATGTTTGATGACCTTTAAGCATTTACATCCCACCTAACCACTTAATAGTTATTTTTACTATAGCCACAACAAAAGCTGAGAAAACTCCAAAAGCAATTACTGATCCTGACAATTTAAACATATTACCTCCTACACCAAGTACATAGCCTTCTGTTTTATGTTCTATAGCTGCTGAGGCTATAGTGTTGGCAAAGCCAGTAACAGGAACAGCAGTACCAGCTCCAGACCATTGAGCAATATGGTCATATACTCCAAAGCCTGTTAGTAAAACAGAAATTATTATTAAAATTGCTGATGTAGGATTTCCCACAGTTTTTTCATCAAATCCAAAGTACTTTATAAAAACCCATTGTAAAATCTGGCCAAATAAGCATATAAGCCCTCCCACCAGAAAAGCTCTTAAACAATTTTTAAAAACTGGCCTTTTAGGTTCTCTATCCTTAGCAAAGTCTTGATATTCTTGCTGTGTAGGCGTTAGTTTTTTCTTTTTCTTATCTGACATAAATTTACCTCCTTCTACCTTAGTAGGTATGGTTCTAGTTTATCTATTACTTTCTTAATTTTATTAGCATTATCTGAGTACATCTTCTTAGCTTTTGAATCTTCGGTTTCTAAGGAAAAGCTAAGAAGGTCTGCGTGTATCTTTGAAATAGTGGCATAAAGCAGTTCTTTAACTTGAACCTTTTGAACCTCTATTAAATCATCAAATAAATCTATGTATAAATCCCCTGAAGAATCTACCTGACCAATAAACACATTGTCTATAGACACTCCTGAGTTAGATAATTGAGTATTTAACCACTCTCTATTAAGTCCTATACTTGTTAAGGATTCATCCAGCACAGTTCCATCTAGTATCACTGTTTGAGGTTCAGATATTGGGGCCACCTCTCTATTTAAATCCTTTGGAGTAATAGGTTTCTTCTCTGACTTTAACAAGACATTTATCTCTCCTGTGTCTTCCATAAGTGCAAATTCCACATCAGACAAGTTAAAAGCATTCTTAGACCTTAGTTCTCTTAATAGCTCTTCCCCTGTATATCTAACTTCCTGTAGGTTTTCCTCCATGACTTTTCCGTCTTTTATTAATACAATTTCCCTTCCATTTATAACATCATGAATCCACTTGCTTTTTATAGCTAGATAATCCAAAGCTATAGTAAATAAAAACCAAACACCTAAAGCCACAAAGCCAAAAGCCATATTTGGTATTAGACCTAAGGATATTAATGAAACCATGATGGCAATCACCATGTAGCTTATAAATTTAAATGCTGTGGTCTTCCATAAAGTAGTTCTGCCCATGAACCTAATTATTACTAAAGTTAAAAAATATAAAATTATAACTCTTAACAATACCACGAAGAAGCTTTGCATATTACTCCACCTCTACTTCCCTTTATATTGTGGCTCTTCAAATTCTAAAGTTTTTAATCTGTCTTCTATATCCTTTATAACTGATTCCACTGTTTGCAATTCTTTTTTATATACCTTTTTTTCTTCTTCATTTCTGCTTTGAACTGAATAAATCCTCAAGGTGCTTTCAACGCCTTTTAAACTAGCTAATGTTTGTTTTATATTTGATGCTACTGTCATTAATATCAACTCCCTAGATATATAACTAAAACTATTGTCCTCGTAGTTTAATAAAAATATACATTAACTAAGGTGAAAAAATAGAAACTGCGTTAAACCTTTTAAATGTAAATTTAAAAAGTCAGCAAGTTTTATAGTAAAATCTACCATAATTAAAATAAGGTGTTATTGCGGATTTTTATATTGATAGAAATGATTAACAAATTAATATTAAATTTAATATAATGTAATATTAATTTAAGGAGAAAATTACAATGTATAATAGTATAAAAAAAGGTTATAAGCCAATAGGGCCAACTAATTTATATGCTTACTTTATTGGAGAAAATCCAGCTACTTCATTTAATCCTATAAGTAGATATCCTCAAATAAGTGAAAGTGCATTTATAGGACCATTTTCAAGTGTAATAGGTGATGTAACAATAGAAAAGAATGTATTTTTAGGTGCTAATGTAGTGCTAAGAGCAGATGAGGGAACACCATTTTATATAGGTTATAATTCAAATATACAAGATGGAGTAATATTTCATGGGCTAAAAGATGCTAAATGCTCTGTAAATGGTGTAGGGTATTCAATATACATTGGCAATAAAGTAAGTATAGCTCATGGAGCATTAATTCATGGACCAGCCGTTGTAGGAAACAATACATTTGTTGGGTTTAATTCAATTGTATTTAACGCTATAGTAGAGGACAATTGCTATATTGATACTGGAGCAATTGTAACAGGAGGAATTAGGATAGCTGCAAATAGATATGTTCCAATTGGCGCAATTATAAATACACAAGCTAAGGCGGATAATCTTTCAGAAGTACCAAAGGAACGATCAGATTTCGCGGAAAAGGTTATTAAAGTTAATGTAGAACTTTCAGAAGTTTACGACTTGAAATTTGGTGATACACGTTGTAGTTGCGGCCTTTGTTGTAATCATAATACCTTAATTCACAATTAAACAAAAATCAGTAAATCAGAAGCTTTATTTTATATAGTAAAATTAAATAATATAAACTAAAATTTAACTACGTGCAAAGTCATATAGGATAGAGCTCCCATGGAGTAATAATCTATCTAATCTTGACTTTGCATTTTTCAATATGTAGATTGAAAAGGAGGGGATGAATTTTTTATTTTTAGCATTATTTGGTATAATAATTCTTAAGCCCCCAAATGAACTTGGGCAATTACCTCTATATTAATTATAATGTAGAAAGAGAGGGATAGGTATAATGAAAAGAAAAATTTTAGCATTATTTTTAATGGTGAACATATTGTTAACAGCATGTGGAAAAGAAACTTCATTATCTGATCAAAAATCAACTACAGAAAATAAAGTTAGTAACACCGAACAAAAAATAACTACTGAAAGCAAAGAGGGTACCACCGAAGAAAAAGATACACAGTATATAAAAACACCTGTAGATAAAAAGGCTGGCTTAAAGTTAGATGATGTATCTGTAGTCAATTTAAGTAAATACACAAGTAATGAGGAGTTAGTATTATCAGAATCTCCTACAGCAATATTTATTTTGACAACAGATAGTGTTCTAACAGATTTTAAAATCCAAAGTATTTCATATGATGGAGTCAAGTGTGAAGTAAACGAGGATTTATATAGTAAAAAAAGTTTTGATACTAGTATGTCGTTAAAGATAAAGGCCTATATACCAGAAACATTTTCAAACTTATTAATTAGTTATAAAAAAGATGATAAGATATATAGGTACTATGTTGTCTCAAGCTTAACCGGAGAAGGAGCTGATGCAGATTTACAACTGGCAAAATAGGCGGCTCTATATTGTGTCGAATCCATTAGATGATTTGTCATGGGCATCAAGTTAGGGTATGCAAATATTCTATCTTTTTTATTGGCAAAAAACCGCCCTTGGTACTGCAATGGATAATCTTGTTACAGAATCATTTATAAACTAGATAAATTAGGAAATATAGTGTTATAATTTTATTAGAAGAACTTATCCAGGGACGTAACATCCGTTATGCACAGCATAAGAACTCTAAATCGCTAAAGCTCAAGAGTTCTAATATCTCCCACTTGTAGAAAAGCAGAGAACCAAAATCTTTGATTTTACGTGAATCGCTTTCACAGAGTGCGATGGGAGTATTACGGATGGTAGTCATCGGATAAAGGGGGAATTATGATGATAAAGCAAAACTTAAATATAGAGAATATCCCTGCAATTTTGTGGGGGAACAAATCAGATAAATTATTTATAGTGGTGCATGGTAATATGTCAAATAAAGAAGATGACTCAATTGTGGTATTTGCAGAAGAGGCAACAACCAGAGGTTATCAAGTACTTAGCTTCGATTTGCCTGAACATGGTGACCGTAAGGGGGAGAACTATCCTTGCAAAGTTCAAAACTGCATTGGAGACCTTAATATTATTATGGGTTATGCACAATCAATATCAAATAATATAAGTATATTTGCCTGTAGTATGGGAGCATATTTTAGCCTACTCGCGTATAAAAATTATTCATTGAAACAGTGTTTATTTCTCTCTCCTGTGGTTAATATGGAACGTATAATAAATAATATGATGACCTGGTGTAATGTAAGTGAGAATAGGTTAAAAGAAGAAAAGGAAATTCCAACACCTATGGGACAGACGCTTTACTGGGATTATTACTGTTATGTGAAAGAACATCCTATTGATCAATGGGATAGTAAAACTTCAATTCTCTATGGTTCAAATGATAACTTATGTGAGTTTGATGTGGTATCTAAGTTTACAAAAGGCTTTAAGTGTGATTTGGAAGTAATGGAGAATGGAGAACACTATTTCCACACTGAAGAGCAACTACAATTTTTCAGACAGTGGTTGAAGAAATATATAAGTTAAATCTATTAGGGTAATAGGATAACTATAAAAATAAGATTGTACCTCTCAATTTACTTCATCAAAAGAGAGGTTTTTTTATTTAAAAGGTTATCAAGTGATTCTTAGCTTCAGATGGAGTTTGCTTAAAAGGAATACTTACTCCAACTGAAGTTTAGAAGAACTTATCCAGGGACGTAGCATCCGTTATCACTCACTTATAGAAGATGGGAGTATTACGGATGGTAGTCATCGGATAAAGTAAATATAAAAAGTGAAATATGACTGAGCTGTATTGCACCAAGTTACATATGAACTGTTAAAATTGTGTATTTGTTATCAGAGTGGATGTTTATATAATCCATGATTTAAAGAGGTGAAAGAATGGCTAATTATAAAGAAATGACCTGTACTGTGGCTTGTAATAAACTTAAAAGAAAAATTCCTTTTGCATGGGATTTGAATATATACCGAGGTTGTGAGCATGGCTGTAAATACTGTTATGCAATGTACTCACATCAATACATAGGTACTGAAGAATATTTTGAGGATATATATGTTAAAACCAATATTGTTGAACGGTTGGAAGAACAACTTAGCAGCCCTACATGGAAAAGGGAAGTTGTCAATATTGGTGGCGTAACCGACAGCTATCAGCCAATAGAAGAAAAGTATAAAATAATGCCAGATATTCTACGGTTAATGATAAAGTACAAAACACCTTGTATCATTTCAACAAAGTCAGATTTGATTTTGCGAGATTATGATTTGATTGCAGAACTCAGTTCCATTACCTATGTTAATGTTGCAGCGACCATTACTTGTATGGATGAAAATATTCGTAGAAAAATAGAGCCAAATGGTGTAGATTCTCTTAAAAGATTTGCTATGTTAAAGGAATTCTCAAAGACAAATGCATCCACTGGACTTCACTTTATGCCAATCATTCCATATATAACAGATGGAAGAGATAATGTTGATGCTTTATATTCTAATGCTGCTGATTCTAGGGTTAGTTATGTCCTACCTGGAGTACTCTATCTAAGAGGAAAGACTCGTTCTGTATTCTTTGATTTTATAGAAAAGGATTTTCCACATTTGTATGAACCGTTGCAAACCCTATATAAAACCGGTGGTGCCAGCAAGGAATATAAGGATAATCTGTACAAGATGGTTAATGAATTAAAAGGCAAATACAATCTTTCTGGTAGTTATTCAAAGCCAATGAAGGATAAATTAAATCAATCTGATAATGAACAGCTATCTTTTCTTTAATCAAGAAAATTTTATTATATCCGGTTCTCAAGAATAGTTGAATTTTAATAAAGAAGAAAACTAGCCTTAGCTAAGAAAAATTAATAGCTAAGGCTAGTTTTATAAGCAGCAAATACGTCAATAATTTATGTTACTATAATGGCTTAATTTGAAATGAAATACATTATATGCTATAATTAAATAGTTATGCCATAAATTTGGATATATTTAGGTAAATGCTATTAATGTACAGAATTGGGGGACAAAATAAAATGAAAAAGAAGTTAAAAATTTGTATTATTAGTTGCTTGGCTATAGGTTTATTAGTTGGTTGTGGAGCAAAAGGAAAAGAAAAAGAGCCTACAGCAAGCAGAGTAGATGGACAAAGCTATACATTTACTGGTGAAGAATTTAAGAATTATTTCAACGATAGAATTGGAGATAATAGAAAAATTGAAGAATTCAAAGGCAAGAAATTAGAGACTAAAAGTTCAGGAGCGGTAAAGGCAAATTCAGAAAAAAAAGATGATGTGTATTTTTACATAGAATCACTAGATGGATGCATGATTAGTGCTAAATCTAATGAGGAAAATGGTAAGCTTACGGAAGTCTCAATTGAATTCCAAGGTGGAACAGAAGAAGATAAAGAGGGATATACAGTGACTACCTTTAGCAAAGGTGACATTAAGAATTTTAAAAAGCATGCAAATGCTGTATTTGATGTATGTGAACCAAATGTAGAAACAAAAACATTTGAAGAATTTTTTGATAAATGCTTTACAGGTAATATAGTTACAACTAAAGAAGAAGAAATTGGAGATTTAAATATAACTTTAGATTCACGCATGGGACTAGAAATGAAATTTAAACCTAAAGAACAAAAATAGAATTGATTAAGCACTATTCTTTCATAGAGTGGTGCTTTTTATTTTGCAGTTGACTTTATCCTCAGGGAAAGGTGTATAGTAAAAGTGAATAAGATATCTATATTTAAAGCATTCAGCTGATATCAGAATATGAAGAATGGAGATGATCTCTTGTTATCTATTGGAGAATTCTCGAAGATATGTGAAGTATCTACAAAAACACTGAGATATTATGAGGAAATTGGATTAGTTAATCCTGATGAGATTAATGCCAAAACCGGTTATAGGTATTATTCCATTGGGCAGTTAAAAAAGATGATTTTTATAAACCGTTTGAAGTCTTACAATTTTTCTCTAGATGAAATCAAAGCCATTCTAGAATTAGAAGAGGACCAAGCAGAAGAAAAACTTTGTTCTGCTTTCAATAAAAAGAAAATAGCAAACTTTATTTTTAAGTTTGCTATTTTTCTTTATTAATATCTATGATTTTATCTTATCATAGAAGTTTGTCATATGTTTAGATTTACAGACAATTATTTACTGTCTCTTTGATCTTCCCCAATTTGTACACGCTCTTCAAAACTAACTTCTTTGTATATTTGATGTATCATCCACTGATAACCAAATTCATCAGAAAATATAGCATTTGCTACACCATAGTCAGGTAGTTCTGTTAATGGTTGTATTTCGGTACAACCTGCATTTATTGCTTTTGAATAGGTCTCCTTAATATTAGGTACAAGAATGTTAAACCAAATTGGCTTAGGATCATCTTGAGTTGGAGCTTTCAGTGCAAATTCTGGATTTTCATCTAACATATGAAAACGGACACCGTATAGAGTAAAAACAACTTCATTTTCACCTTTAGGAAAATTGGTGACTTCTATAGGCTCAATTTCAAATATATTTTTATATAGTTCTAAAGCTTTTAAGCTGTCTGATACCACCATATCAATTTCTACTCCCACCATATTAATACACTCCTTTTTATAGAAAAAATAAATTATATATAGAGAAAAAATATTTGTTGGTATAATAAGTAATTTAGACTAGTATAGCATAATTACTTATAAAATCAATAATATTAATATAATAAATAACGTAAAAACAGAGACTGAAAAAGCCTCTGTTTTTTCTATAATTTATTTGCATTTATTGATTGTACAAGCCTCTTGGTTGCCTTTTATATGCTAACGACCAATTTTAATGTTTGAATTACGTAGAAAGCTAGGATCAATCTCCACTGAATTAACATTTTGACCTTTCTCAGTTGGTGCCTTTATGGGTTCTTTTGTTGTAAATTTGTACTTGTAACCCTCAATGTTATATCCTCTATTACTATCTACATTATTCATTGAAAAATCTTTATCTATAAACATCACATTTTTCCCATCAATTTCACCCACAAATGCTTGAATGTATATTTTGTTATTGAAGCTTTGTCCATTTAGTTCTTCTTTTGCACGAAAATCAAATTTACCATTTTCATCAACGTTGACATAAAGATTAAGAGGTATAATATTTTTTACATATATAGAATGCAATGCGCCATAATTACTTTCTTTAAATTCTTTTAATGTCTTTGAAACTTTAAGCTTTCTCCCATTACGTACCTCAAAAGATTCATTATATTCTCGTAACCGTTCAACTTCTTTTGGTGAGCAATCTATATACATTTGATTTGTCCAGGTTTTGCCACTTTCATTATGAGTTTCAAATTTTGTTTTAATATCTTCTGAAATCTCTTTATCAATTCTACACATAGCGCCTTCTATTTTATATTTAGCATTTTTATCTACAGTATCTTTTTTGTAATTTTTATCTGTAAATAATGTAGCGCCATCGCCAAAAATTCCTACAAATAGTTGGCTTTCAATCTTATCTCGTAGATTATTATCTTTAATTTCTGTTTGTGATACTATAGTCTTACCTTTAAATTCTTCTGATAGTTTGAAATAATTCGTTGGTATTACTTTATCTAAATATATTCGCAAATTAATGTACTCGTCTACGCTGCGCAAATCATCTCTAGTTTTTATGTTTTTAAAAACTGTCTCATCTTCATCATAAATTATTTCATCTCGGCCATCAGTTTTATCTTGGTATTCTATAGCTTCTTCAGTAGCATTATCATCAACTGGCTTATTAAATATAAAACTTAATGTATAGGATAAAATTGCTAGTATTGCAAAAATTATAATTACTCTAATTCTTGCTTTTTTCATAGAAGATTTTGTTTTTTGTTTTTTATTTTTCTTTTTAACAATCTTTTTTTTATGAGGGTTACGTTTTTTTAATTTTAAAGGTTTAACATTCTTTCCTTCTAGTTCTGCTTCTATAGTCATTATGCATTTTTTTATTCTTTTATTTTTAGGTTGAAGTTCTAATACTCTTTCAAAATAATACTTTGCTTTTATTAAATTACCAGTAAAGTAATAGCAGTATGCTATACTATTTAATGCTACTAAATCGTTACTATTGACGGATAAGCATATTTCAAAATATGGCAAAGCTTCTACATAGAAGTTCTTTCTTCCTAAAATACTTCCAATCCATAAAGCAACGTCTAAGTCCGATTTATTTATTTCAAAAGATAATTTATAAAATTCTAAGGATTTATCTAAATCTCCAGTTTTATAATAGAACTCACCTATTAATTTTAATAATTCTCCATCATGAGTAAATATCCCATAAGCTAAAAATAAACACTCTCGTGCTTCGTAGTAATCCCTAATTTTTAATGCTTCATAACCTTGATGCCGTAATGATAAATATTTTTCAATAGAATTTGGGTCCATTTCGTGTATATATTCATATTTAAACTGACTAATATTTTGTAAAACCTTAAAAACTTCTTCAACAATGTCTCCATTATATTTTTTATATAAAGATCCTTCTTTTTTAGTCCAATTAAAATTATAATCTAATATATACCATATATTTAGAGGCAAATCTTTGTGGCTTACTAAAAATTCAAACATACAATCTTCTATAATAGGAGCTGTATAGACATTCCAAACCACATCCATGTTTAATAATTCTTCCCAGGCCTCAGTATTTTTCTTTAAAGAATTATCACTATAAATTTCATTTAGTTTATCTAAAAATTCTTCTATTTTTCCATTAATATTATTGGTGTGCTGTTCTTCATAATTATTATCAATATTTTGGTATTGCTTTTTAACTATGGTTTCATCTATGTTCCAATCATCCGTATTCGATTCATCTGTATCTAAGTCATTACTAATATTTTCAACTAAGTCAATATGTAAATTTTGTTGTTTATTATTATTCTTAACATCTTTTATAGCTTTATCATATGCTTCCCTAAGTCTTTGATAGCCTTCAGGGTCTTCTTCAGGATTATATATTTTTAATAATTTTGCATAGGCTTTTTTTATGGCTTTTAAATCACTATCATAGGATATTCCTAAAATTTCCCACCACTTCATAATTAATAATACTTCTCCAATTCATCTAATCTTTCAGCAAATAACTTTGCATTTTTTTCTATAAGTCTAGGATCTTGAGTTAATAAAATTTTTTCAAAGGAATCTAGCAATGCTGCTATGTATTCTCGCTTATCCCCAAGGGATTCTTCATATAATCTTTCCCCTCTAGCCAAGAGCAGTCTATTTTCAGTTTTATCTCTTGGATGAATTTTTATATCACTAAGTTCTAGCATACGCTGTTTTATTTCTTCTTCAGAGATTGAATTCTCAGAGTTTTGAATTATTAAGGATTTCTTTTCTCCCGTAGTTACCAAAGTAGTTTCTACTTCCAATAATCCATTTATATCATATGTATATCTAAGGGCTACTGCTTGTTCAGCTGCTTTCCCACGAGGCACTGAAATTTCTAATTGACCAAGCTTTATGTTATTCTCAACTCGCCTGCTTTCACCTTGGTACACATTGATTGCCATGCGAGTTTGATTGTCTCTAATAGTTACCAATTGTTCAACTTTGCTTATTGGTATGGGAGAATTTCTTTCAATTATAGGTAGGAAATATCCTGGTTCATAATTACCATCACCTAAATCATTTACTATTTCCACTCCTAAAGTATATGGACATACATCTGTTAATACCAGTTCTTTTAAATCTGAATTTCTTGATTTTAGAGCTGCTTGTATTGCTGCACCTAATGCTACTGCTTCGTCTGGATTTATATTGGAGTAGGGTAATTTATTAAACATTTTGCTAACTACAGATCTAACTAGGGGCATTCTTGTACTTCCGCCAATTAAGATAATGGCTTCAATTTCTGATGGTGATATGTCAGCATCTCTAAGAGCTCTTTCTACTGGATGGCGTAACTTTAAAATTATTTCTGAACATATTTTTATAAATTTATTTCTATCAATTTCAGTTTCAAAACACTTTTCATTTATAGTTAAGCTCATAATTCCATTTTCTTGGTTTGACAATGATCTTTTGCAAAGTTCAGCTTGTTTTTGTAGAGCTGATAGTGTTTTTTTATCTAATACTTTTAAATCTAAATCATTTTCTTGTAAAAAATAATCAACCAGTAGTTTATTAAAGTCTTCACCGCCTAAATAATTGTCCCCGGCTATAGATTTTACTTCCATTACACCTTCAAAAAGTTCCAGTATTGATATGTCAAAAGTTCCTCCACCTAAATCAAATACTAAAAACTGTGTTTCATCATTTTCCTGATGCAATCCGTAAGCTACAGCAGCTGCTGTTGGCTCACTAATTAATCTTTCAACTTTAAGCCCTGCAAGTTCACCAGCTCTTCTAGTTGCTTTACGTTGAGCGTCATTAAAATAAGCAGGGACGCTTATAACTGCCTCAATAACTTCTTCGCCTATATATTTTTCTGCATCTTCTTTTAATGATTTTAAAATAAATGAAGATAATTCTTCAGGTGTAAATGTATAAGAGCCTAAATTAAATTTTTTTGATGATCCCATAAATCTTTTAAAGTTGCATGCTGTGGACTCAGGATGAGTAATAAGTCTTTCTTTTGCCACATCTCCAACTAAAATTTCATTATTCTCATCCACACTCACAATAGATGGTGTTGAATGTTTTTTTAGAACGTTTGGTATAATTTGCGCTTCTCCGTCCTTCCAAATAGCAACTAAACTATTTGTAGTTCCTAAATCTATTCCAATAATAGCCATAATAATCTCCTCTCTAATTTCCTAAGAAAACCTCCTTGTTAATGATTGCTTTCTCGCTTTCATTAAACACAAGGAGGTTTCTTCTTTAAATCTTATCGTAGGTAAAACCAATTATCTTGAACACATTAAAACACATCACATTTATTAGATTTAATTGAAAAAATTAATGATAATCCATTTACTATAATTAATAATTTACCGGACATGGTATAAATATAATTTTGTGAACTGATTACCATATAAAAAGCTGCTATAAGCAATAGAATCTGAGGTAAATATGCTATTAATATTTTTTCAAACCTGCTGGCTTCATCAATAAATGTATCCTTTAGTTTTATATATGAACCACAGGGGATTGTTTTTAGATTAAATTCAGTAATTCCAATGGTTGTACTGAATAATTTTGGCCCCATAAAAATTGTTACTTCTTCCGCTTCAAAAGATAAAACCTTTATAATAATTAATCTTAAAAGATCAAAGAAGATTCCTGTGAATGAGAAAATAAAAAAAATATATAAATATTCCATATCTGATACCACCTATATTTAGATTTAATTACATCTTTATTTGTAACAACTTGTCCTATAATCAAATCCATGAAATTTATCATGGATTTTTAACTGTGTTTTAATTGTAATTATAACATAATTATAATTAAAAAGAAAAGTATAAAAAAAATATAAACATTTAGTAATTAAGGAAATTAAGTACACACAGGAGTGTCGTGAAATCACATTATGAAATTTCATTGTTATATTCTTTAAAATCTATAACAATGTTAAATAAGTATTGATTGGACTTTAAGGGAAAGATAAAGTTTTTAAAATAAGCTCCTATAGTTAAATTGTTAAGCTTATAACTTATATTACGATAATTGGAAAGTTAGGTGTAATATTAAAGTTAATATCCAGAAGACAAGGATTCAAAAGAAAGAACTAAAGAAAACTTAGGGGGAAAAATGTGGATTTTTAAATTTATACATTATAAGTGCAATGAAAGAAAAAGAATATATATAATCGGAGAATTTAATGATTATGAAAAATTCATAGAACAGCAACAAAAAGCTGTGAGTAAAATAAAGGATAAAACATTTAAACTATCAGCCATCTTAAATTTATATGTTGGATATTATATTAGCAATCAATTAGAAAAGGCAGAAGAGACAATAGAGACAATGAAGTCTTTGGATTTGGATATTGAGGATTTAGATAATCCTATAAAATGTATATATTATTATTATTTAATAAATTACTATATTACTACTAGTAATGAAATTATGCTTTATAAGATTTGGGAAGAATCACAAAGTTCACTAGAAGAACTAAAACAAAACTGTACTCAACTTTATAGGAATTTGAATATGAATTATAATAACTTCAAAGGTTTATACGAAGAAAGTAATAAAATTCTTTTAGAAGATGATCATGATGAAAAGGATGATATATTTTATACTTTATTAAAAGCTGAGATATATTTTAACATAGGAAAAGAAAATGAAGCAAAACTTATAATTAATGGTTTACTGAAAGATAAGAAAAAACTGGCACCAATATTTAAGAAAAAAATAAAAGATCTTCAAGTGAAATATATGAATGTTGAAGATGAAGGATTTGTTAATGCAAATGAAATTAATGAAGAAATAAGTTTTAAAGATAAAATATGGTTAAAAGTTAGAGATTCAGATGCTATGAGAAATTTACTACTTTTACTTATACATGTAAAAAATATATTGAAGAAGATATTAAAAAACAAATATGTTTTATCAATTCTTGGATTTTTTGTTGCAGTGCGTCTATGGACAATTATTGAAACTATAGTATTAAAGAATAATATATATAGGAGTTATTGGAACCATCTCATTCTAGATATTTTTGGTAAGGCGTTTACTATTAATATCATGCTATTATTGCTCAACTATATGATTAAATCTAAAAAACATTTGAAGACTATGTTATTAACCTTAATGCTATTATTTACTGTAGGTCTTAATTTTTATGTACAGCCATATTCATTAAGTTTAATGGCAAAAATCACAGATCTACCTTATGTTGTATCAAAAAATTATGTTGAAGAGGTTACAACTATTGAATATATTGATATGATAAATAGAAGTGATTATCAATACATAGAAATAGAAACAAATAATAAGAATAAGTTTGTAATATTCAATGATGATAATATTTATGATTATATTCTTGAAAATTGTTATGAGGGTGACGTTGTGAAAATTAAATATTTACCTAATACAGAAGATTTAATATATATAAAATTAGAAGATATAACAAAGTAGATAATTCAATAGAAAATTAATTGTAGTTATTATATGGATTCATTACAACACTTTTCATAGCTAAAATAGCTGCGTGCAGGTGGTTGTGTTTTGGATATGGAAGTGTAGCAGTAAAATATGACTTGTTTCAACTATTGAAATCTATAACAAAATATATCATACTATTATAGTAATATCTTTTGTTATATGAATACACATTCGTTCAGAAGATAAGAAATAATAAAATTTAAGGAAGTATCTTAGAATGATGAAGAGAATTAAAAAGTTTAGGAATGTGGCAGTGTGACCTAAGTTAAGTGATATTCAAAAACTTAAACTTAGGAGGATAAGATGAATAATACATTTAATCATTGGACAGAAATAAAATATTTAAAGGATACAGTAAAAAATCCATTAATTGAAGTTGGGGAATACACATATTATTCAGGATATTATGCAGGTGGAGATTTTGAAGATATATGTGTGAGATATATATGGGGAGATGAAAAATCTAGGGAAATGTATAATCCTATAGAAGATTATGGGTGGACTTTAGATAGAATAAAAATAGGTAAGTATTGTTGTATTGCTAGTGGAGTAACATTTATGATGGGGGGAAATAACAATCATAACCCTGATTGGATAACTGTATATCCATTTAAAGATAAGTTACTAGATTCATATAAGCCCAAAGGAGATACAATTATAGGTAATGACGTATGGATTGGTACGGAAGCTATGATTATGCCAGGAATTACAGTCGGTGATGGTGCAATAATTGCATCTAGATCAGTAATTACAAAAAATGTAGCTCCTTATACTGTTGTAGGAGGAAATCCTGCAAAACATATAAAAGAAAGATTTGATAAAGATAAGATAGATATGCTACTTGAAATGAAATGGTGGGATTGGGAAGAAAATCATATTAAAAATAGCATAGATATATTGTCTAGTTCGGACATAAATGAATTGTATAAATACTATGAAATCAATGTAAAGTAATGTATATTTACTTTATTAGAGTGTTATGTAAGGACATAATTATAAAACAATCCCTATAAAATTAATATTATTATTTTAGATAAGAAATAGTTTCACTTAATGAGGGAAACTATTTCTTTATTTTTCTTTGAGTAATTGGAACTAAATCATGAAATTTCTTAATCAAAGTATTAAATAAAAGGTAAAGGAAACATGTAAACAGAAAAGAATATGATATTTAGGTGATTGAATTTACCCAGTTTAAAAATTCAAAGGTAAATTGAAAACCTCACTTAATACTGTTATGGAGAACCGTAGCGTAAATAAGCGAGGTTTTTACTTATTACTTATAGATATACTATATTTAAGGTTTTATTAATGTTTTATTAATGTTTAGATTATAAATATAGAAGATTAATAGTGTAAAATAAAAGTGTATTAATTATGGAAGATAGTATAACTAGTACTATAAATAAAAAGTATAAACTTACAGTACTACCTGTAGTGTGGAATATTAAATAAGGAGAGATAATGTGAAACGTAAGAAGAAGATTTTAGTAAGAATTACTTTATTGATTGTATCTTTAGGAATTGTAGGTATGATAGGATTTAACAAGTTATTTAATACAGAATATAATTCGCTAAATGATATGGATAAGAGTATGATAAAACAGCTTTCAGAAATTTATAAGACATATGATAATAATTCGAGGGATATATGGAAGGAAGGATATAATTTTAATAATATACCACTTGTATTAACTCCAGTAAGTAAGGATAAAGGAATATTACATACATATTCATATGTGATTGGAGTTGATAAATTAGAAAACTCCATATTTTCTAAAAAAATAGAAGTTCCTAAAGAAATGAATTTACCACCTATTTATAGAGTATCTTTTTTATCTCCATCTTTGCTTAAGACATGGATGCCGGCAAATTTTATTTTTTCAGATATAGGAACTCAACATGTTACTTTTTTAAAATATAATCCTTTGAGTACTACAGCACTGAATACAGAAAAGTCATTTAAATATTTTTTAATGCATGAAGTGTTTCATGAGTATAGACAAGTACCTTTATGGAAAAATGTAAATGACTTAACTTCAACTATTTTTATAGAAGAAAGAAATAAGGAGCAATATCAACTTTTATTATTAGAGTTTGCCATTTTGGACAAAGCTAATGAAATAAGCAAGAAAGATGAATTAATAAATGTTTTAAGTGATTTTGTTACGGTAAGAGAATATCGCTATAATAAATTTCAAGATATGAAACAAGAAAAGCTAGTTGAAACTTTGGAAGGATGTGCTCAATATATAGAATATAAGTATTCTAATTTAGTGGGAGATCTTGTAAAGCCGCCATTCACTGTAGATGGAAAAGTAGCAGGATTTAAAGATGTATTTAGTAAAGAAGCATTAGAAAATTTTGTGAAAGGAACTAGCTTAAATGGATTTATGGATAAAGATTTATACTATTATGTAGGTTCATTAGAGGGAGTACTTTTAGATAAATTGGATATCAATTGGAAAGATAGAGTAGAAAGCAATGAATTAATTTATGATATTATGAAAGATGAAATATATAAACGAGCAGATGGTAAGATAAATAACATAGAGGAAATCAAAAATAAATATGGTTATGCTAATTTTCAGGATGAAGCAGAAATCATAATAAATAATCTTAATTAATGTGGATATTGAAACTATATAATGAAAATACAGAATATAAAAAAGTGATGAAATTAGCTTTAAAGAAGCGAAATGAAAAATGTTAATAATGTTATAATAAAATTAATACCGACACAAGTAGGAGAAAGAGCAATTAGAATTTAAAGAATTATTTATATAAAGAGAGAATGGTGGTGATGTAGATGTTGAGTAAGCTATTTGGGAAAGATCAAATAGAGATAATTCCAATAAAAAACATAGAGAAAGATAAAAATTGCTGGGGTGGAGAAGGTATTATTTTCTGCCTTAAGAATGGGAAAGGCAGACTTAGACAAAAATATGGAAGTAATGATACGCAGGGTTTATCATGTTTAGTTTATGATAATATTCCACTAAGTAAATTTCATGGAGATGAGTATTTCTGCCCAACTTGTGAAAAACTCATATCTGCTGGATATGGACTAGATAAAATTAATGATCAGATTATATCAAAATTAAGAGAGACTTTAAATCAACCATTTGTTTCATTAGAAGAACCACTAAAGAATTTGGAGCCGCTTTTAGGGCTTTTACCGACAGGGTATTATGCTTTGGCAGATTTGGAGCTATTTCCAACAGATGGAGAGGGTAATTTCTTTTGGACTATAGGAAATAAGCCTACACTTAATAAGGCATCATGTCCTATATATGATGATGGAAACTGGAGTGAAGATGGACCCAAATATATTTTGCCAACTCAGCCGCCAAGACTTTTTAATAGAGATACAGCAGAATTTTATAGAAATAATGATAATTATAGAGCGATAGCATATTATCTAGATGGATACCTATGTGCATTGCTTGATGGACATCATAAAGCCGTTGCTGCTGCTTTGGAGAAAAGACCTTTAAAAACTTTAGTTATTCTACCTACAACGGGACTATTTTACCCCAATGATGATCAGGGGATTAAGGGCGGTTTAATTATAGCAGGAGAAACAGTTTGTGAAAATGAACTATTAAGCAGTTTAAAAAAAGTTGCAGATTCTTTTCCAGAGAATCAAATGTCAAAAAGTGAGATGGAAGATTATCTAAGCTTAAATGATAAAAGTTTTGGAACATACAATTGGCCAGAGGATATTTTAAAAACAGGTGAGTATTTTCCTAGTGCTTTTACTGCAGCTTGCATAGAATGGGCAGGAGACCTATCTGATTTAAGATTAGATAAAATTATCAGTCATGAAGAGATGTGTGATAATGGCACTTTATATTATATTGCAAAAGCATTATTTGAACTGAAAAGCCCGAGGTTCAAGGAGTTAGCATTTTTCATTGGCAAAAATGAATCCTGTGTTTCCATATGGAATGATGTATATTCCTTAATTGCCAAGATTAAAGATGAAGAGGTTGAAAATTTCTTTGTAGAATTTCTAATAAATGATGAAAAATTAAGATCAGATATAACGAAAATAGTAGATGACTATTTTAAAATACAATAGAGTTATATCTTTAGACAGTTTTGGAGACGGATCAACCCAATATATTTAATTAACCATATACCAACTTTTATTCTGAGGAAACTAAGAATTAAAGATGGTATATGGTTTTATTTATTATGTTTACTACTTATTTAATGTTAATATTAATATAGAGTATTTGTAAATTATATACATTTTCTGAAATTAAGATAATTTATGGAATTAAGGAGTGATGAAGTAAATGAATAAGATAGAAAAGATAATAGTAAGGATAGTACAAGTTCTTATGATTATGCTAATTGTTTTACCCCTTGGTTTTTGTGCACTGTGGATAGAAAGAGATAAAACTACTAACATACGAAATTATAATAAATATTTCGGAGATAATGGTAAGTATAGAGAAAGATATGATAACTCTTTCGGAAATAAGGGTAATAATTACAATGATATATTTCCCAAAAGTATCCCTGACTCAGCAAAAGTTGAAGATTTTTGTTATTATTATTATGATCCATTTGACCCGAATTTTGTATCATACCTTGTATATACTTCCAATGATGAAGCTTTTATTAAAGAGACAGAGAGATTATCAAAGTTAAATTCCTCTAAAGATTATCTTGTATATGATGCAACTGGATTTAATTATCCAGTAAGTGCAGTTTATGCAGATGAGAGAGGTTATATTTATGCTTTGTCTGATAAAGAAAATAATAGATTAATTTATGTGCAAATTAATTTTTATAATCATCTTACTGATATAAACTATGAAAAGATAATTGATAAAAAATACCTTCCAATTAACTTTGATGCAAAAAAAGGAAATTCAACACGAAAGAAATGGGATGAAGAATTTATGAAAAGAGAAGAAAAGGAGAATGATACTCAATAATTTTTTAATCAATAAAGATAATCTAACATGGTTAAAAAGTTAAACCTTGTTACCTTTTTAATATATTAATAAAATTTTATTTGTGAAATAATTTAAAAACCTTAGGTATTATTTCCTGAACTCTAAAAAGTACAGGTTACTACCTAAGTTTTTTTGTTTTGATAAATATAAATATAATTTTAAAAATATTAGTTGACAAAATAATATCCGTAGTATATTATTAAATCATATTAAATCAATATGATTAGTATGAATTGATTAATGCGATGATAAGAAATAGTAGCATAAAGTAAACTAAAAGAGAGAAATCCCCTAGGCTGAAAGGGATTTTAAGTGTAACTTGTGTGAATGCATCTTTGAGCACTATCTCGAAATATAGTAGATGATAGCGTGTACGCCCGTTAAAGCGTTGAGGTATGTATGTACCAAAGAAATAAGATGTCATTGTATTTTTGTTATACATATGACAATTAGAGTGGGACCGTGGAAGTTAACTTCTGCCTCTAAGTTTTTAGGGGCAGGAGTTTTTTGTTTTAAATAATTAAATTTAGGAGGAATTAAAATGAAAAAAAGAAAAATATTCATTAGTGCAGTATTAGCTTTAACTTTAGTTGTAGGTTTTACAGGTTGTGGAACAAAAGGCAAACAAACAAATAATCAAGGTACTCAAACTGAATCGAAAAATCTATTAGAGAAAATAAAGAGTGAAGGAAAAATACGTATTGGTACAGAAGGGACTTATGCTCCTTTTACCTTCCATGATAGTAATGGTAATTTAACAGGATTTGACGTTGAAATAGCAACTGAAATAGCAAAGCGTCTTGGTGTAAAAGCAGAATTTGTGGAGACAAAATGGGATGGAATATTTGCTGGATTAGATGCAAAGAGATTTGATGCTGTGGTGAATCAAGTTGCAATTAACCCAGACCGTGAAGCAAAATATGATTTTTCAACACCATATATAACATCCAGAGCGGTGCTTATTGTAGGAGCTGATAATCAGGATATTAAAAGCTTTGAAGATTTAAAGGGTAAGAAATCTGCTCAATCTCTAACAAGTAATATTGGTAAAATTGCAAAAAGCTATGGTGCTGATATTGAACAAGTTGATGGTTTTAATCAGGCAATTGACCTTATAACTTCAAAAAGAGTAGATGCTACAGTTAATGACAGCTTATCCTTCTTAGATCTAAAAAAGCAAAAGCCAGATGCCCCAATAAAAGTAGTAGCTGAATATGATAATGCTCAGCAAAGTGCAGTGTTATTTAACAAAGGAAATAAGGAGCTTGTAGAAGCAGTAAATAAGGCACTTGCAGATATGAAAGCAGATGGCACTTATTTAGAGATTTCTAAGAAGTGGTTTAATACCGACGTGTCTAAGTAATGAGGTGATAGGATGAACCTTGATGATGGAACATTAAGAATAATAGAGATATTAATAAACTCATTTTTACCCTTATTAAAGGCGGGACTGCAATTTACAGTTCCCCTTGCACTTATATCATTTACTCTTGGATTAATTATTGCTTTGGGTACAGCTTTAGCCAGAATATCAAATTTCAAGCCATTATCTATATTAGCTAAGTTTTATGTTTCTATAATAAGAGGAACGCCGCTTATTGTTCAATTGTTTATAATATTTTATGGACTTCCAGCAGCAGGCATAACATTAAATGCTTTAACAGCAGCTATAATAGGATTTACCTTAAGCGTAGGAGCATACAATTCTGAAGTTATAAGAGCCGCTATTTTGTCCATACCAAAAGGACAGTGGGAGGCAGGATACTCTTTAGGCATGACATATAATCAAGTACTAAGAAGAGTGATTATACCTCAAGCCACTAGAGTTTCAATACCACCACTGGCAAATTCTTTTATAAGTCTTGTTAAAGATACATCACTTGCTGCTACAATAACTGTTAGCGAAATGTTTCAAATAGCTCAGAGAATCACAGCATCTACTTATGAACCTCTTTGGATGTATATTGAAGTAGCATTTATTTATTTTATGTTCTGTAGTGTATTATCAATGCTTCAGAATAAGATGGAAGAAAGACTTGAAAGATATGTAACTAGGTAGCGGGGAGGGAATCCTATGATAAATATAAAAAACTTGCACAAGAGCTTTGGAAGTAATGAAATTTTAAAAGGTATAGATTTGCAGATTAATAAAGGAGAAACTGCCGTTATTATTGGGCCATCAGGTTCAGGAAAAACAACTCTTCTAAGATGTATAAATTTATTAGAAACTCCAGATGAGGGTTCTATAACCATTGGGGAGAGCAAATTAGTATTTAACAAAAGTGAAAAGATATCAAATAGTGAAATACTAGAACTTAGAAAGCAAACGGGGATGGTGTTTCAAGGCTTTTATCTCTTTCCACATATGACTGTCATGGAAAATATAATGGAGGGACAAGTAACAGTTTTGAAGCTTTCAAAGGAAGAAGCACGTGAAAAGGGTCTTAAGCTTTTAGCAAAGGTTGGGCTTTTAGAAAAGAAAGATCAATATCCTTATGAGCTTTCCGGAGGCCAACAGCAAAGAGTGGCTATTGCTCGTGCCATGGCAATGGAACCTGAAGTTATTTTATTTGATGAACCTACTTCTGCCTTAGACCCAGAGTTAGCAGCTGAGGTTATAAAGGTGATGAAGGATCTTTCCAAAGAAGGAATGACCATGATAGTAGTTACCCATCAGATGAGCTTTGCAAGAGAAGCAGCACATAAAGTAGTTTTTATGGAGGATGGGTTAATTGTTGAAAGTGGAACTCCAAAGCAGGTGTTTCAAAATACAAGTAATGAACGATTAAGAAAGTTTTTAAGCATAGTGGATGAGTAAAACAGAGAATACAATATTTAAGGAGGAATAAAAAATGAAATTTGAATCATTATTAATTCATGGTGGAATAGATGGAGATGAGAATACTGGAGCGGTAAATGTACCAATTTACCAGACCTCAACTTATAAACAGTCTAAATTTGGTGTAAATAAAGGATATGAATATTCAAGAACAGGGAATCCAACAAGAGAAGCCTTAGAAAAACTTGTTGCAGATCTTGAGGAAGGCTATGCAGGGTTTGCCTTTGCTTCAGGAATGGCTGCTACCACTGCAGTGTTATCATTATTTAAGTCAGGAGACAGAATAATAATTTCAAACAATGTATATGGTGGCACCTTTAGAGTTTTAGATAAAATATTCAATAACTTTGGTATTAAGTATTCTATAGTTAATACTTCAGATTTAGATGAAGTAAGAAACAGCATTGATGAAACAGTAAAGGCAATATATATAGAAAGCCCAACAAATCCTCTGATGGACATAACTGATATAGAAGCGGTGTCAAAGATAGCTAAGGAAAAGGGTATATATACTATAGTCGATAATACCTTCATGACTCCATATCTGCAAAAGCCAATAACTCTTGGAGTAGATATAGTTATTCATAGCGCAACTAAATATCTAGGGGGACACAGTGATGTAGTTTCAGGTATCGCTGTTGTAAACAGCAAAGAATTAGCGGAAAGACTTCATTTTGTTCAGAATTCTACTGGAGGAGTTTTAGCTCCATTTGATTCCTTCCTTTTAATAAGAGGAATTAAAACCTTAGCAGTGAGAATGGATAGGCATGAAGATAATGCAAAGATTGTTGCAGAGTTTTTAAGAAATAGAGAAGAGATAGAAAAGGTATATTATCCAGGTTTTGAGGATCATCCAGGTTATGAAATTCAATCAAGACAAGCTAATGGTTATGGTGGAATGATATCCTTTATTCTTAAGGAAGGCTACGATTATAAAAAGTTTCTTGAAAGTCTTAAGTTAATAACCTTTGGAGAAAGTTTAGGAGGAGTTGAATCACTAGTTTGCCATCCTGCCTCTATGACCCATGGTTCTATACCTTATGAGCTAAGACAAAAGGTTGGTATTGTGGATAATTTAATAAGATTATCTGTAGGTATAGAAAAGGATGAAGATTTAATACAAGATTTAGAAAATGCATTAAGAGGGGGTAAATAAAATGGTAAAAGTAGAAAGTTTTTTATTAGATCATACAAAGGTTAAGGCCCCTTTTGT
This sequence comes from Clostridiaceae bacterium, assembly GCA_040797845.1. Classification (GTDB taxonomy): domain Bacteria; phylum Bacillota; class Clostridia; order Clostridiales; family Clostridiaceae; genus Clostridium_AW. The sequence goes on from JBFNFA010000005.1 coordinate 233,117, forward strand.
AAGGAAATGCGGAACTCAGCAAGGTGAAAAGGGGGATATAATCTCCAAGTTTGATTTAAGATTCTTGCAACCTAATGAAGAAGAAATGCCAACAGCAGCAGTTCATACACTTGAGCATCTACTTGCAGGGTATATGAGAGAAAAGATGGATAATATAATAGACATTTCTCCAATGGGATGCAGAACAGGCTTTTACATGGTAGCTTGGGGAGAGGTTGAAGCTGATATTGTTATTGAAGCATTAAATTATGCATTAAATAAAGTTGTAGAAACAGAAGAAGTTCCCGCAACTAATGCAGTTCAATGTGGAAACTATAGAGATCATTCTCTTTTTTCAGCAAAGGAATATGCAAAGCATGTTTTAGGAAAGGGTGTTAGCAGTGAAATATTTAAATAGCATAAAAGAGCTTATAGGTAATACCTCTATTATAAAGCTTAATAATTTAAATATTAAGGATGGAGTTAGTATTTTTGCAAAGCTTGAGAATCTTAATCCAGGTGGAAGTGTTAAAGACAGGATAGGAGCTTATATGATTGAACAGGCTGAAAAAAAAGGAAAGCTAAAACCAGGATATACAATAGTTGAAGCTACTGCTGGTAATACTGGTATCGGCATTGCTCTTGGGGCAATAAATAAGGGATACAATGTAATTTTTGTAGTTCCAGAGAAGTTTTCAGTTGAGAAACAAGCTTTGATGAGAGCATTAGGAGCTACCATAATAAATACACCAAGAGAAACTGGTATGATGGGAGCTGTCCAGAAGGCAGAGGAATTATTAAATACTATAGAAAATTCAATAAGCCTAAGGCAGTTTGAAAATCAATCAAATCCACTGGAACACTACGAAACTACTGGCCCAGAGATATATGAAGCTATGGATGGGAAAATAGATTATTTCATATGTGGAGCTGGTAGTGGAGGAACTTTTACGGGAGTTACAAAATTTCTTAAGGAAAAAAACAATAATATCAAAGGAGTTTTAGCCGATCCTCATGGTTCTACTATGGGTGGTGGAATTGAAGGTTGCTACGATATTGAAGGCATTGGCAATAACTTCGTACCTAAAACTATGGATATGACCTTGGTGGATGAGGTGGTAAAGGTTAGTGATGAAGAGGCATATGAAATGGTTAAGACTCTAGCCCTAAAGGAAGGGCTTATTGTTGGAAGTTCCTCTGGGGCAGCTGTAGTCGCCGCATTAAAGCTAGCTCAAAACATTGATAAAGGTAATATAGTTACGGTGCTACCTGATAGAGGGGACAGGTACTTTAGTAAAAATATTTATTAATGCTATATAAAAACCGAAATTGATTTACAGACAAGGATAAGGTGACTTAGTATGTCAGCTCATCCTTGTCTTTTTCATCATTATCTAAGCCATTATATAATCTTGTTATTAAGGAGTAGAATAGATGAATCTCTTCATCAGAATAGTGGTTGAATAAATTTTCTAGCTTTAAATTATGCAGCGTAGAAATCTTTTCAAAATATTCTTCGGCTTCTTTTGTCATTGTAATAGTCATACTTCGTTTGTCTGTGGGACTTGGTTGAATGATCACAAATCCCTTCTTTTCTAAAGATAAGGCTAATTTTTTGATGTTTTGTCTAGAAGAACCAAGCAATTCTCCAAAATAAGTAAAGGTTTGTTTTTCGGGAGAATGCCTAATCATTACTAACAGCATAAATTGCTTCAAAGTAATATGTGGATCAGCTCTGTCAAAAACGGTCTGCAAGCGATTTTGCAGAATGAAAATACTTGCAAAAATACCACGGACTTCTTTTTCTCTTTCTCCGCTATAACTAGAAATCATGTTATTTATCTGCATGATGGTTCCTCCTATGTTCATTCTATACTTGACATTATAGGTAACTAGTTGCTATAATGTCAAGATAGTAACTAGTTACCTATAAGGATGTGTGTTTATGAGTAAAGTAATTATTTATGCTTCCAAATATGGTTCAAGTAAAAAATATGCTGAAAAACTGCATGAAATTATGAAGTTACCAATATATAGCTATACCGATTTACCTAATGATTTTTCTAATTATCACGAGATAATCTTAATTGCTTCTCTTTATGCTTCGGGAACTTTAGGACTCAAAAAGGTAATGGAAAAGATGAACTTAGAAAATACAGAGATGACAATTATTACGGTGGGATTGGCTGATATAGACAAAGAAACAAATATCCAAAAAATCAGAGAGAAAATTAATAAAACAATTCAAAATACACCTATAAAGATAAAAAATATTTTCCATTTGCGTGGTGGGATAAATTATTCAAAACTTTCATTTACTCATAAGCTGATGATGAAAGCACTGTATACCAAAGTTAAAAATAAGCCTTTAAATGAAATAGACGATGAAGCAAGAGAGTTTTTAGATACCTATGGAAAAGAAGTTAATTTTATTGACTTCAATAGGTTGGAAAGTATTATTCCAAATCTTTAAATCTGATAGTGAAGTTTCTTCGATAGAATTAGTTGTCAAGTGAGATGAGATAAGCGCAAACCGAGTTATCAGCGAAAAGCTGGAAGCTCGGTTTTTGTTATATAAACTTATGACGTAATATTAAAATAAAACGTATTTAATATGTTTCAATGTAATTCCCCATCACTTATCAACCTGTCAATAACGCTCCGCGCTCCAATGGGACGACTGTAGCCACCGCTTTAAAGTTAGCAGAAAAAATTAATATCCATAAAATGTGTTTATAATTTCATGGCAACTGAAGTCATCTCATGTGATTGTAATTCATGTTCAATCAATTCAAATACGGAATTAAAAATATATACTTGTTCATCATATTCATGAGTTGCATATAGTTTCCCGCTTTCACCTATCCATACACATGCTGGATAGTAATACCCTATTTCACCAACCAAAATGAATCCTTCATTAGCTTTCTTTTCAACAGCTTCATAGTCTTCAGAATATATCATAAACTCTGCATCATCAAACATGTAATCTCTCACATCTGTCTTATATGAAATTCGGTAGGGAAATAGTTCAAATGTGAAATCTGGTGCATGGTCAAGATTACGAACTTCAATATACCATTTACTAGCTATTCCTGAAAACTCAAAGAAAAATTTCTTAGCAGAAGAAAAAAGAGTAATTCCCTGCTCATTATAGTATTTCTCTATGTTTGAAATTTCTACTTGTCTATTATTGAACCAGCCTGCATTTTCCATAGCCTTAATAATTCTGTTTGCCTTATTTCCTTGTAATTCAATTCTCTGATTAAGCACCACTTATTCATCACCCCATGTATATTGCTAATCCGCTCTTAAATTCCAATTTATCCTGTTATATAAATCTTACTCATCCAGCACATTATCCAAAGGGATAAGATACTGCTTTCTTTACCCCATAATTATATTATATCGCTATATGAAAAGAAAGAAAAAACACCCATTTATAGGCGTTTCTTTTTTTAATTAAAAGTTAAGGGGAAAAAAATAAAGAGTAAAAGGATTGGAGTTTTATAAGGAGAGGTATTATGAATATAATAAATTCCAACTTGGTATTTAAAGGACTTGATTATGGGAATATTCCTAAGATGATTATCTTACATCATGCAGAGGCATTAAAGTGCAGCATAGAAGATATTCATAGATGGCATTTAAACAATGGGTGGTCAGGTTGTGGCTATCATTATTTTATTAGGAAAGACGGAAGAATTTATGTAGGTAGAAATGAAAAAGCTGTAGGTGCTCACTGTATAAATTATAATGCTGTATCTATAGGGATTTGTATGGAGGGAAACTTTGGTGTAGAGAGCATGGGAGAAGTTCAGTATAAATCTTTGGTGAAATTATCCCGCTATATTTGTAGTAAATATAATATTAATAAAATACATGGACATGGTGAGCTTAATGCTACTAATTGTCCTGGGAGGAATTTTACTTTGGAGAGGTTAGAGAATGATTCGAAAATAGGGGCAAGAGTGGAAGGTTATCCAGGATATTTACTTAAATTTAATCCTAGTGTGAAAGATGAGAACGTTGAACTATTACAAAGCAAGCTTATTGAAAAAGGTTCTTTGAAAATTGAATAATACTGTATTAACAAAATATGTTATAATTGATTCATGATATTTAAGGAAGGAGATGATATATATGAAGTCACACAAAATTATATATCTTAAAAACATGAGGAGGGTGACTATATTTTAGCCCTCCTAAAGACAGGAGGATATGATGAATAATATTAAAAATGAAGTACTGATTGTATTGACGGAACGATGGAATGATTGGGAAGCAAGTTATGCCATTGCAGTTGCCAATTCTTTTTCAGATTATGAGGTTAAAACAATTGCAGTTGATGATGTTCCGAAGGCATCAATGGGTGGCATCAATGCGTCTATTGACTACAATATAAATGATTATCAGAATTTTAATAACCTTGCCATGGTTATTCTCCCAGGTGGTCTTTCATGGGAAGAGAATGATTATATGGAAATTGCAGAATTTATTAAGAAGCTCATGGAATTACACATTCCTGTAGCCGCTATTTGTGGAGCAACTACTTTCTTATGTAAGCATGGATTGCTTGACAATGTAAAGCATACAGGAGACAGCCTAGAACTATTTCAAAAACAAAAAGGATATAAGGGAGAAGCATTATATATCCCTGCACAGGTAGTTGTTGACAATAAAATAATTACTGCAAATGAAACTGCTGCCGTTCAATTTGCTTATGAAATTTTTAAAATATTAGAGATTGACAGTGACGAAGAAATGGCGCAATGGTATGATAACTTTAAAAATGGTGCAATTCGCTAGAATGTGAGTAAAATCATATGGACAAATTTCAATTTATCTAAGAAATTAGATAAAATTTAATATGAATAATATATTTGTTTAACCACTAAAATATAAAACCGAATAATTTTTTCTAAATACCGTGTTATTCAAATGAATCTCACGGTATTTTCTGTTTCGTATTACAGATATAATGGGAGGAATTAGAATTGAAAATTGGTGAATTAAATATGCGTTGTGGAGAATGTGACTTAATAGAACATTGCGGAGAACCTTGGTCAGATATTGCAATTAGAATAATATATCTTAAATTCATTATACTTAAATTAATTTATTCCGACTATTTTACTTCTTCGTTCCATCAAGACGGTATCATGCCAAGCTCCATCACCCATCTTAGCTATCTTTTCTCTTATACCAACTTCTCTAAAACCACACTTTTTATGTAGTAATATACTTGAAGTATTTTCTTTTATAATTACAGATTGTAAAGTCCAAATCCCATTCTCTTCTGATAGCTTAAATAAATTTTTTAGTAGAGCTGTTCCTATACCTTGTCCGTTATACTTTTCGCCTATATAAATACTAACTTCAGCTACTCCAAAATAAACACATCTACTTGAAGTAGGGCTTAACGCTACCCAACCTAATATATCATTTGACGAACGTGCAACTAACCGACAGGAATTAAGGTGACCCTTATCCCAATTTTCCCAGGTAGCCGCTTCAGTTTGAAATGTTGCTGTGCCTGTCTTTATTCCTTCTAAATAAATGTTTTTTACCTGCTCCCAGTCTGATGATTTCATTTCTTCAATTACATATTCCATTTTCACTCTCTCCTAAATAGTAATAAAATTCGTGATAAAATATGATTGTAATATAATAATTATATTTTAACATAATAAATTTAAGTATAGAATTAAGAAAAATTATTATTGTTTTTTATATCGGTAGCCGATATAATATAACTATAGACGATATAACGGCATACGTAATAGTTTGGGGGTGAGTAAATGTCAGAAAGTACAGAACCAGGGGCATTAACGGAGGCAGTTTATTATATTCTTATATCCCTATATAAACCCATGCATGGTTATGGCATAATGCAGAATGTAAAAGAACTAAGTCATGGACGTGTGTCACTTGGTGCAGGAACCTTATATGGTGCTATAAACACATTGGTAAATAAAGGATGGATAAAACTCCAATCCAATGATGAAGAATCTCGTAAAAAAGAATATCTAATTACAGAGTCAGGAAAAGAGGTAGTGAATGCTGAGATTTTAAGGTTAGAAGAACTTATTAATAACGGCAAACAAATCGTTGGAGGGGTTGTGGAATGAAGCATAGTGTAATAAAAGCATACTTTGATTATGAAAAGGAAGAAAAGTATCTAAATGAAATGTCAGCAAAAGGATTGGCATTAACAGATTATTCTTTTTGTAGATATGTTTTCGAAGATGCTCCAAAGGGTGAGTATATTTACAGGCTTGAATTACTTGAAAATGCGGTGAATCATCCAGAAAGTCAAATTTATATTAAGTTTATGGAGGAAACTGGTGCAGAATTTGTTGCTTCTTATAATCGATGGGTTTACTTCAGGAGAAAGAACTTTGATGGAGAATTTAATATATACTCAGATATTGATTCTAAAATAAAGCACTATAAACGAATTAGGGAATTATTTTTCTTTGTCATGGGGCTAAATTTCATTATAGGGTTGATGAATTACTTTTGGGGTAATATGACTGCTTCTTCTATTAGGACAATTCCTGTTAATTCATATATGGCAATACTATCTTTTTTAATATCCACATTATTCTTGATATTCTTAGTTATACCTTTAAGTAAAAAGATTAATTTTTGGGAAAAAGAAAAAGAAATTCGAGAATAGAATAAGACAAAGGAAGGTGGACATATATGATTGAAAGCATAAGCCATATTACTTTTATTGTGAAAAATTTAGACAAAACTACTGAATTATTTAAAGAACTATTTAATGCTAAAGAAGTGTATTATAGTGGTGAAAAAAAGCATTCTTTATTTAAGGAGCGTTTTTTTATTATTGGCAATCAGTGGATAGCTGTTATGGAAGATGAAAATATACTTAATAGAACTTATCATCACCTAGCATTTAAAATATTAGATTCGCATATAGATAGTTATTTGGATAAAATTAAGTCTCTAAATTTAGAATTAAAGTCTCCAAGAAAAAGAGTACCTGGAGAAGGATATTCTATATATTTTTATGATTATGATAATAATTTATTTGAGTTCCATACAGAAACATTAGAGAAGAGGCTAGCGTCCTATAAGCATATAGATGGTATGCAAACTAACCAATAGTTGTTATATATTATGAATTGAAGGAAAGGGGATAGAATTCATATGAAAAACTTTTTAACAACTAAAACCTTAGGGATTATTGGTGCAATTTCATGGTCTGGAACGATTATTTTAAGAGGGACAACACTAAATAATATTGAAATATTAAATTTTATATTAGGTATTGCTCCAAATATTGCGGCAGCATGGTTATTTGCTTTTGCAGTTGAAGTTATTTATTCTGAAATATTAAAAAGAAAGTTTACAAATAAAGAGGCTATTACAACATCGGTGACTATTTGGATGTTAGGTTTAGTTTCAGAAATCATCCACGATTTATTTTTAAATAGCCCATTTGATATAAATGATATGATAGCAACAAGCTTTGCTCTAATAATTTTCTTGATAATTTTTTGTTCAAATAATAAAGATTTAAGTAGTGAAACAAAGAACAATAAAGAGTATTATTAATAATAAGTAAATTAAATTCCAAGAAGGACAGGTCTGAACTTGTCCTTTGATTTATACTTAATTATCAACAATGGTTTAAAATAAAGCCTATTTATATTAATTTGTAATAATATTATATTCTAAAGAGCTGCTATACATAAAACTATTGGAGGAAACATATGGTTATCACAAGCAAAAAGATAGAAGGTAGAAATTTAACATGGACGCTTCGCTGTCCAACAAAATATGATGCAACTGAGTTATCTAAATTAAGAGTTAAAATTGATGAAGAAACAGAAAATCTTGATAGGGAATCTGGTGAAGGTTTATTAACCCCAGAAGATTTTGAAAAACTTATTTATGAAGATTCAATAGCAGAAAAAACTTTATTTTTAGTTGCAGAAGTAGAAAGTAAAATTGTTGGATTTACTCGCTGTGAAGGAAATAAATTAAGTAGATTTAGACATAAAGCAGAGTTTGGAATATGTATATCAAAGGAATACTGGGGGTATGGAATCGGTAAAGTACTATTAGAAAATATTTTGATGTGGGCAGATACTGTTGGAATTGAAAAAATTTCATTAACTGTGGTACAAACAAATAGAAAAGCAATTGAATTATATAAAAAATATGGATTTGTAGAAGAAGGATTATTGATAAAAGATCGTATTCATAAAGACGGAAGCTATTATAATACAGTTATAATGGGAAGGGTATTAGATAAATAGATATTGATAACTAAAACATAATATTTTTATACTATTTATGTATGTACCCTTCCGATATATTGCAATTAAGAATATTATTCAGACCTGAATTTTAAGGGGGAAGACAGATGTTACATATATGTTTTGATGACAGTGCGTATGGCGGTATGAGACATGCTATGAAACTAAAATTAATAGAAGAAGAGAATTTAGTATCATTTAATGATGATTTATCTATGGGGAACATTTCAAACTGTAGAGAATATGAATACCGTAAATCAGTAATACACAATATTTATAGTGACTATATGACAGATATTGATGATGGTGAAATTAAGAAAAGTTTTGATAATTTTTATGAAATAATATCAAAAGAAAATGACTTTATTATTTGGTATGCACATAATCCAAGGGATTACTGCAACTTATATTATATAGTTAGTCTTCTTAAAGGTAAAAATATTAAAGTAGTTGAATGTATAAAAAAAACATTTGAAGATAGAACATTATTTTATAAATGGGTTAATGAAGTGTGTATAGAAGATTTACCGATATTATTAAAAGAGGCTAAAATATTAAGTGAAGAAGAAAAGCTTATGTATGCTGAGAAATGGAAAGAGCTAGTTTCTGAAAATGGATTACTACGTGCTGAAAAATTTGAAGGCATTGAAACAGTTGAAGAAAACTATTATGATGATTTAATTTTACAATTAGTGCCTACAAAAAATATACCTATGATAAGAGTAGTTGGTGAATTGATTGGAATGGATAAACCGTGTTTACGTGATTGGTTTGTTGTTTGCCGAATTAAGCACCTTGCAGCTATGGGGTGTGTAGAAATAGAAAACAGATGTGATAGGTATATGCTTAATAATATTAGAAAAGTAATATAAACATCTAATTAGTAGTTTAGATTGTTATATAGATTTCATATTAATAGTCGTCAATAATTAAATAATTTTTAAAATACCGTATTATTCAAATGTGAATTTTATGGTGTTTTTACATTATAATATAAATTTAAGAAGATTCATGTTACATAAAAAGAATATAATTACATAATTGTATAATAAACCTCTCATTTACTTAAATATGAAACAATTTTCGTGCACAGCTATAAATAATCTTCATATTATGTTATAGAAGCTTAAGTTTTTTAAGAAGAGTGTTAAAAAGTTTGAGCTAAAAAATAGGAGGAGATAGTTATGAGAGATTTTTGCGAAAGAGATTTTTGCGAAAGAGATTTTCGTGAAAGAGGATTTTGTGAAACTTGTGAGGAATTTGCTAGAATACTTGGGGCAGAGATTTTAAGTACGGCTAATGGAGTTTGTACAGTAACCTTTATGAGAGATATCAATGCAGAGATATTAGGAAGACGAACTCGTTCTCCATTAGCTTTAGCAGCACTATTTTCATTTGAATCTCCTGATAATCGTGGTAGAACTCTTAATTTAGGTAAGACAGTTATTCTTCAAGAAGAGATAAATGATTTTATATCTATTTTAAGAGAAAATAGAATACTAGTTACTGCACTTCACAATCATTGGTTATTTGACAATCCAAGACTTATGTATATTCATTTTGAATCAATTGACAACCCTTTAGATTTTGCTAGAAAGGTAGCAGAAGCACTTCGTGTGCTAAGAAGATGTTAATAAGATAAAATAGTAATTTAAAATAATATAAGAGCACTTACTTATGTAAGTGCTCTTTCTAAATTTATAGCACTTAGAAATAATCTAAGTGCTACGTATATTTAAACAGGGAGTTACCTGATATATTATTAAGTTAATGGACTTTGAATAAGTGTTGCGAAAATAAAAGAGTGATTATGGCCATCATCTATTGTAGTAACACCTGTTGCTAAGTGAACATGTTTTCCACCGCCAACATTAATAGCTAACCCTGTAGTTACACCTAATTCGTGATGATGATCTTCAAAAAAGTCAGTATTAGTAAGAATAGCGTGAACGTGAGAATTACCCATAGGAATAACTTCACTAGTAACACCAGCAAATCTATGGTTGTGTCTTTCATCACCTTGTTCAGCTAATCTTGTGCTTCCTTCAAATTCATGAACGTGAGTTTGGCTACCGTCGGGATCATTGGATCCATTGCAATTACAATCTTCAGATCTTAAGTTCTCATTTTTTAAGTTTTCATCAAGTAACATAACAACACCTCCTTATATATTATTAATATTCAATAGATTAAGTTTTGACACTCTGAAAATGGATTTAAAAAATGCAAGGGGTGTCAGGATATGAAGAATGATAAGGACTAAGCAATGAGAAATATATATAAATAAATATAACTGCAGCACAAGCTGCAGTTATATTTTTGTATTTTATATAAATGGCGTTTATCTATTAAAACCACCATGGCCACATACGACGATGCATATGAGGGTGAAAATGATGGAAATGATGATGGAAAACATGGTGGTGACGACGTCTACGGCGTCTGCGACTTGGTCTATGGAATGATCTGTACATAGGATCATCATCATCTTCATAATCCATCATAGGCATCATCATTTGAGGACCATACATATTAGGATAATAGTCCATCATAGGGCTCTCGTTAAAGTCGCTGCGGATTTCGTTAGAATCCTGATTTAAAAATTCGTCATTGTTTCTAAAATACATTTACATTCCTCCAGAAAAATTTTAATACATAATAATATAGTATTCATGTGTAAAAAAATGGTTACTATATTATTGAAAAAAGAATAAAAATTGTAAATAAGATATAAATCCCATACTAGATGGAATAAGAATGATAGAAATTAGGTAGGCGCATAATTAGATATATAAATAAACATAACTGCAGGATAAGCTGCAGTTACGTTTATTTATCCTATAGGGATGGTATTTATATAAAGAAGAACCACCACCATGGGAATACAGGATTACGTCTGCGACGACGTCTACGACGGCGACGTCTGCCACGATCATCGAAATCGCCAAAGGCGAAATCATCAAAATCGAAATCGTCGAAATCATCGAAGTCATCAAAATCAAAACCTGGTCCAAAGAATGATCTGTACATAGAATCATCGTCGGACTCCATGCTACTAGGCATCATGCTATTAGGCATCATATGATGAGGCATCATATGAGAAGGCATCATATGAGAAGGCATCATATGAGAAGGCATCATGTGACAACACATCATGTGACAAGGCATCATATGTGCAGGCATCATATGTGCGGGCATCATATGATGAGGCATCATATGAGGACGCTTAGAGTCGTCGTGATCTTTATGATGCTTATGGCAATCGTCGCGAGTTTCGTTAAGATCTTGGTTTAAAGCTTCGTCATTGTTTCTAAAATACATTTACACTCCTCCAGAAAAATTACAATACACAATATTATAATATTCATATGTAATAAATTTGCTACCATATTTTTGAAAGAAAGTTTGAAAGTGTGAGTAAAAAATATAAATATAATAAATCGTGCTAAGAAATTTCTATCAACTTGAAGTATATTAAAACAAAATATATACTGGATTATAATAGATGGTTCTTAAGATAAGGGGGAAGAATAATGTTTAAGATAGGAGAGTTTTCAAAGCTCACACAGGTTTCTGTAAGGATGTTGCGATATTATGATGAGACAGGCCTTTTGAAACCTGCTGAAGTTAATAAATATACGGGATACCGTATGTATTCTGTAGAACAAATTGAGACTTTAAATAAAATATTATTCTTACGTGATACTGGATTTAGTGTTACAGAAATTTATGATGCTCTTAGTAATTGGGATAATAATTTTATTAAAGCACAACTTAAAATAAAGGAACAAGAAATCCAAGACACTATAAATATAGAACAGCAGCGCCTAGCGAAGATAAGAACTGCTATGAATGATATAAATAAGAAGCAAATAGAAATTCATTGTAATGTAACGTTAAAAGCCATTCCAAGCTATGAAGTGCTCTCTTTGCGAAAGATTATTCCGGATTATTTTTATGAAGGGCAGCTATGGAAGGAAATATATGATTATATTAAAACTGAAAAACTAAACATTTCAGAAAACAACGATACCTTTGCTATTTATCATGACGTGGAATATAAGGATAAGGATGTTGACGTGGAAGTATGCATTATAGTAGAAGCAAAGGGTACTAACGAGGAAAAAGATGTTAAAAAAGATGGCTTTATATTTCGTAAAACAGAACCACTTGAAAAGGTAGCTTGTTCAATGGTATATGGACCTTATGAAAACATATCCTCTGCCTATATGTGTTTTGTACACTGGCTAGAGGAAAATAGCCAATATAAAATGAGTGGCATCAATCGTCAGGTTTGTCACAAAGGCCCATGGAATGAGGAAGATCCAAATAAATACCTTACTGAAATACAAATTCCTGTTGAATTAAAGAAAAATATATAAATATATAAATGGACTGATAGATTTTTTTAGTCCATTTTTTGTTGACTCTCACACGGTGTCAGGGTTTATTATCAGGTTAAAACCTATTAAGTAGGAGGCGTATTTAATGGATAATAAAAATTACTATGATTTTTTCCCAATTGGCCAAGTGGAGATAGAAGATAATAAAAGTAAAATAGTGATCAATAAAGAATATGCAAAGGGACTTAAATTTTTATCCTTGTTTAGCCATGCAATAATTATTTATTCAGCAAAAGCTAATGTACCTTTTTCCCACAAGGTTGTTAAAGTAATTAGTGCTGATGAAAAATCTGGCATAGTTTACTTTAATGAAAGTGCATATTTTTCAGAGGGGGATTTTGTTTATGATATTAAACCATACTTCCCTTGTGAGGATAGAGTAAAAGATTGCTCTGTATCAGAAGGGTTAAATTCAGTTCAGCAGTGGAAAGTTGAGGATATAGAGGATAGAACAGTTAGAAAAGAAGAGGAAGGACATTTAGTACCCAGTGGAAAGGTAAGTTCTATAGGAAATATTAGAAAGATAAGAGGAGAGTTTTTTCTTGAGATATCTAATAACGCTGAAGAGTATTTTGAAAGACTTAAAGGTTATTCTCACATAAAGATTTTCTGGTGGTTCAATGGCTTTGATAAAAGTAAGTATAGAAGAATAACAGAGTGTGAGCCACCATATGAAAATGCACCCAGGACTGGAGTCTTTGCTTCACGGTCCCCAGTTCGCCCTAACCCTATAGCATTGACCACTGCACGAATTATTGACTTTGATAAAAAATTAGGAGGGATTAAAGTGAGCGCTTTAGATTGTTTTGATAATACACCCCTTATTGAAATTTCACCTTATATCCCATCCAGTGATAGAGTTTTAGATTTTAAAGTACCAAAATGGCTATCCCATTGGCCAGAGTGGTTAGATGATAGAGCAATAAATACTTCTGGAGATCAGATTTCTTTAAAGTCATCTAGCCTAGATATTATTAAGAAATACTCAAAAGCTAATAATAATAAAACTATGAAGGTTGAGGATTTTTTTAAGAACAATGAAAATGAAAAAATTGAGCAGAGAAAAGGCATTGTGGTAAGAGGAGGGAGACAAAACAATTTAAAAAACATAGATGTTACAATTCCTTATAATAAGATCACTGTAATCACTGGTGTGAGTGGTAGTGGCAAGTCTAGCCTTGCATTTGACACCATATTTGCTGAAAGCCAAAGAAGATTTATGGATAGCCTTTCTATATCTGATTCCTCACGTTATGAGCAAATGGAAAAGCCTGATTTTGATATGATATGTGGGCTTCCTCCATCAATTTCAATATCCCAAAAGAATATTGGCCGCAATCCACGTTCTACAGTAGGGACAATTACAGATATATATGATTTTCTGCGTACGCTCTTTGCAACCATTGGGGTAAGACACTGCCCTGATTGTGGGAATGCAATTATTCCTTTAAGTGTAGATGAGATTACTCAAATATTATCAGAACTTCCTTTTGGTAAAGCAATTGAAATAACACCATTTAAGGTTGAAAATCCCTCATATAAATATGTATTTACTGAAAAAATCGTTGAAGATGATACTTTGACAGCCTATGTAAAGAAATCATTAGAAATAGGTAGTGGAGCAATATATGTAAGGATTGAGGATGAGGAGAGAATTTTATTCCAAACAACACAGATGTGCTATCATTGCAACCATATATTATTTGAATTAACTCCATCCACATTCAGCTTTAATAATCCTGAAAGTATGTGTCCTGTTTGCAGTGGCCTTGGAGTTAAAATGGAAGTTGATCCTAATTTGATTGTGTCACGCCCACATTTATCACTGCTCGATGGGGCTTCAAACTTTTGGAAAGACTTAAGGAAGTTTAGAGAGAAGCCCAATGCAAATTGGATGAAAGGTGAAATATTAGCATTGGCAGATGAAATGAAAATTGATTTAGAAAAACCATGGAGTGAGCTGCCAGATGATTTTCGTAGTCAAGCTATTTGGGGTTCTGATGGAAGAGAAGTTACCTTCAAATATAAAAATAGTAATGGGAGAAGTGGCAATATTACAAGACCAGTAGAAGGTGCGTATAATTCTCTGAAGCGTATTTTTTCTGAAAACAATGGAGGGGCGGGAAAAAGAATTGCAGATGAGTTTATGAAGCAATCCAATTGTGATTGTTGCCATGGGGAACGACTTTCAAAAGAAGGAAGAATGGTAGAGATTGAAGGTATACGATTCCCACAGGCGGCTTCGATGACAATAAGTGAACTGAATAAATGGGTTGAAGAACTTCCAAGTATGTTATCAGATACCCAATTGGCCATAGCGGATTCCATACTAAAAGAGCTTCATAAAAGGCTATGTAGTTATACTAAAGTCGGCGTTTCTTATCTTACCCTTGACCGATCGGTGCCGACACTGTCTGGTGGTGAATTGCAAAGATTAAGGCTTATAAAACAGTTAGGCAGTGGCATTACCAACATGCTTTATGTGCTGGATGAGCCTTCTACTGGCCTTCATCCTAAAGACCATGAAAAACTTATAAAGATTATAAAAGAGCTTAGAGATTATGGAAATACGGTAATTGTTGTGGAGCATGATGCAGAAACTATGCTCATGGCAGATTATATTATAGATGTGGGGCCAAAAGCTGGTATTCATGGAGGAAAAATAGTAGCAGAAGGTACTCCATTACAAATCATGAAAAATCCTAATTCAGAAACAGGAAAATATCTTTCAGAGGAAAAGCAGGTAACCATAGAAAAATCAATACTTTCTAATGAATGTAACTGGATTAAGCTTAATGGTGTAAGGTGCAACAACCTTAAAAATATAGATGTTTCCTTTCCTATTGGAGGGATTACTTGTGTAACAGGGGTCAGCGGTTCAGGAAAAAGCAGCCTTGTTTCTAAATCCTTGTATCCCGCTATTGAAAGTAGAATTAATGATAAAAAAGACCTACACAATATAAAAGAAGATTTTCACCAATATTGTGATTCACTATCAGGTGATGAGTATTTTGATAAAATTATTCATGTGAATCAAAGTCCTATTGGACGTACACCACGCTCAAATCCTGCCACTTATACTGGAGTTATGGATGAAATCAGGAACCTTTTTGTTTCTACGGAAGAGTCTAAGAAAAGAGGATATAAAGTAAATAAATTTAGCTTTAACAGCAAAGAAGGTGGATGCGAAGTATGCCATGGAGAAGGAAGGGTATGTACTCCCGTATCATTTATGGCGGACATATGGACACAAT
Source organism: Clostridiaceae bacterium (assembly GCA_040797845.1). Lineage (GTDB taxonomy): Bacteria > Bacillota > Clostridia > Clostridiales > Clostridiaceae > Clostridium_AW. The sequence continues at coordinate 249,044 of JBFNFA010000005.1, forward strand.
GTAATGTTTGTAAAGGAAAGAAATATAAAAAAGACACTCTTCAAGTAAAGTACAAAGGTAAAAATATATATGATGTCCTCCAAATGAATGTAAATGAAGCTTTGGACTTTTTTATAGATATACCAAAACTAAAACAGATTTTAAATACTTTATCTGAAGTAGGATTAGGGTATATAAAGTTAGGACAAAGTGCACTTTCACTATCTGGTGGTGAGGCACAAAGGATAAAATTGGCCAAAGAGCTCAGCAAAAATTCAAGTGGGAAAACTCTTTATATACTTGATGAACCCACAACGGGACTACATTTTTCTGATACCCAAAACCTTTTAATACTCCTTCAGAAAATAAGAGCTGCAGGAAACAGCATTATAATCATTGAGCACAATTTAGATGTAATTAGAAATTCTGATTGGATAATAGATCTAGGTCCAGAAGGAGGAAGTGAAGGAGGATATGTAATTGCACAAGGCACACCTGAAGAAGTAGCAAAGGTAAAGGAAAGTTATACAGGGAAGTTGCTTAAAAATATTTTATAATGTTGGTATAAGATATCTTTTATGGAATTTATGGTATTATTTAATAGAGGTAATTTATTTTTCATATTGGGGGAGATTTCATGATAGATTCTATAGAAGGTTCATTTGGTTGGGTACTATTATTAATTGCAATTGTTGGTGATTTTATTGTCCCATATATACTTGCAATCTTTTATAAAGGCTATAGCCATAAAACAATGGTAATGAGTGCATTAGGAAATCCAAGTAGTCCTGTAAGAGGTTATTATAATATTTGGCTTATTTGTTTGGGAGTATTATTAAGCATATCTACGTTGACATTGTATACAAGCTACAGTAAGACTTCAAAAGTATTAAGTGTCAGTGTAGTCACTTTAATAATTGCATTTGCAATTGGAGCGGGAATTTTATCAGGAATATTTAGCGTTAATGAAAGCAAAGATGTTCAAACAGTGGCATCACAAATACATGGGTTTGGAGCAGCAATTGGATTTATGGCATTGTTATTTGTTCCAATGCTTTTAGGAATATTATCTTTAAAAAGTAAAGATAACGTAACTGGAGTTATCTGTTTAATTTCCTTTATCCTTGCGTTAATATTTTTTATACTATTTATAATGGCAGAGAAACCTGAATTTAATAATACAATTATAGCAAATGAAGGACTTTGGCAAAGGCTTACATTACTATTTATGTATGTACCTTTTGGATACATTGCAATTAAAAATATTATAGAGATAACGTATTAAAAAATGCGGTATTTACACTATATGTTATAATTTTAGGTAAAATAAATGTTAATTATATTTTTATATAAGGAGGAATTAAAATGGAATATTTTCATGTTGATGTTTTTAGCAATGAAATTTTATCTGGCAATGGATTAACTGTTGTTTTTTGTAATGAGGAATTAGAAGATAATCTTATGTTGAAATTAACACAAGAGTTTAAGCAATTTGAAACAATTTTTGTGAGAAGAATAGATGATAGTATATTTAATGCAAGAATTTTTACAGTAGATGAAGAATTGGATTTTGCGGGGCATCCTATTTTGGGAGCAGCTGCTACTATTCATAATCATATTTTTAGAAATGAAGAAGATATAGCAATTACATTTCAATTAAATCAAAAAACAATTATAGTTAATTCAAAAAAGATAGAGGAATATTATGAAGTACAAATGAATCAAGGAAAAGCGGAATTCCTCTGTGAAGTTTCAAAAGAGAAGAGAAATAAATATGTACATGCATTGAACTTGTCAGAAGAGAATTTAAGCGAAGAATTTCCTATGGAAGTTGTATCAACAGGATTACCATACTTATTAGTACCATTAACTTCAGGAATAGAGAATGCAAAAATAATTAGTTCTAAATTTGAAGAAATGTTAAAAGAAGTAGGTGCTAAATTTGCTTATATATTTGATGTGAATTATATAGAAGGACGGACCTGGGATAATCAAGGAAACGTTGAGGATGTTGCAACAGGAAGTGCAGCTGGACCATTAGGTGCATATTTATATAAGCATAATATTTTTAATGTAGGTCATGAGATTATAATAAATCAAGGAAAATTTGTCGGCAGACCTAGTAAAATTAAGGTTTCTATGAGCATTTCTGAAAAAGAAATATTAGTGTCTGGAGAGGTAGCTATTTTGGCAAAGGGAACTATTTTACTATAATAATAAACGTAAAAAATCGCATTATTCAAGAGAGTGAATTTGCGATTTTTTATTGCGCAATCCAAATAGATTGTAATGGAAGAGCTGAAGGTGATGAGTGATGTCGTCATGAAATAAAGATAATTTTTATTTGGGGGAATTAAAAATGAATTATTTCACTAAAGAATGGTATGAGTTGTGTCAAAAAAACCAGTGCTCATTTCTCTTTGGAGGAAGCGGAAGAGGCGGAATATTTTTGTGAAGAATATTTTCAAAAATTGTACAATGAAAAATTAATGGAATGGTTAACTTTACGGGAAGAAGATGCCTCATATAGAAGAGGACGTGAGGAAGCAAAAGAAAGTTATATTCCCACTGAACCATTTAACAGAGAAAAAGAATCTAAAGAATTTCATAAATTTTTTATATATGATCAAGAATATATAAAAGAAATATTACCAAAAGAGATATTAGAAAAAATAGCAGATATTCGGGTTTATGTATTGGGCAAGGCATCTTGTGAAGTAATAAAATATGTAACTGCATTTTGCAAGCACAATCAAAAGTTAGTAAAGAAAACTATTGAAGAATATAGAAAGTATTATAAAAAAGCGCTAAAATCATTTGACAGAACTATAATTAGAAATATAATCTTTCATGATTGTATTATTATAGACATAAAAGAAACAGAACAGTCCTTATCAATACTATTTGATAATTCGGGTGGTTTTACAAATATAAATGAAATGAAGTTTGAAAATTATGAGATAATAAAGCAAGACACTTCACTGGAAAACTCATGGTGGCTTTATGAGGAAATATATAAAACAAAGGACAAATATGAATTACATGTATTGCTTCGAAACAAAAATGCGAATTTAGTAGAATTCATTATTTCTGCTGAACACATTTCTTTTAAACGTAACTAGAGAAGGTGATAATAATATGAAGTTGATTAGCCAAATTTATAATAGAAAAAACTAAAAATAAAACATGTGCGAGGAAATATATTATGCAAAACATTAACTTAATAAACGGATATAAGATTAAGTCTATTTACATAGAGGACAAAAAGGTTGTTGAAAAATTATGCGAGAAATGTTCAGATTATTATATGCTACATGATGGAGTATTACCATCTAAAGATGAGGTAGATGAAATATTTACCGCCCTACCTCCAAATAAAAATCATGAAGATAAATTTGTTTTAGGTATATATAAATTTAACAATGAATTAGTGGGTATAGTTGATATTATAAGAAATTTTCCAACTGTCGGGCAGTGGATGCTTGGATTAATGCTTATTGAACCAGAGGAAAGAGGCAGTGGGTTAGGGAAAATTATACATGAAGCATTAGCTAAATGGGCAATTAATTTAGGAGCGAAATCCTTTAGAGTAGGCGCAATTGAAAACAATCATAAGGGAATTAATTTTTGGTCTAACTTAGGATATAAAAAGATTAAAGAAGTTAATATGGATTTTAAAGCAAAGACACATACAGTGAATGTTATGACTTTGAAGTTGTATAATCAACTATAGAAATTAAATAATTATTTTAAACACCGTATTATTCAGAAATGAATTTTACGGTATTTTTGTTATGCAATTTAAGTATATAAGCTAAACCATATAGTTAAATATTATTCTATATTTCATTATATAAAAAAACTACGTTACGATAAATGGAAATATTGGTGTATAATTGTAATAGGTACGTCTTAAGTACGTAATAAAGTGGGAGGGTACAATGGAGAAAAGAGAAATAAATTATATAAAAGGTGATGCAACAAATCCTAGTGGGGAAGGTAAGAAAATTATTGTTCATGTTTGTAACGACATAGGTGCATGGGGAAAAGGTTTTGTTTTGGCTTTGTCAAAAAGATGGATAAAGCCTGAACAGGAATATCGCAATTGGTATAGAGATGGAGGAAATTTTACTCTTGGTGAAGTACAATTTGTAGAAGTAAACTTAGATATCATCGTTGCAAATATGATTGGACAAAGGGGTATAAAGTCAAATAAGTCTGTTCCTCCAATTAGATACGAAGCTATTAATAAATGTCTTGAGAAAGTTGGAGATAAAGCAGCTGAAATACAAGGAAGCGTCCATATGCCAAGAATAGGTTGTGGACTAGCTGGTGGAGAATGGAGGTTTATTGAACCATTGATTAAGCAAAACCTTATTGAAAGAAATATAGATGTATTTGTCTATGATTTTGAATAGTAAAAAATAATGCGAAATAATAAGAAATTTCTAAGTGGAAATTATATAGTATGAAAGGAGAAAATATGAATTTAAACAAAAAAGATATCAATAGCTCTGATTTTTTGTCTTTAGCATTATATGCTTTCGGAGGATTGGGTTTAGAAGTATTATTAGCTTTTATTATTGAACCATTAGTATACGGAAAAAGTATAAATGATTTTACTACCTTTGAGAGCATTCTTCATTGGATAATTACTTGCATTATGTGGGGAATTGTTGCAGTTATATTGATAAGGTGCTCAAGGGAAAAATATAAATTTAATATCTTTGAAGAAAGAAATAAGATAGGAAAAGTAAACTGGCTTATTGCTTTAATGATTTTAGGAATTTGTATTATTATTAGTAACTTGAATTGGAATGGATTTAAAGTATTAAAAGAACTTGAACATAAGGGTTGGTTAAAATTTATTTTTCAATATATTTATTATTTATTTGAAATTATACTTGTTATGTTAATTATAGTATTTGGTCAAAAGGCTGGAGAAATGCAGTTTAAAAATGACAAAATTCCCTGGGGAGGTATTCTTCTTGGGCTAACATGGGGATTAGTTCATATGTTTACAAAAGGAGATTTGATGATAGGTTTAACAGCATGCTTAGCTGGTATTCTATATGGTGTCACATATCTTACCTTGAAGAAAAATATTTATATTACTTATCTATTAGTATTACTTATGTTTATTTTATAAATGTTTAGTAGTATTTTTTACTTCGTAATTCAACTATATTTAAGTATCTTGAATTTGAATATATTAAGGCATTATATTAAGGCAAATAAAAATGTTGGGATATAATTTCATTGTATTGAGTAAATAAATATTATTTATAATAGGGAGGCAATTGTATGAAGAAAAAATTTGCATTTTTACTTATGGGAAATCATTATAATCCAGAGGAACATAAAGCTTGTTTCGAAACTAAAAAACAGATTACCTATATTTTCACAGTTAGAAGTTTGGAAGAAGCATATGATAAGCTTTCTTTCTTGGAGAGTGAAGGTGTTGGTGCGATAGAACTATGTGGAGCATTTGGTGAAGAAAGTGCTGAAAAAATGATAGAATTAACTAATAACAAAATAGCTATTGGATATGTTACACATAAACCAGAACAAGATAATTTATTTGAGGATTTCTTTTCAAATTTCGGATAAGATGGTGATATATTTAGCATTAAATACCATAGTTGTTGACAACATAGCAGAGTTTGAAAGGGGGATAATTATATGAAATGTCCATATTGTGAAGGAGAGATGAAACGAGGATTCATACGTGGAGAGAAGTATTCTCTTAAATGGGTTCCAGAAGAAAAAAAGAATGCCATATTTCTATCTCTTGTAAAAGGAATAAAACTATCCAATTTATATGATACAGATGGTGTAGAAGCATTTTGTTGCGAAAGTTGCAAAAAGATTATTATTGATGTAGAAGATAAAATCGACCAACAAAAATGAACATAAGCTATTTATAAGATGTGATAGCTGTAAATTTGGTTAGATTAAATAGTTACAAATAAATTAATAGAGAGGGTATATGTTTATGGGTAAAGTTATTGAAGATGAACATTATTATAACAACAGATATATTGTTGTTGACCACATAGTAGAGTTTGAAAGGGTATATATGGTTGATGAAAATAAGTTTGATAGTGGAGCTTATGAAGCATTAGGAAAGGTGTATGAAAGTTTGCCATATTACCTGGGAAATCCAACTCATCTTCCTTGTTGGTATGGCGATGAGGAAAAAGGAGATAAATATTTTATAACAGTTTCATTTGAAATGTCAGGATTACAGTTTTGGGGTAAACTACCTGTATCAGATTTCTTGCAATGGGAGAATAAATTCAATGAGTTAATAGAGAACTTTCCATTTAAATATCATTAATCAAGATGGAAGTTATTACAATACAGCTATAATGGGAAGATTACTAGAATGGATATTAATAACTAAAGCATAATATTATATGGATTATTAATATATTATATATAAAAAGAAAAGAGGTGGATTTTAGTGAGAGTTTCATAGTTGTTATATGACTTTCACTAAAGTGATTTATGTTAAAAGCAAGTTTAAAAAGGCCGTTTACTGTATTAATTATGATAATGATACTAGTTTTGGCCACCTTTAGTTTAGGGGGATGTTCTTTCGGAGGGGAAAATTCTGTAGAGACCTTTAATGTATATAAAGATTATTGGCAGAAAAAAGATTATAAAGCTATGTACAGCATGCTATCTAATGAAGCAAAATCCAAGATTACTGAAAAAGATTTTGTAGATAGATATTCAAACATTTATAGTGGTATAGAAGCAAATAACATTTCTGTAAATGCAGAGAGTACGGATAAAAATGCAGAAAAAATACCTTTTTCTTTAACTATGACAACTGTAGCTGGAGAGGTAACTGTTAAAGGTTATGAAGCAGATATGATTAAAGAGAAGGTTGATAATAAAAAAGTTTGGACTATTAATTGGAGTGAAAAAATGATATTTCCTCAGATGGAATCTCAGGACAAGGTTAGAGTAGAAACTATTCCAGCTAAAAGGGGAGAAATTTATGATAGAAATGGACATGGACTTGCTATAAATGGAGCTGTAGTAACTATTGGTGTTAAACCCGCAAATTTCAATACAGATAAAGAGGCTAATATTACAAAGCTAGCTAAAATTTTGGATATAAAGCCTTCAGTAATAGAAAATAAGTTAAAAGCTAACAGTAATCCGGAGCATTTCGTACCTATTGTTAATATATCCGCTGATAAAAAGGATACAATTGCACAAGCTATGGAGATTATTGGAGTAATACATAGCAAACCGGAGAGCAGAATCTATGAAGGTGGAGAAGCCATAGGTTTATTAATAGGCTATGTGGGAGATATAACAGCAGAAGAGCTTGAGAAATTGGATGGCAAAGGATACAGCTCTGTAAGCAAGATAGGAAAAAGAGGATTAGAACAGGTTTATGAGGATAAATTAAGAGCTAAAGACGGTAAATTCATTTATATATCCAAACAAAAGGATGGAGGAGAATCAGAAAAAATACAAATAGCAAAAACAGAACCTAAAGATGGAGAGAACATAACTCTTTCCATAGATTTAGGACTCCAAAAGAAAATATATGAGAGCATGAATGGTGAAAAGGGAGCGTCTACGGCTATAAATCCTAAAACTGGAGAAGTGCTAGCTATGGTAAGTTCTCCATCCTTTGATCTAAATTTATTTACTACCTATGCTCCTGAAAGTGTTAAAGAAAAATGGGAGAAGGATAAATTTATACAATTTGACAATAGATTTAAAGTAGCCTATGCACCAGGTTCCACCTTTAAGCTATTTACTGCAATAGCAGGGTTAGAAAAAGGTAGTATAAATACATCTGAAGCCATTAATGTACAAGGAAAACAGTGGCAGCCTAATAGTAACTGGGGAGCATATAAGGTCACAAGAGTAGCAGACCCAGGAAAAGCAATAGATTTAAAAAATGCTTTCATATACTCAGATAATATATATTTTGCACAACAGGCTCTTAAAATGGGCAAAGAGACTTTTATAGAAAAAGCAAAAGCCTTCGGCATGGGAGAAGAATTACCTATAGATTATCCAATTGCAAAATCTCAAATTTCTAATGATGGCACAATAAAAAGTGATATTCAACTAGCAGATAGCTCTTATGGACAAGGGGAAGTATTGATGAGTCCATTACATGTAGCTTTAATGTATAGTTCTGTGGTGAATAAAGGAAATATAATGACGCCTACTCTTCAGCTTCAGGATGATAAGACGCCAGCAAAAGTATGGAAGGAAAATGTTGTTTCAGAGAAAAATGCAAATATATTATTAGAAGATCTTACAGCGGTTATAGAGGATCCATCTGGTTCTGGCCATGGTGTTAAAATATCAGGAGTAGCATTGGCTGGTAAAACAGGTACAGCAGAATTGAAGAAAAGTATTGATGATACTAGTGGGGAAGAATATGGATGGCTTGTGACTATGAATACTGATAATCCTAAGATGGTACTGGTTACCATGATTGAAGATGTTAGATCAAAGGGTGGAAGCCATTATGTTATACCTATGCAAAAGAAAGTATTGGAGTATTATTTTATTCAAAGATGAAGAAATTAAATAGAAAATAATAAAGATATAAAGTATCAGAGGAATGACTTAAATGTAGTACGGGAGGAAATCCTGTACTACGTCTTTTTTTATTTTATCAATAATATTAACTACGAAGACAATTTAAAAACATACCAATACTTTACTATAAATAGTATTTTCCGGTCATTTCCGTCACATCAATTCGTATCACTGCTGTACCTTTAATCATATTGTTTGGAATTTCATTATTTACCAAATGAGGTGTATATTTTTCCACGATTTTTTTCAGCACATTTCTTTTTTCCTCGATATCAGCCACAAGTTTGGCAGTACCGGAGATAATCACACTTTCATACTTTGTATTTGTATCGCATGGTTTCCCATTCGGGTCCAGTAGCAGTTTATCCATTTCATAAACAGAAAATCCAACTCTGGAATCCTGGGCAATATTGTCGAGCTTTTTACCCTTTGGTAACCCATGGACAAAGAGTGAATTACCGTAATAGACAAAATGGATTGGAGTACTGTACGGTGTGCCATCGGGATTCAGTGTTGCCAAACTGCCGGTTTGTGCTCGCTGAAGCAAGTGGTTTATCTGTTGTTCGGTCAAAGGGTGTGTTTTCATGCGGTGTTCCATAATATAGCCTCCTTATCATGCTGTTTCTTTTTCCTTTACTATACCGCAAAACCGTCGCCTTTATAAGAGCCGGTTTTGATAATTTTATAGGATACAGTTGGATTAACCGAACCAGGCTTGAGATAAAATCTCCACAGCCCTCGGGATGTCCTTCTCTGGCATCATGCCATATCCCAAGACAAGGGCATTATTCCTATAATTCTGTTTGTTCAGCCAGAAAGGGGATACAGGACATACCTTGATTTTGTATTCAAGTGCTTTTCGGACAAGTTCATCTTCCTGCTGTCCATCCAAAAACTCCAGAAGAATATGCAATCCAGCTTGGTGACCATAGATTCGCACCTTATTTCCGATATTTTGTTTGATTGCATCAATCAAAATATCGTGCTTCTTTTTTTGAGATAGACAAATCTTCCGTACATGCTTTTCCCAATGCCCATCCGCCATAAACCGGGCCAGAATTTTCTGTTCTATCAATGGTACAGTACATTGGTATCCAGTAAACCTCTCTTGATATGACGGTAGCAACCATGTCGGCAATATCATATATGCCATCCGAAGACCAGGAGAAAGTGCTTTGGAGAATGTACCAATATAGATTACGCGCTCATATTGATCAATGGATTGGAGAGATGGAATTGGCCGCCCGTTATAGCGAAATTCGCTATCATAGTCATCCTCGATAATGATATTGTCATGTTCTTGCGCCCACTTCAGTATTTCGATTCGCTTATGGATTGGCATAACAGCGCCCATTGGAAACTGGTGGGATGGCGCAATGTGAACCATTCTTGCGGATGATGCGGCAAGTTCGTTTAGTCTAATCCCATCTTCACAAACTGGTATCGGCGAAATATTGAATCCATTCTTTCGGAAAATGACACTAGCACCATTATAGCAGGGTTCTTCCATAGCAACCTTTTTTTCCACGTAGGGAAATATTTTTATCATAAGTTCAAGAGCGGATTGTGTGCCACTACAAATTATAATCTGTTCCGGTTTGCAGTTGACTCCGCGGCTATGATACAAATATTTCATGAGTTGAATTCGCAAATTTATGTCCCCTTTTACATCGCCGTCGCTGTGGACGTCTTGCGCATCCGGTCCATCCAATATATCAGTCATATACTTCCTCCAGAGCTGATACGGAAAACTCGCAGCATCGAGATTTCCATATTGAAAATTATACCGAATATTTTCAATCTCACGATTGGAAGGAACAACCACCGCTTCACTAGTTGTTAGTCTCTCCGTTGCTTTCTGGTTAAGATTAAATTGCAAATTGTTGACCATATAGCCTGAGCTTGCCACGCTTGTAATATATCCCTCCAGCACTAGTTGCGCATAGGCGTTTTCGACAGTATTCCGTCCAATTTGCAATTCTCTTGCCAATGCCCTCGTGGATGTTATCCGTGTGCCGATAGGCAAATTTCCCATAAGAATATCATGTTTTATTTGTTCATATATCTGATGATAGATTGGTTTTTGGCTTTCACGCTCAATGTGCAACATTCACACTTCCCCCATTCACTGATATCTGCCACAATTATATCATAAAAAGATTAACTGTATCCTATAAAGGTCGGATAATATGCCATATACAACATACCACTTTGTGCGTATACTATCATATAGTTAAAAATACATTACCGTCTGTTGACGGCCTATCTTGCTATTTTTAATGTTCGGTAGTTAGTTCCTTATGCACCATGGAATAACTCTAGGGTTTATTATTATTTCTGATGTTTAGAAATATGTTACATTTGAATTAAGATATTAAGAAGTTATATACAATTGATGGATATATTGCTGTATAATTGTATTATAATGGAAAGGGAATATTGCTTATATAATCTTGCGTGGAGGTAAATATGAATAAAAGCAAGAAAAACGCTATAGTTGTAAATGTATTTCTTATAATATGGTTCTTTATGGATATGGTGGGGTTAAACATTGGCGATAATATTTTGGTAACAAGTTCATATAAAGATGATGGTATATTTTTCATTATTTTATTAGCAGCATTTATCTGGTTTATTATAAGAGATAATATTGGAAAATATGTTCTAGTAGGCTGGCTTTTTATTTGGTTTGCAACACAGTTTTATTTTCATTGGTATTTTACTATGTTTGGTCCATGGGAAGGAAAAATTAATTATTTTGCTAATACTATAAAGTTAATACCATCTTCTAATATTTACATACCTGATTTATATCATATAGTATTGCATGTATTGATTCTGGCTTCGTTAATAAGTATGATCACGTATTGTGTTGTTCCAAAAAAAGAAAAATTGATATAATTAGTAGATTATCAGTATAATCTACTAATTATATTACATTACACCGTATTATTCAGGAATGAGTTCTATGGTGTCTTTATACTTGTTGTAGAAATAACCATGTATTTCCATTAAATGTGATATAATTATTATTAGTTAATTGGAAATAGTAATTTATTACGTCCTAATTGTATGAATGCAACAAAGTGCATAAAGAAAGGAACTAAAAGATGAATGTCAGAGTTAAAATAGCAGATAGAAATGATTTTTTTATTGTTAAAAATTTTATTCCGTTATTTAGGCATTATATTGCTGAAGTATACGATGAACTACCAAATAAATATGGTGTTTTTTCATATGATGATGATAGGACACTACAGGAATTATGTAGCAGAAGAGAATCTTGGCTTGAAAAACCAGATGAATTATTTCCCTTTATTATTTTTGCTTTTGATAGGCCTGTAGGTTATATACTTGTTTCAAAAGTTCCTCCTAATGCATTTGAAAAAAGCGATTATTTTATTAATGCTTTGTTTGTAGTACAACCTGTTAGAAGAAAAGGTATCGCTTCAATTGCTGTAAAGAAAATTATAGATATGTTAAATGGAAGTTGGGAGTTACATACGAATTCTACAAATAGAAATATTTCAACACAATTATTCTGGCGTAGGTTTATTTCAGAATATACTAATGGAAAATTTGAAGAATTTATAGGTAATACTTCAGATGGAGATGAAAAAATAATTTTCAGGTTTAAGAGTAAAGAATCAAGTGTTTAGTGTATTTTTCTAGCAATTCTTTTATGGGTTAATCAAGAATCTTCTTATTTGCTAAAGAACCATTCATTAAAAAGTCAATTTTAAAATTTATATGTTGCCATATAAAGATGATATAATTACCATTAGTTAAGTCAAAATAGTAAAAAATTGCGACTAATGTCTGAAAGAAGTAATGGGATTTGTTGGAGGGATTAAGATATGAAAAGAAGATTGTTTGTTTTTCTATTATCATTATCAATTCTGTTTGTATTAGGAGGTTGCAATTCAACGTTAAAGGATTCTTCAAACACTTTAGAAATCACTCAAACAGATGAAAAAATAATTCAAGAGTATCTGGATACAAAGACAAATGATATTAGTTCGCCTTATCGGGGTGGTAAAATGTACAGTGCATTTAGGATTTTGGGAACAGACAGTAATAAAATATATGTATGGATGCTAAAATACGAGAATTTAAAGCAAAGTAATGAACTAACAAATGGAGTATCAATTCCCATAGTTCTATACATAGAAACTAAAGGAGACAAAATAGAAATTGACAACCATAAGTATCCAAAGGATGGAGTAGAGTATGGCAGAAGTTTGGGTAAGCTTTTTCCTCAGAATGTAAGGGACGAGATGAGCAATAATAATAATGAATTGATAGGTCAACTTGAAGAAATTATAAGAAATAGAATTAAATCAGATACAGGAATTTAATTAATAGTAAAAATTCATTGATACACAATATTTATATATTGTGAACAAGCTAACTATTTATTTGAGATTAGCAAAGTGATATTGTAAAGTAGATAGAAAGATTATTTATATTTTAAAGAGGAGATGGGATTTATGAAATGTCCGTATTGTGGTGAAGAAATGGAACAAGGCGTTATACAAAGCCCACATGAAATCTCGTGGAAAAATAAAAAATCTTACATTGGGACAGCAAAATTTCATAAAGGATTAATTATTTTATCGAAGTTATCTATGTTCGAAGGTTCAGCAGTGATAGCCAACTGCTGCCGCAAATGCGAAAAGATTATTATAGATTATAAAGATGGTAGTTGTGATATGAATCAAACAAAATGAGTAAAATCAATGAGTATATAGGGATATACAGTAGATATTAATAGGAAGGTGAATAAATATGAAGAAAGTATTTTCTATAATTATTGTGCTTGCCCTGTTGGTTTCTATAACTGCCTGTGGGAAAAAGGAAGATATTACTCACATGGGAGTAAATGCTGAAATTTTAGAAATAAGTAGTGAAGTAAAAGGGATGGTTGTCAAAGGTCGGGATAATAACAGCATGTTGGGCGAAAAATGTTATATCAATTGTGAAAATCCGGACACATATTTTATTTATGTAGATAATAATACCGGTGAAGTAAGGGATTTAAGTTTTACTGATTTATCCGTTGGAGACATAATAACAGTGGATATAAAAAAGGTTGAAGATAATTATGCCTCAACTTCAAGAGTTCAACTGTTGGAGCGAGGAAAATGAGCATTATATAATTAAATAATTTGTTTTTAATACCGTATTATTCAGCGTGAATATGCGGTGCTTTTCTTTTGCATTACAAAGATTTTATGAAGAAGTAAGATATAGCTAGGCGTAGTTACTGAAATAAAATCATATATAGAAATTTAACACTTATTGTGAGAATAACCAAGTGTTGTCATTAGTGTGATATAATTATTATTAGCTAAGATAGGAAATGTTTTGAAGTATTAGAAACGAGGGATAACAAAATGGGTATTTTAAATTGTAAAAATTGTACGAACTGTAGAAATGAAGAACTTATAAAAAGCCATTCAAAATTAGGAATTCTCTCTTTGATTTCCATTGTAGTGGTTTATATCATGGGTTTTGCGGTTGTATTTTGCCCTAATGAATACTTCTGGTTACGGGAACATAGAAATTTATTATTTAATGTTTTAGGTTGGACACAGAATTTGCTAACTATAAGTGCAGTTGTATTTTCTATAATTGATATTCATAGAAAGAAAAGTAAAAAATTGATTCCTACAATTTCAATTATTTTGATAGTAATATTTATATTCATTATAATAAGGTCTTTAGTGTATTTATCAAAACTATAATATGTTACCATTAACGCGATATAATCACCATTAGCTAAGTCAAAATGATAACTTATTACGGCTCATTAAATTATACAATAGCAAATCTCTATATTTTATTATATAATCAATTTTAAATGTAGATATAGTTGGAGGATAAAATTTATGGAAAATTTTTTAATTAAAGAATGTAGTTTAGAAGATATAGAAAAAATTAAATACATAAGTAAAAAAACATTTTATGAAACATTTTCTAATGAGAATACAAAAGAAGATATGGAAAATTATTCGGAAGAAAATTTTTCTTATGAACAGTTAGAGAGTGAGATCAAAAATAATGGTTCAAGATTTTATATAGTTGAAGATAATGAAGAAGTAGCTGCATATATGAAACTTAATCTTGATAAAGCACAAACAGAGACAGGGCATGATAACACATTAGAAGTTCAAAGAATTTATGTATTACAAGGATATAAAAGTAAGCATATCGGTAAAAAGTTAATACAAAAATCTATAGAAATTGGAAGAAATAACAATCTAAATTATATTTGGTTGGGTGTATGGGAAAACAACATAAATGCGATAAAATTTTATGAAAAGCAAGGATTTGAAAAATTTGATACACATATTTTCAAATTGGGTGAAGATGAACAGACAGATAATTTGATGAAATTCATATTGTAAAGTTTATTTATAATAAATAAGGTAATACACAATTTTCTTATATTGCGGACAAGCTGGTCATTTATTTAAGATTAATAAATGGATATTGTAAGATAGATTAAAAGGCTATGAATGAAAATTTATTTTATATGGGGGGAGATAAAATGATTATTGATAATAATCCAAAAGAAAAGGAAGCCATGGAGGCATTTCGTAGAGGAGAACGTTCACTCGGTCATAAACTTCAAGATGAATTTGTAGCAGAATTAAGAGAGAATATAGGAAAAGTAGATCATTGCACCTGTGAAAAAGCATGTAAGTATCATGGCAAATGCGTAGAATGTGTTGCCATACATAGAGCACATAGAGATCATCTTCCAAACTGTTTTAGAAGTTTAGTTAATGAAAGGATTGAAAAACTTTCTGAGTTAACAGAACATAGCATTGTAGAACAAATAAAGAAATAATGTATATAGAGGAAACGCCGTATTATTCAAAACTGAATTTTATGGTGTTTTTATATGACTTTTTAAATATATTACAGCGTAAATATGATATAGTTACCATTAATAATGTGGAAATAGTGGTTTATTACATAAAAGTTAGTGTAATGGTGGTGAGATTTTTGAACGATTTTAAAATTCAATTATCAACTCAAAATTGGATTGATAATGTACCAGATGATGGTAAAGATTTATGTTCTCATGGAAAGGTGCAATTAATGATTAATGGAATAGTTTTAAGTAATGAGAATAGTGGAGATTGGACAGTTGCCTCTTCTGGCTTAAGGTTAATGAAGTCCGCAATTTACGGATATGACAGTAGAATAGATTTTGAATTGATACCATGCTGTGGATATTTGAAAATGTTTCCGAGTTGTAATAGATACATAACATGGGATACTGAAATAAATGGCAATTTAATTATTATCTCCAATATTCAATGTTCAGAAGTTGATAAGGAGGAGTTAAAACCATTAAGCGGCAAAATTGAAATTCAGTATATGGAATATGCAACTCAAGTGTTGAATTTTGCAAATAAAGTAATTGAATTTTACTCATCTTCCTTGCCGAAACAGTTTTATTCTAAATATGAGGAAGAAGAATATGAATTATTTTGGAAAGAGTTCAATGAATATCATCAGACTTTAACAAAGGATATAGACAAGAAGAATTGATTTTAAATATAAAAGGAGTGATTAAGTGAGCTTAGTTAACATACTTAGAGAGAAAAATATTAAAGTGAAAAAAATACCAAAATGGGGAAATGTTTTAAGGAAGCAGTGGGAAGATAATTTTGCCAGTCATATGAGTGATGATGAAAAGAAGAGCATTTCTATGTATGACAACGATGGGTTCAGTGGATACTTATGGCATCTATTTAGCAATAAGAAAAAAGAGTGTTTACAGGGACAAGAAGCTAAAAAAACTTTTAATGCTGAACACAAAAATAATTGCTATATTTTTTATCAACACACAAATTACGTTTTGATTCTTGAGAATGCAGGTGGATTGAAAGCAGGTGACTTGCAGGATGAATTTGATGTCTATGTTGTGGACAAAGATTTTAATTGGACTTATGTGAAAACCCATGAAACTGGATGGTGTGGTCCTTATTTCAGTAGAAGAGATACAAAGAAATAAAGTTTACCCTTTAGAAAATGGATATATTAGTATATAATTGTAATAAAATACTTAATGGTAATATTAGGTGGATTATAATAAAGGAGAGGATAATCTATGAGAGACAATAAAGTAGATAAAGGATTTGAACTTATATACTGGAACTTGAGTTATAGAAGAAAATTTATTAGAACCTTATGGATGATACCTTTTTACACTGCTGTATTAGCATTTATATGGTTTATAAATAGCAATAGTGTAATGAATACTATATTAATAATATTTGGTGTTGTTGTGCTTCTTATACAGTTAATCTATACTTACTCAAGATGGAAGAAAGATGAACAATCTTCTTAAAAGGAGATTAAATTATGAAAAAAAGAATTTTTTTATACTAAGCATACTTTGTCTTATAGGTTTTATTTTGATAGTAATTCAAAGTATTTATATTTATAATTTTGGTAAAGTAATTTTCATAGGTATTCCTTTGTGTTTCATAGGAGTTATCTTTTTATATATTTCAAAAAATGAAAAATATAATTGGATTGCCTGGATTTTTTTATTACTCATTATTTCTTCAATTGCACTTTTAGCAAATTCTTAAAAGTTAATTAATAAAATTACTTTATGATATTCTCATTATGTTGTCCTATAGAAAAGTGTGTATTAGATTTAAGGAAAGGGCGTATTTTGAAAATGAATAAATTGAAAGATACTGAAAGTGTTATAGTTGCTATAATGGGTTCTTTACTTTTAACTGAATATGTTAATAGAAATATTAAACAGCTTATAGATAGTAGTAAAAATAAAAGTTTAAGTAATAATCAAATAATATTAGAAACATATTCAAAGAAGTTTAAAATTACAGTAGAAGAAGTTTAATTCACAACATGAAGATAGGTCAATATTATATCGCTTTAGTAAAAAACGAACTAAAGATTATTAAGGTTTTTCACAGGAGTGATTTAGATGAAAATCAAAATCATAAGTGTGCTTATTGTGTTTCTGTTAAGTATTTCAATTACTGGGTGTTCGAGGGGGAAGAAAAGTTTAAACTTAAACAATAAGACTCAGATGCTATCTAATAATTCGGTATTAGAAGCATATAAAGCAGTATTGCAGAACAAGACTGAATTCTTCAGCACAGATAACAAGAAAAAATTATATTTGAATGATTTTTTAACTAACGAAGAAATTTATGGCACTATCTTCAAAGTAACGCACTTTACGGTACTTGACATGGATGGTGACAAAGTGCCTGAAGTTGTTCTTGAATTATCAGTAGGCAATGAACCGGAGTTTTATGAAGTTTTGCATTATATGAATGATACAGTTTATGGATACCTTATTGTGTACCGGGGTTTAGAAGGGCTAAAAGAAGATGGAACATTTCGTTATTCAAGCGGTGCGGCAGATAATGGATTCGGAAAATTGAAGTTCGAGTTAGATGCCTTTAAAACTGACATATTAGGGTACAGTAAGTCAAGTCAAGGCGATGCTAACTTAATCATATCATATTTCATTAATAATAAACCAGTTACAAAAGAATCCTATGATTCTTTCGTGAATGAGCAATTTGGAAAAAAAGATGAAATATGGTACGAATTTTCTCAAAAAAATATTGAAACTGAACTCTCTATAAATCCATAACGTATTTTTGAAATGCTGTTAATAACAGGCAAACTGCACATTATTCTTATATTGTAAACAAGCTACCATTTATTTCAGATTAGTAAGGGGATATTGTAAAATAGATTGAAGAACTATAAAAGAAGCTTTAGAAAGAATCGAAGGTGCAGTAAATAGTATTACGTAATCTTCTTATTTAGCATAGTAATAATAAAACCGCAGTAGTTTTGATACTTACTGCGGTTTATTCAGTTTATAATAATAGTTCAAAAAACAAATTGTTAATTTATATATTTTGAAGGTAAAACACCATTAATCTCTATGGTTGTAATTTTTTCATTATTTATAAATTCTAATAAATCTTTAGCTTCTCCATAAATTAAAAATCCGTAGATATTTATTCCGTTCTTTTCAACATAGTTTAGAGCATTTTTATAATATTCTCTTTTAGTACCTCCATGGTCTGACTCTAACACTTTAACTGATTTATGCCTGTCGTTAGCATATCTCAATAATGAAATAAAATGTTTAGTATATCCTTCTTCCATGAATCCATCTTCAATGGTACCCATATGCTCTGAAATGTAATCGAACAATTGTAAATATGGATATTTATCTTTATCTGGACTGTCGTTAGCAATTGATCCATCAAAGTAATTAGGGTTAAATCCAGACAAAGAATAAATCCTCTCACCTTTGCTTATAGTGCGCACTCCTGCCCATTTAAACTTAACTGTATCATAATATTTTTCTTTTAATTTAGTAAATTCCTCTATACTTAAATCTTCTTTAAATATTACATTGGCAGAAATATAAGAAAGAGGATTTAATTTCTTAATATAATTGATCACTTCATTCTTTTTCTCGTTTTTCGTTTCAACAGGGTCGCTTTTAAACATATCAGAATACATGATCTCCATAAAACCTAAATCATGGTCATTAGGAAAATCTTGAAGGTTTCCTATTAGAATGTTTCTTTTAATCTTAGCATTAACATCTCTTTTCTCATCATTAAATAAATTTGTTCGGTGAAAAGATATATCATATGCACCAAATCCTAAATTCTTTGAGGGTGCAGTAGTAATTGTATAGCCTGGTGAATTTAATTCAGTAAGGGCTTTTAAGTCAAAATATAAATCTTCATCATATTGACCAACTGTCTTTTGAGAGGGATTATAATAAAAACTACTTACAACGGAAGAAGCAACGTAATAAACAGTAAATAATATTAAAAATGCAATAGAAATAGTGGACAATATTGTTTTACGTAGTTTATTATTTGCAGTTTTTTCAAGAATGGTTATCTCATTATTAACATTGGCCTGTACATTATCTTTTTCAAAATCTACATCATGACCTTCAGACAAATAATTCTGAATTGATTTATACTTATCAAGTTCTTCTTCTATTAATTTTATCTCTTCCTCAGAAGGGTTCCCATGGTCATACTTATCTAATAAATCTTTAAAGCTCATTTAAATTCCTCCTTTGGAGTAGCTAGAAAACTAGTAAAAAGCCTGGTTTCAGGCAATTGCTAAGTAGCTAGCCTTTATCATAATTCAATATTAACTACATTTTATCATAAAAATGGTAATAATGGTAATCGTGGAGGGTTAAATATATAGCTTAAAACAATATATGCTTCAAGTAAGACTAAATAATCTTATTGATATATATTTAGTAAAATATGATATAATTTTTTTGAAAGATAATTCCAATTTATATTTATTGCAAAGTAGATAGTATTTGTAGTAAGAATAAAGTTTTAAATAACTTAGATTTTCTTATTAGTAAGTCAGACTAAAGAATGTACATATATTGTATTATTAAACTTCCAATATGATTAGGGAGGATTTTTGATTTGATAGTAAGAATTTAGGTAGAAAGTATAACATAGAGGAATGTGAATGAGTGAAGAAAGGTTTATAAAATTAAAAGAAAACTTTAAATTAAGAAATATAGAAGTACAGTATTTTGAGACTCTAGAAAATGTTAAATCATACATATTAAATATTATACCTATGGAATGTACCATTGGAATTGGACATTCAGCTACACTTCAGAAGATAGATATTACAAATTCTCTATTAGAAAGAGGAAATATTGTATATGATAAAGAACTTGCAAAAAATAGAGAGGAATGTAAAGTCTTAAAGAAGAAGGCACTTACTACAGATTGGTATATTACTGGTTCAAATGCTATATCCGTTGATGGACGAATTGTTAATGTAGATTATAGTGGTAATAGAGTAGCGGCAATTACTTTTGGACCAGATAAAGTAATAATTGTAGTTGGAAAAAACAAAGTTGAAGATACAGTAGATGAAGCAATAAAAAGAGTGAAAAATATAGCATGTCCTTTAAATGCAAAACGAGCAGGATTTAATCCACCCTGTGTAACATTAAATAAATGCGTAGATTGTGTTTCAAAGGAAAGAGTTTGTAATAGTATTTCAATAATTGAAGGACAATCAGATAGTGATAGAATTAAGTTGTTTATAGTTAATGAAGAATGTGGGTTTTAACACACACTTCTAACCTACATCTTTGTGCATTAAATGTCGGACAAAGAACTTTCATTTTATGTAGACTAAATATAGAAAGGATTAAATCTATGGATTGGTTAGAGAGAATGAATAAGGCATTGGACTATATTGAAGACAATCTTGATGACGGGATAGACTATGGAAAAATTGCGCAAGCAGCCTATTGTTCGGAATATCATTTTTCAAGGATGTTTTCTTCTATTACAGGGATATCACTTTCAGAATATATTAGGCGCAGACGCTTGACACTTGCTGCATTTGAAATTCAAAAAAGTGATGTTAGAATTATTGATGTTGCAATTAAATACGGATATCAATCTGCTGACTCGTTTTCACGAGCATTTCAAAAGACACATGGAATAAAACCTTCCGATGCTCGAAATAAAAGTGTGCAATTAAAGGCCTTTCCACGAATTTCCTTTCAAATTTCAATTAAGGGAGATAAGGAAATGGAGTACAGAATTGAGAATATTGATTTTGAATTAAGAATTGTAGGAAAAGGTAAAGTAGTAAAAACAAGTAGAGCATTTAAAACAATACCTACCCTTTGGAATAGTGGAAAAAAAGATGGATTTATGCAACAGTTAATTGATATGTCATGGGAGAATCCAAAATGTAAATTAGAAAGTATATTAGGCGTTTGCGGAAAAGAAGCAGCTATTACAGATGAAGAATTTACTTATTTTATGGGAGTAAGATATGACGGTGAGGCTCATAGTGACATGGAAACTATAATTATTCCGCCAAGTACATGGGCAGTTTTCCCAAATGTCCCAGATGCATGGAAACGTCTATATTCCGAATGGGTGCCAACCTCAGGTTATGAACTTGCTAACTTACCATGCATTGAATGTTATTACGGACCAAAACATAAACCAAGACATGAATTGTGGGTTCCTGTTATTCCTAAATAATTTTTTAATATAGAATGAGTATAATCTTTGGTTGAAGTTAATATGCATTTTATCAAGTGATTCTTAGCTTCAGATGGAGTTTGCTTAAAAGGAATACTTACTCCAACTGAAGTTTAGAAGAACTTATCCAGGGACGTAGCATCCGTTATGCACAGCATAAGAACTCTA
>JBFNFA010000006.1:0-219601 GCA_040797845.1 Clostridiaceae bacterium
GCACCTGTTGCTCCTGTCGCACCTGTTGGACCCGTTGGGCCTGTTGGGCCTGTTGCTCCTCTTGCACCTGTTGCTCCTGTCGCACCTGTTGGACCCGTTGGGCCTGTTGGGCCTGTTGGGCCTGTTGCTCCTGTCGGACCCGTTGGACCTGTTGGGCCTGTTGCTCCTCTTGCACCTGTTGCACCTGTCGGACCTGTTGGGCCTGTTGGGCCTGTTGCTCCTCTTGCACCTGTTGCGCCTGTTGCTCCTGTCGGACCCGTTGGACCTGTTGGACCTGTCGCTCCTCTTGAACTGGTTGCTCCTCTTGGTTTATCCCAAATCACACCTGAATTATCATCCAAAGTAATGTAATAATTCTCTTTTAAATCACGATTGTCTCTATTAGAAGAATATTTTGACATATCTAACAATCTCCTCCTTGAAATTACAAATATAGTGATTTATCTCACTTTACAGTGATTTATCTCACCTATAATACTATATGCTTCTGTTAATGGAAAAGCGTGTCATAAAATGTCAGAGAAAGAGTTCTAAAATTTCATTTATTTAACATAAGGAGCCTTGATAAATTCGAGCTTATCTATTATTCTCAATGAATTTTCACATTCAATGCTCTTTTTCTATATTGAAAATATCGTTTTATTTAAATTATCCAATCTATACTTTTTTTTATAGTCTTAATTTTCTTAGCGTATTTCTAAAACAATTGAACTATTTTTAACAGGTGAATTTATACACATTTACGATAGTGTATAAGCTTTGTACACTATAAAAATCTGTCTATAGATATCTCTAAATAATTAATATATATTATTGTCACAGGCGAAAGAAAAATTAATATTTAATTATATGGAAGTAGGTATGGTGAAAATATTCATATACTAGAAGGTATGAACATTCTTTGCGGAAGCAATGATGGTGCAGGAAATGCAACAGATGGTTTTATATGCCGCGGTAGTAGAATGTTAAACGAAAAGACTTATGAAAACACATGGGACTTGCTTTCTTCTATTCCTTCTTTCGACCATGCACACCCAACTCATTCAAATGCAAGGCTCATCAACAAAGACGAGGAAATTTTAGATGTTATGTTCATTGGATTTAATACTGAAGATCGTATAGCTTTAGGCAAGCTTATGATTACACCAGAAGAAAAGCTTGATAACCTACATACTTGTGATTGATTTCAATCTACACCACATTTCTTTGAAACAAACTTTTGGTATATGTGGCAGACCACATTTGCTTTTCAAAAGTGGTCTAGCTTGTTTGAGTTTAAATCATATGATATTTGAATTTTCTCGTATACAGACACTAGAAGGCGTTACAAGAGCACCATGCAATCAATATGAGTACATTATTCTTCATATTAAAGCTTACTTTGAAAGCTCTTTTTTGGTCGCTAGTGATATAAAAGCATGCCGCCCTTTCATTAAAACTTTTGACTTTAGATAGGTTTTTCTTAACTCAATATTAAAATCCCCACTCCTATCAAGAGTGGGGATTTCAATCTACTTCAGACCTATTATTTAAAATATAAATTATATTGCCCAGCTTTTAGCTTTTTCCATCTCATTATACATATTGTAATATCTCTTTTTATTTTCCATCAATTTTCCATGATTACCTTTTTCCTCCATAGCTCCTTTATTCAATACTATTATTTGATCTGCATCTTTTATGGTATTTAGTCTATGAGCTATTACTATTACAGTTTTATTAGCTGTTAGTTTCTTTATGCCTTTTCTAATTTCTAACTCATTATCTGCATCAAGAGAAGCAGTAGCTTCATCTAACAATATTATAGGAGCATCCTTTAATATTGCCCTTGCTATGGATATTCTTTGCTTTTCTCCTCCTGATAGAGTTGATCCACCTTCCCCTACTATAGTGTCATATTTATTTTCTAGGTTTTCTATAAACTCATGACAATTTGCAATCTTTGCTGCCTTTATTACCTCTTCTCTGGTGACTTTTGGATTTCCTAATTTTATATTGTTATATACTGTATCATTTAAAAGATATACATCTTGGAATACCATACTTATATGTTTTAATAATGAATCTGGTTTTATATCTTTTATATCTTGTCCTCCAATTGTTATTGCTCCAGAATTTATATCCCAAAATCTAGCTATAAGACTTGTAACTGTAGTTTTTCCTGATCCAGAAGGCCCAACTAAGGCTGTCATAGTTCCTTCTCTTGCCTTAAAGCTTAAATTATTTATAGTATTTTCTCCTTCTTCATATTTAAAACTTACATTTTCAAACTCAATATCATGATTTTCAAAGTTTGCTTCTTCATATTTATAATTCATTTCTGGATGATTATAAGTTTTTATTAATTTTTGTGATGCAAGTTTTAAATATCTAAATACTCCATATTGAACACCAAAAGCTCTTAAAATATTTGTAAGTGCTAGATTTATTATAATAAATGTTAAAAAGGCTTTTTTGTCAATGTTCCCTAATCCAAATTTAGTTGTAGCTATAAGCAATAATACAGGGAAGCTTATATCAACTATTATCTGAAATATAAGTACATAAGGTACAATAGATATTTCTGTTCTTATACTTTCCCTTCTTAAATCTCTAAAGGATTTTTCTAATCTTTCAAATTTATCTCCAACTAAATTATGGGCTCTAAACAGCTGTATACCGCTAAGATATTCAACCATTCTTGATATAACTTCATTCATGACTTCCTTCTTTTGTTTACCTATAGCCGTAACTCTTTTTCCCCCCATTAAAATAATAGGCATAGCTATAAGTACAAAGCTAAGTTGAGTAATAGCTAATTGAGCATCAATAAAAAAGGTTATTATAAGAAAATAAATACTAAGAACTACTGTTTTTATCAAGTCACTAATACTATGAGTTATAACTCTTTCAAAATCTTGTAAGTCATTAGTCATTATATTAGCCAAGCTTCCTATACTATTTTTATTAAAAAATCCTAAATTTATATTTTTAATATGATCTCCTAAGGATATACGCATACTTTCAATACCCCTTGCCCCTTCAGCCTGTATTCCTGTATATCCTATTGCATTAACTATAGCTCTAAATATAAAAGCTATTATCATTGCTATAGTATAATTCTTAACTTTAGTAAAACTCAATTGGGAATTAATTAAATCTAACAATACAAAATACAACATTGAATAAATAAACATATTAAATAAACTATCTATAGTTAACAAAATTATAGGTTTTCTAAGTTTTTTGCTGTGCTCACCTAATAATATCTTTATATCCCCTAGCATATTACATCCCCCCTGCTGCTTCTTTGATTTCTGTAATTTCATAATCATACATATCCCAAAGATGCCTGTATAATCCTTTTTTCTTCATAAGATGATTATGAGTTCCTTGTTCTATAATTTTTCCTTCCTCTAAAACTACAATTTTATCCGCATTTTTTATTGTATACAGTCTATGGGCTATGATTATAGCAGTTTTTCCCTTTAACAGATTTCTAAGTGCTTCCTGTATCTTACTTTCATTTTCTATGTCTGAATAAGACGTAACTTCATCTAAAACTACAATAGGGCTGTCCTTTAATATAGCTCTTGCAATAGAAATTCTTTGCTTTTCCCCTCCACTAAGTTTAATTCCATTTTCTCCAAGGGATGTTTCATAGCCATCTGGTAGACTCATTATAAAATCATGAATTTGTGCTTTTTTACTAGCTTCAATAACCTGATCCATGGTTTTATTAGAACCCATTTTAATATTTTCTAATATGCTATCTTGAAGCATAAATACATTTTGAAATACAAAAGATACTTTATCCATAAGTTCTTCCATTTTAATATCTTTTACATCTATATCATCAATAGTAATACTGCCTTCCTCCACGTCCCAAAACCTTCCTACTAATTGACCTAATGTAGTTTTTCCTGAACCTGAAGGTCCTACTAAAGCAACTATACTTTTAGGCTCTATAGTTAAAGATAGATTCTTTATAACTTCCTCTTTATCATATTTAAATGTAACCTTATTAAACTCTATTTTTCCCTTAGTATCTTTCTTTAAGCTTCTCTTTCCTTCTACTTGTGGCTCTTTTTCAAGAATTTCTCTTACTTTTCCAGCTCCTTCTAATAGCATTGAAAAAGTTCCTCCAAATTCTAATAGTTGCTTAAAAGAAGTAAGGAAATTTGCGCTTAAAATTAAAAATATTATATAAGTAGAAGCATTTATACTTCCATTTAAAAACATTATTCCTCCAATAGGAATTATAAATAAAAGTCCTGAATCTATAAGAACTAAAAACACACCGTAAAGAGGGGCAGTTTTCATAGTTAGATCAATCCAATACTCTGCATATTCTTCTGTGACATCCTTATAGTTCTTAAAAGATTTCGCAGATAAATTAAAAGTCTTCATTACATTCATTCCATTTATATATTGAATAATAGTGGAATTAAGTCTTTGAACTAATTCATGATAATGAATCATCATTTCTTTCATACCTTTAAACATACCTATTTGAGTTAAAAAGCCTAAAATAATAGGAATAAATAAAACTAAAGCCAGTTTCCAATTTAAATATAAAAGATAAAATATAATTACAATAGGTGTTACAACAGCTGCTGATAAATCTGGAATTTGATGTGCTATAAAATTTTCTAGCTTTTCTATATATTCATTTATTGTTTTTTTAATATCTCCTATGGTACTTCCTGTAAAAAAACCCATGTTAAGCTTTGATATATGGTTTATTGCCTTCATTCTAAGTTCATAAAGTATTGTATAGGCCGCTATGTGTGAGAACACTCCTGACAATAAAAATATAACCATTCTAAGAACTACAATAATTCCTACAATTATAGCCATAGATTTAATTCTTTGATAATTTACTGCGTCATTAAAAAGCTCTAATACTATATTGTACATAAGGATATATGGCACTATACCAAGCAATGAGCTTATTATACTAAATAAAGCAGACACATATAATTTAAATTTTTCTTTGCCAGATGCCTCTAAAAGAAACTTTAAATTTGATTTTTCTTTCATAATGTTTCCCCCTTCTATAACATATTAAAATTTATTGAATATCTTATTAATAAAAGTATAATTGATAATCATTCTCAATATCCACTCCAAAAAAAATAAAAAATGCTCCAAAAACAAAAATCAAACACATGATTTTTATTAAACTTGAAACATTTTTATTACATTATTTAGGAAAGTGATAGAACTATATATCTAACTTTTTTATTTATAATTTTCTGTATTTCAATGGTGTTATATTATTATAGCGTTTAAATAGATTTGCAAATTTACTTGGATTTTCATATCCTATTTCGTTTGCAATTTCTATGATTGACAGCTCTGTATTTTTCAATAAATGTTTTGCTTTTTCCATTTTTGATTTTTGTATATATTCATAAACAGTATATCCTGTACTATTTTTAAAGCCTTCTTGCAATTTATATACGCTTATATTTAACCTACTAGCCAATTCCTTAACGGAGGGTGAGTTTTGAATATTTTTACTTATTATGTCTTTAGCCATAATTATGATCTCTGCTTCTTGTTCCTTATGAGTTTTTAAAACCCTTTCATTATATTTTTCTTCGAGAACAGCAGTTAAGAACTCTATTGTTTTTAACTTAAGATTCATATATCCCACTACATTGTGGGTTGAAATAGAATCTATCTGCTCTGCTATTTTCTTTATATCATAGCTAGCTTTTTCAATTATTAATATATTTTCTTTAAATATATCGTTCATATTATTTTGCCAATCTATTATTACTCTGTCCTCCCATATTGGATTTATAGTATTTTTAATAGCATTAAAATTCATTTGAATAGATATAGTTTTGCACTTGTTGTATTTAAAATTAAAATGTTCCACATCATTTAATGATTTATAAATAAACATATTTCCCGCTTCTAATATATATTTCTTATTATCAGGCATTGAAAAAATTTCTATATCCCCATTATAACAATATCCTAGCTCTAAAATATCACCATCAAATTCCCTATTATCAAATTCCATCTCCATTTTATAATCAATGTTAGCTTTCGATATTTCTAATCCGTCTTCTATTCTCATTCTTGAAAAATTTCCTGCACCAAATTGTTTTCCTATAATATATTTTTTTCCTAATAATTCATCTAAAGTTTTACAACAATATTTATCTTCAATATGTCTATAGTATACATCTACCGCATCTTTTTTATCTTTCAAAACTACCACCTCCTATGCTTGGATCATATAATCTATATAAGCTATATAATCTACATCTTAATTATAACTTTAACAAATTATTTTATAAATGCAAATGATTATCAATTATAATTTATTTTAATCATAACTGATGCATGCTGTGCATAGAACGTAAAAAAGAGCTTTGGCAAACTTAATTACCAAAGCTCCTCTATTTATAATGTCTCTATTCCGACTACATTATATTTTTCAGTGTCAACAGCTAATTTTATAGCTTCTTCACTTACCTCAGTGCTTGTTTCAACTATAACATATTTATCAGCTAAGTTTACATCTACACTAGTTACACCATCTACACTAATTAGTGCTTCCTTTACATGCTTAGCACAATTTTCACACTTCATGCCTTCAACTAATACTTTCTTTTTCATTATATTTTTCTCCCTCCAAATATAATTTTTTTAATCTTATACTATTTGCGCATTATTTATTAACTATTTTTAGCCCATTATCTAACTGGCTTAAATTTCTTTAATCTTAAAGCATTCATTAATACTGATACGGAACTAAGACTCATTGCTGCTCCTGCTATCATAGGATTTAATAGTGGTCCTCCAAAGATATGAAGAACTCCCATAGCTACTGGTATTCCTAATGTATTGTATCCAAATGCCCAGAATAGATTTTCTTTAATATTTTTTATAGTATTTTTACTTAACTGTATAGCTGTAGGAACATCCATTAAGTCACTTCTCATAAGAACTATGTCCGCTGATTCCATAGCAACATCTGTTCCTGAACCTATAGCTATACCGATATCTGCCTGTGCTAGAGCTGGAGCATCATTTATACCGTCACCAACCATAGCAACCTTCTTTCCTTCAGCTTGAAGTTTTTTAACTTCATTTGCCTTATCCTGTGGTAATACTTCCGCTAGTATTCTATCGATTCCAACTTGCTTAGCTATAGCTTCAGCAGTTCTCTTGTTATCACCAGTGATCATTGCTACTTCAATTCCCATTTCATGAAGTTTTTCTATTGCTCTCTTACTATTTTCTTTAACAGTATCAGCAACAGCTATAATACCAGCTATCTTGTTATCTATTGCTATATACATTGGAGTTTTACCTTCACCAGCCAACTTGTCAGAAGTTTTTTCCAAATTCTCTAAAGAAATATTGCTTTCTACCATAAGTTTTCTGTTTCCAAGTAGAATATCTTTGCCATCTATTTTAACTTCGATTCCATGGCCTGGAATAGCCTTAAAGAAATCAAGCTTCTTAAACTCTAATCCTTCTTCCTCAGCGCCTTTTACAATAGCTTCACCAAGTGGATGTTCTGATCCTTTTTCAGCTGATGCAGCTAATTGTAATAAGTCATTTTTAGTTATACCATTTGCGACAACTACATCTGTAACCTTTGGTTTACCTTCTGTAATAGTACCTGTTTTATCAAATACTATAGTCTTTATTTTGTGGGCTGTTTCTAGAGCCACACCACTTTTAATTAAAACACCATTCTCTGCTCCTTTACCTGTACCAACCATTATAGCTGTTGGTGTTGCTAGACCTAGAGCACAAGGACACGCAATAACTAGTACAGAGATAAATATTGTAAGTGAGAATATTTCTGATTCTCCACCAATAAAGTACCACGCTAAACCTGAAACAACTGCTAAAATAATAACTATTGGAACAAAATATCCTGAAATAACATCTGCAAGTTTTGCAATTGGTGCTTTAGATCCCTGAGCATCTTCTACAAGTTTTATAATTTGTGCTAAAGCTGTATCTTTACCAACCTTAGTAGCCTTGTATTTTATAGTACCGTTTTTATTTATACTTGCACCAATAATTTTATCACCAATATTTTTTTCTACTGGAATACTTTCACCTGTTAACATTGATTCATCTACAGAAGTAGTACCCTCTACCACTTCTCCATCTACTGGCATCTTTTCTCCTGGCTTAACTATTATTACATCGCCAACTTCTACTTCTTCAATAGTAATTTCTACTTCTTTCCCATTTCTTATAACCATAGCTGTTTTAGGAGCAAGTCCCATAAGTTTCTTTATAGCTTCAGAAGTCTTACCTCTAGAAACTGCTTCTAAATATTTACCAAGAGTTATTAATGCAATAATTACAGCTGCTGATTCAAAGTATAAGTCATGAGCATACTCATGGTGCCCGCCAAAAATTTTAACTGTAGCAAATATACCATAGAGGAATGCTGCGGATGTACCTATTGCAATAAGTGAATCCATATTTGGATTTCTCTTAAATAATGCCTTAAATCCAACTGTATAGAATCTACTTCCACAGATTATTACAGGTATTGTAAGTAATAATTGTGTTATAGCGAATGCCATTGGGTTAATAGTTGGGTTAATAAAGTCTGGAAGAGGAAGCCCTACCATATGTCCCATAGATACATAAAGCAGAGGCACTGTAAATATTGCAGATATAATAAACTTCTTCCATAAAAGTTTTATTTCCTTTTCTTTTCTCTCTTTATCTGTATCTACTGTAGTTTCTTCTTCTATTGCTTTATAACCTGCTTTTTCTATTGCTTTCTTTATATCTGAGACCTTTGTCTTTGAAGGCTCATAGCTTATATTTAATTTCTCAGTGGCATAATTAACATTTGCTTCTGTAACCCCACTAACCTTTCTAGTAGCTCTTTCTACTGCTTTTGCACAAGATGCACAAGTCATTCCCTCTATTTTCAATATTTTGTTTGTAGTATCAGTAATAGCTTTATATCCTGCTTTATTAACAGTTTCTTGAATATCTTTTACAGAAACTTTTGTTTCATCAAAGCTTATATTTAGCTTTTCTGTAGCATAGTTGACATTTGCTTCTGTAACTCCACCAAGCTTTCTAGTGGCTCTTTCTACTGCCTTTGCACAAGATGCACAGGTCATTCCTTCTATTTTTAATACTTGGTTTGCCATAAATTTCCCTCCTTAATTTATCAATTTAATATTTTATTTGTCGATTATTTTTGATAAAAGCTCTATAATTTCATCTGTTTTTTGACTTCCATTATCATGCTGAAAAGCCTCTATAACACAGTGGTTCATATGCTGTTTTAGAACCAACAGATTAGCCTTCTTTAAAAGCGATTGTGCAGCAATAATTTGATTTGATACATCTACACAATATCTCTCTTCTTCTATCATTCTAATAATAGCTTTAATTTGACCATTTGATATTTTTAAAGCTTGTAAAGCTTGTTTTTGCTCCCCATTCACTTCTTCACCTCCCTACCCCCTGGTAGGGGGTGTATCTTTATAATAATACTGTTCATTTAAACTGTCAAGTCTTTTTTATAAAAATTTTCTGCTAAATTTAGTTCATTTTTAATATTTATAACTCAGCTAATTTCAATTTTAAGGTGAAAAATAGACGCTCACTTATGAACGTCTTTTATAGCATCTCCCTTAGTCATCTATCCTATTCTTTTGCGTTATTGCACTCTATGCCAACCAATACTAAAACATTGATACACTCTCCAATCTCTTTACTGTGATAACTCTAACTGCTGTCTATAAACATCGCATATTTAAAAAGTGTCTAAAATTCATCCTCATAGTATTCTAAAATATCTCCTGGTTGACATTCTAATTCCTTACAGATTGAGGCTAATGTATTAAATCGTACCCCCTTGGATTTTCCTGTTTTCAGCAATGATAAATTCACTGTAGTCAGCCCTACTCTTTGTGCAAGTTCATTTAATGACATTTTTCTATCGGCCATTACTCTATCCAATCTTATTATAATTTTCATACCAATCCCTCCATAACCATAATATACCACACTTTAAAATAAAACAATATATATTTAAAATAAAACGATAATTTTTTTAAATATAATATTGACGCATGACAACCTGTTATATATAATTATGACAGGTTGTCATATTAGATTAGAAAGGAGTGATTAGATTGCCGACAGATACCTTCTTCAATTTACCCCTGGAAAAAAAGAATAAGATAATCGAGGCCATTAAAAAAGAATTTGCTAGAGTGCCCTTTGATAAAGTATCCATCAATAAGATTGTGCAAGATGCC
This sequence comes from Clostridiaceae bacterium, assembly GCA_040797845.1. GTDB lineage: Bacteria > Bacillota > Clostridia > Clostridiales > Clostridiaceae > Clostridium_AW. Next base: position 10,263 of record JBFNFA010000006.1, read on the forward strand.
AAAATCTCAAGAGGCAGCTTCTACATGTATTTTGAAGATAAAAGGGACATGTTGATCTATCTTTTATCCAACTACCATGAAGAGGTTATGTCCATCATTAAAGAAAGCTTTAAACGAAATAGCGGAGATGTATTTGAAGTCTTTGCCGATATTTTAAAATTCACAGCTAATTTTGGAACAGCAAAAGAAAATATTGCTTTTTGCATGAATATCTTTTCTAATCAAACCCTTCAGAATGATATTATATTGCAATTTGCAAATTGCGGTAGAAAGAATGATTTCTTTAATTTATTTAAACAGTACACTGATACAAAAAGCTTGAATCTACAAAATCCAAATGATATAGAGGACATTATAGATATATTGATATCAGTGACTCAAAAAGCTACCATGGATATTTTCCTTTGCATTGGTGAAAAGGACGAAATCTTAGAAGCATATACTAATAAAATAACCATTTTAAAACGTGGGATGTTAAAGGAGAATTTATAATGCTAGCGTTAAAAAATATTAAAAAAAGCTACACAACCGATGATTTTACACAGGTTGCCTTAAACGGAATTGACTTAAACTTCCGTGAAAATGAATTTGTCGCCATTCTCGGAGCTAGTGGTTCCGGTAAAACCACTTGTCTAAACGTTATTGGTGGACTTGATAATTATGACAGCGGTGATTTGATTATAAATGGAAAATCCACCAAAGAATTTAAGGATGTAGATTGGGATGCTTACCGTAACAACAGCGTGGGCTTCATTTTCCAAAGCTATAACTTGATAACCCATTTGAGCATCATGGATAACGTAGAAATGGGAATGACCTTAAGTGGTGTTTCTGCTGGGGATAAAAGAAAAAAGGCTCTCGAAGTGCTTGAAAGAGTTGGACTAAAAGACCATATACATAAGAAGCCTAATCAGCTTTCTGGTGGTCAAATGCAGCGTGTTGCCATTGCTAGAGCCTTGGCAAACGATCCAGATATTATTTTAGCAGATGAACCTACTGGTGCTTTGGACACCGTAACCAGTGTACAGATTATGGACTTGATTAAGGAAATCGCCAAGGATAAACTGGTTATCATGGTTACTCATAATCCAGAGCTTGCTCACGATTACGCCGATAGAATTGTTGAATTTAAAGATGGTGAAGTGGTATCTGACTCTAATCCTTTACCAGATAAAGAGGTGAACTCACAGTACAAACTAAAAAAAACTAAGATGAGTTTTCTAACGGCTTTGAAATTATCTGGAACCAATATCAAAACAAAAAAAGGTAGAACTTTTCTTACAGCCTTTGCATCTAGTATTGGCATCATAGGAATTGCTTTAATTTTATCTTTGTCCAATGGTTTTGATAAACAAATTAAAAACTTTGAATCTGATACTCTTTCCACTTTTCCTATCATGATTTCTCAGACTTCTGCAGAGATAGATCAAGAAACTCTCAAGGATCAGCAAAGTTCAATGCTAGGTACCTCTATTAATGAGAATGCCTACCCTGAGGATAAGGTTATATATCCAGTTGAGCCCATGGCAGAAAAAATAATGCATACAAATATCTTTACCGAAGAATATATTAAGTATATAGAGGATATTGATCCTAAACTGGTATCAGGAATATCCTATACAAGAATGCTTAATATAAATTTACTAAAAAAGCAAGATGACGTTGCAACTATTGTGAAAACTAATTCTAAGAATTTTACTTCCTATCCAAAGTCCTTAGACAATAATAGCCCTAGCTATTTGGAGCAAAACTACGATGTGCTAGCTGGCTCATATCCTACAAGCAAGAATGATATCGTTCTGATTGTAGACAAGAAAAACGGTGTAGAAGAAACGATTTTACAAACTTTTGGATTGGACTCTAAAGCAGACAGCATTGCTTTTTATGATATTATTGGAAAAGAATTAAAGGTCATTCTCAATAATGATTTTTACAAAGCAAACGGCAATTTCTTTACCATTAATGGAAACCCAGCTAATTTGATTGATATGTATAACAACCCAAGAGCTATCGAACTCAACGTTGTAGGCATTTTAAGAGCAAAAGAAGATGTAAAAATATCTCTCCTTCCGTCAGGTTTTTCATATTCAGATGAACTGGCAGAGTTTATTCTTAATGATGCCGTTAATTCAGATATCGTATTAAAACAAAAAAATAGCGATTTTAACGTATTAACTGGCGAACCCCTTGATACATCCGTTGATATGTCCAATCCTACTGGTATGTCTTCAAAGGAAACCATTATGGCCGCATTAGGTGCTACCACCACCCCTTATATGATTTCAATTTATCCAACAGATTTTGATGCAAAAGAAGCTATTGTTGCTCATTTGGATGAATATAATCAGGGCAAATCTAAAACCGACAAGGTTGTATATACGGATTTATCCGGTACGGTTACTGAAATGTCCGGTGGTATTATGAATGCTATTACTATGGTGCTTATTGCATTCTCCGCAATCTCTCTGATTGTATCCTTCATCATGGTGGGCATCATCACATACATTTCAGTTTTGGAAAGAACTAAGGAAATCGGTGTGTTGAGAGCTTTAGGAGCTCGAAAGAAAGACATTACTCGAGTGTTTAATGCAGAGACTCTTATTATAGGTGCATGTTCCGGTATTCTTGGTATCGTCATTGCACGACTGCTAATATTCCCTATCAATGCGGTTATTAAAAACGCCACAGAGTTAGAAAATGTAGCACAACTCAACCCGCTTCATGCTATAGCTTTAATCCTAATTAGCCTTGTGCTTACTGTACTAGGCGGTAGCATTCCTGCAAAAATGGCAGCTAAAAAAGACCCTGTTGAAGCATTAAGATCAGAATAAACTAAACAGAATTTAAGGCGGATATGCTTAGGCTTATCCGCCTTATTTATTAAACTAAGCAATATCTAGATTATCTATATTGCTTATCTCCTTTCTTAGGGTGTGTACTGCCACACTTATGGAAACCACAGCAATAATAATTAATTTAATAAGTGTATTTCTTAAATCTGGATCACGTCCTATTATAGGTTGCATCAAACATACTATTAAAACTGCTGATACAATTGTTGAAGCTACTGATCTTTTCCTCATACCAAAAGTAAAAGGCAACAATGATAAAATTCCTCCCATAAAAACACTTCCTAAAAATATCATAAAAGAAGAAATATAACTAAGATTAAAACTTCCTGCAACAACATCAACAAAAGAATCTAAAATTACCACAAATAGTGTACATAATACATTACCAATCAATATACATGACATTGTAAATAAAACAACTATGAATAATTTTGTAAATATAAGCTTTCTTCTATTTATAGGATAAGAGAACATTACTAAAATTGTTTTATCCCTATATTCTCCTATAATAATCTTTGCCATTAATGCTGAAGAATATATTAAAAATGTACCTGTTACTAAAACATTTATCATCCATAAGACACTTTTATATGTATCCATTTCTTGTTGTGGATGTGATATAGTATCAATAAATGACATAGTGAGAAAAGCCATTATACAAAGAATAGCTATAATTACTCCCTTAATATATCTTTTCAGTTTATATTTCTTTACTTCCAGTTTAATTAATTGCAACATAGCTATCCTCCTGTATCAATTTTAAAAAATACTCTTCCAAAGTACTTTCCTTTCTACCTATACTTTCTAGTTCAACACCGTTTTCAATAAGTATTCTTGAAATTACATTCTGGGACTGATTTATATCATATATACGAATTTTATTTTCACCAATTATTTTATAGTTTGAAATTCCCATTTTTTCTTCAATTAAGTATCCTGCCATACTTGAATTATCTACTTCTAATTCTATATATTCACTGCTATACTCATGAACTGTATCCATAGATACTTCTTTTAATAGCTTACCATTTTTTATAATACCAATTGTATCTGCAATTAATTCTATTTCAGCAAGAATATGACTTGAAATAAGTATTGTTGTTCCATATTCTTTATTTAATTTTTTTATAAGTGAACGAATTTCCTTAATTCCCTCTGGATCTAAGCCATTAATTGGTTCATCCAATATAAGAAACTCTGGTTTTGTAAGTATTGCCCTTGTAATTGCTAGTCTCTGTTTCATACCTAATGAGTAATTACAAACTGCTTTTCCTTCAATATCAAATAATCCTACTAAATTTAAAACTTCATTTATTCTTTCTTTATTATGATAACCCATGTAATCACAATGCAACTCTAGATTTTCCCTTCCTGTTAATCTGTCATAAAAATAAGGATTTTCTATAATAGCACCTATCCTTTTTAAAGTTTCAAAATTACTGTCATTAACTTCTTTGTCAAAAACCATAATTTTCCCCTTATCTGGCTTCACTAAATTAAGAATCATTTTAAGTATTGTACTTTTACCAGCTCCATTGGGACCTAAAAAACCGTAAATTTCACCTTTTTTTATATTCATTTCTACATTATCTATTGCCTTTTTACCTTTATATATTTTAGTAAGTTCATTTATTTTTAATATATAATCCATATTGTTCTCTCCTTTCTATGAATTAGTATAACAAACGAACCTATCCTTTTTATGTCATGAATATTACTTTTCTCTGTCATGAATCTTACTTTTTTCTTAAGTTACTATTTTTCCTTTGGCAGTATTATATTAAATAATGTTTTCTTATTTGGAATACTAGTTAACTCAATTTTTCCATTCATATGTTCAACAAGTTCCTTGGATATTGTTAATCCCAATCCGCTACCTTGATAATCTTTACTTCTTGAATCTTCTAATGTATACATTCTCTCAAAAACATCTTCCTTATGTTTTTCCAAAATTCCCTTACCATGATCTTCAATTCCAATACAAACTGTGTTTTCATACACATCAATACTTATACCTATGTACTTTCCATAACTTCCATATTTAATAGCATTATCTAATATGTTTTTTAATACACGATTCAATGCTTCTTCATCCGCACTAACATAAATAGGTTTTTCTGGTATGTTAATGTCAACATAAAATTCTCTTTCCGCAAGCATATTATAAAATTCAAACATATTTTTTCTGCATACTTCGCATACATTCACCTTGACAATATTAAGTATTTTATCACCAGATTCTAATTTAACAAGATCAAAAAATTTATTTATTAATTCCAAAACTTCATTAATTCTCAAATCAACTTTCATAATCATTCTATCATTATTGAATCTAATCCCTAGCATCTCAACATATCCTTTTAAAGTAGTTAATGGTGTCTTTAAATCATGTGAAATATTTGATAACATTCTCATCATAGATATCTTAGAATTTTCATATGCCATCTTATTTTGATGACTATAATCCAATAAATGATTAACACTTGACGCAATAGACTTTATCGATTCATTTTCTGTAGGAATCAAAATTAATTCACTTGTCTCATTTTTAATAATGGATTCTATTTTGTTAGATATATATTGGATTTGTTTTGATTGAAGGGTGTATTTCCTATGCTCTAATATATAACCTGTCGTCACTATTAAAATTAATATACATAGTAATATTGTCATTCTATTCTTCCTCCATCTTATATCCAATTCCCCACAAAGTCTTAATATATTCAATATCAGATTTATCATTAGATAATTTATTTCGTAATCTTTTCATATGTACATTAATGACATTTTCCTCTCCGTAATAAGGCTCCTTCCAAACTTGATTATAAATTTGTTCTTTTGAAAAAACTCTTCCTAAGTTGGAAGCAAGTAACTTTAAAATTTCAAATTCTTTAAATGTCAAATTTAATTGCTTCCCTTCTCTAATAACAGAGTGTTCATATATATTAATCTCTAAATCTTTCACATAAATTATTTTATTTTCATCACTACTCTTATCTTTCATATACTTTGTTACACGCCTTATATTCGCTTTAATTCTTGATGAAAGTTCAATTAAAGAAAATGGTTTTGTTAAATAGTCATCTGCTCCAAGTCCTAATCCTATTGCTTTATCTGTATCATTATCTTTCGCTGTTATAATGATAATAGGTGTAACATCATGCTCTCTTATCTTTTTCATAACATCCATACCATTAATTTTAGGAATCATTAAGTCTAACAAAACCAAATCATAGGAATGTGCTCGAAATTCATCAATTGCTGATTCTCCATCATAAACTTGTGTAACTTCATATATGTCATTTATTAAATACTCAGTAACCATTTCGCTTATGTTTTTATCATCTTCTATTAATAATATTTTAGGCAAAATACCTTTCATTCCTTTCATTTCATTATTGATTCTACTACCATCATAATTTACCTTTCCCTCTATGGTGTTAGTATAAAATAGCCATCACACTAAGTCAAACTAAGTAAAATAATACTTAGTTAAGATTGAAATATCATACCTATTTAATCTATTTAAAAAATAAAAAATACCATGAAATTCATTAACTAAAAATTTCATGGTATTTTCTATCTTAATTATATTGTTAAAGAAGACAAGATCTTATCTAGCTCTTCAAAGCTACTATAGCCTTGTGAGATTATTCTTCCTTCATTTTCTTTAGCTACAATAACTGTTGGAAAACTCATTACCCCCATTGAGGCAGCCATATTAAAGTATTCAAAAGTTTCTTCTGTTAAAGCTTCTGAGAGAAATTCTTTCTCAAAATCTTCTCTAGTTATACCAAAACCTTCAGCTATTTCAATATATGTTTCCAAACTATTAGTATCCTTCCCTTCTACGAAGAGGGCTTCTTGAATTTTTTTAAGAAAGCTAAAAGCTGCATCCTTTTTTAATCTCTGAATTAAAACTACTGCTTTTGCCCCTGAGAGACTATCTAAAACTACATTAGTATTTTCTAGTATATTTTTATTAAATCCTTCTCCAAATTTTTTGCCGGTTAATTGTTCTATTCTCTTGTTATGAGTTTTTATATAATCACCTAAGTTATTATTCATAACTTTAGCATTATCACCTACCCACATTCCTCCAGGTAAAATGTTAAAATCATAAGTTTCCTTGTACTTTTCTTGTATTTTAGTTATAACGTCGCTAAAGCCATAGCACCATCCACACATAGTGTCCATAACGTAATATATTTTTGTTTTCACAAATAATCATCCTTTCAATTTAATTTTATTAACGATTTTGTTGTAAGCATTATATTTACAACTAAAAAATTGTTAATATATCACTAAAATTTTCAAAAAAATTTACTTCCAAAATAGTAACTATTATTAGATTTGTTATATATATTGTAACTATATAAACTTAAATTATAAGTAAAAAAGGTGCTTTTTTCAGCATCTTTTTCAGTTTATGTGGATAAAATCACAAGACAAATATTCTTAAATACTCCATCCTTCTGCTGTTTTTCTTATGTCTAAAAATCTCTTATAGACACCCTCTTGATTTATTAACTCTTTATGAGTTCCTCTCTGCACAATGCGACCATCATCCACCACAAGTATCTGATTTGCATTTTCAATGGTAGCAAGACGGTGTGCAATTACTATGATGGTTTTCCCATGTACCAATGCGCTGATGGCCTTTTGTATTGCATGTTCATTTTCTGGATCTACACTGGCAGTTGCTTCATCTAAAATAACAATTGGAGCATTTTTCAGCATTGCCCTAGCTATAGATATTCGTTGTTTTTCGCCTCCTGAAAGGGTGGAACCACCGTCGCCAATCACTGTTTCATATCCATCAGGGAGGTTCATAATGAAGTCATGACAGCAAGCTTTTTTAGCTACCTCCACCACCTCTTCAAAGCTTGCCTCTGGTTTTCCAAATCGAATATTGTTAATCACCGTATCATGGAACAAATATACCTTTTGAAACACCATGCTAATGTTTTTGAGAAGGCTGTCACAAGTCATCTCTTTTACATTGACGCCTCCCACGGACACAATTCCTTTATCAACGTCATAAAATCTAGCAATCAAACTGCATATTGTTGATTTTCCGCTTCCCGAAGGACCAACTATTGCTGTAGTGGTATTTTCTGGTATAGTGAATGATATATTCTTTAATACATCTCGCTTTTCATAGGCAAAGGTAACATCTTTAAACTCAATATCATATTTGAATAATTCTACCTCCTTGCTGTTTTTATCAATAAATTCTGCATTCTCTATGCTATCTAATTTATCTAATGTAGCATCAATAATTTTCAATACATGAGCTGCATTATTTATGGTTTCGATATGCCCAAAGATGACAAAGGAAAATATGGCCATCATAAGCATGGTTGGAATATCCATGGACCCATTTACAGCCATTATTGCTGATGCAAGTACAATGCCCACAGATGCCGCCTTAAGGACAAATAAATGGAGGCAATTATAGGGAACATAATTCTTTTCAATTTTAATATTTATATCCTTGCTCATCTTATAAGCGTTACGAATACCTTCTATAGAAACTCCATCTTGTTTAAATGCCTTAACCACAGGCATTCCTCTGATATACTCAATAGTAGCTGCTATCATGCTATCCTGTGCTCTCTGATGTACCGGTGCATTTTCATTGCTCTTGTTTCCAAGCAATTTTAAGAATAAAGCAGACAACAAGATACCTGCTACTGCAATGAGAGCAATCCACAAATTATAAAAGGCCAGACAAATCACCATTGTAAATGCACTAATATATCCGTTTACCACCAGGTCAATCATCTTCATCCCGTACATCTCAATAAAGGATAAATCTGTTGTTACAGCTGAGGCAATTTCTCCAGCGTTATTTTTGCTAAAAAACCCCAGAGATACCCTTTTTAATATGTCGCCAATCCCAATTCTTTGTTCTGCCGTTACTTCATGGCCAATACTTTCCTGAGTGGATGCTCGAAGATAAGCAAACAAAAACCTACCTGCCACAGTAAAGATCATAAATCCTAACATATAGAATATCCGATCCATCGTCAACTTGCTAGTACCATTCATGTCCTCTATGATGAGGTTAAGCCCATATGAAACTCCCATAATTGGCATGGCTGTAAACATAGTATTAAAGAAAGAATATATAAATCCTATATATAAGCGTTTCTTTCTGTCACCAGACCACTGAATGATTCGTTTTATTGATCTAAACATCTTACTCTACTCCTCCTTTCTCATTGTTAGCTGCCCATTTCTTTGCACCAATATGAGCCTCCCACATACCTTTATAAAGTTCGCATTCCTTAAGTAGCTCTTCATGTGTACCTGTATTTACAATACACCCTTTTTCCATAACGATAATTTGATCTGCATTTTTAATGGTTGACAGTCTATGAGCAATCACTAATAAGGTTTTTCCTTTGGTAAGGGCGGCAATGGATTTTTGAATTTTATCTTCATTTTCAGGATCCGTAAAAGCTGTTGCTTCATCCATGATAACAATAGGTGCATTTTTTAAGATAGCTCTTGCTATAGCAATTCTTTGCTTTTCTCCCCCTGATAATTTTCCTCCCGCCTCTCCAGCATTGGTATCATATCCATTATCAAGACTTTGGATAAACTCATGACAACAAGCGGCCTTTGCTGCACTAATTACTTCTTTATCAGATGCACTAGGATTTCCAAGTCGTATATTCTCCATAATTGAACAGTTAAACAAGAAATTATCCTGAGTTACGAAACTCACCGTGTCAGCAAGCTGTGACAAAGAAATGCTTTTGATATTAATACCACCAATTTTCACTTCTCCGTTGTCCACATCCCAAAATCGTGTAATCAACCTTGCAACCGTAGATTTTCCTCCTCCCGAAGGACCAACCAGAGCCGCAAAGTTTCCTTGAGGAAGTTTTAGATTAATGTTGTTGAGTACAGCACTTTCTGTACTATTGGAATTATCAGCTTTATCCGCATCATAAGAAAAGGATACATTTTTAAGTTCAATATCATATCCATGAATGTTTACCAACTCTAATGGATTTTCAAGCTCCTTCAAATTTAAAAATTCATATGCATCATTCACAGCATATTCTATAGCTTTGGAATCATTCACAAATACCGTAAAGCTAGTTAATGGTGCTACAATTCCTAAAGACAATATCAAACACATTGTAAGATCTGCCGGGCTTAATGACCCATTCATATACAGATACATTCCGATAGGCATGGTTCCAAGTATAGTTGATGGTAAAACTGCGCCACCAAAGTTCATGAGTTTCCAAGTGCTTTCAAACCAGTTTAGTGTATATGCTTTAAAAGACTTTACTGCTTTTTCAAATTTTTCATAAGAGGATGAAGACCGACCAAATGCCTTGATGACTTCAATTCCTTCTACATATTCTACAATAATGCTATTTACATAGTTGCTGGACTCCATGTAATCCGCATATTGCTTATTAAATGTCCTCATCATAATTGTGTATGCTACAACTGCTATAGGCACCGTAACCATTGCTGCAAGTGCCATGCGCCAATCTATCATAATGATATAAACAAACACACCTATAGGCAAAAGCAGATTGGAGATTCCTTCTGGAATCAGATGAGCCAAGGGAAGTTCAATAGTTTCCACCCGGTCTACAATCACATTTTTCAGCTTTCCTACCGGTTGATTCAGCACAGTGCCAAGTGGAGCTTTCATTAATCTGTCAGCAATCTTAAGGCGCATATTTTCTAGTATGGTGTATGCAGAAAAATGCGCTAACATAGTAGATATAGCATAAAAAAGAAGTTTCACCACATACCCAGCAAGACATATTGCTGACCAAAATAATACGTCCTTTACCGTCTGCCTTCCTTCGAAAAATGAAATGATGATTTGATAAACTCCTATATAGGGTACGATTCCCCCTGCAACACTTATTATCGCGCATATTACTGAAATAATCATTTTCAATCTGCACTCCTTGGCAAAGGACAAGACCGTTCTTAACCAATTTTCTTTTTTCATTTTATACTTTCACCTCTCACGGATTTTTGAGTTTTAAAGACTAGCTATTGTCAGTCTTTTAAAACAATTATAGGGATTAGTTAAAATCAACTAATCCCTATTTTAATCCTTGAAAAATATAGCCGCCACTCCACAAAGGTCAAACCTGCTCCGATTAGACATTAGAGTTAGTCTGTCCTAACCCTAACACCTAATAAAAATGCCTTTTGGTACTTATAAACACATATATAATATATCGTAATACTACTTCATTTAGACAAATGTTCTTCGATATTCAGAAGGTGAACTATTCATGACTTTTTTAAATGCAGAGGCAAATTTACTTGCATTCTCGTAACCTACCTTACCTGCAATGGTGGTAATACTTTCATTTGTCTCACGTAGCATTAAAGCAGCCACCTGCATGCGATAAGATCGCATATACGCATATATTGACGTTCCATAGACGCCCTTAAAGCAATTTTTCATAGAGGTAAGTGGTATCTCAAATTGGCTAGACAATTTTTCTAATGTGATATTCTTGTCTATATGATCAGTCATATATTTCATAATGGCTTTTACTGTTTCAACCTGTTTTTTAGTGTAATATGGCCTTTCTTCTCCATTTATTCTTACATCTACTACGCTCAAAAATAATAGCAATTCTAAAATTTTAATCTTAAAATAATTTATACGTATTTCACCAGGTACAGTATATAGCTCAGAAAAAATATGCTGAATGGAGTCCTTTGCACGCATGATGAAGGGGCATTTTCCAGAACAAAACTTGTTATACAATGCTCGCAAATCAATAGAAAATCCGTCAAAAATAGTGGATAAGGTTTTTGATGCTTCGTCAATATATATTGCAACCGTAATTCCATGATAATGCTTTAGAGGAAATCCAAATCCAATAGCATGATGATTTCTTGAATTAATCTGTAGATCTCCCTCTTGTAAATACATATATGAACCGCTCTGAAATTCCCATTCAATACGTCCCTCTCGGCAATGATCTATTCCCATCATTTCTACTTTCGGAATAAACTCCGAAAAACAATTCTGCATGTGAAAATCATTGTACATTAAATCAATACCTGGAAACACCTTGTAACAACTCATAGTACCTTCACCAGTAATATCTTTCATTTCATATACAGTACAATCTTCATCTTTCTTTATCACAGTAATATTATTACCGTAAGATGCCTTTTGTTCCAAAAGCTCATCCAATTCCATTCATCTCCTTTTCCTGCCGTAATAATCTCCTTTAGAAATAAAAAATGCTCCAGTATTTAACTTAGGGAACATCTGCTAGAGGTGCACAGAAACAATAATCTTATATGCTATTATATTTATCATCTAGATTTTGCAAATTTCATTGTATCTTGTATATACCTTTTATAGTAAATGGTGTATACTTTTAAACAATACGGTGGAGGTGATTGTTGATGCTAAAGGTCATTGCTGAAGATTTTATCAAAAAGGAATATCTCGAAGTTGTTGCACCGATGTATGCCGAATTGGTAGCTGCAACAAAAAAGGAGCCGGGGTGTGTGGAATATAATCTTTTCGTGGATGAAGATGATGAAAGACATTTTATTTTCATCGAGGAATGGATCGACCATCAGGCGTTGGATGCACATTGTGCGTCAGAACACTTTACACGTCTTGTTCCTTTGATTAATCAGTACCAATATAAAGAAGGCACTGCACTGCTGATGAAATCTTTTTAATTAAAAACATCATAATCGGGTAGAAGGTAGATGATTAAATTCTATACCTCTACGCCGATTGCCTGGGCACTGCTTCCTTTTTCATCACATTCCCAATTCATTGGTATACATGTCTGAATATGTATTTCTTCATCCTCATGAAATTCCACGCATTTTCTATATTTTATTTTTTATAAGTAAGCTTTACTATTTCTACTGACATACTACTTTTTTAAAAACTTCTTAATTCCCTGAAAAGCAGTGTTAGCAAAATGTTCTACAAGATTAATCAATTCGATTTCCATTTAATGCTTTCCCCTTTCTCACTAAGTCTTATACCAATTCTACCATTTTGTTCGTATTCTTCAACATACAAATATTATAAATCTTGTGACAATCCTGATTATAGCTGTTCCCAATAATTCCTCTCCATCATCTAAAATGATTTAATTTTGATAAAGCAACTTAGAATCAGTACTATAGCAATGGTGATTAAAATGCCTTCGCCTAATGATTTAAGCTTATCCCGACGCCATCTCTTAGAAACATTTTTCATCATTTCCATTTCATCTAAATTCTCTCTTGTTACATCAATTACCATAGACATACTTTCTAATTCCATTCTACACTTCTCACATGTCTCAATATGTTCATTTACAAGTTTTCTGCTTTCTTCACTACATATGTTGTCATAATATAAAGGTAATAAATCTCTAATAACATCGCAGGATATTTTCATTTCAATTCCTCCTTCAATTTTGTTTTTGCCCGATAAAATGTAACTCTCGCCCAACTTTCGGTTTTTCCAAATAACTCTGCTATTTGAGAGAACGGCAATTCTCCAAATATACGTAGCGTAAATACTTCTTTGTATGGTTCTTCTAAATTATGCAGGCATCGATGAATTTCTCTGGCAGTTTCTTTATTCTCAATTAAATTCTCAAATTCATATGTTTCTACCTCTTGAATCAGTTCCTGATTTTTTTTATTCTTGCGATAATATGAGAAATATGTATTCTTAGCAATCTGGCACAACCATACAAAAGGTTTACATTGCCCATTAAACTGTTCTATACTTTTCAAAGCCTTAAAAAAAGTCTCCTGTACTATTTCTTCAGCAATCTGTTCATCTCTGCTTATGGAAAGTAAGAATTTATATACATCATTAAAATATTTGCTATATAATTCTTTAAATTCTTTAGTATTGAGCACATTCTCACCCCTTTCGTATATATGACTCACAAGTTTCATGTTTGTTACAAACTTTTTTCTTAATAGTACTTATTAAAAAAGCTGCTTGCTAAGGCAAACAGCTAATATCTTCAAAATAATCAATTATTTCTGATTTGACTTTTAATTATATAAATAATCCTTAGTTACTAAAACAATTCATCCAGTAAAATATAGTACTTTATTTTTTCCCAGATCAATGACCATGGTTATATAATAGCATAATCATAAGTATATATAATATCTGAGTAGTAACACTATCTCTATTTAATAGCAACAGCCTCAAAAGTAATTACCTCTTCAGAATTTGATGGATACTGCCCAAATTTATACTCTGAAGAAATCATAATATTTTTAAATCCTATACTTTCAAGTATTAATCTAAACTCTTCTACTCCATACCAACGTAATGGAAAATACTCTAATTCAGTTTGCATAAGTACCCCTTCACGCCACTTTTCATATCGCCCATGGGAAATAGTATATTGATTTATATAGTCAACCTCTACAATTTTATTTTCTAGTGTAATTATATCTCTATTAGAACATTCCCAAGTTTTTGTGGAAACTGTACCTATTGAAATATCAGTTTGCAAAAATATATCAAGAATTAATCTACCGCCATTAGATAAATGCTTATAAAAGTTTTGTAATGCTTTTATTGAATCTTCCCTCTTATGTAGTAGAAGGAAGGTTCCCGTTGGCACTATAATAGCATCATATTTTGTATCTTGTGAAAAAGACTCCATCTTTGCCTCAAAAAGTTTAGGACTTAGACCCCTTTTTTCACAATTATTCTCACATATATTTAACATGTCTTTTGAACTATCAAATCCATCAACATTTAATCCTTTTTCTAAAAGAGGAATTAATATACGCCCAGTTCCTGTTGCAGGTTCAAGAATAGGTCCTTTGCACGACTCTAATCTATTCATGTAAAATTCCACATCTCCAAAAGAATGACCTATAGGCTTATCCATATCATATACTTCTGAAGACAATCTACCATAATAACTCAACATCTTTTATCACCTTTCTCCCTTGATTTATTCTAAATACCTATTTTACAGTAATTTTATTATAACAACAATTTTGAAAAGGAACTGTTCCTATTTTGCTAAATATTGATAAATGAAAACTTTCTATGCAAGCATTATAAGATTCTCCTGCCTAAATTTAGTACTAACAGAATATTTCTAATCATATTCTTATAAAGGAAAAGGATATAAAGGAGTGTAAAGTTAGTTGTTAAAAAAAGTTAAAGTTAGTTTACGGCCCATTGCTGGTAGAATAAATATGCCTACTGTTTTGAAAACAGCTATACTTCCGGGTGACTCAATGGAAAGATTATTTATTGCAACCCAGGTAGGAGAGATCTTTTACATTGGAAATGGAGTTATAAAAACCTTTTTAGATATTCGCCCGCGAATCATAAAACTAGGTTTTTCTGGCGGTAAATATGACGAACGCGGATTGATAGGGCTAGCATTTCATCCCCAATTTTCTTATAACGGCCTATTTTATCTTCATTATTCAGTAGCTGGAACACAAGGTCCAGGTGCTCTCCCAAGCTCAGAAGTTTCAAGACAAGGTCTTCCTGAATTTTTTAAGCCTAACCCATGTGACCCCAGAACCTTAAACCAAAAGTGGATAAATAGAGAAGTTAACTATGATCATATTGATACAGTTGAAGAATGGATTTTACGATCCAATGGCCAACCTCAAAAACGGCGGACATTACTTAATTTAAGAAGACCATTTTTTAATCATAATGGTGTCAATAGCTTAAACTTTTCACCTGAAACAGGAAAGCTTGTTTTAACAACTGGAGATGGTGGATCAGGTTATGATCCATTTAATTCAAGTCAGGATGATATGGAAATTGCCGGTAAAATAATTGAAATTGATGTAGCTAAAAATACATTTATCAATAATCCACCGGTAGTAACACGTTTTAATGAACTTCCCGTACCTATTCAGGAAACACTTACGGTAATCGCCAAAGGGGTTCGCAATATACCTGGCATTTCATTTCAAAGGTTTTATAATCAGTATATCAAATATGTAGGAATTGTCGGACAGGATCTGGTAGAGTCAATTTTTTCATTCGTTAATTATAAACCAATACCGGTTACTCAGCTTGTTCAAGCTTATTTAGTGAAATCTGAACCTAACCAAGAAGGATTTATTAACTTTGGCTGGCGAGGATGGGAAGGTGCTCTTCCTACTTCGATTATAAGGGGCTGCTCTACAAATCCAACTTTGAATGAGAAAATAATTGCTTATTACAATGATACAGTAAAAACCTCAGCACAGCGTATTCAGCCTCTAACTAGTTACTTTCATGAAGATCCCCGACCGAACAAGTTTGGAGGAACTGCACTTACGGGAGTCCAGTCATATATGGGCAATAGAATCCCCGGTTTAACTGGAAGCGTTGTGTTTACTGATTTTGCCCGGAATGAAGGATCTCAACCTCCGATTAGAGGTGTTTTAGCTTATACCAGGGTAAGAACAGATTGTAAACTAAGTGATTTTAGTGTCATTGAAACCAATTATAATTTTGGGTCTCAATCAGCTTATTATGCTAGTTTGGGAACGAATCTGAATCAAACCAGACTATATTTAGGGGTTTATGGCTCTATGAATGTGACCGATTTTAACCAAGGTACTGTTTTTGAAATTGTTCCATGATTCATAACTATAGAATTCGGCTTAATACCAGATAAATTCCTTTCTAGGATTTATTGAATCGAAATATAAAACAAACAAGAGAAAGAGAAATCATATTCCCTCGTCAATCTTGAAATTGATTTAATGTAAATGATGAAAGCCTTTAATGGAGGTATATTAAGAAGATATACCTTCAGTGCTTATACAGAAATATGCGTGCATCAATCAGTATTCTAAATTACTAGTATCACCTAATAGGAGGCATTTAAATTGAAAAAAATGAATATAGGTAAGTTTATTTGTATTGGAGGAATATTAACAACAATAGCTGTACTATTCCAATCAGCACCTGTATTTTTACCTGCAATTGGGTTGGCCTTAAGTCCATTAAGTACTCTACCTATTGCGATAGCTGCTGTTTCTAATATTTCTCTTGGTTTTACTGTGTTTTTTTCTTCCGCATTAATTCTTGTTATAGTTAGCGCGCAAGAGACAATAATCTTGCTTTTTACCACCGGGCTACTAGGTATCGTTATCGGAACATTACTTTATAGAAAGGGAATAATAATTTCTATATTATCTTCAAGTATAGCATTATCTCTTGGGATGATATTTTTAACTTACATAGTAGGTATTTCGGCGTTTGTGGATTTAACAAGTCCGCTATCAGTTCCTCTAACTTTTTTAATTTTTTTCTCATTTTCACTTGTTTACGCGAGCATCTGGAATATTTGCTTTAGAAAATTCATGAATTATCTTATAAAAATAAAATTAATTAGTTGACTCAAATATGGCTTTCCTATCATTTTGGATATTTAGTGTAATGGTGAAGCATATTTTCTTCATCGCTGAAACCAAAGGCACAATGGACAGCCTGAGTATCATCAAGAATACCTGATGTCCTCTATAAAATATCATTAAAAATCGAGGCAAAAATGCACTTTTTCGCCTCGATTTTTGCTCATTATTTAATTAAAAATCTTCAAGATCTTTAAAATGAGACTATTTCTCTATTCAAATGGATATTTTTGAACTAACATCATAATTCATTTTCATAACACAACTGTCCGCAAGCAGCACTAATTTCAGAACCAAATTGTGTTCTAACAGTTACACTAATACCAGCTTTCTTTAGTGTACTGCAAAATTGCTTGATAGCACTTGAAGATTGAAATTTTAAAGTTGTTTTGTCCGTAGAATTATAAGGTATCAAATCAATGTGATATAAATGCTCCCATGAACCACGATTTTTCAATAAACCTATAACTGCCTCTGCATGCTCTTTCGAATCATTAATTCCCTCAAGCATAATATAAGCAATAAACACACGTCGTCCCGTATGAATGATATGCTCATCTAATGTCTTCATTACCTCATTCAATGGAAATCTTTTATTTATAGGCATTAAATCGCTTCGTTGACTTTCAAATGGTGAATGAAGTGAAAAAGCCAGATTCACCTGTGGAAACTCTTTGGTCAATCTTTGAATTCCTGGTATAATGCCAATTGTTGAAATAGTAATTCTTCGTTGACTTAACCCAAATAAATTTTGATCTGTTAAAATTTCTACTGCATCAAATAACTCCGGATTTGCAAAAGCCTCACCCATTCCCATAAATGAAATACTATTCAATCTATGGTTATTAAAATAGAAATAAAGTAATTGGTCAGTTATCTCATCAGCAGTAAGATTGCGTTTAAATCCAGCACTTCCCGTTGCACAAAAACCACATCCAAAACTACAACCACATTGGGAGGAAATACAAAACGATTCCCACCCTTGTTTATACTTTAGCCCAACAGCCTCTATTCTTTCTCCATCAGTCAATTCGAATAACAATTTTTGAGTTTGTTTAGAACCTTGTGAAAAAACAGGTATTACACTAGATACATTATTTCCAAACTCATTTGCTAAAGCTATCCTTAACGCTTTTGGCAGTATATGCATATCATTAAAATTATCTATTCTTTGATGAAAAATAGCTTTTGTAAGCTGCTCGTATCTATAATCAGGTAATTTTAAATTTGATACTATTTGTTTTATTTTTTCATATTTCGTTTTTGTCTGTTTCATGTAGGCTTCCTCCTCACTATTAATAGTTAGGAAGCAAAGCCAGTATAATTAGCGACTTATACTACTCCATGCAAGCTTCGCCCAAAACATCTGGCTTTGCATGGAGCCTATTGTGTGTTACTTTTATATTCCCATTAAACATATTAATTACCATTTCTACCTTTACAATTTGATTATTTTTGTTGCAACATTTTCACAAAATGCACTATCATGTTCAACAAACAAAATTGTAGATTCATGTTCAATTAACAATTTCTCAATCTGCATACGAGAAATGACATCAATAAAATTCAATGGTTCATCCCAAATATACAAATGTGCCCGTTCACACAAACTTTTGGCAAGCAATACCTTTTTCTTCTGTCCTCCACTAAAATCCTCGATATTCTTTTCAAACTGTTCTCTTGAAAAATCAAGTTTTCTAAGCATCGATTTAAATAAACTCTCGTCAATACAGTGTTTATCTGCATACTCAGATAAGTTACCATATAGATCTGAAGTATCTTGTGAAACATACGAAATGATTAACTTATTATTCTTTCTTACAATTCCACTATGGGGGATGTCTTCTCCATAAATTAATTTCAATATACTTGATTTTCCGCTACCATTCTTTCCTTGAATAGCAATTCTTTCACCTTGCTCTATAGTGAAGTTTACTCCTTCACAAACAATTCTATCATCATATTCAATTGCAACATCTATAAGTTCTACAAGCTTTTTATCATGGAAAGTAAGCGGTACTATTTTTAAACTTTCATTAGATTCAATATTTTTAAGAAGCTTTGATTTTTCCTCAATCATGCTTTGTTGTCTAGCTTCTATATTTTTAGCACGCTTCATCATTTTTGCAGCTTTATGTCCAACATATCCTTTATCTAATTTACTCCCAGAATTAGTAGTTCCATACTTGCTGCTTTCAACACTATCTGACCACGTAGATGTACGTTTTGCCGAGCTGGAAAGTCTGTTAATATCCTTCTTCAATTTTTCGTTTTCTGCTAGCTCAAAACCATCTTGTAATTCTTTGTTTCTCCACCATGAAGAAAAATTTCCTTTTTGTATTTCAATATTAGTTTTATTAATAGACAAGATATGGTCAACACAATTATCCAAAAAAGACCTATCATGTGAAATCAAAATAAATCCTTTCTTCTTTTTCAAGTAATTACGTAGGTTTTGCCTAGCTTCAGCATCCAAATGATTGGTAGGCTCATCAATAAGTAAGAAGGAGTTCTCCTTCAAAAACATAGCAGCCAACAATGCTTTGGTCTGCTCTCCTTTAGATAGTGTGTAAAACTGTCTATATAAAGCATCGTAGTCCATATCTAACAAAGATAATTCTTTTACTATTTCCCAATCCATTGAATTTGGACTAATCTCCCTTATGACATCTATGGTGAAATTGCTTTGCTCCTGCACCTCATAAGGAAAATATTCAAAAGTCACATCAGCTGAAATGTTTCCATTATATTCGTATTTCCCAAGCAAAAGATTTAGAAAAGTAGTCTTTCCTCTTCCGTTTCTTCCAGTAAAGCCCAATTTCCAATCGGTATCAATTTGAAAACTTACATTTTCAAAAATATTATCATAGCTACCTTCATAAGCAAAGGTTAGGTTTGTAACATTTATTAAAGACATATTTTTGTCCTCCTCTGTATTTAATAGTATAAATAACAAAGTCGGAACAATAGGCGACCTTGTTATTACTCCATATAAGTGTCGCCTGCAGTATCCGACTCTATATGGAGATTATCATGTGTTAGCAAAGTGTCTTTATTTATCATAATATTATTTATCCTCCTTATTCGAATTATTTATCCGATGACTACCATCCGTAATGCTCCCATCGCACTCTGTGAAAGCGATTCACGTAAAATCAAAGATTTTGGTTCTCTGCTTGCACTCTGTGAAAGCGATTCACGTAAAATCAAAGATTTTGGTTCTCTGCTTTTCTACAAGTGGGAGATATTAGAACTCTTGAGCTTTAGCGATTTAGAGTTCTTATGCTGTGCATAACGGATGCTACGTCCCTGGATAAGTTCTTCTAAGCTTCAGTTGGAGTAAGTATTCCTTTTAAGCAAACTCTATTTGAAGCTAAGAATCACTTGATAAAAAAATAAGAGCCGCAAGAATTAATTATTCTTACAGCTCATAGATATACGTAGTTAAGCCAATCATTATAGCATAACACAAGTGTATATATTAAGAGAAAAAAGAATAACTTTCTTGCATAAGTACAACAAAACAAACAGAACACACCTGTTTATCTTTGTATTAAATGTACTTTAAAAATTAGCAAGAAAAATTAATCATTTTTTCACCTCAAATTTCAATTTTTTTACCAGTATACTATTATACGTCGAAAAAGTCAATAAAGAGTGAATCAAAAAAATCTATTTCTTCTCTATCTTCACAACACACTCTACATGCCCTGAGAGTACAATAATGATGTCATAAGTATCTGCTGCCCCCTTGGTGGTAGGGTATATTTCTGTAAAATACTCTTCAGTACTAATTTTATTAAGTTTCTTCTATGTAGACGATTACTTATTGCATTCCAGCTGTATCATTTAAGTACATTGACACTATTAATTATCAGGTATATAAATTACCTTCATGTAATTCCCATAATATGCGGTAATCAGATGACTTTATGTGAAAATCCAATGATCCGCAACTTACACTTTTTATCTACTACTTTCTGAAATTCAAAATCCAATAGCAACATTTCCTGTTTTGCATTATTGGCATGATTACTAATCAGAGTCTCTGCAAACTTGCTACTATCAGTTTACCGTACAGTAGGAAAGAATGCAAAGAAAATAAAGGAATACATACGAAATCAGCTGCAAGGAGACCTTACAGTTGTTCAAATAACACTTAAAGAGTATATAGACCCGTTTACGGGTGAGCAAGCAATCAAACGCAAATAGGAAGCCACTTTAGCTGCAGCCTGAAAATATGGAGCGGTTGGCGAATTTGATTCGCCGACTTTCTGATTTTGGCGTTGATGATGAATTCGTTTATTCCACATTCAATTCATCGGCGAGCAGTTTCAGCGCCTGTTCATTTGTGATGCAATAGCCACCTTGCGTTCTTTTTAAATAGCCGTATTGTGTAAATTCGCCAAGCATTTGAGTCAAGTGGCGATAGGATACTCCCAGATAGGCGCTGGCATCGGTGTTGCGCTCGGTGTAGATCCCGTCAAATGCAGCAAAAAGCACAAAATACGCAAGACGGTTTGCCAATGGAAACCCCTGTGTGCTTGAAAGAGCATGCACCCGCCGCTCCTCTTTTTTTGCCAGGGTCATACACAATATGCGCAGAAAGCAAGCATCGGATAACAGGCGGCTGCGATATTTTTCGATTGACAGTGCCAGCAGAAAGCAGGGGGAAAGTGCTTTTACCCCCATGGTGCTTTTGCGCACACTGAGAAGTTCCAGCTCGCCGATAAAACAGTCTCCCTGTAAAAAATCCAAAAGAGAGGTTTTTCCATTTGGCAGACTGCAGAACAACTTTGCCCGCCCTGAAACCATATAGTAAAGAAAGCTATCGGATTTCTCTCCCTCTTTCAGAATATCGTCCCCCTTATCTGCAAGATACAGACGGACATCTTCTTTTATAGAAAATGAAAAGCAACTTTCAAAATCCGATTCTGCAAGACAACGGCGGATTTCCTCTTTAGCAAGAATTTGTTTCAACATGATCACCTCAAAACTCGGAGATTTCTCCTAACATACCGCGGTGCTTTTGGTTTATACTCAAAAGCAGAAACCCACTTGTGTTGAAAGGAGCAAAATATGAAAAAAACAAAAATTATCATCGACTGTGACCCCGGTCACGATGACGCCATTGCCATTCTGGTGGCAGGCCATCACCCCGTCATTGATCTGCTGGCTTTGACCACCGTTGCCGGAAACCAGACCCTTAACAAAACAACGGTTAACGCACTGCATGTCTGTGAGCATTTGGAACTGGAGATCCCTGTATATGCCGGTATGCCGCTTCCTCTGGTGCGTGAACAAGTTGTCGCTGACAATGTGCATGGGGAATCGGGACTTGACGGACCTGTCTTTGGGCCACTGCGCACAAAAACACAGCCACAGCACGCGGTAAATTATCTTATCGAGACACTACTGGCAAGCGATGGGGATATTACACTTGTTCCTATTGGTCCGCTGACAAACATTGCAACAGCCATGCGAATGGAGCCACGAATTCTGCCAAAAATCCAGCAAATTGTTCTTATGGGCGGCGCTTACGGCACCGGGAATTTCACGCCGTCGGCAGAATTTAATATTTTTGCCGACCCCGAAGCTGCCAACATTGTCTTTCGCAGCGGTGTAAAACTCACTATGATGGGATTGGATTTGACGAACCAAACTATTTGTACGCCTGACATCATTCAACGGATGGAATCCATTGGCAACAAAGCTGGCAGTTTGTTTGCCGACATCATGGGCTTTACACTAAACTCTCAAAAAATTGCCTTTGGACTTGAGGCGGGACCTGTGCACGATGTCACCTGTATTGCTTATCTCGTCGCACCGGAGTTATTTACAACACAGGACATGAACGTGGTTGTGGATATCAACCGCGGCCCCTGCTACGGCAGAACAGTTTGTGACACTATCAACTGTTTGAAACAGCCTGCCAACTGCACTGTTGGTATCGGCATTGATCTGCCAAGGTTTTGGGATCTGGTTGCCGAAGCTGTTGCACGCTATAATTAACAAGTTCTGTAAAATTGCAAAAGCGTGGGCGAATGCCCTCGCTTTTTTCTCGCTGTGTTTCCCGACTTGTTTCAGAATGCCGTCCAAGGTAATGCGGATCATGTCATCTATATTTTTGCTGTTTTTTAAGGCTCAGAATTACTCCAAAACCACAACATCTTATGGTCTAAATCTACTTTTTGCCCTCCGAACCACATTTCGTCATCATTATTATAGTCTCCACATGCGCTGTCTGCGGAAACATATCTACGGGCTGTACCTTTTCAGTTTTATATCCTAATTCTTCTAAAATTCCTAAATCTCTTGCAAGGGTAGCTGGATCACAGGAAACGTAAACTATTTTTTGTGGTGACATTTTTGCCATAGCTTCTAAAAGAGATCTTTCACATCCCTTTCTTGGCGGATCCACCACTACTACATCTGCTTTAACTCCCTTTTGTATAAGTTCAGGTATTACCTCTTCAGATTTTCCTACAATAAATTCCGCATTATTTACACCATTTTCTCTTGCATTTATCTTTGCATTTTCTATAGCCTCTGGTATTATTTCAACTCCATATACCTTTTTAGCTTTTTCAGACAAGAAAAGCGATATTGTTCCTGTACCACAGTAAGCATCAAATACTACTTCTTCTCCTTTAAGATCGGCATACTCCAATGCTTTTTCATATAATATTTCTGTTTGTACGGGATTAACTTGAAAGAATGATAACGGGGATATATTGAACTTATACTTTCCTATATAATCTACAATGCTGTCTTTTCCCCATAGAGTTTTATTCTTTATTCCCAATACTACATTGGTTTTATCTTTATTTACATTTTGAATTATGCTAACTAATCCAGGTATGTTTTTAATCATAATATCTACAAATTCATTTTTATGCGGAAGTTCTTCTCCTCTTGTAACAATAACCACCATTACTTCCCCTGTTTTAAAGGCTTTTCTTATCATAACATGTCTTATGATTCCCTTGTGCTTTTCTTCATTATAAGTTTCGATATTGTACTTTGCGATCCATTCTCTTATAAGTTTCACTACCTTGTCACCAATTTCATCTTGTATATGACAATTATCCATATTTATTATTTTATGACTTCTTTCAGCATAAAATCCAATATGTATTTCTTCATTTTCCCTACCAACGGGCAATTGTACCTTATTTCTATATCTATAAGGTTCCTTCATTCCCATTACTGGCTCTACTTCTACATCTATCTTCCCTATTCTTTTCATTACATCTTGCACCTTTTGTCTCTTAAATTCTAGCTGTCCTTCATAGGATAGATGCTGCATTTGACATCCTCCGCACTGATTATATATATGACAAATAGGCTCCTCTCTATAAGGTGAAGCCTCTATAATTTTAACAATTTTTCCAAAAGCATAGTTTTTATTTACTTTCACTACTTTGATTTTACACTTTTCCCCCTTTATTGCCCCGGAAATAAAAATTGTAAAATCCTGAACTTTTGCCACTCCCTGCCCTTCACTGGCAAATCCCGTTATATCTACTATATAATCTTTATTTTTCTCTACTGGTACTATTTTCGCCATATAAACCACCTTTCCGCTATCCACTACTATAATCTATTTCTAAAATCTAATTATCCATTATGTAAAAAATTCATTAACTACTATGTAAAATACACTATCTATTATGTAAAAATCTAATCATCTATCATCTAAAAAATCTATCATCCAATTAAGTTTATTATTAATTGATATAGAAAAGGAACTAACATTGAAGGGATCAAATTAGCTACTTTAATTTTTGTCATTCCTAACATATTAAATCCTAATCCTAAAATCAATAAACTTCCTACTGCTGTTATATTATCTACTACACTAGCTATAAGTATTCCCTTCAGCAAGGAAGCAGATAATACAATTAACCCTTGATATAATATTATTGATATGGATGCAAACAGTACTCCCACTCCATAGGCTGATGCAAATATTATTGCTGCAAATCCATCTAAAATAGCCTTAGCATATAAAGTGGAATGGTTCCCTGTAAGCCCACTTTCCAATGACCCTACTATACTCATTGCTCCCACACACATAAGTAAAGTAGCGGCTACAAATCCTTCTGAGAATTTCCCACCCTTATTTTTAAATTTATCTTGAAGCTTGTCCCCTAATTTTTTGAGCCTATCATCAATATCTATTATTTCTCCAATTACAGCTCCTATTACCATGCTTATTATTATAAAAGATATATCCTTACTCTTCTGAGAACCGGATAACCCAATTAGTACTACACACAAAGCTAGTCCATTCATTACGGTTATTCTTACTTTCTCTTTTATGCCTTTACTAAAGAGCAACCCTATAAGACTTCCTATAGCTACCGCTGCCCCATTTACTAATACACCTAACAAGAACATCCCCCCAAAACTATATTTTCCTGTAAATAAGGTATTTAAATTAAAAAAATTGCACCTTATAGGTGCGAGAGAATCAGTTGTCCTAATTTTAAATGTTATTTTATTTCTATCCAAATATCTTTATATTATACAGTATAATTTACATTTATAAAAGATTAATTATTCATTAAAGCAATTTCTTACTTCTTTTAGCATTTTTATTATAGGTAAATCGTATGGACACTTCTTTTCACAGCTTTTACAAGCAACACAATCCTTAGCTCTATACTTCATTGAAGCATATCTTGTTTCTGCCCACTCTGGAAGACCATATCTCTCTTTATACGCTTTTAAAACAAATATACTTGGAATATCTATATTCTGCGGACATGGTCCACAATAGCCACATCTCCTGCAGAATTCAGTTCCTAACTCTTTTGAAATTTCTAGTACTTTCTCCTCTTCCTCGCTAGTTAATGGGGTTATCTTATTACCAACAGATGAATTCTCTTCAATTTCTTCAAAAGTAGCCATTCCCGGTATGGCTGTTGTAATATTCTCATTGTTTAGTATAAATCTCAATGCCAAACTTCCATCCCTCAGGGCCCCTCCTGCCATTGGTTTCATTGCTATAACTCCTATATTTAATTCCTTTGATCTTTTGAATAGCTCTTCGCCTTGCTTTTCTACTATATTATATGGATACATTATGGTTTCAAACTTTCCACTTTCTATTGCAATCTTTAAGATATCTAAACTATGAGATGTAATACCTATATGTCCTATTTTACCTTCTTCCTTCATTTGAATAAGAGCATTATAAGCCCCCTCTTCACTTAAAACCTGACTATATTCCTCTTCAGTCTTTACATTATGTAATTGAAATAAGTCAATATAATCAGTTCTTAAATTATTTAGACTTATTTCTACATCCTTTAACATAGAACTCTTATCTCTTGCCATAGATTTAGTAGCAATTATCCATTTATCCCTTCTTCCTTCCATGGCATATCCTAAATACTCTTCCGAAACGGTATACCCTCTAGCTGTATCTATAAAATTTATTCCTAACTCTTCACATCTTATAAGCAACTTTTTTACTTCTTCTGCATTAGTCTTTTGTATTGGAATTCCACCAAAACCTATGGAAGATACACTTAAATTTGACTTCCCAAGTACTTTATATTCCACATATACCATCCCCTTAAAATATATTCCCAACTTAATTCTAACTTCTTAAATTTTCATTGTCAAATATTAGGTCACCTTAATCCTTCTTAGATATATACCAGCACTTCTAAAATTGATCTTCCTATTATATTGCCAATATCATAAGGGCAATTTACTGCATAAAAAAGAGTATAAAAAAGAGCATCTACAAGATGCTCAAAACTATTTTAATACCAATTAATATTATCTTCTACTTTAGCCTTCTCACCTAACTTTACATCCTTTAAGGCCCATTTTTTAAATTCATTATAACCTGTCCTATCCACTATATACCCTATATGCTCTTTTCCTCCTGGAGCCTCTTTATCTATATGTTCATGTATATAGTCATAAGTGTTTAATATTATCTTAATAATACTCTCCTCATCAATCCAAGTTATAAATTCTCTCGCTAGTCTTGGGTTCTTCTTTCCTGTCCTTCCCATGATAACTAATTTAAAATATTTTTCCTCACTTCTAGACCAAGCGGAGGTTGGACACTTTCCTACACATTCACCACATCCTAGACATTTACTATGGTCTCTTACAACTTTGTAGTTTTCAAAGGTTAAAGCCCCTGTAACTCTTTTCTTGCAATTATTTACGCAAGCTTCACATCCTATACATCTATAGCTATCATATTGTGGCTCAGTCATACCAATTATACCAAAATCATGCATCCTCGCTTTAATACAATCATTAGAGCACCCTGTTAATGCCACTTTAACATGATAATCGTTTGGGAAAATTGCCTTTTCTATTTTTTTAGCAAATTTACTTGTATTATAGTTCGCAAAAGGGCATACTGAATTTCCTATACATGCAGACACATTTCTAGTTCCTGAAGCCGAATAGCCGCCGTTAGGGTTTTCTTGATTTATTTCTAGTCCTTCTATAACAGGTTGAAGTGCTTTGTTTACATCTGGTATATATTTCATTGGAATTCCTGGAATTTCAAATCCTTGTCTTGCTGTTATATGGAGAGTTCCGTTACCATATTTCTCTGCTACTTCTTGTAAAATAATTAAGTATTTTGCCTTTAAATGTCCTCCCGGAACTCTTACCCTTGCTGCTGTCTTTCCTCTCTCTTTCGTCACCCTAAAAGCATTTTTCTTTAAAGCTTTAGTATTTATATCCATAATCTCACCCCCTAATCTATAAGCTCTTTAGCTTTAGTATAATTAAACACAGGCCCATCAAGGCAAATATAGGTATCGTCTATCTTACAATGCCCACATTTTCCTACGCCACAACACATCTTTCTCTCATAAGAAACCCATATATTTTCTTCTTTTATCCCTCTTTTTATAAATTCTTCTACTGTAAACTTCATCATA
This sequence comes from Clostridiaceae bacterium, assembly GCA_040797845.1. Taxonomy (GTDB): domain Bacteria; phylum Bacillota; class Clostridia; order Clostridiales; family Clostridiaceae; genus Clostridium_AW. The sequence continues at coordinate 38,434 of JBFNFA010000006.1, forward strand.
ATAGGAGGCCCTACAATTATTACATTAGCTTCCTCAGTATTTTTTATAACTATATTTCCTACATAATTTGTTATAAGTCCTACATTGCCTGCATATTCTTCACTGGCCTTATCCACTGTCATTGTAGTCTTTATAGTTTCATTCCATTTCTTAAAATCATCTTTAAACAATATATCTTCTGGAGATTTAAATCCACAAATTAGAGTGAAATCTTCCACTTCATCCACATGTTCTGCAAAGTAATCTACTACACCTTTTACAGGGGCAAGACCTGTTCCTCCCGCTGCCACAACCACTTCTTTTCCCTTGTATTGTTCTATATCAAAGCCATTACCATAGGGTCCTCTCATAAAAAGATGCTGTCCTGGAAAAAAAGTGTGTATAATATCTGTTACCTTTCCTACTCTTCTTATGGTTAAATCCACGTAGTTTTCTCCAATTTCACAAACGGAAATAGGCGCTTCTCCATACTTTGGAATAGATACTTCAAAAAACTGTCCCGGTTTTACCTCTCCCTTGTACTCCATTCTAAAAGTATAGTCTATATCAGTATGAGGTTTTATGTTCAATATTTTTGACATAAATGTCAAATACACATTTTTATTCAATTATTTTCCCCCCTCAACTGCAGAGCTTAATTTATTTACACAGTGTGAAAATGAGATATATTCTGGACATGCATCGTCACATCTACCACATCCTACACACATATGATATCCAAATCTTTTATTAAAATCATATACTTTATGCATAACCTTAAACCTCATTCTATCTCCTTTGTTTTTTCTAAATTCATGCCCTCCTGCCATGGTGGTAAATCCATCTATCTGGCAAGATGCCCATACCCTTCTTCTTTCTCCTACATTACTATTATCTTTGTAGAATATATCTTGCATTGTAAAACATGCACATGTGCCACATACAGCATTACATCTTCCACAGGCAATACATCTTGAGGAATATTCCTTCCAGAGGTCTGATTTAAATATTTCTATATTCAATCCTTCAGGAATTTTTACTTCCAATTCATTTTTCTCTATAAATTTAGGTGTTACTACTTCTTCCTCTAACCCTTCAAACATGTGAGAAAGTTCTTTATCTTTACACTCTACAAAGACTTTATCCCCTTGTTTTTTTACAAACATTGAATAATCTTCAGTTTTGTTTGAATCCATGCTTACACAAAAACAATTTTCAAAGCTATTTTCACATTCCATCAAAATAAATTTTACTTTTTCTCTTAGTTTTTTATAATAAGAGTCTTCAAAACCATTCTTTAAGTAAACTTGATCTAATCTTTTCGTAGCATGTATATCACAGCTTCTTAAAAATATAAGTATATTTTTTTCTTCTTCTTTAGGTTCCATAACCTGATCTTCTGTAAAGTAAAATAAAGTTTGAGTTATTGGAAGTATTACTTCCTTTGGAGAAAAGAAGGATTTTTTATTAAACTCTATTTCCTGTATTTCAGTTACTTCTCCATACCTTACCATGTCTGTATCTGAAAAAGTCCCTTTATTTTTCAAGAGCTTTGGTCCATATATTTTATTATTTCCTCTTAATTCTTTCATTATATTATTAAATGTTTCTGTTGATAATGAAAATCCCAATTGTATTCCCCCTTTACTTTCTCTTTTTAGATATATACCAATATGTCCAACCTATTCCTAAAGATCCTCCAAGAATATTTCCTAGAGTTACAGATATCATATTATTTAATAATCCTTGAATACTAACTTCAGCACCATGAGGTATCATAAGAGCTGTACTAAATAGAGTCATATTAGCTACGCTATGTTCAAATCCTGTAGTAATAAATGCAAATAAACACCAAAATACCATTACAAGCTTTGCAGTTTCTTCCTTTAACTTAAAAAAACACCATACCGCAAGGCAAACCAACATATTGCATAAAATTCCCCTCATAAATAATTGTCCAAAAGGAGCAGTCATTTTTCCCCCTGCAGCTTTTGCAATATATTCTCCTACACTTCCGCTACTTAGCCCTGAATACACAAATATAATTGATAGTAAAATAGCTCCTATAAAATTTCCTATAAAACTAAATAGCCATATTTTCATAACATTCTTCCAAGATACTTTATTTTCAAGAGCACCTATTGTCATTATTAGGTTATTTCCTGTGAATAATTCGGAGCCTGCTGCAAGAACTAAACTTAAGGCTATGCCAAAGGATATCCCCATAATTATTTTAGTTCCTGGATAATTTACAGTGGACAACATTCCTCCTATAGTAAAAATTAATAATACCCCAAAGCCTACATATATTCCAGCTAACATTGATGCTAATAAATACTTACTCTTACTCTCATGTAATAATTCTAGTTTTTTCTCTGAAAGAGATGCTAGTTCGTTAATTTCTTCACTAAAGATTTTGCAATCCTCCTCAATGTTATGGATGAAAATCTATAATATCAAAATATCATAAATAATAAAAAAGGAATGTGACCTATATCACATTCCTCTAAAATATATTGAAAGATTTTCTCTATCTTTTATAATAATTTTTCTGCCTTTAAATTCTATAAGGCCATCCTTCTCAAAATTGTTTATACATCTGGATACAGCTTCCCTTGTGTTACCTAACATATCAGCAAGATAGGTTATGCTAATATCTAAATTAATTAAAGTTCCTCCATCTACTTCTATTCCGTAATCTCTACTTAATTTCCAAAGCTTAGCAGCTAATTTTTTATCTATTTTTATAGGTACTGCATTTTTCAGTTGCCTATATAATCTTCTTATTTTTTTACCCATAGAGTACATTATGCTTTTAGTAAGCTGAAAATCTTCTTCCATAACTTCAAGCAAATCATTTTTATTAAGAGCCAATACACTGCTATCTTCAAAAGCCTCACAATTTATAGATGCAGGTAAATCATCAAATATAACCTCATTTATTATTTCACCCTTATCTAAAATATATATTATTCTTTTTTGTCCCGTTTCTGTCAATCTATGAAGGGTTACTTTGCCCTTCACTGTTATATAGATGTTGTTAATCACATCCCTTTCACTAAATAATATTTGTCCTTTTTTTAATTGCATTAACTTAGATGAACTAACTAACTTATTAATATGTTTCTCATGTAAATTTTTAAACAATGGGATACTCAAAATACTTTTTTTATTACAATTATACATTCTCAAGCAACTCCTTATTTTCTTTATTAGAAAAATTATAGGAATCGATTAGTTTTTAGGTTACTATATAAAAAAGAGCACCACTAGGTGCTCATCTTTATGATATGGATACCTTGCCGTTATAAACAATTCCTCTTCTTACGTCCATAGTTACATAGGAACCACTCTTTAATGTCTTCATTGCTCCTCCTGCACTACATATAAAAGGTATTTCACGAGTGATGCATTCAATAGCTAAGTGGGATGTAAGCCCTCCTGTTTCAGCTATAACTCCTCCAACCCTATCTAATACTGATATATATTCTATATCTGAATCCTTAATTACTAATATATCTCCTTTTTCCACTAGGTCTTTAGCTTCAGTATAGTTGTTGACTAATTTTACTGTACCTACTCCATGTTTAACTCCAGCACCTCTTCCTTGAACTAAGATATCTCCTACTACATGAACTTTTAACATATTTGTAGTTCCTGAGTAGCTTGCTGGAATACCTGCCGCAATTACAACTAAGTCTCCTTTATTTACATACTCTGATTTTAATGATATTTCTACGGATTTTTCTATAAGTTCGTCAGTGGAGCTATACTGTTCAGTAAGAATTGGAAATACTCCCCAATTCAATGCTAGTTTTTTAGCTACACTGGCACTCGGAGTAACTGCAATTATAGGGCATGCCGGTCTATATTTTGATACCATTCTAGCTGTATATCCACTTTGAGTAGCTGTTATTATAGCTGATGCATTTAATTCAGCTGCAGTAGTACATGTAGCTATACTTATAGCATTTGCTACATTTAGCACATGGACTTCTCTTCTTTTAGATAATAAGGACTCATAATCTATTTTTTCTTCTGTAGTTTTAGCTATTCTTGCCATTGTATTAGCAGCTTCTATTGGATATTTTCCTCCAGCAGTTTCTCCGCTAAGCATGATGGCATCTGTACCATCAAATATAGCATTAGCTATGTCCGAAGCTTCTGCTCTAGTTGGTCTTGGATTTCTTATCATAGAATCAAGCATTTGTGTTGCAGTAATTACAGCTTTTCCTGCTTTATTACATTTTTCAATTATCATTTTTTGAATAATTGGAACTTGTTCAATTGGAATTTCTACTCCCATGTCTCCTCTAGCTACCATTATTGCATCAGAAAATTGTATTATTTCATCTATGTTTTCAACACCTTGATGATTCTCTATCTTTGAACATATTTGAATATCCTTTCCATTATTTTGCTCAATCACTTTTCTTATAGCTAAAACGTCTGATGCTCTTCTTATAAATGAAGCTGCAATTATATCTACTTCATTTTCACATCCAAATTTTAAATCTTCTTTATCCTTTTCTGTTAAAGATGGCAGCGAAGTAGCAACTCCAGGAACATTTACCCCTTTATGATTGGACACAGATCCACTATTCTTTACTACGCAGTGAATTTTATTATCTTCTATATTTTCTACTTCAAGTGCTACCAACCCATCATCTATTAATATCATATTTCCTGGTTGTACATCTTCGTGTAGTCTATCATAGGTTATAGAGCACCTACTTTCATCACCTAAGATTTCTTCTCCACAGTAAACGGTGAACTTATTTCCTTCAATTAGTTCAACCTTTTCTTCTTTAAAGTTTCCAGTTCTTATTTCTGGTCCTTTAGTATCTAGTATAATTGCAATATGTTTATTATATTTGCGATTTAATTCTTTTACTAAATCTATTCTTTTTTTATGTTCTTCATGAGATCCATGAGAAAAATTTAATCTAGCTGCATTCATTCCAGCTTTAATTAATTCACTTAACACATCTTCTTTATCGCTTGCAGGACCTATGGTAAAAACCATTTTCGTTTTTTGCATAATAAAACCTCCAAAATTCTATACTTATTAATAAGATAATGATTCTCCAATTAAATATAAGTCTTCATTAAACTTAGCTTTTATAGTTAAAGCTTCGTCTATATCCATATCTATTACTTTTCCGCCTTGCACTCCTACTACTGTAGAAGTTTTACCTTCTAATAATAATTCTACAGCCCTATATCCTAATCTAGAGGCTAAAATTCTGTCATTTGCCGTAGGACTTCCTCCTCTTTGAATATGTCCTAGTATTGTTGCTCTAGCACCAATACCCGTAACTTCTTCCACCTTTTTGGCTATTTCATTTGCACCACCAACACCTTCAGCTATTATAATTAGGTTGTGCATTTTACCTCTTAATTTTCCTTCTAAAATCGTTCTGCAGAGTACATTTACATCATACCCTTTTTCTGGTACTATTATACTTTCAGCTCCGCCAGCTAATCCAGCATACACAGCTATATCACCACAGTTTCTCCCCATAACTTCCACAATACTAACTCTTTCATGAGAAGTTGATGTATCTCTTAATTTATTTATGGCGTCTAATACAGTATTTACTGCAGTATCAAAGCCTATAGTGTATTCTGTATATGCTAAGTCATTATCTATTGTCCCTGGTATGCCAACTGTTTTTATTCCATGTTTAGCTAGAGATTGAGCTCCATGAAAGGAACCATCTCCTCCTATTACAACCAATCCATCTATACCAAATGCAGATAAGATATTTGCAGCCTTCTTTTGACCTGCTTCCGTTTTAAATTCTTCACTTCTAGCAGTTCTTAAGATTGTGCCACCTCTTTGGATAATATCCGCTACACTTTTTCTCTCCATTTGAAATAATTCACCATTTATGAGTCCACTAAATCCCCTTTGTATACCCATTACATCTAAACCTTTATCTAAACCTGTCCTAACCACTGCTCTTATTGCAGCATTCATGCCTGGTGCATCGCCACCACTGGTTAAAACTCCAATTTTTTTCATATTATACCTCCTCCTAATTTTGACCACATGGACATTTTTTGTCCCACACCTTTTACAAAGATATAAATATCTGTATATTATTAATTTTAATAAAAGTATGTAAAATATGCAATAATATATAGTAATAAAAGAAAAAACAAACAAAATATATAAGAAAAATTATATTCCCTATAATATTTTGTTTATTTTTTTATTTAATATTCAACTAAATAAATTTTACATTTTCTTCGCCAAAGTTAAATTTTATTAGTCTAATTATGTCTTTATTACAATTTACCCATAGCTCTTTGTTTAATTGATATTTCTTTTTACTTTCTTCTATATAAATATAAATAGGTGTATTACCTTTATATTGAGTACACATAGATTTTAGCAATTCTAAAGATTCTCCTAATTTCTCTTCTTTAGCTATTCTTATATATACTTTTTCATATATTTTATCATCTATATTTTCCTTAGATAAGAGCTTCACTTCTTCACATATGATTTTAGGCTGTTCACTTTCTCTCATGCTTATTCTGCCTTTGATCAGTATTGTAGAATCTTCTTTAATTATATCTTTATTTTTTTCTAATATTTTAGGAAATACTATTACCTCAATAGCTCCATAAAGATCTTCCACCTCTAAAAACGCCATCATTTCATTGCTTCTAGTTATCTTCTTGCTTATATAGGTAATTATTCCACCGATTCTTACTGCCTGATTATCAAAGACTTTTTTTTCAATTTCAATTAGCTCTTCTTCTAAACCCTCTGAACTTACTATATCAGATATCTTTGTTATATATCTTTCATTGAGTACTTCAATAAATTCCTCTAAGGGATGGCCGGAGATGTATAAACCTGTCATCTCTTTTTCCATAGCTAAGAGATATTTTTTAGGAAACTCATTGATATCAGGATATTGTATTTCCACAGGTGTATCCTGGAATTGTGAAAATAAATCTATTTGACCATTTATATTTTTCTTCCTATCATTGTTAGTGCCATCTAATATTTTCTCATACACTGCTATCATTTGAGATCTATATGCTTCGAAGTTATCAAAGGCTCCAGCTTTAATTAAACTTTCCAAAGATCTTTTATTTACAAAATTCAAATCTGCTTTGTTGCAAAAATCTAAAAGATCTTTAAACCTACCCTTATCTTCTCTAGACTTTACTATGCTCTCAATTACATTAACTCCAGAATTTTTTACAGCAGCTAATCCAAATCTTATCTTGTTCCCACTAACTGTAAACTTACTATAACTTTCATTAATATCTGGTGCTAATACCTCAATGTTTCTTTCCTTGGCAAATCTTACATAATAAGACACTTTTTCATTGTTTCCCATTACACTATTTAGCATAGCTGCAATAAATTCAACGGGATAATATCTCATTAAATATCCTGTGTGATAAGCCACTACTGCATAAGCAGCGGCATGGGATTTATTAAATGCATAGGAGGCAAAGTCCATCATGGAGTCAAATATCTTATTTCCTATCTTTTCATCTATACCATTCCTTACACATCCAGGAACCTCTATATTGCCATCTTTATCTATAACTCCATTAACGAAATTTTTTCTCTCTTCTTCCATTACGTCATGCTTCTTTTTTGACATGGCTCTTCTTACAAGGTCACTTCTCCCCATGGAGTAACCAGCTAATTTTCTAACAATCTCCATTACCTGCTCTTGATAAACCATACACCCATAAGTAACTGAGAGTATATCATGTAACTCTTCTGTTAGATATTCTATTTCATCTGGATTCTTTTTATTTGAAATATATTTTGGTATTTCCGCCATAGGTCCTGGTCTATAAAGACTTATTCCTGCAATAATATCCTCAAGAGAATCAGGTTTTAAGTCCTTCATAAAACTTGTCATGCCTGGAGATTCTAGCTGGAATACACCAACAGTTTTACCTTCACTTATCATTTTATAAACTTCTTTGTCTTCGAACCCTACTTTATCTAAATCTATAGAAACGCCCTTATTTTCTTTTATCATCTCAACTGCATCTCTTATTACTGTAAGTGTTCTTAATCCTAAGAAGTCCATCTTAAGTAATCCTAGTTCTTCTAAGGTACCCATGGTAAATTGAGCTACTATAGCACCTTCATTTTTTTGTAATGGCACATATTGAACCAAAGGCTTTGATGCTATAACAACCCCTGCGGCGTGGGTTGATGTATGCCTAGGTAAGCCTTCTAATTTTTTAGCTACATCAATTAATTCCCCAATTCGCTCATCATCTTCATATATTTCTTTTAGTTCTGGATTTAATTCTAGGGCCTTATCTATAGTAATATTTAAGACAGTAGGTATCATTTTAGCTATCTTATCTACTTCTGCGTAAGAATAATTCATAGCCCTTCCTACGTCTCTAATACATGCTCTAGCTGCCATTGTACCAAAGGTTATTATCTGTGATACATTATCAGCACCATACTTACTAACTACGTAGTCTATAACCTCTCCACGTCTTTCATAACAAAAATCGCTATCAATATCAGGCATAGATACTCTTTCAGGATTTAAAAATCGTTCGAATAAAAGACCATATTTTATAGGATCTATTTTAGTAATACCTAGTGTATAGGCTACTATTGATCCAGCACCACTTCCTCTACCTGGACCAGTCATTATCCCTTTTTCCCTAGCAAATCTTATAAAGTCCCAAACTATAAGGAAGTAGTCTATGTACCCCATATCTTCTATAATCTTCAATTCGTAGAGTAATCTCTCCTCTATTTCTTTTGTTATTTCCTCATATCTTTCTCTTAATCCCTTGTAGCATATTTCTTTTAAATACTCATTATGCTTAACTCCATCAGGAAGGGGAAATATAGGCAACTTAGATTCACCAAATTCATAATTAAAATTGCACTGTTCTGCTATCTTTACTGTGTTTTCTAATGCTTTTGGCACATGGGAGAATAGTTTGTACATCTCTTCTGGCGATTTTAGATAAAATTGGTCAGAAGGATATCTCATCCTCTCCTCTTCATCCACAGTTTTATTTGTCTGTATACATAATAATACATCATGTGGTTTATAATCTTCCTTGTAGATATAATGAACATCGTTAGTTGCAACTAAAGGAATGTTTAATCTCTTAGACATGTCGATGAGCTCATTATTAACTTTTAGCTGATCTTTTTGGCCATGATATTGAAGTTCTAAATAAAATCCTTCTTTAAATATATCCTTATAAAGTAATGCTGTTTCCTCAGCTTTGTTTATTCTACCTTCTAGTATATAGCTTTGTATTTCTCCACCAAGACATGCACTTAAAGCTATTAATCCCTCACTATGTTCTCTTAAATAATGATGATCTACCCTAGGTTTATAGTAAAAACCATCAATAGATGCTTTGCTCACTATTTTCATTAAATTTTCATACCCTATTTCATTTTTAGCAAGTAAAACCAAATGATATATTCCATTATCTCTATCATTTACTTTTATATCCATGGACTTAGGTACCACATATATCTCACAACCAATTATCGGTTTAATTCCCTCTTTCATTGCAGCCTTATAGAATTCTACACATCCATATAAAACTCCATGGTCTGTTATAGCTAAGCTATCCATTCCTAATTCTTTAGCTCTTTTTACTAATTCTTTGATTTTAGCCGAAGAGTCAAGTAGGGAATATTCCGTATGCTGATGTAAACTAACCCACTTTACAGTAGAATCATTATTCATACGCATCTTCCTCCCACTATTATTTTCTTGTAACCTTTGCAGAAACAAAGGATTTAGCTATCAAATCTTTTTTACCATCATACATAACTATCTCTACTTTGCAAAAGCTTCTTCCCATTACCTTACAAAAGGCTTTTCCTCTATCAATTATATTTACATATGCATCTATATCTGTATCTATCTGAACAGGTTTCATAAAGTATGTAGATATATTATCTACAAATAGGCTGATACTATTTTCTTCATTAAGACAAATCAATGCCATAGTAGAAATTAGCATATTTAAAGCACTCCATGAAGCAGTACCTATAGGATCTATCATTTCGGAAGTAACTCTTCCATAGAAATGCATTTGTTCCCCTTCCCATGCATACTTAAATTTCTTTAATACTATATTTTCTATATTTTCTTCTATCTTTGGTTGCCTTGCTGCATGTTTTAATGCCTTAATTATATCTTCTCTTTTAACACTACCAACAAACCTTTTGTTATCTACAACGGGGCAAAACTGTACTCCTTCTCCTTCAATCACGTGGGCAGCATAGGCTACAGTAGTTGTAGGCTCTAAGGTAGCTACATTTTTTCTCATCAATTTTTCAATCTGCATATCTTCATTTAAATTAGATTTTAATTCTTGTAGGGTGATTAACCCCATGAATTTCATCTGATCATTAACTACTGGAAATTCCACTTGTGATGTACTTTCAATCAGTTTTCTCCAAGAAGACACAGTATCATCGATTTTTAAATATGGATATTCATAATCCATTATATCCTCTATGAGTATTATCTCCTTCTTCACAGTGTTTTCCCATATAGCTTTATTTATCATGCTAGCTACGGTGAAAGTATCATATAAAGTACAGATTACAGGCATCTCGTTATAATCTGCTAATCTCTTTATTTTATCACTACATTTAAATCCACCAGTTATTATTATGCCACAATCATTTACCAATGCTAATTCTTGGACTTCTTCTCTGTTACCAGCTATAAAAAGAGAGCCTGGAGTAATATATTCTTCAATGGCTTCAGGGGTCATTGCTCCTATTATAAAATGCTCTAACTTTTTATGTATTCCATTCTTACCCGCAGCAATATTTCCATCTACAATTCCAACTATTTCACCAAAAGTTAAGACCTCTTTATTCTTTTTCTCTACTTTTTCTATCCTTATAGTACCTATCCTTGGTATTGTAGTTACTATGCCTCTTTCCTCACATTCTTTTATTGCCCTATATGCAGTTCCTTCGCTGATGTTTAACAGGCTAGCTATGGTTCTTACAGATATTTTCGCTCCAACGGACAAATTGCTAATATATCTTATAACTTCTTCATGCTTAGACATAGTCCATTTTTACCTTCCTTCCCTTCTCAGTTCTTCTGCAATCTTCTCAATTTTTCTAAGTCTATGATTTACGCCTGATTTTCCAACAGGAGGATTAAGCATTTCCCCTAATTCTTTTAAGGATTCATCAGGAAATTTTAATCTCAATTCCGCAATCTCCCTTAAATTTTGAGGGAGACGCTTGAGTCCTATTTCTTGTTGTATAAGTTTTATACTCTCTGCCTGCCTTACTGCAGCATTTACAGTCTTACTTAAGTTTGCTGTTTCGCAATTTACTAACCTATTTACGTTATTTCTCATTTCTTTCATGATTCTTACATTTTCTAATTCTAAAAGTGAGGAGTGGGCACCTATTATATTCAGTAAATCTATAATCTGTTCCCCCTCTTTTAAATACACTATATAGCTATTTTTTCTTTGTATAACTTTAGCATTTAGTCCATAGGTATTTATAACTCTACTTAAATTATCAGCATAATTACTATTATTAGTAACAAATTCTAAATGATATGTCTTTTCAGGGTTACTTATGCTTCCTCCCCCTAAAAAAGCACCTCTTATATAGGCTCTACGAGTTTTATCATCTTTTATCATGTTACTTGAAATATCATAATTTAGTACTAATATTCCTTCTTCTCCTTTTAGTACCTCTGTCTCTTTTAGAAATTCTTTTACATCTATGTCCTCTCCAATAACAATAATATATACATTATTTTTCTTAAAGGAGTTGCTTTTCTTGACCATTATCTTAGTGTGAATATTAAAATATTCTTTTAATATTTTAAATACTAATCTAGCAATAGCGGGGTTCTCTGTAGTTATTTTTAAACCTAACTGCTTATTACCACTAAAGATTAAAGTACCGCTTACTCTCATGATTGCTGATAGTTGTGCCAATGCTTCTTCTCTTGTGAGATTAGTATATCTACAAACTTCATTCTTAACCTTAGCTGAAAATGACATATTCTTTTCTCCCTATTTATTTTTTTTATTCCTATCCTTTAATCTTTCTGATAAATAGAAGTACTCAATTATCTTTTTCCTATCATAAAGTAATTTCTTTTCCATTATTGTTTCTATTAATATGGAAGCTAACTTTTCGGAATTATGCCTTATTAGCCCATTTCTAACAGTTACAAAGTCTCCTTCTATTATTTTTACATTAAGATTTCTTATATTCTCTTCATCTATCTCTACAATATGAGAAGCTTCTTCCTTATACTTGCCTTCCATATCTTTTTCAATTTTTCCTTCATTAACCACTACATAATTTACGATTCCATTACCACTATGTTTATATAAGGCTTTAATATGGTCAGAAACTGTAAATCCATCTGTCTCACCTGGCTGAGTCATAATATTTGATACATAGATTTTTAAAGCCTCAGTCTTATGCATCGCAAGGCCTATTTCTTTTACTAATAAATTTGGAATGACACTAGTATATAGACTACCTGGTCCCAATATTATAGCATCTGCCTCCAAAATAGAGTTAACAGCTTCGCTTAGCGCCCTAGCATCCTGAGGTTCAATAAAAATTCTATCTATTTTACTATTTTGTTTCATAGCTTCCTCTGGTATGCTTGATTCTCCTTTTACAATTGAACCATTTTTAAGTTTCGCCATTAATACCATATCATCCAAAGTAACAGGAATAACCTTCCCTGTCACCGCTAATACTGAACTCATCTTTTGCACAGCTTCTTCAAAGTTATTTGAAATACCATCCATAGCGGCTAAGAATAAATTACCAAAACTCTGATTCTTCAATCTACCATCTTTAAATCTATATTGAAGGAGTTCTTCCATCAGCGGTTCTGTATCGGATAACGCCAATATACAGTTTCTAATATCTCCTGGTGGGAGTATTCCTAAATCTTCTCTTAAATCTCCAGAACCTCCTCCATCGTCTGCTACCGTAACTATTGCCGTTATATTTGAAGTATAGTGCTTCAATCCTCTAAGCATGGTAGATAAACCTGTTCCACCACCTATAGCTACTATTTTAGGTCCTTTAACCAGAAGCCTCTTTTCGTATATTAATGTTTCTAATTTTTTAGAGTCTATAGAAACATTTAAATATCCTTTATTTATGAGTGCAATTATAGATCTCATTCCTTGAGTAACAGATATATATATCATAAATATACCCGTTGCTAATAAAAATATATAAAAAGCTATATAGTAGTAACTATACAGACGATTTCTAACAAATTCGATAAGTGCAAAAGCTATAAAGAGTATTCCTGTAAATAAAAATAATATCCATCTCTTAACTTTAATACCTGGCCTTAGCCAATCACTTATTTTCATGACTTTTTACCATCCCTACTGACATCTTGCTGAATATCTCTATGATCTCTATTAACTTTATAATTCTTATTTTTCAATATTTCATAAATAGCATTAGCTATAGCTACCGAACGATGTCTTCCTCCTGTACATCCAATAGATATTATCAATTGCTTTTTACCTTCTTTTATATAATTAGGAATCAAAAACTCCATCATATCTTGTAATTTTTCTATAAATTTTATAGTTACATCATAACTCATTACATAGTTTACCACTTGGTCATCATTTCCCGAATATTCCTTTAACTCAGGAATATAATATGGATTAGGCAGGAATCTTACATCGAATACTAAATCAGAATCTAATGGTATGCCATATTTAAATCCAAAAGAAACTACTGTAATTATAAGTTGAGTTTCCATTTGGCCTTCTTCTCCATATATTTTTGTAATTTCTTCTCTTAATTTCATGGTTGAAAAATTCGAAGTGTCAATTATATTGCTTGCTCTATCTTTTACTTCTCTTAATCTATTTCTTTCCATTAAAATACCATTTAATATTCTACCATCTGGAGCTAGAGGGTGCTTCCTTCTAGATTCTTTAAATCTTTTAACCAACACTTCGTCGGAAGCATTTAAGAATAACATTTCATATTTATAGCCTTGGTTTTTAATATATCTTAAACTTTCAAATAAATCATCAAAGAATTCTCCCCCTCTGATATCTATAACTACAGCAATTTTATTTATTCTTCCATCTGTTTGGCAACAGGCTTCAGCAAATTTAGGAATTAGAGTTGGTGGTAAATTATCAACACAAAAGTAACCTAAGTCCTCTAAACTTCTTATTGCTTGAGTTTTTCCTGCACCAGATAAACCAGTAACTATGACAAATCTCATATTCTTCCTCCTTGTATAGCTCACCAAATTTCTATAACACTTACTTTTAATTATAGAATACCATAATATTTAATAATAAAACAAACTTAAAAATAAAAGTTAAGGACAAACTATTTATTTTTATCCTTAACCTTTGCTACCTTTAGTTATCTTCCCCTACTATCATAACCTCTGTATGAAGGTCAATATCATATTTTTCTCTTACTGTCTTTTTGACCATTTCTATTAACTTAATTATATCTTTTGCCGTTGCATTTCCTTTATTAATTATGAAACCTGAGTGTTTTTTTGATACTTCTGCATCTCCTACACTTGCACCCTTTAGTCCACTATCTTCTATTAATTTTGCAGCAAAATGTCCTTCTGGTCTTTTAAAAGTACTTCCTGCTGATGGATACTCTAAAGGCTGCTTATCTCTTCTTCTCTGTGATAAGTCTTGTATTCTTCCATATATCTTTTCTTGTTCTCCACTATTTAAGTTAAATACAGCCTCTAATACTGTATGGCCATACTTTATTATAGAGCTCATTCTATAACCCAGTTCCAATTCCTCTTTAGTTAATCTTTTAAATTCTCCATCATTATTAAGTACATAGGCACTTTCGATTACTTGAGAAATTTCTCCATTATAAGCACCTGCATTCATAGTGAGAGCCCCTCCAACACTTCCAGGTATCCCACTAGCAAACTCAAATCCTGCTAAACAATTTCCAGCAGCTGTATTAGAAACTTTTGAAAGTAATGCTCCACTTTGAGCAATTATTTTATTTCCTTCAACTTTAATATTATCTAACTTACAGAGTTTCATTATTATGCCTCTTACTCCTCCGTCTCTTACTAGAAGATTAGATCCATTTCCAAGAATTAAAAGAGGTATATTATTTTTTTTAGAAACCTCAATTACTTCTTTAACCTGGTCATAAGATTCAGGAGTGACTAATATATCTACCGGTCCCCCCACTCTAAAAGATGTGTGTTTTTTCATGGGTTCATCTATTTTAACATTATCTTTTCCTAAGATTTTTTCTAGTATAATTATAAAATCTTTGTACTGATTCATATTTTTATCTCCTTGAAACGATTATTATGTATCATTAATAAGTATAATGTATAAAGATTTCTTTATCAATATTTATATTCTAGTCACTTTCTACCTCATATATTCAGAGTTATTTATCTTTCCTAAAAAAATCCAATATACTTTGAGCTGCTTTTTTATCTATAGAAGGAGTATTTATTAATTCATCATAACTAGCTGTTTTTATATTCTCTACTCCGCCAAACTTCTTAAGCAACTCTTTTTTTCTCTTCTCCCCTATATTAGGTACTTCGTCTAATATGGATTTTAAAACTCTTTTATCTCTTAAAGTTCTATGATAAGTTATGGCGAATCTATGGACTTCATCCTGTATTCTAGCTATTAGTCTTTTTAAATTAGATCCTTCTTTTAAAATCAACTCATTATTATTATATATTAGACCTCTAGTATTGTGATTATCGTCTTTTACCATTCCACATACAGGTATTTGTATGTTTAGTTTTTCTAAGACCTCTAATGCGATGTTTACCTGACCTTTGCCTCCATCCATCAATATTAAATCTGGGAACACACAAAACTTACCAGAACTTAACTGGATATTTCTTTGTTGAATCTCTTTTATCTCCTTTAAACCATGCTCAAATCTACGACTTAATACTTCTCTCATACTATCGTAGTCATTCGGTCCTATAACTGTGTTTATTTTAAACCTTCTATAGTCACTATTTTTGCTTTTCCCATTTTCGAATACTACCATGCTGCCTACGGAATCTACCCCTTGTATGTTTGATATATCATAGGCTTCTATCCTCATAGGCATTTCCTCTAATTCTAATAAGGCCTTCAATTCTTTTAATGCATTTTGATGTATTTCTTTATCTTGTAATATTTTTAATTTAAATTGTTCTAATGTGAATTTAGCATTTTTCCCTACTAATTCCAGTATGTTTTTCTTCTCTCCCTTTTGAGGAATTTTAATCCATACTTTGGAACCTCTTTTAATAGTGAGCCATTCTTCAATTAAATCTTTGTCTTCTAGATTTGTAATATATATACTCTTCGGTACAAAAGCAGTTCCTCCATAGAAATTCTTTACAAAGTTTAGAAGAATTTCTCCATTTTCCATACCAGAAGTATTTTCAAGCATGAAGTGCTCCCTACCTACTATTTTACCTTCTCTTAAAAAGAATATTTGAACACAACTATCCTTTTCATCACTAAAAACATTTATAAAATCTTCATTCTCATAATTTCCAGTAATTATCTTTTGTTTTTCTCTTATCTTTTCTACGGAAGATATTTTATCTCTTAGAGCAGCAGCTTTTTCAAATTCTAAGTTTTCAGCCGCTTCCTCCATTTCTTTCTTCATATTTTGAGTTATATTCTTATCTTTTCCTGATAGCAAATCTATTATATCTTCTATTATTTTATTATAATCTTCCTTTGATATATTTCCACCACAAGGAGCTTTACAGAGTCCTATATGATAATTCAAACAAGGTCTTGTTTTAACCCCATCTTCCTTTATGCTTTTTTTACACGTTCTAACAGGAAATATTTTTTTTATAAGATCTATAGTTTCATATACAGCTGTAGCATCAGTATAAGGTCCGAAATACTTTCCTCCATCCTTTGCTACTACCCTAGTAACAAAAACCCTCGGGAAATCTTCATTTACTGTTATTTTTATATGTGGATATCCTTTATCATCTTTTAGAAGTATATTATATCTAGGTCTATATTTTTTAATAAGATTACATTCTAATATTAATGCTTCTATTTCAGAGTCAGTTACAATATACTCAAATTCACTTATATTTTTTACCATAGCCTTTACTTTTTCAGAATGGTTCCTTGAGTTTTGAAAATATTGTCTAACTCTATTCTTCAGAACCTTTGCCTTACCTACATATATCACTTCTCCTAAGGCATTTTTCATTATGTAGACTCCAGGTTTGTCTGGAAGTACTTTTAATTGGTATTCAAAATCAAACATAACTTCTCCTCATTATAATCTCTACTATTTAAGGCATCTGAAATAAAATAATTAGTCAACGATGCAACAAAATAGCCCAACATACTGGCAAGTTATTTTTTCGAAGATGCCTAAAACAGTTTAGGTAATTTAAATACTGTATATATTAATCCCATTATTAATATAAGTTCTTCTACTGTATTTCCTACTTTAGAATTAGTTTTAAAAGTAAATGGAAACTTCATATTCTTTGTCTTAAAGGGATAAAAAAGAGGTATTCCTCTGTTTGTCCCCATATCACAAAGTAAATGTAGTCCATATCCAAGCATGAAATAATAAATTACATTATCAATATTATAAATATTCCCTAGATGAGCTGCAACAAATGAAAACATAATCATCCCTGTTAAACTATGTGTTAATCCATTTCTATGGGAGGAAATTCCGATTAATATAGATATTATTCCGAGGGAGGTTAAAAATGAACCTCCTTGATATAAATAGCTATACCACATTATGACTATACCTAAACATATATATAAAGTGACTTTAGCCATTTTATTTTTAAATGGAAGTATATATTTATTTATTACACTTTTGGGATGATCTATGTCTGGCAATAGAGAGGCCAATGTTACTATACCTAACCCCAATAAATCTGATTCTACTATAGGTCTATTATATAAAGCTACTACAGCTACTAGTCCGACTCCAACGTGGGTTTTTCCTTTCATATAAGCTCTCCACTATATTTTGTTTTCTATAGCATTTACTACTTGACTGTCTATAATATCCGCTACGTTTAATAAAATATCTTCTATACCCTTTGGTTCAAAATTTCCAAATTCTCCATGGTGAGCTAATATTGAATAACATATATCATCTAATTCTTCTTCATCTAAAGGATTACCCATCTCTCTATTAATTTCCCTAACATAAGAAGCACCTAGTACTATATGATCTAATTTCATTTCTTTTCTTCTAATTATGCCATTATAATCATATTCTTTTGTTTTCATGATGTCATGCACTATAGCTTTAAGCATTAATCTATCTTTACTTATTACATCTTTAGCACTCATATAAAATGGATTTGTTATATAGTTTGTTGTTATATCTTCTATCGCCTTCATTACTCCTACAGTATGAAGAAATAGTCCCCCTCTTTTATTTCCATGAAATTTTTCTGCTGCCACACAGCTTAAAAAGGCGTCCCATCTTTCTTTATTGTATCCAAATGCTCCTGTAGCACCTATGGCTATTTTTTTGTATTTTTCTTCTAAATTATTTATTACATCATTGAAATATTGTATTAGCTCCTCTGGAATAGCATACACAGGTACAAACTCTGAATAGTCTATCCCTTCACCAACAGCTTCTATTATAGGATTTCTAATTTGTATGCTTCCATTATATCTAGTTACAATACCTTTTACTTCTATTATGGAATTCACCTCTAGTAGCGAGTTGTATTTTTCATAATTATCCCATATTGGGAAGGCTAAAGTTCCTGTACTATCTTGAATTATTATCAGCAAATAAGGAGTTCCATCCTTTTTCCATCCGGTTCTTTTATCACTTAAAAGAGCGTAAAATTGAACCTTTTCTCCATTCTTTAATTCTTCTATATCTTTAATTTTCAACACAATCCCTACCTTCTAGAAATTATTTAACTAATGCCTCTTTGAACATAGATGAAGCGATAGTTGATGCAATTCCACCACCTACTCCACCTTCTTCCACTATGACAGCTATAGCTATCTGCGGATCATCGTAAGGGGCAAAACCTATAAACCAAGAATGAGGCTCTTTATTGCTTCCTCCTGTTGAATGTTCTGCCGTACCTGTTTTACCACACACATCTAAACCATATACTCCTGCTGCTCTTCCTGTACCTCTTTCCACTACCGCCTTCATATAATCTTTAATTATTGATGCGTTTTCCTTTGAAGTAACTTTCCCAATAGAGTCTATCTTAATTTTTTCTAATACTTCTCCTTTGTTATTTAAAACTTCCTTGACTACATGTGGTTTCATCATGACACCATCATTGGCTATAGTACTAGCAACTAATGCCATTTGAATTGGTGTTGCAAGTATAGATGACTGCCCTATAGCACTTTGAGCTAGATTTCCTACCTCGTAATCCTTTATAGATGGAAACTTACTATTTTCTATTAATATCCCATCACTAGGAATATTTTTATTAAAATAAAATTTTTCTGCTGTACTTTTTAGCTTGTCATTGCCAAGCTCCATTCCTAATGTACCATAAACTACATTACTTGAATTAACCGTAGCTTCTTTCAAATTTATATTTCCTAGCACTGTGCCATTATAATTTCTTAATGATTCTTTTGAATTAAATGCTAAAACACCTCTGTCTTCAAAAATTCTATTCTCCACACCTTCAATATTCTCAAGCGCACTTACCGCAGTTACTATTTTAAATACAGATCCTGGTGGATATAGTCCCGAAGTAGCTCGGTTTAATAGTGGGTTATTTTTATCATTTATAATATTTTTCCACGTGTTTTCTAAATCATTAGGATTAAACGAAGGTTTAGAAACAAGTGCCAATATTTCACCACTCTTAGGATCAATTGCTACTACGGATCCTTTTCTATGTCCTAACAAGTCCCATCCTAACTTTTGAAGATTATAATCTAAAGTCGTCTTAATACTACTACCGTACTTTTCCTTATCATTTTTATTTATATTCATTAATTTAAATAAGGTGTCTTTTATGCTAACACTAGATAACTCTTTATCATATGTTCTTTCTATTCCTGAAAGTCCGTAACTGACATCTATATATCCTAAAGGATGAGCAAATACTTCTCCTTCAGTATATTCTCTTTTTTGATGATTTTTATCTATTCTATTACTTTTGGCTAAAACTTTCATGTTTCTATCAAATATACTTCCTCTTAAAACTTTATTTTTTTTAGCCCATATTCTTCTTTGATTATATTGACTCCCTACAATTTTAGGGGCAACAATTATTTCAAAGTACGTTACATATGATATAAGAGCTATAAAGCATAGTAGAAAAACCATTGTAACTTTTTTAATATTATTCGAAATATCTTTCATTAATATCTACCCTCTTCTGATACTTTTTGAATTATCCCAAGTGCAAAGAAAGTGCTAAGCATTGAACTACCACCATAACTTACCAATGGTAACGTAATTCCTGTTAGTGGTATGGCATTTATTACTCCACCTACAATAACCAGTGCCTGACAAGCCATCATAGAGCTTAAACCTACCGTAAGAAGTTGAGAAAACTTATCTTCTGCATAAAGAGCAGCTCTCATACATCTATAGAACAATAAAAAGTTTAAAAGTATTAAGGCAAATCCAGTAAGGATTCCTAATTCTTCACATATTACTGAAAAAATAAAATCCGTAGTGTTCACTGGAATATATTCAGGGTGACCATTTCCTAAACCTACTCCTGTTAAACCTCCTGTTGCTATAGCTAGCATGGATTGAACTACTTGATAACTCTTGTCTGTGGCGTAAGGCCAAGGGTTTTGCCATATTAAAACTCTTAATCTTACATGAGAAAATAATAAATAACTTATATATCCTCCTCCTGTAAAAAGCCCTAAGCATGTGATTACATATTTTACTTTAGAAGTAGCTATATAAAGCATAGTAACGGATATACCGAAAAATATAAGGGCACTTCCCAAATCTCTTTGAAGCACCATAAAGCCTAAAGATATTGCAACTATAGCTGCTGGTTGAATTAAATCCTTAAAATTTTCATAATCCTTGAGAGCTGAAGCCAGATATGCCACTAAAAATAGCTTACCAAACTCCGAAGGTTGAAAGGAAAACCCTCCTATTGATATCCAGTTTTTCGCTCCAAATACTTCCTTTCCAAAAAGTGTACCTAATGACATGAGAACAACAGTAGCTCCCATATAGATATACTTATAGTCACTAAATCTTCTTAAATTAGGCAATAGCACTACAATAAATATAAATGAAATTACCCCTATTGCAAACCATATTATTTGTTTTATAGCATCAGAAGTATTTATTCTGTACAACATGATTAAGCCTATAACAGCCAATATACTGGAATATACAAATATATATTTATCTCCCTTTGGGAAAAACTTTCTTATTACAAAGTAGGAATATCCTATTAAAACACATATTATTATAGCCATAGTTATGGCACCCTTGTCAAAGGGGTCTTTTAATATTGCTAAATTTAAAAATCCAGCAATACATAATAAAAATGTGTAAAGGAGCAGTTTAGTTTCATCTTTAAATCTACGCAAAATATCTAACCCTCCCACCTTTATCATATGAATTTTAGTATTGTATTACCAATTTTAATTATATCACCAATTTTTAAGCGAGTTCTATCTTCAATTCTAACTTCATTTACAAGAATTCCATTTGTACTATCTAAATCCTCAATTATATAATCATCATTTTTAAAGTATACTCTAGCATGAAATGAAGATATATAAGGATCATCTAATATAAAAGTATTGCCTTCCTTTCTTCCTATAGTTATTTCACCTTTTATTGGAATAACTCCACCTTTTTTTAAGTTAGAACTATTTCCTGGTTCAATTATCTCAAAGCCCGCACTCTTATTAACTGAGCTCTTTTTTCCACTTGATTTCATATCCTTATTCATTATCTTTAAAGAGGTCCATATTATTAAATATATTATCGCTATAATGAATATGGTAAATACATAACTTATTTTATCTATTAACATAGAAACACCTTCTTTACTTTAGGATTGATATGTATTGAAAAGACTAGCATAGTTTGTATGCTAGTCTACCTTAAATTATAACATCTTTTTTAGGTAATGTCCTGTGTAAGAATTTACATTATCCCTTACCTCTTCTGGAGTTCCATAAGCTACTATAGTACCGCCCTTATCTCCACCTTCAGGTCCTAAGTCAATTATATAATCAGCACACTTTATCACATCTAGGTTATGTTCTATAACTACTACAGAATTTCCACTCTCTACTAACCTATGTAATATAGAAATAAGTCTATTTACATCGTCTATATGAAGACCAGTAGTTGGTTCATCTAGAATATAAAGAGTTTTACCTGTGCTCCTCTTAGATAATTCATAAGCTAGCTTAATTCTTTGTGCTTCCCCTCCAGATAGCTGAGTTGAAGGCTGACCTAATCTTATATATCCAAGACCTACATCCATTAGAGTTTGAAGTTTGTTTTTGATTCTAGGTATATTTTCAAAAAACTCTAAAGCTTCTTCCACAGTCATATTTAATATGTTATCAATATTTTTTCCTTTATATTTTACCTCTAGTGTTTCTCTATTATACCTCTTACCTTTACATACTTCACAAGGAACATACACATCTGACAAGAATTGCATTTCTATTTTTATTATACCGTCACCCTTACAAGCTTCGCATCTTCCACCCTTAACATTGAAGCTAAATCTTCCTGGTTTATATCCTCTCATTTTAGATTCTGAAATATTTGAAAAGACCTCTCTTATTATATCAAATACTCCTGTATAAGTGGCAGGATTCGATCTTGGTGTTCTGCCTATAGGGCTCTGATCAATGTTAATTATCTTATCTATATTTTCTACACCTAAAATATCTTTATGCAACCCTGGATTGTCTTTTGATCCATTTAATTTTTTATTTAATCCCTTATATAATATTTCGTTAACTAACGTACTTTTGCCAGAACCAGATACTCCTGTAACAGAAGTAAATACTCCTAAAGG
Organism: Clostridiaceae bacterium; assembly: GCA_040797845.1. GTDB lineage: Bacteria > Bacillota > Clostridia > Clostridiales > Clostridiaceae > Clostridium_AW. The sequence continues at coordinate 61,458 of JBFNFA010000006.1, forward strand.
AAAGCTAGCATCTACTTTCTTTAAATTGTTTTCTCTAGCTCCTTTTATAGTGATCCAATTTCCATTGCACTTTCTTCTTTCCTTTGGAATCTCAATCCTTTTTTTTCCGCTTAGATATTGCCCCGTAATAGATCTTTCATTATTAATAATCTCTTCTAAAGGGCCCGCTGCTATTACTTCTCCACCATGCTCCCCTGCCCCTGGACCAATATCCACTATAAAATCTGCTTCTCTTATGGTATCTTCATCATGTTCTACTACTATTAAAGTATTTCCTAAATTTTTCAGATGTTTTAAAGTAGCAATTAATCTATCATTATCTCTTTGATGAAGTCCTATACTTGGCTCATCTAGTATATATAAAACTCCTACTAAACTTGAACCTATTTGAGTAGCTAATCTAATTCTTTGAGCTTCTCCTCCTGAAAGAGTACCTGCTGTTCTAGATAAGTTTAAATAGTCCAATCCTACATCTATTAAAAAGTTTAACCTACTCTTTATTTCCTTTAATATTTGATTACTTATTATTTGTTCTTTTTCTGAAAGCGTAACGCTCTCAATGAATTTTAATTCCTCTTTAATAGACAAAATGCAAAATTCATATATATTTTTATCTCCTACTGTTACGGCTAAAGCCTCAGGTCTTAATCTAGCTCCACCACACTTCGGACACGGGTTATTGCTCATGTAGGATTCTACTTCTTCTTTTATATAATCTGAATTTGTTTCAAAATATCTTCTCTTTAAATTATTTATAACCCCTTCATATGCATGATTAAATTCTGAAATCCTATTTTCTTTTTCATATTTTACCTTAATTCTATCGCCTTTTAATCCATAAAGTAAAATATCTACTATCTTAGGTTCTAGATCCTTTATAGGGGTGTCTAAAGTAAAATTGTATTCATTTGATAGCGCTGTTAATATACTATATGTCCATGAATCTTCTTTTAAAGATCCATTTCCCCATGGTAATACGGCACCCTCCATTATACTTTTACTTCTGTCGGGAATGACTAAGTCTTCATCTATTTCTAAAAGAGTTCCTAATCCATCACAATGATCACATTTACCAAAGGGAGAGTTAAATGAAAACAACCTCGGTGCTATCTCTCCTATGCTTATACCACATTCTACGCAAGCAAAGTTTTCACTAAATAGCATATCCTCTCCATCCAATACGTTAACAACTACAATACCTTCTGATAATTTTAGCGCTGTTTCTATGGAGTCCGCTAATCTGCTCTTTATGTCATCTTTAATTATCAATCTATCTATAACAGCTTCGATGGTATGTTTTTTATTCTTTTCTAATTTTATTTCTTCCTCTTCTAAATCCACTGTACTTCCATCTATTCTAGCTCTTATATATCCACTCTTTTTAATGTTTTCTAGTACCTTTGTGTGTTCTCCTTTTCTCCCACTTATTATTGGAGATAGTATCTGTATTCTTGTCCTCTCTGGTAACTCTACTATTTTATCTACCATCTGGTCTACTGTCTGCTGCTTTATTTCCTTACCGCATTTAGGACAATGTGGAACTCCTATTCTGGCATAAAGCAATCTTAAATAGTCATATATTTCAGTAACAGTTCCTACTGTAGAACGAGGGTTTCTTCCTGTAGTCTTTTGATCTATTGATATGGCAGGAGACAATCCCTCTATATATTCTACGTCTGGCTTATCCATCTGTCCTAAAAACTGTCTAGCATAAGCAGATAAGGATTCTACATATCTTCTTTGTCCTTCTGCATACAAGGTGTCGAAAGCTAGTGATGATTTTCCTGAACCAGATAGACCTGTAAACACCACAAACTTATCTCTAGGTACTTCCAAATCTACGTTTTTTAAATTATTTACCTTTGCTCCTTTTATAACAATTTTATTTATCATAAATGTAAAATTTACACACTCCTCTATTTGCTTTTAGATTTTTTCAATTTCTTTTTTAATTCAAGTACTGAATCCCTCAGTTGTGCCGCTCTTTCAAATTGTAAATCCTTGGCAGCCGCCTTCATGTCAAGCTCATATTGCTGAATAAGCTTTTCTATATTATCATTATTGGCCTTTATTGCCTCTTCTAAACTATCATACTCAACACTTTCTTCTCCAACTTTTGTAGCTTCGATAATTTCTCTAATGTCTTTAATTATTGTTTTAGGGACGATATTATGCTCCTCATTATATTCTGTTTGTATACCTCTTCTTCTATTGGTTTCTTTAATTGCTCTATCCATAGAAGGAGTTATCCTGTCCCCATACATTATTACTTTACTTTCTGAATTTCTAGCTGCTCTTCCTATTATCTGAATAAGTGATCTATCAGATCTTAAAAACCCTTCTTTATCTGCATCTAGTATTGCTACTAAAGCTACTTCTGGTATATCTAATCCTTCTCTTAATAGGTTAATTCCCACTAGTACATCGAATTCTCCCTTTCTTAGATCTCTTATTATCTTCATTCTTTCAATGGTATCTATATCAGAATGCAGATAGTTTGTCTTAATATTCATTTCTTTAAAATATTGAGTTAAATCCTCTGCCATCTTCTTAGTTAAAGTTGTTACTAGAACTCTATATCCTTTGTCTATAGTTTCTATAATTCTTGAGTATAAATCATCAATTTGACCTTCTACAGGTTTTAATATAATTTCTGGGTCCAATAGGCCTGTTGGTCTTATAATTTGCTCTGCTACATTTGATGAATTTTCTAGTTCATAGTTCCCAGGGGTAGCACTAACAAAAACAACTTGATTTAATTTATTCTCAAATTCATCAAACTTTAACGGTCTATTATCATATGCAGAAGGCAATCTAAATCCGTAATCCACTAAAGTATCTTTTCTAGATCTGTCTCCAGCATACATTCCTCTTACCTGTGGAAGAGTAACATGGCTCTCATCTATGAAAAATAAGAAATCATCTGGAAAATAATCTATTAAAGTCTGTGGACAGGTTCCAGCCGCTCTACCATCTAGTATTCTAGAATAGTTTTCTATTCCGCTGCAATATCCCATTTCCCTCATCATTTCTATGTCAAAATTAGTTCTCTGTTTAAGTCTTTGAGCTTCTAGCAATTTATCAGCGGCAACCAGTTCCTTTACTCTTTCTTCTAATTCCTCTTCTATTTTTTTAATCGATAATTGAAGTCTATCAATTGAAGTAGCAAAGTGAGAGGCTGGAAAAATAGATACATGTTTTCTCACTCCGATGGTATCACCTGTTAATACGTCAAATTCCTTTATTTTTTCAATCTCATCTCCAAAAAACTGAACTCTTATACCTTTGTTGGTAGAAGCAGCAGGGAATATATCTAATACATCCCCTCTCACTCTAAATGTACCTCTAATAAAATTAATTTCATTTCGTTCATATTGTATTTCTACAAGCTTCTTTAATATTTCATCTCTATCTTTTATCATACCTTCTCTAAGAGATATAGTAAGATTTTTATATTCATCAGGATTACCTAATCCATAAATACAAGAAACAGAAGCTACAATAATTACGTCTCTTCTTTCAAGCAGTGCCGATGTTGCTGAGTGTCTAAGTTTGTCTATTTCATCATTTATTGATGCATCCTTTTCAATATAAGTATCCGTTTGAGGTACATATGCCTCAGGCTGATAATAATCGTAATAAGAAACAAAGTACTCAACACAATTTTCTGGGAAGAATTCTCTAAATTCTGAACATAACTGTGCCGCTAATGTTTTATTATGAGCTAAAATGAGAGTAGGTTTTTGTACCTTCTCTATTATATTTGCCATTGTAAAAGTCTTACCAGATCCAGTAACCCCTAAAAGGGTTTGAAATTTTTCTCCTCTATTTATCCCCTGAACTAAACTGTCAATAGCCTTAGGCTGATCCCCTGTGGGTTTAAATTTAGAGTGAATTCTAAGTTCTCCCATATACTATTCATCACCATCTTCATCTTTATCTTTATTTTTAATATTGTTGAGAATATCCGAAAAATCCTCGTTGTCGAATTTCAATACAACTCTATCTTTCTGTATGTATTTAGGAACAAATACAATTCCCAACATGTTTTTTCTATACTCTCTTCCATATAATATTTCCTTTATTTTTCCACTTTCTTTTTTTATCTTAAAAAATAAATCTCCTGTGGTTTCTTTCAATATATTTAAAATATCATCTTCGCTTTCTATAGGTTCTCCGTTTATCTCCATTAAACTATCACCACTTTTTATATTCATGGAAGCTGCTGGTGAATAGGAGGATACATATAATATTTTCATCCCATCTTCACTTACATATTTTGGTTTTCCATTCTCTTCAGAAAGTCTTTGAAGTTTTATTAAAGCTTCATGAGCTAATGGAGCAAATATTACTATAAATACTTGAAAAATTATATTTATAGGAGACAATTGAGCTAAAGCGAATAATACTATGCTATATACCATCACATATAATCCGGAAGTCAGTGCTTTCTTTTCCTTACTCTTTGAAAATGTTACACTATTATATCCTAAAACAGCATAAAAAGGCATTAATGATATCATAGCGTTTTTTAGAAGATCCTTTGATATAGTGGTTTTTATAATTGGCCACCACTCTGGCATTGGTACACCTTTACCTGCAATAGCTATAGTGGAACTATTCAGTATGATAAATATAGCAATTGGCAATGGCCAATACCTTTTTAGTGCAAATCCACCAGCTATTTTATCTTTCATTCTCGCAAAGACAGGAATAGCTCCTCTACTTCCATCTAATATAATTAAAAGCCCTTCAACAAAATGAAGTATTGCTATCATAGACATTAAAGAAGTAATATCAAATTTAAAAACCTCTATCCCTTTACCACCATTTGCGATTACAAGAGAATTAAGAATGCTTATTCCTCCTAAAATAGCTCCAGAATAAGAAAAGCATATAAATCTTGGATTAATCATCATTAAGAATATAGACGTTAAAAATAAAATCTCTATAACAGAATTTTGAAAAAACATTACTCCTAAATAGGACATAAGTAAACTTCCTAATACCCCTGCAAATATCCCCATTACAATTTGAGAAATAGTCAATTCAAAAGGGGAGTTTATTTGCTCCCCTATAACCATCTTCTGCATCAATGATGTTTTCCTATTCTGTCTGTATAAATAAATTCCTAGTACAAATAAAAACAACATAGAATAGGGATTTGTTAAAGCGTAAGAAATAGTTCTCAGGGTATAAAGTGCAATATTCATCACTTATTTCCCCTCTCTAATTTTTTCTTCAACCACTTCTAAAGCTTTTTTAAATTGAGGATCATTTTCTCTATTATAAGGTTTCTTTTTTAGTTCCTCTGGATATTTAACTTCAACATTAGGCACTATTCCCTTTTTATTTATATCTTCACCTTTAGGTGTATAGTACTTAGATATAGTAACCTTCAGTGCAGTTCCTTCACCTGTTTCAAATATAGTCTGCACTAATCCCTTTCCATAGGTTTTTTCTCCAATAAGAGTACCTGCATTATAGTCTCTTATAGCTCCTGCAAAAATTTCAGATGCACTGGCAGAATTTTCATTTGTAAGCACTACAAGAGGTACTCCTACATAATTTCCACCCTTAGATTTGTATTCTTTTTTATTGCCATACTTATCCATAGTTGAAACTATAACTTCTCCCTTAGGAAGAAAGTTTGAGGCGATATCTACACACTGATCTAAGTATCCTCCTAGATTATCTCTTAAATCTACTATTAATCCTTTCATGCCTTGTGCTTTTAGGTTATTTAATTCTTTCTTAAAGGTTTTTGCTGAATCTTCATCAAAACTATAAAGTTGTAAATATCCTACTCCATTAGATAGCATCTCACTTTTTGCCATAGGTATATTTACTTTCGCTCTCTTTAATTTTACATCAAAACTTCCTTTTCCTTCCCTGAAAAAGGTTATAGTTACTTCGGTTCCTTGTTCCCCTTTCATCATTGTAACGGCCTTATCAAGGGTACTACCATCTACATCCGTTCCGTTTACTTTTTGAATTTCATCCCCCGGCATTACTCCACCCTTTTGAGCTGGAGAGCCTTCAAACACATCTATAATTTTAATTTTATTTTCTTTAGATTGAACCGATAAACCAACTCCACTATAGTTACCTTCTGAGTGTTCGTTCCACTCTCTATATTCATCTTTATTCATATAAACTGTATAGGGATCTTCTAATGCTGATGTCATTCCCTTAATAGCACCCTCTTGCAGTTTAGCGTTATCTATCTCCCCAACATATCTCTCATGTATAATTTCATTTACAACTAATAAATCATAAAATTGCTCTAATCTACTAAAATCTTCTTTGTTTATTATTACTTTTCCACTAGGCAAAAGCACTGGATATGTAGTGAGTCCTATAAAGGTTAAAGCGTTGGTAAATATCACTGCTGCAACAGTCCATCCTATCCACTTTTTCTTATTCATTTATTACACTCCTAACAATAAAATTACTTAAAATATATGCATATAATAGATAATTATAACATTTAACACCCTACCTTACAAAGTAGGGTGTTAAATATATTATTTTCTAAAATTCTATTTTTAAACTGCAAGGAATTTCCTTATGGATAATATACTTCCCAAAGTTCCTATAATCATTCCTATAATTACAAACTGCCAAGATATAGTTTGCAAAACAAAGGATGGCTCTATAAGTTTTACCATAAATGCAATTGAATTTACTTTATTAAAAATCAATGCATAGACATAGTACAGCAGTACGGATCCAACGATTGAACCAACTAGACCGATAATCATTCCTTCAATGATAAAAGGCCATCTTATAAACCAATCCGTAGCACCTATAAATTTCATTATCCCTATTTCTTTTCTTCGTGAGTAAACAGTTATTTTTATTGTGTTTCCAATTAAAAATAAAGAAACTCCAATTAACACTATAAACAAAGCTATACCTATCCACTTTATAGTATTAGTAACTTTTATAATGGTGTCTACTACTTTTCTTCCCTCTTTAATTTCTTGTATACCCTTCATTTCTTTTATTTCATCTACAACCTTTGTAACCATTCCTGGTTCTTTTACCCTAATAATGTATGAATTCGGAAGGGGATTGTCTTTTTCTAATCCTTCTACTAATGAAGCATTATCTTCACCTAATTGCTCTTTAAATTTTTCCATAGCTTGTTCTTTGGTTTCGTACTCTACGTGTGTAATTTCCTCTAGACTATCGATCTTTGCCTTTAGTTCCTTTTCTTCTCCTATAGTTATATCATTATTTAAAAACACCTTTATTTCTACTTTAGATTCTACATCTTTTATAACTTGTTTAACATCTAAAGCCGCTAGTAGAAAAACCCCTAATATAAATAAGGTTGCTGCTACTGTAGCAGCAGATGCTAAACTTATTGTCCTGTTTCTCTTCAAACTTTTGCAAGCATCTACGATAAAATGCTTAAATGTATTAATCTTCATATTCGTATGCACCTCTCTGTTCATCTCTTACTATAACGCCTTTTTCTATGGCAATTACTCTCTTTCTCATAGAGTTAACTATATCTTTAGCATGAGTAGCCATAAGTACAGTAGTACCTGCATGATTAATGTCGTTGAGTATGTCCATTATCTCCATGGCAGTCTCTGGGTCAAGATTTCCTGTAGGCTCGTCCGCAATTAATAGAGAAGGATTATTAACAATAGCTCTTGCTAATGCAACTCTTTGTTGCTCCCCTCCTGATAGTTGATGTGGGAAAGCTTTTTGTTTTGAAGATAGTCCAACCATAGAAAGAACCGTAGGCACTCTTTTTCTTATTTCTTTCAAAGGCGCCTCTATAACTCTCATAGCAAAAGCAACATTTTCATAAACATTTAGTGTTGGTATAAGCCTAAAGTCTTGGAATACCATACCTATTTTCCTTCTGTAGTGAGGTATATCTTTTCTCTTAAGTTCACCAATATTAACATTATTTATGAAAATGCTTCCACTAGTAGGTTCTATTTCTTTAATCAATGATTTTATGAAAGTTGATTTACCTGCTCCACTAGGACCAACTAAAAATACAAATTCTCCTTTATTAATAGTTAAACTCATATTAGATAGGGCGAATATATTATTATTATAAACTTTATTTACATTTTTAAATTCAATCATTTGTTAACCGCTCCTCTTTTTTTACAAAATTAGTGAGACAAATTTCATTATTGTTATTATAACACAATAATCGTCTATTTTTGTATAAATAAATTATAGAAATAAAATGTAATAAATGCAAAAATTAAAAACGATGTTTAATAAAAAATTTATAATTGCCACAGATTCTTTTCAATTTGTTCTTATATTATAGCTTTTCAACAAAATAATTTATTGTACACAAAAAAGAGCCTACAGGCTCTTTTATATTTCATAAATATATAATTAAATATTAAATCATTATCTATTCTTCCCCGGCTATATCCTTAAATCCTTCACCCAATACTTCGTGCACATCTCCAACAGTTATAAATGCTTTTTTATCTATTTCTTTTATGTATTCTTTTAATCTAATAAATTCTCTTCTACTAAGTACAGTATATAAAATATAGGTTTCTTTACGAGTATATGCTCCTATTCCATTGATAAACGTGCATCCTCTTTCTAACTCATCTATTATAAATTTACTTATTTCTTCACACTTATCGCTGACTACCATAACTTGCTTGCATATGTTTAATCCTTCAATCATAAAATCAATTACAAATCCATTGAATAAAACACTTAATAATGAATACATACCTATTTCTATACCAAAGGAAAGTGCCGAAAAAATTGTTATTATGAAATCTACAGCAAGAAGTGATTTCCCAATAGGTATATTTATAAATTTGCTAGCAATTTTAGCAATTATATCGGTACCACCTGTAGAAGCATTTTGATTAAATGTAATTCCCATACCAATACCAGCTATTATAGTACCAAAAGTAAAAGCTAAAAATAAATTATTAGTTAATGGCTCTGTGATTTTAAATACATATTCCAATAACCATATAAAGCCTGATAAACTTAAACTAGCGTAAATAGTTTTTCCACCAAACTTGCTACCTATAAAAATAAAAGCAATTATAAAAAGTATTGCATTCATAATTAATGTTATAAGTCCAATACTTAAAAATGGAATAACATTATTAACAATTATAGCTATACCTATTACTCCACCTGCTGCTATCTTATTTGGAGCTAATAATAGGTTTGTTGATAAAGCAACCATAAATACACCTAGAGTGATAAAAAAATATTCTTTAAATTTTTTCATAATAACCCCTTCTTTTTTGCTTAGATTTAATTAATTAAATACCATATGGAATCTTGAACTATTATTGAAAATATTAAAATAGATAATGAAATGAAAAATATAGCAAAAGCTAAATTAAACTTACCAAAATAAGTCTTCCATTCTCTATCATAGTTTAAAGGCCTCATGGAGTTCTCATTAGTAAAGGATATAGCTGATATAAGCAGTCCAAAAAAAGATATATATTGTGATACTCTAGCTCCCCAAACAATAGAGCTCATAATATTTCCTTTAGTTACTATTAAAGTTATAACTCCACCTAATATAAATCCACCTAAAAATATAAACAAAGCTATCTTAATACTATATAGTATATCCTTTATATAATCTTTCATAGCACTCCTCACTCTCATGATCTTAATATAACAAATTGCTTTAGAAGTAAAACTTCTAAAGCAATTTATTATATTAATTATTTCAAACTTAACCCTTTTCTAACTGCTTTAACGATTTCTTCAGCTGTTAATCCATAAGCTTTTAACAATTCTTCAGGCTTTCCACTTTCTCCAAAAGTGTCTTTTACCCCTACTCTCACAACTGGCGCAGGGCTATATTCGCTTACAACTTCACATACTGCAGAACCTAATCCTCCGATTATACTATGTTCTTCAGCAGTTATAATTACTCCCGTTCCTCTTACTGCATCGATTATAGCATCCTTATCTATAGGCTTTATAGTATGCATATTTAAAACTCTAACTTTTATACCTTCTTCAGCTAATATGTTATAAGCTTCTAAAGCAGCATCTACCATTATTCCTGTTGCAATTATAGTAGCTTCTTTTCCTTCTCTATATTTTACAGCTTTACCTATTTCGAATTCATATCCTTCAAAATCATTTATAACTGGTACAGCTGATCTACCAAGTCTTACATAACAAGGACCATTATATTCTGCTACAGCTTTTATAGCAGCTTCAGTTTCTACTCCATCTGAAGGTGAGATTACTATCATATTTGGTATGCTTCTCATTAAAGAAATATCTTCTACTGATTGATGAGATGCTCCATCCTCTCCTACTGTTAATCCTGCGTGAGTTGCACATACTTTAACGTTAAGTTTTGGATAACATATTGAATTTCTAATTTGCTCAAAAGCTCTTCCAGTAGCAAATATAGCAAAGGTACTTACAAAAGGTATTTTGTCACACGTTGACATTCCTGCTGCTACAGTCATCATATTTCCCTCAGCTATTCCCATATTAAAAAATCTTTCTGGGCATACTTTTTTGAAATCTGCTGTTTTAGTTGATTTAGATAAATCCGCATCTAAAACTACTATTTTTTCATTTTCTTTTCCAAGCTCTGCTAGAGCCTTACCATAAGCTTCTCTTGTAGCTATTTTAACTGCCATTATTCTTCCCCTCCTATTTCTTTTAATGCCTTTTCACATTGTTCTAAATTAGGAGCTGTTCCATGCCAGCTAGCTTCATTTTCCATAAAGGAAATTCCTTTACCTTTAATTGTTCTACATACAATAGCTGTTGGCTTATCTTCTACTTTTCTAGCTTCCTCAATGGCATTTATAATTTCTTCAAAACTATGTCCATCAATACTTATTACATTCCATCCAAAAGCCACAAACTTATCTGCAATCGGCTCTGGTGACATTACCTCTTTGCACGGACCATCTATCTGTAGGCCATTATAATCAATAAATGCAGTTAAGTTACCTAATTTATAGTGTGCAGCAGACATAGATGCTTCCCACACTTGGCCTTCTTCTAATTCTCCATCTCCAAGTAATGTATACACTCTATAATTTTTTTTGTCTAACTTTCCTGCCAATGCCATCCCTACAGCAGCAGAAATTCCCTGTCCTAAAGATCCAGTAGACATATCCACTCCTGGAGTTTCTTTCATATTAGGATGCCCCTGTAAGATTGATCCAATTTTTCTCAAAGTACTTAATTCATCTATATTAAAAAAGCCTCTTCTAGCTAAAGTACTATATAAAACTGGAGCTGCGTGTCCTTTTGAAAGCACAAATCTATCCCTATCTAAATCCTTTGAATTTTCTGGGCTAATATTCATTTCTCTAAAATATAAAGTAGTTAAGATTTCAACTGCTGATAAAGAACCTCCTGGGTGTCCTGAACGTGACTCTGTAAGCATAGTTACGATATCTTTTCTAATTTCCTTAGCTACGCCTTTAAGTTCTTCTAAACTTCTACTCATCTTTTTACCCTCCTGTTAAAAAATATATCTATATTATATTATTACATAAAAGTAAGGGCTTAAAAAGCCCTTATTGTTTTAATCCAATACTTATCAAAAGTGAACCATCAACCTTCAGCATATCTTCATCAGTCATGTGTCCAATTTTTTCTTTCAACCTTCTTTTGTCTAAGGTTCGTATCTGCTCAAGCAAAACAACTGAATCTTTGTTTAATCCATATTCTTCAGAGGATATTTCTACATGTGTAGGTAGTTTTGCTTTATTTATCTGTGAAGTAATGGCTGCTACAATAACAGTTGGACTATATTTATTTCCAACATCATTTTGTATAATTATAACAGGTCGTACGCCCCCTTGCTCTGATCCAACCACGGGGCTCAAATCAGCATAAAATATATCTCCTCTTTTCACTATCGTCGTCATCGGACAAATCACACCCCGAAAGCTTCGCTTCATATTCTTTTAATTCATTAGCGTCACTTGCAAAGCCCATCTCTGCAATTTCCAAATTTATATTAGCCATTTCTATATAACCTTTTTTCATTTGTTCTATTTCTCTATATATTTTTTTCTCTTCTATATATAATATTATAGCTTCCCTTATAAATTCACTTCTTTTTTTGGAATCTTCTTTTAGTGCATTATTAAATTCATTATTTAGTGTTTCTGAGAGGTTTACAACTAATCTCTTTGAGCTTGACATTGAATTTCAATACCTCCTATTAACCTATGCATAGATATGTACAAGACAATTATAATCCTTTATTTAATACAATGTCAAAACAATTTTAGTTCTTCAATTTTTATCCAGCCTAGATATAGTTTCTTATTTTTACTATCTCATTGTCTTTTAAGTATACCCTAGGAACTCTTTTACTAATCATACATATTACCTCATAATTTATAGTTCCTATCTCTTCTGCTATTTCTTCTGCATTAATGCTTAGACCTTCCCCTTCTCCCATTAGTATAACCTCGTCACCTATCTTAACATTAGGAATGTCTGTTATATCTATCATACACTGATCCATGCATATTTTCCCAACTACAGGGGCATATTTTCCATTTACTATAACTTTAGCTTTACCGAATAAGAATCTAGTGTATCCGTCTGCATAACCCACAGGTAATGTAGCTATAATACTCTCTCTTTCAGTTTTAAAAGCTCTTCCATAACTTATATATTCTCCTGCACACATTTCCTTTATATGCACTATATTGGTCTTCAGTGACATAACAGGCTTTAATTTAATTTTTTCTTTACTTATTTGTTCTGAAGGATAATACCCAAACATTATTATTCCTGGCCTTACAGCCTCTAAATGGGTTTCTGGCAAATCTATAATTGCTGCACTATTAGCAACATGCCTTATATTTACATTAATACCTTCTTCTTTTAGTTTATTATAAAACCATTTGAACTTTTCAAACTGCATATTTGTATAACTCTTATCCTCTTCGTCTGCTGAGGAGAAGTGTGAAAATAGACTTTCAAGTATTATATTGGGCAATTTACTTATTTTATATACCTGTTCTATTCCATCTAAATCAGATTTAAATCCTATTCTACCCATACCCGTATCCACTGCTATATGAATCTTTGCAACCTTGTTATTCTTAACTGCCATATTGCTTATTTTTTCAGCTAAGTCATAATTGTACACTGTTTGTTCAATATCGTATTTTAAAAGGCTTTCTATTAACCTATCAGGAGTAAATCCCAGTATCATTATGGGACAGGTTACCCCTCCTCTTCTTAATTCCACAGCTTCATTAGCAACAGCTACAGCAAGTCTTGTAGCTCCATTTTCTAATAATGTAGATACAATGTCTAATGCACCATGACCATAAGCATCAGCTTTTACTACTGCTATTATTTCTTTACTCTTTGAAATTCTCCTAATTTCTTTAATATTGTGAGACAAATTATCTAAATTTACTTCTACCCATACAGGTCTTAAGTGCCTAAACAAATCTTTCACCTTCTTTAACTATAAATTAAATAAGTTTTCATCTATTTCTTCATTAGGAATAAAGTTTTTATAATTAACTCTTACCTTAATCCTATTACTACTATCTAGTATTTCTAATCTCTCTGGTAAATAATTATCTTTATTTAAATAAATTCTGCCTTTAACTAAATTTCTGTTCATATATGGCATATGAAGTTCAACCATAACATATTCAATACCTTCTATACTCTTAGAAGATATCTTAATTTCTTCATCAGTATACATCAGTTTTATATATTCACTAACCATACTGATATTAAATATTATATCAAAATCTCTATCTACAGTATACTTCATATTTGACTTTAAATCATTAACATATGTCTTATTATCTTTATATATAAAGACCCTACTATCCCCTACTTCTATTCTTCCTCCGATTTTCCTGTCATAATATTGTTTGCAATTATATTCTAATGCTTGTTTATCATTTACTACTATTATATTACTCTCAGCGCTATAACTTTTTAAATTTTTAATGTAATCCACAGCTTTTTCATCTTTATGTGAAGTTTTGCTATAAAACAGCAAAGGAACAGAAACCACAAAAAAAATAACAGGAATTATCCACAACCACTTCTTCATTATTCTCCTCCCCATATAATTCGGTTTATATTATTAATACTATCCCTGTTATTCATTTATTCTATAAATTTTGAATTTCTTTCATTCCATAAGGCAGATATTTGAGTATATGGCTAGCATTCACGCAAAACATTTTCTTTGAAAGCTTATCTCCACAATAACCATGAATATATGCACCCAGTGCCGCTGCTCTAAGCGGGCTATATCCTTGTGCTAATAAAGAAGCTATAATGCCCGTAAGACAATCTCCCATCCCCCCTGAAGCCATTGCACTATTGCCTGTTGAGTTTACTATAAGACTTTCCCCATCTGTAATAAGCGTGTAATATCCTTTTAATAGCAATACTACTCCATGTTTTTCAGCAAAATCCTTAGCTATTTCTATTCTGTTTTCCTTTATATAATCTATGGGTTTATTTATAAGTCTAGCCATTTCACCTAAATGAGGAGTCAATATCAAGTTGCTTTTCTTCTCCTTAAGGATATTTATATTATTCTTTAACACATTTAATCCATCTGCATCTATTACTACAGGACAATCTGCATTTTGCATAACATTTACTAATATTTTAAAAGTATCTTCACTATTGCCCATACCTGGTCCTATGGCTATACTATTGCTTTTCTTAATCATTTCATTGAAACTTTTTTCATCTTCAATAGAAACCAACATAGCTTCAGAAACCTTAGATGCCAAACTTTCTAAAATATCCTCTCTAGTACACAATGTAACTAAACCCGATCCACTTTTTACTGCTCCTTCTGTACATATATAAGCTGCCCCTGTATACCCCTTTGATCCTGCAATAATTGCAACTCTCCCATAATCACCTTTGTGGGAGTATTTATCTCTTATCCTTATCTTACTCTTTACCATATCTTTATCCAATATGAATTCTTTTTGGTGAAACTTATCTTCAATAAACTCAGGAATACCTATATCTTCAACTATTAGATCACCAAGCAAATTATGAATTTCATAATTTAAGAATCCTCTTTTATATAATTGAAAAGTCACCGTTTTATTAGCTCTTATACAATTGCCTAATACCTTACCATTATTGCTATCCAATCCCGATGGTATATCAATGGATAATATATAGGAGCTATTTTCATTTATTACTGATATCACAGTAGAGTATATATCTTTTACTTTACTATTTAGTCCGGTTCCAAATATACTATCAATAGTCATGTGGCTTCTTTTTAATGTTTCCCTTAAATTATTTATATCTTCTATATTGTTAATGGTATGTATCCTTAGACCCATATTCTTAAGAATGGAGTAGTTTATATGGCAATCCTCACTCATATTTTTTTCTTCACCTATTAAAAATATATCTACTTTTTTTCCTAAGCTATATAAATGTCTACATACCGCAAAACCATCTCCGCCATTATTACCTTTCCCACAGACTACTACAAAATTATTAAATTTCTCTAGTGGAATATTTTTTATAACCTTAATAGCAGCATTTTCCATTAGAACAATTCCAGGAATCCCTATATTATCTATGCAGTACTTATCTATATTGTTCATGATTTGAGAAGTGCCTACTTTCAATTAATCCACCTCCAATACAGCATAAGCTATGGCATTTTCTCTATTATGAGATATGGTTATATGGAAATTATAATTTTTATTCTTAATTATTTCTTCTCTTGCATTGCCATACAAATTAACTATTGGCTTTCCTAGTTCATCTCTTAATATTTCAATGTCCTTCATAGAGAAACTTCTAAATCCAGTACCCAAGGCCTTTGATGCTGCTTCTTTTGCAGCAAAGTTACCTGCTATACTATTTACTCTAAAACCTACTGATTTAAAATATTCTCTTTCACCTTGTGTAAATATCTTTTCTAAAAATTTAGAATTTCTTTCAATAGCTATTTTTATTCTTTCTATTTCGATAATATCACTACCAATTCCTATAATCAAAAACATTCACCTCTCTATATCCCTAACATCTATACATTTATTATATAAAGAAAATAGAGGTTCTCACCTCTATTAAATAATTTTAATTCATTGCTATATCCATTAGTTCCTTATCAAAGTCTACTATGTATTCGTCTATATAATCTCCCAAAATATCTATTAAATGAATCGGCGATACACTGTTGTCATAAAGAAGTTTTAAAAGCTTATGTACTTTATATCTTTGAGGGCTGATACCCCTAACATAATTTCTTTCAATATTTATTACTTTTCCATCTTTAATATCTTGCCTTTCAACTTCTATCCCATAAGCCTGAACTTCAACTGATTGATTAGAATAATTTAGACTTATATTACTCTTTAGCATTCTATAATAATAACTATGCTCCATTTCATCAGTCTTAACACTTCTCATTATGTTTTCCACTATTACCATAACCAACCCCCCAAAATGTGTACAACCTCTTTTAGATAATACTAACACTATAAAATAAAAAAAGTTGTCACATCTTGAAAAGCAAGTAAAATAAGTTATGTCAACAATATGACATTATTACCTTTCAAATATTTTAAAAAATAATATTATGCAAATTATTTTCTAGTATGTGGAAATGAATCTAATATTTCCTGTCGAATTCAGAATATTTTGTCTATCTTTTTTCTTATTAATTAGAACATACTTGGGAAGATTATACACCCTAGAGTTATTAGTGAGGCAGATATTATTCCACCTAAAGCTGCGCATAAAAAAGACTTTTTAAAGTCTAGTCCTAAAAAAGCTGCTATTGCACTTCCTGTCCACAAACCTGTAGTAGGCAATGGTATTGCAATAAATGTGATTAGTCCTACTTCCTTGTATTTCTCTATCTTACCAGTATTCTTTCTTATTTTATTTTCTATTATATTATTTAAAGGGTTAAAGAATTTATATTTTTTCATCCATTTAAAAATATAATTAAATAAAAGTAATATAAATGGAACCGGAAGTAAACTTCCTAAAAAGCTAATTAAAAATACTAAGGATGGGTCCATATTAGCTATAAATATTCCATATGGTATAGCTCCTCTTTGTTCTATAAGTGGAACTGCCGACATAAAAAACACTATAAGACTTTCCATTTCTTTCTCCTTATAATCAATAAGAATTAAGGGTTTCTCCCTTAATACATTATAATAACATTTTCAAACTACTTTCAACACAAATTTGTATATAAGAAATGGTATATAATTTCCCCTGTGTATATAGGATAAATTTATTAATCCTTGATTTTAGTTACTTTAGAATGTCCTAAGAGTATGGTAATCACCGCAGATATTCCCATTAAATATGGATAATATAAATATTTCATTATTAAAATAGGAGATATGTTCGCTAAACTTGCTGCCGCTAACAATTGAGCTCCATATGGTATTATTCCTTGACAAAGACAAGAGAATGTATCTAATATACTAGCTGATCTTTTTGGCTCTATTCCATATTCAGTGGATATATTCTTGGCTAAAGGTCCTACCATTACTATTGCTATAGTATTATTTGCTGTACATATATCTACGATTGATACAAGTAATGCTATTCCAAATTCAGCACCTCGTTTTGACTTAACTCTTTTATTGATGAGACCTAATAGATAGTCTATTCCTCCATTATATTTAATTACTTCAATAGTACCACCGATTATAAGAGATATAATCACAAGCTCTGACATTCCATCAATTCCTTTAGCCACAGATTGAAGTATTTCAATAAAAGTCATCTCTCCAGTTACTAATCCGATAATTCCTGAAAAAGTTATTCCTCCCACAAGAATCATAATTACATTAACACCCATTAATGCCGCTATCAACACAGATAAATATGGTAAAACTTTAATAATGCTGAAACTTCCACTTGAAGCTACAACCACATTATTTCCTGCTGTAACTATTGCAAATATGATAGCTGTAATTATTGCTGCTGGAAGTACTATAAAAAAATTAGTTTTAAACTTGTCCTTTAAATCACACCCCTGTGTTTTTGTGGCAGCTATTGTAGTATCCGAGATCATGGATAAATTATCTCCAAACATAGCGCCTCCGACTACAGCACCTAAAATCAAAGCTAAAGAAATTCCAGTTTTGTCACTCATTCCAATAGCCATTGGAGATAAAGCTACAATTGTACCTACTGATGTACCTATAGATAATGATATAAAACAAGCAATTATAAATATTCCTGATACTAATAAATTGCTAGGTAAAATCGAAAGTCCTAGATTTACAGTAGATTCTACTGCACCAATATCTTTTGCCACTTGTGCAAAAGCACCTGCTAAAATAAATATTATACACATAAGTATAATATTTTCATCTCCTGCACCTTTACAGAACACTTCTAGTCTCTTCGATATATTTTCTTTTCTATTAATCATTAATGCCGTAATTCCTGAAATTAAAAATGGAACGCTAACAGGCATAGCATAAAAATCTTTAGATACTAGTGAAATAGATAAATATAATACTATAAATAATATCAATGGCAACAACGCTATTGCATTCCCTTTATTTTGCTTCATTTATTCCCCTCCATAAGCAGTTAATATTTCCACATTTTTCTACATAATAAAAAAGCTTCTTGCACAAAATACAAGAAGCACTTTGTTATTTTATCACAATAAATAGTATTATGTCAACATATTAACACAGCACTGTACTAATCCATAATTAAACAATTGTGTAATTTCATAGTATAGATTAAAATTATATATATAGATACCAATTAATATAAAGAGGTGTTAGATTATGAATAAAGAAAACTATATTGTAATCGGAAACGGCGCTGCAGGATTTTACGCTGCAGATAGGATAAGAGAGAAAAGCAAAAACTCTAACATAACTATAATATCTACAGAAAAAGAAATAAGCTATTACAGACCATCACTTTCATCATACTTATCTAAAGATAAGTTAGACGATACATTTTATCTAGCTAAAGAAGATTGGTACAAAGAAAATAATATTAAACTCATGCTAGGAAAGTCTGTAGAACTAATTGATACAGAAAACAAAAAAATATTTTTTGAAGATGGAGAATTCATTCTTTATAGTAAACTAATACTTGCAAATGGAAGCTATAACTTCATTCCTCCAATACCTGGAAAAGATAAGAAAGGAGTTTTCTCATTAAAATCCCTTTGTGATGCAGAAGAAATAAAATCCTATGCTAAAAACTGCAAAAAAGCAATTGTTATAGGGGGAGGGCTTTTAGGTCTTGAAGCTGCCTGGGAGCTAAAACAATGCGGACTAGAAGTTACAGTAGTAGAGTTCTTTGAAAGGCTATTACCAAGGCAGCTAGACGAAAAGGGTTCTAAATTATTTAAAAGTTCTGTTGAAAAAAGTGGCATAGAATTTATTTTAGGTGATTCTCTCCAGGAAATTATGGGAGATGAAAAAATTACGGGAGTTAAACTTAAAAGCGGCAATTCTTTAGATGCAGACCTTCTATTGTTCTCCGTGGGAATTAGAGCTAATAAAGACTTAGCATCAAAATCAGGTATTTCAACAGATAATGGTATAATAGTTAATAACAAAATGGAAACTAATATAAAAGATATTTATGCTTGTGGAGATGTAGCAGAACTCAATGGACGAATTTATGGCAACTGGCCTGCTGCTGTAAAAATGGGTAAAACAGCAGCTGATAATGCCACTGGAGAAAATCAAATATTTGAAGACTTTGTTCCAACCCTTGTGTTCACTTCAATGAATACTAGAGTATTTTCCTGTGGTAACTGCCAGGATGATTTCGAGCAATTTTCATATGAAAATCCTGAAAAAGGACTTTACTATAAATACTTTTTTAAGGATGATAAATTATGTGGAGCAATGCTTTTAGGAAATATAGCTCTTTCATCTAAAATAACTAGTTGGATTAGAAAAGAATATTCAAAAAAACAGGTTTTATCTGAGAAGTTTATATAAATATTCTCTCAATCAGGAAATAATAAAAAGATAGTACTTGATTTATACAAGATACTATCTTTCTTATCTTTTTGAAAGTTTTTAGTAATAATATACTAACCCTTCATATTTATTTTGCGTAAATTTTATCATTTAGCTATTATAGCTTACTTATATTAAATGTCTTTTCCTTCTATCAAAAGCAATAAAAGCATTAATCTCTCCACCAATTATTATTACCATCGAGGTTATATATAGCCAAGTTAATAATACTATCACCGCTCCAATACTACCATATAATCTGGAATAATTAGCAAAATTATTTACATAAAAAGCAAATCCAATAGAAGCTATCACCCATCCTAAAGTAGCAAATATAGCTCCGGGTAATACCTCTTTCCAACTTAATTTTCTGCTAGGTATATATCTATAAATTAAAGCAAATATAAATATCATAGAAACCAAAATTATAGAATATCTAATTATGTTCCATATAAAATTATAAAATTTACTCAGTCCAAGTTTATATATCAAAAATGACCCTAAAATATTACCAAATACTAATAGCGCTATTGTCAAAATTATCAAAAATCCTAATCCTAAAGTACTTACGATGGATATAATTGTAACTCTTAATAGGGACCTTTTTTCTTTTTCATCGTAGGCTTTATTAATACCCTTTATAACGCTTCTAAATCCACTTGATGCAGTCCATATAGTAAAAATAATACTGAAGGACATTAAATTTGTACTTCTAATAGTAAATATCTCCTTTATAGTTGAATGAACTAACTGATAGGCAGTATCTGGAAGTATATTACTCATTTCTCTCAAAATAAATTCACTATCTATAGGACTATATCCTATTAGCGTGGTTACAAATATTAAAAAAGGAAAAAAAGATAGCAAAAGGCTGTAGGATAGCTGAGAAGCTAACGCAGGTACCTCGTCATCAAATATTCTTTTTATTAATGATGCTATATTAATTACTATCTTCTTAAACAATAATATTCACTCTCCAAAATATTTACTCATGATTATTATACTATATAGAAAAACATAATAGAAAGCATATAGTTATAATTTGAAAATTTGCATAAATTATTATGCATGTGGTATAAAAATCCTATATAATTATGTAAAGATAGTATTTTAGATGTTCGGAGGTAGTATTAATGAAAGTTGCTGTAATTGATGGTCAAGGAGCTGGATTAGGAAAAACTATAATAAAAAAACTAAAAAAAGATCCGGATTTAGATGTATGTGTCATCGCCCTTGGTACAAATAGTTTAGCCATGACCAATATGGTTAAAAGCGGAGCTGATATAGGACTCTGCGGAGAGGATAATATATGTGATTATCTGAGCAACGAAAAAATTGATTGCTTAGTAGGTCCAATCGGAATTATTTGTAACGGTGGAATAAATGGAGAAGTCACCTCTGAAATATCTAATATAGTTTTTCAAATAGAATGCACAAAATATCTCCTCCCATTGCAAAAACATGGGATATACATACCTGGTACAAGAAATTTGCAAATTAAAGAAATAATTGAAGAGATCATCGAAGATATAAAATCTTATAATTGATTTAGAACAATTGAATTTTTCGAAAAGCCCCATGATTTTCATGGGGCTTTATAATTTATTTTATCTTTTCACAGCAGAAATATAGTACATATCCTCATTATCTATAGATTCTTCAACTTCAAAATATTTACTCATAATACTAGATGTAACCTCTACTGGCGGAAGCATATGATCTTTTACGCTATCATTTCTTTTATGTATGCTATTTATTTTCTCTTTGCTTTCTGAGTGAGCTATTACAATCTTGCCATTAATGTTCAATAATTTATGAAGATGTACAAATAACTTATCTTTATCTATAAAATGAGGATATACGGAATATAGGAATATATACTCAAATTCTCCTTCGTGAAAATCTATAATATCACTAACTATAAATTCTAAATTATCATTATTATATTTACTTTTTGCCATTTCTATCATATTTTCAGACAAATCTACTGCCTTTATAACTGTAGGTGAGCATTCTAATAAGTATTTCACTAATACACCAGTGCCTGTCCCAACATCTAGAATCTTAGAATTTTCTTTAATATTAGATAAATTAATTATTTCCCTAAGCTTTTTATCGTCATGGTTACATATTTCATCCCACTTACTTGCTAAATTATTAAAAAACTCTCTATCATTCACTTATGTTCACCATCCTAGTATTTTTCTCTAATCCCTTTACTATAACAGGTATTAAAACTAATTGAATTAGTATTCCCCAAATAGGTTTGATAAAGGCACCACCTAAAAATATTGCTAGCGCATAAGGTTTTCCCCCTAGAGTTAATAAGAGATAATTTAAAACGCCTGAAACAACTCTTCCCATAAGCATAGCAGATATTAATGATACATACATGTTATAATTTTTGTCCTTAAAAAGGTACCCAGATAAAAATCCATAAGTAGCTAGTTCAAAGGACATGGCTATAGCCGTAGGATATAGAGGCGGCATTCCCGATACTAAGAAATTTAAATAAGGTGTAATAAACCCAATAACTAGTCCATATTTTTTCCCTAAAATAAATCCGCATAGTAACACCGGTATGTGCATAGGTAAAAATATTGTTCCTGGAAGACCAGTTGTATGGAATATGTAAGGTATAATTATACCTATAGCTAAAAACACACTTCCCTTTACTAACGATTTAGTATTCATAATAAAACCCTCCTTAAAAAATAAAAAAGGTAGGGAGAATTTTCTCCTACCTTCGTGGTACAAAATAGCTAATTTAGTATTTCTTAATAACTGAAAAATACAACTATAGAATTAAAAGAGATTTTCGTAATCTCTTTTTTATTATAACATATTAATACAAATTATCAAATATTACCAATATTTTATTTAAAGTTTTCAATACCTATTCTATCTATTAAACTGCCGAATCTCTCTCCCGCTTTCCCTTGATCTTTATAAATATAAATTGCCTTCTCAATAATATCTAAGGCCTCTTCTACTGTATATATCTCTCCTAAATCCTCTCCAATTTTAGGTTGTTTTCCCCATTTTCCACCTAGAAATATTTTAACTCCTTCTTTATCAAGAGATATTGATCCAAAATGGCAACTATCTATACATTTTCCACAATTATTACATTTATCAAAATCTATATAAATCTTTTCTTCTATAACCTTTGCTGCTCCCATCTTACATTTAGTTTCGATAATGCAATTATCACAAGCAATGCATTTGTCATTTTCAATCTTAGGCTTTCTTTGTCCCACAATTCCGAAATCATTTAATTCCGGTTTTATGCAATTATTAGGACATCCCCCAATACCTATTTTAAATTTATGAGGAAGCTTCATGTCATAAAACCCTAAATAGAATCTTTCATGAACCTCTCTTCCAATCTTTTGCGTATCTATTAATCCATGGGTACAAACTGTTCCTTTGCAAGGTACAATAGGTCTTACTCTATTGCCTGTCCCTCCTGAATACAAGCCCACTTCTTTTAGTTCCTTTTTCACTTTTTCAATGTTTTCATATTTAATTCCTGGTATTTCAACAGTTAACCTTACTGTGAAGCTAACATGTCCATAGCCATATTTATCCGCAATTTCTCCTATTTTAGACATCTCTTTCTCTTTTAATGTACCGTCTACAGTTATTACTCTACAAATAAAATCTTCTTTATTGTTTTGTAATATAAATCCCTCTCCTTTTAGCTCCTTTATCTTTTCCTCACTTATATTTATCATTTCAGCCTCCTATATTAACATGAATTATTAAAATCACTATTTTTATGTTACTACTGAGGAAATATTAAGTCCAATTAGAATTTATTATGATATTATAAATTCTAATTATAATAAAGTTATCATTCTAAATCATTTTTAATACAAAATTTTAGAAAGTGATTTACAAACTCTTCGTTAAAATTATCAACATAAATAAAGTTAAATTCTCTAGTCATATGGAAATTTTTAATGGGAATAATCTTTAACAATCCTCTTTTTTCATCATCTTTTACTGATTCCCTAGATAAAATTGTACATCCAAGATTGGATTTTACTAATGACAATATAGCAGTTATATTTCCTATTTCCATATATGGATTTATATCATGCTCTTCTAGCCCTGCCTCTATCACATAATCCTGAAATGCTTGCCTAGTACCAGATCCCTTTTCTCTCAATATAAGCTTATCATTTAATACCTCCTCTATAGTTACCTCTTCCATAGTTGCAAATTTATGCTCAGGAGATACTATTAATGCTAGCTCATCCTCTCTGAACTTTTTATATTTTAAATTGGACTTATTAAAAGCCCCCTCTACTATACCTAAATCTATTTCCCCTCCATGTAGCAATTTAACTACAGTTTCCGTGTTTTCCACCTTCATTATAATATCTATATTATTATAAGCTTTCTTATATTCTCCAATTATATTTGGAAGTACATATCCTCCAATAGTAAGGGTTGCTCCTATTCTATATTTCTTAATAATAGACCTTCTATTTTTTAGTTCATAGAGTATGTTTTTGCTCATGGATTCCATTTTAATTGCATTATCAAAAAGATATTTTCCCTCTTCAGTTAACATCATTTTTTTGTTCTTTTTAATAAATAATTTAACATTATAATGTTCTTCTAACCATTTTAAATGTTGAGATACTGCTGGTTGAGTAATGTTTAATATGTTGGCAGCTTTAGTAATATTTCCAACCTTTCCAACAACAATAAAACTAATTATCCTAAAATCTAACATATTCATACTCCTCTATTCAATTAGTATCTATAATACTTGTTTAAATAAAAACATGGATGCTCTTAATTTTAAACATCCATGTCAAAGCTTAGCTTTATTATATCACTTCCGCAATTTCACTTGAATAAACAATTACACCACATTTTTCTTTCTTAGCTTTTGTAGAAGCCATGCTAGCAAAATTTATAAGTTGTAAAATATATTTAAATAATTCATTTTTATCTTTACGCGCTTCCGTATGGGATATGCCTATTGATATAGTCACATTTATATTGTTAACAAAAATGTGATTAGATATTATATTTATCAACTTTTTAGCTAAAGCTTCGCATTTTTCTACAGTATATGAAGTTAATATAAGAAACTCATCTCCCCCAAATCTTGAAAGAAAAACCTCATCATTTGGTATATTATCTCTGAGTAATTTTGATAATTCCTGTAATATAACATCTCCAACAATATGTCCATATTTTTTATCTATATATCCAAAATTATTTATATCTATAAATGCAAGAGAAATACAATTGTTTTTATAAATTAGCTTTAAAGCATTATAGTATATATAGTCATTTTTATACAGTCCGGTCAATAGGTCGAAGTGTCTTCCAAGTTCAGCATCTATAATAGATTTATTAATTACTCCTACAACTTTATTCTCTTTTAACACTAAGAGTAAATCCATGCCTTTGTCAAGCATACATTTTGCTTCCCACAAAAACATATTTTCATCTATATATTGATATCTATCTGTCATGGCATCAACAGCTAATCTATTAGGATGGCAGTTAATTAAATCCTTTTGAGTTATTACTCCAATTATGCTCCCCTTTTCTTCAACTAAAAAACAGCCTATTCCTTCATTTAATACGCTCTCACCTATATTGCTTACACATAATAAAGCATCTATTATAATAAACTCTGTTAGCATTATATCAGAAACTTTTCTTATCATAGCTCTATTGATTTGCTAACTTGTAAAGTAATATTTATTAAAGCTTTTACTATCATATATTCGTTAGCAATTTTTCCCCCTTCCTCCATAATTAAATCCACAAGTGTCTCTTGTGGTAATATATTAAGCAATGATTTTTTTATAACAATTGCTTCTATGCATCTATGTTCTATCTTAATTATTTCATACTGATCAGGAGATAAAATGTTTACCATTCTCCTTGCTGATTCTGGTCCAAGAGGCGATTTTTTGCCTACAAGCAAGGCATCTTGCATTGGAGGCATTTCAAACTCAGAAAATTTCATATTTATTTCTGCTTTTTTACTACTTTCCATACTATAGTTCATGCTAAAACCACCTTCTAACAATTTCACTAAATATTTTAACATAGTTACCCTAAATTATCCATTTTATTTACATAATTTTTCTTTTTATAATATATTATTACTTATATTACAAATATAGTTTTTAATATAATTTAATTAAATTTATTATTTAAAACATTTTTTCTTGTAAAATAAATATTTATGGAATATTTTATCACAATTAGTAGCTTTTAAATACTATGTTTTTATTAAATTGCAATAAGTTGCTTGTACATAAAAAAACTCCTACTTAATTTTTACATAAGTAGGAGTTTCAAAAATCCCTTAGCTAAAATTCAACCTCATAGTAAGGTTATCATAACAAAAGATTATTTTAAAATAATTATTTATTATACATATGGACATCCATTTGAGGGAATGGAATAGTTATTCCTTCTCTATCAAAGCCTAACTTGATTTCTTCTTGAAGCTGGTGATATATATTCCAATAATCACTGTTATTACACCAAACTCTAATTATTAAATTAATAGAATTATTTCCATACTCTCCCACTGCTACAAAAGGTTCTGGGTCTTTAAATATAAGAGAGTTACTATTTATAATTTCCTTAATTATATTTTTAGCTTTTACAATATCATCATGATAATCTATGCTAAATTTTAAATCCACTCTCCTATGCTCCTCAGCAGAATAGTTAATTATTTTTCCATTTGCTAGTTCACCATTAGGTATTATGACCTTTTTATTATCAGCAGTATTCATATATGTATATAGAAGTTGTATTTCCTTAACAGTTCCAGAATACCCTTGAGTTTCAATGTAATCTCCAACATTATAGGGTCTAAATATCAATACTAATATTCCCCCCGCAAAATTAGATAAACTGTCTTTTAAGGCAAGACCAACTGCTACCCCTGCGGCACTCAATACAGCTAAAAAAGTAGTTATTGGTATTCCTACCATAGAAGCAATGGTTAAGAATAATACAATCCTTAAAGTCATCGTTAAAATTGATTTTATAAAGGAATGCAGAGACACGTCTATCTTACTCTTTTTTAATGATTTATCCACAATATTTAAAAATACTCTAATTATCCAGCGTCCTAAAAATAATACTACTAATATTTCTATAAATTTTATTCCGTATGAACTAGCAACTATATCTAGTATTTTGCTCTTTATACTCACAATCTTTCCTCCTTTTAAAGTATTTTAAATTTATTCTAACATAAAATATAATAACTTGTAAAAAGGAAAAGCTACCCTTTAAAAGAGTAGCTTTTTATAATTTAGCTTCCTAATATCGTCTTTAAATCTTCTTCTGGCGTGGATATAGGTTTAATATTAAATTTATCTATTAACACTTGTAGAACAGTAGGTGAAATAAATGCTGGCAAAGTAGGCCCTAAATAAATATCTTTAATTCCCAAAGATAGCAGGGTTAACAATACACATACTGCCTTTTGCTCATACCAAGATAATATCATGGAAAGAGGCAATTCATTTATATCACATTTAAATGCATCTGCTAGAGCTAATGCTATTTTAATTGCTGAGTAGGCATCATTACATTGACCTAAATCTAGTAATCTTGGGAAATCTCCTATTTTGCCAAAATCTAATTTATTGAATCTGTATTTACCACAAGCAAGAGTTAATATCATTGTGTTTTTAGGAGTTTTTTCTGCAAATTCGGTATAATAATTTCTGCCTGGTCTAGCCCCATCACATCCTCCTATTAAGAAGAAGTGTTTAATTTTTTCAGCCTTTATTCCTTCAATAATTTGATCTGCAATAGAAATTACTGCATTGTGACCAAAACCAACTATAATCTTCTTTTCTGGTTCATCCTCTGTCCATCCTCCTAATTCTATTGCCTTATTTATAATAGTTGTAAAATCTTTCTTTCCATTTACTTCTTCAATATGAGATATATCTGGCCATCCAACTATACTTGTTGTAAATATTCTATCTTTATATGACTCTCTGGGCTTTTGCAAACAGTTTGTAGTCATTAAAATACATCCCGGTATGGCGTCAAATTCCTTCTGTTGGTCTTGCCAAGCTCCACCATAATTTCCTACAAGATGCTTATATTTTTTTAATTCTGGATAGCCATGACCAGGAAGCATTTCACTGTGGGTATATATATTTACTCCCTTACCTTCAGTTTGTTCTAATAATTCTTTTAAATCCCTTAAATCATGACCTGAAACTACGATAAATGGTCCTTTCTTTTTAGTGATAACAACTTCTGTGGGTTCAGGATTTCCATTATTTTCTGTGTTAGCTTTATCCAATAATTCCATACACCTTAAGTTCACTTTTCCAAATTTCATTACTAAGTTAAACAGTTCATCAACAGTTAGATTATCATCTGTAACAGCTGAAAAACCCTTGAAAAAGAACTCACCAACTGTTTCATCCATCTTTCCTAATACATGTGCATGGTGAGCATAAGCTCCCATACCCTTCATTCCATAGATTAATGTTTGTCTTAATGAACGTATGTTAGCATCTAATGAGTCATCATACATTATTCCTACTTTTCTAGCGTCCTCCAGCATTTCATCTTCACTATCTGGCAATATGTATTCTGCCGCACATGGAATATTATCTCCAATACTTTTTGCTTTAGATTTAAGCATCTCTTTTATTTTTTGGGCTTCCTTTAAGTATTCAACGAATCTTTCTGGAGTAAAATTTACATTAGTTAATGTAGAAAAAGAAGCATCCATCATAAATTTTTGTGTTTCTTTATCTATTTTTTCTCCCTCTTCTATTAACTTCTGTCCATAAAATGCTATTCCTTTTAATTGATAAATAAGCAAATCCTGAAGAGCTGCTACCTTTGCATCCTTGCCACAGTTTCCAAGTTTAGTGCAACCTTTTCCGCCTATTGTCTGCTCGCATTGATAGCAAAACATAGAATCTACTTTAGCCATAATATTGCCTCCTCTGATAATACTTAACTATATTAGTGTTCCAAGCAAGATTATTTTTATCCTATAGCTAAACAATTCTAATCATATCTACATAAGTTTTGCTAAATTCCTGAATAAGCTATTTTAAGCTTCAGCTGGAGCAAGCATTACTTATAAAGTAAACTCCATCTGAAGCTAATAATCACTTTAAAAATCTTTATAAATTCAAATTAATATTTTCAATTCTCCATTCAACTACAGTATTTTTCCCTAAGTTTTTTGCAGTGAGATTTGCTTTTTCAGCTTTCCCAACTATGTCCCCAATGTTACTACCATGGTCTGGATATGAAGAAATACCTATAGACACAGTTATAGGGTAAATCCACCCCCTGGTCTGGCGCTCCACTTCAAATCTAATTTTCTCTGCATATTTAGTACTATTTATTCTATCTACTTCCCTTAGAATTACTAAAAACTCATCTCCTGTAAGCCATCTAAATACTTTATGCTGACTCCCCAAAGTATCTACAATAATCCTGGATAAATTATATATCATCTCATTTCCATGTTGATAACTTATTTTATTGTAACGCCTTAAGTTATCTCCATCAATAAAGAGTATGCTGAAAATTTCTTCAGTAAACTCACTCTCTTTTATTAAATTTGCCAAATATGATTTAGCCGCTCTATGATTACCTAATCTACTTATATCGTCCGTAAAAGCTAAACTTAAGCTCTCAATTATACGTCTACTAAAGCTATCAATTAAATGTTTCATCCATTTCGTTTGGGCGAAATCTCTATTCTTATTGCCTTTAACAATATCCATGTACTTATTTAATATCATATGATAAATTTCATTAATAGAGCAAATGCTCTCTGTATAGTCTAATAATAATATACTTAAATCAATATCAGAAATGCTATATACACTCATATAATCAATAAAATTAGATTTTATTAAATGAGATATTTTTGTTGCCTCGTTATTAGATGTATTAGGCAGTACAATTGTAAATTCATCCCCATCTGTTCTATATACAAAATGATTATTACTTAAAGTTGCTTTTATTATATTAGAAAATTCTTTTAAGCAACAATCCCCTATTTCTCTTCCAAACTTTTTATTTATCATAGCAAAACTTTCAATTTCTAATATAATTATTGACCCATTATCCCCAAATAATTTCTTTGTATCTGATAAAATAAATTGAAAAAAATTCGGTAAATCAGTTACAGCATCTGTCTGCACATTATCCCCCAAAACCCAAATCAAAGAAATCGCCCCTTTAAATATAATAATTTCCTATTTTTTCTATATTGTAATTTCATTTTAAAGAATATATTTGATATTGTCAATTTTAAATCAATAATTAGCATAAATTTAGAAGTCACTATAAATTATAAGCCTTTTCATGGACACCAATTGTTGGAAATGATAAAATTAAGTAACTAATTATTTTATCTTGGGGGGGAGTAGAGTTGAATATCAAAAAGAAAATTACAACTTACTTTATATTTATTATATTAATTATAATATCTGTTACTAGCTCCATAAGCTATTACGTTTCTAATGATATTATACAAAAGCAATCTAATGCTTCCATAATCCATACGGCTCATTATCAGGCAAATAATATCTCTGACATGATAAAACAATATGAATTAGGACTGAAAGCTCTTTCTACTAATTCAGATATTATAAACTTCCTTACAGGGGAAGAAAAAACTTCACATAAATCTAATGAAGTGCTTAAAAAATATGCTGATGGCATGGATGAGTTAGAGCATGTATTTGTTGCTAATAAAGATGGCCTTATAGTTTCAGATAGCGATCCTAAAACTATAGGTACAGATTTGAAAGATAGAGAATATATAAAAGTCACTCTCGAACAAAATACTAGCTACATAAGTGAGATATTAACTTCAAAAGTTACAAACAAAAATATTCTTGTATTTACTTATCCCATGGTAAATAATGGAGAAGTTGTAGGACTTATTGCATCACCTGTATTTTGTGATGAGTTAACCAAGCATCTATCTGACTCTAGATTAGCAGGTTCCCCATCTAGCTATGCGTATTTAACAGATTCAAAAGGTACTATGATTTCTCATCCTGAGGCTGCAAAAATAGGACAGCCTGTTGAGAACATTGCTATAAACTCAGTTTTAGAAAAATTATCAAAAGGTCAAAGCTTAGAGTTTAAAACTATTAATTATGAATTTGGCGGAAAAGAAAAAATAGCGTCATATTCTCTTGTACCAAAAACAAGATGGCTAGTAGTCATGTCCGCAGATTTATCTGAAATAAAAGCTCCTGTTGATAGAATGATTACTCTTTTAGTTATATCTAGTATTATACTATCTGTAATATCAGCCATAGGTTCATATTTACTTTCTTTAAGAATATCTAAACCCATAGAAAATATTACGAAATTAGTTGAAGCTACGGCTAATTTTGATTTTACGGAAAAAAGTGAATATGGAAAATTATCTTTAAGTAAAGATGAAACTGGCGTAATGGCAAAGTCCATGAATAAAATGCGTGAATCATTAAAAGATATGACCTTATTGCTGTTAAAATCATCTAAAGATATAAATGAAAGCGCTGAATTTATAAAAGATCTTACTAGTTCCGTACAAGATGCTACTGGAGAGAATTCAGCTACTACTCAGCAATTATCCGCTGGTATGGAAGAAACAGCTGCTTCTACGGAAGAGATAAACGCTTCTATGGATGAAATAGCTAGTAATATTGAAGAAATTTCAATGAAATCCATGGAAGGATCTAATTTATCTAGTGACATAATAAACAGGGCAACTTCACTAAAACGCGAAACCATAAAATCTATAGATAGTGCTAACTCCATATATGATGAGATAAAAGTTGACTTTGAAAAATCCATCGAACAAGCTAAAACAGTGGAACAAATAAATTTGTTAACATCTACAATATTAGAAATAACAGAGCAGACCAATCTATTAGCACTTAACGCTTCTATAGAAGCTGCTAGAGCTGGAGAAGCTGGTCGTGGATTTGCTGTAGTTGCTGATGAAATAAAGAAGCTTGCCGAGCAATCTTCCAGTACCGCAGGCAAAATACAAGAAGTTGTAAACATGGTTCATATGGCCTTTAAAAATATGACTATTAACGCAAAAAAAGTTTTAAACTTCATTGAAACTAGCGCCAATACTGATTATAAAAATTTCTTAAATGTTAGCGAGCAATATAGTATTGATGCAAGCACGATAAATGAATTAATGGAAAAAATAAATTCTTCTGTGCAGGATCTTAATAGTTCAATGCATAATATCATTACTGCCATTAACGGGGTAGCATCAACAGTTAATGAAGGGGCCAAAGGGGTTTCTGATATAGTGGGAAAAAATGAAGATATAGTAGACAAAGTGCTAGAAGTAGATAAAAATGTTGCTATAAATATAGAGTATGCAAAAATGCTGAAAGACATCGTATCAAAATTTAAAATTTAAGAATATAGGGAATAGATTCATCTATTCCCTATCTAACTTTTCTAATTATTAACTTGCTTATATAAAATACTAAAGGAAGAAGGATTACTAATTGCAATACTGGAATCAATCCTATAGGCGTAGTTGGAAACAATGGCATTTTACTTAGATTATATCCCCATCTTCCTCTATAAAGAGCGGAAATTTCAAAATAAAAACTCAAGAACAAGGCATATAATATCATTATCACAAAATCATGCCTATTCCATTTAGAATTTATCCAATCTATATCACGATTCACGTAAGCTAGCAATAGATACAAGACTATGCTCATATTTACATCGCCCAAAGTAGCGCTTGCCATTAACCTAGTATGACCAGTTAAGTCTTCCATTGTATAAAATATACCACACTGTATATATTCCCAAGTAAATTGAAGTATAAAAGCCACAAGGCATATAACTATAATATTATAAATAAATTTTTTCATACTATTTCACCTCAAATCAATTTAAATAAATAGACCTACCAAAGACAAAAAACTACAAAAGTTGATAGTATAACCTTTGTAGTTTCCTATTATAATAACTTTTCCTTATTATAGCAATTCTCTTCTTATTATAATAGTTCTTTTCTTAATTGTTCAGGAGATTTTGGTGATAAATATGAAAAAGGAATATCTAGAACAGTAACAGCTCCCTTTTTTCCTTCGTTAGCCATTTTATAAATAGCTCTAGCATAGGCAACTATTACACTAGATGTAAACTCTGCATTGCTATCTAATTTTAAACTAAATTCCATGATTTGCTTTGTTCCATTGCCAGTGTTTCCTGTACGTATAACAAATCCACCATGTGGCATACCTGAGTGATTAGCTTTTAGTTCATCCTCTGATATAAAATGTACTGTTGTATCATAGTCTGCAAAATAGTTAGGCATATTTTTTATATCTTCTTCTATCTTATGTAAATCTGCACCTTCCTTAGGAACTACATAACATACTCGTTGATGCTTTTCTCTTGTGGTAAATTCACAGCATTCACCGCATCTAACCTTCTCTAATGTTTCTTCTATGGGAATAGTATACTGTACTCCATTCTTTACTCCTTCAAGTCTTCTAATGGCGTCTGAATGTCCTTGGCTCACACCTTTACCCCAGAAAGTATAATCTTTTCCATCAGGTAGTACAGCTTCTCCTAAAAGACGATTTAGTGAAAATAATCCGGGATCCCAGCCTGTTGATATAAGAGCTACTGTGCCAGCTTTCTTTGCTACGTTATCCATCATAGAAAAATATTCAGGAATTTTCGCATGAGTATCAAAACTATCCACAGTATTAAATTGAGATGCTAACATTGGTCCTTGCTCTCCTAAGTCCGTAGCAGAACCCCCACACAATATCATTACGTCTATTACATCTTTATAAACTTCAAGCTTTGATATATGAACTAGTTTTTCATTATCACTATCAACAGTACTCACTTCTCTTCTTGTAAAAATAGCTTCTAGTTCCATATCTGGATTTTGTGCTATAGCTTTTTCCACGCCTTTACCAATATTTCCATATCCAACAATTCCTATTTTAATGTTTTTATCCATAGTATCCCTCCAATATGATTTAATGTGAAAGTTATACATTAAGCTATCTATTACTATTGCATAGCTTAATATATAAGTTTTTACCCCTTTGTAGAAATATATACAATTTTAAAAGTTAATCACCACTTACTTAATATATAAATTATATCATAACTTATATATTAATAATAATTTGCATAATTATTAAATTAAAGTAAAAAAACCTTCTTTTCATTTAGAAGAAGGTTTTTCAGATTCTTCATAAGTTTATTAAAATGAATCTATTCCGTCAAATATCTTACTTTTAGTATTTTTAGATTTATATTAAACTTGCCAGCAAGAATATTTATATTCTTGGCTATCTTTACTTCTCTAGTGTATATAGTAATAAAACCATGTACCTAAAATGGCTATAAGGGCTACTAATGCATATTGATACATAGGTACTGTTACCTTACTATATTCTACGCTGCCTTTCACTATTATATTGTTATTCTTTATTCTCTTATTAATAATAAGTGCTAATATTATAATTATGATACTTGTAATATGTGCTATGCTTAAAGGACCCACAACCAATGGATTTGATCTAAATACTTCCACCAATGCTCTATTTATAGAAAATCCAATGATATATTTTATAAATAACTCACCATTATATCTAATTTTATCTCTTCTACTCCATAGAAAAATAAACAGAATTAAATTTAAATACATCTCGTACATTTGCGCTGGATGGAGTATCTGACCTTCAATATTAATACCCCATGGGTATACATTTTTCATAGGTATTCCAAATACATCACACCCTATCCTTCCAATAGCTTGACCTATTGCCATCGCCGGCGCTGCCACATCCGCTACTTCGAAGAATGAAATATTCTTTTTCTTTGTATACCATAGTGCAAAAAGCGTTCCTCCTATTAGGGCACCCTGTATTGACATTCCCCCAGAGCTAATTAAAAATATTTCCTTTGGATTTTGAATATAGTAACTTAAGTCAAAAGCTACTATATAGTAAGCCCTAGCTCCGATAATACCTGCTAATATAGTATATAATGCAAGATCAAGAATCTTGTCACTGTCTAATCCTTTTCTTTTGCTTTCAATAGACATTATAAGCATACCCACTATAACTCCTAATGCAACAGCAACTCCAAAAAGGTATATGCTAAAATGCCCTATTCTAAATAGTTCTACCATTCAAATGCTCCTCTAAGTTATTTTTATCTAACTAAATAATATATTGCCATAAGCACTATTATAATAATTATCCATGAAGATACATTTCTTCTTCCATCTCCACATCCATTATTATGATTATTAGAGCCATGTCCTCCTCCACAACATCCCATATTAACACTTCCCATGTCTAGATTCTATAATTTCCTTATGAAGATTATGTGGAGATTACAATAAAAAAGAGAAATTTTAATAAAATATTTTATTAAAATTCCTCTAAAACTATCTAAATTTGATTTTAATTTATTCAATATTATATTTTTTTATATACCACATCTTTACCATCTGTGTTAAAAGTACATAGCAGAACAATATAAGCGCTAATAATGCATAATATAATGCTGGTAATTTAGTAAATCCAAAGGCACTTGCTATTGGAGAATTAACCAAAAATGTACCTAATGAAACTATTAATAAAGATGTTATC
Organism: Clostridiaceae bacterium; assembly: GCA_040797845.1. GTDB lineage: Bacteria > Bacillota > Clostridia > Clostridiales > Clostridiaceae > Clostridium_AW. The sequence continues at coordinate 97,111 of JBFNFA010000006.1, forward strand.
ATAAGAGATTTACTAGCCTTACTTTGAATAAATGGAATCTTGTTTGTCCTTATTACATGGATTATTAATGTTTGAGTAAATAAGGATTCTAAAAACCATCCTGTTTGAAATAAAGCTGGATTATTCCAAGCATTGAATACATATAGCATTATAAAATATGTGGTGTAATCAAATATAGAACTAATTGGACCTATATGAACAATATATCTTTTTATTTCATCCACTGCCCACTTTCTTGGCTTAGCTATCCATTCCTCATCTACTGAATCTGTAGGTATTGCAATTTGTGAAACATCATATAGTAAATTATTAGTTAAAATTTGAATAGGCATCATGGGTAAAAATGGAACAAATATACTTGCTCCAAGAACACTGAACATATTTCCAAAATTTGAACTTGCAGTCATCTTTATATATTTTACTATATTGCCAAATACTTTTCTTCCTTCTAATACCCCTTCTTCAAGAACAAGTAGGTTATTTTCTAGAAGTATAATATCTGAAGATTCCTTAGCAATATCAACAGCTGTATCTACGGAAATCCCCACATCCGCTACTTTAAGCGCTGGTGCATCATTTATACCATCACCCATAAATCCAACTACATGCTCTCTGTTCTGTAATGCTTTTATTATTCTTTCCTTATGCATAGGAGAAAGCTTTGCAAATACTGAAGTTCTTTCTGCTGCTTCACCTAATTCCTCATCAGACATTGCGTCTATCTCACTTCCAAGGAGTATTTTATCTACAGGTAGGTTAACTTCTTGACAAATCTTTTTAGTTACTATTTCATTATCCCCAGTAAGCACCTTTACCTCTACATTATATTGATGAAATTTATCAATAGCTTCTGCTGATGTTTCCTTTGGTGGATCTAAAAAGGCCATAAAACCAAGTAATGTTAGTTTACTTTCGTCAGCTACAGAATATTCTCTTTTTACATCATCAAATAATCTATAGGCTACTGCAATAACTCTAAAGCCTTCTGAATTCAATTCTTTTATCATATTTTCAATTTTATCTGTCATTTTACCAACGAAAGGCTCAGTACCTTCTTTAGTTTCGTACTTATTGCATAAGCTTAATACTTCTTCTACAGCCCCTTTACAAATTAATACATCTTCCATTCTTTTATTTCTTACTACAACTGACATTCTTTTTCTTATGAAGTCAAATGGAATTTCATCTAATTTTTCATACTTTTCTTTAATGTTAAAATAATCTTCTCCTCTATCCTTATGCTGAAGAATGGCTGTATCCATAACATTTCTTAAACCTGTTTGATAGAAACTATTAATATAGCCATATTTCAAAACTCTTTCTGAGTCACTACCATAAATATTTACATGCTTTTGAAGTATAACTTTTCCACAAGTTATTGTTCCTGTCTTATCTGTACAAAGAATATCCATTGCCCCAAAATTTTGTATTGCATTTAGTTTTTTTACTATAACTTTCTTTTTAGCCATGGATAGGGCACCTTTAGATAAGTTCACTGTAACAATCATAGGCAGCATTTCTGGTGTAAGTCCTACAGCTACTGCAATACCAAATAAAAATGCTTCAAACCAATTCCCCTTTGTAAAACCATTGATAAGAAATACTACTGGTGCCATGATAAATATAAATTTTATCATGAGCCATGTGTATTCATTTATCCCCTTATCAAAACTTGTCATAGTTCTTTCATTAGTCATATTGCTACTTAATTGGCCGAAATATGTTTGCCCTCCTGTAGTTAACACTACTGCAATAGCAGTTCCACTTTCTACATTAGTCCCCATAAAACATAGATTAGGATTTTCAAGTACATTATCCCACTTACCATCTACAATGTTTTTTTCTACGGGAAGAGATTCCCCTGTAAGTGCTGATTGATTAACAAATAAATCTTTTGATGTTATAAGTTGTACATCAGCAGGTATCATGTCTCCAGATGCTAAATGAATAATATCACCTTTCACAATCATTTTAAGAGGAACTTCCTTTTGAACTCCATCTCTTATAACAGTAGCTGTTGTGCTTACCATAGATTTTAATTTTTCTACTGAATTATCTGCTTTTACTTCTTGAACAAATTTTAGCACTACTCCTAAGGCAACCATAAATGCCATTACTGCTGCAGCCATTGAATCTCCTGTTATATATGATACTAGGGCAAGTACAGCCAATAATACAACTAAGGGATTCTTTAAATTTTCAAGTAATTTAATAAATGTTGACTTTTTTATTTCACTACCTATTTCATTATATCCGTATTTATCTATTCTGTTTTTTACTTCCTCTTCAGTTAAACCATTAAGGGAAGTATTTAAATCTCTTAATATAGGTTCAATAATGTGATTATCAATTAAATTAGCTAATTTTTTTAATACCATAGCTACACCTCCATTTTCTTTTAAACTAAACACATTAATAACGCAAATAATTTCATTATGATATTGTCCAAACTATTTTCTTCCTGTTAACCCTTCTAAAAATGCATATATTTAAAAATGACAATAGGAAACTAAAGGTTATTTCACATATTTTTTTAACCTTTTAAAATAAATAATTAATTTAATTTGAACTAATTTGCGAATTAATTTACCAAAGAAACAGTGAAGGTAATGTTAGCTTGAAAATTAAGAAATGCTATATATAAAATGAAACTAAAGTATATATGATTGCTTTAATTAGACTCTTAGAAAAAAGAACAGAACCTAATATTAAATATTTCATTTTTCTATAGCACATACATTTTCCTCCACTGCCAATATTACTGGCGTCAGGCTCCATTCTTTTCACCTCCGATTATCTTTAAAATATAAAAAGCCTCCGTCAAGCTCGAACATGACGAAGGCATTAAAAACACACTTTCCCGTTCAAGCTTTGGCTCTGCAAGGCGGTGTAGTTGCATTAGATTAAGCCTTCTTTATTCGGCCAAACCTGCTAACCAGTTCAGAATGTTTCCATCCTTTTACGGCAGCAACCCATATCCTTGTAGTAACCTCACCTACCGAGGCTCTATTAAATTACACTAATAGTTTATGCTTATAATCTATAAATGTCAACACTTTTTTATTAATACTAAATTTCATTGCTAGTCAAATCTATTTTTTTTAGCTTATTCAATATTTCTTCATCCTGTATATATTCTTTAATTTCCTTTTTATCTACCCATTTATAATCGGAATGTTCAAAGGAAATCGTAACATGATCACTTTCACTAGTACAAAAATAGTTTAGTCCTATATATTGTTTATATTCATTAAGTATGGTAGTCCAAGTATATAATATGCCTTGAATTTTTATAACTAATCCTACTTCTTCCTTTATCTCTCTTGTAAGTGCATCCTCCGGCCTTTCACCAAAATCTATTTTACCACCTGGAAATTCCCATTCTCCAGGACATACATCATCACAGTCTGAACGCTTTACAATTAACAATTTATCTTTAAATTTAATTATCCCTTTTACAACCACCACAATTCTTTTTTCCATATGAACTTTACTCCTTTTTCATACCGTATATGCAAAAGCCAGCTTATATCAAACGGCCATTCTTAAATTCTCCCATGAAGATTTCTCCATTGGGTTCTATAAGCATACCTTTTCCTTGTCTTTCATCATTTTCCCATTGTCCTATATACTTTCCACCATCATCCCAAATAAAAGTACCCTCCCCATGTCTTTGGTCGTTTTTCCACTCACCTATGTAAGTTTCACCATTTGCCCAAGTGTATATGCCATATCCACATTTCATATCATTTTCCCAATGACCTACATAGCTTTCTCCGTCATCCCAAGTGTATATACCATGGCCATGTTTTATATCATTTGCCCATTCACCAATATATTTTTCTCCATATGTCCAAGTATGTGTCCCTTGTCCATGCATCTTATCATCTTTCCACTGTCCTACATATTTACTTCCATCATTATAGAAATATGTACCTTCTCCATGCATTTTACCATCTTTCTTCTCTCCCACATATTCTCCACCATGAATATGAGGTTTTGACTCACTATCTATTTTTTTAATTTTACCACCTACCAGATTCCCTTTTTTTATATTTTTCATCATATTTTAAACAACTCCTCTTTAATAAGTTAATTATTACTTTAAATATTACATTAATTTTTTATACAACATATCTATATGGGAAATATTATCCCTCCTGTATATCTATTATAGTTTTACTATAGCGAAATGTATAGGCATAGTAAATATTAAAGTAATACATATATTTTATAAATATTTAAATTCAACTATATATTTATCATCCTCCAAAGTTAAAGTTGCCATACTAACAGGTAATTTAAATCTTCTAGGCCCCGCTCCCCCTGGATTTATATATAGTATATTATCCTTTTCTCCTTCATAGGCTTTATGTGAATGTCCAAATATGACTATATCAATACCTATAGTTTTAGGATCGATCTCCATGGTATTAATATCATGAATAACGTATATATATTTACCTTCCACCTCTACTATATCCGAAAAGGGCAACTCTTCTCTTAACTTACCCTTATCACAGTTTCCTCTTACAGCCACTACAGGGCAAATCTTATTTAACTCCAACAGCACTTCTTCTTTATCAATATCCCCTGCATGGATTATCAATTGAACATCTTTAAATTCCTCAATAAATTCTTCTCTTAAAAGTCCATGAGTATCTGAAATAATGCCGATTTTAGTTACTTTCATATATTTCACCTTCAATCATTAGTCACTAGTTTATATTTTATGTTATATTTTAAATAAAACAATCCACATTGTCGATATATTTTTATCAACAATGTGGATTATTTTAAGTGGTTTATTTAAGCATATTATATTTGTCCATTATCTTAGCCCCTATCTCTGGACTAAGATTCTTTATATCACTTAAATATATTAGTGTACTCCCTTTATACCTTTGAATTTCTCCAACCAAAGCTACTTCATAGCAGCTTCTTAAAACATTTATCACACAATTATCAAAATGATTTTCCCTGCAACTTCTACATTGATTAAGAATATCTGCTATAGCAATAATTAAATTATTTTCGTCATATACTTTAGTATCAGTTAAAGGAATGTTTTCATGTCCATTTTCTATATAGCCAACACCATTCTTCAAGCAGCCCTTCACGCCCTCTTTTGAATAGGCTATTAAACATTTATCTTTACTACAGCTCGTACATTTTTCTTCTGTCAAACAGCAGTTCCCTAAGTTTGTTATCAGACTATCAAAATTTATTTCATTAGCTAGAATCCCCATAATACCATCCTCCAGATTTTAGTTACAGATATATTTTTATAATTATTCAATATATCTTACTAACTATACACTAACAAAAAAATCCAAAATAGTCAAGATTAATTGTCAATCGCTAATTATTATTAGTTATCACATGCTGTACTCTTCATTTATCACATAATAGAAGTTAATCTTCCCGCTTCCATTTTACATACACTATCACATAACATTTCTATGTCTTCCTTCATATGACTAGCTAATAAAATAGTTTTTCCTTCATCTCTTAATTCCTGCAGCAACCTTCTTATATCATTTACTCCAGATGAATCTAATCCATTCATGGGTTCATCTAAAATTAATATAGATGGGCTTTCCATTATAGCTTGAGCTATTCCCAGTCTTTGTCGCATTCCAAGTGAATATTTACTCACCCATTTCTTGCTATGTGGATTTAATCCTACTTTTCTTATGGACTCTTCTATTTCCTCTTTCCCAATTCTTTTATTAATCATATCCAAAAATTTTAGATTATTGTATCCACTATAATTAGGTAAAAAGCCAGGAGATTCTATTATAATCCCTACATCATCTGGAACATCCTTATCCTTGCCAATACTCTTGCCATTTACAAATATTTCTCCTGAAGTAACTGGAACAAAACCACAAATACATTTAAGCAGCATAGTTTTCCCCGAACCATTACGCCCTATTAATCCATGAATCTTTCCCTTCTCAAACTCTACAGATACATTCTTTAAAATATCTCCTTCTTTAAAAGATTTATAAACATTTCTTACACTTATAATTTCCTTTCCCATAGCAACCTCCTCCCTTCATGCAAAACATATTGCTAGCATTTTTAAAATTCACTTAACTTTATATACCATTTATAGAATAATATTAATTGCTATAGAGCTTTCTACTAAACTACTGGCTGTACTTGTATATCTTTCTTACGTACAGATAAAATGCTTATTATACTTAGCACTATAATAGTTATAATAAAGAAAATATACGCATATTCATTGCTTGGATAGTTTGATATCCCCTTCGAATCAATCAATGTAAGCTTTGATAAGGACACAGGTGAAAAATAAAAAAACCTAACTGAGGGAAAATTACTGTATATAGCATAATCAAGTAATATTATTAATGATGCTATAGTAGCCCCTACAGCACGATTTAGACATACATTAATTACAAACATTAATAATGCTAAAGTTGTGCCTGCACACCACTCCAATATAAAACTTAATAAAAATGCCTTTAATGGCGTATATGAAAGTAATATTCTTTTAGAAACATATACACTTACATCAGGATTCTCTGCTAATGTTCCTAATATCTTTCCCCAACCAGTAGAAAGAAATATATTAGGCATGAGAATTAATATACTTATAAAATTTACTATTAAAAGATATATTACCATCCCAATCATAATATAAAGAACTTGTCCCATACCCCAGATATATCTACCACTACGTATTAAAAAGTAAGGTTGACCTTCATCAATGAAAGGTGCATCACAAAACAACAAAACAACTCCTAGCATCAATATAAGCTGCCCTACAAAGCTGCTAGCCAAATGAGGAAATACCCATGGTGTTACACGAATTCCCATCTCCTCTGAAAAACTTAATATGGGCCTTATAGATGACCATAGAAACATAGTAATTAAAATGAACAGAACATATATGCGAGGATTAGTAGCCCATTTTCTTATATTGTTTATAGAAACAAGAAAATTTTTTCTAATTCTATCCATTTGATACTCTCCTTCTTACTCCTTTTACAAATAAAAATCCTGTAAATATAGTCAAAATTGCAAATAATAATGTGGAGTAAATAATGTTTACAAGATCTCCACCCAACTGAAAGTTTCCCTTAATAATAAGATCTACACATAAGTACCAAGGTAAATCCAGTTCATGTCCCAATTGAGATAAAAAATAATATACTATAAAAGGTGACGTTAATGCTACAAATTTATTTGGCAAATAAGTAGATATATAAAGACCAACCACAGAGAAAAAGCCGCATGCCATAACTAAAAGATGTATTCGAAAAGCAAAATAAAGTATATGTCTTCCGTCGATCAAAAATTTTCCAAACATAGTATTCTTACAAGCTTCATAGTATTGACTTGAAGTAGATACTAATGGAAATTTAAACATAAGTAAAATTATAAACAGCCATGATCCTAAAGCTACAGACATTGTTCCTGATAAGTAGCAAGATACTACCTTAGACCATCCATATTTATTTACGCCAGTACGCATAATACAAGGTCTAATATATTTACTATTCCAGTCAGTACAAAAACTAATTGTATATGGCAATGCAGAAAGTAAAATAGTAAATTGAATAACTCTACCAATACTAATAGACACAAAGAAATATGTTAGAACATCGCTTCGTCCCCATAAGATATCTATCCAATCTCCTAGAAAGTATATAAGGCAAGTTCCAATAACTGATGTTATAAATCCTACAGATAAAAAACTACGCCTTATATCCATCAATAAAGTATTCATTATAAATTTCTCCTTAAATGATTTCTTCACCGGTAACCCCATTTATTAATACTGTAAATGTATGTGTAAATTCTTCATTAATCTTTTCATCAATTCCGCTCTGCTCAACCTTAAAACACCAGGTAGGATATAGCTCAAATTCTGTACGTTTATTTTTTATAATTGTTGGAACATACTGCAACTTAATGTCCGTAACCTTAAAATCATCATTTGATATCACATTATCGTATTTGCTCTTTAACTTATCTAAAGCTTCATCAATAGATATTAAACTTGGGTCTTCATCCTTTACAGACATTTTCTCATACATATAACTTTCTATAGAGAAATCTTCAATACCATTTTTAGATACTATAATTTTTATTGAGCTGCCTTCCATATGCCAATCTACACTTTGTAATGTATATGATTCTGAGGTGATAGGAACCCCGTCAATATTAGATTTAAATATCATATAATAAACTTCATCTTCCTTACTCCAATTTTTTAATTTTATCTTTCCTTCATCAACTAAGAACTGGGAAAAATCATCTTCTTCTAAAAGCCTATCCTGTTGTTCTTGAAAAGTTTTATAATCTAAAGCATATATCTCTGGAGATGAATCGTAGTTTATATTTAGTTCCTTTAAATAATATATTGCCTTTTTTATTGCCTCTTCTGGTGTCATAAAGCCAACCTTTTCTGCTTCCCAAGAATCTTTATCTACAAAATTTAATATATTTGCAATACTCTCACTGGCTGGTGTTCTATAGTGCATACGGCCTTTAGAAACCCTAAGATTTCTGCCATCTTCAGTGTTATATATGGTTTCTTCAACTTTTTCAGAGCCTACTGTATCTGTCCTCTTTTCTACCTTCACATTGATATCTTCCATAAATAACTGACGAGCCTTTTCTACATTAAACTTCATACCACTAACAGATAATATAGGTATTGACTTTTCTTTGGGTATACTTACCTTGGCATCTACTGAAATATTTGAAGCTAATTCCTTTTTATATTTATCAGTATTTTCATAGGTTATTTCTTCTCCTTTTGTAGGCACATTGTTTTTAGGGTCATTATATTCTGAACATCCTGTAACTAATATAGACAATACTAAGCAGAGTAATAGTCCTTTAACTGTCGTCTTTTTTAATATATTCACCCTTAACTCCTCCTAAAATTTGATTTTCACTTTAATTTATTTTCAGTATACATATCAATTGTTTCAAAGCTTACTTTAAACTTGTATCTATGTTGTAACATCTTTTATTTAAATCCTATATTATTAAATAATTTTGTTATAATATTTTGTATAGCTTGATTTAAATTAAACTGAACAGCAAAAATTTTAAAGGAGATTTCCCATGAATAGAAAAGTTTTAATTATAGAGGATGAAGAGTATATTTCAGACATGCTGTCCTATGCTCTTACTAAAGAAGGGTTTATTACTAAAACTGCATGTAATGGAAGCATGGGATTGAGTCTTGTTGGCGAATTTAACCCTCATTTGATTCTTCTTGATTTAATGCTTCCGGATATGAATGGTATAGAAATATGTAAAAGAGTAACCTCAACTCATAATATTCCAATAGTTATAATAACAGCTAAATCTGATCCTATTGATAAAATTTTAGGTATAGAAATAGGTGCAGATGACTACATAACTAAACCTTTTAATATAAGAGAGGTTTTAGCTAGAATTAATGCACTTTTTAGACGAATTGAACTAGCATCTAAATGTTTTAACAAGGAAACTAAAAAAGTTATACACCTAAATAATGAAATAGAAATTTTTGAAGATGAAAGATTAATTATGAAGAGCAATAAAAAAATTGATTTAACCAATAAAGAATATGATTTACTTCTATTTTTAGCCTACAATAAAGGCAAAGTTCTTTCTAGAAGTCAACTTTTGGATAATATATGGGGAATTGATTTTATTTGTGATACAAGAACTGTGGACATTCACATTCAAAGGATAAGAAAAAAACTAGATGAGAATAAAAGTGACTCAATAATCGAAACCGTATTTGGTATAGGTTATAAATTAGTGGATTAAGGTGATAAAATGAAATTTTCTATAAAACATAAGATTTCTCTATCTTTTGTACTGTTAATTTTTTTTACTCTTATAGCTCTAGTTAGTTATTCTTATCAAATATTAAATAAAAATAATTACTACGTTATAGATAAAGAAATTACTGAAACGAAGAAAAATCTAGACTTATATATTAAGCAATATTTTGAATTAAACAACATGGAATTAAACAAAATATCCTTTAAAGTTGAAGGGATTAATCTCTCTAAGGAACTTAGCTATAGATTGGGTACACAAACTATATTATATGACGGCAACGGAAATACAATTGAATCTTTACCTAAATATGAAATATTAAAATCAGAGGATTTACTCAAAGCTAAAGATGGATCTGTGGCTTATAGTATTATTAATAACAAAAATAAATACATGGTATCCTTATCTTATCCAATAACGGATAATAATGAAACAATAGGAATAATTCAATATACAAGGGATTATTCAACTTTATTTAAAGGAAGCAAAGATTTTATTAGTAGAATCTTAATGTTTTCCATAATAATTTTTATTATAGCCGTTCTTATATCACATTTAATTTCTAAAGAAATAACAAAGCCCATAAGAGAATTAACCTTAAAATCTCAAGAAATATCTAAAGGTAATTGGGATACATATATAAACATAAAATCTCAAGATGAAATAGGAAAACTCGGTTATAGTTTTAATGTAATGATAAATAAGATAAAGGAACAAATTAATATTATAAGTAAGGATAGAGATGCCCTTAAAGAACTCTCTTCTCAACAAAAAAAATTTTTCGATAATGTCACTCATGAGCTAAAAACTCCATTAACTACAATTGTTGGCTATAGCGAAATATTAAAGGATAATGAATTTAGTGATAAAGATTTTTTTGATAGAGCTACCTCTCGAATTATATCTGAGGGTAATAGGCTTAATAGAATGGTAATAGAACTTTTAGAGCTCTCTAAAACTAATTCAATGGATTTTTCTTATCACTTTGATTTAATAAATATATCTCCAATCCTAAAGCAAACCTGCGAAGAAATGCTAATAAAAGCTAAAAGATATAATATGAATATTAATTTATCTTTGGAACCTAATCTTATGATTTATGGAAATGGAGATAAAATTAAAGAAGTATTTATTAATATAATCGACAATTCTATCAAATATGGAGATGTAAACTCTCAAATTAAAATATCCACTTCTATTATTGATAATATGGTGAGTGTAGTAATAGAAGATAAAGGGCGTGGCATAAGTGATGAGGATTTGGAAAACATATTTAATCCCTTCTATAGAGTTTCAAGAAATGAGTCTAGAGAACAAGGTAGTAATGGCTTAGGACTGAGCATAGTTAAGTCTATATTAGAAAAACATAATGGCGATATTTTAATTCAAAGCGAATTAAAGGTTGGTACTAAGGCAACTATTTTGATTCCAGAAGGGAAAATATAAAGAGGGATTTATTATGAAGAAGATTAATATTAAAGGTAAATATATAGTAATTTCAATTACTATATTGATTATATTATATGCTTGTATAGTTTTTTATAAAAGTTATTTATATTCCTATAAAACTATAATTTTAAATGAACTTCCTTTTAATGCAAATGATATAACTTTACAAACTTCCAATATATCTATCGAAAACAAAACTATTACCCCCATTAAAAATGTTAAAATAGATAACTTAAGTTGGATGAGCAATAACAAACTATTATTTTCATTAGATTATGGAAATACAAAAGGTATAGAGTTAAGTACTCTTTCCATTGAAAATGAAGAAATACAACGGCTTTGTTCTAATAATAAATCATTAAATTTTAGCATGGCTCCCTTCGGAGATAATGTGGTATTTTATAATAACTATAATAACCAATCCTCTTCTCCAAGTATTTATCTATATTCTATAAAAAATAAGACCTATACATCTATTGATTCAAGTATAGAGTTTATAGATTGGTTACCAGACGGGAGCGGTTTTTTATACAGTAGTAAAAATCAGTTGTTTGTATATTCCCTTAGTGATAAATCAAAAAAAAGCTTAATAAAGGAAGATGACTACAAAGTATTAAACAACATGTATAAATTTAAAGTATCAAAAGACGGAAGCAGATATTATTTTTTAGATATGGATTCTTCTAAAAATAATACTTCTATTTATGTTATAAGTTCTAAAGACCTATCACTGCAAAAGCTTTTTACTTTTGACTATATATATGATTTTAATATTATTAATAATGATACAATTATTTTCTCAGCTGCCGCATCCAATGGTAATATGACTTTATTCAAATATACTTTAAAAGATAAAAAAATTCTCCCTATAACAGAAGCAAAAAATATTGATTTTCAACTTAATGCTGATGAAACTACATTAGCTCTTGTTACCTCTAATTTTAGTACATCAAATATTTCTTTAATTCATATCAATAAAGAAGAATTAAAATTAAATAAAATATTTGAAATAAAGGGTAACATTAACTCAATTGCTTGGAGCAAGGATAATAAATTAGCTTTTATAGTATATCCAAATACATCTGCAGATCAAATAATTTATACCTATACATTTAAGAAGTAATTAGGGCATCTTGAATATTATTACATATATTCAAGATACCTTTTATGATCTTCATTCAATAGGGTGTCTATAAGGTACAAGTCAATAGCAGGTCTTATAAATAACTCTTTCATGCTAATTTCTATTTTCCAGAACTTAAATCACCTTTACTTTCAAATCTTTTTTCATATTTATCAAGAACACAATTTAAACAATCTTCTAAATTAGTACTAGTTTCATTTGCAATGCAAATAAGGGAGAATAGAACATCTCCAAGCTCGCTCTCCCAATCTTTTGTTATATTAAATTGTTTATTACCATAATCAGTTCCTTTTAATACTTCTTTTGATAATTCACCTACTTCTGAAGCTAAATCGATTATTCTAACATCAACTCGTGAATTTATAAGTTTATCTTCAGTAAATTTATTTATCTTTTTTTGAATATCTGATAGATTCATCATTGTCCTCCATTCTAAATATGTGACTTCCTCCAAATATATATTATAAATAATTATCTTTCTTTTATATATTCCTCCTTTAGAATACCCATATGAATAATGTCATGCCAAATACCTTCTCTAAATAAACTCTGTCGAGACTTTCCCTCGTATTGAAGTCCTATTTTTCCATATAATTTTATGGCTTTTTCATTAAAAGAAAACACCCTTAGGTATACCCTGTGTAGGTTCATTTCAAGAAATCCATAATCAAGTAACAATCTCATTGACTCCGTAGCATACCCCTTCCCCCAGTAATCCTTCTCTCCAATATCAATTATACATTCAGCATTGCGATTTTTATAATCAATGTTTATTAATGAGATAATCCCTATTGGTGTTTCTGTTTTCCTTTCAAGAATTATGTAACTTTTAGAAGAGTTAGAGCCTAATATAACTTGATTTACAAATTCTCTTGTCTCTTCTACATGGTATATATCTAAAAAAGGATTGGTAGACATCATGACTTCCATATCATTTCTCCATTTATGATAAAGTTCTGTATCATCTGAAGTCATTTTTCTAAACTTGATTTTTGAAGATTCGAATAGCATATCAATCACTCCTCTATATAATCATTCTTATTTTATGGGGCAAAGCATTTCTTCTAACGAAAAAATCAAAGCTGTAAGTTGTTCCTGAACATTTGTTACCTCTGGTCCCAGTTGAAACGTATCTAACATTAAGCCATTCAAGTAGGATATAAAATAACGTGATATAGACTCTGGAGATATGCGAGGCTGAAACTCCCCTCTATCTGTTCCCTTTCGAATAACAGTACTTATAGCTCTCACGGTCATCTCATAACGTTCTTTTATATAGGGAAAATTATCCTTATCTTTCATATAATTTGATGATAGAAAAAATTCTGCTCTAGCAAGTACAAGAGAATTATTAATTGTCTCTATGCTTTTTTGTTGATTCTTTATCCATTTAGTTAATTGACTCCATAGCAAAGATTCACTATCTGGTTCAAAAAAATATGATATTTCCTCATCATCAAATTTAAGAACTTCCATAAAAACATGATCAATATTATTAAAATAGGCATAAAGTGCTCCTCTTGACACTCCCGCTTCATCCATAATATCTTGCATTGTAGCATGTATATATCCTTTTTTAATAAATACTTCTCTCCCCGCCTGCAATAATTGAATTTTCTTTTCCTTTTTATACTCATCGCTTACTTTTGGTGACAAACTGGCTTCACCTCCTTTTTACATGCTTTTACTAAAGGCTAAAACTCAAAATTCTAAATTATTTTATTTAATCTCAAAATAAGCTACAATATAATTCTTTAGCCACATTATGTACCATTATAAACGACACCAGTGTCGTTTTCAATGTTTAAAATAAATAATATATAAAATTCTTTTATATATTTCATGAAGCACTTAATACAAAACAATAAAAAGGGTAGAGTTTAAATTCTCCTTATCTAAACTCTACCTTTATTATTAATATTAATATTTATCTTAACTCTTCGACTTTTACATTATATTCTTCACCGTTTATTCTTAATAGAATTTCACTAGTCTTAATAATATTTTTATTAATGCAGGTTTTTTTTATAGTATTAATACTTTCTTCCGTCTTTTTAAGTAATTCTTGAGCTTCATAAATACTTACTTTTTTAAATCTAATAGAATCGCCAGGTTTGGCTTGTGCTATTTTAGGAAGATCTATAGAAATAACATTTGCAATTTTTGCATATCCTCCAATGGTTTGTCTATCTGACATCATAATAATTGGCTGTCCATGACTTGGAATTTGGATAGCACCAAAATTAATACCATCGGATATAATATCTCCGCTATTGATGTGCTCAATTACTTCTCCTTCTAGCCTATATCCCATACGATCACATTCATTAGTAACCTTGTATGGAGTAGATAAAAATTTTTCCAATCCCTTTTGAGTAAAATAGTCATCTTGAGGTCCTAAAACAACTCTTACTTCCAAATCCTTTGAATAAGTAGGAATATATTCATTAGGCAATTTTCTATATTTAGTAGAAGTTGTCCCCTTTTCTAATTCTCTTATTTTTAAAACATCTCCTGATTTTAAACCCTCTCCATTAAGTCCTCCAATTTTAGCCTTAACATAGGTAGACCTGCTCCCCATAACTTTTTCTACTTGTATACCGCCTGCAAATGCTATATAGGTTCTACATCCGTTTTTAATACCGTCAAAAGCTAATATATCTCCTCTTTTTACATATACACTTTCCCACATAGATATGGGTTCACCATTTAAAACCGGGTCTAGGTCTCCTCCTGTAATAGCAATTAAAGAGTCGTCCATAAATTCTATTTCGGGTCCTAGTATAGTTACTTCTAAGAGGGCTTCATTTTCATCATTTCCTAATAAAATATTAGCTACTCTATGAGAAAAGCTATCCATAACACCTGAAACAGGAACACCAAATTGCTGATAACCATATCTTCCATTGTCTTGTATCAATGTCATAAGTCCATGATTCTTGATTTTTATCTCTCCCATTTTCCCCTCTTCCCCCCTTCTTTGATGTAAGTCTTATATTTGTAAGTTCCATTATTTATAGCTTTCTCTATGGTTTTATACTGATTTTTAGAAATAGGTACAAATTTAATATAGTTACCTGCTTTTAAAAGTATTGGTACTTCTCTGTTGGGTTCATAAAGTTTTAAGGGAGTTCTTCCTATTAACTGCCATCCCCCTGGACTATCAATGGGATATATTCCTGTTTGACTTCCTGCAATTCCTACAGATCCTTTATTAATTTTTGTCCTTGGCTCTTTTAATCTTGGTGTAGAAACTTTTTCATCCATACCTCCTAGATATGGAAATCCTGGCGTAAAACCTAACATATAAATAAGATATTCCTTTGAACTGTGTATTCTTATCACTTCCTCTACAGTTATTCCATTATGGTGAGCAACATTTTCAATATCTGGTCCGTATTCCTCTCCATATACTGTAGGTATTTCAATAACCTCAGGCTCTGGCAAAGAAATATCCTCAAGTTTCTCTTCCAATAACTTTAATTCCTTTACTAAATCATCATATCCTATAATTAAAGCATCATAATGAATCATTAAAGAGCGATAGGTAGGGACAATTTCTATAACTCCTTCAATTGTATTTGATTCCAAGGCAACCATCATGGATCTTACCTTACTGCTTATATCCTCTGATATTTCATCTCCATATTCAATTGTTAAAGCTTTATCTCCTGCTGTTAAATACTTTGTTTTCGTATACATCTTATTCCCTCCTAACTATTTATCTTTTAAAATATATTTGATAAAGACATTACTCCCGCATATCCAGCAATAACAACTATCAATATTCCAAACAATAACAACCAAGTAGGATGTTCATATTCTCCCACAATATCTTTTCTCTTAGAAGCTATTAATATTGCACCTACGGTAATTGGTAATATTAATCCATTAAGAGAACCCGCTAGGACAAGTAACTTTACTGGTTGTCCTATAATAGCCATAGTAATGGTAGAGAAAATAATAAATCCCATAATGAAATGCTTTTCATATTTCTCTATAAATGGATGGAGTGTTTTTAAAAAGGAAACGGATGTATAAGCTGCTCCAACTACAGATGTAATACTTGCTGCTAATAATACAACACCAAAGAATTTATATCCAAGGATTCCTGCTGCGCTTTTAAAAGCAGAAGCTGCTGGATTTGAAGGATCTAAGGCAATTCCTTTACTTACAACGCCTAATACTGCTAAGAATACTAAGATTCTCATAACAGATGCAATTATAATACCGAGCACTGCCGATTTTGTAATTTCTTTTAGATTGTTTATTCCTGTAATTCCTGCATCAATTAATCTGTGTCCACCTGAAAATGTAATATATCCACCTACTGTTCCGCCAAGCAGTGTAATGATAGGAAATAGCAGCAATTTAGGGTTCTCTGGGGCAACGCTTCTAATCAATGCTTCTCCCGCAGGAGGTTGAGTTTTAATTGCCACATAAGTTACAATTATAATCATCAACACTCCTAGGATCTGTGTGAATTTATCTACTAATGCGCCTGCTTCCTTAGATAAAAAAATCATACTTGCTATAATTCCGCAAATAATAATGCCATATTTTATATTAAGCCCAAAAATAACATTTAATCCTAAAGCTGCACCACCAACATTTCCAATATTAAAAGCTAGTCCTCCTAGTGCAACAATTACAGCAATAAAATACCCAAGTCCAGGTAAAACCTTATTTGCAATATCCTGTCCCCTCATACCTGATACACCAATAATCCTCCATACATTTACTTGGGCGCCTACATTAAATATAATGGAGATTAATATTACAAAAGCAAAATTTGCAGCAAATTGTTCAGTAAATTGGGCTGTTTGAGTTAAAAAACCTGGTCCTATAGCTGAGGTTGCCATAATAAATGCCGCACCTATAAGAATACTTGTGTTATTAAATTTTGGCTTTAAATCCTTCGCTACTTTATCCCGTTCTGTCTTCATGAACACTCCCCCTATTTAACAAAATTTGAAATTGCAGTTACCTCAATACCTTCATCTTGAAGCTTTGTTTTGATCTTTTTAACAAATTCCACAGCTTCTGGATTATCCCCATGAACGCATATTGACTGAGCATTTATCTCAACGTCCTCACCAGTTATAGCTGTAACTTTTCCTTCTCTTATCATTTTTATAACTCTTGATAAAGCAATATCAGCATTATGAATAACAGCACCTTCTTTTGATCTTGCCACTAAGGTTCCATCAGCATTATATGCCCTATCAGCAAATACCTCATTGGCAACTTTTAAACCTACATGTTCTCCTGCTTTAATTAACTCACTATTAGCAAGCCCTAATAAAATAATATCCTTGTCCACTTCATATATAGCTTCAGCTATTGCTATTGCCAACGCCCAATCTTTTGCAGCCATATTATACATAGCTCCATGGGGTTTTACATGTTGTATTTTCTCATCTTTAGCCTTTGCAAATGCCATAAGTGCTCCTAATTGATATTTTACATAAGCTTTCATCTCACCAGGATTTACTGAAAGATTTCTCCTTCCAAATCCCATTAAATCTAGGAAACCAGGATGAGCCCCTACTGCCACTCCATTTTCTTTTGCTATTTTAATAGTCTTTTCCATAACCTCTGGATCTCCAGCATGCCATCCACAAGCAATATTCACTGAAGTAACATATTTTATTACTTCTTCATCTAATCCTATTTTGTAATTTCCAAAGCTTTCTCCCAAGTCACTGTTTAAATCAACCTTAAGCATTTTAACCCCCCTTAATAATCATCTTTTTAAATATTAAACCGATGGTTTATTTATGCTTATGATATTACAATAGGAAAATATTCACTAAATTCTAATAATTTACATAAAAAAAAAGAGCTAACTTATTTTTAGCTCTTTAGATATTTTAAAGTTACAAATTATTCATTAAACTTTTATTCGAGATTATAGCCTAAAGTCTTAGATATTTCTTTAGCAGTTCTCTTTGTTTCTTTTATAATCAAAGGCAATGAATTATTATTAAACCTTTGCTCCGGTCCTGCAACACTAATAGAGGCTACAACTTTTCCATAATAATCGAATATAGGTACTCCTACTGAAACAGTCTGAGGTTCTAATTCTCCAAAGCTAATAGTATAGCCTTGACTTCTACTTTCCTCTATCTTCTTCCATAATTCTTCTTTATTGACAATGGTGATTTCTGTATATTTTATAAATTTTTCCTTGTTTAAAATTTCATTTATATCCTCATTATCTAAGAAAGATAATATGGCCCTTGCACAAGCTCCAGCACTTAAAGGCGCTGCCCTTCCTACCCTTGTAAACAATCTTACAGGATGATCACAAGTTAATTTTTCAATATATATGGCATGGTTATCTTCTCGTACAGCTAATTGAACATCTTCATTAAGCAAATCCCTTAATTTCTCCATAAATGGAATGGCTATTTCTTTTAATTCCATTGATTCAGAAACAATCATTCCTAACTCAAAAAATCTCATGCCTAATCTATATTGATTTTGCTTTCCCTGTATATCAACCTTTTGTAAGAATCCATTTTTTTCAAAAGTATTAAATAATCTATAAACCGTAGCTTTAGGAATGGATGAATCTCTACTAATTTCACTTAATCCTCTAACAGGACATTCCATAGTAAAATACTTTAAAAGCTCTAATGCCTTATCTAAACTATTGTTTATGTTATTTTGTTCTTTTGACATTGCTTTCTTTACTCCCCCTTTTAATCTGCACATATATTATTAAAAATCTTGATATATGATAGTTTACTCTAATATGGAATAATTTACAATCAATATCTATATAAGGAATTAAAACTCTGATGTTAATATATAAACTCCAAATTATGTGAATATATTTGATTATTTTATTTTTATATAAAAAATATATTTTCCATATATGAGCATATAAATATATTAAACCGATGGTTCATTATTTGAATCACATCAATATTTTAAAAAATATAATAAGCTTTTACTGCTTCATGCTTAATTGTAAAGTAAATCAATTAAAGGTTTACATGTGGAAAGGGGGATTCTTATGTCAGTATATGAGAGCATATTAGTGGCTTTATTTGTTATGGCCATAGTTTTTATTGTTCTTATAGCATTAAGTCTTTTTTTAAGTTTACAATCCAGTTTCTTCAATTCTCTTAAAGATAAAAAAGCCTCAAATATCATTACTCCAGATAAAAACACTCTAGACTTATCAACTACTGGAATTGATTTCTCAAATGTTGATGAAAAAACTGTTGCGATTATTATGGCCTCAATAAGCCATATCTCTAGCATTCCTTTAAAGTCACTTAAAATAAAATCCATAAAACCACTTGATTTATAAATTACATTATTATCTTATAGGGGGTAACACTGAAATGAAATATATCGTTACTGTTAATAACAAAAAATATGAAGTTGAGGTAATAGACAGTACTGGAAAAGAAGTCACTGACAATAATACACAAAAGTCAACTAAAGAGACAAGTATGCCTAGTGAATTATTAAAATGTCCAATGCCTGGCACAATCATAGATATAAAAGTAAGTCCAGGGTATAGTGCTAAAAAAGGTGATACTTTATTTATACTTGAAGCTATGAAAATGGAAAATGAAATTACAGCCCCTAGGGATGGAATTATTAAAGAAATCCAAGTTATAAAGGGAGCTTCTGTGAATACAAATGATGTTCTTGCCGTGATTGAATAGTAGGGAGGGGGATATATATGTCTTTTTCATTTAAAGATACAATTGTAAAATTGCTAAATGAATCCGGTTTCGCAGCACTAACATGGCAACAGTTAGTAATGATTCTTATCGCTTTTGTGTTGATATATCTAGCAATCAAAAAGGAATTTGAACCTCTTTTACTTTTACCTATATCCTTTGGGGTTCTCCTAGCTAATTTACCATCTACAGGTATAATGTCTGGTCCATTGGCAAATTCTTCGGAGCCAGGAGGATTACTTTATTATTTATATTTAGGTGTTAAACTAGGAATTTATCCTTCTTTAATATTTCTAGGGATTGGTGCAATGACAGACTTTGGCCCTCTTATTGCTAGACCCTCAAGTTTGTTTTTAGGCGCGGCTGCTCAATTCGGTGTTGTTATGGCTTTTATTATCGCAATTGCACTAGGTTTTTCCCCTCAAGCTGCATCTTCAATAGGTATTATTGGAGGTGCAGATGGTCCTACAGCAATATATTTAACAACAAGACTCGCTCCAGAATTACTGCCAGCGATAGCAATTGCTGCCTATTCTTATATGGCTCTAATTCCTCTTATACAACCTCCTTTAATGAAGTTACTCACTACACAAAAGGAGAGGGAGGTAAAAATGGAACAACTTAGAGAAGTATCTAAAGTTGAAAAGATAGTGTTTCCTATAGTTGTAACGGTACTTACAATTTTATTGCTTCCTTCTGTAGCGCCTCTTATAGGAATGTTAATGATGGGAAATCTATTTAGAGAGTCTGGCGTTGTTGAAAGGCTTTCTACTACAGCGCAAAATGAATTGATTAATATAGTTACAATTTTTCTTGGCACTACAGTAGGAGCCACTGCTAAAGCAGAGACATTCTTAACACCGGAGACCTTAAAAATTATAGCTCTTGGACTTCTTGCATTTGCATTCAGTACAATAGGTGGTTTGCTTTTAGGAAAACTCATGTGCTTTTTATCTGGTGGAAAAATCAATCCTCTCATAGGTTCTGCCGGAGTTTCAGCAGTTCCAATGGCTGCAAGAGTTTCTCAGATTGAAGGTCAAAAGGCAAATACTTCAAATTATCTTCTTATGCATGCAATGGGTCCTAATGTAGCAGGAGTTATAGGTTCAGCAGTTGCTGCTGGAGTACTCTTAGCCCTTTTCGGATAATAATATATAGTTATTCGCTTAAAAGTAAGAGAGAAAATCAGGCTTTTTTTCCTGTTCTTCTCTCTTTTCTTCATTAGTTCTTCGATATTATTCTTTATTTACCTACCTTTACATAGTTGGAAATATCCTTATAAGAAATAACTTCCTCTGTAATTGTTTTTAAATTTTGATGATTTACTATGTGGTCACAAGTATTTTCTAAATTGGAAACAGTTGCCCTGTATTGTGCTGAACCTAAACTTAATACTTCAACTCCCATATCAGATAGCTCTTCTAATGAAGGTGTTTCTTTTACTAATAAAATATTCAACGGACAAGGTAAATCTTTCTTTAACCTTAAAATCAATTCATAAGTTGAAACACCTGGAATGAATATGTTATCTGCTCCTGCTTCATAATATAAAATTGATCGATTTAATGCTTCTTTATAATCATTGATTCCTAACCAGTAGACATCTGTTCTACCATTTATGATAAATGACTTGTTTTGCTGATTAACATACTTTCTTATTGCTTTAATTTTTTCTACTTGAAGTTCAATACTGTGTAATGGTTGTTCTAACTTATTAGTACCATCTTCAATATTAATTCCTGCTGCTCCAAATGAAATAAGTGTTTTCACTATTTCTAATACTTTCTCAACAGAATCACCATACCCTGATTCAATATCAACAATAACAGGAATCTCTACCGCGTTTATAATATTTTTCACTGTTTCTAACATGTTATCTACAGGAATTTTCTCTCCATCTTCATAGCCACAGGATAATGCAATACCTGCACTAGTTGTAGCAATATATCCAAATCCTTTTCTCTCAAAAATTCTAGCACTCATTGCATCCCAAGCATATGGTAAAACTATTGTACTCTGTTTTTTCATCCTTACTCCTCCTATATTATCTATATAAAAACTATTATATATTCTAAATATATCTATGGTCATTGAGATATGGACATATTATAATAAACTCACAAGGAGGGATACTTATGTCATCAGGGGTACCGGATATTGTTAAAGTAACAAAAATTTTAGCAGATCAATCTAGAGTGGATATATTAACGTTTCTAATGGACGGTAGGTTTTATACAGTAAATGAAATTTCTAAATATGCTAAAGTGAAGCCTAATACTACTTCATATCATTTAGCTAAATTTTTAGAGTTAGATTGGGTAGAATCAAATAAAACTGGTCGATTTAGATATTATCGATTAAAGAAAAAAGAAATAGCCGCCATTATAGAAAACTTTATGTCTATTGCTCCTCGAAAAGAAATTAAATCTTTTAATCAAAGTAATGAAATAAAAAAATTAAAACAATCCAGAACCTGTTACGACCATATTGCTGGTGAACTAGGTGTACAAATCTTTAACTTCTTAATACAGAAAAAATATATACTAGATGGAAATTCGGAATTAACTTTAACATTAGAAGGAGAAAGTTTTTTTAATAACTTAGGGATTGATATCAATAGTTTAAGATGTAAAAAAAGAAACTTTTGTACCTCTTGTATAGATTGGAGTGAAAGGCAGTATCATTTATCTGGAAGTTTAGGAAATGCCTTATACCTACTTTTTCTAGAAAAAGAATGGATTGCTCAAAATCCTAATTCAAGGTCATTAACCATAACCAATGAAGGACAAAAAAATTTAGATACTATCTTTTGCATAGATTAGGCACTTTATAGCTTGTTTAGCATCTTTAAACCCTCTTTCTGACAGTGGTAGATTTAGTTCTTCTTTCACACTAAAACAAAATAATCCCCATTGCTGATTGTTTTTTATCAACAATGGGGATAAATTTTTTAAATCAATGTGGACAACTATTCTACATAATTTTATTCTTCTACAACTGTATTAATATATTCCTTTAAACTATTTGGTTTATTAATTATAATATTTTTATTTTCATAACTTATAATTCCTTCATCTTGAAATTTTTTTAGACATCTAGTGACTGTTATTCTAGAACATCCAATATTATTAGCTAGCTCTTGATGAGTATATATCATATTTACACTGGTTCTTTCCTTTAAATCAGCCTCCGCACAAGCCGACAATCTAAGTAGGGCATCTGCGATTTTTCCTATTGAATCATTAAATGTATTGTTTGTAAGCTGAAGCATTACTATTCTAAACTTTCTCGTCATACTATGAATAAAGTGTCTATAAACTTCTGGATTCTTACTCAATTCTATTTCCAGAATATCTCTATTAATTATAGCTATCTGGGAATCTTCCTTGGCTATCGTAACTATATACTCCTTTCCTCCACAGAAATATTTCATTTCTCCTAAGATTTCACCTGGTCTTATTAGATATAATAGTTTTTCATTGCCCTTTAGGCTAATTATATTTTGTTTCACTACTCCTTTTACAACTATCCCTACATTATCTTCTATATCTATTATTTCATTTTTCTTATACTTTTCAATTTTACCTATTTTACTAAGTTCGTTTAAAAAATAATTTCTCATAAATGATTGTCTGCCATTATCAAAAAAACTCTCGTACATAATATCGCCTCACTAATAATTTTAAATAATAGTTTAGTGTTTTATCATATGTATTAATAATATTGCCAACTAAAATTAGTGAACTACTCTCCACCTAAAGAGGGGGAGCTTCTTGGTCAATAGCACTAATGTGCCAAGTTTACCCAAGCTATTAAGGTTGTTCCAACCTCATTTATTACCAAAATTATATTGCTAATTTCAGTAGATTTTTACTTGCGTTTATGTCTCTGTCGTGTTGTGTTCCACATTTCGGACAAGTCCAATTTCTTAGTGCCAGGTTCTTTACTTCTGTATTTTTATAGCCACATTCAGAACATAATTGAGAACTAGCATAATTGCTAGGAGCTATTATAAGTTCTCTCCCATACCAATCCGATTTATACTCTAACATTACTCTAAATTCTGACCAACTTACTTCACATATCACTTTAGCTAATTTTTCATTTTTCATCATATTCTTTACTTTCAAGTTCTCAATAACTATAGATTGGTTTTCTCTAATAAGTTTAGTTGAGAACTTGTGCAAGAAGTCTTTTCTCTGATTAGATATTTTCTCATGTAGTTTAGCCACCTTGAGCCTAGCTTTCTTTCTATTATTACTACCTTTTTGTTTCCTTGATAAGTCCCTTTGTAACTTTGCTAACCTTAATTCAAATTTTCTAAACCATTTAGGATTAGGCTCTTTATGACCATTAGAACATATTGCAAAATCCTTTAAGCCAACATCAACACCTATCTTTGCATCGATTTTCTGTAATTTTATATTCTCTGTATCAGCTAAAATTGATATATAGTATTTTCCACTTGGAGTTTTTGAGATGGTGCAACTCTTGATAAGACCGTTTAGTTTTCTATGTTCTTTTATCTTAATCATAGATTTTAACTTAGGAATTTTGATGTGTCCGTCTTCTATATATACAGTTCCCTTTTGATTATTTGTAGTAAAACTATGATAGTTACTTTTCTTACTTTTGAACTTTGGAAATCCTACTGATTTATCTCTAAAAAAGTTTTTATATGCCTTTTCTAAGTTTAATTGAGCATTTGCTAATGCTAAACTATCAACTTCTTTTAGCCACTCAAATTCAGATTTATATTGTGATGGAGTATTCCTTAGCATTTCTCCAGTATTTTTATAGTGTTCTATCTTATCAGCCAACATTTTGTTATAGATAAACCTAGTACAACCAAAGGTTTTAGTTAAATATATTTGTTGTTTTATATTGGGATAAATTCTATATTTATAAGCTTTTAACACATAATCACCTCATTTCACACCTTGATTTTCTATATATTTTTAAGTATATCTATAGTCATATCACCAATTATTATAATACAATAACTTCTCTTCTATACTTTATAGCTAATACTAATCGATAACACTACCTTTCAGCTAATATAACTGATCATAGTTTGTCATACTTGTTGTCTATCGGCAAGTGCTATTCATCTCCCGCTTATAGAACAAGGGAGAATTTCGCACAATTATGTTAAATTTTAGTCTATACAAAAAACTGAACCTAAAATGCTCTAGGTTCAGTCTAAATATTAATTATCTGTGGTTTCCTTGTATAATCTCCAATTTCCATTAGGAAGATATAATTCATTTTTTAACTCTTGCTCCTCTTTACAATTATACATATATGTGAAAGCGACTTCCTTAGAATTATCCTCTAAAACTTCTACTTCAATTAATACTCTGTTATACTCATTATTAGGATTTCCTTCTCCATAGTAATTTTCTAAGTCATCTAAATCCTTAACATTATTTTCCCAATCTGCAACTTCAATTAGTTCACCATATACAACATCGTTTCCTTTTATCATTGCTGGATATCCTTTATTAACTAAGTGATAAAGCTTACCTCTTACCTTTGCAGGTTGCCTCTTTAATACCTTTCCTACAAGATATTTATCATAGTTAAAAAAATTCTCCATTAAGCTTCCATAAACAAAAACTTTTTTTGTCACGCAATCACCTCCTAACATATTCTTCCTAGTGTAATATTTAGATCTTTGTCATTCTCTACTGCTGCTTTTAATGCAAAGGTCAACCCTTCGGCAATTTTATCAAGATCCATAAATGGTGTATTTGGTTTTGTTATAACCTGTTCAGTAATATAAGGAACATGAATAAATCCACCTCTTATGTTTTGATACTTTTTATTTATTAAATAAAGTAATCCATACATTATATGGTTACAAACAAAAGTCCCTGCTGTGTTAGACAAAGATGCTGGAATATTATTATCCTTCATCTCTGATACCATTGCCTTTATAGGTAGATTTGAGAAATAAGCATTTTCTCCATCTTCAAAAACTTTTTTATCAATAGGTTGGTTTCCTTCATTATCTTCAATACGTGCGTCGTCAATGTTTATTGCAATTCTTTCAACTGATATATCGAATCTTCCGCCCGCTTGCCCAACACAAATAACTATATCAGGTTTATTATCAATAATTAATCTTTCAACTTCTTCAATGGATTTTTTAAATACTGTTGGTATTTGTGCTTTTATAACTTCAGCACCTGATACTTCATCTTTAATTCTTCTAACTGCTTCAAAGGATGGATTTACTTTCTCTCCTCCAAATGGGTCAAATCCTGTTATTAATACTTTCATTCCATTCACCTCCAAAAATATAACCAAAGAAAATTAAATTGCTATAATCTTAAAAAGCCCAAAAATACATTAAAATGATGTGAATAATAAGCATTACTATTGCTACCGGAGCTTGATACTTAATAAGTCCATATTTTTCATCTTCTATTTCAAGTATAGCTGTTGGAACTATATTAAAATTTGCAGCCATAGGAGTTAATAGTGTTCCACAAAATCCTGCGCTAAGTGCAAGAGTTGAAGCTATGGCTGGATTTGCACCTTGAGCAAATACAAATGGTACTCCAATACCTGCAGTTATAACCGCAAATGCTGCAAATCCATTACCCATAATCATAGTGAATACTACCATTCCCACACAGTATGCAATAACTCCAAGAAGTATATTTCCCTGTGGAATAACTGTCTTTATTCCATTAGCAATTACATCTCCAACTCCAGCTACTGTGAAAACAGAACCAAGTGCTGCAAGAAGTTGTGGAAGAATACTTACAGGCCCTACAATTTCAAGGAGTCTTCTACCATCTTCAGCCATTTCACTACTCTTTCCTTTGGTAATTACAAGTCCAAGTATTGAGGCAACTACAACTGAAACTCCTAAAGCTACAAATGACCCAATCTGTTTTGTCCAAAATTGTGCCACAATAAAAGCAACTATTGCAAGAGCTAATGCAGGTATAAATATCTTATTTCCTATTAAGTTAGCCGCTTTTTCTTTAAACTCTTTAGATGATTCACTAAACTTATTATATTTTACAAGTTTAAGTGCTGAAATTATAGACATTAATAAAACAAGATACCCTATGATTGTATCATTTATAAATATATCTTTATTGCCCCATAGGAGTCCAATCCTGCTAAATGTGAAGATAAATCCCAAAATGCCCCAAAAAAATGCAGTAGGAAGTTTTGAAGGGTGGTTTTTATCTTTTATAGTTACATATACTGAAAAAAAGCAGACCATACCAATTAAAATATACATTATCTCTGTTAACGAATCTTTTAACATAATTTCACCCTCCTAATCTATTCTTTATCATCTTGAGATTTTATTTGTGATTTATATTTTTTATCAAATTTTTTATCATAGTATAGAAATTGTATAGTACCTATAATCATTATAGCTAATGCAATAGGCAATGAAGCTTTAGCAACATCCACCGCTTCAACTATATAGCCTTGTTCCTTCATAACACCAACAACTAAAAGAACTCCACTAGATGCAACAAAGAAATTCTGGCCAAAGAAATTACCATAATTTTCAACAGAACCTTCAAGACCTTTTATGGTTTCAATGTCTTCCTTATCAATTTCTCCATATCTATTTTCTCCAGCGCCCATTGCCATTGGTAATACAAGTGGTCTTATGAATTGAACATGACCTCCTATTCTTATACCAAACATTGCTGCAATTGTTCTTATTACTAAGTATAGTGATGTTAATTTTCCTACAGTGGCAGACTTAAGTTTACTAATTAAATAAGCTGCTCTTTCACGAAGACCATATCTCTCTAAAAGTCCTATAACAGGTAGGGAAATAATAAATATTGACATATATCTATTTTCTACAAATGCCCTTCCAAGTGTGGCCATAACATCGTTAAATGACATTCCAGATGCAAGCCCCGTAGCAATTCCTGCAAAAACAACAACTGCAATAGTATCTAGTTTCATAATAAAACCTACTAATATAATTAAAATACCAATTAACTTTATCACCTTATCAAATCTCCCCTTTGTATTTTTATATTATATAATACCAAAATATAAAATTTATTTTTGTATTCTACGCTACAAAAACAAGTGTTTTTTGTAATATTATAAATATTGTTTGTTTTGCATATTAAATAAACTCTGTTCCTCAGCCTCGTTGAAACATTGTTAACTTTTTTTGAAATTGAGTTTATTGTTTGGGAGTGATTTAATACACTACTAAAAAATAAAGACTACACACTCTCTAAATAAATGAGAATGTATAGTCTTTACGCTTTAATATTCTTTTATCATTTATATACCATACTTCTCTAAGCATAGTATATCTCTAGTTATTATTTTCATTCGATTTTTTACTCCAAATGTTTTTATAAAGGCTCGTCACAGTTAGATTTACTATTCCTTTTTCGTTTAATGAAATTTCTTTTTCCTCATAGGCCTCTCTTGGGAAAATATAAAAAGAAAAATCATCTCCATCATTATAATTTAATCCACTTGTTCCAAATACTGTGCTATCATAAACTCTACCATTATATTCTGCTATCATTTTAGCAGACATATAAGTTGAAAATGAATTATTCCCTACAGTAGCATGACGTGCTCCAGAAATTAAAGTAGCACTGGTTAATGAGTATTTTCCACATGACCTAAGACCTATTCTATATCCTCCCGAATTTGAACTACCCGTATTATCAATCCAATATACATATATCCTGTTAATTCCATCGTTGTATAACTCTTTTCCAATATTGCTCTCTTGTTTATTTTTCTTTTCATTTTAATTAGCTCACTCCTGAAGAAAATATTAATTCCTTTAGCTCATACTATTTTGAGTATATGCTTATATAAGAATTGTATATGAGCTACTATTTAATTATTCCACATTACCTCTTCTTTGATTATCATGTAATATTTAGTAAATAATTCTTAATCTATTATATCATTTAATATAAATAGTACCTAAATATATATTTTATCCCAAAACAAAAACAATCCACATTACTGATTGTTTTTTATCAACAATGTGGATAAATTCTGTAGGTGTTAAAAAGTTTGATCATTTTATTTAATATATCTTTTTTTGTCCCGTAGATAAATCAGTTGTACTGAAGTATCCATTTATTAATCATAAAACCCTAAAATCTTTCATACTTTCTCCAAGAATATAGTGTGAAAACCACATCAAATTCTGCTTCATAATAGCCACATTAATTCTTGGCTGGTCAGAACTATATGCCATTCCTTTAAATATAATTAATTCTGTATCAACTTCCATATCCCTTAATCCTTGATATAGCTCATATGCATTTGGAGCTGGGACTCCTGCATCCTCTTCACCATGTTGAATCAAGGTGGGAGTGCAGGCTGATTTAATATATGTTATTGGTGAAGTTTTAGCATATATCTCTGGATCATTCCATGGATTATCTCCTAAATACATCCTAATAGATTGAGGTATATCTGTATTCACATAATAGGTAATCCAATCACTAATTCCACCTCCAACTGAAATAGCCTTAAATCTATCACTATATGTAGAACAGAAAGCTGATATATATCCCCCTTGGCTCCATCCCATAACTCCTACTCTATCCTTATCTGCAATCCCCTTGTCAACTAGTGTATCCACCCCAGATATAACATCATTGTAGTCACCAATTCCCAGTTTTCTATAGTTTGCTTTTAAGAATTCATTACCATAACCAGAACTTCCTCTGTAGTTTGGTTCTAAAACTATAAAGCCTTTTTCGATAAACTGTTCAATAGGATATTTCTCATTAAAATAATCTAAAAACATTGGAAAGGATGCCCAAGCCGGGCCACCATGGATTACCACTAATAAGGGATATTTTTTATTTGCGTCAAACTCTACTGGGGTTGATAAAACTCCCTCTATTTCAATGCCATCACTACTTTGCCATGAGATTATTTCCTTGTTACTTTTAAGCTTTCCTTTGAAAAAGCTATTTTCATTCGTTATTTTCTTATCGTTTAAATAGATTTCAAAGGTTTCATTTGTTATAGCCTTATTATAGGATATATGATTTCCATCCCTTGTTATAGAAGCATCCATTATAAAGCTATCTACTTTTTTGCTTAACATTTCCACAGCGCCATTCTCAGATAGCAACCCAATAAGATAATTAGTTTTATTCTGCCATCTAATTAAAATTCCTTTAGCTGTCCACCGTAATGGAATAACCGTACTATCAAAATCTGTTAAAGGTTGAATTAGCTCTCCATTATTAATATCATATATCTCTAGTGTACTGTCTTCTATATGGGTCTTATAGTAATCCTTTTCCCTTATGCTTGCTGAGTAACATATTTTGCTGCCTTCAGGAGAAAAGCAAACACTCCCACCCAACAACTTATCTATATTCATCTTTTGTAGCTCTCCAGCTTTAATATCTAGTATGTATAGATCTCCATTAATATAATCTCTCATATTTGGGCTTGGTGTAGCCATAAATACAACCCTTTTCCCATCATTTGAAATATCAAATTCATGGATATGAAAATCCTTACCATCAGTTAGTTGATAAACAACGCTATTTTCGTGTTCATATTTATCATTTTGTATCACTTTTTCTATTTCAATGTAATATAAACAATTATTCTGGTATTCCTTACCTATATGATGGAAATCTCCATATAGCTCCTTACGTTTCTTTATCGCCTCAGATTCTTTTGACTGTGCAACATAATAAAAACCCTTGCCAGTAGGCTCCCATTTGAATTTACTGACCCCTTCTTTCTCATCAGTAATTTGAACCCCACTATAACCATCTATTGACTTAACAAAGATCTGATTTTTCTTATTATCCCCGTCACTAACTGGGCTAAGGTATGCGATATCCCTAGAATCTGGAGACCATAATGGGTATGTACTATCTATATCCCTAGTTGTTAATGGGTAACATTGCCCCTTATCTTTTTCATATATCCATACATGATTCCTATATTTATTGTCTTTCCAGTTAGCTGTCTTCTTGACAAATGCTACGTTTTTGCCATCATCACTTATGCTTGTACCTGATAAGGTTGGCAATGAAATAATCTCTTCTATACTTAGATATGTTTTTTCATTCATTTTCATTAATAACCCCCCTAGTAACTATAATATCATTTAACTCGTAGTAATTATGTACATAGCTTATATTCTTAGCTAACGTTTTATCAATTATATATTTTTTTATTTTATCCTCATTTATATTTCTTTTTCTTTTAGACAAAAAAATCATCTCCCTATGGTATATGTTACCATAAAGAGATGATTTCGACTCAACTTTTTTTAAAAACTATAAAATTCTTTAAATTAATGTGGACAACTATTCTACTGTAACTGATTTTGCTAAATTCCTTGGCTTATCAACGTCACAACCTTTTTGCACTGCAGCATAATATGAATATAGCTGTAGTGGTATTACTGATAGCAATGGAGTAAACAATGAATTTACCTTTGGCAAGTAAATAGTAGAATCTACTGTTTTTTCTATATCTTCATGTCCTTCTAGAGCTAAAGCTAATACCTTTGCTCCTCTTGTTTTTACTTCTTTTATATTGCTTACCATTTTCTCAAATAAATCTTCTTGTGTTGCAAGAGCTATTACAATAGTTCCCTTTTCAATTAAAGCAATAGGACCATGTTTTAATTCTCCTCCAGCATAAGCTTCTGAGTGAATATAAGATATTTCCTTAAGTTTTAATGATCCTTCCATAGCTACTGCATAATCTAGCCCTCTTCCTAAAAAGAACATATCCTTATGCATGTATGTCTTTGATGCAAACTTCTGGACTACTTCTTTGTGTTTTAAACACTCTTCTGCTTTTTCTGGTAGAGCTAGCATCTCTGCCTTTAACTCTTCTATTTTTTCTTTACTCAATGTTCCTTTGTTTTCTGCAAAGAATAAACCTATTATATACATAGCTACAAGTTGTGTTTCATAAGCTTTAGTTGATGCAACAGCTATTTCTGGTCCTGCCCAAGTGTATAGTATGTCATCAGCTTCTCTAGAAACTGAGCTTCCAACTACATTTGTTACCGCTATAACCCTAGCCCCTTGGCTTTTTGCCTCTCTTAGGGCAGCTAGTGTATCCGCTGTTTCTCCACTTTGACTTATTACTATCATTAAAGTGTTTTTATCTACTATTGGATTTCTATATCTAAATTCTGAAGCTATATCAACCTCTACAGGTATTCTAGCTAATTTTTCTATTACATATTTTCCAACTATTCCAGCATGGTATGCAGTTCCGCAGGCAACTATATATACTTTATTTATATTGTCTATTTCTTCTTTGGTCATTTTTATATCATCAAGAGTTATATTTTTACCTAGCATTACTCTTGAAGTCATTGTATCTCTCATTACCTTAGGCTGTTCATGTATCTCTTTTAACATGAAGTGTTCATATCCACCTTTTTCTGCCGCATCTGCATTCCAAGTTACATGGTAAACTTCTTTATTTATTTCTTCTCCATCTTCATTAAATAACTTAACTCCATCTTTGGTCATAAGAACAAATTCTTTATCGTTTAAAAGATATACATTTCTTGTGTGGTTCAATACTGCTGGTATATCTGATGCAATAAAGTATTCATCTTCACCGATTCCCACTATTAATGGGCTATCTTTTCTTACTGCAACTACCTTATCAGGTTCTTTACTGCATACTACCCCTATAGCATAACTTCCTTCCATTTTTGAAGTTGCAGCCATAACAGCTTTTAATAAATCACCTTTATAATAATAGTCTACTAAATGAGGAATAACTTCTGTATCAGTTTCTGAAACAAATTTATATCCCTTTGAAGTTAACCATTCTCTTAATTGAAGATAGTTTTCTATTATACCGTTGTGAACAACGCTTATACTTTCATTTTCATTACTGTGAGGATGTGAATTCCTATCTGATGGCTCTCCATGAGTAGCCCATCTTGTATGTCCTATTCCAATATTACCTTTAATAGGATCATTAGATAATTTTCCTTCTAGATTTAATAGTCTTCCCTTACATTTAGTTGTTTTAATTTCATCCTCTTCGATTATAGCAACTCCTGCTGAGTCATATCCTCTGTATTCAAGTTTTGATAATCCTTCTACTAATATTGGAGATGCTTGTCTTTTTCCAATATAGCCTACTATTCCGCACATAATAATCTTCCTTTCTATTTTTAAGGTTTTAACACCTGATTGATTTGTGCCAAAAATCACTTCTTGGTTTTGTCAATCTTTAACGGTAGTGCGATACCGTGGGGCACCCGCCGAAGATTCGATACTCCCCATCCTCGTCAACTCAAGTGAGGCTCTAAACCTTTGATTTAGTCAGTGGAACTTACTCAGCTGCAAGCTGAGTTTCCTAGTTATATCACTTAAGTTCTGGCGCTTTATTATTAATACTATTCTCTTATATCACCTATCACCTCCTAAAAACTTTTAAAATAAGTCACTTATATATTATATTTTTATATAGTCAATTTGGTCAATAACAAATTTTACAAATAGCCAAAGGCTATTCCATTATTTTAATGGAATAGCTGCCTTTTCTTCTATTAATTTTGCCAAATTGTGAGCTATTACATCTATTTCTTCTTGGTCTTCTCCCTCAAGCATAACTCTAACTAGAGGCTCAGTACCTGAAGGTCTTATTAGTACTCTTCCCTTGCCATTCATTTTTTCTTCTATTTTTTCTATCTCTTCTGCTATTTCTCTATCTTCTATATATATTTTCTTTTTGTCATTTGGAACTTTAGCATTTACTAACACTTGTGGTAGTTCTCTCATTATTGAGGTTAATTCTGATAATTTTTTTCCACTTTTCTTAACTATTGCTGAAAGTTGAAGGGCAGTTACCAATCCATCTCCTGTAGTGTTGTGTTCTAAGAATATAATATGTCCTGATTGTTCTCCTCCAATTTTATATCCTTCTTTTAACATCTCTTCTAAAACATATCTATCTCCAACCTTTGTCTTTACAAGGTCTATTTTTTCTTTATCCATAGCAATAAATAATCCCATATTGCTCATAACAGTAACAACCACAGTATTTCTATCTAGCTTGCCCTGTTCTTTCATATGTTTTCCACAGATAGCCATTATGAAGTCTCCATTTACTAGATTACCCTTTTCGTCAACAGCTAAGCATCTATCTGCATCTCCATCAAAGGCTAGTCCTAAATCACATCCATTATCTACTACGAATTTCATTAAATCTTCTGGATGAGTGGATCCACAGTTTTTATTTATGTTTATTCCATTAGGTTTATTATTTATAGGATATATCTCTGCTCCCAATTCTTTAAAACCTTCAACTGCTGCTTTGTATGCCGCTCCATTAGCACAATCTAAGGCAATTTTCATACCTTTTAGATCTGTATTTACAGTTGATACTGCGTAGTTTATATAATCTTTTAAAGCTGTTCCTTCTTCAATTGTTCTTCTTCCTATACCTTCTCCTATTGGACATGGTACTCCTTCAAAATTATTTTCTATTAACATTTGTATTTTATCTTCTAATTCATCAGAAAGCTTATAGCCTTGTCCATCAAAAAACTTTATTCCATTATATTCTACTGGATTATGAGAAGCTGATATAACTACTCCAGCATCTGCTTCATATTTTCTTGTTAAATGTGCTATTGCTGGTGTTGGAACTACCCCTAAGCATACTGCTTCTGCACCTACAGAAAGTATCCCTGCTACTAATGCACTTTCTAACATATGACCAGAAACTCTCGTGTCCATTCCCACTAATATTTTAGGTTTATGTGTTCCATTAGTTAGTACATAAGCACCCGCTTTACCAAGGTTATATGCAAGACTAGCTGTTAATTCCTTATTAGCTATCCCTCTTACTCCATCTGTACCAAACATTCTACCCATAGATAAATACCTCTCTTTTTACATATTTAAATTTTTCCTTCAAATTAATATCTTTTCTATGTTATGTTACTTTTTTTCAACAGGCCATAAAAATATTATAATATAATTCTTTAATACTAACAACCTCAAGGAAACATGTAAATATTAGTGTTCTCAAAATATTAATAAAATAAAAAATGCGAAGTAATTTTAAAAATCACTCCGCAATATTTTACTTATGTTTTATTTATATTCCTTAGCTTTTTCTTCTCCCTTTAATACTCTTAATCCACCTTGAACTAATGCTAATAATTCATCTTCTCCTGGATACTTAACAATAGGGCCTGCAAAGGAAACTTTTCTTTCTATTTCAGATGTTACATATTTACTGTATGCTATTCCACCTGTTAATATTATTGCATCTATTTTTCCTTCTAACACTGCGGCACATTTTCCTATTTCTTTAGCTATTTGATATATAAAAGCATCAAGTATTAATTTATATTTTTCATCTCCTGCTAATGCTTTCTCTTCAACTTCTCTAAAGTCGTTAGTTCCTAAATATGCAACAACTCCACCTTTTCCGTTGATCTTCTTCATTATTTCTTCAAGAGTATATTTTCCTGAATAGCAAAGTCTTACTAAATCTCCAATTGGAACTCCTCCAGATCTTTCTGGTGAGAATGGTCCTTCTCCATCTAAGGCATTGTTAACATCTACTATTCTGCCACCTTTATGTGCTCCTACTGAAGCTCCTCCACCCATATGAGTCACTATCAATCTTACATCCTCATAGGCTTTTCCATTTTCTTTTGCATATCTTCTTGCTACAGCCTTTTGATTTAATGCATGAAATATACTTTTTCTTTCTACTTCTGGCATACCAGAAATTCTAGCCACGTCTTCTAATTCATCTACAACAATAGGATCCACTATGAATGCTGGTATATTTAATGATTTTCCTATTTCATTTGCTATTATTCCTCCAAGGTTTGAAGCATGTTCTCCTCTTACACTTGTCTTTAAATCTTCAAGCATAGCTTCATTTACGTCATATGTACCACCTTCAAGTGGTTTTAACAAACCGCCTCTACCTACTATAGCATCTAATGTATTTATATCGAAGTTTTTTTCCTTTAATATATTTAATATTACTTCTTTTCTAAATTGGAATTGGTCATATACCTTAGCGTATTTTCCTATTTCCTCTGAGGAATGTCTCAAAGTTTCTTCTAAAAGTAAATTTTCATCCTCAAAAACGCCTATTTTAGTTGAAGTTGAACCTGGATTTATTATTAATAATTTATAAGACATAAATCTTCCTCCACCTTAGTACTATTTATTTTTTTGCATATTTTCAGCTACTAAAGCTGCTAATGCGATTGAATACATTTTTGTTTCATGGCTATCGTTTCTAGATGTTAATACAACAGGAGCTGCTGTTCCCACTAATAAACAACCATTTTTAGAATCTGTTGTATAAGTTAAAGTTTTGTACATTATGTTACCTGCTTGGATATTTGGAAGTAATAATATATCAGCTTTTCCTGCTACTTCTCCACCAACTTTTTTATGCTTAGCAGCTTCTTCTGACAATGCGTTGTCCAATGCAAATGGTCCATCAACAATACATCCTTTTATCTGTCCTCTATCACTCATCTTTGCTAAAATTGATGCATCTATTGTTTCAGGCATGCTTGGATTAACTACTTCAACAGCACATACTGCTGCAACTTTTGGTTTTTCTATTCCCATAGCATGAGCAACAGATGCTGCATTACTTACAATATCAACTTTCTCTTTAAGTTCAGGATACATATTAAAGGCAACGTCTGTTAAGAACAGTAATCTATCAAACTTTTCTGTTTCGAATACAGCAACGTGAGACATTAATTTACCTGTTCTTAATCCAACTTCTTTATTTAAAACAGCTCTTAGGAAATTAGCTGTATCAACTAACCCCTTCATAACCATATCAGCTTTTCCTGTTGATACAAGTTCAACTGCTTTTAATGCAGCTTTTTTCATATCGCTTTCATGGATTATCTCAAACTTTGTTAAATCCATACCTATTTCTTTTCCTATGGCTTCTATTTCATCTTTATCTCCTACAAGTACTGCATCAGCAAGGCCTTTATCCTTTGCATCTCTTATAGCTTCAAGCACGGGCTTATCCTGTGCCACCGCTACAGCCACTTTTTTCGTCTTTTGACTTTTTACTCTTTCTAGTATTTCATCAAAATTTTTTAACACTATAAACACCTCTTCTTAAAAATTTAATATAGGTATTTGTCAAATTTTTAACTAATAAAAATGAATATATCCTATCTATTATATTCTAACAGAAATTTTTACTAAAAGACATTTTTTCAGAAAATTAAATTAATGGGCACCATTCTTTCATTATAGCCTCAGCTACTCTTACCCCATCTACTGCCGCTGACATTATTCCACCTGCATATCCTGCCCCTTCCCCTGTTGGGAATAATCCCTTTACAGATATGCTCTCAAGTTTTTCATTTCTAACAATTCTTAAAGGAGCTGACGTTCTTGTCTCTATACCAGTTAAAACTACATTGTTGTCACCAAAACCCTTTATTTTTTTGTCGAATTCTATGAATCCTTCTTTTAAAGAGTCTGAAACAAACTTAGGTAAGCAATTATTTAAGTCCTTTAAAGAATAACCTGGGGTATATGTAGGTTCTATATTACCGATTCTATTGCTAGCTTTATTTTCAAAGAAATCTCCTAAAAGTTGCACTGGAGCAAAATAATTTTTACCTCCTAGTTGAAAGGCCAATTTTTCATAATGTCTTTGAAATTCCATTCCTGAAAGAGGGCTATTACCTTCAAAATCTTCTGGAGTTACAGATACTACTATAGCTGCATTAGCATTTTTCCCATCCCTATTATGATAGCTCATACCATTAGTAACTATCATGTTTTCTTCGGATGCTGCAGCTACTACATAGCCTCCAGGACACATGCAAAAACTATATACCCCTCTATTATCTTTACTACTGCATGCTAATCTATAATCTGCCGCTTTTAATCTTGGATGCCCTGCATACTTACCATATTGACTTTCATCAATTAAACTTTGTAGATGCTCCGCTCTTACTCCAATAGCAAATGGCTTAGGTTCCATAAATACATTCTTTTTATATAACATTTCATAGGTATCTCTTGAACTATGGCCTATAGCTAATACTAAAGCTTCACAAGGCATTTCATTTCCACTAACAATTATAGATTGTAATTTTCCATCTTTTATATTTATATCTTCAAGTCTGGTATTAAAATGTACTTCTCCACCTAAAGATATAATCTCATTTCTAATGTTTTTAACTACATCTTTAAGTATATCTGTGCCTATATGAGGCTTACCCATGTACATTATTTCTTTTGGCGCTCCACCTTTAATAAATTCTTCTAAAATAAAGTCACACCTAGTATCTTTTATTCTAGTAGTAAGTTTGCCATCAGAAAAAGTTCCTGCTCCACCTTCTCCAAACTGCACATTAGATTCCTTATTAAAATTACCATTTTTCCAAAAGTTCTCTACACTCTTGCTTCTATCCTCTACCTTTTCTCCTCTTTCTATTATTATTGGTTTATATCCTTTCTGTGCTAATATGAGGCCTGCAAATAATCCTGCCGGCCCCATACCTACAATTACTGGACTATATTTAAATTTTCTATCACCAAATTTAAATTCATCATTGTAATTTATTTCTTCAAGCTTTATATCCTTATCTCTTACTTTAGAAAATATTTTCTTTTCATTATCACAGAAGACTTCTACAGCATAGTTAAATTTAATATTGTCTTTTCTTCTTGCATCTATTGATTCCTTAAGTATCTTGATATCTTTTATTTTATCTGAAGATATTTTAAGCTTTTTACATACCTTTTCTTTTAAATTAAATATATCTTCTTCTATATCTAATATTATATTATTTATTCTAATTGGCATTTTGTTCCTCCGGTTCGGTATTAGTTTGTTGTTCTTGTGTACTTTTTATAGTAACATTTATATTATTTGGATTAATAGAAACTACATTTATCCCACTAGGTAAATTTACTTTAACTGGTAGATTATGTTGCCCTTCCTTTAAGGATTGTAAATCTACATAGCATTCAATGTCTTCAGGCTTTACATTGTTTATAACATCATACAATCCTGATATTACAATAGATACCTTATCTTTATCCATTTCCATGGTATGATTGCTTTCTAAATTCATGGTTTTAATACCCAAGGACACTTCTTTATCTATTATAGTGTTTGAATATATCTTTACTTTTATTACTGTATCTTTATTTGCTAACTCTACTCCCTTAGGCAGAACTAGTTTAGCAACCACTTCATCCCCTGTTATACTTGTCAAATCAATATTTTCTGTGTCTAAAGAGTCAATGGTTTTCAATACATTTTCATCTCCGGTTATATCAACCCTCTCAGGTTTTACAGTTATTTTATCTAATAATTTATCTTCCCCTAGCTGCCCAGAGGTCTTTACATTTACGGCCACATTCTTAACCTTTTTTATTGGAACTTTAACTTCTGCTGCTACAGGCTTTATATTTATATAGTCTATTTTATTACCGTTTTTATCTAATGCCTCTATAGGAACTACCATGGATACATTTTTGTAGGCATTACTTAAATCACATTTCACTTCTCCTCTATCTACAGAATTAACAAATTTAGCTGCTCCTTTTACTGTGATTTCTTTTGTGCTTGATGTTGCTTCAAGTGGATAATATCCTTCCTTTACATTTCCAAATGCATTAATCGTTAAAGGTACTGTTTTTTCAATTAAATCATCCAATACTATTGTTACCCAGAGATTATCACTATTCATTATGTTCACATTCTCAGGACTTCTCTGAATTTGAACGGGTATATTATTTTCTCCTTTTCTCAGCACATAAGCATTTAAATCTACCACAACTTTAAATTGCTCCTCAGTAACTGAGTATATATCATTCATACTTCCTTTTAACGTTAATGATACATATGGTTTTTGATCTGGTAGCAAAGATAATTTAGACTGCCCCAATGCCTCTTCATTTACGATTGTAACAGGAATATTTTTTCTGTAGGTCTTTATCGGATTCATTACACTAGTAATATATAACCACAATCCGAAGGCAGCAATTACGCAACAGATCTTTACTATTGCTTGTTGTTTTCTGTTCTTCTCGTCCATGCTACCACCTTCTCTCTAAAATTTAATTTTTTTTCTCGATTCTTTTGAATTATTTTAGTTAAAACCAACTTCAATCTACTTTTATCATAATTTCTTGTAAGTTTTCCATTAAACGCTAAAGATATGGTTCCTGTCTCTTCAGATACTATTATTACAATACAGTCTGAGTTTTCAGATAGTCCAATAGCAGCTCTATGCCTTGTACCGATAGATTTATTTAAGTCATTATTGCTGGTTAGTGGTAGAAAACATCCCGCAGATATTATTCTATCATTTCTTATTATAGTCGCTCCATCATGAAGGGGTGTATTAACTACAAATATATTTTCCAATAGGGAGGCTGAAACTATTCCGTCTATTTTCACTCCCGTATTTATTGTTTCACCTAAACCTGTCAATCTTTCAATTACTATGAGAGCTCCAGTTTTAGATTTGGATAAATTATCAACCGCATATATTATTTCATTAATAACCTCTTCCATGGTTTCTTCATCTTCTAATATATGTTTATCATTAAAAGCGCTTCTTCCTATATGCTCAAGTGCTCTTCGTATCTCAGGTTGAAATATGATAATAAAGGAAAGAACTCCTATAGTTAATGTATTGCTTAGAATCCAATATAGGGTATCTAAATTTAATAATTTACTTATAGGTATAAAAATAATAATATAAATAATTCCTTTTAAAAGTTGCATTGCCCTAGTTTCTTTTATAAGGCTATAGCACTTGTAGAAAATATATGAAACTGCTAGTATATCTAATACTGAGAAAATATTTATATTTTTTATTGAGTTAATGGCAATTTTAATAATGTCCATAAACTCACCTCCCTAAAGAAATTATGGTCATTTCATATTTACAATTATACACTATCTTATAAAGTTTTTATAAGATTTTTAGACTAATTTTATAAAATATTAATATATATAAGTAAAGAATAGAGCAATTCAAAGGGGGTATCTTTTTATGAAAAAGAAAATATTCTTTATAACTCCTATTGTCATAGTCATATTAGTATGTACATACTTCTTTATACGTAAAAATTACGTGGTTAATAGGCACTCTTTAAAATATTACACTAAAAAAATTAATGAAATAAATAGTGGTACTAATTCTCTAATAAAAGGAGATAGCATTAATATCGATAAATCCAAAGAAGAGTTGCCAAAAATAATTTCTGAGTTAGTGATAGTAAAAAATACCTTAGATTCTCTAACTCCTTCAGACAAAGAAATAAAATTGAAGAATGATATTATTAAAGGAGTTAATAATAATATACATATATATGAACAGCTATTATCAATTTTTAATAATCCAAAAGGCAAGGATATAGATAAATCTTGTGACAATGTAAAAAAATACAAAAATGAATGTTTAAAGTATTATCCTTTGGAGGAAAGATCATTAAAATATATAGAACTTTCAATTTCTCATATAGAAGGATTAATTAGAGAAAATAAAGATAAGGAAATTCATCATAGTCACTATAAAGACTTTATTGATAACCTTGATGGTATTTTGAGCTCCTTTATAGAAATAAAAATAGATTTTTTATCCTATAGAGATGACATTAATGACAACAAGCTTACCTATGATGAAGTTATAAATACTTTAGATTATGTAACCAGTGAATTTGAAGAAGTTAAAAGTAATTTCTCTAAAATATCTGTTCCTAATCAAGGGGTAGAATGTTATAAATTGTTCTCAAAAATTTTAGATTATTATAGTTCATATTTAAAAAGCTTTGAGTATGCTATAAATAAAGAGTTAGAATCCATGAAAAATGATTCCTCTATAACAGTAGCGAATTCAAACTATTTATATACGGAATCCAATCTAAATTACAAGCTTATGAATTCAAATTATAATGATTTTATTAAAATTTATTTAGATTTTAAAAAGGAAAATGAGAAATAATAAAAATATGTATTTTTTCACTATTACAGGGAACAATATGGTTAACCTAAGTTATTATAAACGCGGGGGAACCAAGTTTTGGGGTGAATCGTTTAATACGTAGGCTAACCTTTGCCGAACCCGTCAGCTAACCCCGTAGGTAAAAGGAGAGGATTTAATTAATGTACAAAAAAAACCTTATTGTTTTCTTTATTTCATTAATCTTACTATTTCCTTCTAAGGTTAACGCATATGATTTAGCCCAAGAAGAAAAAGATTTATTTAGAGAACAAGGAAGAACAGTTCAAGTATTAAGTTATGATAATAAACAGTTTCATGTTACAGATAGCGATATTCATTTAATGGCTAAAGTAGTTCATGCAGAAAGCGTTGGTGAACCTTATGAAGGTAAAGTTGCTGTAGCATCTGTAATCTTAAATAGACTTAAGAATCCAGCTTTCCCAAAATCCATTGAAGGAGTAATAAAGCAACCTAGGGCATTCTCCTGTGTTATAAACGGAGAAATCAAGGCTGAACCTAATGAACATTGCTATAGAGCAGTAATCGACGCCCTAAGCGGAAAAGATCCTACAAATAATTCATTGTTTTTCTATAATCCTGAAATTGCAACTTCTGCATGGATGAAAAATGTAAAAAAAGACAATGTGAAATCCATTGGTAATCACGTTTTCTTTATAGCTAAATAGGTCTCCTAATAATATAGGAGACCTATTTATTTTAAATTTTTTAATTTATTTCTTGGAATCAATATAAGTTACAGCATTTAAAGCTGCTACCTGGCCTTCACCAGCAGCTTTTAAATATTGATATGGTTTACCTGTACAATCTCCTGCCGCAAAGCATCCTTCTATGTTAGTAATCATATTTCTGTCTACTTTAATATGCTCATTTTCTAACTCTAATCCAGGAACCAATTGACCTGGTGATATGCTATCCTTCAATATAAATACACCATCTGTATCTAATTCCACTTTATTTAAACGTATCTTATTTACCATTGAACTACCGATTATTTCTAATGGTCTATCTTTTATAATTTCTATATTTGGATTCAAGTTATAATTCCCTTTGTACATTGGTATATAATATAGTTTAGAAGCTAACTCACTTACAAAATTTGCTTCCTCTTCCGCTTCTTTATTATATCCAACTATAGTCACTTTTTTACCTTTATATAATGGTGCATCGCAGGTTGCACAATAGCCTACTCCTCTTCCTAAAAATTCTTCTTCCCCTTTAAGCGGTCTAGTGAATTCCACTCCAGTAGCTATTATTACAGTTTTTGCTTCATAGGCCTTATCATTCACCATTAAGGAAAAAAAGTCTCCCATAGCATATATTGCATTTATTCTCTCCTGAACTATATCTATTTTCATATCTTCAATGTGATTGATAAACGCTTCTTTTAGTTCTTCTCCTGTTACATTTGGATATCCTAAATAGTTATTTATCTTTGGCGCCTTAACTAATTTATTGCTTAATTGCTTATTTCCGAACAAAATTACATTCTTATTTCTTATCTTTCCGTTTATGGCTGCCGAAAGTCCCGCTGGACCAGTTCCAACTATTGCAATATCATATCTTTCAGTCATATATTTCACTCCTTTCACAATAAGGAAATAAGTTAACACTATGGGTGTTAACTTATTTTAATTAATAAACTTAAACGTGTTTTTCAATAGCCATTTTTAATGCTTGCTTTGGTCTAAACCCAACTAATGTTTCTACTACTTTTCCGTTTTTAAATACCAATAAAGTTGGAATACTTGCTACTCTAAACTGATTAGATGTAACTGGGTTTTCATCAACATTAACTTTTACAAATTCAGCTTTTCCTTTTAATTCTTCTGAAAGCTCATCAATTACTGGAGCTAGCATTCTACATGGACCACACCAAGCAGCCCAAAAATCAACTACAACTGTTTTATCAGAATTTAACACTTCCTGTTTAAATACATTATCCTTTATTTCTCTTGCCATTCTATTTACCTCCATTTTATACCCCTCATGGGTATGTGTTATTTTAATTTTATATTATAATTTATATAAAGTCAATACTTTTTAATAATTATTATTTATTATATCTTGAACTTTTGAATTGTTATAAATTGAGTTAGGATACTCTTCAATTACTCTATTTCCATAATGCTTTGACTTATCTATATCTATATTTTTATACAAAAGACATAAATTATACAATACAATTT
The DNA here is from genome assembly GCA_040797845.1 of Clostridiaceae bacterium. Lineage (GTDB taxonomy): Bacteria > Bacillota > Clostridia > Clostridiales > Clostridiaceae > Clostridium_AW. The sequence goes on from JBFNFA010000006.1 coordinate 141,433, forward strand.
CTTTATATTCACCCTTGTCAAAGCTTTCATCATATATTGTATAATATTTAATTGCTTCCTTAATATTTCCAATCTGTTCATAGCATAATGCTAGAATATATATGGAATGGGAATAGTACCAAGTATCTGTTCCATACTCATATGCCATCATTAGATAATCTTTAGCATTACCATATTCCATCTTTTCATAATAGCTATACCCTGTTGTATAGAAAACTTCCCCTCCTTCTGTAAACAGTAACTCCTTCCCTCTTTCAAAGATTGATTTTTCATTTACGTCTAAGTCTTTCTTATCCCATTTTTTTATTATTCCGTATATTTTATCGTAGTTTCTATTATCAATATAATTTTTTAATTCTTCATATGGAAATTTTTCAACAGGTTTTTCTTTAATTATGTCTTTTTCCGCTCCCTCTTTAGGCGCTTTTCCTATTTCTGTTTTGTCTTCTGTTTTATTTTCTGTTTCACTCTTTACTATATGTTCTGTTTTATTTTTGTTTAAATTATTTTCATCATTACTAACTATTTTACTTCTATTATTTTTTATAACTAAAACTATTGATGTTATAGATAATAAAATCATCATCAAAAGAATTAATGGCATCATTTTTATTTTATCCTTTTTAACTACTCCAGTTTTCATTATCTCCTTTTTGCTTTGTAGAGCAACTTTATTATTTCTATCAGTTCCCAATACATTATTTATATGCTCTAAAGCCTTTAAATAATCTCCCTTTTTCATATAACACAATGCTAAGTAATTGTTCACATTTATGTAATTAAAATGACTATTGCTGCATTCTTTTAACATTATAAGTGCTTCATTAACTTTCATTTCTTTTATTAATACTATTGCAGTATTATATATATTTAACAACTTGTCATCTTTTTTGCTGTCTTCCAAATACTTTTTAGCTACATTATCTTTATTCACATGTACATTCATTTTCCAAAGACTTTTACTACCTTGTAGATCTCCACTTATGTAATATAGCAATCCTTTTAAATTTATAGCCGCTGAATTGTTTAAATTTAGTGATATACTTTTTTCACATAGATCCATGGAATCGTTAATATATCCTTTATTATACTTTTCTAATGCTTTATTATATGCTTTTTGACTCTTATCCATATATTTCTCCCTTAAAATTATTATAGATATTATATAGTTTATTATAACAAAAAATAAAGGGCATTTAGCCCTTTATTTGTCAAATATAACTCTAAAATTTTCCAAAGTTATAGTTTCCTTATGAGATTTATTAAACTCATTATCCTCATATACATTTAAATTTAATTTTAGATCTAATGTTCCATCTCTATTTATTTTTTCTAAACTCGTTACTTCTTTCTTTTCATCTTTCGTTTCATATACTAAATAATTGTTATTAGACTGCATATTTAGCATATACAGATTTCCTCCCTTAGTAACAGTTCCATAGGGGAATCCAATTATTAATAATAAATTTTCATCATCTAACCATTGCGCATATTTCGGTGTAAGCTGTTTTTGATCAGGTATTATGGAATATCTCATAATTTTATTACTATCCATTTCTTTAATAGCAACTGTAGCAATACCTTCTTCCACTGCATATGGTCCCTTACCTTCTATTGTTGCTTTAAATTTTTTATTTGGTGATTCCACCCAAGGAGTATTAAATTCTATTTGTTTCTCATCTTTAACTTCTTCTCTTATAAATTGAACTTTTTTATCAAAAAATACTGTTGGTCCATTTTTTTCTTTCTGTAAACTCTCTTTTTCTTCTGATAAATTTTTTGTATTAGCATCAAAACTTCTAATATTTTCAGATTCTAGTGTCCTGTTTTCCATTCTAGCATTTTTAGGTGCTTCCTCTAGCTTATCTGTCTTATTAAATTCATTTCTTATTAATGGAGACATGGCTAGAAAAAATATCAAGCAGGCAGCAGAGGCTAAATATTGTTTACTATATTTTTTAAAATGAAAACGTAATTTATTCCACGGACTTTTACTATATCTATTTTTATCTATGCTTTTCATTATTTCTGCTCTTGAACTTTTAAATTCTATATGTTCAGTATTTAATGATGCTTTTATAAGTTTATCTAGTTCTTTTTCTTCTTCATATATTTTTCTGCAACTCTCACATGTATTTAAATGATTTTCTATTGCTTCATGTAAGTCATTGGATACGCTGCCTTCAAGAAAATCAAACAACTTTTTTCTAACTACTTCGCAGTTCATATCCTACACCTCTTTTCATTATTTGAACTATGTTGTTTATATTTATCTCTTGCTTTATAGTATCTTCTTTTTACAGATGATTCACTTATATTTAGTATTTGAGATATATCTAAAAAGGTCATCTCTTCTCTAGAGTACCGCAATAATATTATCTGTCTATCTATTTCTTCTAAACTATTGATAAAAGTCTCTATGTTTTTCTTTGTTTCTTTAAACTGAGCTGTTTCTTCAGGTCCTACTTCTTTTGAAGCTATATCCTTAACCTCTTCTATATTTGATTCATGAACTCTTTTATATTTTCTCATGTAATCAATGGATTTATTTTTAGCTATTTGAAAAACCCAATTAGAAAATTTATATTCATCCTTATACATATAAAGTTTGTTATATAAGGTTATAAATACTTCTTGTGTTATATCTTCTGCAGTTTCCTTGTTTTTAACCATATTGTATATAAACTTTAATACAGGTAACTCATATTTGTTTACTATAATATTAAAGCTATCTATATTCCCATTTAAAACTTCTTGCACAAGCTTTAAATCATCTTCCACAAGCAACTCCTCCCTTTCTAATATTTAATACGTATATTAAAATTGATTAGTTCACGCTATAAAAAATTGCCAAGCAATTTTTTAGTTGATAATTGAAAATTTCTAATTTCAACTCTCAATTAAATAAAATTTACTTCGCAATTTTTTATAAGTTATTCATATATTTTTCCACTAGATAAAAGAACACTGTAATCGCTAACAAGTCTGCACTTCCACCTGGACTTATTCTTCTTTTTATAAAATCTTCATCTAGATTATATATAGCTTCTCTTCCATTATCTGTCCTTACTCCACCTATTTCAATTATATTCTTAGCTTTCTCATTAATCTCTTTTAAAGTAGCTAAGGAATGCCTATGTAAAATATTTGAATCCTCCGAGTATTGCATAATACCTAACAAAGTATTTATTAATCTATCATTTTTATCTAAATCCATGCTTTCTTTGTAAAAATCTAATGCAAACTCGAAAACTATAGGTAGACCTTTTTCAATTTCACCTCTAACTCCTTCTATTCCATGAAGAAGGTATAATTTTTCACCGTACGACAAATTTTTATCTTTTAACATTTCCTCATTTAAAATATTTCCTTCTAACTTTCTTCTCAATGGCATAAGTTCTTTTTCTACTAATCCATGGCACATATGAATTATTGTATTTCTTATTTCCTCAAAATTCATTTTATTATAAATTACGTTTCCAACTGCTACACAGGAAATACCCATTAAAAATAGCATTCCTTTATGAGTGTTTACCCCTTCTGTCTTTTGGAACATAGCTTTTTCCCCTTCTATTCCAACTGTTCTAGCAGCCTTTAGTAGTTCTTTTGGGGAACTTTTTGAAAACCCTAATTCTGTGCATAGAGTTAAATATTTTATTAATGCACAAGTGCTCTCTATAAAAGTATAGTGATCCATATCATTATGGGCACCAGTAGATACAGTTGACACTAAGCCTGGAGATGGATGACAAGCTACTTCATATAACATCGCTTGTGCTGCTAAGCTACTTATATCAAAAGATATATCATGTATATTATGGGTTTTAAACATATAATCTCTCCAAACTATAAAATAATTTTTTTAACATATTCATTATATTTCTCATTAATAAAGTTTGTTACCTCTTCAAGTTCATGTTTCCTTGATCTTAAACAATTTTGAGCATTTTCTCCACATAAAAAACATTTCCTGCCATTATATCCTAATTGTTTTCTGCTTACACCATTTCCAAGATTGTCATATACATCTATATCCACACATCTACCAAGTATATGATTTTCTTCTACATCTATTGTTTTGATTTTTATTTCCTCGGCAATATTTTCTATAATCATTGTGACCACAGGACCTTCTGCGGTAATTTCATGACTTTCATATACAATTTGTTCTACAAATTTATTAATTATTTCCTTTTTCATTACCTCAGCAATATTTCTTGTCAAAGAGTTATCCTTTTCTGCTCCTGGATAGTTCACCCTTAATGAAATTAAAGGTAGATTATACTTCTCTATCAATTTTTGTTGAAACTCTACTCTTTCTTCTCTAGCAATAAGCACATCTTCAGCTTTATACTTCTTCATATCAATGGGGAGAATTACTTTTTTTAATCTTCTCCACAATCTCCTTTCCCTTTTCTGTATTTAAAAAGTTCCATGTTACTTCTGGTATCATATTCTTTGCTTCTTCTATTTTATCTTCTTTTATATAATTTCTTACTTTTGAAGCACTAATAAAGCTTCCTTCAAATTCTTTTCGTTTTATTATTTCCAAGTCCATACCCCATTTAGGTAATACTTCTTTTAATGTTTGGTTATAAGCATTAGTCACATTACAATATGGTTCTTCTCCAACTAATCTTTTCTTAATATTAAGCTTGCTACCAAAGTATTTTCCAAATATTCCCGCATCTATTTCTGCATAAGCCTTTAATCTTACATCTTCCTGCCTTATAAAGTATGTTGGAAAGGTTGCAGAAGATATTATATATTCTCCGCCAGGTATAACTTTAACATTTTCTAAATCCTTTGTCCCTTCTTTTACAAGACTATATCTTTCTTTGAATGGGAATAATGATTTATCTTCTTCAACTATAAATATTAGTACTTCTTCACATGCCTTGGATGCCTGTTCAATTAAATATCTATGCCCTAATGTAAAAGGGTTACAGTTCATTACCAATGCTCCCTTAGAAGTATTTAAATCTATATTATGTTCCTTAACCATTTTATCTAAAGCTTTATTTATATCATAAAGACCATATTCTAAAAATACTGCATCTTCAGCTTCGTATATAACTTTAAAATTAAGAGACGTAAATATCTTAACTTTATCTGGTTTTGTAAATATGAAACTATGATAAATACCTTCTTCAAAAAGTTTGTCTATTAAATTAGATATTAATGTAGAAGTTACATTTTCACCTCTTAAATCGTCAGAAACTGCGAAACACTTGAATATGTTTTTAGCCTTTGAGCAGGTAGCTTTAACTTTCCCCTCTTGTCTAACTACTACTGTATAGTCTACATCGTCGTCTAGCTTTAACCCAAACTCTTCTAGGAAATTATGAACTTCTAATCTTTCTTCTGAATCTTTTAGATTTATTTTGTTTACTTGTATACCAAACATACTATTCACCTTCTTTTTTATACTATACTTTATTATAACCCATTATATTTAAATAAAAAATATGGACTGTAAATGAATAAACAGTCCATATTTTTTATTTATATTATTCTAATGCTTTCTTTACAACGTCAATTACAGTACCATCTCTATATTCAACTACTGCAACAATTTCATCCGATACTTCTATTTGTTCTGGCTTTCCTGTCATTTTTTCAGCTATAGCTTTTAATTCTTCTATTGTATATACAGGAAGATTTGTTTCTTTTAATTTTTCAATTAAATCTGTTCTTCTTGGGTTAACAGCTATACCTCTTTCAGTTACTAATACGTCTATACTTTCACCTGGAGTAGTAACTGTAGTTACTCTATCCTTTATGATTGGTAATCTTGCTTTCACAAGGTTAGTAACAATTATTGCAAGTTTTGATCCTGCCGCTGTATCACTGTGTCCACCGGAACCACCCATGATAACACCATCAGAACCAGTTGTTACGTTAACGTTGAAGTTGGTATCTATTTCTGTAGCACCAAGTATCATAACATCAAGGTTATTTACAACTGCTCCTTTATTGTGTGGGTTACCATACATGGAAGATGACATTGCCATATGTGCAGCGTTCTTTTTGAAAGATTCTGCCGCCTGAAGGTCAAAGCACTGTACGTCAAATATAGCTCTGAATAATCCTTCTTCAAACATATCAACGATGTATCCAGTTACTCCACCTGCAGCAAAGCTTCCTACAACACCTTTTGATTTCATTATTTCTTTTAATTCAGCTGCAACAGCAAGTGATGTTCCGCCTGCTCCTGTCTGGAAAGATAATCCGTCTTTTATTAGTCCTGAAGCTTCAATTACTTCAGTAGCCATTTTAGCTATCTTTAATCCTACTGGATCTTTTGTTATTCTTGTTGTTCCTGAAACTATTCCAGCTGGGTTTCCTATGGAATCAACTTCTACAACATAGTCAACAAAAATTTGGCTAATTTGTATTGGTGAAGCTGGATATGGTACTAAATTATCAGTGATTGCTACAACCTTATCTGCGTATTCAGCATCAGATTCTGCATATCCTAGTGCACCACATGCTGATTTTCCTTCTGTTCCATTTACGTTTCCGTATGTATCAGCTGTTGGAGCTGCAACAAAAGCAACATCAATATGAAGATCTCCGCTTTCGATAGCTCTTGGTCTTCCACCATGAGTCATCATAACTGCTGGTCTCTTTAAAGCTCCTTTTGAAATTGCTTCAGCTACTGGACCAGACATATAGTTTGCATATATACCTGTAACTATTTCTTTCTTCATGTATTCCACAAGTGGCTCATGGATTGGGAATATAGAGCTTGCTGCAATTGTAATATCTTTTATTCCCTTTTTAGCTATTGCTTCCATAACCATGTTTAATACATAGTCACCATTTCTTAAATGGTGATGGAAAGAAATTGTCATTCCATCTTTTAATTCTACTTTATCTAAAGCTTCTTCTATACTTGCTAATACCTTGTTATCTCCTGGTACTACACTTTTAACCTTAACGGATTTTTTTTCTGCTATGCCACAATTAGCAAAAGCGCCTTCAAATGGCTTTACTTTACCGTAGCCTTCTATAACTTCTGGTATTTCTCTGCCAAGAATGTTTTTCATCCTAATCCCTCGCTTTATAAATTTAATTTACAATTACTGACTATTTAACAAGTCCTAAGTTTTTAGCTAAGTCAACAGTTGTTATAGCTCTGTTTATTACAGGAGCATCAATCATTTTTCCATCTAAAGAGAATACTCCTATTCCTTTACCAAAAGCTTCATCTCTTGCTTCAAGTACTCTAATAGCATATTTAATTTCATCTTCAGTTGGATTGTATACTGAGTGAATAGTCTCAACCTGTCTAGGATTTATAGAAGCTTTTCCTGTAAATCCTATTTTCTTAGCTTTCATAGTATCAAGTCTTAATCCTTCGTAGTCATTTGTATCAGTAAATGGTGTATCTATAGCATCTATTCTAGCTGCTCTGCAAGCTGCTGCAAATCTGCATCTAGCATAGTAAATTTCGTCACTTTCTTTAGTTCTCTTTATTCCAAAATCAGAAGTTAAATCTTCTGCACCTAGAAGTAATCCAACTAATCTATCTGTTGATGTTGCAACATCATAAACAGTTTCTAATCCATAAGCTGTTTCAATAAGTCCAAATAGTTTTATACTTCCTTTTTCAAATCCTTCTTCTTCTTCAACTTTTGTTATTATTTCATTTGCTTCTTGCATTTGTTCTTTTGTAGCTTTTGGTACTAATATTGTATCAGGCTTAACTCTAGCTACTGTTTCTAAGTCTGTTGGTCCAAATTCAGTGTCTAGTGGGTTAATTCTTACAACTAACTCTACTTGTGAATAATCTATATTTTTTATAGCGCCGCTAACTAATGCTCTTGCAGCATCTTTTTCTGTTAAACTAACAGCATCTTCCAAGTCTAGTATTACAGCGTCTGCTCCAAGTATTGGTGCATTTTGAAGCATTCCTGGATTGTTACCAGGCATAAATAGCATAGTTCTTCTTAACTTTTTCATGGATAATCTCACCTCAATCTTACATTATTATTGTGCTCTTTTAACAGCTGTTTCTAATCTTGCTTTTATAGTATAGTCAAGAGCTCCTTTATCCTGCGCTTGAATTTTTACTCCATCAAGTTCTAATTCTTTTGCACTTTCTAATAATACTTTCTTTATTTGAGCTCCAAATTGTTTCATAACGATACTTTCAAGTTCTAACTCTATTCCTGGTTCATCTTTTGGCATTACCATGATAAGTATGTCATTTGATTCTAGAGTTCCAGCTTTAGCTATTTTATTAACTTTCATCTTTAACCTTCCTTTCCGTAATCAACAACTGAAAACTGAAGATAGGTATCTTCAGTTTTCAATTATTAATATTTACTATAAGTTATTACTTTAAACTATCTAAATATTGTTTTTGACCAATTTCATATAAGTTGTTTCCTTCTGAATCTATAACAACAACTACTGGTAGGTCTTCAACTTCTAATCTTCTTAAAGCTTCAGCTCCTAGGTCTTCATAGCAAACTATTTCAGCTTTCTTAACGGATTTTCCCATTAAAGCAGCCGCTCCGCCGATTGCAGCAAAGTAAACGCCTGTATTTCTCTTTATTGCGTCTATAACTTCTTTTGATCTTAAGCCTTTTCCTATCATTCCTTTTAATCCAATATCAAGAAGTCTTGGAGCATATGGATCCATTCTATAGCTTGTAGTTGGTCCTGCTGATCCGATTGGCTGACCTGGCTTAGCTGGTGATGGTCCAACATAGTATATTATTTGATCTTTTAAATCTACTGGAAGTTCTTCCCCTTTATCCAATAAATCAACTAATCTTTTGTGACCAGCATCTCTTGATGTATATATAACTCCTGATAGTAATACTGAATCTCCTGCTTTTAAATCTTTAACTTTTTCAGCAGTTAATGGAGTAGTAACTCTTTTTTCCATTACATGGCACCCCCCTAAAATTCTACACTCTTATGTCTAGTAACGTGACAGTTAATATTAACAGCTACTGGAAGTCCTGCTATATGAGTAGCATATGTCTCAATATTTACAGCTAGTGCTGTAGTAAGACCTCCGAATCCCTGTGGTCCTATTCCTGTTGCGTTTATCATTTCTAATAATTCCGCTTCTAGTTCTGCATAGAATGGGTTAGAATTTCTCTCATCTAATGATCTCATTAATGCCTTTTTTGCTAAATTAGCTGACTTATCAAAAGTTCCTCCTATACCAACTCCAACAACTATTGGTGGACATGGGTTAGGACCAGCATCTTTTACAACCTTTAAAACGAAATCTTTAACACCCTGTAATCCATCAGCTGGTTTTAACATTTTTAACTGGCTCATATTTTCTGAACCGAATCCTTTTGGAGCAACAGTTATTTTTAATTTATCTCCTGGTACTATGTCATAGTATATTATAGCTGGAGTGTTATCTTTAGTATTTATTCTTTCTATTGGATCTCCAACAACAGACTTTCTTAAATATCCGTCTGCGTAACCCTGTCTTACACCTTCATTAATTGCATCTTCAAGGTTTCCACCAACAACATGAACGTCCTGTCCCATTTCAACAAATACACATGCTACTCCTGTATCCTGACATGCTGGCATATCTTCTTTGTCGGATATATCAACGTTAACTAATATTTTTTCCATTATGCCCTTAGCCATTTGCCAGTTTTCTTTGTTTGTGTATTCTTCTAATTTAGTTTTAACGTCAGCTGGTAGTCTATAGTTCGCTTCTATACATAGTTCTCTTATTGACTTTGTTATATCTGAAACATGTACTTCTTTCATAGACTCATTATTTACCTTACAAATCACCTTACTCCTAACTTGTAAGATAAATACCTCCCTTCATAATTTTGATAATTAAGTAATTATAGTGGAAAAGGCAGTTTATAAATTAAACCGCCTTTTCAAAGTTTATACCAAACTAATTATTAGCAGCAACAGCATTTAGATTTTTTTGATCTGTTTACTCTAGCTAATACTCTGTTCATTTCATTCTTAACGATCATGTATCCTTCATCAACACCCATACCTGGTTTTGCAAGAACTTGTTTAGCTCCACAAGCCATAGCTATGTTAGTTGTAACTTCAGCGGATCTATTAGTTTCATTACAAGTTCCACCACAGTAAGCTCCGATTCCGTTAGCTTTACAGTACATTATAGCGTCTGCTATATTGTTAACTCCACCAAGGTCTGGAGTCTTAATTTGAACCATGTGACCAGCTTTATTATCTGTGAAGAATTTAATATCTTCAACAGTGTTACACCATTCGTCAGCAACTAGTTCTACTTTTATTCCTCTTCCGTCTAATTCAGCTCTTAAGTCTCTCATAGCTTCCATTTGTTTTTGTCTTTCTTCAACGTCCATTGGTCCTTCTATTCTTAATGCAAATGGTTTAGCTGCTTCTTCTAATGTTGCAAGATAATCAGCCATAGCTTTTATGTCAACATTGAATGCTGCTCCAATTGTTCCATAAACGTCTATGTGGAATATTGGGTTGTAGTCTTCTCTAACTCTTAATTTTAATATTCTGTCTCTTAACCATTTAACGTATTCAAGAAGTTTTTCTCCCTTTAATCCTAACTTTTCTTCAACGTTGTTGATTAATGCGTGTGGTAATACTTCTGCTTCTTTGATTATCATTTTGTCAGCATTGATATATCTGTCATCACCTGATTGAGTGAATACTGGAATGTATGAAATTTCTCCACCTGCATTGTATTCATCTCTTATAACTTCAGCCATAGAAACTTTCTTAGCTTTAGCTACTGCATCAAGTATAGCTTGTGTTATACCATATCTAATAGCAGTATGTAATCTGTTACCATTAATAGTCATTTTATCAAATTCTTCTGCTAATTCTTTAAAGCTATTTAATTCTCTTCCAATTAATTTTGGAGCTATTTCATTTTCTATAACAGGTATAAAATCAGCAGCTAAGAATAATGGGTCTCTTCCGCCTGCTCCTGAGTATTGAACAGCTGCACAATCTCCGTGAGCAACCTGACCATCTTCAAGAATGAATTGAACTGAAATTGATTCACCTTTTTGTCTTACTTGAGTAAATCCTTCTGTTACAGCTTCTCCAACGTAAGCGAAACCATCATGTCCTGCTCCTTTTTTGATTGCTCTCTGGTCGTCAAAATAGAATCCAGTATAGCCTGCGCTACAAATAACGTCAACAATTTTCATAATTTTTCACCTGTCCTTTTTTAAAATTTAATGTATTTATTATACATATGTGAATCACATTTATTATTAAATTAATATTCAACAATAAATGTGATTGCAATCTATTTATATTCAGAGAATTTTATATTATGGTCTTCCTATAAGTCTTCCCTTACCAACAGCGAAGATATCATCTATAACCATTTGGAAGCTTACTTCTCTTCCTTCAAATTTAGATCTTTCAGCTAATCTTTCTCTGTTATAGTTCTTTAATTCTTCAGTAAATGGAATGTTACCAAATTCTAAGTATCTTACGCATCCTAAGTTATCTCTAACTGGCATCATTTTACCTGCATTGTATTTGCTTGGTCCGAATGGTATATCCATAACACCAGTTTCAAATGCCTTAACAACACCAACAGCTAAATCGCCTTTTCCTAATTCATATACTTTGTCAAGTATACATTTAGTTTCAGCTTTGATTATAGCCATTTCAGTTTCTAATTCTTTTGACATTGGCATTCTTTGTCCTTCTAACATGTTTAATGCCATCTTTGTAGCTTTGATACCAGAAGCATTAGCTTCTTTTGTTGGTATACCAATAGCTTCGTGTGGAGTCTTAACTATAACTTTAGTTGCTCCTGCTAATGAAGCTATTGTTGTAGCTGTTACGATAACTCCAAATGCTTTACTTTCATCTTGTGGGAATCCACCCATCCATTGATGGAATACTGTTGTTACAATTACATCGTTGTATCCGTAAGCTTTTAAGTATTCATTTGTCTGCTCTTCTAAACATCTTAATGCAGCTATATCTTGAAGCATATTTCCACATTCACCGTATCCAACAGTGATGTTTTTAACTCCCTGTTCAGCAGCAAGTAATGCTTCTGTAATTCCTACTGCATTTGACATTGATGGTGGTACTAATGTTCCAGTTAATGGTCCAAATGGTTCTCTGTTAATGTGAACTCCTTGTTCTTCATAGAAACCAACAAGTCTATCACAATACTGCCAATCTTTTAAACATTTATCTATTGGAACTGACTTAGCGTATGGAATATTGTAGGAGATACCGCCACCTTCATTTGAAGTGTATCCACCAGCAGTCATTATTTCAGCAAGTAATCTTGCATCTGGTGTGCCGTGTCTTATTTGTAGTGGTAAGTCAACTGCTTCTAAAACCTTTCTACAACCTTGAACACCGTGGTTAACCCCTGGGAAACCATTTAATAAGGATCTTCCAGCTTTTATACTTTCTTGAATACCAATTTCGCATTCTTCATATCTATTTTGTCTTGTGTATGCATCGATTGTTGAAGGTAGTAAATCTGCTCCACCTTCATCTTGTAAATGTTTTAATAATGTAATATGTTCATCAAGTAATGCAACACCTGCTCTTGGCTGAGCTAAAGTTATTCCCGCTTCTTTTGCTCTAACTAATTTATCAGCAAAGTTCTTTTCTGTTGGTACCTTCTTTAAGTAATCCACAGCTTCCTGTAAGTCTACGTCTTTACCTGTTGGCCACTGTTTTAATACTTCTTCTCTTTCTTTAAAAAACTGCTCATCTGTCCATTTTTTATTCTTAAGTTCCACTTGAAATTCCCTCCTATCAAACTTTAAACCTTAATTAAGTATTTTTTCATTATTCTAATAGCTTTTTCTGGATGGTCCTCAGCTAAAAGCCCCATAGCAGACAAAATATAAGTTTTGTCTATTAAACAATCAGGATTCTGTGGTTTTAAATGAGTAGGGGCCGTCATATCAAATGTTCCAGCTTTCAATATATCTCCTGGTTTTTTACTGTGTATTAACACTCCACCAGTACCAATTAAGCACTTCACATCCAATAAGTCCTTACCAATTTGACTATAAAGAACTCCCATTGGGGTATACATACTCTCTATATATCCTACATGTCTTTCCATAGCCATATCAGTAGCGACCTTTGCCATAGCCTCATCAAATTTTATTTCTTCTTCTGATTGAGGAACCATTCTTATATTCTCAGCTCTAAATTTACAACTTGCTTCCACATCTATTGATGGGTCACATAAGTATTTTTGAACTTTTCTTGTTCCTGCAGCTTCCCATAGTGAAACTGCAGAATATCTCATTCCAAGGTCTCCTTCAACAGTTCTTTTTGCAAAAGGTTCTTCAAGTCCTCTTAGTGTAACACCTGGTTTCGATGGCTCACCATCAGCAATTGAGTGTATATCTGTAGTAGCACCTCCAATGTCTACTACCACTAAGTCTCCTACACCGTCTTCCTTATCAGTACCTTCTGAAAGCACTCTAGCTGCTTTTAACACCGCCGCTGGAGTTGGCATAAGAATTCCGCTGATGAAATTTTCAGCATTACCCATACCTTTTGCTTCTACTATTCTTTTCATAAATATTTGTCTAATTTCTTCCCTTGCAGGTTCTACATTTAGAATGTTTAGCTTTGGCATTACGTTATCAGTAATCCTGTAAAACATACCGGCTTGGTTAAATATTTCAGTTATTTCATCATTCGCTATTTTATTTCCAGCAACTACAATTGGTAGAGTAACACCATGTTTAGCCAACATTTTTGCATTGTGAATTATACATTCTTTGTTTCCACCATCTGTACCACCAGCTAAAAGTATTATATCAAGATTTGAGTTTTTAATTTCCTCAACTTCCTTATTAGTTAATTCATAACTATAAACATTTAATACTCTCGCTCCTGCTCCAAGGGCAGCCCTTTTTGCAGCTTCAGCAGTCAAATCTGGTACTAGCCCTATGGCTATCATCTTTAATCCACCAGCAGCTGAAGAACATGCTAATTTTTTAACAAAATTAACTTCTTTGCCTTCTAATTGCTCCATTAGCCTTTCATATGCATTGTTAAATCCAACCATTATGTCGCTTTCGATAGTAGTTATGTCTTTTGCTGTAGCTAATATTTCTTCATTTTCGATATCAACTGCAGTAAGTTTTGTATAGGTGCTACCAAAGTCTAAAAGCAAATAAGCATCCACCTTAATCAACTCCTAAACAACTGCAAAATACAGCTCTTAATTTTTTATTATAGTCCAAGATCTTGTTTTAAATGTTCAATTCCAACTTCTGGCGCTGTTCCTGGTGCATATACTCTGTTGTATCCCATGTCTAAAAATCTTTGTTCAACGTCTGGCCAGTTTTGTTTTCCAACAACTATGTTTCCACCTACATAAAGGATTATTCCTTCTAATCCAGCTTCATCACATTTCTGTCTTAAACCTTTACAGTCAATTTCTCCCTGTCCATAAAGGGATGATACTAAAATAGCTTCTGCCTTTGTTTCTATAGCAGCATTTATAAAGTCTTCCTGTGATGATAAAACTCCTATGTTAATAACATTGAAGCCTGCATTTGTAAATGAGTGGTCTAATATTTTGTTACCAACTGCATGACAGTCTGAACCAATTACTCCAAGAACAATTGTCTTTTTTTCCATCTCTAAAACCTCCTAGATAAATTAATATATATTATATATTTTATCACAAGCTTATTTTGAGTACTTAATTTCTAGCAATTTTGATTTTAATGCTTTTACAGATCCATCATCTAAATTATATAAAAAATCTATTATTTCTTTTTTTCCATAATCTAATTCATAAACATCGTTATATCTTCCTGGTGAAGCTATAATCACGTCAGAATTTTTTATAATTCTGGCTAATTCTTCCTTGTCCACTGAATTAGTGTATTCAATATTTATATTTGATAATCCAGCCTTTTCTAATGCGTCTCTAACTTTAAACTTAAACTCTTCTGATATACAGACAAAAGCAAACTTAGTTCCAATTGGGAATCTTGCGATTCTGACTATAGTTTCTAAGTTTGGAGTAATAGCAACACCCAATACTTTTTTATTATAATTTCTAGTAAATCTTCTAACTTCGTTTACATGGTTAAATGTTGTAATAATGATCTGACACTTTTCTAGTAATTCTTCAGTTTCCTTTTCCATAGATTTTAAATCGTTTACTGTAACTGGTTTAAAGTCTATATTGGTTCTTTCTTTTAACTGCTTGGCAAAAATTCTAGATTGTTCTATATTACATTCCACATATAACCCACTTATTTCGTCGATTAATTTTCTTTTCTCTTCTATTCTCTCTGTTACTATCTCAATAAATTCTTCTGCATCTATACCAGATTCAATGGCTTCCTCAAAGGCTAAATCTACAAACTTATTAATTTTCTCTTTAATATCTTCATCTTTCCATAGCTTAACTTCTTCAGCTACAAAAGTGCCTCTTCCTTGATATGATTTAAGAACACCTTCTCCTTCTAATTCCCTATAAGCCATACTTACTGTATTTCTGCTTATTTGGAGATTTTCAGATAACTCTCTTTCGGTTGGCATCTTAAACCCTACTTTTAAGGCTCCATCTTTGATTAAATCCATTATTTGCTTTTTAACTTGTAAATATAAAGGTACTTTATTTCCTTTATCTATTGAAATCTGAATATAAATCACTCCCAAAAGCTTATAAGTAAAGTTGCCTAATGGACTAATCCATTGAACAAATTAATGATAACATAACCTTCGTCCAATATCAATATATTTTTAAAAAAGATGAAATTTTTTTAAGTTTTTGTTTATTTAGTTATTATTATGATATTCATTGACGGAATTTGCAATTATTTGTGCTATTTTTAATTGATAGTTACTATCTTTTAGCTTCTTTTCCTCTTCATAATTAGATAAAAAACCACACTCTACTATTACAGATGGAACCTCATCTACTCCACGTAATATTTTATAATCATTATTTGCAGGTTTTTCCATTCTGTTGTTAGTTTCATCTAAATGTTTCTTAAAATTGGACTGAATCAATGAGGCCAATTTTTTGCTGTTATCATTATTGGAATACCAAACTTGGGCTCCATAATATTTGCTTTGAGGAAACATATTTAAATGAACGCTAATAAACATACTACAATTGCTTTCCTTTTTCATTTTACACCTATTATTTAAATCCTCAATTTTCTTTTCTCTCACTGTCCCTTTCTCGCCATTTAACCCCTTATCCTCTTCTCTTGTCATAATAACTTTATAACCATGCTTTTGAAGTTCCTCTTTTAGCATTAAACTTATACTTAAATTTATATCTTTTTCTATAGTGCCACTTGGTGATACTGCACCTCCATCTATTCCGCCATGTCCTGGATCTATTAATATTATACGTTCCTCTGGATTTATAACTTTTGTTTTAGCTTGCATATTATAAGCTAACATTATTGTAAATACAATTATTACCGTTACAAATGCTATTTTTTTATTTTTTATAAACATTTTAAACACCTCCAATAATATTAAATAGTGTTCTCATTTATATAATTTTTTATTATATAAATTTATTATTGAGGGCATAAAAAAAGAGAGGTATAAACCTCTCCATTTTCCAAAACTATCTCTTTGAGAACTGTGGTGATCTTCTTGCTCCCTTAAGACCGTATTTCTTTCTTTCTTTCATTCTTGGGTCTCTTGTTACAAATCCAGCTTTCTTTAATTCTGGTTTTAACGTTTCATCAGCTTTAATTAAAGCTCTTGTTATACCATGTCTTATTGCTCCAGCCTGGCCTGTAAATCCGCCACCATAAACATTTACTATAACGTCAAATTTTTCTTTAGTTCCAGTTAATACTAATGGTTGATTTACTATAACTCTTAAAGTTTCTAACCCAAAATAATTTTCTATATCTCTCTTATTTATTGTTACTTTACCTTCACCAGGTACAAGTCTTACTCTAGCTATAGCTTTCTTTCTTCTTCCAGTTCCTAAGTACTGAACTTTTGCCATTTCCATTCCTCCTTCTTCCAGCTCTTCCTAATTAGTATTGTAATTCTAATACTTCTGGTTTTTGAGCTTCGTGGTTATGTTCTGATCCTCTATATACCTTTAATTTCTTAGCCATTTGTCTTCCAAGTGGTCCTTTTGGAAGCATTCTTCTAACAGCTTCTTCAAATACAAATTCAGGTTTCTTTGCTATTGCTTCCTTATATGGAACTTCCTTCAATCCACCTGGATATAATGAGTGGTGTCTTAACATTTTTTGATCTAATTTTTTTCCAGTTAAAACAACTTTCTCAGCATTTATAATGATAACATAATCTCCTGTATCTACATGTGGTGTAAATGTTGGTTTGTTTTTTCCTCTTAATATTGATGCAACTTGGCTTGCTACTCTTCCTAGTGGTTTTCCAGCAGCATCAACAACATACCATTTTCTCTCAACTTCTAGTGGTTTTGCAATGTATGATTTCATCTTTTTCCCTCCTTGAACTAATTACATAAATACATTCGTTCTATATAAAGATCCGGGGCTAGTGGATCTCTTATAATCTAAATACAAACATTTATATTATAATACAATCAACCTGGCGTGTCAATTAAATTCTCTTCTTTAGTAAAAAACCCTATCTAAGTATAATCCCCTAGCTGGAGCTGCTCTCCCGGCCTTTTGCCTGTCCTTTGCAGCTAGAATATCAATGATATCTTCAGGATTTTTTTTACCCATTCCAACTTGTATTAAAGTGCCAGTTATAATTCTAATCATATTATATAAAAACCCATCTCCCGTAATACTGAATATAATGTTTTCTTCTTGTTTAAATACCTGAGAATCCATAATAGTTCTCACAGAAGTTTTAACACTACTTCCTATGTTCTTAAATGAAGTAAAGTCATGAGTTCCTATAAAATATTTAGCAGCTTCATTCATGCTTTCTATATCTAGTTCATTTTTCACATGATATGTATAATTTCTTTCTATAGGAGAAGGCCATTCCCTGTTTAGTATCTTATATATATATTTTTTGCTTTTACAGCTATATCTAGAATGGAATTGTAAATCAACCTCTTCTGAACCTATTATAATGATATCTTCTGGCAATTTACTATTTATTGCATACTTAAACTTCTCTCCTGAAATCTTGCTGCCTGTAAAAAAATTACCCACAAAACCTTTAGCATGAACTCCTGCATCCGTTCTGCTACATCCTATTATTTCTACATCTTCTTTAGTGATTTTTTTAATACTTTTCTCAATAACTTCTTGTATAGTGTTTGAATTAGTTTTTTGCTTTTGCCATCCTGAATAGTTTGTTCCATCGTATTCTATAAGCAATTTTATATTTCTATTCATTTAAAATCTACTCCATATAGACAAGGCAACTAGTAAAACTATTATTATAAAAGCAATAGAATCCCTGTAGGAAAACTTTAATTGTTTCATTCTAGTTCTCCCTTCCCCACCTTTATAACATCTAGCTTCCATCGCCATAGATAATTCATCTGCTCTTCTAAAGGAGCTAATAAACAATGGTACCAATAACGGTATTAAGCTCTTAGCTCTTTGAATTATGTTTCCTGATTCAAAATCAGCACCTCTTGCCATTTGAGCTTTCATAATCTTATCTGTTTCATCAATTAATGTAGGAATAAATCTTAATGCTATGGTCATCATCATAGCTAATTCATGAGCTGGAACTCCAATTTTTCTTAAAGGATTTAATAGTTTTTCTATACCATCTGTTAATTCTATTGGAGATGTTGTTAATGTTAGAAGAGATGTTCCCATGATTAACAACACTAGCCTTAATACCATAAAAGCAGCTAATTTTAGCCCTTCTTCATATATTGTTATAAATCTGCCCTGATAAATTGGTCTCCCTCCACTAGTCATGAAGACATTTAGTAGAGCTGTAATTATTATAAGGACAAATATAGGTTTTAGACCTTTATATATGAACTTAAATGGTACCTTTGAAATTGCTATACATAATGCCGTAAACAGTATAATGAATATATATCCTTTAAAGCTATTAACAATAAACAAATTTATTATAAATATTAAAGATATTAAAATTTTGGTTCTAGGATCCAGTTTATGAACAAAAGATTCACCAGGAATATATTGTCCTAATGTTATATCCTTAATCATGTATTTGCTCTCCTAACGACTATCCTTTAGTTTTGGATTTAAGTATCTTAAGTAACTCTTCTTTAGCCTGATCAATAGTAAATATTTCATCTGATATATCGAACCCTTTTTCCCTAAGTTTCCTTGATAAATAGGTTACTTGTGGAACAGCTAATCCTACATTCTCCAGTGTGTCTATCTCCTTAAATATAGATGCTGGCTTGCCATCTAATATACAGCTACCTTTATGCATTACTAATATTCTATCTGCTAACTTAGCAACATCCTCCATACTATGAGAAACTAAAATAATAGTCATATTATATTCTCTGTGTAAATTAGCTATATTGCATAAAATATCATCTCTACCTTTAGGATCTAGCCCTGCAGTAGGCTCATCTAATATAAGTACCTGTGGCTCCATAGCCACTACTCCAGCAATTGCCACTCTTCTCTTTTGTCCTCCGCTAAGTTCAAAAGGAGATTTGTCTTTATAATCATTATAATCTAACCCTACTATTTTCATAGCTCTTTTTATCCTATTATTAGTCTCTTCATCGTTCAAGCCTAAATTTTTAGGACCAAAAGCTATATCTTTTTCAATAGTTTCTTCAAAAAGCTGATATTCTGGATATTGAAAAACTAATCCTACCTTTTTTCTTATTGAACTTAGTTTTACATTTTTGTTGGTTATATCTAAACCATCAATTAAGATTTTACCTGAGTGGGGCTTTAATAATCCAT
The DNA here is from genome assembly GCA_040797845.1 of Clostridiaceae bacterium. GTDB lineage: Bacteria > Bacillota > Clostridia > Clostridiales > Clostridiaceae > Clostridium_AW. The sequence goes on from JBFNFA010000006.1 coordinate 161,268, forward strand.
TTATATGCTGAATAAGTGTAGATTTCCCAGAGCCTGTATGGCCTATTAAAGCCACGAACTCTCCATCTTGTATTTCTATGGACACATTGTCTAAAGCCTTTTTCTCAAAAGGTGTACCTTCCATGTAGACATGCGTTAAGTTCTCTATTTTAATTGACATAATGCATTCACCATCTCATCTATAGTTAATATATCAGAATCTAATTTTATACCTTCTTTTTTTAATTCATAGGCTAATTCCGTTACTTGAGGTACGTCTAATCCTATTCTTTTCATTGTCTTTACATCGCTGAATATTTCCTTAGGAGAACCTTGTGAAATTACCTTACCTGAATCCATAACTATTATTCTGTCAGCCTCAACAGCTTCTTCCATATAATGTGTTATAAGCAGTATTGTAATACCATAATTTTTATTTAAATCTTTTATTGTTTTCACTACTTCTTTTCTACCAGATGGATCTAACATTGCTGTAGGTTCATCAAATATAATACACTCAGGCATCATTGATAAGACTCCAGCTATAGCCACTCTTTGTTTTTGTCCACCTGAAAGCAAATGAGGAGCATGTTTTCTGTAATCATACATATTCACTCTTTTTAAAGAATCATCTACTCTTTTTCTTATTTCTTTAGATTCTATTCCTATGTTTTCAGGCCCAAAAGCAACATCTTCTTCTACTATGGTAGCTACTATTTGATTATCTGGGTTTTGAAATACCATTCCTGCTCTTTTTCTTACCTCCCAGACATTCTCAGAAATAGATGTATCTATTCCATCAACAAAGATTTTTCCTTCTGAAGGCAATAAAAGTGCATTCATATGCTTAGCTATAGTAGATTTGCCTGAACCATTTCTTCCTAATATAACAACGAATTCACCTTTTTCTACCTCTATAGAAACATTGTCTACCGCTAGTCTAAATGTATCGTTAACTGTATCTTCATACTTATATACTACGTTTCTACATTCTATCATCTTGTTATTCATTTTAAAAACACCTCATAATGGCTAACACTATATTAAAATGGGGACTAAGCTAATTTTATACTTAATCCCCTGGAATTTTATACTAATTCTAGTATAACCATTTCTGCTCCATCGCCTCTTCTAGGACCTACTTTATACATTCTAGTATATCCACCATTTCTTTCAGCATATTTAGGAGCTATATTGTCAAATAAGTTTTTAACTACTTCTTCTTCAGTTACAAATGCAAGCACTTGTCTTCTTGCATGAAGATCTCCTCTTTTGCCAAGAGTTATCATCTTTTCAGCTAAGTTTCTAGTTTCTTTTGCTCTTGTAACAGTTGTTTCGATTTTTCCGTGCTTTAGAAAGCTAGTAACTAAACTTCTAAGCATTGCTCTTCTTTGGTCAGTTGGACGACCTAACTTACGATATCCTGCCATCTCTATACCTCCTTACGTTACATTGTATAATTACTCATCAGCTTGTTTTAGGCCTAATCCTAGTGCTTCAAGCTTTTGCTCAACTTCTTCTAAAGATTTTTTACCTAAATTTCTAACTTTCATCATATCATCAATGGTTCTTTCAGTTAATTCTTGAACAGTGTTTATTCCCGCTCTCTTTAAGCAATTGTAGCTTCTAACTGAAAGATCAAGTTCTTCAATTGTCATTTCCAGAACTTTTTCCTTCTTATCTTCTTCTTTTTCTACCATTATTTCCACATTATTAACATGATCAGTTAAGCTCATGAATAATTTAAAGTGTTCAATTAATATCTTTGCTGACAAGCTAATAGCTTCATCAGGCATAATAGTTCCATTAGTCCATACTTCAAGTGTTAGCTTATCATAGTCAGTAATCTGTCCCACTCTTGTATTTTCAACATTGAAATTTACTCTTTTAACTGGAGTGTATATAGAATCTACAGGGATAGTACCAATAGGCATACCCTCTGCTTTATTTCTATTTTGGGATACATAACCTCTTCCTCTATCAACTATCATTTCCATATAGAGCTTTGCATCATCATCTAATGTAGCTATATGTAAATCCTTGTTGATAATCTCTATGTCTCCATCACTCTGTATATCAGCAGCTGTTACCTTTCCAGCACCCTTAGCGTCAATATATATAGTCCTAGGACCTTCCCCGGACATTTTTAACGCTAACTGCTTAATATTTAATATTAATTCAGTAACATCTTCCTTTACACCCTTAACAGTCGTAAATTCATGTAATACATTTTCAACTCTGATAGAATTAACGGCAACTCCAGGTAATGATGAAAGAAGTATTCTTCTTAATGCATTTCCTAAAGTTATTCCGTATCCTCTCTCTAGTGGTTCTACTACAAATCTACCATAAGAACCATCTTCCGCCATTTCAACACATTCAATTTTTGGCTTTTCAATTTCTAACATTTACAAACCCTCCTTTTATATAATATATCAATCTAATCTGAGGGCAACTGATTCTTTCACTATATACTACTATTTGCTATATAACTCAACGATTAATGTTTCATTTACAGGAACATCAACATCTTCTCTAGTAGGTTCGCTTACTACTCTTCCTTCAAAGTTTTCTGGAGTAGCTGATAACCAGTTTGGTAATGTTTTTGGATTTTCAGCAAATACCTTAAACTTTTCAGTAGCTCTGCTCTTTTCTGAAACAGTTATAACATCATTAACTGATACTATATATGATGGAATATCAACCTTCTTGCCATTTACTAAGAAATGACCATGAGTTACTAACTGTCTAGCTTCTTTTCTTGAATCACCATATCCTAATCTGAATACTACGTTATCAAGTCTCATTTCAAGAAGTCTTAACAAGTTTTCACCTGTTATTCCTCTTTTTCTATCTGCTTTATCATAGTAAGCTCTAAATTGGTTTTCTAATACTCCATATATTCTCTTAGCTTTCTGCTTTTCTCTCAACTGTAATCCATAGTTTGAAAGTTTCTTTCTGCTTTGTCCGTGCTGTCCTGGTGCATAACCTCTTCTCGCGAAAGCACATTTATCTGTATAACATCTATCCCCTTTAAGGAATAGCTTTAATCCTTCTCTTCTACATAATCTACAAGTTGCTCCAGTGTATCTTGCCATTTATTATTCCACCTCCTATTGCTTAGATTACACTCTTCTTCTTTTTGGCGGTCTACAACCGTTGTGTGGTATTGGTGTAACATCTTTTATTAAAGTAACTTCTAGTCCTGCTGCCTGTAATGATCTTATTGCAGCTTCTCTACCCGCTCCAGGACCTTTTACGTAAACTTCTACGCTCTTCAATCCATGTTCCATTGCTGTTTTCGCTGCTGTTTCAGCTGCCATTTGCGCTGCAAATGGAGTGCTCTTTCTTGATCCTCTAAATCCTAATCCGCCGGCACTTGCCCATGAAAGTGCGTTACCAACGGCGTCAGTTAATGTAACAATTGAATTGTTAAAAGTTGACTTTATATGTGCACAGCCATGCTCAACATTTTTTCTTTCTTTTCTTCTTCTTGTTTTCTTAACCTTTGCTGCTGCTGCCATCTCTTTCCCTCCTTAATTCAATATTGTTTATTTCTTCTTCTTACCTGAAACTAGTTTCTTTGGTCCTTTTCTAGTTCTAGCATTAGTTTTTGTTTTCTGACCTCTAACTGGGAGTCCTCTTCTATGTCTTATTCCTCTATAAGATCCAATTTCAACTAATCTCTTTATATCAAGAGCTATATCTCTTTTTAAGTCACCTTCAACTTTAAGATACTTATTTATATAATCTCTTAAAGCATTTACTTCATCTTCTGATAAATCCTTAACTCTTACATCAGGATTTACTCCTGTTTCTTTAAGAATTTTTTGTGCACTTGGTAATCCTATACCAAATATATAAGTCAGACCTATTTCAATTCTCTTTTCTCTTGGTAGGTCAACTCCAGATATTCTTGCCATTAATCATTACACCTCCTGGTAAATATAAATAAGGTAATCTTTCATAGACTTATCTAAAAATATATATAAAGTTCTAGGCCATTAGATATTCTATATCTTAACGTCAGCCGCTCCTAAAACGTTATTAACCTTGTTTTTGTTTATGCTTTGGATTTTCGCAAATAACCATTACTTTTCCTTTTCTTTTAATGATCTTGCATTTTTCGCATATAGGTTTAACTGATGGTCTTACTTTCATAGCTAACCCTCCTTATTACTTTGCTCTCCAAGTTATTCTTCCACGAGTTAAGTCATATGGAGAAAGTTCCACAGTAACTTTATCACCTGGTAAAATTCTAATAAAATTCATTCTAAGTTTTCCAGAAATATGTGCTATTATTTTATGCCCACTTTCTAATTCCACTTCAAACATAGCATTAGGTAAAGCTTCTAATACAGTACCTTGCATTTCTATAACATCCTCTTTTGACATAAGGTCTCAAACCTCCTTATTCATGTCGTCGTGAGACTGCAAAATTTTTCTGATCATTGAATTACTAACCTTATCGCCTGATAATAATAAATTTTTTACTTCATCAGCTGTTGTATTAGTAAAAACTAGATGCCTTATTTTCTTTTTCTTAGGCTTTTCTATAGGCCTTAAACTGCCATCAGCAATATAAACATATTGTTCATCTAATACACCTGTAACTATGAAAAACTTATCTTTATCCCTTCCTGCTTTAGAGTAGACTACTTTACCTATCTGGTGGTTATCTTCCAAACTTTTCACCTCTACTGAATTAATGTTAATATTTCAGGACCATTATCTAAAACTGCCACAGTATTCTCATAATGAGCTGATAAGCTATTATCTTTGGTCACAACTGTCCAGTTATCCGGCTTTACATCTACATGATAATCACCAATATTAACCATTGGTTCAATAGCTAATACAATTCCATTCATTAGTTTTGGGCCTCTTCCTACCCTACCAAAATTAGGAATTTCAGGATCCTCATGCATATCTCTTCCGATACCATGACCAACGTAGTCTCTAACAACAGAATATCCAAAACTTTCAACATACTGCTGTATTGCAAAAGAAATATCTGTAAGTCTGTTTCCTACTATAGCCTTTTCAACACCTTTGAAAAAACTATCTTTAGTAACATTTATCAACTTTTCAGCTTCTTCTGATACTTTTCCAACTGGAAGAGTTCTAGCAGCATCACCATGATATCCATTTAAGATAGCTCCACAATCAACACTTATTATGTCTCCTTCTTGTAGAATCCTGTCTTGTGATGGTATACCATGAACAACTTCATTGTTTACTGATGCACATATAGAAGCTGGAAAGCCATAGTAACCCTTAAAAGATGGCTTAGCGCCTCTTTTAACAATAAGTTCTTCTGCAATTCTATCCAGTTCAGCAGTACTTATTCCTGGTTTTACTACCTCTTCAAGTTTTGCAAGGGTTTCTGCTACAACTTTACCCGCCTGTCTCATGTATTCAATTTCAATATTATTTTTCAATATTATCATTATTTATCGCTCCCTAGGATATCACAAATGTTCTGAAACACTTCTTCTATCTCAAGGGTTCCATCTACCTTGCATAGATTGCTCTTTTCATTATAATATTTTACTAATGGCGCAGTCTGATTAGAATAAACTTCTAATCTTTCCTTTACAGTTTCTTCACTATCGTCTTTCCTTTGAATCAACTCTCCACCGCATAAATCACATACACTTTCAACCTTAGGAGGGTTAAACTTTGCATGATAGCTAGCACCACAATCTTTGCATACTCTTCTTCCTGTCATTCTTTCTAGAATAAACTCATGTGGAACTTCAATTAATAAAGCTTTATCAATTTTTGTACCCTTCTCTTGTAAAAAGTTATCTAGTGCCTCAGCTTGTGATACTGTTCTAGGAAAACCGTCAAGTAAAAATCCTTTTTTACAATCATCTTCTTGTAATCTATCGTTAACAATCTCTATAGTTAATTCATCTGGAACTAACTGCCCCTTATCCATATAGCTTTTTGCTTTTACTCCTAGGGGAGTTTGTTCTGAAATGTTTTTTCTAAATATATCTCCGGTTGATATATGTGGTATAGAATACTCATTGCTAATTAACTTAGCTTGAGTTCCTTTTCCCGCACCGGGAGGACCTAATAATATTATTTTCAACTAAATCATCTCCAACAATATATTTATTTCAAGAAGCCTTGATAGTGTCTCATAACTAGCTGAGATTCTATTTGCCTTACAGCTTCTAAGCCTGTGCTAACCATAATCATTACACTAGTACCACCAAAATGAATACCACTAAAAGGAGTTTTAGCAGCTACAATAATTGGAACTACCGCAATCATTGCTGCAAATATACCACCCATAAATGATGTTCTGTTTAATACTTTTTGAATGAAATTTGCTGTTGGTTCACCTGGCCTAATACCTGGAATAAATCCTGAAGATTTATTCATATTTTCTGCCATTTCTTCTGGCTTCATAGTAACTTCAGTATAAAACCATGTGAAGAATATTATTAATACAGAAAATAATAGAGCGTATAACCAGCTTCCTTGTGTAAAAGGACTATATTTGTTAGCTGTTATGAACACGAATACTTTTGACTCAGGCCAAAATTGCGCTAACGTAGCTGGAAATGCCATAACAGACATAGCAAATATAATAGCTATAACTGCTGATGAAGCAATATTTATTGGAATATGTGTTGATTGTCCTCTATATACTCTTCCATTTACAGTCTTACCAGCATATTGGACTGGAATTCTTCTTTCTGCTAAAGTCACAACTACAGTTGCTAAAAATAGTCCAGCCATTATTGCAGCTAGCATAATTACCTGAACGAAGTTAACTTCTTCAGCTTTCTGAAGAGCTCCAACTTGATATATAGTAGTTGGAAATCTAGATATAATATTTACAAATATTATAAGCGAAACTCCGTTTCCTATACCTTTTTCTGTTATCTTATCACCAAACCACATCAAAAATGTTGATGCAGCCAATAGTGTAAGTATAATCAAAAACATATTGAATGTTGAGCCGTCTTGTAAAGCTCCAGCTCTAGATATAATAGCATATGTACTAAGTCCTTGGATTACCCCAAAAACTATAGCACCATATCTAGTATATTCTTGTATTTTCTTTCTTCCTTCTTCTCCTTCTTTAGATAATTGTTCTAAAGAAGGAATTGCTATGGTGAGAAGCTGAAATATTATCGATGAGTTAATATAAGGGACTACCCCCATAGCAAATATACTAAACGTACTAAAAGCACCACCGGACAACAAATCATAAAGGCTAAATAAGCCTCCGCTTTGAGTAAGATTTTTAAGCTGTTCTTGGTTGATTCCTGGAACTAAAATGAAATTTCCCATTCTATAAAGAATAAGCATAAAGAATGTAAATAATATTCTTTTTCTTAAGTCAGGAACCTTCCAAGCATTACGTAGGGTTGATATCATCCTATATCACCTCAACTTTTCCTCCAGCTGCTTCTATCTTTTCAGCTGCTGCTTTAGAAAACTTTGTAGCTTTAACTGTTAAGTTTCTTTCTAATTCGCCGTTTCCTAATATCTTAACTCCATCATAAATTTTGCTTATTACGCCTTTTTCTACTAATAATTCTGGAGTTACAACTGTTCCGTTTTCAAATATATTTAATCTACTTACATTTATAGCTTCATATCTTTTTGCAAATATATTAGTAAATCCTCTTTTAGGAACTCTTCTATATAATGGCATCTGTCCGCCTTCAAAGCCTGGTCTTACTCCACCGCCTGATCTAGCGTTTTGACCTTTTTCACCTTTACCTGCAGTCTTTCCTAGCCCTGAACCTGTTCCTCTTCCTAGTCTTTTAGGAGACTTTCTAGCTCCTTCTGCTGGTTTTAATTCATGAAGTTTCATACTCGCACCTCCTCTTTTACTGTAATTCTTCTACTTCTAAAAGATAACACACTTTATTAATCATACCTCTGATTTGAGGAGTATCATTATGTTCAACAAACTTACCTATCTTCTTTAATCCAAGAGCGTTAACTGTAGCAATTTGGTCTTTTCTTCTACCTATTAAACTCTTTTTTAAAGTTATTTTAAGTTTAGCCAAGGCAATCCCTCCTAACCTAAAATCTCTTCAACGGTTTTTCCTCTAAGTTTAGCTATTTGCTCAACTGTTCTTAATCTTGATAAACCGTTAATTGTAGCATTAACCATGTTTCTTGCATTGTTAGAACCTAATGATTTAGCTCTTACGTCTTTTAATCCTGCTAATTCAAGAACCGCTCTAACTGGACCTCCAGCTATAACTCCTGTACCTTCATCTGCAGGCATTATAAGAACTCTACCTGTTCCAAATTCACCTTGAATTTGGTGTGGTACTGTTGTACCAACGATTGGAACTTTAACTAAGTTCTTTCTTGCATCTTCTATTCCTTTTCTGATTGCTTCTGGTATTTCTATAGACTTACCAATTCCAACTCCTACGTGGCCATTTTCATCACCAACAACAACAAGGGCGCTGAATCTGAAGTTTCTACCACCTTTAACAACCTTAGCAACTCTATTTATATAAACTACCTTTTCCTTTAACTCTAAAGTGCCAGGATCTATTCTCATTTATTTCCCTCCCTCTTTTTAGAACTGCAAGCCAGCTTCTCTTGCACCTTCAGCAAGTTCCTTTACTCTTCCGTGATAAATATATCCGCCTCTATCAAAAACAACTTTGCTAATTCCTTTTTCTATTGCTTTTTTAGCAATAGTTTCTCCAACTAGCTTAGCTCCTTCTTTGTTGCTTCCTGCACCATCAAATTCTTTATCTAAGCTAGAAGCTGCAACTAAAGTTATTCCTTTAGTGTCATCTATTATTTGAGCGTAAATATTTTTTTCACTTCTATATACTGAAAGTCTTGGCATTTCTTGAGTTCCGGATACTTTCTTACGAACTCTTAAATGACGTCTAACTCTAGATTCGTTTCTATTTTCTTTCTTAAACATAGAGACTCACTCCTTTCTTATTTTACTTCTTACCAGTCTTACCTTCCTTACGTCTTACAACTTCGTTATCATACTTGATACCTTTTCCTTTGTAAGGCTCTGGTTTTCTCCACGTTCTTATATCTGCAGCAACGTCTCCAACTAACTCTTTATCGATACCGGAAACTATTATCTTATTAGCTCCTTCTAATTGGAAATCTACTCCTTCAACTGCATTTATTTCAACTGGATGTGAGAATCCAAGATTTAATACTAATTTTTTTCCTTGTAACTGAGCTCTGTAACCAACTCCAACTAATTCTAAAGTTTTCTTGTATCCTTCAGTTACTCCTACAACCATGTTATTTATTAAAGATCTTGTTAATCCATGAAGAGCTCTGTTTTGCTTTTCATCGTTACTTCTAGTTACAACTATAGAATTGTCCTCAACAGCTATATTTATAGCTGGATGCATAGCTTTTGTAAGCTGACCTTTTGGTCCTTTAACTGTAACAACATTTTCTGGAGTCACAGTTACAGTTACACCATTTGATATAGCTATCGGAAGTCTTCCTATTCTTGACATAATTACACCTCCTGTTCATTAATTACCAGATGTAGCAAAGTACTTCTCCACCAACTGCTAACTTTGTCGCTTCTTTATCTGTTATTATTCCTTTAGATGTTGATATAATAGCAACTCCTAATCCGTTTAAAACCTTAGGAACTTCTTCTTTTCTACAATATACTCTTAAACCTGGCTTTGATATTCTCTTTAAACCAGTGATAACTCTTTCTTTATTATAACCATATTTCATAGTTATTTTAAGCATTGGAACTGATCCGTCATTATATTCCTCAACTTCTCTTATATATCCTTCATTTAACATTATATTAGCAATAGCCTTCTTTATATTTGAAGAAGGTATCTCAACCACTTCGTGTCTAACAACATTAGCATTTCTGATACGTGTTAGTAGATCTGCGATTGGGTCAGTCATTCCCATATTAATGTGCCTCCTTTCGTATAACAATTACCAACTTGCTTTCTTACAACCAGGTATCTGACCTTTGTATGCAAGTTCTCTAAAACAAATACGGCATACACCAAATTTCTTTAATACAGAATGTGGTCTTCCACATATTCTACATCTAGTATAAGCTCTAGTTTTATATTTAGGTTCTTTTTTCCATTTTTCAATTAAAGCCTTACGTGCCACAATCTTCCCTCCTTATTATTGTGCAAATGGCATTCCAAGGAATCTTAATAGTTCTCTAGCTTCCTCATCAGTCTTTGCAGTTGTAACAAATACTATATCCATACCTCTTAACTTATCTATCTTATCGTATTCAATTTCAGGGAATATAAGTTGCTCTTTAATTCCTAATGAGTAATTTCCTCTACCGTCAAAAGACTTGTCAGAAATTCCTCTAAAGTCTCTAACTCTTGGCAATGCAACATTCATTAATTTATCCGCGAACTCATACATTTTTATTTTTCTTAATGTAACTTTACATCCAATAGCCATATTTTCTCTTAACTTAAAGTTAGCTATTGATTTCTTTGCTCTTGTTAATATAGGTTTTTGACCTGTAATTATTGATAAATCACTTACTGCTGCTTCTAGTGTTTTTGGATTTTCCTTAGCTTCTCCAACACCCATGTTGATAACTATTTTTTCAAGCTTTGGAACTTCCATTATATTCTTATATCCGAACTTTTCCATTAAAGCTGGAACAACTTCTTTTTCATATTTTTCCTGTAATCTTGGAATCATTAAGTGAACCTCCTTTCAAGATTAGAATGTCTCTCCGCACTTTTTACAAACTCTTACTTTTGTGCCATCATCTAATACCTTATGACTTATTCTAGTCACTGATTTACATTTTGTGCAGTATAACATAACTTTTGAACTAAATATAGGTGCTTCCTTGTGAATAATTCCACCTTGCATATTTTCTCTATTTGGCTTCTGGTGTTTTGTAACCACGTTAACATCTTTTACTAACACTTTACCATTCTTAGGGAATACGCTTAAAACTTCACCTATTTTTCCCTTATCCTTACCGGATATAACCATAACTGTGTCTTTTTTTCTTACATGTACCTTATTTGTCATTTAAGCCACCTCCCTATCCTATAGAACTTCAGGTGCTAATGATAGTATTTTAGTAAATTCTTTATCTCTTAGCTCCCTAGCAACAGGTCCGAAGATACGTGTTCCTTTTGGCTGTTTATCATCTTTTATAATAACAGCTGCATTTTCGTCAAATTTTATATAGGAACCATCTGCTCTTCTAGCACCTTTTCTTGATCTTACGATAACTGCTTTTACGACCTCACCTTTTTTAACAACCCCGCCTGGTGTTGCACTTTTGACGCTAGCAACGATTATATCTCCGATGTTGCCATATCTTCTATTTGAACCACCTAGTACTCTTATACACATTATTTCCTTAGCACCAGAGTTATCTGCAACTCTTAATAAAGACTGCTGCTGAATCATTCAAATACCTCCTTTCAGCTTTTTACACTATTTAGCTTTTTCAATTATTTCTACTATTCTCCATCTCTTATCTTTAGATAATGGTCTTGTTTCCATAATTAAAACTTTATCATTAAATTTAGCTTCATTATTTTCATCATGAGCTTTGAATTTAGTAGTTTTATTTATAGTTTTGCCATATAATGGATGACGTACTTTTGTTTCAACTGCTACAACAACAGTTTTATCCATTTTATCTGAAACAACTCTACCAACTCTTGTCTTTCTATTTGCTCTTTCCACAGGACAAGCCTCCTTTCACAATTACTGCTCAAAGTTCCTTAGTTCTTCTTCTCTAAGGATGGTCTTAATCTGGGCTATAGATTTTTTTACTTCTCTTATTCTCATTGGGTTTTCTAATTGGCCAGTAGCCAACTGAAATCTAAGGTTAAATAATTCGCCCTTAAGATCATTAAGCTTAACTTGTAAGTCTTGAGGACTGTTACTTCTTAAATCTTTTAATTCTTTAGCCTTCATTGATTTCACCACCCATTTCTTCAAAATCTGATCTCGTAACAAACTTAGTGCTAACTGGAAGCTTATGTGCAGCAAGTCTCATTGCTTCTCTAGCAACCTTTTCATCAACACCTGTTAATTCGAATAAAATTCTGCCTGGCTTAACTACAGCTACCCAGTATTCTGGTGATCCTTTACCGGAACCCATACGTGTTTCAGCTGGTTTTTCAGTTACAGGCTTATCTGGGAAAATCTTTATCCAAAGTTTTCCACCTCTTTTAATGTATCTATTGATAGCTATTCTGGCAGATTCTATTTGATTACTTGTAATCCATCCACATTCTGTAGCTTGTAATGCAAAATCTCCATAAGCAATAAAGTTACCTCTTGTAGCTTTACCTTTCATTCTGCCACGCTGTACCTTACGATGTTTAACTCTTTTAGGCATTAACATGTCATATTCCTCCTTCCTTATGCATTAACTTCCTTTATTTCTTTCTTAGCTGGAAGAACTTCACCTCTATATACCCATACTTTTACACCTATTTTTCCGTATGTGGTATCTGCTTCTGCAAATCCATAATCTATATCAGCTCTTAATGTCTGTAGAGGAATTGTTCCTTCGTGATACTGTTCTGTTCTAGCAATATCTGCTCCGCCAAGTCTTCCTGAGCAAGCAGTTTTAACTCCTTTAACTCCAGCTTTCATTGCTCTTTGAATTGTTTGTTTCATAGCTCTTCTAAAAGAAATTCTCTTTTCTAACTGTTGAGCTATGCTTTCAGCCATTAACTGTGCATCAGTTTCTGCTGATTTAACTTCTATAATGTTAATTAATATATTCTTATCTTCTTTAATTAACTTTTTAACTCCTGATTTTAACACTTCAATTCCTGATCCGCCTTTACCAATTATCATTCCTGGCTTAGCAGTGTATATATTTAACTTTACTCTTTTAGCTGCTCTTTCGATTTCAATTTTTGAAACCCCAGCTGAGTAAGATTTATTCTTAATGTATTCTCTTATTAAATTATCTTCAACTAAATAGTCAGCAAAATTTCTTTTGTCAGCATACCATTTAGCATCCCAATCTTTAATAACTCCAACTCTTAAACCGTGTGGATGTACTTTCTGTCCCAATCTATTTCCCTCCTTCTTCTATTAAGCTCTTTCCTTAACAACTAGAGTTATATGGCTAGTTCTTTTCATTATTCTAAATGCTCTACCTTGAGCGTGTGGTCTATATCTCTTTAATATTGAACCTTCACCTACATATGCTTCAGAAACATATAAGTTGTTCACATCTAAATTTAAATTATTTTCAGCATTTGCTACCGCTGATTTTAAAACTTTATTTACTACTACAGCAGCATCCTTTGGAGTATACTGTAATATTGCAAAAGCCTCATTTACATTTTTACCTCTTACTAAATCAAGAACTATTCCTATCTTCGTTGAGGACATTCTCACATACTTAGCTATTGCTTTAGCCTGCATTGATTTTTACCTCCTTCCTGTACTATCTTACCTTAGATGACTTTTCTGTCTTATCTACGTGACCTCTGTATGTTCTTGTTAAAACAAACTCTCCCAGCTTATGTCCAACCATATCTTCAGTAACATATACTGGAACATGTTTTCTTCCATCATGAACTGCTATTGTGTGACCTATCATTTGTGGGAATATTGTTGAACTTCTTGACCATGTCTTTATAACTTTTTTCTCACCATTTTTATTCATTTCATTTATTTTCTTTAAAAGTCCTTCATGAATAAAAGGTCCTTTCTTTACGGATCTACTCACTTGATTGGCCTCCCTTCGTTAACCTTATTAATAACTTTTGAAGAGAATATTAATATTCTCTTCAAATTATTTGCCTCTTCTCTTAACAATTAATCTATCTGAATACTTTTTAGTTTTTCTTGTCTTCAATCCAAGAGCTGGTTTACCCCATGGAGTAAGTGGACCTGGACGTCCTATTGGAGTTCTACCTTCTCCACCACCGTGTGGGTGATCAACTGGGTTCATTACAGAACCTCTAACTGTAGGTCTGAATCCCATGTGTCTTTTTCTTCCAGCTTTACCTATATTCATTATTTCATGTGTTAAGTTTGAAACTGTTCCTATAGTAGCTTTACATTCAATTCTTACATATCTCATTTCACCGCTTGGAAGTCTTAATGTTGCATAATTTCCTTCCTTAGCCATTAACTGAGCTGAACTTCCTGCTGATCTTACTAACTGAGCTCCTTTTCCTCTTGATAGCTCAACGTTGTGTACAAATGTACCAACAGGCATATTCTTTAATGGTAAGCAGTTTCCAACTTTAATATCTGATTCCGGTCCAGATACAATTGTATCTCCAACTTTTAATCCATCTGGAGCGATTATATATCTCTTTTCTCCATCAGCATATGTAACTAAAGCTATAAATGCTGTTCTGTTTGGATCATATTCGATTGTAGATACTTTTGCTGGAATACCATCCTTATCTCTCTTAAAATCAATTATTCTATATTTTCTCTTAGCTCCGCCACCTCTATGACGTACTGTAATTTTTCCGTGATTATTTCTACCACCACTCTTATTTAATGAAACTAGAAGTGATTTTTCTGGACTATCAGTTGTAATTTCATTGAAAGTACATACTGTCATCTGTCTTCTAGCAGGAGTAGTAGGTCTAAATCCTTTTACAGCCATTTTTTTACCTCCCAACTTAGCTTATCTGGCCTATAGCCAATAACCCGCTTTAATCAAAAACAATTATTACATTCCTTCGAAGAATTCAATTCCCTTACTCTTTTCAGTTAATTTAACAATTGCCTTTTTATAATTTGGTCTTCTTCCTATGTGAACACCAACTCTTTTTTCTTTTCCTAAATAGTTAGCTGTTTTAACTTCTTCAACTTCTACGCCAAATACTTCTTCTATAGCTCTTTTTATTTGGCACTTATTTGCATGTTTATCAACTATAAAGGTGTATTTCTTGTCTCCCATGAAAGCCATACTTTTTTCTGTTATAACAGGTCTTCTTATAATATCATAACTAGTTAGCTTCATTATGCATACACCTCCTCAATTTTTGATACAGCATCCTTTGTTATAATGAAATTTTCATATTTTAATATGTCATAAACATTCAAGTTATTAACAGGAAGTACTTCTACTCCTTCAATATTTCTTGCTGATTTATATACATTTTCATTTGATTCAGCTGTAACAATTAATGTCTTGTTAGCATTAAGTGCTCCTAACATTTTAACTATTTCTTTAGTTTTTGGAGCTTCTAATTCAAGATTCTCTAATACTATCATTTGATTTTCTTGAACTTTTGAAGTAAGAGCTGATTTCATAGCAACTCTTCTCATTGATTTTGGAACTGAAACTCTATAGTCTCTTGGCTTTGGTGCAAACACAACACCACCGTGTATCCATTGAGGTGATCTTGTTGAACCCTGCCTTGCTCTACCAGTTCCTTTCTGTCTCCATGGTTTGATTCCACCACCAGAAACTTCAGCTCTTGTTTTACTTGATTGTGTTCCTTGTCTCTTGTTAGCTAATTGAGCTACAACTACTTGATGTAAAGCATATTGATTAACTTCAACACCAAATACGCTATCTGCAAGTTGAATATCTCCAACTTTTTTTCCTTCTTTATTAAATAATCCTACTGTAGGCATCCTGTATCCTCCTTTCTTCAGCAATTTAAGCTTTTACTGTATTTCTGATTACCACGAATCCTTTGTTTGGTCCTGGTACTCCGCCTTTTATTAAAATTAAATTCTTTTCAGGAATGATTTTTACAACTTCTAAGTTTAATACTGTTGTATTTACATTTCCCATATGTCCTGGCATTCTTTTGTTTTTGAATGTTCTTGATGGATCTGAAGATCCCCCCATTGAACCAACTGCTCTATGGAACTTGGAACCGTGGGACATTGGTCCTCTATGTGCATTCCATCTTTTTATTGTACCTTGGAATCCCTTACCTTTTGAAACTCCTGATACGTCAATTTTTTCTCCAGCCTGGAAAGCATCAGCTTTTATTTCCTGACCTACTTCATATTCATTTGAATTTTCAAGCTTAAATTCCTTAAGAACTCTTTTAAATTGAACACCTGCTTTTGCGAAATGTCCTTTTAATGGCTTGTTAACTAATTTTTCTCTTATTTCTCCAAATCCAACCTGTATTGCTTCATAACCATCTTTTTCAGTTGTTTTCTTCTGAATCACTACACATGGACCTGCCTCTACTACTGTCACTGGAACTACTCTATTATTCTCATCGAATATTTGAGTCATACCAAGTTTTTTACCTATTATTGCTTTTTTCATTATATTACACCTCCTCAACTAATTAGCGGACCACAGAATTGCGGTCATAATAGTCTGTAATAGGCAATCTATTACATTATAATTTTATTTCAATGTCCACTCCTGCTGGTAAATCTAATCTCATTAATGAATCAACAGTTTTTGGTGATGGACTAATTATATCAATTAGTCTTTTATGTGTTCTAATTTCGAACTGCTCTCTTGAATCTTTATATTTATGAGGAGCTCTTAATACTGTAACAACATCTTTTTCTGTTGGTAGTGGAACTGGTCCTGCTACCTTTGCTCCTGATGCTTTAGCAGTTTCTACAATTCTTTCAGCAGATTGATCAAGAATTGTATGATCAAATGCTTTTAATCTTATTCTTATTTTTTGTTTTGCCATTTTAATTTCCCTCCTTTTTCTTGCACGCTTTACTTCATACGTACAACAGCGGATGTATTCTGTAAACTGTTCCGGGTGTTGCATATTCTTTCTCACAACTATACCCCACAGAATAACCGTCGCCTGGTTCAAGACCATCACTAACTCAGCTAAGAATTACCCGGAAGCCCGGCAACCTCTTGCCTCATCGCTGTTATTACATTACAACTTCTATAGTATACAATATTTCTTTAAATTTGACAAGTGTTTTTTTTCTTTACTTTTATGTTGATTTATTTCACTATAATTCATAAATATAATACATTATGATATGTTATATTTATAAAAAAGAAGAGTGAACTCACTCTTCTTTTTTATTATTAACACTGTTAAAACTATAATTAAATTATTCAATTATAGTAGTAACAACTCCTGAACCTACTGTTCTTCCACCTTCTCTGATCGCGAATCTTAATCCTTCATCCATTGCTATCTGAGTGATTAATTCTACGTTCATGTCGATGTGGTCTCCTGGCATTACCATTTCTACTCCTTCTGGTAATTTGATTGATCCAGTTACGTCTGTTGTTCTGAAGTAGAACTGTGGTCTGTATCCGTTAAAGAATGGAGTGTGTCTTCCACCTTCTTCTTTCTTTAATACGTATACTTGACCTACGAATTTTTGGTGTGGTTTTACTGTGTTTGCTGCTGCTAATACTTGACCTCTTTGGATGTCATCTCTCTGTACTCCTCTTAATAGAGCTCCGATATTATCTCCAGCCATTGCTTGATCTAGTAACTTTCTGAACATTTCTATTCCTGTTACTACTACCTTCTTCTTTTCTTCGCTTAATCCTACGATTTCTACTTCGTCTCCTACTTTTAGAACTCCTCTTTCAACTCTTCCAGTTGCAACTGTTCCTCTTCCTGTGATTGTAAATACGTCTTCTACTGGCATTAAGAATGGTTTGTCAGTTGCTCTTTCTGGTGTTGGGATATAGCTATCTATTGCTGCCATTAAGTTCATTATAGGTTCTGTTGCTGCATCATCTGTTGGGTTTTCTAATGCTTTTAATGCTGATCCTACAACAACTGGTGCGTCATCCCCTGGGAAACCATATTCACTTAATAGTTCTCTTACTTCCATTTCAACTAATTCTATTAGTTCTGGATCGTCTACCATATCTGCTTTGTTTAAGAATACTACTATATATTCAACTCCAACTCTTGATGCTAGTAGTATATGTTCTCTTGTTTGTGGCATTGGACCGTCTGCTGCACTTACAACTAAGATCGCTCCATCCATTTGTGCTGCTCCTGTTATCATGTTCTTTACGTAGTCTGCGTGTCCTGGGCAGTCAACGTGTGCATAGTGTCTGTTTTCTGTTTCGTATTCTACGTGGGATGTGCTGATTGTGATTCCTCTTTCTTTTTCTTCTGGTGCCTTATCTATTTGGTCATAGTCGAATGCATCTGCGAATCCCTTGCTTGCTAATACTGTTGTGATTGCTGCTGTTAATGTTGTCTTACCGTGGTCTACGTGTCCTATTGTTCCTATATTTACGTGTGGTTTATTTCTTTCAAATTTTAATTTTGCCATTTTTTGTTCCTCCTTTATTTTAAGTTTATTATTTAAATTTATTTATTTCCAATTACTTTTTCTTGAATGCTCTTTGGCACTTCTTCATAGTGGTCGAACTGCATTGAGTAAGTTCCTCTGCCTTGAGTATTGGATCTTAATACAGTTGCATAACCAAACATTTCTGAAAGCGGTACAAATGCTCTTATAACTTGTGCTCCTGCTTGCGCTTCCATTCCTTCAATTCTACCTCTTCTTGAGTTAACATCACCCATTACGTCTCCCATGTACTCTTCTGGTACAGTTACTTCAACCTTCATCATAGGTTCAAGTAATACTGGGTCTGCTTTAGACATAGCATTTTTAAACGCCATGGAACCCGCAATTTTAAATGACATTTCTGATGAGTCAACGTCATGGTATGATCCATCAAATAATCTAATCTTAAAGTTGATAACTGGGTATCCCGCAACTACACCGCTATTAGAAGCTTCTTGAATACCATTGTCGATTGCTGGGATATATTCTCTTGGAACAACCCCTCCAACAATAGCATTTTCAAATACATATTCTCCTTCGTGTGGCATAATTTCGATCCAGCAGTGTCCGTACTGTCCACGTCCACCAGACTGTCTAACATACTTACCTTCTGCTTTAACAGCCTTTTTAACTGTTTCTTTATAAGCAACCTGTGGTTGACCTACGTTACATTCAACCTTAAATTCTCTTATAAGTCTATCTACAATTATCTCAAGGTGAAGCTCTCCCATACCCGCTATAATTGTTTGACCAGTTTCCTGATCTGTATATGTCTTAAATGTTGGATCTTCTTCAGCAAGTTTTGCTAATGCAACTCCCATCTTTTCCTGACCAGCTTTTGATTTTGGCTCTATAGCAACATGGATAACTGGTTCTGGGAATTCCATGTTTTCAAGAATTATTGGATCCTTTTCGTCACATAAAGTGTCTCCAGTTGTAGTATCTTTTAATCCAACAACTGCACCTAAGTCTCCTGCACATAATTCTTCAATTTCTTCTCTGTGATTAGCATGCATTCTTACTATTCTACCAACTCTTTCTTTCTTACCTTTTGTAGAGTTATAAACATAAGTACCGCTCTTAATAACTCCTGAGTATACTCTTACGAAAGCAAGTTTTCCTATGAATGGGTCAGTAGCAATCTTGAATGCTAATGTTGACATAGCTTCTTCATCTGATGATTTTCTTTCTAAATCCTCTCCATTATCTGGGTCAGTACCCTTTACTGGAGGAATATCTATTGGTGATGGCATGTATTTTATTATAGAATCAATCATTGCCTGAACACCTTTGTTTTTATATGAGGAACCACAAATTACTGGAACTATTTTGTTAGCTATAACACCTTTTCTTAATGCAGCTTCTAGTTCATCAACTGTAATTTCTTCACCCTCTAAATATTTCATCATTAAATCTTCATCTAATTCAACTATAGCTTCTATCATAGCAGCTCTGTATTCTTCAACTTGATCTACCATATCTTCTGGAATATCTGTTGCTTTTGTTGATGTCCCAAGATCATCTACATAAATTACTGCTTCATTTTTTATTAAATCAACGTATCCTTTGAAGTAATCTTCTTTACCTATAGGAAGTTGAATTGGAACTGCATTGGTCTTTAATCTTTCTCTCATCATATTAACAACTCTGAAGAAGTCAGCTCCTACTATATCCATCTTATTTACATAAGCCATTCTTGGAACTCCGTATTTGTCTGCCTGTCTCCAAACTGTTTCAGTCTGAGGTTCAACCCCACCTTTTGCTGTTAATACTGTTACAGCACCATCTAATACTCTTAGTGATCTTTCAACTTCAACTGTAAAGTCTACGTGTCCTGGTGTGTCGATAACGTTTATTACGTGATCTTTCCACATACATGTTGTTGCTGCTGAAGTAATTGTTATACCTCTTTCTTGCTCCTGAACCATCCAGTCCATAGTAGCAGCACCTTCATGCACTTCTCCTAATTTATGTGTTTTACCTGTATAGAATAGAATACGTTCTGTTGTAGTAGTTTTACCTGCGTCTATATGTGCCATTATACCTATATTACGGAACCTATCTAACGGATATTGTCTTGCCACTAATGTTTCCTCCTCTCAAACTACGAATAGTTTAATTATAAAATTTGAGAAAACTGTTTTGGTACACACCAAAACAGTTTTAATATTAATATCTGTAATGTGCAAAAGCTTTGTTTGCTTCAGCCATCTTATGAGTATCTTCTCTTTTCTTAACAGCTGTTCCTGTATTATTGGCTGCATCCATGAGTTCACCTGCAAGTCTTTCTCTCATGTATTTTTCGCCTCTTTTTCTTGCAGCGTCTAGCATCCATCTAATACCAAGAGTCTGTCTTCTCTCTGGTCTTACTTCGATTGGCACTTGATATGTAGCACCACCGATTCTTCTTGCTTTTACTTCAAGTAATGGCATTACATTGTTCATAGCTTCTTCGAATACTTCCATTGCATCTTTACCAGTTTTTTCTGATATTATATCAAACGCACTGTAGCAAACCTTTTGAGCTACACCTTTTTTACCATCAACCATTAAATTATTTATAAATTTAGTTACAATTTTACTATTGTACACTGGATCTGGTAATACATCTCTTTTACCTATATGTCCTTTTCTTGGCACTTTTCTTCCCTCCTTAACATAATTCAAATTTAAGTTCATCGGTACTCGGTTTTTCAACCGCAAAGCGCTTTGTACTTCTGCAAAATATTATACTAATGAATATATATAAATGCCGAAGACACAGCACCATTTTCAAACCTTAAGTTAAATTATTACCTAATTATTTTTTCTTTGGTCTCTTAGCACCGTACTTTGATCTGCTCTGCATTCTGTTAGCCACTCCAGCTGAGTCTAATGCACCTCTAACAATGTGATATCTAACACCTGGAAGGTCTTTAACTCTTCCACCTCTTATTAGAACAACACTATGTTCTTGTAAGTTGTGTCCTATACCTGGAATGTACGCAGATACTTCGTAACCATTTGTAAGTCTTACTCTGGCAACTTTTCTTAACGCAGAGTTTGGCTTCTTTGGTGTACTAGTTTTTACTACTGTACATACTCCTCTTTTTTGAGGACACTGTCTTAATGCTGGTGCTGCGGATTGCTCCTTAATTGTCTTTCTGCCTTTTCTAACTAATTGGCTAATTGTTGGCATATTTACACCTCCTCAGTATAATATAAAAAATCTATTAAAAAATTTCTTATAAGCTTATTCATTTATGATAACAGCTGTCGCTGCTCCCACATCGATACCACAAAGTCTTCCTAGTTCCTTCATAGTATCTACAAGTATAATTTCAAGGGAATTTTCTTCGGCAGCACTTTTTATTTGGTCATATATCTTTATATCTGCATCTTTTGCTACATAAACAGTTTTACCACTGCCATTCTTGATAGCTTTTAAAGATTGCTTCAATCCCACAAC
The DNA here is from genome assembly GCA_040797845.1 of Clostridiaceae bacterium. Classification (GTDB taxonomy): domain Bacteria; phylum Bacillota; class Clostridia; order Clostridiales; family Clostridiaceae; genus Clostridium_AW. The sequence goes on from JBFNFA010000006.1 coordinate 182,920, forward strand.
CTTTTTTCCTTCAAGTCTGTCGAGCACTTCTGTTCCCCCCTAAAAATATTATACAGAGACAAAGCCAAAGGCTCTGTCTCCTTCTACAAACACACAGAAGTATTTTATCATCTTAATGTTATCCTGTCAATAAATTAAACTTCTATTTCTTCATCTAATTCTGCATTTAAAGATTCAATATTTTCCATATCTTCATCTTTTTCTGTGTTAATTCTTATTGATCTATATCTAGTCATACCTGTTCCTGCTGGAATCAGTTTACCTATGATTACATTTTCTTTTAGTCCTAATAAAGGATCAATTTTTCCTTTTATTGCTGCATCTGTTAGTACTCTTGTTGTCTCTTGGAAAGATGCTGCAGATAAGAAAGATTCTGTAGCTAAGGAAGCTTTTGTTATTCCTAGCAATGCTATTCTTCCTCTAGCTAATTCTCCACCTATCGCTTCTACCTTTTCATTTTCCTCATTAAAATCGAAAATGTCGATCATAGTTCCTGGTAGTAACTCTGTATCTCCAGATTCTTCTATCTTAACTTTTCTCGTCATTTGTCTTATAACTACTTCAAGATGCTTATCATTTATATCAACACCCTGTAGTCTATAAACTTTTTGAACTTCTGATAAAAGATAATTCTTAACGCCATTTACTCCCTTTATTCTTATGATATCATGTGGATTAACTGATCCTTCTGTTATTTCATCTCCAGCATTTATCACTTCTCCATTAGATACCTTAAGTCTTGAACCAAATGGAATGTCATAACTTGACTCTTCACCTGATTCGTTAATTACAACTACAGTTCTCTTTTTCTTAGTTTCTTCAATTCTTACCGTTCCTGCATTCTCTGAAACTATAGCTAACCCTTTTGGTTTTCTCGCTTCAAATAATTCCTCAACTCTTGGAAGACCTTGAGTTATGTCGGCACCTGCAACTCCCCCTGTATGGAAAGTTCTCATTGTAAGCTGAGTACCAGGTTCTCCTATACTTTGTGCAGCTATTATACCAACAGATTCTCCTATATTAATTTTTTCAGCACTAGCCATATTCATTCCATAACATTTAGAGCAAACCCCGTGTTTAGATTTACATGTAAACACAGATCTTATCCTAACTTTTGTTACTCCTGCTTCTTCTATAACATCTGCTGTTTTAGAATCAATATATTTATCCTTTTCTATAATAACTTCTCCTGTGGAAGGATCTAATATATCCTCTCCAGAATATCTTCCATGTAACCTTTCAGCTAATGTTTCAATAACTTCATTTCCTTCTTTGATTACAGAAACTTCAAAGCCTTCTTTAGTTCCACAATCTTCTTCTCTAACTATAACGTCTTGGCTAACATCAACTAGCCTTCTTGTTAAGTAACCTGAGTCAGCAGTCTTTAAAGCTGTATCGGCATTACCCTTTCTAGCTCCGTGAGTTGATATAAAATACTCTAAAACGTCAAGACCTTCTCTAAAGGATGATCTTATTGGCAACTCGATAATCTTACCTGAAGGATTTGCCATAAGTCCTCTCATACCTGCTAGCTGCTTAATCTGGCTCTTAGAACCTCTGGCTCCAGAGTCCGCCATCATAAATATTGGGTTATAGTTATCTAAGTTGGTCATAAGAGCGTCTGCGATTTCATCTGTTGTCTTAGTCCATTTTTCTATAACTCTTTCATATCTTTCATCTTCAGATATAAATCCTCTTCTATACATCTTTTCGATTTTGTTTACTGCATCATCAGCTTCTGCTAATAGTCTCTTTTTATCTTCCGGAACTACCATATCCTCAGTAGCAACTGTTATAGCTCCTATAGTGGAATAGTGGTATCCTTTAGCTTTTATATTATCCAACATAATAGACGTCTTAGTTGGACCGTGTTTCATATAACACTTATTAATTATCTTACCTAAAGCTGACTTGTTAACTAAGAAATCTACTTCTAATTTAAATTCATTTTCAGGCTTACTTCTATCTATAAATCCTAAATCCTGAGGTATTGACTCATTAAATATTAATTTCCCTGGGGTAGTATCAATTATTCCGTATACAGTTTCCCCATCTTTTTCTTTTACAATTTTTACTTTTATATTTGAATGTATTGCAACTGCACCAACTTGATATGCCATTATAGCTTCATCAGATGATGAGAATACAGGAATTCTTTCCCCTGGATTTGATTCCTTACCTAATGTTAAGTAATAGGATCCTAAAACCATATCCTGGGTAGGAACTACAACTGGTTTACCATCTGAAGGCTTTAAAATATTGTGAGCTGCTAACATTAAAAATCTAGCTTCAGCTTGAGCTTCAACGGACAATGGTACGTGTACCGCCATCTGGTCACCATCAAAGTCTGCGTTATATGCAGTACATGATAATGGATGAAGCTTTATAGCTCTACCTTCAACTAATACAGGTTGGAATGCTTGAATTCCTAGTCTGTGTAGGGTAGGGGCACGGTTTAAAAGTACAGGATGATCAGATATTACTTCTTCTAATACGTCCCAAACTTGAGGTTGAACTCTTTCAACCATTCTCTTTGCACTTTTTATGTTATGGGCCAAGCCACCTTCTACTAATTTCTTCATAACAAATGGTTTGAATAACTCAAGAGCCATCTCTTTAGGAAGACCGCATTGATACATTTTTAATTCAGGTCCTACAACTATAACTGAACGTCCTGAGTAGTCAACACGTTTTCCAAGTAAGTTTTGTCTAAATCTTCCTTGTTTACCCTTTAACATATCTGATAAGGACTTTAATGGTCTATTTCCCGGTCCTGTAACAGGTCTTCCTCTTCTTCCGTTGTCTATAAGAGCGTCTACAGCTTCCTGTAACATTCTTTTTTCATTTCTTACAATTATATCTGGCGCTCCTAAATCTAGAAGTTTCTTAAGTCTGTTATTTCTATTTATAACTCTTCTATATAAATCATTTAAATCAGAAGTAGCAAACCTTCCTCCATCTAGCTGAACCATAGGTCTTAAATCTGGTGGGATTACTGGTATAACATCAATAATCATCCAGTCAGGTCTATTACCTGACTTTCTAAAGGATTCAGCTACTTCTAATCTTCTTATGATTCTTACTTTCTTTTGACCAGTGCTTGTTTTTAGCCCTTCTTTAAGTTCCTTAGATAAACGTTCTAAGTCAATTTCTTCAAGCAATCTCTTAATAGCTTCAGCTCCCATTCCTGCTTCAAAGCTGCCTTCACCATATTTATCGATTGCTTCTCTATATTCTTTTTCGCTTAACAATTGCTTTTTATCTAATCTAGTTTCTTTCGGTGAAAGAACTATATAAGAAGCGAAATATAGAACTTTTTCTAAAGATCTTGGTGACATATCTAGTATCAATCCCATTCTTGATGGAATACCTTTAAAATACCAAATATGGGATACTGGGGCAGCAAGTTCAATATGCCCCATTCTTTCACGCCTAACCTTTGATTTCGTTACTTCAACACCACATCTATCACAAACTATACCTTTATATCTGACCCTTTTATATTTACCGCAATGACACTCCCAGTCTTTTGTTGGACCAAATATTCTTTCACAAAACAATCCATCTCTTTCAGGCTTTAAAGTTCTATAGTTAATAGTTTCAGGTTTTTTCACTTCTCCTCTTGACCATTCTCTAATTTGTTCCGGTGAAGCTAAACCTATCTGTAAAGCATCAAAATTATTTAATTCAAACAAGGGTAATCCTCCCTTCAAATTAGTGTTCATCATTAAAATCATCTAATTCTAGATCATTTTCAAAGTCATCTAATGGTAGATCTTCATAATCTATATCCATATCTTCCTCTGCATTGTCACCTTTGTCTTCGTCTTCTACATACTCGTCTGATGGTGTAGGTGGTACGTACTCTTCTGTTCCTTCCATATTGACGTCTAACTCTTCTAATTCGTCCTCAACAGATTCTTTTAATTTTATTTCTTCTTTGTCGTCATTTAATACTTTAACATCAAGACATAAAGCTTGTAGTTCCTTAATTAAAACCTTAAATGATTCTGGAACTCCTGGTTCTGGTATATTTTCGCCTTTTACTATAGCCTCATATGTCTTAACTCTACCAACAACGTCATCAGACTTAACTGTTAATATTTCCTGTAAAGTATGAGCCGCACCATAAGCTTCTAACGCCCAAACTTCCATCTCTCCAAATCTCTGACCACCAAACTGTGCTTTTCCTCCAAGTGGCTGTTGTGTAACTAATGAGTATGGTCCTGTAGATCTAGCATGTATTTTGTCATCAACTAAGTGAGCAAGTTTCAATATATACATGTATCCTACTGTTACTCTGTTGTCAAAAGCTTCTCCAGTTCTTCCATCATATAGCTCAGCCTTACCATCTTCTTTATATCCTGCTTCTCTTAAGCATTCATCTATTTCAGGTTCGGTTGCTCCATCAAATACAGGCGTAGCAATATGCCAGCCTAACTTAGAAGCAGCTAAGCCTAAATGTACTTCTAATACCTGACCGATATTCATACGTGATGGAACCCCTAGTGGATTCAAACATATTTGAAGAGGTCTTCCATCTGGTAAAAACGGCATATCTTCTTCTGGTAACACTCTTGAGATAACACCCTTATTACCATGTCTTCCAGCCATCTTATCTCCAACAGATATTTTTCTCTTCTGGGCAATATAACATCTTACTAATTTATTTACTCCTGGAGGTAATTCATCTCCGTTTTCCCTAGTAAATACTTTAACGTCAACTATTATTCCAGCTTCACCGTGTGGAACTCTAAGAGAGGTATCTCTTACTTCTCTAGCCTTCTCACCGAATATAGCTCTTAACAATCTTTCTTCTGCTGTAAGCTCAGTCTCTCCCTTTGGAGTTACTTTTCCAACTAATATATCTCCTGATCTTACTTCTGCACCTATTCTTATTATTCCTCTTTCATCTATATCTCTTAGAGCGTCTTCTCCTACGTTTGGAATATCTCTAGTAATTTCTTCAGGTCCTAATTTTGTATCTCTAGCTTCTGCTTCATATTCTTCAATATGAATAGATGTAAACACATCATTTTTCACCAATTCTTCAGAAATAAGCATAGCATCCTCGTAGTTATAACCTTCCCAAGTTATAAAACCGATTCTTATATTCTTACCTAATGCTATTTCTCCTAAATCTGTTGAAGGTCCATCTGCTAATACTGTTCCTTTTTCAACTTTGTCTCCCTTGCTTACAATTGGTCTTTGGTTTATACATGTACCTTGGTTTGACCTTTTAAATTTAAGCAATCTGCATGTATCAATACCACCATCTGAATCTCTTCTAACTCTTACTTCATTTGCACTTACATAAACTACTGTACCTGCATTTTTCGCTTTAGGAAGAACTCCAGAATCTACGGCAGCCTTGTATTCTATGCCAGTACCTACTATTGGAGCCTCAGGCTTTAATAACGGAACCGCCTGACGCTGCATGTTAGATCCCATAAGCGCACGGCTGGCATCATCATTTTCAAGGAAAGGTATCATCGCTGTTGCAACAGATACAATTTGTCTTGGTGAAACATCCATGTAGTCAACTTCTTGCTTTGGAACTACAAGAATATCCTCTTTATCTCTAACTGTTATTTTATCATCTATAAAATAACCATCATCATCCAACGGCTCATTTGCCTGTGCAACTAAATATCTATCTTCTTCATCGGCAGTCATATAAATTATTTCTTTTGTTACTCTGCCCTCTTTTTTATCTATTTTTCTATAAGGTGCTTCTATAAACCCATACTCGTTAACCCTTGCATAAGTAGCTAGTGAGTTTATCAATCCTATATTAGGTCCTTCAGGAGTTTCTATAGGACACATTCTTCCATAATGAGAGTGGTGAACGTCTCTTACTTCAAAGCCAGCTCTCTCTCTTGAAAGTCCTCCTGGTCCTAAGGCTGATAATCTTCTCTTATGAGTTAATTCAGATAATGGGTTGGTTTGATCCATGAACTGTGAAAGCTGTGAACTACCAAAGAATTCTTTGATAGATGCTGCAACTGGTCTAATATTAATTAAGGCTTGCGGAGTGATAGAGTTCTGGTCTTGAATAGTCATTCTTTCCTTTACAACTCTTTCCATTCTTGAAAGACCAATTCTAAATTGGTTTTGCAACAACTCTCCTACGGATCTTAATCTTCTATTTCCTAAATGATCAATATCATCTGTGTATCCTACATCATACGGCAATCCTAATTCATAACTTACTGTTGCATATATATCATCTCTGATTATATGTTTAGGAATTAAGTTATGAATATTCTTTTTGATTTGTTCTTTAATTGCATCTTTATCTGTATAATTATCCAATATTTCCTTTAATGTTGGATAATGAACTAACTCCTTGATATTCAGATCTTCTATATCAAAGTCTACAAAACTATGTATATCAACAAAGTTATTTCCAATAACTCTTATAATTTTTTCGTCAACTTTTATATCTACAGAATTAACACCGCAATTCTGTATTTCTAAAGCTTTTTCCCTGTCTATTTTTTCATCTTTTTGTACTAATATTTCACCAGTTTGTGGGTTTACTATATCTTCAGCTGAGATTTGATTTGCTATTCTTATAGATAGGGATAACTTTTTATTAAATTTATATCTACCTACTCTAGATAAGTCATATCTTTTTGCATCAAAAAATAAAGATTCTATAAGAGCCATAGCGCTATCCACAGTTGGAGGTTCGCCCGGTCTTAATCTTTTATATATTTCAAGTAAAGCTTCTTCTTTGCTTTTTGTATTGTCTTTTTCTATAGTAGCTTTTAATCTTTCGTCTTCACCAAAATAATTAATAATTTCGGTATCTGTTTCATAATCTAGAGCTCTTACAAGAATTGAAATAGGCAATTTTCTAGTTTTGTCAATTCTAACATATATAATATCATTAGAATCTGTTTCATATTCAAGCCAAGCTCCTCTATTAGGTATTACTGTTGAAGAAAATAGCGGTTTACCTGTTTTGTCTAGAGCTACATCATAGTATACTCCAGGTGATCTAACAAGCTGACTAACTATTACTCTCTCCGCACCATTAATGATAAATGTTCCCTGATCAGTCATGAGAGGGAAATCTCCCATAAATACTTCCTGCTGCTTAACTTCTCCAGTTTCTTTGTTTATCAAACGTACATTAACTTTTAATGGAGCCGCATAAGTAGCATCTCTTTCTTTACATTCTTCAACTGAATATTTGATATTATCCATATCTAATTTGTAACCTACAAACTCTAAATTAAGGTTACCAGTATAATCCTGGATAGGATTAATATCATCGAAAACTTCTTGAAGGCCTTCTTTTAAAAACCATTCATAGGAATCCAATTGAACCTCAATTAAGTTAGGCATTTCACCAACTTCTTTGAGCTTAGAAAAACTCATTCTAGTTCTTTTCCCAACTTGGACAGGATGTACCATTAAATTTCACCCCTTGCATAAAGTAAAAATAACCACAAACATTTTTGTATGTTTCTGGATTAATTATGTTGCATCTTAATAGTATAACCATTTTTATGTAAATAATTCACTTACATAAAATTCATTTAATTATTCATTTTTTTATATAATCAATGCAATTTATTATGTTATCATAATAATAAACTATTGTCAATCATTATTCAAGCAATAACCCACTTATTTAAAAAAGAGGTACTTATTATAACAGTACCTCTTTTTATACCTTTTAATTAAGGATTATTTTAATTCTACAGTTGCTCCAACTTCAGCTAATTTAGCTTTCATAGCTTCAGCTTCTTCTTTAGCTATGCCTTCTTTTATTGTCTTAGGAGCTCCATCAACTATTTCTTTAGCTTCTTTTAATCCTAATCCAGTTATTTCTCTAACTACTTTTATAACTTTGATTTTTTCTGATCCAGCGCTAGCTAATACAACGTCGAATTCAGTTTTTTCTTCTGCAGCAGCTCCGCCAGCAACAGCTCCGCCAGCAACAGCTACTGGAGCAGCAGCGCTTACTCCAAATTCTTCTTCACATGCTTTTACTAATTCATTTAATTCTAAAACACTCATCTCTTTTATAGCTTGAATGATATCTTCTCTAGTCATTATTACGCACCTCCAAATTATTCCTTTTTAATTAAGCTTCTTCAGATTCTTTCTTTTCTTTTACAGCATTCAACAAGTATGCTAAGTTTGATAATGGAGCTTTGAAGCTTCCTAGAAGTTTTGCAAGCAATACTTCCTTTGGTGGTATTGCAGCAAGTTGTTTAACTTTATCTGCGTCATATACCTCACCTTGAACCACTGCAGCTTTTAGTTCTAATTTCTTAACTTCTTTAGCGAAGTCGTTTAAAACTCTTGCTGGAGCAGTTGGATCATCATATCCGAAAGCAATTGAAATTGGTCCTTCTAAGTATTCAACGACACCTTCATGACCTAATTCTTTAGCTGCTAGAATACTTAAAGTATTTTTGTATACCTTGTATTCTACTCCTTCTTCTCTTAACTTCTTTCTTAGCTTTGTATCTTCTTCAACTGTTAAGCCTTGATATTTAGCTAATACGATTGCCTGAGCTTTTTCCATTTTTTCTTTTATCTCAGCAACCTTAACTTCTTTTAACTGTCTATTTTTACTCACTGTGTGTCCACCTCCTCACAGTTTAAACTGTATATAAAATTAAAGGTTTCTCCCGTAGACATGGAGAAACCAATTATATATCTAAAATAAATATATTGGAACCCTCGGTAGGTTGGATGACCGTTACGCTTTCGCACCTACTGTCTACGGAGTATTTACTTATTTAATCCTTAAAAGGATATCAAATTCTCAATCTATTGTCAATACTATTCAAGAACTTTTACTGGATTAATTTTAATTCCAGGTCCCATAGTGCTTGAAACAGCAACTGATTTAATGTATTGACCTTTAGCTGCAGCTGGTTTAGCTTTTACAACAGCTTCCATTAAAACTTGGAAGTTATCCATTAGCTTTTCAGCTCCAAAGGATTTCTTTCCAATCGGAACGTGAATTATAGCAGTTTTATCAACTCTATATTCAACTTTACCAGCTTTGATATCAGCTATTGCTCTAGCTACATCAAATGTAACTGTACCTGATTTTGGGTTTGGCATTAATCCCTTAGGTCCTAATACTCTACCTAATCTACCAACCAATCCCATCATATCTGGTGTAGCAACAACTACATCGAAATCGAACCAATTTTCTTTTTGAATTTTGTCGATGTATTCTTCAGCACCAACATAATCTGCTCCTGCTGCTTCAGCATCTTTAGCCTTATCGCCTTTTGCGATTACCAAAATTCTAACTTTCTTACCAGTTCCGTGAGGAAGAACAACTGCTCCTCTTACCTGCTGGTCCGCATGTCTTGGATCAACACCTAATCTTACAGCAACTTCAATTGTTTCATCAAACTTCGCTTTTGAAGTTTTTACTGCAAGATCCATTGCTTCAACTGGTGTATATAATGTATTTTTTTCAACTAATTTAGCACTTTCAATATAATTTTTTCCCATACTTAACCTCCTTCGTGGTATTAACGGTTTTTACCTCCCACAATTTTAAACGGGGTAGAACTATTATTCTTCAACAGTTACACCCATACTTCTTGCTGTACCAGCTACCATTCTCATAGCAGCTTCTAATGATGCAGCATTTAAGTCTGGCATTTTAGTTTCAGCGATCTGCTTCAATTGTTCTTTAGTAATCTTAGCAACTTTTGTCTTATTTGGTACGCCTGAACCACTTTCGATTCCTACTGCTTTTTTAATAAGAACTGCTGCTGGAGGAGTCTTTAGTATAAAACTAAAAGATCTATCCTGATATACTGTTATTACTACTGGTATTATTAAGCCAGCCTGATTCGCAGTTTTAGCATTAAATTCCTTAGTAAATGCCATGATGTTTACTCCATGCTGACCAAGAGCAGGTCCTACTGGTGGCGCTGGAGTTGCTTTTCCTGCAGGAAGTTGAAGTTTTATCATTCCTGTAACTTTCTTAGCCATAATTTACACCTCCTATAAATGTGGTTATACGGATATAATCCTCCCACTTAATTGAGACTTTCGTCTCTTCATTAGTCTAGTTTATCTATCTGTTTGAAATCAAGTTCAACAGGTGTTTCCCTGCCGAACATATTAACTAGCACTTTAACTTTTTTCTTTTCTACATTAATTTCTTGGATAACAGCGGAGAAGTTTTCTAGAGGTCCTGAAATTACCATTACAGTTTCTCCAACTTCTATGTCTAAATCTATATGTTTATCCACAATACCCATGGATGCTACTTCATCATCTGTTAATGGGACAGGCTTTGATCCTGGACCAACAAATCCAGTAACTCCTCTGGTATTTCTAACAACATACCATGAGTCATCTGTCATCACCATTCTTACTAGAACATAACCCGGAAATTTCTTCTTCTGAGTTACTTTCTTTTTGCCATCTTTAATTTCTACTTGTTCTTCTATAGGGACTTGAACATCACTTATCCAGTCATGAAGATTTCTGTTCTCGATTGTCTTTTCTAAATTAGCCTTAACTTTATTTTCATATCCTGAATAGGTGTGCACTACATACCATTTAGCTTTCTCTGCCATAATCTAAGGGACGGGAATCTCTCTCGACCCCTACCTCCTTTTGCTATATTATTTATAGATGATTTGTGACAATTTATTAAAGCCAAAATCTATCAAACCTACAGCTACCATATAAATTAAACAAAAGCTTAACGCAACAATAGTAGCTTTTTTCACTTCTTCTTTAGAGGCCCATGTGATTCTCTTAAATTCACCTTTTACACCTTTTAAAAATCCAATAATGCCGCCTCTTTTTGGTTTAGCACTATTTTCTTTTTTAATAACCTCTCTTTTTTCTTTCACATTAACACTCATTTCTTCACATCCCTGAATAAAATAATGCCTCTATAAGCTATTTTGTTTCTTTATGAACTGTGTGTTTGCGACAAAATTTGCAATACTTTCTCATTTCTAATCTGTCTGGGTCATTTTTCTTATTTTTCATTGAATCGTAATTTCTTTGCTTACATTCAGTGCAAGCTAAAGTCATCTTTATTCTCATATCCTACACCTCCTGGTACTAAAACTAAATTTATATAAACCGCAGGGATATATACTACTAATTTCATGCATTACCTTAATAATTTAACATAATTCATTTTATATGTCAACGTAATTTAATAAATTGAATTATATTGAATTATATGGAAATTTAATCCTTAAAAGGACTAGGTCTAGAAACCCAGTCCCCTAATTAAATTATTCAATTATAGTAGTAACAACTCCTGAACCTACTGTTCTTCCACCTTCTCTGATCGCGAATCTTAATCCTTCATCCATTGCTATCTGAGTGATTAATTCTACGTTCATGTCGATGTGGTCTCCTGGCATTACCATTTCTACTCCTTCTGGTAATTTGATTGATCCAGTTACGTCTGTTGTTCTGAAGTAGAACTGTGGTCTGTATCCGTTAAAGAATGGAGTGTGTCTTCCACCTTCTTCTTTCTTTAATACGTATACTTGACCTACGAATTTTTGGTGTGGTTTTACTGTGTTTGCTGCTGCTAATACTTGACCTCTTTGGATGTCATCTCTCTGTACTCCTCTTAATAGAGCTCCGATATTATCTCCAGCCATTGCTTGATCTAGTAACTTTCTGAACATTTCTATTCCTGTTACTACTACCTTCTTCTTTTCTTCGCTTAATCCTACGATTTCTACTTCGTCTCCTACTTTTAGAACTCCTCTTTCAACTCTTCCAGTTGCAACTGTTCCTCTTCCTGTGATTGTAAATACGTCTTCTACTGGCATTAAGAATGGTTTGTCAGTTGCTCTTTCTGGTGTTGGGATATAGCTATCTATTGCTGCCATTAAGTTCATTATAGGTTCTGTTGCTGCATCATCTGTTGGGTTTTCTAATGCTTTTAATGCTGATCCTACAACAACTGGTGCGTCATCCCCTGGGAAACCATATTCACTTAATAGTTCTCTTACTTCCATTTCAACTAATTCTATTAGTTCTGGATCGTCTACCATATCTGCTTTGTTTAAGAATACTACTATATATTCAACTCCAACTCTTGATGCTAGTAGTATATGTTCTCTTGTTTGTGGCATTGGACCGTCTGCTGCACTTACAACTAAGATCGCTCCATCCATTTGTGCTGCTCCTGTTATCATGTTCTTTACGTAGTCTGCGTGTCCTGGGCAGTCAACGTGTGCATAGTGTCTGTTTTCTGTTTCGTATTCTACGTGGGATGTGCTGATTGTGATTCCTCTTTCTTTTTCTTCTGGTGCCTTATCTATTTGGTCATAGTCGAATGCATCTGCGAATCCCTTGCTTGCTAATACTGTTGTGATTGCTGCTGTTAATGTTGTCTTACCGTGGTCTACGTGTCCTATTGTTCCTATATTTACGTGTGGTTTATTTCTTTCAAATTTTAATTTTGCCATTTTTTGTTCCTCCTTTATTTATATACATATTTCATAAGTAAACTTACCCTGGTGTGTTGTGGTTAATATATAAAATATTGGAGCCCATGACCGGGATTGAACCGGTGACCTCCACCTTACCAAGGTGACGCTCTGCCTACTGAGCTACATGGGCAATTGAGTCATTAATTATTATTAAGAGCATTTATGTATGATGTACAATCATAAACGTATACCGATTATTAATTTTAATACATGAACTTTGTTTTGTCAATATAAAATTATCTTATATTTAAGCACTTTTCAAGCTTTCTTTTTACTCTCTGTAAAGCATTATCTATAGATTTCGCATGTCTATCTAAATCACAAGCTATTTCTTGATATGATTTTCCATCTATGTACGACATAAGGACTTCCATCTCTAAATTAGATAAAACCTCACCAATCTCATTTTGTATATATCCCATTTCTTCTCTACTTATTATCAATTCCTCTGGGTCAGTTACCTTAGACTCAGATAGTATATCCATTAGGGTTCTGTCTGATTCTTCATCATATATTGGTTTGTTTAATGAAATATATGTGTTCAATGGAATATGTTTCTGTCTTGTAGCTGTTTTTATAGCAGTTATTATCTGCCTAGTTACGCAAAGTTCAGCAAATGCTTTAAATGAAGATAATTTATCTGGCTTAAAATCTCTTATTGCCTTATAAAGTCCAATCATCCCTTCTTGGTATATATCTTCTTTATCTGCTCCTATTAAAAAATAGGATTTAGCTTTAGACTTTACAAAGTTTTCATACTTGTTTATTAAATGCTCTTGTGCTCTTACGTTTCCTCTTTTAGCTTCAATGACAATTTCCTCGTCTAACATTTCATTAAAGGAAACATTCATATTCCTACTTTTCTCCTCATTAACCCCTTTTCCCACAATATCCCCCCTAGAAAGTATACTACAGCTTAAATTATACATTACCGACCCTTTTACAGTCAAGGCATTTCAATGACTTTTGCGAATTTTAAGAAGTTTTTCCAGCACCTCTCCTTTTATTCTATCTTCAATTGTATCTCTATTTATATTTCTATTATTTTCTATTTTAGAGGATATATTCCTCTCAATACTTTTCACCTCATGGTAAAATTCTAGAGAAGACATTCTTATTGCACCTCTTTGAAAAGTTACTTGTTGCTCTACTAAATCAGAGGTTACTACACACACTTCTGATTTTCTTCCTATATCATTTACTTTTTTCTCTATATATACATCTGCTGTTTCCCCTTCTTTTGTAAACACAACAATAAGATACTCTCCATATCTTTCTTTCTTTTCAATGCTTCCAACTACTAGATGGGCATCAAAAACTAAAGATATTTTATATCCCTTAAATGTAGCATAGTTCTGAAGCATTTCTATAAGCTTATGCCTAGCCCCCTCTAAGCTATAATCTTTTATCAATTTCAACTCAGGCCAACTATTTATAACGTTATACCCATCTACAAATACATTCCTCAATTTTATCCTCTTGTAATTCTTTGCCTTAGTATTTCATACATTAAAATTCCACCAGCTACGGACGCATTTAAAGAGGTTATCTCCCCTCTCATAGGTATTTTAACCAATAAATCACATTTTTCTTTTGTAAGTTTAGAGATACCTCTTCCCTCACTACCTATTACTAAAGCTGCCGGTCCTGAAAAATCTGCCTCATAAGAATAGGTTTCTGTATCCATGTCAGCTCCATATACCCATATTCCTTCTTTTTTAAGATACTCTATTGTAGTATTTATGTTAGGCACCTTTGCAATCTTCATATATTCAATTGCACCTGCAGAGGATTTATAAACAACTGGTGTAATCCCTACATTTCTTCTTTTTCGTATTATTATTCCGTGTACTCCACAGGTTTCAGCTGTTCTGATAATTGCCCCAAAATTATGTGGATCCTCTATCTCGTCTAGTATTATTATAAATGGACTTTCCCCTTTAGCCTTTGCATAATTGAGTATGTCTTCTACTTCTACATATTTGTAAGGAGTTACATAAGCTATTACTCCTTGATGATTGCCATTTTCAGAAATTTGATCCAACTTTCTTCTATCTACTTCTTTAACAATAATTCCTTTTTCTTTTGCTAAAGCTAACAAAACTGTTATTGAACCTTTTACATCTCCTTTAGCAATTATTATATTATCGATAGTTCTATCAGATTTTAAAGCTTCTATTACTGCATTTCTTCCTACTATTATGTCTTCTCTCATAACACTTACCCCTTTGTTCTTATTTTGATAGATACTTTTCTCTAACCTCTACTATTTTGCCACAACTCATTTTCCCTTCTGGACATGGTGCATTGGTACAATTTGGGCCACTGTATTTAAATAGCACAGGCGCTACTTTTCTAACTTCCATAAGCATTTGATATGCTAGTTCTCTAATCTCCCATTGAGCTCTATTACAACATCTATGCTTAAAAAAGTTCATTAGGCTTCTAGCATTCATTGTAAATACTACTTTTGTTTCACATGCATTAGGGAATACATATCTAGCATCCTCAATGGCTTTTTTCTCTGCACTACTTTTACTCATACCTTCTGCCACATATTTACCTTTTAGAATTTCAACTAACTTATTATAATTTTTTTGGCATTCTTCCATAGATCTTACGAACACTTCTTTAGCTTCTTCATCCTTCTCAATTTCTGGAGGAATTATATATTCAAACTGCTCTAGCTTTACATACCTTTGGCTCTGTTGTGAGTAAGACCCTATTCTGTGTCTCACTAATTGATGCGTTAAGCTTCTAGATACTCCTTCAACTCCAAAAGTAAAGGATACGTGCTCAATTGGTGACTCATGACCATAAGACATTAGCATATCTAAAAACTTTACTACCTTATCTTCTTCTAAATTTTCCTGTATTTCCTCTACTCCTACAGCGCTATAACATAATTTTGCAGCTGACGCTACAAGCTTTTCTGGATTTGGAGTGTATTCTAATAATTTAACCTTAAGCCCCATCGCTTACCTCCCATTAAAAACTAATTTGTAGTATTATCATTTTGCACTTTTAAAATCACATTAAAGATATTTGATAACCTTTCTTTTTGGTCTGTTAAATATAGAAATCCAACCACAGCTTCAAATCCTGTGGCCATTCTATAATCTTGAACTGTAGCGCTTTTAGGGATTCTTCCTTTAGCATTTCTTCCTCTTTTGTATATAGCGATTTCATCATCAGTTAAGTACTGTTGTATATTTCTTATCGCTTCACTTTGGGAATTTGCCTTAACAAAATCCACCGCTTTTTTATGAAGTTTGTTCACGCACATATCTTTATTTAAGTCTACAAGATATATTCTCACTAAAACTTCATACACTGCATCTCCTACAAAAGCTAAAACTAGAGGGCTTAACGCCCTAGCTTCTTCTTTTGTAAATCTTTTGTTTATAATATCTAAATTCATAAATAAATTCTCCAATTAATTAATCTTCTTCCACCTTACTCCTTGAGGAGTGTCTTCTAATACTATGCCCATATTTTTTAATTCATCTCTTATTTCATCTGCTAGAGCCCAATTCTTGTCTTTTCTAGCTTGCTGTCTTTTATTTACTAAATCCTCTATGTCCTTTTCTAAATCTAACTTAGTTGTTTTTTGAGCTATTCCAAGTGGCTCACCCAACTCTCTTATTATGTTTAATGAAAAATCAATTAACTCCTTAGATGAATCTCTATTAATATTTGTATTCATGTCTCTTATCATATCAAATATAACAGAAATAGCATCCGCCGTATTAAAATCATCATCCATTTTTTCAATGTATTTAGCTTTATAACCTTCTATAACTTTAGCATATTCTTTCTCATCATCATTCATCTTCTCTAATGTAACTTCATTCAATAAATTTTCTAAATTTCCTATTGCATTATATATTCTTTCTAATCCTGCTTTAGCTGATTCTAATAACTCTTCACTGAAATTTAATTGTGTTCTATAATGACCTGATAACATAAATAATCTTATTACCTCGGCATCATACTTTTGAAGTACTTCCCTTGCTGTAAAGAAATTATTAAGAGATTTTGACATCTTCTGATTATCAACATTTAAAAAGGCAGAATGCATCCAATAGTTGGCAAAAGGTTTTCCAGTCCTACATTCACTTTGAGCTATCTCATTTTCATGATGAGGAAATACAAGGTCAAATCCCCCTGCATGAATATCTATAGTTTCACCTAAAAGCTTATAAGCCATACAAGAACATTCTATGTGCCATCCTGGTCTTCCCAATCCCCAAGGACTTTCCCAAGCTGGTTCGCCAGGTTTCTGGTTTTTCCATATAGCGAAATCCATAGGATCTTTTTTTCTTTCATCTATATTAATCCTAGCTCCTGCTTGTAATTCTTCTAAATTTTGACCGGATAATTTTCCATATTCATTAAACTTTTTAGTTTGAAAATACACATCTCCATCTATTTCATATGCATATCCTTTTTCTATTAATTCCTCAACAAACTTTATAATTTCACCCATAAACTCTGTGGCACGAGGGTTAACAGTAGCTCTTTTTATATTTAGTCCATCTGCATCTTTATAGTATTCCTCTATAAACTTATCTCCTAATTCTTTTACAGTAATTTCATCTTCGTTAGCTCTTTTAATCATTTTATCATCAATATCTGTGAAATTTTGGATAAAATTAACTTTATATCCTCTATATTCAAAATACTTTCTTACAGTGTCAAATACAATAAATGTCCTTCCATTTCCAATATGAAAGAAATTGTATACAGTAGGTCCACATACGTACATATTTACCTGATTTGGGTTTATAGGAATAAACTCTTCTTTTTTTCTCGTTAGAGTGTTATATAGCTTCATGTAATTTACCTCCCTTTATCCTACTATTTCTAAATTATAGCCTTTCTTGCTTAAACTATCTATAACATTTTGTGCATGCTCTCTAGTCTGAACTTCTATTTCAAAGAGTACATTTGCATAATCTAGTCCTTTGTCATTCCAATTTGTATCTTGGCGTACTTTTACCACATTTGCGCCCATAGAAACTACACTATTTACTAACTGTCCTAGTTCCCCTACCTTATCTTGTATTTCAACCACAAATCTAATTCTTCTTTTTAGTATAATAAGTTGCCTATCAATTATTTTTGAGAGTACAGCTATATCTATATTGCCTCCACTTACTAAGCAAACAATATTCTTCCCTTTAACATTTACTTTGT
This sequence comes from Clostridiaceae bacterium, assembly GCA_040797845.1. GTDB lineage: Bacteria > Bacillota > Clostridia > Clostridiales > Clostridiaceae > Clostridium_AW. The sequence continues at coordinate 200,595 of JBFNFA010000006.1, forward strand.
TGTTTAATACAGCACTTATAGCTACTGCTCCTGCCCCCTCTGAAACTAATTTTGAACGCTCCATCAGGCAAAATATACCGTACGCAATTTCATCCTCTGAAACTGTCACTATGTCGTCTACATACTTCTTAATATATTCAAAGGTTATGTCTCCGGGGGTTTTTACAGATATACCATCTGCTAATGATTTTACACCAGGTAGAGTAACAATCTTCCCTTCCTCTAGTGAAGCTTTAGATGAAGCTATAATAGATGGCTGTACTCCTATTATTTTGACCTCTGGCTTAATAGACTTAGCGGCTAGCGCAATACCTGATATTAAGCCTCCTCCTCCTATTGGTACTACTATGGCATCTACATCTTCTAATTCTTCTAATATTTCAAGTCCTATGGTACCTTGGCCTGCAATTACATCTTCATCATTAAAAGGATGAATAAATGTAGCTCCTATTTCCTTTTGAACCTCTAATGCCTTTGCATAACATTCATCATATACTTCCCCATATTGTATAACTTTGGCTCCATAAGCTTTTGTGGCTTGAACTTTTGCTTGCGGTGCAGTTTGTGGCATAACTATAGTAGATTTGATGCCTAGGGCTGTAGCTGCATAAGCTACACCTTGGGCATGATTCCCTGCTGAAGAAGCTATAACTCCCCTTGCTTTCTCTTCTTCACTTAAATTTACTATTTTGTTATATGCTCCCCTAATCTTAAAAGCTCCAGTTTTTTGTTTATTTTCACACTTTAGATAAATATTATATCCACTCTCTCTTGAAAAAGTAGTTGAATAAAAGAGTGGAGTTTTCCTAGCCACACTTGCTATATTTTCCTGAGCTATCTTTATATTATTTAAATCAAGTTTCATTACATACATCCCCCAAATTCATTATTAAATAATTATTAAAGTCTCATGTTATTTTTAGCAAATTCCTCTTTTATCTTTTCGTAAACCTGTTCCACACTTACCACTTCATTTTCAGAAGAACTTCTTAATTTGAATTCTACATTTCCTTCTTTAATTTTCTTACCAACAGTAACCCTCATTGGTATGCCTATTAAGTCTGCGTCTTTAAATTTTACTCCTGCTCTTTCATCTCTGTCATCAAGTAGTACTTCTAATCCCATCTCATGAAGTTTATCATGTATTTCTTCTGCAATCTTAACCTGCTCTTCATCTTTCATAACCGCTGGAACTACTATAACTTGGTATGGTGCTATAGCTAAAGGCCATATTATTCCATTCTCATCGTGATTTTGTTCAATCACTGTAGCCATTGTTCTATTAATTCCTATTCCATAACATCCCATTATTAATGGCTTAGCTTCTCCTTTTTCATCTAGGAATGTAGCTCCCATGGACTCTGAATACTTAGTTCCTAACTTAAAAATGTGACCTACTTCTATCCCCCTAGCTACAGTAATACTGTTTCCACATTTAGGGCATTTATCTCCTTCAACTGCCTTTCTAAAGTCACCAACCTTTCCTTCAAAATCTTTTTTATAGTTAGCATTAATATAATGGTAACCAGTATCGTTAGCTCCTATAATAAAATTATACATGTTTGCCACTTCTTCATCAACTAACAGTAAATCTACTTTTATTCCTACAGGTCCTGCAAAACCAACTTCTGCATTTGTTGCTGCTTTAACAGTTTCAGCATCTGCCATTTCAAAATCTACAGCTCCACCTATAGCATTTATAACTTTTACTTCGTTTACTTCCCTATCGCCTCTTACCATAACAGCTATTACTTTTTCATCCGCTACATAAATTAATGTCTTAGCAAATTTTTTGGAATTAGTTTTAAAAAACTTAACTAGGTCTTCTATTGTTTTTGCATCTGGAGTAGAAATCTTTTCTATACTAGCTAGTTCTTCTTTCTCACTTACTTCAGCTGTAGAAGGTGCTTTTTCTATGTTAGCAGCGTATTCACACTGAGTACAAAATGCTATTTCATCTTCTCCAACTTCTGATTGAACCATAAACTCCGCTGAACCTGATCCTCCCATTGCTCCTGAATCAGCTTCAACACATTTACAGCTTAAGCCACATCTCTTAAATATATTATGATAAGCCTCATACATCTTATTATAGCTTATATCTAATCCTTCATTGTCTTTATCAAAGCTATAAGCATCTTTCATCACAAATTCCCTTGATCTCATAACTCCAAATCTTGGTCTTCTTTCATCTCTATATTTTGTTTGGATTTGATATAAATTTAAAGGTAATTGCTTATAAGACTTAATTTCATTTCTAGCTATGTCCGTAAACACTTCCTCATGAGTTGGTCCTAGGCAAAACTCTCTTTCATTTCTATCTTTCAGCTTAAACATTTCTGGCCCAAATACTTCCCATCTACCAGACTCTTTCCACAATTCTGATGGCAATACTGCTGAAGCTAAAAATTCTTGTGCTCCTGCTTTATCCATTTCTTCTCTAACTATATCCTCAATTTTTTTTATAACTCTTAACCCAAAAGGCATAAAATTATAAATACCAGAAGCCATTTTTCTCATCATACCTGCTCTAAGCATTAATTGATGACTTATTATTTCCGCTTCTGCTGGTGTTTCTCTTAAAGTTCCTACAAGCATTTTTGATAATTTCATACTATATTCCTCCTTAATAAGTTTAATCTCAAAAAATAAAAAATCGCCCTATTATAGGGCGATGAGTCGCGGTACCACCTAATTTTATCACTTAGTCTCTATAACGGTTATTTCCGGTAGGTTTTTCCTACAGCTCCAAAGCGGGTTCAAAACAGTTGAAAATCTTTCAGCCTGGGACTTTCTCTCTGTAATTTTGTTTCTACTATTCTTCTTCACAGCTTTATATTGAATTATAACAATAATTATATTTGAAAAACTATAACTGTCAAGTGTTACTTTAATAATTAATCATTTGGGCTAAATTTTTTCCAATAATTAGATCCTCAGGAGTAGTTATTTTAATATTAGAGTAATCACCTTCATAAATATATACCCTATAACCAAAATATTCTACAACGGAAGTATCATCTGTAATTTTAATATTCTTATCTAAAATGTCATTGTGGCATTTTAGTATTAAGTCATATTGGAAACATTGTGGAGTTTGAATACTTATTAAAGTATCTCTATCTAGATTTTCACAAGAAAATCCTCTATTATCTATTATTTTGATAGTATCTTTTGGAGTAACACCACAAGCGGCAGCTCCATGCATATTGGCATACTTAATTCCATCTGATATTATTTTTTTAGATATAAAAGGTCTTGCTCCATCATGAATAAGAACTATATTAGCATCATCTACTTCTTTTAATCCATTAAGTACAGAATGCTGTCTTTCTTCTCCACCACAAACTACCTTTTTTACTTTTTTTATACCATATTTATTTATTATCTCATTTTTACAGTAATCAATTTCTTCTTCCGCAGCTACTAAAATAATACTATTAATCTCTTCATGTTGGTCAAAAGCTTTTAATGTATAATATAGAATGGGTTTATTGTTTATGTCTAAAAATTGTTTATTAAAACCCGCCCCCATTCTTCTCCCTTTACCAGCTGCTAAAATCAAAGCGCAATTTCCTAACATTTTTTCTCCTCTAGACTAGTCAGTGCTATCCTTCTGCTTAGCAAATATCATTCTGCCTGCTGCTGTTTGTAATACAGAAGTAACAACTACGTCTATGGTTTCTCCCATAGATCTCCTTCCACCTTCTACTACAATCATAGTTCCATCATCTAAATAGGCTACACCTTGCCCTGACTCTTTTCCATCTTTAACAATTTGTATTCTCATCTCTTCCCCTGGAAGAACTACAGGTTTTACTGCATTAGCTAGTTCATTTATATTCAATACTGGTACTCCTTGAAATTCAGCAACTTTATTTAAATTATAGTCATTAGTTATAACTTTTCCATTTAGCACTTGTGCTAGCTTCAACAATTTGCTATCTACTTCAGCAATATCCGGAAAATCTTTTTCATATATCTGAACTTCTATATTTAATTCTTTTTGTATTTTGTTTAATATATCTAATCCTCTTCTACCTCTATTTCTTTTCAATCCATCAGAGGAATCAGCTATATGCCTTAATTCTTCAAGAACAAAATTAGGAATTACAAGGGTTCCTTCTACAAATCCTGTTTGGCATATATCAAATATTCTACCATCTATTATAACAGATGTGTCTAATACCTTAGGATCTCCTTTATATGCTTTACTCTTTTTATCTTTACTTGGCGCTCCAGATTTTTTTAAGTTTGTGAACAATGCAAGTATATCTTCTCTTTTCTTAAGTGCAACATTAGCTCCAAGCGCAGCCATAAGTAAAGCCACTACAACCGCTAACACTACACCTATAATAGGTATCTTAGATAAAAGAGTTACAAATATAGCTGATATTCCTAACCCAATTATAGCACCAAAAGCAGCCAATAATATTTCGTGTGTCGGTATCTTTTGTATGCTTTTTTCTGCATAGTCCATAACTTTCATGATAAAGATAGTAATCCAAGGAGATATTAAAAATAATATGAGTCCAAATAAAATACTTGATAAAGAAATGAATAAAACACTTTTAAGAGGACTATTCTGAAAATAATCCAGTTTTGAAAATAATTCTGTATTTAACATTTCTGAACTTATTATAAAGCCAAGAGTAACACCTATAGTTGTAAACAAACCTCTCAATACCTTTTTTAACATCTCAATTCACCTCCTATGTTAATTATTTGTTTTTTAATGTTTAAATATATTTTTAATATATATTAATTAATACTAATTTTCAATAACAGTTAAAATATTTAATTAATTGTTCATTATTTAATTATTTGTTCATTATTTCATTATTTCTTTATTAATATAAATTTTTATCCCCCTATTCTAAAACTATTTTTTGAATTATTATATATATGTAAGTATAAAGACTCATACCTTCATGATTCACAGAAATCTTGGATTTCCCTTTGAATCAGTACTCCTTAGCTATGCTGAGTGAGTTTCATTATAAGTTGACAAAATTACAAGAAAAAAACTATAATTATCTCAATAACCAACATTTTACTATAAGGAGCTGAACTCTATGAAAGATATAATATTTGATAATTTTCAAAATTCCGTTGACGAGTCCCTGTTAAGACATAAAAGCATTCTAGATATTATGACAAAACTTCAAGAATCAGATGCCAGAATAAATAGAGCAGTTGCCAAATCAGTTACCAACTGCGGATGTATTCACATAGAAGCGAAAAATCAATTATCTATAGAAGATAACGAAGATATCAACATAAATGAATTACCAAATATATTAGACACACATACACGAGGGTTCTTATGTGAAAATTGTAGAGAAGTTATAGAAAGAGAAGTGGGTAATCACCTTTTCTATTTAACTTCCCTATGTAATACATTAGATATCAACTTATACGATGTACTAATAAAAGAATACGATAGAATACATACCTTGGGAAAATATTCATTAAGATAAGACTTACTTTATATAGAACAGGTAAATGCAATGAGCATTTACTTGTTCTATATATCCTTAGGTCTGTCTATCATTACCTGCTCACGTAATCTCCTTAATCCATTTTTGATGGCCTTTGCTCTTGCTTCTCCAATACCTTCTACATTATCTAGCTGCTCAAAAGTTGCTTCCATAACTGCTTTAAGCTCTTTAAAATGTCTTACTAAATTGTCTATTACATTGCTAGGTATTCTTGGTATCTTATTTAACATTCTATAGCCTCTTGGAGATATTAGAGTATCTACTAAAGGTACCCCAGTATATCCTAAATTTTTTGAAATAATATCTAAATTCAGTAAGTCTTCTGAAGATAGTCCCTGAATTTGCTTATACACTTCACCATAATCTAAATAAGTCTCGCAATAGTCTCTGATCAACAGAATTTCATCTTGCTCTACAGATTTTACCAGCTCATTTAATTGCATAGAAATCAATCTTCCTTCATTACCAAGTTCACAGATATATCTTTCTATTTCTCCCACAATTCTCATAACCATCTCTGTTCTTTGTATAGCAGTCATTACATCAAATAAGCTAACAATGTCTTGAAACTCTAGTACATTTAAAGTGCTTACCACTCTATCTAACACCGCTACATATTTCTCTAAAGTTTGTAGTGCTTGATTAGCTTTTCCCAATATAATACTACTATCTCTTAATATGTATTTAATATTTCCTTTGTAAACAGATATAATATTTCTTCTCTGAGATATAGCTATTACTATTGTCCCTGTTTGTTTTGCCATCCTATCTGCTGTTCTATGTCTTGTTCCTGTTTCAAAGGTTGGTATAGTATGATCAGGCATTAGTTGAGCATTGGCACACATTATTCTTTTCAAATCACTACTTATTACTATCGCCCCGTCCATTTTAGCTAATTCATATACATATGAGGGGCTATATTCTGAGTCAATTATAAAACCACCATCTACTACGCTTAAAACTTGCTCATTATCACTTAATACTATAAGTCCACCTGTTTTAGCTCTTAGTATGTTTTCTAAACCTTCTCTTAATGTGGTTCCTGGAGCCATTATTTTTAGAATATTCATAAGTTCTTTATCTTTTTCTAATCTCACTTTTCCTCACCTATACTTAAAATACTTTATTTATAACTTCCTTTAATGTCGATACTCCCATAACACTTACGCCATCTGATGATATCTTATCTTTATTTCTTTGTGGAACTATAAAATTTTTAAAACCCATCTTTTTACCTTCATTGACTATTTTTTCGCTGAAACTAACAGGTCTTACCTCACCTGTTAAACCTATTTCTCCTACCACAAGGAGCTTCTCTAATTTTGTTTCACAGCTTTTTATGCTAGATATAAGGGCTAGAGCAATGCCTAAATCTCCAAAAGTTCCTTCTATATTTAACCCTCCAACTACATTAATGTATACATCATATTTGTAAAATGGTAATCTTAGCTTCTTCTCTAACACAGCTAAAATTAAGTTTAACCTTGGGTTATCAATCCCTACAGAAGTTCTTCTTGGCATGGCGGCCTTAGTTTCCGTAACAAGTGCTTGAACTTCAACTAAAATTGGTCTACTCCCTTCCATAACACCAATTACTATAGAACCCTCCTTATTAAAGTCGGTATCTTCTAAAAAAACTGCAGATGGATTTGCTACTTCTTCTAAACCTTTTTCTCTCATTTCAAAAACTCCTATTTCACTAGTAGTTCCAAAACGATTTTTTATTGTTCTTAATATCCTGAATTCTTCTGTTCTTTCACCCTCAAAATGTAAAACAGTATCAACCATATGTTCCAATACTTTTGGTCCTGCTAAGGCCCCTTGTTTTGTAACATGGGCTACAATGAAAAATGGTATACCTTTACTCTTTCCTATACGCATTATACTGTTTGAACCTTCTCTAACTTGAGATACACTTCCTGGTGCTGATGAAATAGACGGATGATATAATGTCTGAACAGAGTCAACTATTACAAATATTGGATTGAACTTATTTACATGATGTTCTATATTCTCAATATTAGTTTCAGAAAGTAAATAAAGATCTTTTGATAAAGCTTGTAATCGCTCACCTCTTATTTTTATTTGTTCTTCTGACTCTTCTCCTGATATGTATAAAACTTTTCCATATTTTTTTGATATATTATTAGCTACTTGTAATAGCAATGTAGATTTACCTATCCCTGGGTCACCGGAAATAAGTATTAAAGATCCTTTTACAATACCTCCACCCAAAACTCTATTGAGTTCTTTAATATCAGTATCTAATCTTTCATAATTAAGTGACTTAATTTCTAAAATACTTTGTGGCTCATTACTTATCTTTAAAATGGATGATGAACTTTTACTTGCCTTTGCCTCCCTAACCTCTTCTACCATACTATTCCATGTATCACAGTCTGGGCATTTACCTGACCATTTTAAAGCCTCATATCCACATTCTTGACAAACATAGTAATTTTTAATCTTCCCCATTTAATCAACTCCTCATTTACCCTGCAATTTATTATTATACAATATAATTGCAAAGTTTTGTCAAAAATAAAGGAGGAAGTTTAAAAAAATTAAACCTTCCTCCCTGTATGCTTATTTGTTTAATAGAGATGCAGCTTCCTCATCTAATACTACTGTACAATTATTATGTATCTGGAGTATTGATGCAGGCAATTCAGTAGTTATTTTGCCACTGAATAATTTTGCAACTATATCGGCCTTATTCTTTCCTGAAATTAAAAGTATTATTCTTTTTGATTTCATAATACTTCCTATTCCCATAGTTATCGCTTGATTAGGCATTTCCTCCCTACTAGAAAAAAATCTTAAATTAGAAGATATAGTTTCATCAGTTAAATCTTCAATATGAGTATCCATATATAAATGTTTATTAGGCTCATTAAATCCTATATGACCATTAACACCTATGCCTAATACTTGGATATCTATTCCGCCTTTTTCCTCCATAAGCTCTTCATATTTTCTGCATTCAACGTCAACATCTTGGGCCACTCCATTGGGTACAAAGGTGTTATTTTTATCTATATTTATATGATTAAATAAATTATCATTCATAAAATATCTATAACTTTGATTATGACTTCCGTCAAGCCCCTTATATTCATCTAAATTAAAAGTAGTAATCTTTGAAAAATCTATTTCTCCTTCTTTGTGTAGTTTTACTAACTCTTTATACAATCCAATTGGCGTACTGCCAGTAGCTAGTCCTAATACACAATTTGGTTTTTCATCTATTAATCTTTTTATTTCTAATGCTGCAAATTTACTTAGTTCATCGTAATTTTTCTTTATTTCAATATTCACCATCTATCCCTCCGCATTAATTAGTTATCAACTATTTTACTTTAGTAATTAAAATTTCTACACAATATAATAAAATCCTTTTTTAATTATACTAATATTTATACCTATTATTAAATTCAACAAAATACGAAAAAATTTATAAAAAGGGCAGATATCTCTTATATCTACCCTTTTTCGTCTAATTTTTATTAAATATTAATTTATTATCTTCAGCGCTTACTAATATCTGTTCTCCTCTATTAATATTTCCTCTTAATATTTCCTCTGACAATTTATCTTCTACAGTTTTTGTAATAGCTCTTCTTAAAGGTCTAGCGCCGAATACAGGATCAAAGCCTTCTTTAGCTAATAATTTTTCTGCTTTGTCATCAAAGCTTATATCTATATCTTGTTCTTTAAGTCTTTCTTTTACTGATCTTAACATTAATCTAACAATTTCTTGTAAATGCTTCTCCTCTAACTGATGAAATACTATTATATCATCTATTCTATTTAAGAATTCAGGTCTAAAGGAACGTTTTAGTTCTTCCATAATATTATCTTTCATGCTCTCATACTGACTTTCGCTTTCGTTGGTACTAGTTGAAAATCCTAATGTCCTCTGTTTTTTAATTGTGGATGCACCTACATTTGATGTCATTATTATTATGGTATTTTTAAAGTTGACGGTTTTACCTTTTCCATCTGTTAGCCTACCATCTTCTAATATCTGCAATAATACATTAAATACATCCGGATGAGCCTTTTCTATTTCATCAAATAACACAACAGAATATGGATTTCTTCTTACCTTTTCAGTTAATTGGCCACCTTCATCATATCCTACATATCCTGGAGGAGATCCTATTAATCTAGATACGGTATGCTTTTCCATGTATTCTGACATATCTATCCTTACCATGCTAGATTCGTCTCCAAACATAGCCTCCGCCAATGCTTTAGATAACTCAGTTTTTCCAACACCTGTAGGTCCTAAGAAAATAAATGATCCTATAGGCCTATTGGGGTCCTTTAGACCAACTCTTGCCCTTCTAACAGCTCTCGCTACTGACTTTACTGCTTCCTCTTGACCAATTACTCTATTATGCAGAATTTCTTCAAGTTTTAAAAGTTTTGCAGATTCTTTTTCAGTAAGCTTTTCCACAGGAATATTGGTCCACTTAGAAACTACTGAGGCTATTTGTTCCTCGGATACAGTGTATGTGCTAACTTGTTTTTGTGTTTTCCAATCGGATTTTAAATTTTCTAATTTACTTTTTAACTCTTTTTCATTATCTCTTAATTTCGCTGCCTTTTCAAAGTTTTGAACTCTTATAGCATCTTCTTTCTCTTTAGTTACTTTTTCTAATTCTTCTTCTAATTGCTTCATATCAGGTGGAGCGATCATATTCTCTATTCTCACTCTTGATGCACCTTCATCTATTAAATCTATTGCTTTATCTGGCAAATATCTGTCGGTTATATATCTATCTGATAAATTTACAGCCGCTTCTATGGCATCATCAGTTATTTTAACTCTATGATGTGCTTCATATTTGTCCCTAACCCCTTTAAGGATTAGTATTGTTTCCTCTTTTGTTGGTTCTCCTACTGTTATAGGTTGAAATCTTCTTTCTAGTGCTGCATCTTTTTCAATATATTTTCTATATTCATCTATAGTTGTTGCACCAATACATTGTATTTCTCCTCTTGCCAAAGCTGGCTTTAATATGTTAGATGCATCAATAGCTCCTTCTGCAGCGCCTGCTCCTATTATTGTATGAATTTCATCTATGAATAATATTACATTTCCAACCTTCCTTATTTCTTCCATTACCTTTTTTAATCTATCTTCAAATTCACCTCTATATTTCGCCCCTGCGATCATTGATGATAGATCCAAAGTAACTACTCTCTTGTCTCTTAATATCTCTGGTATATTTGCCTCAACAATTTTTTGAGCTAACCCTTCAGCAATAGCAGTTTTACCTACTCCAGGATCTCCAATTAAACAAGGATTATTTTTAGTTCTTCTGCAAAGAATTTCTAGAACTCTTTGAGTCTCCTTTTCCCTTCCTATGACTGGATCTAACTTACCTTCCTTTGCCATTTCGGTTAAATCTCTTCCAAATTGATTCAAAGTTGGGGTGTCGCTATTATTTATTTTGCTATTTATAGATTCACCTATTTTTTGTTCTCCTGCTAAATTTTCTAACAAACTCTTTCTTAGCTTTGTAAAATCTATTCCTAAATTGTTTAATATTGTGTAAGCCACACCTTCTGATTCTTTTATTAAAGCAAGTAAGATATGCTCAGGACTAATAAAATTATGGCTTAAATTTCTAGCTTCTAATAAACTTAACTCCAAAAGCCTCTTTGTTCTTGGAGTCAATGGAATTTCGTTTTTGTATATGCTAAGATCTCCCTTGCCTTCATATTCCTCAATTAAATTTTTAACATCTTCTAATGTAATTCCTACGTCATTAAGCAAATTTTTTGCTAATCCTTCTTCTTTTAATATACCAAGTAATATATGCTCAGTTCCCACATAGCCATGCTTTAGCTCCTGTGCTTCCTGTTGTGCATACATTAATACTTTTTGTGACCTCTCTGTAAACCTTCCGTATATCATTACGATTCACCACCCTTTATATTGATTGTTTATTTAAACTTTTTCTTAGCAATTCAGCTCTATATATATTACTTTCTCTATCTGAAAGTTCCCTATTATAAATTTTTTGCAACATAGCACCTTGAATATTTACCATCAACTCATTCAAAATATTTTTATCAATATCATTTATTATCCCCATCTCAACTCCAAACCTTACATTAGATAATAAACTTAAACATTCTGCTGAGTCCATTATAAATGAAGATTTTAATATGCCGTATGCTCTATATATTCTATCTTTTAACTCATATTCATAAGTCTTTATAAACTTATCTCTAGCTAAATTTTCTTGATTAATTATATGATTTACTACTCCCTTTAAATTATCTAGTATCTCTTTTTCACTTACCCCTAGAGTTATTTGGTTAGATATTTGATATATATTGCCTCTGGACTTTGACCCCTCACCATATAAACCCCTAATTGTCATACCTACTTGAGTAAGTGCATTGAATACTCCCGTCATCTCATTGCTCATAGATAATGCAGGTAGATGAATCATAACTGAAGCTCTAAGTCCAGTTCCCATATTAGTAGGACAAGCTGTCATATATCCTAGCTGTTCACTATATGCATAATCTAATTTTTCCTCTAGTAAATCATCTATCTTGTTTGCTACATCATAGGCCTCCTCTAAATTTAATCCTGATGTTATGCATTGTATCCTTAAATGATCTTCTTCATTAATCATAATACTTACTGTTTCATCTTTATTGATTATAAAAGCTGCATTCATATAATTTGATAATAGCTTACTGCTTATAAGATGCTTATCTAGATAAATATCATTATTTATGGGATCAGATTGCCAAAGATAATATGTGCTGTAATCCTGTGTAGTGTTGCTGGATGAATAAAAAGCTTCTTCTATAGTATTTACTAGCTCTCTTCCCTCTTCTTCCTTTAATTTATGGGGAAAAAATATATTTTTTATATTTCTTGCTAATCTTATCCTACTACTTATTACTATTTCTTTTTTATCCTCCGGAGAAATTAACCAGTTTTTCACACTTTATACCTCCTCTCCCTTTTCCTTTCCCAATCCTTTTATTATATCCCTTAATTCAGCGGCTTTCTCATATTCTTCTTTCTCTATGGCATTCTTTAATTCTTCTTTTAAAGTATTAATTTTTCTTACTTCTATAATAGATTTACCAGCTCTTTTAGGAATTTTACCCACATGCTCTACATTCCCTTGAACTCTTTTTATTACTGGCATCAATGTATTATCTAAATTAGTGTAGCATTCACTACATCCAACTAAACCTTTATTTTTAAATTCACCATAATTAGTGCCACAATTATTGCACGTAATTGAAATATTATCTTCTTGCTTCAATGGTTGATTTATATAATCCATTATTCCACTTAATATATTTTGAAAGGTAAAAGGTGAAGAAAAATCTATATCCACAGGTAGATCAAATCCACCCATTTCTTCTGCACACTTTTCACACAAATTGAGTTGACTTTTAACATTATTAACAATCTGAGTTAAATGAACATTGGCATCATTCTTTTTACATCTTTCACATAACATAACAACACCTCCTGTTAGCGGATTATAATTAATTCTATTTAATACAATTATACCATATAAATACAATTATAATAAAAGTACAATAATCATGTTCTTTAATATGTCTGCTCTTACTTTATTCTTCATTTCTCCACAGAAATAAAGAGTTCTATCATTTATAGCTACCTTAATAAGATGCCCTTCTTTTTCTAATATTATATTTCTTTCTACAAGACTATCTATTATTTGTAACGCACTATGGAATGTTATACTATCTCCTATTTTATGATTTATACTATTTACTAAGTATTCATTTCCATCTATGTCTATATATTTAATTACTATGTATCCCCCTCCCCCTCGCTTACTTTCTACATAATAACCCTTATCTGTAGTAAAACGGGTAGTTAATACATAGTTAATTTGAGATGGAGCACAACTAAAATAATTAGCTAACTCATTCCTTTGAATCTGTAATTCTCTTTCTTCTGCACTATCTAACATATTTTTTATAAATTCTTCAATTATATCTGATAATCTCGCCATAATACACCTCATTGACTTTGACTTTCTTTGACCTTAATTCAATATTAATATTTTTCTTATAATGACTCAACTTCTAAATTGCTAGTATTTATCATTATTTTTGCCTTTATCTTAAATTAAATACACTTAGCTTCCTGTATCTGACTATTTCTATGTTTTATACAATTACAAAAAAGATATTATAACTTTAATAAGTTACAATATCTTTTTTATAAACTATTCATAATCTGCTATAAATTCCTTAATAAAGCTTACTTCTATTAATTTACTATGATGATTTTACAACTTAAACCCTTTTATAATTCCTTATTAAAATGAGATATATCCGCTTTTAAAGTTATCTCTTTTACATTATCTCCAATTCTTATCATCGTTAAACTCGTAGGATGAATAAATATGTCATCCCAGAATTTTTCTAAATCCTTATTTTCTATATAAGCTAACATAGATCTTAATGCTATAGTATGTGTAACTACCAAAATATTCTTTCCCCTATGTTTATCTACTATTTCTTCTATAAAGGTAGTTGTCCTATTTATAATATTATTAAAAGTTTCTCCTTCTATAGGCTTATACATATGGGGCCTATTCCAAAAATTATATAGCTCTTCTTTATATATATTTTCTATATCCTCCTGTAGCATACCTTCCCATTTTCCCATATTTATTTCTCTTAATCTATCATCAAATTCTATTAAAATATTCTTATTTCCTCTAAGTATTTGTGCCGTATGAGAAGCTCGTCCTATTGGGCTAGAATATATAATATCAATATCTAAATCATTTAATTTTTCCCCTAATAACTCAGCTTGTAAAACACCTTTATCCGTTAAAGGTGAGTCCTTCCACCCCTGCATCCTACCTTGAGTATTCCAAAGAGTTTCACCATGTCTAGTTAAATATAAATTTGTTATCAAAATTCTATTCCCTCCTCAATTAGAGCTAGGGCAACTGCTCCCATTACCCCTGCATCTCCTCCTAGCTTTGGTGGTACTATCTTACAAGATTCTGCCATAGTTTTAAAACATCTATTATCTACAACTTCCTTAACTGATTTAAAAACTATGTCTCCAGCTTTTGTTACTCCACCACCTATAATAATCATTTCTGGATCAAAGCTAGCCACTATATTGGCTATACATATTCCTAGGTAATTTAAGCTTTTTTTAATTATATTATTTGATACCAAATCTCCACTCTCAGCTTCTTTAAATACTTCAAATGCAGTTATATTTTTATAATTACTAAGAGAGGTTTTTTCTCCACTTTCTACCGCTTCTTTTCCCTGTCTAGCAATAGCTGTACCTGATGAAACGGCTTCAGCACATCCATAATTGCCGCAATTACATTTTGGCCCGTTAGGTTCTACCGTCATATGGCCTATCTCTAAAGCATTATATGTATTTCCCCTATATAGTCTATTATTTAAAATAGCTCCACCACCTATACCTGTACTTACAGTAACATAGATCATATCTTTAGTTCCTTTTCCAGCACCAAATAAAAACTCTCCCATAGCAGCTACATTTGCATCATTATCTAAGTAGGTTGGCACTCTATATTTTTTCATTATTGGATTTACAATATTGAAATTCTTAAATGGTAAGTTAGGCGTAGTTATAATGATTCCTTCTTTTGAATTTAAAGGGCCTGGTGAACCTATACCTATGGCTCTTACTTCTTGTATTGTTTTACTGCTATCCTGTAATACTCTATCTATAGTATCTATAATTTTATTTAATACTGCCTGTTCCCCTTTAGATGCTTCTGTATATATGGTATATTGGCTTATCACATTACCTTCTAAATCAGATAATACTGAATTTATTTTAGTTCCACCTAAATCAATGCCTATAATATAATTTTTACTCATTAACATTCCCCCACAGCAATGTAATATTCTATTATATTATATCATAGTTTTACATCATTTTACTCTTTGTTCTTCTTACCAGCTAATATATATGCGTATTGACCACCTAGTTCCTCTCTTATTATATAAAATCCTTTTTCCTTTAGCATACTACATATAATTCCAATCTCATCTTTATTACCTGTTAAATTAATGGTTAAACTATCATTCTCATTTACTATTTCCATATAGTCGTATATGCTGCTATAATCGGAAAGTTCAATAGTTCCTTTAATATCTAATTTATAATCTGACATAAATAGTCCTCCTTCCTCTTCCAAATCCAAGTTATTTTTTGTTAAACATAAACTAAATATACATTTATCCCTATGTTTATATTAATTGATTAAATATTATTTTAATTTCAGGAGAATTAATGCTACAATGTAATTATATTCACACATTATAAAAATATAATTAAGAAGGGGGATTAATATGAAATCATTAAAAGGAACTAAAACTGCTGAAAACTTAATGAAATCTTTTGCCGGAGAATCACAGGCACGCACTAGATATACATATTACGCTTCTCAGGCTAAAAAAGAAGGGTATGTTCAAATAAGCAATATCTTCTTGGAAACCGCTGAGAATGAAAAGGAACATGCTAAAAGATTTTTTAAATTTTTAAATGCGGACCTTCAGGGCGAAGTAGTGGATATAGAAGCTTCTTATCCAGTGGGACTTGGTAGTACTGTTCAAAATCTTGAATATGCTGCTAATGGTGAGAATGAAGAATGGACAGAGTTATACCCTGAATTTGCTGATATAGCTGATGAAGAGGGTTTTCCATCAATCGCTACTGTGTTTAGAAAAATTGCTGAAGTAGAACTAAGACATGAAAATAGATTTAGAAAACTTCTAGAAAATATAAAAACTGAAATGGTATTTAAAAAAGATGAAGTTTCTTTATGGAAATGTAACAATTGCGGGTATATATATGAAGGGAAAGAAGCTCCTGACCTATGTCCTGCATGCGCACATCCTCAATCTTACTTTGAAATTTTTGTTGAAACATACTAAAAGAAATCCCCTGTTAAATTAACAGGGGATTTTAAAATTACAATGCTTCTTTTTCTTTTTTTCTCTCTTCAATTATCTTTGCCGTCTCTGATGGAGGTACTTCTTCATATCTTTCAAATTGCATAGTGAAGCTTCCTCTGGCTTGGGTCATAGATCTTAAATCTGTTGCATATTTAAACATTTCAGATTGTGGAACTTCCGCTATAATTTTTTGAAGCTTACCTGATTGTTCCATGCCTAATACTCTTCCTCTTTTTTTGTTTATATCTCCTATTATATCTCCCATATATTCATCTGGTACGAAGATTTCTACACTCATAATTGGTTCTAATATTAAGGGTTCTGCCTCTTGCATACCTTTTTTAAATGCAAGAGATGCTGCCATCTTAAAGGACATTTCTGAAGAGTCTACTGGATGATATGAGCCATCATGCAGTGTAGCCTTCAATCTTATAACTGGATACCCTGCTAAAACTCCTTGAAGTATACAGTCCCTTAATCCCTTTTCCACAGCAGGAATATATTGTCTTGGAACAACACCACCAACTACTTTATCAACAAATTCTAAATCATCTCCATCAAATCTTGGTTCAAATTTGATTTTAACATCACCATATTGTCCATGTCCACCAGATTGTTTCTTATGCTTTCCTTGGACATCTGATACTTTTCTTATTGTTTCTCTATAAGGTATCTTTGGTGTTTGTAATGCAACCTCTACACCAAATTTATTTTTCAACTTTGATGTAATAACCTCTAGATGCGTTTCTCCTGTTCCAGAAATTATAGTTTCTGCATTTTCAGTATCTCTTGAAACTGTAAATGTTGGGTCTTCTTCTAACAATCTAGCTAAGCCTGAAGATATCTTCTCTTCATCATTCTTGGATTTAGGTACTACAGCCATAGATATTGCTGGTTTAGGGAATGCAACTTTATCATATAATACTGTAGAGTTATTGTCACAAAGCGTATCACCTGTGCTAGTATACTGAAGTTTTGTAACTGCTCCAATATCTCCAGCAATTATTTCATCTGCTTGAATTTGTTGTTTTCCTTTCATGAAATATAATGATCCTAATTTTTCTTGCTTTTCTTTATTTGGATTGTATACTGAAATATCTGGTTTAGCTTTACCAGTTAATACTCTGAACATAGATAGTCTACCTATGAATGGATCTGCGATAGTTTTAAATACGAAAGCTGAGAATGGCGCATCTTCTGAAATATTTATATTAATATCTTTATTGTCTTTTAAATCTTTAGCCTTTTTTCCTTCTACCTCTTCAGGACTAGGAAAGCATTCAATTACATCATCTAATAAACTTTTTATACCTCTACCAGTTAAAGCAGATCCACACATTACTGGTGCTATGTCTCCACTAGCACAGCCTTTTATTAATCCGCTATATATTTCTTCATCACTTAAAGTACCTTCACTAAAGTATTTTTCTAATAATTCTTCATCGGTTTCTGCTACTGCCTCAATTATCATATTTTTACATTCTTCGACTTTATCTTTTAACTCTTCAGGTACTTCTGCATCTTCAATATCATCTTTTTTTGGATTATATACTCTTGCCTTATTGGAAATAACATTAATTACTCCCATAAATCCTAATTCTTCTCCTATTGGATATTGAATAGGTACTACTGATATACCAAACTTCGTTTTAAGAGAATCTAATGTCTTTTCAAAGTTACTATTTTCTCTATCCAATTTATTTATATAAAAAGCCCTTGGAAGTTTGCATTCATTTACATATTCCCAAGCCTTTTCTGTTCCAACTTGCACTCCTGAAGTTCCTGTTAATACTATTAGAGCTACATCTATAGCTCTCAATCCTTCAATCATTTCTCCTACAAAGTCAAAATATCCAGGCATATCTACTAAATTAATTTTTACATCTTTCCATTCGCAATGAGCAACGGATGTTGATAAAGAAATTCTTCTTTTCTTTTCTTCAGAATCAAAATCAAATACACTTGTTTCTTCGTCTACCTTTCCAAATCTATCATTGGATTTTGTACGGTAAAGTATTGCATCTGCCAAAGTTGTTTTTCCTGAACCGCTATGTCCTATTATCCCCAAGTTCCTTAAGTTTTTGGTTTTATACTCTTTCATAAGCAATTCCCCCTAACATACTATTGTCCCTTTTTAAATATATTCTACTTTCATACAAAAAATCCTTTAAATTTAATTTAATCTTCTAAATTATTAGACATTGATATTTTTTACCATTATTAATTTATCATTCATTTTATATAAAAGATAACAATAAAGAGGGGATATAAGCATTCACTTACTCCCCTCAAAATAATTTATATTAAAATATAAAAAAGAACCTATCGATATATCTAGGTTCTAATATTACTCACAAATTATATATTTTTATAAAAATGGCTCCGCGGAAAGGATTCGAACCTTCAACCTATCGGTTAACAGCCGAGTGCTCCACCATTGAGCTACCGCGGAACAATATTTGGACCTGGCGACGACCTACTTTCCCACAAGGCCTCCCTTGTAGTATCATCGGCGCA
>JBFNFA010000007.1:0-210649 GCA_040797845.1 Clostridiaceae bacterium
TTGGAGTAAGTATTCCTTTTAAGCAAACTCCATCTGAAGCTAAGAATCACTTGATGAAGTGAAAGCATTAAGAAGTATATAAGGGGGATTTAATCATGGGGGGAAAAATTATTGGAGTTGTTGGGAATCTACAAGTTCATAGTGAGGAAGGATTTCCAAGTTACCATAGAATATTTGCAAACAAGGATTATTTAGAAGTGGTAGAAGAGTGTGGAGGGGTACCTATAATACTTCCATTTACAGAAAACTATTATAAGGTAAGAGAACAGATAAAATTAGTAGATAAAGTTATAATAACTGGAGGAGTTGATATTAATCCATTTTATTATGGTGAGGAATCTATAATAAATGGTGGTACTATTATTCCTGAAAGGGATAATTATGATTTTATGATTATAAAAGCCTGTGAGGAATTGAATAAACCTATCTTTGGAATATGTAGGGGAATGCAATCTATAAATGTTGCTTATGGCGGTACATTATATCAACATATACCAGAGATTAAAGAATTCTATTTGCAACACTCTCAAAAATCAGCTTACGATGTAGCTGTTCATAAAATAAAAATTAAAAATAATACTAAGCTTCACTCTGTATTAGGGGAAGAAGAAAAGGCAAATAGTTTTCACCATCAATCTATAAAAGATTTAGCACCGAATTTTATAATAAGTGCTTTCTCTAATGATGGAGTAGTTGAAGCTATTGAAAATATCCAAGGAACAACTATAATTGGGGTTCAATGGCATCCTGAAAAAATGTACCTAAATAATGAAGGGATGAAGGAGTTGTTTCATAGATTTATAAATATTTATGAATAAGATATGTTTATAAAGCGAAAATAAGAAAACTGAAGAAAGAATACGAAAGATAATGCCTTTTCTTAATATATTATGTTGGTGACATAAAGTTCCACTTGTATATTATGGGCTTTTTCTATAAAATAATTATCAAAATATGTAATAATTTATATCAAAATAATTGACTACAATGTAAAGTATTCGTTACTCTGAGTATGAATACTTTTTTTAATAGGCATGAGGGGGCAAAGAATGAGTAAAGATTTAAAAAACATATTAATAACGGGCATGGCTCTATTTTCTACATTTTTCGGAGCAGGAAACTTAATTTTCCCTCCTACCTTAGGGTATATGGCAGGGGATAAATGGGGATATATTGGATTAGGATTTTTAATTACATGCATTGGGCTGCCCTTATTTGGAATAATATCTGTAGCTTTATCAGGGGGAAAGACGGAGGATTTAACAAGCAAAATATCGCCAACCTTTGGTAAAATACTATGTTCCATAATAATGTTGTCAATAGGACCTTTATTTGCGGTACCGAGAACTGGAGCTACAACTTTTGAATTAGGGGTTCTTCCTCTATTTCCAAATGCTAATTCAATAGTAGTATCTATTATATTTTTTGGTATCACATATATTTTGGCAGTAAATGAGTCTTCTGTTGTAGATAGAATAGGAGCTATTTTAACTCCATTCTTATTAATTACCTTAGGAATTATAATAGTTAAAGGAATTTTATTCCCTATTGGAGCGCCTGTAAATACAAACATAGAAGGAGCCTTTTCTAAGGGATTCACTGAAGGCTACCAAACCATGGATGCGTTAGGTTCTATAATATTAGCACAGATGTTCATAGGAGATTTATTTGTAAAAGGATATAAAGACAGAAAAACTCAAATAAATATAATAATAAAGGCTGGGATAGTATCATCAATATGCCTTGGTATAGTGTATTTAGGATTATTATATATAGGCGGCACTGCTAGCGGAATAGTAGATCAAGATTTTACTAGAACAACCATACTTGTATTCATAAGCCAAAGGCTTTTAGGCGATAGTAGTAAAATAATATTCGGAGGGGCAATTGCAGCAGCGTGTCTTACAACTTCTGTAGGCTTA
This sequence comes from Clostridiaceae bacterium, assembly GCA_040797845.1. Taxonomy (GTDB): domain Bacteria; phylum Bacillota; class Clostridia; order Clostridiales; family Clostridiaceae; genus Clostridium_AW. The sequence continues at coordinate 1,923 of JBFNFA010000007.1, forward strand.
ACAGCAACTACTGGAAATTACTTCAACAAATTATTAGAGAATAGGATAAGTTATAAAACAATAGTTCTATTAGCTTGTGTGACAAGTGCTATTATGTCTAACTATGGAGTAGAATCTATAGTTAAATTAGCAATACCAATACTTCAAATTATTTATCCTATAGTAATAGTACTTATAGTTTTATCTATGTTTTCAAAATACATCATAAATAAAGGGGTTTATTCTGGAGCTGTATATGGAGCTCTGATAGTTAGCCTTATTAACTCTTTAAACTCTGCAGGAATAACATATGTTTTCAGTGATTTTATAAAAATGTTACCTTTTTATGATGGAGGATTTTCGTGGATATTACCTGCAATAGTTGGAGGAATAATTGGAGGAATTTTTTTCAATAAAGATAAAAGTAAATAGTTTCTTGAGACTTGACAACTTGCCATACAGGTTATATAATTATTGAGTTAAATAAATTATATATGGCCTCTTGGTCAAGTGGTTAAGACGCCACCCTCTCACGGTGGAATCAGGGGTTCAATTCCCCTAGGGGCTGCCAAATAAAAATAGACTGTAGTTTTACACAGTCTATTTTTTTGTTTTATATCATAGTATATATTAACTGGATTATTAAATATGCAATGATATAAATTAGAGGAGGAGTGCCCATTGAAGAGGACTTATGTGCTAGATACTAATGTTTTACTGTATTCTCCTGGTGCTATATTCTCCTTTGGGGAACACAATGTGGTAATACCAGAAGTGGTATTAGAAGAATTAGATAATTTTAAGAAAGATAAAAATGATTTAGGAGCTAATGCACGGTACGCGTCAAGACTAATAGATAAATTAAGAAAAGAAGGAAAATTAAATAAGGGAGTTCCTCTTCCAGGAGGGGGAAAATTAAGAGTAGAGATGAATCATCAACATACTGAAATTCCAATATCCTGGGATAAAGCTAAACCTGATAATAGAATAATTCAATTATGTAAGGGTCTAAAAGAACTAGGCGAGGATGTATGCTTAATTACTAAGGACATATTTGAAAGAATTAAAGCTGATATCGTAGATATAGATGTTGAGGATTTTCATGAGAAAGTAGTACCTGAGTATGAAAGTCAATATACAGGAAGAATAGACTTGTATGCTTCCTCAGAGAAAGTAGATCAATTTTATCAAAGTAAATTTATAGAGATAAAGGATTTAGTATATTACTCATCCATAACTGATGAATACGTGCCCCCTAACCTTTATTCAAATCAATTTATAATAATACACTCCCTTGATAATCCAAGGAAAACTGCTTTAGGAAGATTTGACGGTAAAAAAGTAGTACCTTTATATTATAAGGAAATGAGTCCCTTAGGCATAAATCCTAGAAATGTAGGGCAAAAATTTATGCTAGAAGCTTTATACACTGATGCGAGCACAGCACCTTTAGTTATAATAAAAGGTCCTGCTGGAACTGCGAAAACCCTTTTTTCCTTAGCGGTTGGATTAAATAAAATATTAGAAGAAGACACAAATCAATATAGAAGAATTTTAGTATGTAGACCTAATGTAACTATGGATGAAGATATAGGATATTTACCAGGAAAAGAGGAAGAAAAAATTTCTCCTTTTATGAGACCAGTTTTTGATAATTTAGAAATACTTGTAGATTCAGATGAGAAAGAAAGATATAGAAATGAAAAGGAACTGGCAGATAAAATAAGAGAACTTTTTGATAGAAGGATAATTACAACGGAAGCTGTTGCATACTTAAGAGGAAGATCAATTATAAAAAATTGGGTAATAATAGACGAAGCTCAAAATTTAAGCCCAAAACAAGTTAAGGCAATAGTAACTCGCGTAGGAGAAGGGACAAAGTTGATGCTCATAGGAGATCCAGATCAAATAGATCACCCATTTCTAGATTCTAGATCTAATGGACTTTGTTATGCTTCAGAGAAGATGAAGGGCAGTGAACTTTGTTATCAAATAACCTTAAAATATGATGAATGTGAAAGATCACCACTAGCCTATGAGGCGTCAAAGAGACTTTAACTTAAAATAGGCTAGAGTGTTGAAATTTTAAAGTAGAAAGTCAAAGAACCAAAATTTAGAATAGAAAGAGGATTTTGCTTAAGCAAAATCCTTTAAAATTAAAAGTTTTTGACGAAGGTTCAAGAACTTTTTTATATTGTAATAATTTTTTTTGTAAGAGAAAAGTTCTATGAAGAATTCTTAGTTATCAATGATTTGCTGCAATATTAGAAAGGGAATTATGAATAAATAAAATAAAAAGATTATTTTATTTATAGAAAATTAATAATTTACTTGCGAATAAATACGTATAAATACAATGATTACTATTTAAAAAAGTACATATTTATTGTACAATGGTTATTATATGTTAAATCAGAGGAAAGAATGAAAGGAAAGGTTGAAATATGGAGAGAAAGAAAAAAATAAAGAAGATAAAGAAAAAAAAGAAATTTTCTTTTAAAATATTTATGTTTTTTCTGATATTTGAGTTTGTATTCACGGGTATTACAGCCCCATTAATATTATTCTATGGACCTTTTAAAAATGTAAGAAAGACAATAGTTGGAGCAGCTATGAGCACATTAAGCCATCAATATATAGCTACTACTTTTTTATCAGATAAAAAAATAAAAGAAATTTTGAGTGAAGATGTTGTAGAAGTTATTGACCAAGGAAAAGGAATAGAAGAAATAAAGTTTAACAATAAGCATGATAGTAGTATAGAAAGATATGATATAGATGGAAAGAAATTTAAGGGGCATATGTTAGTAGTACATGATTCTACTAGAGTAAAGGTTGGTTATAGTAGTAAACTATCAAAGGGATTAGGAGAACTCACAAGCCAAATAGCTAGAAACAACAATGCTATTGCAGCTATAAATGCTGGAGGTTTTGTTGATAAAAATTCAGATGGAAACTGGACAGGTACAGGAGGACAACCTGTTGGAATACTTATGAGCGATGGGAAAATGATTAATGACGTCAGCAACCCGGATGCAAAAGATGATGTAATGGCTATTACTGAAGAAGGTGTGCTACTAGTTGGTAAATATAGTTTAAATGAACTAAAAGAGAAAAATGCCAAGGAAGCTATAACCTTTGGTCCTGCTTTAGTAGTAAATGGACAACCTACTATAAAATCTGGTGATGGTGGATGGGGGATTGCTCCTAGAACTGCCATCGGACAAAGAAGAGATGGAGCTATACTTTTATTAGTTATAGATGGAAGACAGGTTAGAAGTGTAGGAGCTACTCTTAGAGATGTACAAGATATAATGCTAGAATATGGTGCTTACTATGCTACTAATTTAGATGGTGGGTCTTCTACCACAATGTATTATGATGGAGAAGTAATTAATAATCCTTGTAACCCACTAGGTGAAAGAGCTATACCTTCCGTCGTATATGTAACACCTTAGAAGGAGAGGAAAAGATGAAGTCTAAAAAAAGGATAATTACTTGGATAATATTTTCATTAGTAATTCAAATAATTGGTTTTGTTTATATTGAGAAAATATATTTATCAACAAATACATCGGTAAGGTCTAAAAAAGTAGAAAAAAAGGGAAAAGATACTAAGAAGGATATAGAAGTACCAATACCAGAAGAAGCAAAACATGTTAGCCTATCCTTTGACGGTAAGTATGTAACATACTATATAGATGGACAATTAAAGGTTATAAATACAAAAGATGGGCAAGAGAAAAAAGTATCCTTTGATGAAGGAGTTGACATATCCTTCTATAAATGGCTTCCAGATAGAAATAGAATGTTAATAGCTGAGAAACATAATTCTAATAAAAACAGTGGATTAAAATTATCCTACTATGATGTTGATAGAGATGAAAAGGATAAAATAAAGGATTTAACTTGGGCAGATGAAAATTCAGAGGTTGAGGATATACAATATTCTATTTTTACTAATGTAATATATGTAAAAGTCTCTAGAAGTGGAGGAAGAAGTAGTTTTTATTGGATAGATATAAATAAACAGCTAAGAAACTTATACTTAAAATCTGACTTTGTTGGAGAAATTGCTATTCTGCACAACGAAGATAGGCTTGTTTATGAAGATACAACTTATGGCAGGATTTATGCTACTGGTATGGAAAATTCAATAAAAATAAAAGGCGTAGATAATCCAAGATTACTTGGTGTTGATGATGATGATAATGTTTATATAGGAGCATTAGAAAATGAAAAAATATCAAAAATATACTATGGAAGTCTAGAAACACCTACAAGTGAATGGAATGTTATGCCTTTAGTAGACCCTGCAAGTAGAGAAGATATATTTATATTAGGTGGAGGAAAGATTGTTATAAATGACAATCTAAAAGGTGCAATTAAGGAAATATCTACAGGAAAAGAATATTCTTATTCAGGTAGATTCCTTCAAGTATACAGTGGTGGTGTCGCATCTATAAAAGATGGCAAACTAATTAAGACAGCATTTAAATAAAAATTAAAAACTACTAAGATGGTCTCAGGGGCAAATCTTAGTAGTTTTGCTTTATAATTTTATGATATAATAACTTTACATTTATATTAAGAAAGGATGATTTTATTAGTGAATATATTGACATATAAGATATTAATGATTCCAGCTATATTAATTGCATTTACGTTTCATGAATATGCCCACGCTTTTGTGGCTGATAGATTAGGAGATAAAACCCCTAAGTTTCAAGGGAGATTAACCTTAAATCCATTGGCACATATAGACCCACTAGGATTTATTATGATTATTCTTGCTGGATTTGGATGGGCGAAACCTGTACAAGTAAACCCAAGAGTATTTAAAAATTATTATAAGGATGATTTAAAGGTTTCAATTGCAGGACCTTTAGCTAACGTACTAGTTGCCGTTGTGGTGGCTGCTATTCTGGCAGTTGTGAATAAGTTTTTGCCGCGCTATTTATATTTTAATCCTGTTATCGATTTGTTAATTGGTATTTTATATATAACAATACAATTAAATTGTACTTTGGCCTTTTTTAACATGATGCCATTGCCAGGTTTAGATGGATTTCATGTTTTAAGAGATCTTTTTCCAGCCAAGACTTATAAAATTTATGAAAAAATATATCCTTATCAAACGGTAATATTAATACTGTTTATAATGATACCAGGGATTTCAGGGCTTTTAGTACACACTCCTGCTAATGCACTTTTTGGATTTATAGCAAAAATATTTAATATTTAATTTATAAAGGAAGGACTTATATGGATAAGTGGATAATACTAAATAAACTTATTATTTTAGTTTATTCTTCCTTAAAATACATTACATTATATGAAGAAAGAGATGAATTAACAGTATTATTTTTATTGTTATACATCGCTATAAGTATGTTGCTATATATTAGCGAGAATAAAAATACAAAAATTGTTTTGGGAAATGTAATCAGCATATTTTTAATTGTATCTGGGGTGTATATAACCCCCCTATTTCTATTTTTGTTACCAATAAACCTTTTTGAACTTATGTATAGAATTTCTGTTGACAATATATATTTAAATATATCTATTATTGCCACTACCATACTTATGGAAAAGGATAGTAGATTAGAGTATTTGTTTATATCTATAGCCACCTATTTATTGTTTTCCTTACTTATAAAAAGTAAGGAGAGAATAGATGAATTAATGAAGGAAAATGATAATTTAAAACTGTCTTATGATAATATGCACAGCAAAATTATTAAGGATGCAGAATATGAAAGTCAAATAATATATACTTCAAAGCTTGAAGAAAGAAATAAAATTGCCCAGGAAATACATGACAAAATTGGACATACACTTTCAGGTAGCATACTTCAACTTCAAGCTTCAAAGATGATTATGGAAAAAGATAAAGAAAAGAGCATTGCCCTTATGGACAACACAATCTCTGTACTAAGTGAAGGAATGGAAAGTATAAGGGTTACCCTAAGAAATATAAAACCTCCTTTTGAACAAGTTGGTATTAATAAAATTAAACTGTTATTAGAAGAGTTTACATCTAAGAGTAATATAAAACATACATTTATGTTCCAGGGTGAAATTCAAAATGTAACTTACCGACAATGGAAGGTTATAGAGGAAAATATAAAAGAATGTTTAACAAACACAATAAAATATTCAAAAGGAAATAAGTTAACTGTAGATTTACAGGTTTTTAATAAAATAATTAGAACAGAAATTAAGGATAATGGAGTGGGAAGCTTTAATTTTAGAAAAGGAATGGGCTTAAAAGGCATTGAAGAGAGATGTGGAAGCATGGGAGGAAGAGTTATAGTAGATGGGTCAAGAGGCTTTTCTGTAGTAATTATACTGCCCATTGAGAGCTGAATTTTGTTTGTAGGGGGATTTTTATGGCTATTAGGGTTTTGATTGCAGATGATGATTCTTTAATAAGAGAAAGTTTGAAGATAATACTTACCATGTATGATGATATTGAAATTATTGGAGCGGTAGAAAATGGGCTAGAAGCTTTAGATACATGTATAAAAGAAGAGGTAGATGTAGCGCTTTTAGATGTAAGAATGCCAGTTTTGAATGGAGTAGATGGAGTAAGAGAAATAGTTAAAAACACAAACACTAAGTGTTTAATATTGACTACTTTCGACGAAGATGAATATATAATAAATGGCATAAAAAATGGAGCTAAGGGGTATATACTTAAAAACAATTCTCCAGATAAAATAATAGATGCAATAAGAACTGTTTATAAAGGCAATACGGTTTTTCAAGATGTAGTCATGGATAAGGTTAAAGAATTAATAGATAATAAAAAAGAAATAAAACTTGATGAAAAAATTTTTACAACAAGAGAAATAGAGATTATAGAGGCTGTAGCAGAGGGTTTATCTAATAAAGAAGTTGCTCAAAAATTATATATATCAGAGGGTACGGTTAAAAATTATATTACATCTATATTAGATAAAACTGGGTTGGAACATAGAACGCAAATAGCTATTAGTTATTTAAAAGGTAATATTTAGTGATATGACTTTTGTCATAAGAAAAGATGACTTTCCATACTAAAGGAGGAGTCATTTTTTTTTATATAATGATATAAGGGAAATAAAAATATGAGGTGATGGAGTTATGAGTATAATTGCTATAGAAAATTTAACAAGAAAGTTTGGAAATTGTACTGCAGTAGATAATGTGAATTTAAAAATAGAAGAGGGAGAGATATATGGGTTATTGGGACCTAATGGTGCCGGGAAAAGTACTATAATAAATATAATATGCGGGCTATTAAAACCACATAGTGGAAAGATAAAAATATTTAATAAAGATATTAATGATGAGAAAAAAATCATAAAGAGTAATATAGGAATAGTTCCTCAAGATATAGCAATATATGAAGATTTAACAGTGTTTGAAAATGTAAAATTTTTTGGAAGTCTTTATGGACTAAGAGGTAACTATTTAAAAGAAAGCTCTTTAGCTGCTTTGGAATTTGTAGGATTAGGAGATAGAATAAAGAGTTTTCCAAGTGAACTTTCAGGAGGAATGAAAAGGAGATTAAATATAGCCTGTGCTTTAGCTCATAAACCTAAACTTATAATAATGGATGAGCCAACAGTAGGCATAGATCCCCAATCAAGAAATCATATTCTTCAATCTGTAAAAAAATTGAACAGTCTGGGCTCTACTATAATATATACAAGCCATTACATGGAAGAGGTAGAGGAGATATGTAGTAAAATAGCCATAATAGATCATGGTAAGCTAATTGCAGAGGGAAGTAAGGATGAACTAAAATCTCTTGTATGGGACAAACAAAGAATAATAATAACTATTGATTCTCTAAATAGTGTAGATGAAAAGGAAATTAGAAAAATCTCAGGGGTTAATGGAGTGGTGATAAAAGATAATAAGGTAGAGATAAGTAGTAATAAAGATATAAATAATATGGAGCAAGTAATATTATATTTTACAAAAAATAACCTATCTATACAAAATGTGGAGTCTAATAAGCCTAACTTAGAAACTGTATTTTTAACCCTTACAGGAAGAAAATTAAGGCATTAGGAGAGAGAAATATGAATTTATTTGCAATAGCCCTAAAAGAAATAAAGCATAATTTAAAAGATAAGCATTCCATGATTATGATGGTGATATATCCTATAGTTATTATATTGATATTAGGATATGCTCTGTTAGGTTCCTTTAATAATTCAATTACTTTTAATTATAATAAAGTGCTTTATAGCATAGAAGGTAAAGATAATAACTTTAATGAATTTTTAAAAAACCTAAAAGATTTAGGCATTGAAAGTGAACAGATACAGTCTAAAGAAGAAGCATTAAAAAAAGTACAGAATGGTTCTTACACATGTTATATAGATATCAATGAAGATAAAGGAGAAATAACCTTTTATAAAAATAGTGTATACAATTTTAAGGGAGACTTAATAGAGACAATACTTCAAAGTTATGTGGAGAGGTATAATGCTATAAGAGAAATATCCTTAGAAAACCCTAAAAGCTTAGAGAAAATATTAAAGGATAATGATTTTAACTATGTACAAGAAAGTAGCATGGAAAAGGGGAAAAAGCCGAGGGCTTTAGATTACTACGCAGTTACCATGTTAACTATGATAATAATGTATGGTTCTTTAACGGGTTCATTGTCCATAGGAGGAGAGTATATTAGAAATACTTTTAATAGAATAATGTGCGCCCCAGTTAGTAAATATGAAATTTTAACTGGTAAATTATTAGGTAGTGTAATAGCCACATTTTCTCAAGGGTTAATTGTCATATTATTTACAAAATATGTTTTTAAAACCTATTGGGGAGAAAACATGATTTTTATTTATATTTTAATATTTTCTCAAGTTATTATGTCTATTTCATTAGGAGTTGGAGTTGCATTTATGACAAATAAAGAGACCTTATCTAGTTCATTATTAAATATGATAGTTCCTATAATGACATTCTTAGGGGGAGGATATATTCCTCTTGAGAGCTATAATAATAGATTACTTGATTTCATATGTAAACTTTCTCCATTGAAGTGGACAAACGATGGGATTTTTAATTATATATATTCTAATAATTATTCAACTGCTTATACTGCAATAATAATAAATTTATGCGTAGCCATATTATTTCTAACTATTTCATCATTAATATATAAAAAGAAGGTGATTTAATTGGATAATATTATAGTGTTATTTACTAATACCTTAAAAAATGTTTTTAGGAAAAAAAGCAGTATAATAATTTATTTTATAATACCCATGCTAAGTTTTGTAGCTTCTTTTTATATTTATAATAGTAGTGCCTCTACTAACTCTATGATAAATGTAGGTTTGATAAATAAAGACAATCAGGTATTATCTAATGATATGATAGAGTATCTAAAATCTACTAAAAGATTTAAATTTATTAATGGTAGTGAAGATGAATTAAAGGGTATGATAGGGGATAGAAAGATAGAATGCATTATGATTATTCCAGAAGATTTTACTAAAAGTATATATGATGAAAATACTAAAGGGATATACATGTATTCCATAAAAGGAGAACAGGCTACTGCTCTTATAAAGAATTATAGTAATATATATATTAAGAATTTGATGGACATAAGCAAAGCTTCAGAAGATGACAGAAATAAATTTAATAAGCTTTATGATGGATATAAAGATGGAAATCTTAAAATCAAAGAGGAGATATTAGAGGATAGTTCACTGAATATGGGGATAACATATTCCGGTATTGGGCTCCTAATAATGTTTATGATGTTCTCCACAGGAAATGTATCGAGATTAATGATAAAAGAGAGAAGAAATAAAACTTATTATAGAATATGCGCATCACCAATTAGCTCTAAAACCTATGTGCTATCCAATGTATTAGCAAATTTATTTATAGTATTTCTACAAGTAATTATAATATTATTATTTATTAAAAAAGTAATAAAAGTAAATACTTATGTACCTGATAGTTTAATGATATTAATTTTAGTGAGCTTTGGACTGTCAGCCATAGGTATAGGTATGGCTGTTATGGCATTTGCCAAATCCTCCGCCCAAGGGAGTAATTTAACTACGCTAATAACTATTCCTACGTCTATGCTAGGTGGATGCTTTTGGGAGACATCTTTAATGCCTAAAACCTTACAGAGGGTAAGTAATTTTATTCCTCAAAAGTGGGCAATTGAGGCTATAAACAAACTACAATATGGAATGGGTTTTAAAGAGGTTTTGATAAATGTTATAATATTATGGGCATTTGCTTTAGCTTTATTTCTTATAGCCACATATAAAATGAATGTAGACGATAAAGTTGAAAATTTTGTTTAATTAATATATTTAGTCATGCTATAATAGATGCTGTTAAGTATTATATAGAGTAGAATATGGAGGAATAGTATGAGACTTAGGAAAAAATGGTGGGCAAGGCCAGAGATGGAAGCTTCCCACTTAATAATAACTAACCCAAGGGATTATAAGGGTAAATGGAGAGAGGAATTTAAAAATGAAAACCCTATACATTTAGAGTTGGGATGTGGAAAAGGGGGATTTATCTCAAAATTAGGAGATAAATTTAAAGATACAAATTATGTTGCTGTAGATTTAAAGGATGAAATACTAGTATATGCTAAAAGACAAGTTGAAGAACTAGAATTGACTAATGTAAGAATTATACCTTTAAATATAATGTTCATAAGTGAAGTGTTTGAAGAAAATGAAGTAGAAAAGATTTATATAAACTTCTGCAATCCATGGCCTAAAGATAGACATAATAAAAGAAGACTTACCCATACTAATTTTTTAAATGAGTATAAAAAATTCTTAAAACCTGGTAGTGAAGTTTGGTTTAAAACCGACGATAGAGGCCTTTTTGATGATTCACAAGAGTATTTTAAAGAGGCAGGATTTAATTTAGAGTATGTAACTTATGATTTGCACAACTCAGGCTTTAAAGAAAATATAATGACAGAATACGAAGAGAAATTTTCCTCAAAAGGAATGAAAATAATGTTTTTGATAGGAAAAGTTAAGTAGTATTTTATCCACCTCCAAGGAAATAATATTATTAAAATGAAATTGGAGGTGTTTTTATGTATTTTGATCATACATTTTCTAATACTATAGTAGGAGTAGTTAGAGGATACAATGGAGATATAACAGCGTATAAACTAGATAATGGGGAAACTGTATCTAAAGAACAAGCGCTTTATTTATCTAAACAAACAGCAATAAAAGGAGTATCTCCTGAGGTTTCAAGGCTGGGGAAGGAATTTTTAGATAGCTTACCAGATAAAGATAAGGATAGCTATCTTCAAAATTTACCTGTGGTAGAAGAGTAATAGAAGACTGAAAAAAGACGGGCTGCTGATATAATTATCAGTAGCCTATAATTTTTTATTATTATATAATCTATATGTAAAGTTAAAAATGGGAGAGGATAAAATGTTTGATAAAAACTACAGAGCTTTAGATGAGGAAATATGGCAGGGGAGAATAGACAGTGAGACTAATTTTGATGCTTTTAGATGGCATCAGTGGGTAGAATGTGTTGATTTAAATAGAGAGGATTTAACTCCTTTTACAGGCAAATTAGGTTTTGCTCTCATAGGTTTTTGTTGCGATGAAGGGGTTAAGAGAAACAAAGGAAGAGGGGGAGCTTCCAAAGGACCTGAAAGCATTAGAAAGGAATTAGCTAACTTACCTTGTTGCTTTAATGAAGAAGTGAAGATATTTGACATGGGAAATGTATATTGTGAAGATATAACATTAGAAGAAAGTCAAAGTCTACTTTCGAAATGTGTAGATAAAATTTTAGACTTAAATTTATTTCCAATAGTAATGGGAGGGGGACACGAAACCGCCTTTGGAAACTATAGTGGAGTATTAAATAATATTAAGAAAATCAATGATAAGCCTAAAATTGGTATAATAAATTTTGATGCTCACTTTGACATAAGACCTTACCCAAATGGGGGCAATTCAGGTACTATGTTTAGGCAAATAGCAGATATATGTAACGAAGAAAATCTACCCTATTCATATTTTTGCGTTGGGGTTCAAAAGCACAGTAACACTGTAGAACTTTTTAAAACAGCAGAAAGACTAGGAGTTAAATATATTTTAGCTAAGGATGTTTTATATAACGATAATTGGAACGTGATGGAGAAGTTAGGTGAGTTTATTAAACATCAAGATTATATTTATGTAACTATATGTACAGATGTGTTTTCTTCTGCCTTTGCACCAGGAGTGAGTGCTATTCAGCCATTAGGACTAAATCCAGAAAAAGCTTTGATATTTTTAAAATATATTTTAAGATATAATAAGGTAGTTAGTTTCGATATAGCAGAGGTTTCACCAAGATTCGATTCAGATAATGTTACTGCAAACTTGGCTGCATCCATAATTTTTACTCTAATTAATACATTAAGCAGAATGAACGATTGTGATATTTACTAAAAGGATGTGTAAAAATGAATAAGGTAGCACTAGTTACAGGTGGTTCTAGAGGCATAGGCAAAGGAATAGCAATAGAACTTGCAAAAGCAGGATATTCTGTAATAATAAATTATAGAAAGGATGAAGATTCCGCAAAAGAAACCTTAAATGAAGTTAAGAGTCTAGGAGGATACGGGGAAATCTATAAATGTGATGTAGGTTCTTATAAAGACTCTAAAAAAATGATTGAAGATATAATAAGGAAATTTGGTAAACTAGATGTATTGGTTAATAATGCAGGAATCTCAAAGGTAGGACTTTTTATAGATTTTAAAGAAGAGGATTGGGATGACATTATAAATACAAATTTAAAAGGAGTATTTAATTGTTGTCACAATGCTGTCCCATATATGTTAGAGAAAAAAGAAGGAGTTATAATAAATATATCCTCCATGTGGGGAGAGGTTGGTGCTTCTTGTGAGGTTATTTACTCAGCATCAAAGGGAGGGATAAACTCTTTTACTAAGGCACTGGCTAAGGAGTTGGGACCTTCTAATATTAGGGTTAATACCATTTCTCCGGGGGTAATTAATACTGAAATGAATTGTTGGTTATCTGGAGAAGAAAGAAAAAGCCTTGAGGAAGAAATTCCACTATGTAAATTTGGAGAGTGTGAGGACATAGGAAAAGCAGTAGTATTCTTATGCAGTAATTCTTCAAAATATATAACTGGTCAAATAATAACCATAGATGGCGGTATGATATAAACATATTGAACCTTCTTACATATAATGTAATAATTATATGTTTTGGAGGTTTTTTATTATGGATTATAATAATAATTATTACTCACATAAGCAGCATAATTTTGAGAGGGGAAGAATGAGATTAAATGGATTAGGGGTTTTGAAAGTTGAGCCAGATATAGCTATTGTAACTCTAGGAGTAATAACGGAAGATAAGAGTTTAGAAAAAGCTCAAAGGGAGAATGCAATAAGGACTAACAAGGTTATAGAAGCATTAAAGAGTATGGGAATAAATGAGGAAGACATAAGTACATTGAGTTATAATATAGAACCTCAATATGATTTTATTGAAGGGAGACAGAAGTTTAGAGGGTATAAAGTGTCAAATATGTTAAATGTCAAAGTAAGAGAAATTAATAGAGTAGGAGAAGTAGTGGATAGAGCAGTACAAGCTGGAGCTAATAGTGTTAGTAATATAAAATTTACTGCGGAAAATATAGGTTCATACTACAATAAAGCATTGAATCTAGCTATAAGAGATGTGGTATTAAAAGCTGTAGAGGTAAGTAATACATTAAATGTACAATTAAACAAAACACCTGTGAGCATAGTTGAACAAAGCTTGAGAGAAATTGGGGAATCCACTGCGGACCTAAAAGTTTATGCAGCATCAACTCCAATAATTCCAGGGGAAATAAATGTGGTGGCTAGGATAGAGGCAATTTTTTGCTATTATTAAAAAGGATGTTTCTTCAACATGATATTTAATGTTATCACTATTATAGCAAATTAAAGTTCCAATATAGAAAGAAAGGCGTGTGTATTAAGTTTCACGCCTTTCTTTCTATAAATCTCTATTTTTATATACACTCAAAGATAATAATAATGATATGAGCAATGTGGCTAGGGAAAACAGTAGAAATATAGTGAGGAATTTGGCTGGACTAGAGGCCATAATATTTATTATACTTTTCATTATAGGATTATTTTTCTCAATTAATTTTTGTAAAAATCCAGGCAACATCAACCCTCCTATATATACGAAGAAAGGAAAAATCCTAACAACCGCATAGCCAAATTTAAAATATAGTGGGAAGTATACTGAATAAGTTAACAGTATAATTGATATACAAATTAACAATATTGCATAATCTGCAAATTCTACTGGCTGAGCAGTGAAAAAAACATTAAGTAAAAAAAAAGGAATTAAAAATATAGATATATTTATAATCATTATTAATAGGGAAGACAAATATTTTGAAATAACTATATCATCTCTATTTATAGGGAGGCTTGCTACAACTAAAGAAGATTTATTTTTTTCCTCATATCCTACTATATATTGAACTGAAAGGTAAACGGTTATTATAATGCCAAGAGTGTAAAGTGGTAATATATTACTTGTTCCAGCAAAAATACCTACAATAATCATAATAAGAGAGTAGGGAATAGTTACAAAACTAATCTTTCTTTGAAGAAGTATATCTTTAATTATTAAATTCAACATGAAATCACCCTTTTATAATATATTTAATCTAGTTCTTTATTAACATAGATTTTTATGCAAAAATACATAGATAGAATATAAATTACTAACGCAATAATTAAAAGTATATAGGTATTATTAGAAAGAGCTTGTAAAAAACTAGAAAATATATTTATAGTTTTTTTATCGGAAATATTGGATAAAACATTTACTATTGTAAAGAAGGTAAAGTAAGTTATAAACGTTACTACTCTACTTTTAGTATAGCCAAATTTTGAATATACAGGAAACACAAAGGAAGCTAACAATAATGAGGTTATAAAAACATTAACTATATCATTTAAGGTGAAAAAATGTATAGTTAAAGGTAAATTCAAAATTTTTGACGAAAACATAAATAATGTCATTATGCTTAAGGCAATTATATTGTAAATTATTACTGAAATATATTTAGAGATTATCAGTTCTTTTCTTGTAATAGGAAGACTATTCAATACAATATGACTTTTATTTCTTTCGTCGTAAGAGTAGGAGCCTGTGATGTAGAAAAAAACTATAGTTACTGTTACTAAGCCTAACATTGTTCCACTAGGCATGCTTTTAAAAGAATAAACACATATAAGCAAGTATACTAATATAGCAATTAAGCTTCTTTTTTGTACCAATATATCTTTAACAATTAAATTAAACATTTTAACACCTCTTTTTATTTATTGGCGGTATATACCATGATGTCTTCTAATGAAGCTTTATCAATAACTACATTTTCATTGGTAAATAATTTTCTTGTTTTACTTACATTATCAGTTAAGGCCTCAAACCCAAAGGAAGTTTTTCTAACTTTTATAAATTCTTTTTCTAATTCCTGATCTATAAATTCTTTTGGACCTTTAACCACAGCATAACTTTCCATTATTTCATCTTTAGGCTTTGAAAAAACTATTTCTCCTTTGTTTATGAAAGTTATATAATCTGCTATTTTTTCAAGATCTGTAGTTATATGAGTTGAGAAAAATACGCTTTTATTCTCATCTTGTATTAAGGCGTATAGTATGTCTAAAATTTCTTGTCTAAAAACAGGGTCTAGTCCTGAAGTAGGCTCATCCATAATTATTAAATCCGCATTATGGGATAGAGCTATAGCTAAAGAAAATTTCATTTTCATGCCTTTTGAAAGAGCTTTAATTTTCTTTTTAGGATCTAAATCAAAATCTTTAATGTAGTTATTATAAGTATTATCATCCCAATATTTATAAAATGGAGATATTATTCTTTTTATCTCATTTATAGTTAAGTCTTCATAATAATAGTTTTCATCGTAAACAAATCCTATTTTTTCCTTAATTTCTTTTTCGTATTTTAAATTGTCTTTACCGAATATTTTAATTTCTCCAGCATTTTTCTTTATAAGATTCATTATGAGCTTTATAGTTGTACTTTTTCCAGCACCATTTGGTCCTATAAAACCCATAATATATCCTCTTTCTAGATTAAAACTTATATCTTTTAATGCAAAATTTTTATATTCTTTTCTTAAATTATTAATTTCAAGTATATTGTTCATAAAAATACCCCCTAATTAATCATATAAAATTTTTAAAGTTTCTATAATTTCGTTTAGACTGAGACCTATTAATTTACTTTCTGCTACCACCTCTGAGAGTTTTTCTTCAATAAGCCTCATTCGTTTTTCTTTAAGTAGCTCTTTATTCTGACCTGCAACAAAGGAACCTTTTCCAGGGACAGTTTGTATAAAGCCTTCTTTCTCTAACTCTTCATAAGCTCTTTTAGTAGTTATAACGCTTATTCTCAATCCTTGAGCTAAATTTCTTATGGAAGGAAGGTTATCACCTTCTTTTAACTCACCTGTCAATATTAAGGATTTTATTTGAGTGGTTATTTGCTCATATATTGGCTCCCCGGAGGAATTAGATATTATTATATTCATAGTTACACTCCTTTACTACGAACTGTTTATAACGTACATACTGTATATGTTGTATATATACAGTATATACAAGAGCGGGTTAATTGTCAACAAAAAAATTATAATCATTGGCATATTAATTGCTACTAAATATTATTGAAAGAAAAACAGTAATTAGGAGGTATTGTTATGATTGGAAAAACAATAGGGGAAATTAATATTGGAGATAAGGCTTCTTTCAGTAAGACCTTAACTGAGACTGATGTTTATCTATTTGCAGGAATATCAGGGGACTTAAATCCAGCTCATGTAAATCAGGTGGAGGCTGAAAAGACTATGTTTAAGGGAAGGATATGCCATGGAATGTTGGTATCCAGTTTAATTTCAACGGTTTTAGGTATGTATTTGCCAGGGCCAGGTACAATTTATATGAGTCAAGAATTAAGATTTTTAGCTCCTGTCAAAATAGGGGACACTTGTACAGCTACAGCTGAAGTTATAGAGAAGAATGAAGAGAAAAACAGAGTAATACTGAAGACTACAGTTGTTAATCAACATGGAAAAGTTGTTATTGATGGACAAGCAAAAGCTTTGGCACCAGTAAGATAAGCATAAAGTTACAAAAGGCGTGTATTTTTTACATGCCTTTTGTAACTTTGTAGTGAAATACTGTCACATATTAGTTACAATATTTCTCGAAGATATAAGCTATTATGATGTGCAAAGGAGAGAAATTTTATGATTGATAATCTGTTAGAAAATTTACTGGATAATATGGATGTAGGAATGATTGTAGTTAATAATTTAGGAGAAATCTCTATGTTTAATGAAAAAAGTAAGACTATTTTCAATCTAGATGTAAGTAAGAATAAATATTTAAAAGAAATAATACCTTCTTTAAATATAGAGGATATACATGGAATAGAGGAATATATAACAAAAAAGCATAGGGATAAAATAATAATTGATAATAAAGTATTGGATATACACAGCATTCCTATAAAAAAAGCAGATATTAAAAGTGGGTATATGCTATTAATATATGACGTAACAGAATTGGCAGAATTAAATAATGAGATTAATAAGGAAAGAAGTACCATTAGAATTCTTAATTATACTTTAGAGATGGCATATGACGGTATAATTGTTATAGATAAAGATGGAATTGTGACTATGATAAATAAATCATATACAGAATTTTTAGAAATTGATCAAGATTGGGCTATTGGGAGACATGTAACAGAGGTTATAGAAAACACTCGTATGCATATAGTAGCTAAAACTAGAATTCAAGAGACGGGTCAGCTTCAAAAGATAAAAGGAAGATATATGATTGCAACGAGAATTCCCGTAATAGAAAATGGCGAATTAGTGGCTGTTATTGGAAAGATTTTATTTAAGAACGTTAAAGAACTTGATTTACTATACAATAAAATAAGAAATATTGAAGATGAATATAAAAAATACAAAGGAGAGTTCGAGCATAGCAATAGTGCTTCATATTGTTTTGATAATCTCATAGGAAATAGCAAATCTTTTACACAGGCAAAAAAATTAGCTAAGAAGGCAGCACAAACAGATTCCAATGTACTTTTAAGAGGGGAAAGTGGTACTGGAAAGGAGCTCTTTGCTCATGCTATACATAGGGCTAGCGAAAGAGCCTATGCTAATTTTGTGAAAGTAAATTGTGCAGCTATTCCAATCGATCTATTAGAAGCAGAACTTTTTGGATATGAAGGAGGGTCTTTTACTGGTGCTAGAAAAGAAGGGAAAATGGGAAAATTTGAATTGGCCAATAAAGGAACTATATTTCTTGATGAAATAGGGGATATGCCACTTCATATGCAAGCAAAATTGTTAAGAGTATTACAGGAGAAAGAAGTAGAGAGGGTCGGCTCTACAAGAACTAAGAAAATAGATGTGAGGATAATTGCAGCAACAAATAGAAATTTAGAAGAAATGATAAAGGAAGGTACTTTTAGGGAAGATTTATATTATAGGTTAAATGTAGTTACAATAAATATACCGCCATTAAGAGAGAGACCTGAAGATGTTGAAATATTATCAAATTATTTAACAGAAAAAGTATCTACAAAACTGAATAAGAAAATTAAAGGATTATCTAAGGATGCAGTACATTGTCTTATGAACTATAAGTGGGAGGGAGGGGTGAGGCAATTAGAAAATGTAATAGAAAGAGCAATAAATCTTGTTGGATATGAAAAGTTAATCGAACCGAATCATCTTCCTAAAGAGATAACGGAAAGCAAATACGAGTTTGAAAATATTAGTTTAAATGATATTGTAAATGAAGCTGAAAAAGATGCAATATTGAAGGCTTTAATTGCTTGCAATTGGAATAAATCTATGGTAGCTAAAAAGCTAAATATAAGCAGAACTTCACTATATGAAAAAATTGAAAAACACAGAATTTTAATATAATTCAATAAAATTGTACGGATATCAGTACAATGAAAATGTCGAAAAAAAGTGTAGTGTAAGGAAAACACTACACTTTTTTTAGGTAAAATGCATGGAGTGTAAGGAAAAACTAACAGTAATCTCAAGTAAATTCTGAATATTGCATAGATTTAAGGGAAAAATTGCTATTTGCTTAACAATCTTTGTGATTTTATAGGGGGAATTTATAATTTTATCAATGGCACGCTTATTGCTAATAATATGTTTATAGAAATTTTGTAGGGGAGGGCATAAATTATGATTTCAAAAGTTATGACTGTGGAACAAGCCATAAGCATGATTAAAGATGAAGATACTGTAGCAATTGGTGGTTTTGTCGGTTCATTGCACCCAGAAGAATTAAGCTGTGCCATAGAAAAAAAATTCGTAGAGGAAGAATGTCCACGAGATTTAACTTTAGTGTATGCAGCAGGGCAAGGTGATTCAAAAGATAGAGGACTTAATCATTTTGCTCATGAAGGATTGGTTAAAAAAGTAATAGGAGGACACTGGGGACTTGTACCTAAACTTCAAAAGTTGGCAAATGAAAATAAAATGGAGGCTTATAACTTACCCCAAGGAGTTATTGCGCATTTATTCAGGGATATAGCAGCAGGAAAAATAGGGACAATTACTCATGTGGGATTAAAAACCTTTGTAGACCCTAGAATAGATGGAGGAAAATTAAATGAAATAACCAAAGAAGACATAGTAAAGCTAGTAAACATTGAAGGTCAGGAAAGATTGTTATACAAGGCATTCCCAATTAATGTAGCCTTATTAAAAGGAACTTATGCAGATGAAAAGGGAAATATTAGTATGGAAAAAGAGGCAGTGGTATTAGAATGTGTATCCATAGCACAAGCAGTTAAAAATTCGGGGGGGATAGTAATTGTTCAAGTTGAGAAAGTTGTAAAAAACGGCACACTAGATCCAAAGCTAGTTAAGATTCCAGGTATATACGTGGATGCTGTAGTGATAGGAAAGGAAGAAAATAATTTTATGACTTTTTCAGAGAAATATAATCCTTCATACTCTGGAGAAATAAAATTGCCACTAGATAATATTCCACCACTACCATTAGATGAAAGAAAGATAATATCAAGGCGTGCTGCCATGGAGCTTGCTAAAAACTCAATAGTTAACTTAGGAATAGGAATACCAGAGGGAGTATCCATTGTAGCAAACGAGGAAGGCATAGGGGAAACTTTAACCCTAACTGTGGAAGCAGGTCCTGTTGGAGGAGTTCCAGCAGGAGGACTAAGTTTTGGAGCTTCAACAAATGTAGAAGCTATATTAGATCAAGCTAATCAATTTGATTTCTATGATGGAGGAGGAGTGGATTCAGCCTTCTTAGGATTGGCTCAGTGTGACAAAGATGGAAATATAAATGTAAGTAAATTTGGGCCTAAGATACCTGGTTGTGGAGGATTCATAAATATTTCTCAAAATTCAAAGAAGATGATATTCTGTGGTACTTTTACAGCAGGTGGATTGAAGGTCAAAGTTCAAGATAAAAAATTAACAATTGAAAATGAAGGTAAAGCAAAAAAATTTGTTGATCATGTGGAGCAAATTACTTTTAGCGGGGAATATGCACGAGAAACTGAACAATCTGTACTGTATATAACTGAAAGAGCAGTATTCAGGCTAGAAAAAGATGGATTAACTTTAATTGAAATTGCTCCAGGTATAGACTTAGAAAAAGATATACTGAATCAAATGAACTTTAAACCGATTATATCAAAGAATTTAAAATTAATGGATGAAAGAATATTTATAGACGAGCCTATGGAATTAAAATAGAAACCTTAAAATAATAAAAGAAAGGTGAGATATTATGTTTGGAGTTATAGGGATTATTTTATCATTAATATTACTCATGTATTTTGCTTATAAGGGAATAACGGTATTAATTCTTGCACCAGTATTGGCATTGTTTGCCGCTTTAATGAGCAGCATTGGTGGACAAGGTGTTCCTTTAATGGCTACTTTTACAGAAGTATTTATGAAATCACTAGCGGGATATGTTAAATCATACTTCCCCATATTCTTACTAGGAGCTATCTTTGGTAAGGTAATGGATGATTCAGGAGCAGCTAAAGCTATTTCTCACACTATAGCTAAAAAATTAGGAAAAGATAAGGCTATTATTGCAGTAGTTCTTTCCTGTGCCATATTGACATATGGTGGAGTTTCATTATTTGTTGTTGCTTTTGCAGTCTACCCAATAGCTGTTGCATTATTTAGAGAAGCTGATATTCCAAAGAGACTTATTCCAGGTTCAATTGCATTAGGTGCTTTTACATTTACAATGACAGCATTACCAGGAACACCTCAAATACAAAATGCAATACCAATGCCCTTTTTCGGAACAAATGGATATGCAGCACCTATACTAGGTATTGCAGCAGGTATAGTTATGGGAGGCGGAGGATTAGCTTGGTTAACTTATCGAGCTAAAAAGGCCGCAGCTGCAGGTGAAGGTTATGGAAATCATGAAAAAGATAAAATTATCGAATTTGATGAAAGTCAATTACCATCATTTATAGCTGCAATGACTCCAATATTATTGGTGCTTGTTATTAACTTTATCTTATCAAGATATGTATTTATTGCAGGAAAGTATAATGGAGAATATTTAACTCAGGCTCCATACAATACAAGTTTATCAAGTGTATCAGGTACATGGAGTTTAATTATTGCATTAATAATATCAATAATTGTGGCTATAGTTATTAATTACAAAAGATTTAAAGAAGTTAAAAAATGTGTTAATGATGGGGCTATAGGATCACTTTTAGCAATACTTAATACTGCATCAGAGGTTGGTTACGGAAATGTAATTCAAACTTTAGCAGCATTTGAAATTGTTAAAATGGCTATCCTTGGAATATCAAGCAATCCAATCATTTCTGAAGCTATTTCTGTTAATATATTGGCAGGTATAACAGGATCAGCATCAGGGGGAATGAGTATTGCATTAGGAACTCTAGGAAAAACCTACTATGATATTGCATTGCAGCAAGGAATAAATCCTCAGGTTCTGCACAGAATAGCGACTCTTGCTTGTGGTGGTCTTGACACATTACCTCATAATGGAGCAGTTATTACATTGCTAGGAATATGTGGTTTAACACATAAAGAATCCTATTTAGATATTGGAATGGTTTCAGTTATAATCCCTATAGCTGGTACTATTATAGCAATCATATTAGCCATAATGGGGGTGGTATAAGAAAATCAAATTTAATCAATATACTTAAAATTAAAAAAATATATTAACTCGCTCGCTCAATGTAGTTAAATATATTTTGACTAACTCATTAAAAATTTTCTAAACACATAAAAAAGTAATTAGGTTACTCCAGCAACCTAGTTACTTTTTATTCTATAAAGTTTATAAATTAAGTAAAAACCAACTGAATCTAAGAATAACTTGACAATTTATAAGAATATCTAGATAAAGCCCTTAATAGTTTCAGCTCTTTTATGTGCCTTTTCTGTTACTTCCTTTGGATAACCAATATACTCTAAAAGCCTTATTGCATTTCTTGTTTGAGAAACCCCAGTTTTAAGTTTATAATCAAAGCTTAATCCATTCTTATTGTCAACATCTTCGCTGAAATAATAGAATTCATAAGTATCCTTTAAGATATCTACTAACTCTCTATCATGAGTAGCCACAATAGGAATAGTTTTTCCTTTATTTAAATAGGATAATATTTCTGCTGACATGGCAATTCTTTCTACGGGGTTAGTTCCTCTAAATATTTCATCTATAGGACAAAATACAGGTAATTCTTTTTTTAGAGCATTAATTATTCTAAGTATTCCTTCTGCTTCAGCCATATAGTAGCTCTTTCCTTTAGATAAATCATCATTAGGACTAATTGAAGATACTATATTAAAAAATGAAGCTTCATAATTCTTAGCTAATGCAAAATGGAAGGTTTGTGATAGTAGTATATTTATCCCTATCATTCTCAAAAAAGTAGATTTACCAGACATATTTGTACCAGTAAGTACTATACCTTTGTCCTTAATAAATATGGAATTTGCCACTGGATTATCTAAAAGTGGATGGATTCCTTCTTTAATATTTAATGAAACCTCATTAGTAAAGCTTGGTTTCACGTAGTAATGTTTTAAATTGTGTTGATAACCAGCTGTAGATAGCATGGCTTCTAGTTCACCTGCAGTATAAAATATATTCATGATATATTCTTTTTTTTCTTTTAAAACTCCAGATACTTTATAATAAGCACATTCTTCTATGAGAAATACTGGAGAAATAGCTTCAAAAAATCCTCCCCAAAAATCAATAATTCCTATTAAAAACAAGCTTATATCAATATTCTTAACGTGTTTAAGATCATTTTTAATTTTATCTGTATACTCTTTCAAATTAGGGTCTTTTATGCTGGATATTTTATTAGCGGATCTTATAATGTCTTTTAAATATACTATACCACGAGATTTAATATTACCTCTTTCCCTAGAGTTTATAAACATATTTAAACCACTAGTAGCAAATATCATTATGGCATATTTCTCACCAAAAAATATAATTAGAAGAACGGCTATTATAGGAAGTATTTTGCCGAGTAGGGTATATAAATAATATTTAAACTTATTTACTACAAGCTCACTTTCTATCATATCTAAAAAAGCATTCTTTGTATCACTACTCAATTCAAAGAATATGCATAAGAGCTTTTCTCTTAGATTTGCATCACTTTTAAATAATTCAATAAGCTTATCTCTATCTTTTAATTTCTCTTCATCTTTTAATGGATTTCTTAGCATATAATATAGAACGGATTCTCCCAATGTACTATAACTTCTATCTAGCTTTTTATAAACACTATCCATATCCATGTCATTCCAAGTCTCGTCATCAATGGTATATTCCTCTTTTTTACTCATATCAAAAAATTTTTTTGAATTTTTAAGATTTCTGTTTTTATCAATATCTTCTTCATATTGTCTTCTTATAATACTTAAAGCCATATGTTTGTTCAATAGTATGCCCCTTTCAAGGTGAAAATTTTAAATTATTAATATTATATACCTTCTTATAATAACTTAAATATTATGATATTTAAAGTTTTCTCATGAATATATTATAACTCTTTTAAAAATGCATGTGAAATTTAAATATTTATTAGTTAAGCAGCTAAAGAAGTAAAGAACTAACTACTCATATAATTATCTTCTCAATTATAAATTAAATGTACAGTGATTTTATGAAACTTTATAATTTGTTTATAAAATGTATTGTGAAGATGTATTTTCAAAATTAACTTATGACATATTAATTTCTTAGTCATAAGTTTCTACAATGATAATTTAGTTTCACAAACAGAGAGCTAAGCATATAGTGAAGCTACTCCAATAAAAGTCGCTATTTCACTACATACTTAGCTCTTGTATGTTTTACAAATATATTTTTTAATTTGTATTATGGAAGATTAGTTTCTCAAATATTTATCTTTATAATTTTATTGTACAAAACTTAAAAATGCTATGTAACGTGCCCTAGGTATTTGAGCAAAATTTAGAAATTCTTAACCAACAAGTCATGACATTGTTATTAAGCTTATTTAGTTTCCACATATGAATCAAATATATCTGCACTTAACTGTATAGCTTCAAATAGGGATTCATTATGATTTCCATCTATAACTATTAGTTTATATGGTGCATCAAATTTTTGTGCTTGTTTTTCAAATTGTTTTGATAAGTGCATTATTCCTATGTCGTCTTTACCTACGAAAGAATAAACAGGTGTTTTTATACTATTTGCATATTCATAAGATGAACGTATATGTATTTCATCTTTATTATATTCAAAGGGTATGCGTTCTTTTCTTTGCTCAAAATAAGTTTCAGTACCATAGGATGCACCGTTAGTAGCAATGGCTTTGTATGGTGAATCTGTTAATGATGCTAAAACTCCTAAAGAGCCTCCTGCACTATGCCCCATTAAGAATACATTATTCTCATCAACATAAGGAAGCTTGGCTAAATATTCTCCGGCAGCTATACAATCCTTTACTTCGCCATAAAAGTATTCAAAATTACCTGGGTTCCCATTTTCACCGCGAACCATAGGTGTCATAACTACATAGCCACGATCAATATAATCTTCTGCAACAGCCCAATCACTTTCATCAAATGCAAATCCACCATGCATTAAAACCACAGCAGGGTATTTATAACCGTCTTTTGGGTCACTTAAAACCCACGCCTTAAGTTTTAATCCATCAGACTCATATTCAACTTGTGAAACATATGATGGAGGAGTTGAATTTTCATATTCATCAATTGAGGGAGCTTTTTTCACAAAAGATGATTTGAAAGTTTGTATATCTTTTTCATAAGATCCAGAGAAGTTATCATTTTTAGGGGCATTACTACTAGAACAACCAACTAAAAACATTGAACACAGTAAAATTATCGTAAAAATATTATAAACTTTTTTATTCATAGATTCTCCTTTGCTTTTTAATTCTTTTTCTTTTTTGTAGATATAACAAGATAAATCATACCTATAATACAAATCCTACAAAACCGTATTTTATAACTTCATACATAGCATTTCCTTTTCTATATCTAGATCATTATAATTTGTATAAAATACAATAATGTATAAAATATACCAATTGATTATATCACGATAATACCAAAATTTACAACAAGATAAGACAAGATTCCTGTATGATTTTTGCCTATAGAAACAGGTTAATCGATTGAAAAAAGATACCATTATATACTTAGCTCCTTTATGTTTTACAGATGTATTTTCAAATAAATATCTAAATAACATTTATACTTTAATCTTTCATAGGTATATCCTATAATTACATATATATGTTATATGATATTACTATATATGTAATTATAAGGTAAAAGGGGGATAATATGATTAATAATTCGTCCTATGCAGAGAAAATACTTGAGTGTTTATTAGATAATTTAGATGAGGGGATTCACATTGTAGATTCTAGTGGGAGAACTATATATTACAATAAAAGCATGGGAAAAGTGGAGGGGATAAATCCTAGTGAAGTATTTGGGAAAAAAGTTAATGAGTATTTGGAAAACGTAGAAGAAAATTCATCTACTCTTATAAAGGCTTTAAAAACTGGGGAGAGAATTCAAGATTTAATACAACATTATAGTAATGAAAACAATAAGAAGGTTATAACCATAAATACTACCGTTCCGGTAGTTGTAGAAGGAGAGAATGTAGCAGCTATTGAAATTGCTAAAGATATGACTCAACTTAGAGAGCTAACAGAGTGTATATATAAATTACAGAAAACTAATGAACCAACAAAAAAACATTATACTTTTAGTGATATATATGGTAAAGATGAAGAGATGAAGGAAGTTATAAAAAAAGCTAAAAGAGCAAGTATATCTAATTCACCTATTTTAATCTATGCAGAAACTGGCTGTGGAAAAGAAGTTTTTGCCCAGAGTATTCATTATGATGGATTAAGAAGAGACAAACCATTTATACCAATAAACTGTGCTGCTATTCCAGCTACTTTACTTGAAGGCATGTTGTTTGGTACAGAAAAAGGAAGCTTTACTGGAGCAGAAAATAAAAAAGGATTATTTGAAGAAGCAAATAGAGGCACTATTTTATTAGATGAAGTCAATTCTATGGAACCTTATTTACAGTCTAAGCTTTTAAGGGTACTTCAAGATGGTTGTATAAGACCTATAGGTAGTAATAAAACAATAGAGGTAGATGTAAGAATAATAGCTACAATAAACGAAGAACCTAAAAAGCTTATAGAAAGTGGAAAGCTTAGAAAAGATTTTTATTATAGATTAAGTGTTATAAGTATAAACATACCTCCATTAAGAGAAAGAAAAGAAGACATACCTATGCTTATAAAAAAATTTATTCAACAATATAATAAATTTTTACATAAAAATATAGAAAAGATAGATGACAAAGCTATGGAAGCATTATTGGAATATAATTGGCCGGGAAATATAAGAGAACTTAGAAATGTAATTGAAGCAGCTATGAATATGATAAGCTATGAGGTGATTTTAAGTGAAAAACATTTTGAATCTAGAATATTAAATAGTTTTTTCAATAAAAATAACTTAGATATTGATAATTTAAACATTGATAAAGATTTTAGTTTAGAAAAGTATATTGGAGATACAGAAAGTAAAATAATAAAAAAAGCTTTAATAGAGAATGATTATAATATTACTAAAGCTTCTAAAAAATTAAATATTTCAAGACAAAATTTACAGTACAAAATAAAAAAATATAATATAAAATAATTCTTTTATTATATATAGGAAGAGTTTTTTACCTTAAATCTATAGATAGTTTTGAAATAAAAAATATTATAAATTTACATCCGTAGAATATTTAGAAAAATTAGATAAGTGCAAAAATGCTTTACATATACAGCAAAATATTTTGCATTTGTTCTGCATTTAAGTATTGTTAGAGTTTGTTAGAAAAAAGTGGGAATAAAATTTAAAATTGATGCAAATTTTTTTGCTTTAAAAAACCATGTATAGGGCTGTAACCGCCTGAATACGTGGTTTTCTTTATTGGCACGCAAATTGCTGTATAAGTAAATAAGTGAAAAATCATTTTAAAAATATTAAATTATGGTAGGTGAAATTTTATGATAGAAAAGGGCACATGGGTTGAAATTGAAGAGATTGTGTTAAGACCAGAGGATAGGGCAGAAAACATACCTAAGGAAACAAGAAGGACACCATTAAAATGTTGGATAAGAGGAAACTGTTTAAATGACTGTGGGATAGGTGAGGAAGTTGAAGTTGAAACTATTGTAGGAAGAGTGGTTAAAGGAAAAGTTGTAGAAGTGGAACCAGGATATTATCATTCCTTTGGAAGATATGTAAAGGAAGTAGAGTATATAGGTAAGCAAGCAAGAAAACTTATAGAACAGCAGTAATAAAGTTTGTTTATAGTTAAGGGGGGTAATAGGCTGTGAATAAATATGATGAGCTTATGGCAAGAAAAAATGAAATAATGCTAAAATCCGTAGGTGTAGATTATGATAAATATGAAAATGGAAAACTTTCATTTGATTATGAAAAGCTTATGAAGGATGTGGGATATTCTTTAGAGGAAATTGAAAACATTCAAAAAGAGGCAGGAGTAGGAAATACTCCATTATTGGAATTAAGAAATATTACAAAGCTTGCAAGAAAAGTATCTAAAACTGGTAAAGCAGCTAGGATATTTGTAAAAGATGAAAGTTGTAATCCATCAGGAAGTTTTAAAGATAGAAGAGCTAGTGTTTCTGTATATGATGCCATGAAGAGAGGATGCAAAGGAGTAGCAGCAGCAACTTCAGGCAATTATGGAGCAGCGGTTGCATCTCAAGCTAATATAAGGGGACTTAGATGCATAATAGCTAACGAATGTTATGACTCAAGTAAATTAGGACAACCAGAAATATTAGAAAAGGGTAGAAAGTGTGAAGGATATGGTTCAGAAGTTTTAAGACTTACTGTAGGGCCAGAGCTATTCTATACATTTTTAAAAATACTTGAAGATACAGGATATTATAATGCTTCATTATATTCAACCTATGGAGTGGCTGGCATAGAGACCTTAGGAAGTGAAATTGTTAATGAATGTAGGCAAAGGTTGGGAAAAAATCCTGCCGCTATAATAGTAACCCATGCAGGTGGAGGAAATGCCACAGGGACTGCAAGAGGAATTATAAAAGCAGGAGCAAAGGATGTAGAAATCGTAGGTGCATCTGTAGATCTCTCAGGATTACATATGGCATCTGACATAGACTTTAATAAGAAATCCTTTACAACAGGTCATACTGGTTTTGGGATTCCATTTATGACAAACCCAGATAGATCTGATGTGCCAAGAAGTGCGGCAAGACCTTTAAGATACTTAGATAGATATGTAACTATAAGTCAAGGGGAAGTATTTTGGATGACAGAGCTTGTAGCACAGATAGAGGGACTTGAAAGAGGACCTGCTGGGAATACATCTTTAGCGGCAGCCTTTGCTATTGCTCAAGAATATGATGATGATGAAATAATAGTGGTTCAGGAAACTGAATATACAGGAGCGGGTAAACATTTAATACCTCAGCTTAATTTCGCAAAAGAAAATGGAATAGAAGTTTGTGTAGGAGATCCAAAGGATCAAGTACCAGGTAAAAATATAATATTACCTTCTCATCCAAAACTAGTATCCGTAAAGGAAATGGATATGAGTGCTTTGAGAAGTTCTTATGTTAAAAATGCTTTGAAAAAAATAGATGATAATAAAATTTACAAAATTGACTTTGACTTCTTATTAGATGAAACAAAGATGAGTAGAGAAGAGCTTATGGAAATATTAAATGAAAATAATATTGAAATAGAGTAGAGGTGAATTTTATGAAAAGACAAGATGATTACGAAAATAGAAGACAACATTTAAAAGATTTAACAGATGAACAGCTATATGAAAGATTTTGGAGCCTTACTGAACAAATTGTAAAACCATTAGTAGATTTATCATATACACATACATCTCCAGCTATTGAGCGTTCAGTACTTTTAAGAATGGGATTTTCAAGCCTTGAAGCTAAGCCTATAGTGGACTATGGTACTAAATGGAATCTTCTTGGGAAAGGTATAGGAAATGTGGTTTTAACTTATGGGAAATTAAAAAATAAAGATTATTTGGAAGCTGGAAAAGAATTAGCTAGTGGAATAGGATGGGATTTAATTGTGGAAAACATGAAAGGCGGTGATAAATAATGGCTGAAAAGTTATATGCTAATAAAAAAATAGATGTGGAAGAAATATTAAAGGATTTAGATATATATGAACCAAAATGGAGAGGATGGCATTGGAGAGAAGCTTATCCAGAGGGAGAAGTGGGGGAATTTACCTATAAAGAAATATCAAAGCCATTAAAAAATAGCCAACCATTACCAGCAGCTAGAAGCTTTAATAATATAGATCCTCAGCCATTGCCAGTTATCACTACAGAAATAGCTTCAGGAAGATTTGAAGATGATTTGAGAAGAATGAGAATGGCTGCCTGGCATGGTGCAGATCATTTGATGGTTATAAGAACAGCTGGACAAAGTCACTTTGATGGATTGATAGAAGGAACACCAGAAGGGGTAGGAGGAGTTCCTATTACTAGAAAACAGGTAAGAGCTACAAGAAAAGCTATAGATTTAATAGAAGAGGAAGTAGGAAGAAAAATTAATTTCCATTCCTATGTTTCAGGTGTTGCAGGACCGGATATAGCTGTTATGTTTGCGGAAGAAGGAGTAAATGGAGCGCACCAAGATCCTCAGTACAATATACTTTATAGAAATGTAAATATGTTTAGATCCTTTGTAGATGCTGCTGTGGCTAAAGGAATAATGGCTTCAGTAGACATGTTACAAATAGATGGAGCACATAATGCTAATGCAACAGCTATGAAAGGCTATAATGTAATGCCAGAGCTTATGGTGCAACATGCTATAAACTCTAAATTTTCAGAGATGGTAGGTATGAAACCAGAAAATATTGCGCTATCTACAGTACCGCCTACATCTGCACCAGCTCCTTGTATGAGATATGATTTACCATATGCAGTTGTTTTAAGACAGCTATTTGATAGATATAAGATGAGAGCTCAAATGAACACTAAGTATATAGAATCCTGTGAAAGAGAAGCTACAGTTGGCCATACATTAAATTTATTAATATCAGAACTAACCTCCGCTCATATTCAAAGTACTATAACTCCAGATGAAGGCAAAAACGTTCCATGGCACTATAACAATATACATGCTATAAATACGGCTAAACAGGCATTTGTAAGCATGGACGGATTAATGGATATGGTAGAGCTAAAGAAAACAGGATATTTACCAGAAAAGGTAAGAGAAATAAAGGAAAGAGCTATTTTGTTCCTAGAGGAAATGATTGAAGCTGGTGGATACTTTAAAGCAGTAGACCAAGGATTTTTCGTAGATTCAGGTTTATATCCAGAAAGGAATGGAGATGGCATTGCAAGAAAGATGGACGGCGGAGATGCTGTGGACACTATAGTAAAAAGAGAAGAAGATTATTTTGCTCCAGTTTGTGGACATTTTGGATATAACAATGTGCCAAAAGAATATAGAAAATCATGTGATGCTATAAATGAATGTACATTATGTAATCATTCAAAAATTAAGTATATAGATGAACTTGATGAAAATGACAATGTATTTAAGAGAATGGAAAAAGTTAAGGAAGACGGTACAGTAGTTCCAGAAGTTCAGTGGAGTAAGGATGGGTATTTAAAGGTTACTCTATTCTTACCGGAAAATGAACAAATAAGTGAAGCAGCTGCATTGGAAATAGGAAAGAGAATGAATCTAAAAGATGTAGAAATTATTCATAAGCAGGTATTACAAATGTCCGAGGGAACTTTAGTTGAAATTAAGGGAGTTTGTGATTTTACTCCTGTAATACGTGATGAATTGGTTCTACCAAAGAGAAGAAAAGTTTTACCTGATGATGTAATGAGGAATTATGTAAAGAAAAATCCAATAAAAGTTGTTGCTGCAACAGTAGGAGAAGATGAGCATTCTGTTGGATTAAGAGAAGTTATCGACATTAAACATGGAGGCGTTGAAAAATTTGGTATTGAAGCAGTATATCTTGGAACTTCATGTCCAGTAGAAAAGCTTGTAGACGCAGCTATAGAGTCAAAAGCTCAGGCCATATTATGTAGTACCATAATTACTCACAATGATGTACACACAAAGAATATGCAGAAGTTAAATGATTTGTGTATAGAAAAAGGGGTAAGAGATAAGTTAATACTTGCATCTGGCGGAACTCAAGTAACAGATGAAATAGCAAGAGCAAATGGAATGGATGTTGGTTTTGGAAGAGGTTCTAACGGTACGGATGTTGCATCATTTGTAATTAAAAAACTTATGGGAGTTAACACAGAGGAAGATGAATAAAGCTTAAGAATTGTATAAACAGGGGGATTTTATGAAAGTTGATTATTTAGTAGCAGAGATAGGGAGTACTACTACATTGGTAACAGCTTTTAACGTGAAGATTAAGGAAGACAAAAGCATATTTGTGGAAGCTGCTTTTCAAGGAAAGAGCTGTACTACAGTACTAGATGGAGATGTAACTATAGGGCTTAAAAATGCTGTTAAAGACATTGAAAATCAAGTAGGTGAGTCAATTATTTGGGGTAAGATGCTTGCAACAAGTAGTGCAGCAGGAGGACTTAAGATAACAGTTCATGGACTTATGGAGAGAATGACTGTTAAAGCTGCAAAGGAAGCTGCATTAGGTGCTGGTGGCATAATAAAAATGGTTACATCAGGAAAGATGAGAAAAAGCGATATAAAAACCATATACGAAATAAATCCCAATATGATAATGATTGCAGGGGGAACGGATCATGGAGAAAGAGAAACGTCCCTTTATAATGCAGAGATTATAAGTAAGGAAAAATTTAATATACCTATAGTCTATTGTGGAAACATTGAAAACAGAGAAGAAATAAAAGATATATTTAAGGATCAGGAATTATATATTATCGACAATGTTTACCCAAGTATAGACGAGTTAAATGTAGAGCCGGCTAGGAAAGTTATACAAGAAGCCTTTGAAAGAAATATTGTAAAAGCTCCGGGAATGAATAAAATAAAGGAAATGGTAGATGGAAGCATAATTCCTACTCCCGGAGCCGTTATGGAAAGTGCAAAAATTCTTTATGATATGATAGGAGATTTAGTAGTTTTAGACGTAGGGGGAGCTACTACAGATGTACATTCCGTTACAGAGGGTAGCGCAGTAGTTTTAGATATGCTTGTGAATCCTGAACCAAAGGCTAAAAGGACCGTAGAAGGAGATATCGGAGTATTTATAAATAGTAAAAATATTATAGACATATTGAATATTAGAGATTTAGGAACTTTTAAAAAAGAATATATAAGTAGTCATATAAAAGCAATACCTACAGAAGATGATGAGATAAATGCTAGTAGTATACTGACTAAAAAAGCTGTAGATGTTGCAATAAATAGGCATGTAGGAACTATAAAGAGAAAATATGGTGGAGAAAGTGGATTCATAGCCTATGGAAAAGATTTATCACAAGTTAAATATATAATAGGCACTGGTGGAGCACTGACCAGATTACCAGTAGGGGAAGAAGCTCTTTTAAATATAAGATACATGAGAGATGATGTTACAATGCTTCCAAGAAAAGGTGCTGAAGCGCTTTTAGATAAAGATTATATTATGGCCTGTGCAGGAGTTTTAAGTAGGGAAAATAGAGAAGCTGCTAAGGCACTACTTAGACAGAGTTTAACTATAACTAAAGACATGGAAAAATTATAATAATAAAGAAAAAAGGAGAGTCTCGTTATGAGAAAACAGTACCCTTGTGTAGAAGTTGATTTATCAAAAATAACTCACAATGGAAAACAAATTTTATCCATGTGTAAAAATAAAGGAATAGATGTTGTTGGAGTAACCAAGGTTTTCTGTGCAGAAATTCCTATTGTAAATGCTTTACTCCAGGCAGGATTTACTTATGTTGGAGATTCCAGAGTGCAAAATTTAAAGAAAATGGAGCAAATAAGTTGCAAAAAAATGTTGCTTAGAATTTCTATGGAAAGTGAAGCAGAACAGGTAATTAAATATAGTGATGTTAGTTTAAATTCTGAATTAAGAATCATAAAAATATTATCTCAGAAAGCTAAAGAATTAAACAGAACTCACAATATTATTTTAATGGTAGATATCGGTGATTTAAGAGAAGGGGTTTTAATAGAAGATGTGCTAGACATAGTTAAGGAGATAATGAATTTACAGCACATAAAATTAGTAGGGCTAGGTACTAATGTAACTTGTTATGGAGGAGTAATTCCTGATAGGGACAACTTGATGAAACTTGTAAACTTAAGAAGTGAAATTAAAAATCTTTATAAATTGGATTTACCTATTATTTCAGGAGGAAATTCTAGCAGTTTATATTTAGTAATGAATGGCTCTATTCCTGAGGAAATTAGTCAGCTGAGAGTGGGAGAGGGAATTATACTTGGACGTGAAACTTCTTTTGGAGGTTCAATACCCAATTGCTATGATGATGCTTTTATACTTAAAGGTGAAATAGTGGAAATAAAAGATAAACCTACAGTTCCAACAGGAAAGATAGGCATGGATGCCTTTGGAAACAAACCTCATTTTCAGGATAAAGGCATAAGAAAAAGGGCTATTGTAGCAGTGGGAAGACAGGATATAAAAGTAGATGGACTTTTTCCTTTGGATAAAAACATAAGTATTTTTGGAGCCAGTAGTGATCATTTGCTTTTAGATGTTACAGACAGTGTAACCCCATGGAAAGTAGGAGACATTGTGGAGTTTAAAATGGATTATGGTTGTGTACTTGCATCAATGACTTCAAACTATGTTAAAAAGTACTATGAAAAACAATCAGAGTATTCCTTAGTTAATTGTTAATTAGAAATCTAAATGATTAAATAAAATAAATTATTTGGAGGGGTTTAATATGAAAAGAAAGATAAAAGTTGTAGTTTGGGGATTAGGTTCTATGGGAAGCGGTATCGCTAAAATGATATTGGGAAAACAGGGATTTACAATTGTAGGAGCTATAGATACAGATCCAAGTAAAGTTGGTAGAAAGCTTTGGGATATATTAGGGATAGAAGAGAATGAAGACAATGGTTGTGTGATTACAAATAAGGCTGAAGAGGTTATAAAGAAGGGTTTTGCAGATGTTTGTGTTATGGCTACAGCTTCATTTACAAAGGTGGTATTTCCATCAATAAAAATGGCAGCAGAAGCGGGAATGGATATAGTTAGTACAGCAGAAGAAATGGCTTATCCAAGAGTTTTAGATCCAGAGTTATCTGATGAAATGGATAGAATAGCTAAGGAAAACAATGTATCAATATTAGGAACAGGTGTAAATCCTGGATTTATCATGGATTTGATGGTTATTGCATTAACGGGCGTTTGTGATACTGTGGATAAAATAAATGTAGCTAGAATAAATGATCTTGCTTGTTTTGGAAAAGCAGTTATGGTTGAACAAGGAATAGGACTTAAGCCAGAAGAATTTAGCGAAGGAGTAAAAAATGATACAGTAGCAGGACATGTAGGATTCTTACAATCCTTTGGAATGTTTGAAGAAGCGTTTAATGTAAAGTTTAATAATGTTAGACAGGAAAAAGAAGCAATTTTAACAAATGTTCCTCGCAGCACAGACATTGTTTCAGTTAATCCAGGAGATGTGGCAGGATGTAGACAATTAGGATACGCAAGCTTAGGAGATAAAGAATTTATTGTAATGGAACATCCTCAACAGATAAGACCAGAATTAGAAAATGTAGATACTGGAGATTATATTTCCATAAAAGGATACCCAAACATAGATCTTCAAATAAAACCGGAAATACCAGGGGGGATTGCTACAATAGCTATATGCGTAAATATGATACCTCTTGTAATGAATTCTACTCCAGGATTAAAGACTATGCTAGATTTACCAGTGCCAAGGGCTATAATTGGGGATGTTAGAGACTTGGTAGATTCCATAGAATAGTTCTCTTTGTCCGATGACTACCATCCGTAATACTCCAATCGCACTCTGTGAAAGCGATTTAGAGTTCTTATGCTGTGCATAACGGATGCTACGTTCCTGGATAAGTTCTTCTAAGCTTCAGTTGGAGTAAGTATTCCTTTTAAGAAAACTCCATCTGAAGCTAAGAATCACTTGATAATGGTTACTTTTTAAGATAGTCATTTTAAAAAGTAACCATTTAAAAATAAAAAATTATAAAGAATTGGGGATGTGAGGTATTAAAATGGAGGGAAATAGTGAAAAAAAGCTTGGGTTAGGTTTATTAATAGCTTTAGGTATAGGCTCAATGATTGCCTCAGGAATTTTTAATAGCCCAACGGATTTAGTTATTTATTCTAATCCACAGGCTGTACTTATAGCTTGGGGTATAGGGGTATCTGGAGTAATAATGTTAGCACTGGTATTTAATATGCTTTCCAATAAGAGACCGGAACTAAAGGGAGGAATTTATTCTTATGCTAGAGCAGGTTATGGCCCATTTATAGGATTCAACTGTGCATGGGGATATTGGATGAGTTCATTTTTAGGAAATGTGTCATTTACTATTTTGATTTTTAAAACTATTAATAGCTTAATTGGAGAACAATATAAAATGCCTCCAGTTATAACCTTTATATTAGGTTCCGCCCTTTTGTGGTCATATTATTTTATAATAAGAAGGGGAATAAAAGAGGCTGGAGTGCTTAATGTAATAATAACCATTGCTAAAGTTATACCTTTGATTCTAGTAATTATATTTGGAATACTAGCTTTTAAAGGGGAGATATTTTACGTACCTAATTGGCAAAATGTTTTAGCATCCACAGGGGAAGCCACTAGTATAGGAAAACAGGTAAGTGGCGCCATGGGAACAGTTCTATGGTGTTTTGTAGGTGTTGAAGCTTTAGTAGTATTATCAGAAAGAGCTGAAACACAAAAATTAGTTGGTAAAGCTACAGTAATTTCATTATTGATTACAGCTGCACTCTATGTGGCTATATCGATTTTATCCATGGGCGTTGTACCAGCTAAAGTTTTAGTTAATTCAACAACTCCATTGGCAGATGTTTTATTAGCTACATCCCTTGGAAAAGCAGGCGCTGTAATAATTAAATTAGGTATTATAATCTCAAACATTGGAGCTTTACTTTGCTGGAACTTATTAACTACTGAAATATTATATGTGCCAGCAGTTCAAGATGATTTAATGCCTCAGTGGTTTAAAAAGACCAATGAAAAAAATGTACCAGTTAATGCTTTGCTATTTACCATAACAGCTATACAGATATTTTTAATTGCATTGCTTTCACCGGCATTGCAAAAAGGATACTATGTAGCAACTCATATAGCAACTACCAACATATTATTACCTTATTTAATGTCCTCAATGTTTGCATTTAAAGTTTTTAGAAATGAGAAGGGATGTATAAAAGAAAAAGTTATATCTCTAATATCAATTATTTATTCTCTTTATGTTATCTATGCCGTAGGGATTGCATATTTAGGCTTAGCATTTATTATGTATTCCACAGGAATAGTTATATATATTAAAGGTAAAAAAGAAAAAAATGAAAGTGTTACAAGTAGAGAAAAGACATATATGGCTATTATGCTTATTATATCAGTAATCATGATAATATTAGCAGTTACAGGTAAGATTACTGTGTAAGTTTCTACAACTATAATTAGGTATTCAAAAGAGGAACTGAGATAAATATCTCAGTTCCATTATGTTTTATATATGTATTTTAAAAATTATTTGATACAGTATAAGGTTTTTTATAAAGGCTTCGATAATAAAAAGGTTTGCTAGGATTTGCTAGTAAAAGTACAATAAATTTATTTTACTTGAGAATGTTTCAAAAATAAGGAGGAGCAAAATGTCAAGATGGTTGGATGAACATGATGAACATATAGAGGAGATTAAAGAAAAAACAAAAAATAATCCTCTGATCATACTAGGAGTAGTAGGTGG
The DNA here is from genome assembly GCA_040797845.1 of Clostridiaceae bacterium. Lineage (GTDB taxonomy): Bacteria > Bacillota > Clostridia > Clostridiales > Clostridiaceae > Clostridium_AW. The sequence continues at coordinate 39,596 of JBFNFA010000007.1, forward strand.
AATGGCAATAGCTCTTGTAGTGGCTACGGGGTCATTGGAAGCTTTAAAAGTAACATCACCAGCTATAGTAGTTGCTATAGTGGCACTTTTGGTAAGAAAAAAGATGAATAAGAAAAAAGGTGATCCAAGCTTAAGAGAAAGTGTAGAAAAATATCTTACTACTCCAGAAGAAGTAGAAGCCTTTGATAGGGAAATGTATGGTGAACCTAAGTATAAGGTTGAATTTGGAGATGATAAAAATTATTTGGCAATCACTGATAACTGGATGGTAAAATGTAGGTCTACTTTTGATAAAAAAGACTTTACAATATATAAATTAGATGAAATAAAAATTATAAAAACTATTACAATGAAAGCTGTAGGTAGTTCCATTCCATTCAAAAGGGAATATCATTTACAAATAATATTTAGGGATAATAGTGAAGGAATGATTTTTATAGAAAATAAAAAGAAATGTATGGAAATTAAAGAAAATCTTCAAAGATTATTGCCTTTAGTTGAATTTTGGGGGGCATAATAAATAAAAATTATATATTTTAGAATTAAAGCTATGATTTAGACTATGTTCTTATCATAGCTTTAATTTTTTAATTGATATTAGTTTAAAGTTGAAATTAGAGAAAAAAGATATTTAAATATGTAAAACTATTAATTTAAAAATCATTTTATATATTTTACCATAATAAATCTTTCGTTTAAATATTGATATTGAGCGCAGTTTAGTATACATTATATTTAAGTAACATATTTTGGAAGAGGGATAAGATGGAGAGATATATTCGATTAGAAATATTAGCTGTTGACAGAATCGGCATAACGTCGGAGATGTTGGAAAAAATATATAAATTAAATATCAACCTTACTTCTGTAGAAGTATTTCCTAATAGAGTTTGCATGAAAGTAAAGGATATACATGAAAATAAAATTGAAGAATTAAAAGAAAATATATTTAAAATTGAAGGAGTATTTCAGATCAATAGAATTGAATTACTAGAACATGAGAAATATCAAAGAAAGCTTCTTGCCATCATAGATTCAATAGATGATGGAATAATGTATATAAATAAAAATTCAGAAGTTGAAATTTTTAATAGCTATTGTGAAAATGTATTTTATTATTCCAAAGAAGATATTATAGGAAAGGATATAAATAGTTTAATAAAGAATAATCCTATGATAGATTTGATAAACAGTGGAGAAAAACATGATAATATTGAAATTTATTTAGAAAACGGAAGAGGTAAAAGTCATTATCTAACCACCATAAGACCAGTAAAGGATGACAACAATAATAATATTGGAGTGGTATCTTCTATTAGAGATGTGAAAAAGGTAATAGAAATTGCCAATGTGGTTTCTTCAAGTGATAATAGGGCTTTTAAAGATATTATAGGTAATAGTTCATCTATTGAAAAAGTAAAGGGAATGGTAAGGGCTGTTGCAAATAGTAATTCTACAGTTATTTTAAGAGGAGAAAGTGGCACGGGGAAAGAATTATTTGCAAGAGCAATTCATAATCTTAGTCATAGAAAAGATGAAAAATTTGTTCCTGTAAACTGTGCTGCCCTGCCAAATAATTTAATTGAAAGTGAACTTTTTGGATATGAAAAGGGAAGTTTTACTGGTGCTTTTACTACAAAGGAAGGGCTTTTTAAGGAAGCTCATAAAGGAACTTTATTTTTAGATGAAATTGGAGAGCTTCCTTTATTATTACAGGCTAAACTTTTAAGAGCTCTTCAAGAAGGAGTTATAAGAAAAGTAGGAAGTAATATTGAAGAGAGTATAGATGTTAGAATAGTTTGTGCCACTAATAGAGATTTAGAAGAAATGGTGAAGCAAGGAAAGTTTAGGGAAGATCTTTATTATAGATTAAATGTTATTCCTATATATATACCATCATTAAGGGAGCATTTAGAAGATATACCAAGCCTAGTTACATTTTTTATAGAGGAGCTAAACAAAAGAATTAACAAAAATATATTAGGAGCTGAATTAGAGTTTATAAGTAATCTAATGAAATATAATTGGCCTGGAAATGTTAGAGAGCTTAAAAATGTTGTAGAAAGAGCTATGAACTTATGTAATGATGAATTGCTAAAGAAAGAACACTTAATGATCCATTTTAATGAAAACCCTAAGAGGGTAGATTATGTAGTAAAAAATGGAAACTTAAAGTTGAAAGATATAGTCGAAATAGCAGAGAAAGAGGCTATTATTAAGTCTTTAAAAAAGAACAAAACCTTTAGAAAAGCGGCGAAAGAGCTAGGAGTATCTCATACAACGGTAATAAATAAGATAAATAAGTATGGGATAGAGTGGAAAGAATAATTTACACGTGGAAAGATTTATTTACAGTAAATATTGTGAAATGGCATAAAACGTTTACAGAAAATTTGAAATATTTAAACTGAATGTATGTAATCCTTATGCATCAATGTATTACAGTGTATTGAAATATGATCATAAAACTTGGCATGGCATTTGCTCTAATATACAGTGAAATATATATAACAAAATAAGGGGGATTTGCTATGAATAAAGAGAATATGGCTAACATGGGATTTGGAACTAAAGCAGTACACGGAGGACATAAAAAGGATTCACAATATGGTGCACTAGGTACTCCTATATATCAAACTTCTACTTTTATATTTGAATCAGCAGAACAGGGTGGAAGAAGATTTGCTGGAGAAGAATGTGGACATATATATACAAGACTTGGTAATCCAACTACGGATCAATTAGAAGAAAAAATTGCTATATTAGAAGGAGGAGAAGCGGCTGTTGCTACAGCATCTGGTATGGGAGCTATATCATCCGCTTTATGGTCAGCTCTAAAGGCAGGGGATCATGTGGTGGCAGATGATACACTTTATGGATGCACTTATGCTTTACTAAGTCATGGTTTAACTAGATATGGTATAGAAGTTACTTTCGTTGATACTAGTAATCTAGAAGAAGTTAAAAATGCTATGAAACCAAATACTAAGGTAGTTTATTTAGAAACTCCTGCTAACCCAAATTTAAAGGTTACTGATATTAATAAAGTTTCACAAATAGCTCATGAAGTAGAGGGATGTATGGTATTTGTTGATAATACTTTCTGTACTCCATATATACAAAGACCATTAGAATTAGGAGCTGACGTGGTAGTACACTCAGTTACAAAATACTTAAATGGTCATGGAGATGTTGTTGCTGGTTTTGCAGTAGGTAAAAAGGAATTTATAGACCAAGTAAGATTATTTGGAGTAAAAGATATGACTGGCGCGGTTTTAAGTCCTTTCGATGCATTCCTTGTTATTAGAGGTATGAAAACTTTAGAAGTTAGAATGGAAAGACATTGCCAAAATGCAATGAAAGTAGCTGAGTTTCTAGAAAGTCATCCAGCAATTGAAAAGGTATACTATCCAGGCTTAGAAAGTTTTGAATATTATGAAATAGCTAAAAAGCAGATGGCTTTACCAGGAGCTATGATTGCATTCGAGTTAAAGGGGGGATTGGAAGAAGGAAGAATAGTTATGAACAATGTAAAATTAGCTAGTTTAGCTGTAAGTTTAGGAGATGCAGAAACATTAATTCAGCATCCAGCATCAATGACTCATTCACCATATACAAAAGAAGAAAGAATGGCAGCAGGAATTAGCGATGGATTAGTAAGGCTGTCTATTGGACTAGAAACAGTAGAAGACATAATTGAAGATTTAAAAACAGCATTAGATTTAGTGGTTAAATAACAATTTTATTTTTTCTTTGAGGATGGGGGATAGAGTTCAATAAAATTAAATAGGGGGAATTATAATGGAAAATAAGAAAACGTCAAGTGGTCTGGCATTACTACCTTTCTTAGTGTTTGTAGCTATTTATCTTGGCAGCGGGATAATATTGCAATCAAAGGGTGTAGAGATGGCCTTCTATCAGTTTCCAGCGCCTGTAGCTATTTTCTGTGGAATAATAAGCGCATTTTTCATTCTTAAAGGAACAGCGGAAGAAAAGTTTGATGCTCTTTTAGAGGGATGCGGAAATAAAGATATTATAATAATGTGTACAATCTACCTTTTAGCAGGAGCCTTCGCTACTGTATCAAAGGCCATGGGTGGAGTAGAGTCTACCGTTAACCTAGGACTTACTTATATACCACCACAATTTATAACTGTTGGATTGTTCATAATAACATGTTTTATATCTATTTCCACAGGAACTTCAGTAGGATCAATTGTTGCAGTTGGGCCAATTGCTGTAGGACTTGCAGAAAAATCAGGACTTTCTCTACCATTTGTTTTAGCGGCTGTAATTGGAGGTTCTATGTTTGGTGATAACCTCTCAGTAATATCGGATACCACCATTGCTGCAACGCGAACTCAAGGTTGCGAGATGAGGGATAAGTTTAGAGTAAATATATATATAGCAGCCCCAGCAGCAATAATAACTATAATTTTATTAATAATATTTGGACGTCCAGAAGTGATTCCGCCAATGCAAGCTTATGATTATAACATTATTAAAGTTTTACCGTACCTATTAGTTTTGATTCTATCCTTAATCGGAGTTAATGTATTTGTGGTTTTAACATTAGGTATAGTTGTTTCAGGAGCAATAGGACTAACCTATGGAAACTTAACAGTGCTAACTTTTTCTCAAGAAATATTCAATGGTATGCTTGGTATGATAGATATTTTCTTATTGTCCATGTTTACTGGTGGACTTGCCCACATGATTACAAAAGCTGGGGGAATTAATTTCTTACTAGAAAAAATTAAGAAAATGGTTAAAGGAAGAAAATCAGCAGAATTAGGTATAGCAGCTCTTGTATCTATTACAGATGCAGCGGTTGCAAATAATACCGTAGCTATAATCATAGACGGACCAATAGCAAAGGAAATGTGCCAAGAATATAAAATAGATCCAAGAAGAAGTGCGTCCCTATTAGATACTTTCTCTTGTATTATGCAGGGAGTAATTCCATATGGAGCACAAATGCTAATAATGTTAAGTTTTACAAAAGGAACGGTATCGCCATTTCAAGTAATACCTTTACTATGGTATCAATGGTTACTTGCCATATCAGCAATAGCATCAATATATATTCCTTTTGCTGATGGATTAATAAAGAAAACTCCTTGGGATTGGAGTAAAGAAGAAGCTAAGCTATAGAATGTTAGGGAGGATTTAATTGATGGAGAAAAAATTGATCGAAATACGTTGGCATGGCCGTGGGGGACAAGGTGCTAAAACAGCGTCATTGTTACTGGCAGAAGCAGCTTTCTCTAGGGGAATGTATATTCAAGGATTCCCAGAATACGGTCCAGAAAGAATGGGAGCACCAATTACAGCATATAACAGAATAGCAAACTACCCACTAAGAGTTCATAGTAATATTTATGAGCCGGATTATGTAGTGGTAGTAGATGAAACCTTGCTTAAAACTGGTGAATGTATTAAAGGGCTAAAAAAAGATGGAGCTATAATTATAAATACTAGAAAGGCTCCAGAGGTAATAAAAAAAGAACTTGGAGGATATGAAGGGGAGATATATACCATAGATGCAAGAACCATCTCAGAAGAAACTCTAGGGGCATATTTCCCAAACACTCCAATGCTTTCAGCTATAGTTAAAATCATTGGAATTATAGATGAGGAAAAGTTTGTAGAGGACATGCAAGATTCATTTAAACACAAATTTGCAACTAAACCTCATGTTATAGATAAGAATATGGAAGCACTTAAAAGAGGACTTTTGGAGGTGACTAGAATTGGATAAAAGAATGAAAGTTACTCCAGAATCTCCATGGATGGACATCCCAAGAGGTGGATTAATTCTAGATGGAGGAAGTGCAGTAGACTTTAAAACTGGAGACTGGAGAGCAATGAAACCTATTTGGTATGAAGATAAATGCAAGCATTGTATGTTTTGTTGGGCAGTTTGTCCTGATATGTCCATAATAGTAGAGGATGGAAAAATGACTAGCATAGATTATGATCACTGTAAAGGCTGTGGAGTATGTGTAGAACAATGTAACTTTAAAGCTCTAGAGCTGGTTGATGAAGAATAGGAGGTAAGAGAATATGGCAAAAGCTAATCAGATAAGAAAAAGTTTAAGCGGTAACGAAGCTGTAGCAATAGCTATGATGCAAATGGGACCAGACGTATTTCCGGCGTTTCCTATAACTCCATCAACAGAAGTACCTCAGTATTTTTCATCCTTCGTTGCAAATGGTGAGTGTAAATCAGAATTTGTAGCGGTGGAGTCAGAGCACAGTGCTATGAGCGCATGTATAGGAGCTTCAGCAGCAGGAGCTAGGGTAATGACTGCTACATCATCAAATGGATTAGGACTTATGTGGGAAATGCTTCATATAGCTTCAGGGGACAGATGTCCAATTATAATGGCTCTAGTAAACAGAGCCATGTCTCCAGCACTTAATATCCATAACGACCATTCAGATTCCATGGGAGCAAGAGACACAGGATGGATACAAATGTATTCTGAAAACACCCAGGAAGCTTATGATAACGCTATTCAAATATTAAAAATAGCAGAGGACGAGGAAGTTATGGTTCCAGGTATGGTATGCTATGATGGATTTATAACAAGCCACTCTGTAGAAAATTTATTTGTTATGAATAATAAAGAAGTTGCAGATTTTGTTGGTATTAATAAAAGAACAGGAGCGGGACTGCTTGGAGAAAAGAGTATAGCAGTAGGTCCTATGGTTCTTACTAACTACTATATGGAAATGAAAAGACAGCAAAAGCAAGGCCTTTTAAATGCTAAAGATGTAGCTTTAAGAGTAGCTAAAGAATATGAAGAACTAACAGGAAGAAAATATGGATTATTCGAAGCTTACAGATTAGAAGATGCTGAAGTAGCCTTAGTTATAATAGGCTCCTCTGCTGGAACAGCAAAAGCTGTGGCAGATGAATTAAGAGAAAAAGGCATCAAAGCTGGAGTATTAAAAATAAGATTATACAGACCTTTCCCAGTAGAGGAAATTTGTGAAGCACTTAAAAACGTTAAAGCTATAGCTGTAATGGATAAGGCAGAAGGTTTATCAGGAAATGGCGGACCATTATATGTAGATGTAGCAGGTTCTTTATATGGAAGATATAATGACAAAATATTAATGAGCTATATCTATGGACTAGGCGGAAGAGACGTTAGAGTGGAAAGCTTAGAAAGTGTTTACATGGATTTATTAAAAGCTTTAGAAACAGGAAAATACAATAAATATAACTACTTAGGTTTAAGGGAATAGGGGGGTAAAGGATGGCTACATTAAAAGAATTAACTAAAATTCCAGATAGAATAACTAGTGGACATAGAATGTGTGGTGGATGTGGAGCCCCTATGATTGCAAAGTGGGTACTAAAGGCAGTTAAACCAGAGCATAAGGCAGTTATATCTAATGCTACAGGATGCTTAGAAGTTTCCACAAGTTTATACCCTTACTCAGCTTGGAAGGACTCCTTTATCCATACAGCCTTTGAAAATGCAGCAGCTACCATTAGTGGAACTGAAGCAGCTTATAAAGTGCTAAAAGCTAAGGGACAAATAAAAGAAGAATTTAAATTCATCGCTTTTGGAGGAGATGGTGGAACCTACGATATAGGATTCCAGTCCTTATCCGGTGCTATGGAAAGAGGACATGATATGCTATATGTGTGCTATGATAACGGAGCATACATGAACACAGGAATTCAAAGATCCTCTGCAACTCCAGCAGGAGCAGATACTACAACAACTCCTCAAGGAAGTGAATCATTAGGTAAAAAACAAGGTGGAAAAGATCTAACTATGATTATGGCAGCTCACAACCTACCATATGTGGCACAAACAGTTCCTGTAATACCTGGAACAAGGTACACTATGGATTTATACAATAAAGCTGACAGAGCTCTAAATGAATTTGAGGGAGCTAAATTCATGAACGTATTAGCTCCATGTCCAAGAGGATGGAGATGTGATACAGCAACGGAACTAGAACTAATAAAATTAGCAGTTGAAACTTGTTACTGGCCGCTATATGAAGTGGTAAACGGAGAATTTAAATTAAGCTATAAGCCTAAAAATAAACTTCCAATTGAAGAATGGTTAAAGCCACAAGGAAGATTTAAGCACTTGTTCAAGTCAGAGGCAGGAAAAGCTTTAATTGCTAAGGCTCAAGAAGAAGTGGATAGAAAGTGGAAGAAATTATTGTTTCTTTGTGGGGAAGAAGAATAAGGTTGGTTTTTAATTGAATAGTTTTTAGTTCAATAGTCAAGAAGGGATTTTGCAGTGCAAAATCCCTTCTTTGATTAAATATATATCCATAAAATCTAGGAAATATTATTTGCCTGCTGCTCTTAAAATAGCCTGCTGATGGTCAGGGTCTTCACGACCATCTTTGTGTCTTGTGCTATTTAAGAAATGTATATCTACAACTCCATCCATGCCGTTATCTTTAACAGCATCAAGATTTTCACCAGTGCCATATCCATCTGAACGATTTTGAACAGTAGCTACAGCTGGTGCAGAATCAACTCCTGCGTGTGGCATAGCTGCCATAGAAGCGGCAATTCTTTTTTCATTTACAGTTACTATAACAGGCCTTCTTTCCCATGAGAAGCCTCCCCAAATGCTTTTTATTATATCTGTATCAGAAGGGGTTAAAGCTTCAGCATCGGCATGATTAGTACCAAAGGTTCTTTTAACATTAAAAGATTTACCTGTATTCAAGTCTGTAACCTGTGCAACAGAACCATTAGGGAATATATTTTGAACAGATTCCCACCAGTCTAGCAACTCACCATATTTCGATGGTTCCTCAACTTTGTTTTCTGTTATGCTAGTCCCACCTCTAGAAGGGGATACCTTCTTTTCAGGGCTTTTACTAACCACATTATTATCCTCACTAGAAGGTTTTTCAACAACAACTTTAACATTACTCTTTTCTTCTAGGTCTTTTTTCTCTAGTTTTTTCTCTTCTGGAATAGTATTTGATTTCTCTGAAAAACTTACCTTCTCACTTGAAGGGGAAGTGGGTTGTAATTTGTATGTAGCCATTGTTGAAGAAGTAAACACAAAAGACAAAGCGGCAAATAGCGCCACGTAAAAATTTTTCATTTAATTTCTCCTCTCTATGCCTACGAGGTTAGTTGACGGGTTTGGGAAGAGAGTATCCCTACTTTTAAAGATTCACCCCTAAAATATTTCCCCCGTTGCTAAATAATAGCATTCGGCAAAATATTAGCTTGTACAATTCATGATTATAAACAAAGAACAATAAAAAAGATAGCGGAAATATATTCTTTGGAAATTTACTCTACCTCATGAATTAATTTCAGTATTTTTACTATTTAAATTACCTATAAAATTCCCTTAGTGATAAATTCGTCCTGTTTAAAAAATTCAAGGTCAGTGAATATATGTGATGATATGTATTATAATAAAACTATAATATAAGGTTACGAGGTGATATATAATGAAAATAATTGGTCTTATGGAGAATACTACTAGAGATGAAGAGTTAGTTTGTGAACATGGATTATGCATATACATAGAATTCGGAGATAGAAAAATATTATTGGACACAGGAGGTTCAGGTAGTTTTGTAAGTAATGGTGAAAAACTAGGAGTGAATATTGGAGAAGTGGATATGGTTGTATTATCTCATGGACATCTTGACCACGGGGGAGGACTGCTATCTTTTTTCAGTAGTAATAGTTTAGGCAAGGTATATTTAAAAAAGGAAGCCGTTAAAGATTACTATTTAGATAAAAATGGTGAAAAGACATATATAGGACTTAACAAGGACGTAGTTGAAGATAACTTTAATAGGCTTCAGTTTGTAGATGGATTTACTCAAATAGATAAAAATATTTTTATTGTAACAGATATATTAAAAGAATACCCATTACCACAAGGGAATAATAATCTTTACATGGAAGAAAAGAATGATGAAGAAGAATCCCAATTTATCAAGGATAGATTTCAACATGAATTAATATTAGTCTTCAAAGCAAATGACGGACTTATGATATTTACAGGCTGTGCACACAATGGAATAATCAATATTATAAAAACTGTTAAGAGTGCGTTCCCAGAGGAAAATATTAAAGGTATAGTTGGAGGCTTTCATTTAATGATTGAAGGTAAATGGGATGGCTTATGCATGAAAGATGAGCATATAGACCATATATCTCAAAAAATTATTGAAGAAGGAATAGAAAAAGTATACACAGGACACTGTACAGGAGAAAATGGGTATGCGCGATTAAAAGAAAAATTAGGAGATAGAGTTGAATATTTAAGTACAGGAGCTAAAATAAATATTTAGTAAATTAAAGATAATATTAATTTTATATTATATGCTTCTAAATAATATATATATTTATCCTAACTTGGTTTAAATAATAGTTGTGTAAAAAGAAAGGGGTATATTATGACAATAGCAATAATGGCATGTAGAAAATTAGTTGGCAAGTGTTCTGGTACAGGGTGCTTCAAAGCATACAATAATTCGACGGATGCTTTTGAATTATATGGTGATAACAAACCACTTCTTGGAAGCTTCTTCTACTGCAGTGGTTGTGGACAGACTATAGGGAAAGATGACGACTGGGATCACAAAATAAAGCAACTTAAAAATAATGATGTAGATACTGTTCATTTGGCCCTTTGCACAAAGGTAGAATGCAATGAGTATGAGAAGCATGAACAAATGCTGAAAAATGAAGGCTTTAAAATAGTTCATGGAAGCCATCGTTAAAAATCAAGAGTTAAAATTAAAAAATTAAGATTGAAAATATAAGAATAGATGATAAAAAGAAACTTAATTCGTAGTAAAAGCTCAACTTTTACAAGTGATTTTGCTATAAATTAAGTTTTTTCCATAAATTTCATATTTGATTAAATATATTTATAGAAATATATTTAATAATCTAAATTATATAAATAATCAGAAAAAACAACGTTTACATATTGACATCCAGTATTTTCCGTTGTACAATAAAGATGGTCGATGATGTATGATGCATCACATATTATATATAACGTACAATAAATAATATATTAAATTCAAGGAGGATTTTTTATTATGGATTACATGGATTTAAGTAAGTACCCTGCGGAGCCTTTTAAGATTAAGAGTGTAGAAGTTGTAAAAATGATTTCCAGAGAAGAACGTGAAATCGCTATGAAAGAAGCCGGATATAATACATTCAACTTAAAGTCAGAGGATGTTTATATTGACTTACTTACTGACTCAGGAACAAATGCCATGAGTGATGTTCAATGGGCGGGAATGATGATTGGAGACGAAGCTTATGCTGGTAGTAAAAACTGGGTATATCTAGAATCTACTATCCAAGAATTATTTGGATTTAAACACGTTGTTCCTACTCACCAAGGACGTGGTGCAGAAAATATTCTTTCAAGTATAGCTATCAAACCAGGACAATATGTAGCTGGAAATATGTACTTTACAACTACTAGATATCACCAAGAAAAAAACGGCGGTATCTTCGTAGATATAGTTCAAGATGCAGCACATGATGCTTCAGTAAATGTTAAGTTTAAAGGCAATATTGATTTAAATAAACTTCAAAAATTAATAGATGAAAAAGGTGCAGAAAACATAGCTTATGTATGCCTTGCTGTTACTGTAAACCTAGCAGGTGGACAACCAGTTTCCATGGCTAATATGAGAGCAGTTAGAGAACTTACAGCAAAACACGGAATAAAGGTATTCTACGATGCTACTAGATGTGTTGAAAACGCATATTTCATTAAAGAACAAGAAGAAGGATATGCAGACGTTTCAATTAAAGATATAGTACATGAAATGTTCAGCTACTCTGACGGTGCTACTATGTCTGGTAAAAAAGATGGTATCGTAAATATCGGTGGATTCTTAGCAATTAACGATGAAGAATTATTTGGAAAAGCTAAAGAAATAGTAGTAGTTTACGAAGGTATGCCATCATATGGTGGTATGACTGGCCGTGATATGCAAGCTATAGCAATTGGATTTAGAGAAGCGATGCAATATGAATATATAGAACATAGAATAAAACAAGTTAGATACCTTGGAGATAGATTAAAAGAAGCTGGAGTTCCTATAGTTGAACCTGTTGGTGGACACGCTGTATTCTTAGATGCAAGAAGATTCTGTCCACATCTAGATCAAGAACAATTCCCAGCTCAATCATTAGCTGCTTCACTTTACATTGACTCTGGCGTTAGATCAATGGAACGTGGTATAGTTTCTGCAGGTAGAGATGTTGTTACAGGTGAAAACCATAAACCAAAGTTAGAAACAGTTAGACTTACTATTCCAAGAAGAGTTTACACTTACAAACATATGGATGTTGTAGCTGAATCAGTTATCCATCTATATAAACATAAAGAAGATATAAGACCGCTTAAATTTATTTATGAACCTGCACAATTAAGATTCTTTACTGCAAAATTTGATTATGCAGACTAATTAAAGTAAAAACTTATTATTCTATATTTTCGGGTCTTATGCCCGAAAATATAGAATATATAATATACATATATTAAAAAGGTGGGCTGATTAAAAAAAATACTACTTTATAATGACTCCTATTATAAAGTTAAAAATGGGGAGGAAAAGTATGCAAACTCAAGTTAATCAAGGTACTGAAAAAACTGCTAAATTTGCATCAAAATGGGGATTTGTATTAGCGTGTGTAGGTTCGGCTGTAGGTATGGCTAATGTTTGGGGGTTTCCTTATAAACTGGGTAGCTATGGTGGTGGAGCATTCTTAGTAGCTTATCTTATATTCATAGTAATTTTTAGCTATGTAGGACTTTCAGCGGAATATGCAATTGGTCGTAGAGCAAAAACTGGTACCGTTGGTGCCTATGAAAATGCTTGGAAATCAGGTGGTAAAGAAAAAATTGGTAAGTACGTAGGATGGCTTCCTCTAGCAGGATCTATGTGTATAGCAATAGGTTATGCAGCAATTATTTCATATGTACTTAAAGGTTTAACTCAATCTATTACAGGTACTCTTATGACTGTGGATACAGGAGTATGGTTTGAATCATTTTCTATGACAGATTATTCCGTTGTTCCATATCACTTAATAGTTGTTATTGGGACATTGCTTACATTGACACTTGGTGCGGACAGCATTGAGAAGACTAATAAAATTATGATGCCATTGTTTTTTATACTATTTATAATTCTTGCTATTCGTGTAGCTTTTTTACCAGGGGCAGTGGAAGGATATAAATTTATGTTCACTCCAAGATGGGATAAATTAAAAGACCCAATGGTTTGGATTTGGGCTATGGGACAAGCATTTTTCTCACTATCTGTAACTGGTAGTGGAATGATTGTATATGGAGCATACCTATCAGAGAATGAAGATATAGTAGGTGGAGCAAAAAGCACTGCTATATTTGATACAATTGCAGCAACCATATCATCATTAGTTATTATACCTGCTTGCTTTGCATACAACATGGACGTTGGTGCAGGACCTGGACTTCTTTTTGTAACCCTACCTAAAATATTACAGGATATACCAGGAGGTAGAATATTTGCAATAATATTATTTACAGCAGTAACATTTGCAGGAGTAACCTCTCTACAAAACATGTTTGAAGTAGTTGGCGAATCATTAATGTATAGATTTCCTAAATTAAAACGTGTTCCTATGTTAATATTACTTTGTGTAGTTTGCTTTGGTATAGGCGTTAATATGGAACCTATATTTAAGTGGGGACCATGGATGGATATTATATCCATATACATTATTCCAATAGGAGCAACCTTAGGTGCTATATCCTGGTTCTGGATTATGAAAAAAGAAGACCTACTCGATGAAATTAATTTAGGAGCTAAAAAGAAACAAGGAGACTTGTGGTATAACTTGGGTAGATTCGTTTATGTACCATTTGCAACAATATTATGCATAGTTGCTCTATTTATGAAAGTAGCGTTTTAAAACTAATAAGTTAGTGTTAAGTATTTCAAGAAAATTTAGGTGGAGTAGCACTCCGCCTATTTTGTTTACATAATAAAAGATTAATGATATAATAGGTAAAATTAAATTATTTTACTTTATAAAAACAGGAGTAGTGGCGTGTTAATTAACAAAAAAACTTTAAGTGATCAAATTTATGATGTATTAAAAATGGAAATATTAAAAAGAGAGATTCCTTTTGGTTCGAAACTTGTCAATAGGACGTTACAAAAAAGATTTGAAGTTAGCTCATCCCCTATTCGAGATGCCATAAATCGTCTTAATCAAGATGGACTTATCACATCTATCGACAAGTCTGGAGCAACAGTGGTTGATTTTGATTACGATTTCTTCCTTGAGGTCAATGAGGTGCTTTTATATGTAATTAATACTGGTGTAAAATTGTCTTTTGAAAAATCTGACACTGAAGAAGTATGTAAGCATTTAGAAAAATATTTATTACTTCAGGAGAAGTATATAGGCACTGATGAATTCTATGATTATGATTATAAATTTCATAAAACATTTATTAATTACTCTAAAAATAGCAGATTAAAAAAGATTTTTAAGGAATATAATGTTCTTCATGAAATGCTTGTTAGGAATTTTTATAATTCTGGTACCTTTAAAATTCAGGAAGACAGCATTAAGATGCATAAAAAAATAATGGATGCGTTTAGAGACAAGGACTATGAATTGGCAATGAGACTTACGGAGGAGCATTATAAAGCTGCGGAAGAAACCTTTATAAAAATACTTGAGCAAAGAGAAAAAAAATTAGAAGAAGATGATTTTTATGATTAAACTAAATTATTTATTTAAAAAACCACAAAATGCACTCAGTAATTAATATAAATTAGTTATTGAGTGCATTTTTATATTTCATTCTTTTAGTTGGAAATCTTGTTCTTAAATGTATTAGCCACTATTGAATCAATCAATGCTAGTAGAACAAGCATGGAGCTTTGCTTCAAGATGATGACTGGAAACAATGCGAAGATAAAGCTAGATAGCATTATACAATACACAATGCTCCCGCTTGATTTATAAAGAGTAGTCAATAGTATACTAATTCCCACTAAATATGCTGCAAATTGTGCGTAAAAATGTGGAAGTATAATGAATTGTGGTATATAAATAAGCGGTAAAAACCACAATGACCAAAAAAGTCCTGTTATAATAGAGGATTTCCAAAATCCATTTTTTTCTTCATTTCCTGGCTGTACTATTCCCCTCCAACCAATTTCTTGAGAGCCCAGTATTATTATGATTATGGGAAGATAACGAAAAAAATCTATAATACTACCATATCTATAAACGTTTTTCAAAAGTATTGCAAAACCATAATGTGCTATTAGAAATAATGGTATTAAAACAATGGTTTTTGGAGCTTTAACTATTTTCAACCTGTCTATAAATCCTCTCATTCCACCCAGTTCTTTTTTATTTAAAATATGTACAATAAATGATGAAATAAGAGGGCCTAGGCATCCGAGCACAAATAGAGATAAATAAAGAGGAGAATCAAATATCTGGGTAAATACAATCCTAGAATGAACTATTATACCAAAACATATGTAGCTTATGATAAAGGATATTATTAAAAATTGTTTAGAACTTTTTTTCAAGGCTTGTCCTCCAATAAACTATATTTGGTCGATGTTTGTATATAATCATATATTTATATTATCATATTTATACAGAAAAATCATTATTTTTAAAAAATTATGACATAAGAATTTATACTAAAATAAAAAGTTGCCATATAAATTTTATTAAATAAAAATTATATGGCAACTTTTTTTATTTATTCATCACAACAGTTTTCATTCATACCCTGAATATGGCCTATAGGAACTGTAAACATTAAGCCTACACCAGGTTTTGAAATATCTCCAACTACGTCATTAACTGCTTGCATAGCTTTTCTTACAAGTTCTTCACTTTGAATAACAGTAAAGATTGTCTTATTATAAGGTCTAGAACTATCCAGAAAGCTTTTTAATGATCTAAAGAGAGGTATGTCTCTATTTTCTCCATGAACTATGGCACTACCCATCCCTTGGCTATCTAAAATAGTTGCACCTTTTACACCAATATCTAAAAAAGTAGATAGAATATCATCTAAGTAATCAACTTCATTAAGAACTAGAAATAATGCATACATTGTATCACCAACTTTCATAATATAAATCATATAATTACTTACCTAAATTATATACAATAAAGTATATTTTTCCAATGGATTCTATTGTTTTTAGCAGGCTTGACCTGCAACTTTCTTTAATCCATTTACCTCTCCAGCTTTTTCTATGGCGATCTTTGCTAGAATAGGCCCTGAAATTTCGTAAACTAATACGCTAAAGAGAATAACTGTAGTTATGGCTGTAGCAAATTGGGGCAATTCCTGCTTTACTATTATAGATAATCCTATAGAGACACCACCCTGTGGTAATAGACTAAGTCCTAAATATTTAACCACTGCGTCATCTGCGTTTACGTATTTTGCTCCTAAGAAAGCTCCAAGCATTTTTCCTACTGCTCTAGCTATAATATACCCTATGCCCAAAGCTCTAACTTGAGCTAGAACACTTAGATTTAAACCAGCTCCTGCTAAAGTGAAAAATAGCAAATAAATAGGAGGAGTAAAATCCGTTATAAGTGTAAATACACGATTTGAGTTGTGCATTAAATTTACAAGGGTTGCACCAAGCATCATACAAGTTAAAAGAGGAGATAATTTTAATAAGTTAGCTAGTCCAGTACTAGCAGCAATTGCAGCCAATACAATTGATAATAACTCCTCTTTGCTCTTGGATTTGTTAGCTAGGAATGTAAGTATAACCCCTAATAAAAATCCTAGTAAAAGGGAACCAAAAATTTCTATAATTGGTCCGCTAATCATCTGTAAGAAAGAATGACTTGTTGAACCAATAGATATTTTAGCTAATGACATAGCAAGTCCAAAGAGCATAATTCCTACAGCGTCATCAATTGCAACAACGGGTAAAATAGTTTTTGTAAGGGGTCCATGTGCTTTATATTGTCTAATTACCATCATTGTTGCAGCAGGAGCTGTGGCTGCAGACATAGAGGCTATTACAATGCTAAATGGAAAGGATTGATTAAATACATAATAAGTTACTAAAAATACTAATATTACAGCACCAATGGCTTCTGCCAGTGTGATTATAAGAACACTTTTACCTACCTTTAACATATCTTTTAACAGAAATTCACTACCTATGCTAAAAGCGATAGCCGCTAATGCTACTTCATTGACAATCGAAAAGCTTGGCATGTCTTGTTCGGTAATTATTCCTAAAAAAGATACACCAACAAATAATCCAGCTACTAAATAACCTGTTACATTGGGAAGCTTAAGATGCTTAGCTACCCTTCCTCCTATAACACCAACAAATAATAAAATACTGATTTTTAAGAGTAAATCCAATGTGTATATCCTCCTATATAATATATTTATTTTATAAATCTAAGCAAAACAATGATGACATAAGTTTAGGGGTTATATGCATATAACCCCTAAATTGTATTCTTATTAAAAGAATAAATATATTCCCTTTAACTTCCTCTGTAGTTCTAGAAGAAATGAGAGCATAAAAAAGGAACTTCTTAATAAATATTTTAGGAGTTCCTGTTTTTATACAAGCTCTAATTTATATGTTTTTAATTAAAAACTCATAATCGGAATATAACAGACTTTCGGGTAAATACAACTAATTGATTTATATTGCTTAGATTCCAATAATATGCAAATATTTCTTTAATTGAGTTGTACAACCATATTATATACTATATAGATAAAAAATTCAAATTTCTCAAAAGGTAAAGCTTAATCTATGATTGCTCTAAGAAATAGAAGAATTTTATAAATTTTTATTGAAGCGAACTAGCATATAAGAATCTAAAAAACTAAGCATCTAAATATCTAACTAGAATTGTATTTTTATAAAAAACATGATATTATTAATTAGTAAAATTGAGATATGGTGATGGAGTTCACCTTAACTGCTGTGAAGCTAATGACTCCTACAGGTAATATTTTTATTCCTGTAGGAGTTTTTTGTATTTCCATGGAAATTTAACTAGGAGGGGACAACTATGGCTACAAGTTTAGCGATTATTATTTTATTAGGACTACTTGCAAATACTATTTTTGAAAAGCTTAAAATGCCTGGTTTATTAGGGATGCTTATTTTAGGAGTTATTATAGGACCATATGGGTTTAATTTAATTGGACCAGATATAATGAATGTATCCGCTGATTTTCGTAAGATTGCTTTGATCATAATACTATTGAGAGCAGGATTTGGAATAAGCAGGGAGGATTTAAGAAGAGTTGGTAGAGCTGCAATTAAGATGAGTTGCATTCCAGGTTTAATAGAAGGATTCTTTATTGCTTTTGCCTCAACAAAATTTCTAGGATTTTCATTTGTACAAGGAGGAATGTTAGGGTTTATTATTGCAGCAGTATCGCCAGCGGTGATAGTGCCCCAAATGCTTAATCTTATGGAAAATGGTATAGGAACAAATAAAGGTATACCCACATTAATATTAGCAGGTGCTTCCATTGATGATGTATTTGCAATCACAATATTTAGCACATTTTTAGGATTATATAGCGGTAACCATGTTAACATAGGAGTAAAGATTTTAGGAATTCCTATTTCAATTTTTTTAGGAGTTGCATCTGGAATTATTATTGGATTTATACTCATATGGATATTTAAAAAATATCACATAAGAGATACAAAAAAAGTATTGCTCATACTCGGTTCTTCTATACTTCTCACAACATTAGAAAACCTACTAAAAAACAAGATTGAAATAGCGGGTCTTTTAGGCGTAATGACCATTGGATTTATAATACTTGAAAAATTGCCTCATGTAGGAAAGCGATTGGCAGTGAAATTTAATAAAATCTGGATTTTTGCAGAGATATTACTTTTTGTATTAGTAGGTGCTCAGGTTAATATAAGGGTAGCATTTGAGGCTGGAAGAATGGGTATTATTATTATATTAATCGGACTTCTAGGAAGAAGCATAGGCGTTATAATTTCTTTATTAGGTACAGAATTAAATTGGAAAGAGAGATTTTTCTGTGTGATTTCATATATTCCTAAAGCTACTGTTCAAGCAGCAATGGGGGCCATACCGCTATCTTCAGGTGTAGCGTCAGGAGATGTAATATTAGCAGTGGCGATTTTATCTATTTTAATAACAGCACCATTGGGGGCAATTGCAATAAATCTGTCCGCAATGAGGCTTTTAGAAATCGATAAAATAAAGGCATAATATGAAAAGTTCATGCAATATTTTATTGAAAAATATATAAGTAATAAATTTAAAATAAATGCTTATACCTTGAAACTTTCATAATGTAGAAATATAATATTATAGATTAAGTATAATGAGATGGCTTATAATACAACTATCTACTTTAAAAAATTGGACATTCATTGACTTGGATAAGGTAAATTAAAAAATAATAAATAATAAATTTAGAAAAGGTGATTATATGGAAACTATATCTTTAATAATAAAATCTATAATACTAGGAATCGTAGAAGGTATAACAGAATTCTTACCGGTATCTTCAACAGGACATATTGTTATTTTTCAAAACTTAATAGGGTTTAAAGGAACAACTCCAAATTATGTTGAGCTATATACATATGTTATACAGCTTGGAGCAATACTTGCTGTGGTTATACTTTATTGGAAAAAAATAAAAGATACTCTTGTAAATTTCTTTCCGCAAAAAGTTGGATATGAGAAATCAGGATTTAAATTTTGGTTTATGATATTTATTGCTTGTATTCCTGGTGGTATTTTAGGAGTACTATTAGATGATTTAGCTGATAAGTACTTATTCACACCAACATCTGTAGCTATAACTTTATTTTTAGGCGGTATATGGATGGTATATGCTGAAAAGAAATTTAGAAATAATAGTTCAAAAGAAGAACTAAATGTTACAGTGAAACAAGCATGGATAATAGGATTATTTCAATGTTTAGCTATAATTCCAGGGATGTCACGTTCAGCTTCAACAATTATAGGGGGATGGGTATCAGGGCTTTCTACTGTTGCAGCTGCTGAATTTTCATTCTTTTTAGCAATCCCGGTAATGGTTGGAATGAGCTTTTTAAAGTTTTTGAAGGTTGGAGGCTTATTTATTCTTACATCGCAAGAAATAATTTCCCTTGTTGTTGGTTTCTTAGTTTCATTTATAGTAGCTTTAATAGTAATTAATAAGTTTATTTCATATTTGAAGAAAAAACCAATGAAAATATTTGCAATATATAGAATGATATTCGCGGTTATAGTTTTATTAGCTGGAGCTATGGGAATATTTTACTAAAAAAGATTCTAAAACAATTTTTCGTTGAATACAATGGGAATGATATGGAATTTTAATTTTATTTACCATTTAAATGTCAATAGAATGGGACTTTGCTCATAGAATATAGAGAGTGTAAAGGGAATCAATAATAAAGAAAGGCGTATTTATGAGTGATGTTAATGAGTATTATATCGATTTAGATGAAAGAGCCGAAAAAATGTTAAGAGAAGGGGAATTTTTAGGAAAAGGAAACAATGGGGTAGTATATCTACTTCCAGATAATAGAGTGATTAAGGTTTTTAAAGAAAAAAGGATATGCAAAAGGGAATATGGTATTTTAGCGAGAACGAAAGGTAGTAAATATTTCCCTAAGGTATACGGCAATGGAACATATTATATTGTAAGAGACTATGTAGGAGGAGAACGTTTAGATAAGTATATAAAGAAGAATGGATTAGATAAGGAAGTAGCATGCAAGGTTATTGAACTCATGAAGGAATTTCAAAGGCTTAATTTTACTAAACTTGATATAAGATGCAAAGATTTATATATTACAGAGGAACTTTCTTTAATGGTAATAGATCCTAGAAATAATTATTCTAAAGATCGCACATATCCTAGACATTTGATGAAAGGGCTAAATAAATTAGGGGTATTAGACGAATTTTTAGAAGTAGTTAAAGAGGAGTATGCCGAGTTTTACGACGAATGGAACTCCAAAATGAAAAGATATTTAGAAACGGGTATTAAGTAGGTATTATAAATTGGCGTACTAATATCTTGTGCCAGCTGTAGATATAGTATGCCAATTATTTTTATTTGCATTATATTAATACAAACTAATAATTATTATTATTTAATAATTATTATTGACTAAGTATAAAACATATGATATTATATATTTAGAAGTTTGAAATTGATAATAATAAATATCCAATTAATAAGTATTTAAAGCTTTTGCTTAATGAGCATATAAATTAATTAAGGGGGTTTTTTTATGAAATCATTAAAAGGAACAAGAACTGCTGAAAATTTATTAAAAGCATTTGCAGGTGAATCACAGGCAAGAAATAGGTACACATATTATGCTAGTGTTGCTAGAAAACAAGGATTTGTACAAATTGCCAACATATTCATCGAAACAGCTGAACAGGAAAGAGAGCATGCTAAAAGATTTTATAAATTCTTAAAGAATGACTATAAAGATGAGGCAATAGAAATCACTGCTAAATATCCAGTATCATTACATGATAATACTGCAGACAATCTAAAAGCAGCGGCAATGGGAGAGAATGAAGAATGGACAGAGTTATATCCAGAGTTTGCAAAGGTAGCAAGAGAAGAAGGATTTACAGAAGTAGCCGTAGCATTTGAAATGATATCCAAGGTTGAAAAGGAACATGAAGAAAGATATTTAAAATTATTAGAAAATGTTAAAAATGGTCAAGTGTTTGAAAAGAATGAAAAAGTCCTTTGGAAATGTACTAATTGCGGATTTATATATGAAGGAACATCTGCTCCAGACAAATGTCCAGCATGTGTACACCCAAGAGACTATTTTGAATTAGCTAGTAAAAACTACTAATTTAATCTTAGTTTTAAAATATAAAATGAATATGTTTATAGATAGACACTTCGTATGAGGTGTCTTTTCCATTCCTGAAAATAGCATGTTGTTTCATTAAACAAATTCTAATTTAAAGGTAGGGGGTTTTTATGCTGGAATTAAAGGAAAATGAGTACATCACACCGTTATTTCTTGTATCTAATATAAACACAGGAAATATGATTTATTACAATTATGTAGACAAACAGTTTTATGTGGACTATTTTTATCATGCCGATTCGCACAATAGTAAGTGGTCATTTATTGCTGTGCCAGTAACAATAGCATTGATAAACATTTTGAATGAGATGTTTGTTAAGCAGAACACAGTACAAAGTTTTATAATTGGTGTAATCATTCTGTTAATGATTATCCTGTCGCCTACGATATTTAAACGGTATATGATAGATAAACGAGAAGATTCACAGAGATTTATGAGAAGATTACAACCGATTGACTTCTGTGAAAATGATTCACAAAAAACAGAAGTTAAAAGATTATTTAAAACACAGATAATGATTCTGATTCCTTTTACAATAATTGTGATAGGTTCTGCAATCCTGTTTCTTATAAGCCATAATTTTCTGTTCGGATTTCTTTATATTCTAGGATATCCACTTCTCTACATGGTTGTACAGAGTATGCAACCATATAGGAAATATAAATTCATGAAAAAGTATTGTAGCTACTAAATGAACTAACAAAAAACTTTATATAAAACTCTGTATGCTTATTTTATAAGATGTACAGAGTTTTATTTTATTATTTTTTATTCCATATAGATTGATTTAATATAGAAAATAATCTTATTAAAATATGATAAGGAATATATTATAATAAAGTTAAGATAAATAGAAAACTTCGGAAAGTGCTATGATTTGTTTAAAATATAATTTTGGAGAATAGATATGAATAGAAAAAATGTGTATATAATTAAATTTATAATTTTATTGTTAAATATAATATACGCTGTATCTATGATGGAAGAAGCTCATCTACCATATTTTATAATAATTATTTTATTAATTTTATTTAATATGCAGCTAAGGATGATGTATTTTAAAGAAAAAACCTATGTTTTTTCTATTCTTTTAGATTTGGTTTTAATCTATACTCTTTTTAATAATTTTAAGGGAATCACATATATTTTTATATATAGCACTCTTATAGAAGGAATAAGTTATTCTAAAAAATATGTTAATGGTATTATAAGCGTTACTTTTATCATGCTTATTTATTTAATTAAGGATTTTTCTATAGAACTTATATTAATAAATTTACTTATCTACGTTCTATGTCTTTTACAAACTTTTAGCATAAATAAATTGAAGGATGAAACATGTGAGTTGGAGTATCTATATGATGATGTTAGAAGGTACAGTTATGAAGTAGAGAAAACTAAAAAACAATTGGAGCAATATTCTCATAGAGTAAGGCATTTAACTCAATTAGAAGAAAGAAATAGAATATCTGAAGAAATTCATGATACCATAGGACATAGATTAACTGCTCTACTTATACAACTTCAAGCAGGAGTAAGTATAATAGATTTAGATGAAAAAAAGTCAAAGGAGCTTTTAAAATCTTCAGTGGAAAATCTAAGAGAAACCATAGATATACTGAGATATACTGTTAAAGATATGAAAAATATCAAATTAGAAAATATAGTAGATTCCATTAAAGATTTGACAAAAAAGTTTACCCTGGATACGGGGATTAACATAGATTTTATATCAAAGGGAGAGATAATAAATTTAAATGGTGAAATTAAGTTAACTCTTTATAAAAATATTCAAGAGTGTATAACAAATGCAGTAAAGCATGGAAATGCTAAGAATATAAACATTGAACTCATGTTTGATGAAAAGAAAATTCATCTTAAGATAAGTGATGATGGATGCGGATGTACAAGCTTTCAAAAAGGCATGGGAATTATTAATATGGAAGAAAGATTAAAGGCAATAGGTGGAGAATTGAAAATATATAATTTCAATGGATTTATTGTGGAAAGCATAATTCCACTTTAATTAGGGGGGCAGAAAATGAGTATAAAAGTGGTTATAGCAGATGACGACATAATGGTGAGAGAAGGTATGAAAATAATATTATCTCTAGATGAAAAAGTTGAAGTTGTAGGTACATGTTCAAATGGAGATGAAGCTTTTAAATTCTGTCAGGGGAATTCTGTAGATGTAATTTTAATGGATATTAGAATGCCCATATGTGACGGAGTATTAGGTACAAAAAAGATATGTGAAGCATTTCCCAATATAAAAGTCTTGATACTTACCACATTTAATGATGATGAATACATAGTGGAGGCGTTGAAAAACGGAGCATCAGGTTATTTACTTAAAAATATTTTACCTGAAGAGGTAATTAAGGCGGTTAAAATAGTTAATGAAGGAAATATGCTCATCCATCCTAGCATAGCGGAAAAAGTGCCTTATTTATTAAAAAGAGAGGATAAGAAAGACTTTTCCAAGTATAACCTTCAAGATGTTGAAATAGAAATAATGAAACTCATTTCTGAAGGATACTCAAATAAAGAAATATCAGAAAAAATATTTTTAAGTCAAGGTACTGTGAAAAATAAAATTACAGATATACTTTCAAAATTAAATTTAAGGGATAGAACTCAAATAGCTATATTTTATCTTAAGGATGGGAAATGAAAATTGCAAAGCAATTTTTTTAGTGAAGAATTAAGAGTTGAAAGTGAAGAATACAGGAAATAATTACCATGTAGGTAATTCTTAAATATTATAATTGAAAATAAATGTTCTTTTAAGTTTTTAGGAGAACGCATTTATTTTTATAGTTGTAAGTTTCCATAGATATAATTTGTTGTACGAAACAGAGAGCTAAGTATATAGTGAAGCCGCTCCAGAAAAAGTCGCTATTTCACTACATACCTAGCTCTTTCATATTTTACAAATGTATTTTTAAAATTGTAAGCTCTACAAAAATAATTGAGATATACAAAAAAGGGAACTAAGTACATAATGACGTCGCTTCAAAAAAAGTCGCTCCTCCCATTATATACTTAGTTCCTTCATGTTTTACAAATTTTTTTCTCAATTATAGTAAACATTTATTTATTCTATGGAACTTAAAAATGACTTAAGTCACTTCAACTTATGACTTAGAGTTATGATTTAACATGCTAAGATTTTATAAAATATAAGTACAAGTAAATAAAAGGGGCGATTTTATATATGGGTATTAAATTGAAAAATATTATTAAAAGGTACGGAAATAATTTGGCTGTAGATAATATAAGCTTAGATATAGAGGATAAAGAGATATTTGGATTATTGGGACCTAATGGAGCTGGAAAGAGCACAACCATAAAGATGATTATGGGACTTTTGAAGCCTAATAGTGGAGAGATTTTTATAAATGGAATTGATGTAATGAAAAATAGCTTAGAGGCAAAAAAAATATTAGGGCTTGTTCCACAAGAACTTGCTATATATGAGAATATGACGGCTATGGAAAATGTAGAGTTTTTAGGGAAATTGTATGGATTAAGAGGTAAGAAGCTTAAGGAAATGGCAGAGGAGGCTCTACAGTTTACTGGACTTATAGAAAAGAGAAAGGAAGTTCCTAAAAAGTTTTCAGGAGGTATGAAAAGAAGGTTAAATATTGCTTGCGCCATTGTTCATGAACCAAAGATAATAATCATGGATGAGCCTACCGTAGGGATAGATCCTCAATCTAGAAATCATATATTACAGTCTATAAAGGAGCTTAATAGGAGGGGAGCCACCATTATATACACTAGTCACTACATGGAAGAGGTTGAAAGCATATGTAGTAGAGTTGGAATCATTGATTTTGGTAAATTAATAGCTCTAGGAAGTAAAGAGGAATTAATAAGTTCCATATCAGAAGAGCAAAAAATAATAATTGAGAGTTATAATATAAGCTTTAATCCTATAGATGAGATAAAAAAAATAGAGGAAGTTGCTGAGGTTAATCTAAAAGGCAACAGAATTGAGGTTATATGTAAATCACCTAATGAAATTTTACAAAGAGTGTTAGTAAAACTAGGAGAAGGAAATGTAGTAGTTAGAAGTATTGATATAAAGCAGGCGGATTTGGAGAGTGTATTTTTAAAGTTAACAGGTAGAAAATTAAGAGATTAATTATAGTATTGGAGGATAGGAATTATGTGGACAATAGCATATAAAAATATAAAAGATATGTTTAAAAATATATTTCTTCTTGTTTTTCTAATAATAATACCTCTTTTCCTTATTGGTCTTATTAATAGCATGGCTGGAACCGGAGGAGAGATGGTTAATGATCATTCTAATTCAATAATTGAAATAGTTATACTCTCATCTTCTAATGATAATTCCGCTATTCAATACTTTTCTACCACAACCCTTGTGCAATTTACCCTATTAGGAAGTATGATTGCAGCTTCCATGTTAGTAGGGGAAAGAGAAAAAAACACACTTCTTAGGATGTTTGCAGCACCAATTAGAAGAATTGAAATGCTAGGGGGAATATTGATAGGGCATTCTTTAATAGTGTTATTAATTGCAAGTGCAATAATAATTCTTTCTAATTTAATTTTTGGTGTGAATTGGGGAAGTTCTTCCTTAAATATTATTGTTGTAACCATTTTCGGGGTATATGTAGCGACAGCACTTGCATTTATAGTATCAGGAGTTTTTAAAAGCACTAAGGTGGCAGGAACAGTTGCTTCATTTATAGTCATATTCATGACCTTTGCTAGCGGTGGTTATACCGGTGGAGATAAATTTGAGTTCATATCAAAGTTTACAATAAACAAATGGATTTCTGATGCCTATTTAAAGCTTATGGAAGGTGGAGATCTTAATAGCGTAAAGATAAATTTGATAGTTTTAGGAATAATGGGCACAGTTTTTATGATTATCGCTAGCATTATTTATAGGAGGGAGAATATTTATGAATAGTATAGTGATTGCAATAAATTTAATAAAAAGAATGCTAAAAGAAATAAATATATTTGGGTTCATTTTCTTTCTTCCTATATTAGCAGCAGTACTTGCAGTGGTTATGTTTGGAAATACCGAGAAAGTTACTGTCGGCATAGCAAATTTTCAAAGTGTAGAATATTCTCTGGTAGAATATTTAAAGGATAGCGGTAAATATGATATTAGACTTTTTGAAGAAGGCCAAATAGAAGAAAAGGTAAAAGATAAGGATATAGAGATAGGGGTAATATTTCAAAAAGAATTTTCATCAAATTCTAAGGATAAAATAAAAATAGTTTCCCTTAATAACAATGAAGATGTACAGATGTTAAGAGGAGAAATTGAAGGGTATTTAGCTGTATTAATGAGTGGTAAGGAAATGATAGAATACGAAAAGGTTACACTAAAATCAAAAGAATATGAAAAGGGTAGGGCTTCAATAGGTTTGCTTTCTATGTTTATACTGATGTTTGCAGGATCAAGTATTGGATTTTTACTTGAAGATAAAAGAGAAAAAAATTTCATGAGACTATTTTCTACTCCAGTAAAAGAATATGAGGTGGTACTAGCACATATTATGGCTAATTTTCTTCTTGGAATATTGCAAGTTACTTTATTTTTGGTAGTAAGCACATTTGTTTTTAAAATTAAATGGGGAATATCACCTTTATGGGTTTTCGTTATATTAGCGGCTTATTTAGTAACGTCAGTGGGATTTTCTGTAGGTTTGGTAGGAGTGGTAGATGATAGTGAAAAGTATAATTTAATTCTTACACTCACAGCCATAGTTACAAGTATATTGGGGGGAGGGTTTTTCCCAACAGATTCATTGAATATTGTCATTAGAAAAATATCAAGCTTTATGCCCCAAAAATGGATGGTGGATTCCTATATGAAGCTTGTAAATGGAGGAGGCATTAGTAGTATACAAATAAACTTATTGGTGCTTTTACTCTTCGGAGTAGTTTTCTTCACCTTTGGTATAAAAACTCTCAGACCTGGAGAAAGAGATTTATAGAAAAATTGTGATACAAAACTAGATATATCAAATTGATTTAGCAATTATAAGTTTTCACAAAAAAAGGTACTCCAAAGCATAGAGCTAAGCAGGTAGTGAAGCCGCTCCAATAAAAAGTCGCTATTTCACCACCTACTTAGCTCTTAATATTTTACAAATATCCTTTGGAAATTTTATTATGATAAACATTTTATTAATTATTGATCTATTTAACGATGATAGATACTTACTTATTGTCTAAAACTTAAAAATGCTATGTAATGTGGCCTATGCATTGGAGCAAAATTTAGAAATTCTTAATTTATTTTAGAAAAGTATCGTCAAGATGCTGCACATGTCTGACTGAAGGGAGTTTGTCAGCATTAGAGAGTTTTATAAAATAAATTTTAGAAGTTCTTATTGTAGCGAGACAGTATAAGAAGCATTATATAGCATTTTTCATGTGTTAAAACCATAAGTGTTTCTTTAATACTTTTGTATTTATAGTTATATTATTAAAAACATTTAGTTAAGCTTTTTAATAAAAAGTTGCAATTTTTGCGAACCTAAATGTAAGTGAAGCGTAAAACATAAATGAAAGGGGGAGAAGATTTGAATGTAGAGAGCAGAGATATCCTGCAAATGTATAACAATAATAGAGAACAGGGGCTAGAATTTTTAGTGGATAAATATAAAGATTCCCTATATAAATTTTCTCTCCATTTATGCAAAAATTCAACTGAGGCAGAGGATCTTTTTCAGGATACCTGGGTAAAAGTATTTAAAAACATAAATACTTTTGATGAAAATAAAAATTTTCAGACATGGTTATTTACTATATGTATGAATTCATATAAAGATAGATATAGAAAAAGTAAGAGATGGTTGAATATAATAAAAGATTATTTTGACAACGAAGAAAAGCAGGAAGAAATGGGAAAGGTATATTCTACAGAAAATCTACCTGAAGAAGAAACTATTAAAGACTATGAGAAATACATGATTAAAAAAGCTGTTAAAACCTTAAAGGATGAGTATAGAATTCCTTTAATACTGTATTACTTTCAACAACTAAGCTACAAGGAAATTAGCGAGATTCTTTCAATCCCTGAAGGTACCATTAAATCTAGATTAAATAAAGGCAGAAAACTTATAAAGGATTATATGGAGGTGAATCACTATGATGGATGAAAATAGATTGGAGGAATTGCTTTTTGAAATAGGAGATGAAACTGTAGAAACTCCAAGGGAGTTAGTAATAAAAACAAAAGCTTATATGGATGATAAATACAATAAACTTTTTATATATTTAATACCTCTAAGTATAATACTTTATACAATATTTGCTTCAACTATAGTGTATCTTTCTTTACATTATATTAATGTTAAATATATATACATCATGATGTTAAATACTGCATTTACTATAAGTAATGCGATAATAGTTATATTTTTATTATTATATACAAAGTTTAATGAATCAATAAATTAGGAGTGTGATATATTATGAGAATGGCATCTTTCTTAGTTATAATTCCACTAGTTATCTTAGCTGTGTTAGGAGTTATGATATATGTAATTTTTCAAAGCACTAGAAGTGGAAATGGTAAAATATATGATAGTGATAGTAATAGAAATCCTTTCAAGATTTTGTTTTATGTATTAGCAGGTTTAGTGGGGTTGGGCATTATTTTATTTGGGGCAAATGTTTTTACTAGCGCACATATTAGTGGAGAAGAATTTTGGGCAGTATTTCCTGCTATGATTTTTATACCTTTGGTGTTTTTAATACCTATTGCAATATTGATTGTTATAGGAAGGTTTGTTTATTATGATGCTCAAAGTAGGGGAATGGATCCTTGGCTATGGTTACTAGTAGTTATATTTGTTCCTAATTTTATTGGATTGATAATATATTTGGTAGTAAGAAGTTCTTATAATTCAAATAATAAAAAATGCTTTAACTGTGGAAGTTATGTGAGGGAAGATTATAATATATGTCCTAATTGCGGAAACCATTTAAAGAACAACTGCTCTCAATGTGGAAGGGCTGTTGAAAAAGGATGGAGTATGTGTCCTTATTGTGGAAATCACTTAAACTAGCTAGTGAATAGTAGAAAATTGTAGTTTTAATATTATAAACATGAAACTAAGTATTACATTAGTGCGTACTTAGTTTCATATTTGTATTCAAAATTATTTTTGTAGATATGTTATAATTAACATATAAAGAAATTTATGGTTTAAAAAGAGGGAGAACTGACTAGCTGTCAGATAAACTAGATAGAGAGGGGATTATTAATGGAAAAGAATAAAAAAATTATAATAGGAATTACATTTGCTTTTTTAGTATGTTCTTTAGGAGCTTACAGATATATCAATGTTAACAAAAACATTGATGAAAAAATTAACTTTAATGTAGAAAATAGCTTTAATGGAAAGAATAGTTTTAATATAAGCCAAGTAGATTGGACGGGGCAAACAAAATGGTGGACCGACAATACTGGAAATAATTTATACGATATTAAATTTGAATTCTTTGATGGAACGGATATAAAGGAGATAATAACTGAAAATGCTAATTATGATATGAAAATAAAAAGTGATGTTGCCAATGGAGAATTAAATATCAAAATTTATAATGGTGAAAAGATATTATTCGATAAAAACGGTGAAATAGATGATACTATAACAATTTCAAATGATGGTAGTAAAAATGTAAGGATTGAACTTACAGCGAAAGAAGCAGAAGGTCATGTTAAAATTGAATTAGTACCTAATATAATAAGAGTTTCTAAAGATATTTTCAAAGTATAGGCTGTGATAGACTATTTAGTAATTGTAACTTTTTAAAAAATAATTGATTATGTAAATGAGAAACTGGTTATATAGTAAAGTGACTTCAAAAAAGTCACTTTATTATGTAATCAGTTTTTTGTCATAGACCAAGATAAAAAATAAATATTTCACTGACTATTACCAGATTAAGAAGTATGTTGTAATTTTTTTAAGAAAACATTAAGAATATTTGTAGATTTATCATAATTGTTTTATGATAGTATAAGATATATTGTTATAGAAGGAGGCTTTTAGCTATGACAAGGGAAACTATTTTAATCGTTGATGACGAAAAAGAGATAAGGGATTTAATTGGAATATATCTAGAAAATGAAGGCTATAAAGTGATTAAGTGTGGCAATGGAATGGAAGCTTTAGATTACTTGCAAAGCCAGGATATAGATTTAATAGTACTAGATATAATGATGCCTAAAATGGATGGCATGGAAGCATGTATGAAGATTAGAGAAGAAAAGAGTATGCCTATAATTATGCTATCTGCTAAAAGTGAAGATATGGATAAAATATGGGGACTGACAGCAGGGGCAGATGACTATGTAACAAAACCATTTAATCCATTAGAGCTTATCGCTAGAATAAAGTCGCAGCTAAGAAGATATAAAAAGTTTAATACTAGCTTAGTAGTTGCTCAAGATGAAAATATTATCGAAATAGATGATCTTATAATAAATATAGCAACCCGTGAAGTGAGAGTGGGAGAACGGGAAATCAAGCTTACTCCAATTGAATTTTCAATTTTAGAGCTGTTAGCTAGGAATAAAGGTATTGTATTTAGTATAGAAAAGATATATGAAAGGGTATGGAAGGAAGACTTCTTTAAATCAGATAATACCGTTATGGTTCATATAAGAAAGTTAAGGGAAAAAATTGAAGAGGACTCTAGAAAACCAAAATATATAAAAACTGTATGGGGCGTAGGATATAAAGTTGAAAATATGTAAGAAGATATGAGGTGAAACATGATTTTAAAAAGAATATTTAAAGGTATTTTTGGAGGACTATGGAGATTTTTCACCAAACCTTTTAGATGGATGTGGAAACTTTTTATTAAAATTGTTAGGGGATTGTGGGCATTTTGTGCGAAACCTTTTAAAATAATCAAAGATAAAGTATTAGATTTATATTTCAATTTAAAAGGTAAAGTTAACCAAAATATAAGATGGGAGCTCATTGTTATATTTGGAGTATGTTTATCCCTATCATTTATATTTTTTACTTTAACTAATTCCTTTTTTTCAAAACCTAGATCCTATTCTGAAATAAATTATCAAAATAGTATAAGACAAATGTCTAATGTAGCTTTAGAGATAGGATATAACTTAGATAATAAAAAGATTAGCATTAAAGATAGTAAAACAATAAGTGAAGTATTAAATAATTATAATGATGATTCATCAAATAAAATATTAATAGTTGATGAATCAGGAAAAGTAATATATAAGACTAATAATGCTGAAGAAACTCACCTAGATATGCACGCAGTTATAAGAAATGCAATGAGCTTTAAAAATAGTTATGATCAAGGAAGAGATTACGATAGCAGTATGGGAGAATTTATAACATTTTACCCTGTTGGATTTTCTGATAGTAGAGCCTACGTTGTATTAAAAGGAAGCCCTCGAGGAGACATTGAAACAAAGTATTATACTCAACAGAGATCATTTTTTGCACTAGTATTATCTGTAATATTTTTTATTATAATTTTTTACCTTATAACAGGAAGAAAAGTAAGATATATTCAGGAAATAGCATTAGGTGTTATGTATATTGCAAAGGGTCAATTAAATTTTAGAATTGACCAAAAGGGAGAAGATGAGTTGGCAAATTTAGCTCAAAATATTAATTTTATGACTGGAGAATTAAGAGATAAAATTGAAAAGGAAAGAGAATTAGAGAAAACTAAAGGTGAGCTTATTACTAATGTGTCCCATGATTTAAGAACTCCATTAACTTCAATACTTGGATATTTAAATTTAATAAAAGATAGCAAGTACAGTGATAAAGAAGAAATGATGGAATATATAAATATTGCCTATAATAAATCTGAAAAGTTAAAGATATTAATAGATGAATTGTTTGAATACACTAAGATTACCAGTGATGGTATAAGGTTGAATTTAACAGAGATAGCTTTAAATGAGTTAATAGAACAATTGACTGAGGAATTCGTACCTATATTTGAGGAAAATAAGATAAGTGTAACTAAAGATTTACTAAAGGAAAGTATTAAGGTTACAGCTGATGGGGATAAGCTAGCTAGAGTATTTGAAAACCTTATAGTAAACGCAATAAGATATAGTTATAAGCCAGGAGACATTAGAATTACTCTTGATAAAGTTGAGGACTACGCTTTATTTAGTATATCAAACAGAGGAGATAATATAAAAGAAGAAGATTTAGATAAGATATTTGAAAGGTTCTATAGATTAGAAAAATCAAGAGCTGAAATTACAGGAGGAAGTGGTCTAGGACTAGCTATTTCAAAAAGTATTATAAATTTACATGGTGGTGAAATATGGGCCGAATCCAAAGATAATATTATTACTTTTTTTGTAAAAATATCTACAAAATAAAATACATTACATCAAAGTATATGTATTATCGTATTAATTTTATATGTAAAAAAGATTCTTTATTATAAAAGGGTCTTTTTTTACAGTTTTTTGTAGATAATTATGGGATATTTGTTCAATACAAGAGTATAAATTTTTGATATAATATTTTTTGCGGGCTAGTAAAGTATTAAAAAATTAAAGTTTAATGTTAATTTCTGTAAAAAAAGGGGGCAAACTAAAATAATGATTTTAGATATCATTAATAGTACTTTAAATAGTATAGAATCTAAAAATGATTTTTCCCTAGATAGCATTGACTTAGAAGAGGTTTTTTATGAATTATTTAAACTATCTATAAAATATTCAGAAGCAGAAAAAGGGTATTTAGTTATTGTCAAAGATAATAATATGTATGTTAAAAAAGGAAATGATATGGTTTTTATAGAAGAAATGGTTGATATTTACAGAGAAATATTATATTATGTTAAAAGACGTTTAGAGACTGTTGTTATCATTGATGGGGAGAATGACTTTAAGCATAATAAAAATTCTTATATTATTAAAAATAATATAAAATCCTTACTATGCATGCCTATAACCTATAATGACGAATTAATTGCATTGTTGTATTTAGAGCATAGAACTAAAACTTTTGTCTTTAATAACGATAAAGTAAAGATAATAAAATTTTTATGGAAACATACTATTTCTACTATGGAGGATAAAATGTTAAACTATAAGAATAAAAAAAGAGATGAAGCTCTAGAATATCAAAAATTAAAAAAAGAATTGATACTAAATATTTCTCATGAGTTAAAGACACCAATTAATGTTATACATACTGCATTGCAAATGTGTAATTTAGTTGTAGATGACTCTGAAAATAACAATTCAGCATTACTTAAAACTTATTTTAATATTATGAGAAAGAATTGTTATAGACTTCTAAGAATAGCAGATAATACTTTAGATATTTCTAGTATAGATTCCGGTTGTTGTGAACTAAATATTGAGAATATAGATATAGTGAGTTTAATTGAAAACATTACAATGTCTTCAGTTCAATATGCAAAAGCTAAAGGAATAGAACTAATTTTTGATACGGATGTTGAAGAAAGATATTTGGCTTGTGATGGAGATAAAATTGAAAAAATAATGCTAAATTTACTTTCAAATGCGTTGAAATTCACTAAAAAAGGTGGACAAGTTTTTGTTAGAATAAAAGATAGGAATGATTATATTTATATATCAGTTAAGGATACAGGAATTGGGATTAAATCCGACAAAATAGACGCAATTTTCGATAAATTTGAACAAGCAGATAGATCATTGTGTCGAAAAAACGAAGGTAGTGGCATTGGATTGCCATTAGTAAAAGCATTAGCTGAAATACATAATGGTAAGGTATGGGTAAATAGTGAGTATGGCAAGGGAAGTGAATTCATAGTAAAATTACCTATAAAAAACTGTACCATGGAGAATCATAATTTTTATCATTTTACGGACTTAGATAAAATCAAAATTGAGTTTTCAGACATATATTTATAATAGTACTATATTTTATAAGGAGGATGAATATTGACTGAAATAAATAATAGAGGTAAGGCTATTGCATATATGATTTTATCTTCATTATGCTTTGCGATTATGGCCGCCTTAGTGAAAATGTCAGGTGATATACCTACATTGGAGAAAACATTTTTTAGGAACTTTGTTAGCTTAATAGTTTCCGTATCTATAATATTTAGAAAAAAACAAAAACCCTGGGGAAAGAAAGAGAATAGAAAGCACTTAATTTTAAGAGGGGCTCTTGGAACTATTGGTATGATAACTTATTTTTATTGCATAGATAATATGCTACTAGCAGATTCCTCTATGTTAAATAAGGTTCATCCGTTTTTTACTATAATTTTTGCGGTGTGGTTTTTAAAAGAAAAGCTTCCTAAAATACAAATACCAGCTCTTATATTGTCACTCATAGGTATATTATTTGTAATGAAGCCTAAATTTGATATGACTGTAATACCAGCTATAGTTGGTATAGCTTCTGCAGCTTTTTCAGGAGGAGCTTATACAGTCGTTAGATATTTAGGAGATAAGGAAAATTCAGAGATTATAGTTTTTTATTTTTCATTTATTTCAACTTTAACAGCTATAATGATAATTCCTTTTAATTATGTACCTTTAAATTTAAATCAATTTATAATGCTAATCAGTGCAGGAGTATTCGCTGCTATAGCACAATTTTCTTTAACTATATCTTATAAGTATGCCCCTGCTTCAGAAGTTTCTATATATAACTATACAAACATAATATTTGCACAGATAATAGCCTTCTTTCTATGGGCAGAGGTTCCAGATATTTATAGCATAATAGGATATATTCTAATCATCGGTTCATCATTAATGGTATTTTTATATGAAGGAAAAGAATAATTTTTTACAAAGATAATTTGGTTATCCAAGATGAGCACTAGAACTGGTTAAGTATGAGATAAGTTTTAAAAATGTGAATTGAAAGTTAATTTAAAATATGCTAAGATTAATTTAATAAATAAAATGTTTTATGGAGGTGAAAGGTATGGCGAATTTCTTTTTAGTAAACACAATTTTAGATAGATTACCAATGTCATTATCTGGAATTACACATGTTGATTTCGATTTTACGGGAGGAGTCTGTCCAAAATTGAATAATGTACTAAAAAGAAGTGAGTTATCTTTGCC
This sequence comes from Clostridiaceae bacterium, assembly GCA_040797845.1. Lineage (GTDB taxonomy): Bacteria > Bacillota > Clostridia > Clostridiales > Clostridiaceae > Clostridium_AW. The sequence goes on from JBFNFA010000007.1 coordinate 75,655, forward strand.
TTAAATATATTATAATTATGTTGTTTTTAACCCAGGTAAGGATTAGCTTGCCTGGGTTTTTTAGTTTTGATAGGATAAAACTAATCTTAACTACTCATTTATGCTTAATATATAATCTTTAAAAAAGGTTTTAATATTATACAGTGTATATAAGTTATGATATTAAAGCTATAACTTTTAACCGTATGTGTTATTTTTATGAAAAATCTTTATTGGTGTATTTTATTAAACCCCTTAGATTATATAATGGATTAGTTATAATTGATTTATATTAAATTTCAAAATACAAAACCCGGGTAAGTGTTTCTTGCTCGGGTTTTATTATTTTTAAAAGAAAAATCAATATTAATTAAGACATAAGGGAGGAGTTAATTATGATAGAATTAGCGTTAAAAGAAGTAGAAAAATATTTTGGAGGTAATAGAATTTTTAGTAATATTACTTTTGAAGCTCAATATGGAGAAAGAATTGGATTAATAGGGAGAAATGGTACTGGTAAAACTACAATTTTTAAAATTATTGCAGGTGTTGAGAAGCAGGATAAGGGTTTCATAACTATACGAAAAAATTCAGTAGTAGGATATTTAGATCAAATACCTAATTTCCCTGAGCAATTTAAAGTGATAGATGTTTTAAAAACTGCCTTTGAAATTCAATATGAAATAAATAAACAATTAAAAGAATTGGAAATAGAAATGGCTGCCTTAGATGGGAAAGAATTAGAATATACATTAAAAAAATATTCCAAGCTCAGTGAAGTTTATGAAGCAAAAGGTGGCTATGAAATAGAAGAAAAATTGAGCAAGATTTGCACTGGATTGAAATTTAATGAGGATTTTTTAAATAGGGACTTTGTGAGTTTAAGTGGTGGAGAAAAGACTATTGTAATATTAGGTAAAATTTTATTGCAGAGTCCAGATGTACTGCTCCTTGATGAGCCTTCAAATCATTTGGATATGGCATCAATAGAATGGCTTGAAAGTTATCTTAAAGCATATAAAGGTACGGTGATAATAATTTCCCATGACAGATATTTTTTAGATAGAGTGGTAACGAAAATAGTTGAAATAGAGGATGGAGAAACCTCCCTTTATGATGGTAATTATTCTTATTATGTTAAAGAAAAACAAAGAAAGGTTTTTGAACAATTTGAAGCTTATAAAGATCAACAGAAAAAAATAAAAGCTATGGAAAAAGCTATAAAACAGCTTAGAGAATGGGCTGTTCAAGGGGATAATGAAAAGTTTTTTAAAAGAGCAGCAAATATGCAAAAAAGGTTAGATAAAATACAAAAAATTGATAAACCAATAGTAAATCAGCCTAAAATTCAGTTGGATTTTATTGAAGCTGATAGATCAGGCAAGGATGTAGTAAGCTTTAAAGGTATAGGAAAAAGTTTTAATGATAAGAAAATACTAGAGGAAGTAAATTTAGATATTAAATATAAGCAGTGTATAGCATTAATCGGGGATAACGGCAGTGGAAAGTCAACTATCGTAAAAATGATTTTGGGGGAATTTAAACCAGATTGTGGGGAAATAAAATTAGGAGCTAACACTAAAATAGGATATCTTCCGCAAAATGTAATCTTTGATAATGAAAATCTAACTGTACTTGAAACATTTAGAGAAGGCATGACTATTTCAGAAGGAGCAGCTAGAGGAATATTAGCTAAATTTTTATTCTATGGAGAGAGTGTTTTTAAAAAGGTTAAAGGTCTTTCAGGAGGAGAGAAAAGCAGACTTAAACTTTGCAAATTAATTCAAAATGATATAAATTTGCTTATACTTGATGAGCCTACAAACCATCTTGATATAGATTCAAGAGAAATGCTTGAAGAAGCATTAATGGAGTTTAAAGGAACCATATTTTTTATCTCCCATGATAGGTTTTTTATAAATAAAATTGCAGAAATGATATGTGAAATAGAAGATAAAAAGATTGTTAATTATTATGGAGACTATGAATATTATAAGGAAAAGAAAAAAGAAATCAAAAGAAGTAATATAGAAATTCCTAGTAAAGATAAAATAAATAAACCACAAAATATAGAAAAACCTAAGAGTATAGTAAGTAATAAGTTAAAGGAAGCAGAGAGATTAGAAAAAATAATAGAAGAACTTGAAAGAAAAGTAGAAAATATAGACAATGAAATCAATAATAATGGAAGTGACTATGATAAGCTAGTAGAGCTAGATAAGGAAAGAGCGAGGATTCAAGAAGAATTAGACATAATGCTTGAAAAATGGATGGAGCTTCATAACTAAAATATAGCTAAATATAATTTTAGATTTAACACAAGATAGGGCTATTAATTCTTAGTTTCAGCTGGAGTTTAAAAAAATATTTACTCCAGCTGAGACTTATAAGAAATTATTTACTGAGTATTTCTAACCCATCTTCTGTTACTAATACTGTATGTTCCCATTGTGAAGAAAGGGAGCCATCTTCAGTAAATACTGTCCAATCATCTTTGGAATCTATTACTATTTCAGAGGAACCTGCATTTATCATAGGTTCTATTGTAAATACCATGCCAGGCACCAAAACCATGCCTTCCCCTCTCTTACCAGTGTGAGCTACAAAAGGTTCTTCATGAAATTCAAGTCCAATACCATGGCCACCAAAATCTCTTACCACAGAGTAGCCATGTTTTTCTGCATGTTCTTGAACTGCTGCCCCTACATCACCTAAAAATCCCCAAGGTTTTACAGCGTCTATACCTTTATACAAGCATTCTCTTGACACTTCTACTAATTTTTTTGCTTCTTCACTTGCCTCTCCAATTATGAACATTCTTGAAGCGTCTGAATAATATCCATTTAATATGGTGGATACATCTATATTTACGATGTCTCCATCTTTAAGAATTCTATGCTCACTAGGAATGCCATGGCATACTTCATCATTTATTGAGGTGCACAGGCTTTTAGTATATCCTTCAAAGTTAAGAGTTGCTGGAACTGCTCCTTGAGATACAGTGTAGTCATGAACTAATTTATCAATTTCTTCAGTGCTTATACCTTCTTTTATATTTTTAGCCACTAGATCCAGTACAGCATTATTAATTTCAGCACTTTTTCTTATACCTTCAATTTGTTCTTTAGTCTTAATGATTTCTCTTGGTGGAATTTCAAAGCCCTGTGCTTCTAAAATTTCTAACTTCTTATCAAATTCAATGTGGCATTTTTTATATTTTAATCCACTTCCACACCAACATAAATCATTCCTATTTAAATTCATATCAACATCTCCTAATATTTTTATAATGTTTTATTTATTATTTTATAGCTATAATTTAAATTATACCGCTATAGTCACAATTTTAAAATATGCTTTAATTGTATCAGTAGTTCTTATTATAATCAAAATCATATATCTTTACTTTATAAATATATATGATAAAATTACTCTAGACTCAGTTCATAATATGAATTTAAATTGATAGGAGGACTATGTATGAGATCTACGAAAAAACGTACTGCCCACCTAGGCTCTGTGCAAAGACTACATGGAACAGAGGGAACAAAGTTTTGTTCAGAGCCGAACTTTATTAGATTAATTTAGATTAAAATTGTTTTGTGTGGTCTTTGCTTCATTATTTACAGATTAAAAGTAGATAGGAGCAAGGATTATGAAATATGAAAAGGCACAAAATATATTGCCAGAAGATGTGATTGAATTAATTCAAGAATATATAGAGGGTGGGTATTTGTATATACCTGTAAAACGTGAGAATAAGAAAGCTTGGGGAGAGAATAGTGGTGCAAAAGATAGTTTAAAGGAAAGAAATAGAGAGATTTTTGATTCGTATAATCAAGGAATATCTATTAAAGAACTTGCTAGGCAGTACTATCTTACTGAGCATAGTATTAGAAGAATAATTAGAGAAGAAAAACAAATAATATAAATACAAATCGGTATTTTAATATTATCAATATAGATAATTGAATGCCGATTTTTTTGTTTGCAATTTTAGAATTAAGTATGAACAACTTTGATACAGAGTCATTTATAAACTTGAGAAGTGAGAAAAGCCAATGATATGATGTGATTAGAAGGATCAATCTTCAAGAAGTAAATTTTCAAATGGAAATTTTAAAAAAGGAAGTAAGGGAAGTAATAGTAATGAGTATTTTAACTGTTAAAAATATGAGCCATAGATTTGGAGATAGAGTAATATTTGAAGATGTGTCTTTTAGACTGCTAAAGGGAGAACATGTAGGACTTGTAGGGGATAATGGTGAAGGAAAGTCAACTTTTATGAACATTATAACAAATAAATTGATGCCAGATGAAGGGAAAATAGAGTGGAGTAACAAAGTTAGAATTGGATATATGGACCAGCATACTGAGCTTAAAGAAGGAAAATCTATAAAATCTGTGTTAAGAGAAGCTTTTTCATATCTCTTTGATATGGAAAGGAAGATGAAGAATTTATATGATAGAGTAGGCGAAATGAATGAAGAAGAAATGAGCAAAGCTCTTCAACAAGCGGCTGATATTGAAGATACCTTAAATAACAATGGATTTTATAGCATAGATTCTAAGATAGAAGCAGTTGCAGCAGGGCTTGGACTTAGAAACTTAGGATTAGATAATGAAGTTACAGACTTAAGTGGTGGACAAAGAACTAAGCTTTTATTAGCTAAACTTCTTTTAGAAGCCCCAGATATATTATTACTAGATGAACCTACAAACTATCTTGATGAAAATCATATAGAATGGTTGAAAACATATTTAAAAAACTATCAAAATGCATTCATATTAATATCACATGATGTACAATTCTTAAACAGCGTAGTTAATATAATATGTCATATTGAAAACAAATCATTAACAAGATATATAGGTAGTTATGAGAATTTTACAAAAGCATATGAAATAAATAAAAAGCAATTAAAATCTGCATATGAAAGACAACAGGAAGAAATTGCTCGGCTTGAAGACTTTGTTAAAAAAAATAAAGCAAGAGCTGCAACGAGAGGCATGGCCAGTGCTAGACAAAAAAAGTTAGATAAAATGCAAAAGATAAATATTGCAGGTGAAAAACCAAAACCACAGTTTAAATTTAAGTCAGCTAGAACATCAGGAAAGATGATTTTTGAAGTAAGAGATTTAGTTATAGGATATAGTAAACCGCTAAGCAAACCTCTAAATCTAACAATGGAAAGAGGACAAAAGATTGCCTTAGTTGGAGCCAATGGTCTAGGAAAATCTACATTATTAAAAAGTTTAATGGGATTAATTAAACCTATAAGTGGAGAAGTTAAAGTAGGAGATTATCAAAAGATAGGATACTTTGAGCAAGAAATTAAAGAATTAAATACTAACAGTGTTATAGATGAAGTATGGAATGACCTTCAAGGATATAATAAATATCAAATAAGAAGTGCATTAGCTAAGTGCGGACTAACAAATAAACACATAGAAAGCACAGTATCCATATTGAGTGGGGGAGAACAAGCCAAGGTAAGACTATGTAAGCTTATAAATAAACCTACAAATATACTAGTCCTAGATGAGCCAACAAATCATTTAGATGTGGAAGCAAAAGATGAACTCAAGAGAGCTCTAAAAAAATATGAAGGAAGTATACTTTTAGTATGTCACGAAATAGAATTTTATAGAGATATCGTAACGGATATATGGAACTGTGAGGAGTGGGCTACTGTTTTTTAAATTTATATTTATAGATTCAAAAAGCAGTAGCTAATCTATTTAAAGACTAAAGAATAACGTAATAATATAAAATAGAGGTGTTTAAATTTGGAAAATAAAATTTTTGAAACTTGGATGAATGGTTATATAGTTAAAGACCATATAACAAATAAAAATATAGAAGTTGGAGACTACACATATTATTCAGGATATTATCATGAAAAACACTTTGAAGATCACTGTGTTAGATATCTTTCGCCAGATATGGATGGAGTAGATAAACTTAAAATAGGAAAGTTTTGCTCTATTGGTTCTGGAGCAACATTTATAATGGCTGGTAATCAAGGACATAGACATGAGTGGATTACAACATATCCATTTTTTTATACACCAGACCTTAATGAAAATGCTTTAGATGGATTTAAAAAGAAGGGAGATACTATTGTTGGAAATGATGTATGGATAGGAACTGAAGCTATGATAATGCCTGGAGTTAAAATTGGTGATGGTGCTGTTATAGGGTCGCGAGCAGTAGTTACTAAGGATATTGAATCTTATACAATAGTTGCTGGAAATCCAGCTAAAGAAATAAAGAAAAGATTTTCGCAAGAAGAAATACAAATGTTATTAGAAAGTAAATGGTGGGATTTAGATATAAACATCATAAAAAAATATATTCGGCTTATGTGTAGCAATAATATTAAAGAATTTGTTCACATAATCAAAAATGAAACTAGGTAAAATTTTTATATTTTTAAAAAATATTAAAGAGAAAAAAATAATAAAAGGGCTAAAAGCTAAGTTTAAATAAAATATCTGATATAATATTTATTGAATTTGTGAAACACATTGTTGAGCAAATTCTTTTTTTATTATTATATAATCTCTATGTAAGGTTAACTTGACATGGAGATTATATAGATATATAGTTGTTATGTAAGGTTAACATTACATAGGAGAAGTGAGGATATGAAGAATCGAGTAAGAGAATTTAGAGAAGCTCGTGGGCTTACTCAAGAACAGCTTGGAAAACTTGTAGGTGTATCAAGACAGGCTATTAATGCAATCGAAACAGGAAAATTTGAACCATCTATTTGGTTGGCTTATGATATTGCTAAATTATATGATAGCACTATTGAGGAGATATTTCTTTTTGAGGAGAGTGAAAGGAAATCATAATATGAATTTTCTAAAAGGCACTTCTAAAGAAAATTTTTAGTTAAATAGGGGCAAAAATAAAAGAAATTATTAATAATAACTTGAAAAAATATAGTAAGCAATATTTTTACTATATAAAATATAAAGAAGAAATATAGTGTAGATGATTAAATAAGTAGTCTATATGCAAATAAAGGAGAAGTTGTGTATGAAAAAAATTTTAATTAATTATGAAACAGATAAACAAGGGTATATAGCAGGAGGTTTATTCAATGAAGCAGATGTTAAGCAAAGATTGTATGAAGGAGAACAATTAAAAAATACAAATATTGAATTCTACAATCCTATAGAAGCTCCTTGCAATGATAAATCAAAACTGCCTACTGCTGACGATATATTTACAATGGATACTGAAAAAATATTAAAATCTGATGTAATAGTAGCAGATATATCTACCAAAGACGAAGGAGTGATGGCGGAGTTAGGCATTGCTTGGGCTTGTAACTATATTCATCAATTAGCCGAAGAAGGTTACACATTAGAAGACATATTGAGATATATTCCTAAAAAGGAGATAAAAGCACATTTATCTGATATAAGAAAAACTACTTCTAATCAATATGAAAGTAATTATATTCCTTGGGGATTCAATCAATACGTAATAGGTATGATAGAAAATAACAATGGTAAAATATATGATAGCTTTGATAAAGTAGTAGAAGATATTAATAACAATAAGTGAGGTTAAAACAAATGGCTTTAAGAAATATTAGATATTTAGAGGATGATATTTTGAGAAAAAAGTCCAGAGAAGTTGAAGTGGTAGACGACAGAGTAAGGCAAATACTTAATGATATGGCTGATACCATGTATAATATAGAGAATTGCGGTGGATTAGCGGCTTGTCAAGTGGGGATTCTAAAGAAACTTGTAGTAATTGATATGGGGGAAGGACTTATAAAACTAGTTAATCCTAAAATAATTAAAGAAGAAGGTTCTCAAAAAGTTATTGAGGGATGTATGAGTATTCCTAACAAATGGGGTTATGTTTTAAGACCATACGAGGTAACTGTAAAAGCATTAAATGAAAATGGTGAAGAAATCATAGTAACAGGTACAGGAGATTTGGCAAAATGTTTCTGCCATGAAATTGATCATTTAGAAGGTATATTGTTTATTGATAAAGTAGTTGAATATGTATAGTTTAAATAGCATTTTTTATTTGTTGTATCTATAAATTGTTTTCACATTTATAAGTTTCTGCAAAGATAATTATGGTATCCAAAAATGAGAACTGAGGTACATAGGGACGTCCCTTCAAAAAAGGCACTCCCACTATATACCTCAGTTCATTTATATTTTATAATATTGCTTATACATTCGCTTGAAGCTTAGGGCATCCTTTGCCAGCTTTACTACAGCCATTACAATTAGCATTGGAAGCACAGCCTTTACTTTCATTTGTTTCATTTAAAGAAGTGGCTTTTACCATGAATCCTTTATTTGTATATATTAGCTGTATTTCATTTACTTTATCTGCAAGTTCTTCATTGTAGACTATAGATATATCTTCAACCTTATCTACAAAGTCCATTTCTTTTATTGTGTCTAGGAAGATTGAAACCTTTGGAGTTTTGCAACAGCCTTGGTTATATGTTAATTTTAAGCAATTATATTCATCATCGTATTTAAATAAATCTACTAATTGATTATAAGCATTATTTGATATTTTTATTTTTATTTTTTTATCCAAAAAAGTTCACCTCAATTCACTATTTATTATATACTTAATTAAAAGCTAAATTGTAAATTATTAATGAACAAATTTAATTTTTAGTATATAATATTGCAATAATGATTAATATTAGGTAAATTAGTAGTATTATGTAGATTAATAATATTAAATAAAAAATAGCCTGCAAAAATTCTCTGCAAGCTATGATAATCTTATTTATCTTCTTTTAATTCATTTAGACAGTTTTGGCATACAATTTTTCCTTTATAGTGCTTAATGTTCTTTGCATCGCCGCAGAATATACATGAAGGGTTATATTTTTTTAGTATTATCTGCTCACCATCTACAAAAATTTCTAAAGAATCTTTTATCTCAATATCCAATGTTCTTCTTAATTCAATTGGAATTACTATTCTTCCGAGTTCATCGACTTTTCTAACTATACCTGTTGACTTCATTTAGTGAATCCTCCTTAATACAATATTCGACTTATATTAATAAAATAATAACAGTAATAACATAATTAGTCAATAAGTTATTTATAAGTTTAAATACACTTGATTAATAAATATAAAATAAATTTATATAAAATTAATATTTTTTTGTATATTTATTGCCTATAATATATTTTATGAGGAATTTATTATAATGTTAATAAAATATTAGGAGGTAATGCAATGAATTTTCAAATAGGTGATATTTATAGTGGTTTTAAACTGGTGGATAAAAAAAACGTAGAAGAGGTAAACTCACTAGCGTTAATTTTTCAACATGAGGCTACAGGAGCAAAATTGTTAAAACTAGAAAATGAAGATGATAATAAAGTTTTTTCAATAAGCTTTAGAACTCCCCCACAGGACAGCACAGGTGTAGCTCATATATTAGAGCACTCAGTTTTATGTGGTTCAAGGAAATTTCCATCAAAGGAGCCTTTTGTAGAACTTATAAAGGGATCATTGAATACTTTTTTAAATGCCATGACTTTTGCGGATAAGACAATGTATCCTGTTGCTAGTAAGAACAAAAAAGACTTTTTTAATTTAATGGATGTGTATTTAGACGCAGTTTTATATCCAAATATATATAAATATCCTCAAATATTTATGCAGGAAGGTTGGCACCATGATTTAGAAAGTACGGAAGGTGAAATAACCTATAAGGGAGTAGTATATAACGAAATGAAAGGTGCTTTCTCTTCGCCGGAATCTATACTTATGAGAAAAATACCTGAATCTTTATTCCCAGATACTACTTATGGAGTAGAATCTGGAGGAGATCCAGACCACATCCCAGAACTTACATATGAAAATTTTATTAGCTTCCACAAGAAATACTATCACCCATCAAACAGCTATATATTCTTATATGGTGATGGAGATACTTTAGAGGAGTTAAGCTTTATAAATGATAATTATTTAAAAGATTTTAAAAAGATTGATGTAGATTCTTCAATAGCCCTTCAAAAACCTTTTGGAAATATGGTTGAAAATGTAGTGGAATATCCTATTTCTCAAAATGAAGGAGAGGGAGATAAAACCTTCTTAAGTTTAAACTTTGTTGTTGGAAAGGTAACAGATGAAGAGTTATATTTAGCTTTTGAGATTTTAGAACATTTATTATTGGAAACTTCAGCAGCGCCACTTAAAAAGGCACTTATACAAAGCGGTATAGGTAAAGATGTATTCGGCAGTTTTGATAATAGTGTGCTTCAACCTACGTTGAGTATAATAGTTAAAAACTCAAATGAGCAGAAAAAGGATGAATTTAAAAACCTAGTATTCACCACTTTAAAAGAATTGGTGGATAAAGGTATAGATAAAAAATTGATTCAATCCTCATTGAATATTAAAGAATTTTATTTAAGAGAAGCTGACTATGGTGGATATCCTAAGGGACTTATATATGGTATAAAGTGCATGGATAGCTGGCTTTATGATCATCACCCTTTAATGCATTTAAATTATGAGCCACAGCTAAAGAAAATAAAAGAAAGAGCAGAAAATGGATATTTTGAAGAGCTTATAAATGAATATCTATTAAAGAGTGATCACAGTTCACTTTTAATTGTAAAACCTAAAAAGGGTCTTGCAGAAGAGAAGGACAGAAATACAAAAGAAAAATTAAAAGCTTATAAAGAAGGATTATCAAAGGATGAATTGAAAAAAATCCTAGATGAAACTAAAGAACTGGTTAAGAGACAGAATACTCCAGATTCACAAGAAAACATAGAAAAGATTCCTCTTTTATCAATAGAAGATATAAATAGAGAAGCGGAAAAACTTCCTATAGAAGTTTTAGATGAAGGTGGAATAAAGGTATTAAAACATGATATATTTACAAACAAAATTGCCTATGTAGATTTATACTTTAACACTGCAAATGTTCCACAGGAGTTAATCCCATATATAGGATTATTATCCGGAATTCTAGGCAAAGTAAGCACGGAGAAACATGATTATGAAGATTTATCAAAGGAAGTAAACATAAATACTGGAGGAATTTATTACTCAGCAACAGCTTATTCAAATAGTGTTAATGTGGATGAATTTACTCCTATGCTTAAAGTAAAAGCAAAAGCTCTAGTTTCAAAAATAAGTGATTTATTTAAGTTATTGTTAGAGGAAATTGGAAGCAGTAAATTTGATGATAGCAGAAGGATTAAAGAAATACTTTCAGAACTAAAATCAAGAATGGAAATGACTATATTTGATAGAGGACATATGATAGCTGCAGGAAGGGTAGCATCTTACTACTCAGCAGTAGGAGCATATTTAGAGAGGGTATCTGGAATAAACTTATATCATTTTGTAGTAGACCTTGAAGAAAATTTTGAAAGTAAAAAAGCAGAGATAGAAAGCAATTTAAATAAGCTATGCAAATTAATATTCAATAAGGAAAATGTAACAATAAGCCTTACTTTAGAAGAAGAAGATTATAAAGAATTTCAAAAGGAGCTTCCTAGTTTAGTGAAGGGACTTGGGGATAATGCTTTTGAAAAGTCTTCCTATAGTTTTGATTTAAAACCTGAAAATGAAGGGTTAATGACATCAGGAAAGGTACAATATAATGCAAAAGGATATAACTTCAAAAAGCTAGGATATAAGTATACAGGTACAATGCAGGTATTGAAGACAATTGTAAGCTTTGACTACTTATGGAATAAAGTAAGAGTTCAAGGTGGAGCTTATGGATGCTTTGGAGGATTTAATAGAAATGGTAATATGTATTTCGTATCTTATAGAGATCCTCATTTGAAAAACACATTAAATGTTTATGATAAATCTTTCGAATATATAGAAAATTTTACGGAAGATGAAAGAGGTATGACAAAATATATAATTGGAACGGTAAGTGATGTGGATTCTCCTCTTACAGCATCTATGAAAGGTGATAAGGCTTCAGCTAATTATTTTAGTGGAGTTAAAGATGAGGATATTCAAAGGGAGAGAGAAGAAATATTAGACACAAAAGTGGATGATATTAAAAAATTAGCACCTATAGCTAGAGATTGCATGAAAGAGCAATATATATGTGTTCTAGGAAATGAAGATAGAATAAAAGAAGAAAAAGATACGTTTAATAACCTTATGCATATATTCAAGTAATGTTAATAAAAAAACAAAGTATTAGGGTAATGATTACTCTAGTACTTTGTTTTTTTATTGAATAAATGCTGTTTTTATAAAAAATTATAATTAATATCTAATGTTTAATCATACTTATTGATAAATACTGGCAAAATGTAATATAATGTTTGTATAAAATATAACAAAGTTAAAAAGGGGATGTATTAAATGAGAAGATTTAAAAAACTGTCAATGGTGATGACTTTAATTTTTATGTTCTCTCTAGTAGGTTGTGGAGGGAGTAAAAATGCTTCTGGGGATAAAGCAAAATTTAAATCAGGAAAATACATTGCTGAAGCCAAGGGACATAATGGAAATATTAAGTTAGAAGTAGAAGTAGACGAAGAGAAAATAAAAGATATAAAAATATTAGAACATAAAGAAACTAAGGGCTTAAGTGATCCAGCTTTAAATGATATACCAAAGGAGATAATAGAGAAGCAAAGTTTAGCTGTAGATACTATTTCAGGTGCTACAGTGACAAGTAACGGGGTTATAGAAGCTATAACTTTAGCACTTAAAAATGCTGGTGGCAATATTGATGAATTAAAAAAGGCATCTGGAAGTGATGATTCATCAAAAAAAGAATTAGTTAAAAAAGAGGCAGATATTATAGTAATTGGAGCAGGGGGCGCTGGGATGTCCGCTGCTGTTGCTGCGGCAGAAGAAGGAGCTAAAGTAATTGTATTAGAAAAAATGCCTATGATAGGTGGAAATACCATTAGATCCGGTGGAGCATATAATGCAGTTGATGTAGAAAATCAAAAGGCTCAGGGGATAGAAGATTCAATAGAGAAACATTTTAAACAAACTTTTGAAGGTGGAGATAAAAAGGCAGATGAAAAATTAGTTAAAATTCTTGTTGAAGGTTCTCTTGAAGGAAAGAAATGGTTGCAATCCTATGGTATGAAATTTAACGAAAAAATAGGTTCCGTGGTAGGATCTTTATGGACAAGAACTCATCAAGCCTCAGATTCAGCAGGAACAGGATATATGAATACATTAAAAGAAGCGGGAGATAAATTAGGCGTTGAAATATTGCTTAATACAAAGGCTACAGAGCTTATAGTTGAAAATGATAGAGTGGTAGGAGTTAAGGCTGAAGATAAAGATAAAAACCCACTTGAATTAAGAGGGAAAAAAGGGGTGGTTATAGCAACAGGAGGATTTGCTGCTAATGTAGAAATGAGAACAAAATATGTTCCAGGTCTAACAGCCGATAAACCAACTACTAATCATCCAGGAGCTACAGGGGATGGTATAGTTATGGGAGAGAAAGTAGGTGCTGATTTAGTTGGTATGGAGTATATTCAGTTACTTCCAATGGCTATAGAGCTTACTGGACCAACCATAAACGTAGAAAACTCTGTGTTTATAAATAAAGATGGAAAAAGATTTATAAATGAAGATAACAGAAGAGACAAGTTATGTGAAGCAATAATGAAACAAAAAGACGGACAATATTACATGATAAATGACTCTCAAATAATAAAAGAGAAGAATGAGCTTGGTGATAATATAGAGGAATTAATACAAAAGGGAGTAGTAATAAAAGCTGATTCCATAAAAGAATTAGCAGAAAAAATTAAAGTTGATGAAAAAGTATTACAAGAAACAATAGATGAGTTCAATAAAGCTGTAGAAAATAAAAAAGACTCCTTTAATCGTACATTGTGGAATAATAAAATAGAAAAAGCACCATACTATGCAACTTTGAGACATCCAGCAGTTCACCACACCATGGGTGGATTAAAAATAAATGAAAAAACCCAAGTGTTAAATAAGTCAGGAGAAATTATTCAAGGTTTATACGCAGCTGGCGAAGTAACTGGTGGTATACATGGTGGAAATAGATTAGGAGGAAATGCTCTTCCTGATACTATAGTTTTTGGTAAAATAGCAGGAAAAAATATAGTAAAATAAAAAATACCTCTTGAAAATTTTGAAATAAAGTGATAAACTAAGAACCAAAATTAATAACATGTTTAAATTCATTGATGAGGAAGAGTAGTTAAAATTGATTATTCTCAGAGAGTGGAGGATGGTGCGATCTCCATAGTATAGGTTTTAATGAATGGACCTCATAGAAGTAAATTGAAATCCTTTATGGAGAGTAGTGGTTACCGGAAACCTACCGTTAAAAAGGCTAGGATATGATTGTATCCGAATGAGAGATGTGCTTTTTAGCATAACTTAGGTGGTACCGCGAATAATACTTCGCCCTATTTTTTAGGGCGGAGTTTTTTTATTGTATAAAAACTTAAGCGCGCTTTTGTAAATATAAATTATAAAAATTGAAAGGGGTCTTTATTATGACATTGAAAAAATTTGTATTGAGTTCAGTATTGCTAGCAGCAGGTTTACTTTTGCACCAAATCTCACCAAACTTTATATTTGGAATGAAGCCAGATTTCTTACTTTTAATGATGTTTGTATCCTTAACCTTTGTTGAAGATTATAAATTCGTATTTGTTATTGGAGTAATTTCAGGAATACTTACAGCTCTTACTACAACTTTTCCAGGAGGACAAATACCAAACTTTATAGATAAGATAATAACATCACAGTTTGTTTATATTTTTATGAAAATATTTAATATAAAATTAGATAGCAGTAAGGGAGTAATTATTACAACGTTTTTGGGCACATTAGTAAGTGGAACTGTGTTTTTACTACTTGCTTTATTAATGGTAGGATTGCCTGCTACTTTTGCTGCACTATATCCTACAGTAATAATTGCTACTTGTATTAACTCTATAGGAATGTTTTTTATGCTTAAAATGTTAAATAGAGCAATTAAATACTCACATTAGATTATATATATCTATCTTTTATAATATAATGGTTATAAGGGAGGGATGTAGTTGAAAAAATCACTTTACTTGACCTTGACTGTATTCTTTACTTTGATATTTTTATTTGTTTTTTCAGTTAGATACTTTGAAAACTCAAATATGGAAAAACTAAAGAAGGATAATTCTTATACTGTTATTTTAGACAGTGATACTAAAGCCAGTATTGCAAAAGTATCAGATAAGGCTATAAATTACAGAAAAATAAATTTAAATATTTGGTCTGCTAATTTAATATTAAGCTTTGCTATACCTGTTATCTTCATATTAAGTGGCCTATCGAAAAAGTTAAGTGAATTCGTAAAGAGAATAAGTAAAAACTATATTATTCAGCTTGCATTATTCTTTATTTTCTTTACACTGATAAGCTGCATTATAACTTTTCCCTTAGACTATTATAGAAGCTTTGTTCATAGGCATAATTTCGGATTGTCTAATCAAACCTTTTATAAATGGTTTAGTGATTACTTAAAAGGATTTACTATTAATACACTGATTACCTCTATGTTTCTTTGGGTTCCATATTTTATTATTAATAAAAGCCCAAAGAGATGGTGGCTCTATAATGGACTTTTATCTATACCAGTATTAATATTTGTTACATTTATTTCCCCTATGTATATAGATCCTATATTCAATCAGTATACGCCTATACAAAATAAAGATCTGCAAACTAAAATTGAGGAACAGTTAAAAATAGCCGATATAAGTAATAGTAAGGTGTACCAGGTGAACAAAAGTGTAGACACAAAGGAAATGAATGCATATATGACTGGTGTATTTAACTCTAAAAGAATTGTTTTATGGGATACTACTATAAATAATTTGACTCAAGGAGAAACATTGTCAATCACAGCCCATGAAATAGGTCATTATGTCATGGGCCATGTGTGGAAGTCCATAGTTTTAGGAGGAGCTCTCTTTACTTTAGTTTTATACCTAGTAAATAAATCTTTGCTTTGGATTTTGCATAAGTGGAGAGATGTACTTGGAGTAAGAAGAATTATAGATGTTGGAGCGATGCCTTTGATAATCTTATTACTTAATATATTTTTATTTTTAGCTAATCCTATAACCAATACTTATTCTAGATATGTAGAAAGGGAAGCGGATAGGTATGCTCTTGAACTCACTAAAGATAATTCTTCTACAATAACCTCTACTATTAAACTTCATGAAAATAGTTTAAGCTTACCAAAGGTTAGTAAAATTTATGAGGTGTGGTACTATAGTCATCCAAGTTATTATGATAGAGTTATATTTGCCAAGGAGTACGCACCATGGAAGGAAAATAAACCTTTAAAATATATAAAATAAAAATTATGAGGTGATTATATGCTTGTGAATTTAAATGAATTAGAATTAGAGAGTATAAAAAATTTGATTACTGATAGGATAAGTCAATTAAGAATAGATATGGATGGAGACGCAGAGAACGAAGAGGAATTTAAAACTATAATTAGAGAATATAAAAAGCTGTTAGAGACCATAGATAACAATAAATTTACTCAGGAAAAAATAAATTCCATCATAGCTGAAGAGTTTAATTCTTCTGAGAATAGCGGTAAAAAGCTTAAAGATGTTTTACCTCAAGGATTTGAAAATATACTTAAAGTTTATATTTACAACAATAAAGATGAAGTATTGAGATATATAAAAGATTTCATAAAAAAAGATAGTGTGAAAGATACTCTAAGAAGAGAAATAGATAAGATGATGGCAGGAGTAAATATTGCCATAAGAAAATTTATAAATGTAGATAATTTATGCGACAACATAATAAATGGCATACAAAATTATGTGGAAAATGAGGACAACTCATTTAAAATAATAGAATTTATATATAGTGGAATAGATATTATAAAAGAAAAAAATTTAAGAGAAGTTCTATCCTACATTCCTTATGAAGGCAAAAAAACTATTATTAATTTTATGGCAGAAAAAGTGTATTATATCATAGACAATTATAACTAAATCGAAAATATATTAATAAAAAATGTAAAATTTGATATTTTTATTGTCTAAATATTAAAAATTCATTCAATTTATGGTAATATATACTTGGTAAAATATATATATTACATAATTATAATGAGTAGGTGTTATTTATGGGGATTGCTATGGATTCAAAACTTGATAAGGTATGTCATATATGCACTAACTTAGGTGTAATGGAGGAAGAGTTTAAAAATCAATATGAAATGTTGAAAAGAAATGAAGAAGCTCTAAGGGTTAGTGAAGAAAGATATAGGCTGGCAGTAGAAGGGGCCAATGACGCTTTATGGGATTGGGATTTTACAAATAATAAATTCTTTATATCTGAGAAATGGAAAGAAAAAATACCCTTAGAGGTTTTGAATCCTAAATTAAGCATAATAGGCAGATGGACTAGGCTGATACATCCTAAAGACTTAAATGACACGCTAAATGCTTTTAAGGAGTATTTAAGAGGAGGTAGTGATTACTTCTTTAGTGAATATAGGTTAAAAATAAAAAGCGGTGAATACAAATGGGTTTTAACTCGAGGAAAGCTTTTAAGAGATGAGGATGGAAAAGCAATTAGAATGGCAGGTTCCCTATCCGATATAACTGATAGAAAAAACTACGAAGAAAAAATAAAACAATTGGCTTACTATGATAGACTGACGGGACTGCCTAATTTTCATTGTTCGAAAGAAATAATTGGTGAAAAAATAAAAACATATAATGGTGAAAGCAGAATTGCTTTATTTCTAGTGGATTTGGATAACTTTAGAAATATAAATGATACCTTAGGTCATAAATTTGGAGATAAACTTTTAATAACCGTTAGCGAAAAGATAAAAAAATTTATTAATAAAAAAGATATCTTATGTAAAGTAGGAGAAGATGAGTTCTTAATCATAAAAAATATGAATGGAACAAAAGAAGAGGCTGAAATCTTTGCAAAAGAAATACTAAACCATTTTCAAGGGCCAATATGTATAGAAGAACATGAGATATATACTACAGTTAGTATTGGAATAGATATATACCCTAGTAATGGAGAAGATGCTTTTTCATTGCTTAGAAATGTGGATACCGCTATGTATGCTGCTAAAGAAAAAGGTAGAAATACTTATGAGTTCTTTAACACTAGTATATATAAAGAAATTTTAGAAAAAACAAAACTTGAGGCTGATTTAAGAAGAGCAATTGAAAATGATGAATTCGAGCTATATTACCAACCTCAAATGAATTTAAAGACGGAAAAAATTATTGGTGCAGAAGCATTAATTAGATGGAATCATCCTAAGAGAGGTTTAGTATCTCCGGCATATTTTATTCCTTTAGCAGAAAGCACTGGTCTTATAGTATCCATTGGGAAATGGGTAATAGAAACGGTGTGCAATCAGTACATGGAATGGAAGAGAAAAGGTTATGATGAAATTGTTATATCAGTAAATGTATCTTCAATACAGCTGCAGCAAAAGGATTTTATATTTTTTATAAAGGAGACTCTGGAGAAATATGATATGAAGCCAGAGCTGTTAAATATCGAAATAACAGAAAGTACCTTAATGAAATCTATAGACTCTGTAGCGGAAAAGCTAAAATCTCTTAAAGATCTAGGGGTTGGAGTGTCTCTAGACGATTTTGGTACGGGATATTCTTCTTTGAGCTATTTGAAGAAACTTCCAATAGATACTTTGAAGATCGACAAAAGTTTTGTTGATGATGTAAGAAATGGTTCTGTTGAGGATGCTATAACTGCTGAAATAATTCAACTTGCCCACAAAATGAAAATAGATGTTGTAGCAGAAGGGGTAGAAGAAGAGATTCAACTTCAAGTTTTAAGAGTACAGAATTGTGATAAGATACAAGGATATGTTTTAAGTAGACCATTGCCTAAAGAAAAGGTGGAAATTTTTTTGAAAAAACAGCATTAATTTAAAGGTATTGATATATTTGAAAATAAAAAAACGGAAGATATATCTTCCGTTCATAGGGGGAGGTCTGGTTTAAACTAAAAATTGTATTATTATTTTTTCTTTAAATTTATTATATAAGTAAAATATTAAATTTAAATTATGAATATATTAACAAACAATAAACATTTTATAATTTAAATATCTTTTTTGTTTCTTTTAAATAAGTTTTTAAAATTTAATTTTTTATTTTTACCTAAATACTTAAATATAAATATAAATGGTAGTATAGCTATCAAGTAAGGTATTGATGATATAATAAATATTATAAATAATTTAAGCAAATATATTACGTTTTCTACTGAGGAAATAAACCCATAGTATGCTTTATCTTTTAAGGATAGAGGGTTTGCTTTTTTATATTTTTGTACTTCGTATAAATTTATATCTAAAGTGGAGTATTCTATTAGATTATTCCATTTTTTTAATGTTCCAGTCAAAGTTTCTATTTCATAACGAACTCTTTCTAACTCTTTTTCTATTTCTAGTATGTCCTTTAGTTCACCGGATTTTTTTAGTAGCTCTAAAAGTCTCTCTTCCTGTATTTTTAAAGATTTAAGACGTGCCTCAGTGTCAAAATATTGAGAAGTAATATCGGTAGTATTTATATGCTGGTTAGTGATATTTCCAAGACTTTGAAGATCTTTAATAAACTCATCAAATTTTTTTACTGGAATTCTTATAGATACTTCAGCATATCTACTTCCCATAGAGGGATCATTATCGATTCTTTTTCCCGTAATATTGGAATTTTCTATATACCCTCCAAAGGATTTTACCTTGTTAGATAATTCTAGAGTACTGTTATCAAAATTTAAGGTTTGTATTTCTATAGTGGCATTTTGTATGGTTTTTCTATCTACTAGTTCTGTAGTAGAAGAGGAATCTTTTTTAGTTTTCTCCATAGATATAGAAGAATCCTTTTCTTCAGGGCTATAAATCTCAGTTTGTTCATTTTTTACTGAGCTAGAATATTCATCATGAGATTTTTTTGAAGAGCCACAGGATGTAAATATGAATAAAATCACTAATAATCCAACAAGATATTTTATGGATTTTTTCATAAATTAATAACCTCCTTAAACTATTATCTTTATATTATATACGTGAAAATAAGGGGAAAAGTATGGTAATATAAATTTACATGCATATAAACATAAAGCTATAAACATATAAATATACATGTATACTTAAAAATATATAAAGGGGATGGGTTTTGTTGTTGTTAATTAAAAATGGAAAAATAATTACTATGAACGGGAAAAACTATGAAAATGGATGCATATTAATAGAGGATGGAAAAATAATTGAAGTTGGAGAAAATATAAAAATTCATGGAAAATGTGAGGTTATAGATGCTAAAAGGGGATGGGTTACACCAGGATTTATAGAAGCTCATTGTCATATTGGTTTAATTGAAGAAGGTATGGGTTTTGAAGGAAACGATATAAATGAGGTCACTGATCCAATAACGCCACATTTAAGAGCTATAGATGGAATTAATCCCTTTGATACAGCATTCCATGAAGCATTGAAGGGTGGAGTAACTACTGTAATGACGGGACCAGGAAGTGCAAATGTAATAGGGGGACAATTTGCAATTATTAAAACCTGCGGAATTTGTGTAGATAAAATGGTAGTAAAGGCTCCCAGTGCTATGAAAATTGCCTTTGGAGAAAATCCCAAAAGAGTATATAACTCTAAGGGGAAAATGCCAATAACTAGAATGGCTACGGCGGCATTGTTAAGAGAGACTCTAGTAAAGGCTAAAAATTATAAGAATAAAAAAGATGAAGCAGCTTCAAAGGGAGAGAGTTTTGACATTGATTTAAAGATGGAGGCTTTAATACCAGTAATTCAAAAGGAAATACCTCTAAAGGCTCATGCTCATAGGGCTGATGACATATTAACAGCTATAAGAATTGCCAAGGAATTTGATGTGATGATGACATTAGATCATTGTACAGAAGGAGATCTTGTTGCAGAATATATAAAAGAGTCTGAGTTTCCTGCTATAGTTGGACCGACTCTTACATTTAAAAGTAAGATAGAGGTTAAAAATAAAAACTTTACTACTCCAGGAATATTGAATGGAAAAGGAATTAAAGTAGCTATAACAACAGATCATCCCGTAGTTCCTATTGAGTATTTATCAATGTGTGCAGGACTTGCTGCTAAAGCTGGATGGACAGAGGAAGAAGCATTAAAAGCAATAACAATAAATGCCGCTGAAATAATTGGAATAGATGATAGAATTGGAAGTATTGATAATGGAAAGGATGCTGATATAGCGATTTTTGATGGAAATCCATTGGAGAGCCTTACAAAAACTTTATATACTATAATCGATGGGAAAATTGTTTATAAATATGAAGTTTAGAGTAATTTTTATGGAGAGGAGTATATGGAATCTTACCAAAAAATAAATGAGTTTAGGGATAAGATAGTAGAAACTTTTAAAGAGAGAGTAAATTGTGTACTGCTTACAGGAAGTCTATCACGAGGTGAAGTGAGGAAGAAAAGTGATATTGATATATGGGTATTCTTAGATGAAGTGGAGTATGGAGATTTATATAAAGTAGGAGAGATAGTTAAATCCCTCCATCCTCATCCTAGGCTGAACCCTCAAATTACATCATTTAAAGAATGCTTACTTCCTCATTTTACTCGTGAGTATTCTCCTATTCAGTACAGCACAGATGGGAAGATTTTATATGGTAGCTTAAATGTACCTTATCCTAATAAAAAAGATTTTATAGAAGGCAGTAAGAATTTAATTGTATACATTATTATGGGAATAAGGCATTTCATATGCATTAATGAAAGAGAGGAATCCCTTTTAAGTAAAAAGTTATTAAAAAGAATTCTAAAGCCTTTAATGTGGGCGTTAAGATATAAATATTCTGCTATAAATGGAGTTTACCCATTGACATTAGAGGAATTGAAAAAGTTTTCTAACGATGATGAAATTTTTTTAATAAATATATTTGAAAATTTATTAGAAGATAATTATGGTATGTATGTAGGAAAAATAGAAATAATATTAGAAGAAACATATAAACTATGCCAAAGCGTAGTTTTAGAGTTAGAAGGCTACAAAGATTGTATAGAATGACATTTATATAAGATTTTAAACAAATTATTAATTAATATTGATTTTTAATTAATAATTGTTTATTATATATGTAAGAAAAGGAAAATAATATACTTAGGAGGGAATTATTATGGAAATAAAAGATAAAGTATTAGATTTACTAAAGGGTTCAGAGCCACTAAAATCAGGTGAAATCGCTGAAAAATTAGAAGTAGATAAGACGGAAGTGGATAAAGCTATTAAGGCTTTAAAAAAAGAAGAATTAATCGAATCACCAAAAAGATGCTATTACAGTGCAAAATAAGCTCAAAATTTGAGCTTATTTTTTATGCACTTTTATTTCCAAATTTATTGGATAAAGTATTTAATTATGGCATAATAAATTAGAAGATATTAAAGAAAAGTAAGCAGGTGAAGAAAATTGAAAGATAGAAAAACTATATATATAGCGCGAAAAAATAAATTTAATACTTTGTATAATAAACAAAAGAAAATAGCTAATATAATTAGCATATTTAGATTTGTAACTTTTATAGGAGGGTGTATATTTTCTTTTTTTATTTCACGTAAAATGAATAGCTATATTTTCACTTTGATATCATTTTTATTGTGGATTACTTTATTTCTTTTTTTAGCTAAGATACATGAGAAATTAATCAAAAATAAAAATTTAGTGGAAAGAATTATGCATATCAATGAAAAAGGAATAAATAGAGTGGAGGGAAAATGGAGAAGCTTTAAAGAAAATGGAGAGGATTATATTGATGAAGAGCATCCATTCTCAGGGGATTTAGATTTATTTGGGATTAGTTCCCTATTTCAATACATCAATTGCACTAATACCTTTATGGGAAAAATTAAATTTAAAAGTACTTTAGAAAACCCTGATTATAGTGAAGATGAAATAATAAAGAGACAGGAAGCTATAAAAGAGTTAGGAAATAATATAGGATGGAGACAAAGATTTGAGGGAGAGGGAATTTTAAAAGAGGATAAACAAGGACATGTGGATAGACTTTTAAATTGGTGTGTGGATAGAGAAGACTTATATAGTAAAAACTATATAAAAACTTTAACTACTAGTATACCGCTATTTACTATAATATTTATAATATTGTCTTTCCTAATAGGAGGGTTATATTATTATGGAGCATTATTTTTTATTCTTATAAGTATAGTAGCATTATTTAATGATAAGAAGAAAAGAAACTATGCGTTGCAAACTGTATTTTTATATAAAAAATACATAGAGAGTTATTACAATATGATAGGTTTAATAGAAAAAGAAAAGTTTCGTTCTGAATATCTTGTAAGCTTGAAGGAAAGAATAGTTGAAAATGAAGGTGAAAAAGCTTCAACAGCTATAAAAGAATTAATGAATATTTCTCAAAATATTTCTGATAGAGGTAATTTTTTTTATGCTATATTTAATATCTTATTTCTCTTAGATTATAAGCATATGATTAAATTAGAGATGTGGAAGGAAAAATGGGGGAAATATTTAGAAGAGTGGCTTCAGGTTATAGGAGAGTTTGAATCTCTATCTAGCATAGCTATCCTTTATTTTGAAAAACCTGATTGGACTATTCCAACTATACAAAAAGAAAAGCTTATAATAAGAGGTAAAAAGGTTGGACACCCACTTTTAGGAGATAGAGCAGTAAAAAATGATTTTTCTATAGGCGAGGGAGAGAAAATTCTTTTGATAACAGGCTCTAATATGTCTGGTAAAAGTACTTTTTTAAGGACTACTGGAATAAATCTTTTACTTGCATACATAGGAGCGCCAGTATGTGCCGAGGAATTCACTTGTTCTTTGATGAATATATATACCTGTATGAGAATTAGTGATAATCTAGAGAGAAATATATCTTCTTTCTATGGGGAATTGTTGAGGATTAATAAACTTATTGAAGGAGTTAAGACAAAAAAACCAATATTCTTTTTACTAGATGAAATATTTAAGGGAACTAACTCTGTGGATAGGCATACAGGAGCAAAAATTTTAATAAATAAACTAAGTAAAGAGAAAGTTTTGGGATTGGTATCTACTCATGATTTAGAGTTAGGTAGCTTAGAAGAACATAATTCTAAAGTTAAGAACTATCATTTCAAGGAATACTATGAAAACAACCAGATACACTTTGATTATAAACTTAGAAAAGGAGTATCAACTACTAGAAATGCTCTATACCTAATGAAAATAGCAGGTATAGAGGTTGAAGAGAGGTAGGTTATATATGTGTGGAAGATTTTTCTTAAATGGTGATTTAGAAAATGTTATAACATCTTTTGATTTGATAAATAAAGAAGATAGTGAGAAATATTTTGGTGGAAAAGAAATATTTCCGAGCAATACGGCTCCTATAATTAAAGGAGATAATACATTGCATTTCATAAAGTGGGGATTTACCTTAAAAAATAATAAAAACTTGATCATAAATGCTAGAAGTGAGAGTATTGAAGAGAAGTACTTGTTTAAAAAAGTCCTTAAGAATAGATGTGTAGTTCCGGCTAACGGATTCTATGAATGGAAGGGCGAAAAAGGTAGTAAAATAAAGTATAAAATCTCATTGAAAGATGAAGAAATTTTTTCTATGGCTGCACTGTATGATACTTTTATAGATGAGAAAGGGCAAGCTTATGAAGCTTTTACGATTATAACAACGGAAGCTAATGAGGAAATGAGTGAAATTCATCATAGGATGCCAGTTATGTTTAAGTTAGGGGAAGAGAAAGCTTGGTTATCTGGAGATGAGAATTTAGAAGAAATATTAAAACCATATAAAAATGGTGCATTAAAGATTGTAGAAGATAGTGGATATGAGCAGATGTCACTGTTATTCTAAAATATTTTTATATATATTGCTTAAACTTATTATTATTTTGTTCTAGATAATTATAAAGAGAGAAAACTTAAAGGTTTTTTAAGTTTTCTCTCTTTTAATTTTTACATTTTAACTTTTCGCCCTTTAGTTTAGAAATGAACTGTACAACTTACCTATGAATTACTATAATTGGTTTAGAGGATACTTTGTTTAGAGGAGATGATTATTTGAAGAAAAAAAACGCGGTTAAATATGTAGTATTTAGTTTAATTATGGTGCTTTCTTTATTTCTATTTGGATGTGTAGAAGAAAGTAACCTAATCCCTGAAAAGGATGGAGCTAAGGGGAATGGAAAACTTCAGGTTCATTTTATAGATGTTGGACAAGGAGACGGCATACTAGTAGAATATGAAAATAATTATATGTTGATTGATGCAGGACCTAATGCATCAGCAGATAAATTAGTGAGCTATCTAAAAGAAGAAGGAGTTAAGAAAATAGATTATTTAATAGCTACCCATCCCCATGAGGACCATATTGGGGGAACTGATGTGGTTATAGATAATTTTGACATAGGAAAAATGTACATGCCAAAGGCAACAGCTAATACAAAAACTTTCAAAGATGTGGTTGCTAGCATGAAAAAGAAAAATTTAAAGGCAACAGTTCCAACCCCGGGTGAAACCTTTAAATTAGGAGATGCAGAAGTTTTAATATTAGCACCTAATAATTCTACTTATGAAAATACAAACAATTATTCCATTGGATTAAAGGTTACTTATGGTGATAATTCTTTCTTATTTACTGGAGATGCAGAGACTTTAGCAGAAAAAGAAATGATGAAAAATGGTTTTGATATCAAAGCAGATGTAATTAAGTTAGGGCATCATGGAAGTAGAACTTCTAGTTCAGCAGCATTTTTAAAAGAAGTAAATCCACAATATGGAGTAATCACTCTTGGTAAAGGCAATGATTATGGACATCCACATAAAGAAGTTATGGATAGAGTTAAAAGTATGGGGATTAAAATTTACAGAGTGGATGAAGCAGGAGATATTATAGCAACTAGCGATGGGAAAAATATAAAATTTAATGTGGCTGAAGGAAGCTATAAAACAGGTAAAAAGTAATTTCTTAAAATTGGGGTGAGAAAGTATGGTTAATAATAATATTAAATTAAAAACCAAAATAGTATATTTAAGTTTTACAGTTGTTTTTATATCCTTGGCAGTAACTGTTGTGTTCATGAGCAAACTTAGAATGTCTTGGGTTAGAAAAGAAATGGAAATTAACTTAATGAATACTACTAAAATACTTTCAAAATCCCCAATGGTTATAGAAATTCTAAAAAATAAAGGAGAAAAAGAACCTTTACAAAAATACATAAAAGATATAGCAGTATCCTCTAAAAATATAGACCAAATAGTCATAATGGATTTAAGTGGAAATACATATGCAAATTCTGATTTAGAAGAGATTGGAGTTAGTAAGGATATAAGCATAGGTGAGGAAGCAGCCTTAAAAAACAACATATATCTAAAAGATATGATAGAGAATTTTGGGAGGCTTATTATTACATTTGTACCAGTGAGAGATGAAAATAATTTACCTGTAGGCTATGTAACTGCAAAAGTAACTATGAAAAATATAGAAAGATATAACTATGAAGTATTAGTTGCAATGATACTAGTGGTTACTTCAGGGTTGATGATTGGTACTGTTAGTTCATTAATAATTTCAAATAGCGTAAAGAATTCATTGTTAGGATATGAAGCAGAGCAGATATCGAAATTGTTCATTCAAAAACAAGAAGTTTTGGATTCCTTAGATGAAGGGATAATAGCTGTAGATGAAAATCTTAAAATCACTCTTTATAACAGTGCAGCTATTGATATTTTGGGAGGAAAAGAAGATATTATTGGAGAAGATGTTTTTAAACTAATACCTAATTCCAATTTATCGGAAGTGTTTTTATCTGGTGAAGCTCAGTACAACAAAGAAATGATAATAAATGATACAATAATACTAACTAATAGAATTCCTATATTAGAAAAAGAGAAAGTCATTGGAGCTGTAACGATTTTCAGAGATAAAACAGAATTGACAAGGCTTGCAGAAGAGGTAACGGGAGTAAAACAAGTGGTAGAGGCACTAAGAGCTAATAACCATGAGTTTTTAAACAAGCTTCATGTAATCTTAGGATTGATTCATATTGGAGAAACCGATGAAGCTAAAAGGTATATAATTAACCAAACAAAGATTCATCAACAGAAAACAAGCATTGTAATTAATAAAATTAAAGATTCTACAGTGGCAGCTCTTATGCTAGGGAAAATAAGTAGAGCTAAGGAAATGGGGGTGGATTTAAGTATTAATCCTAAAAGTGTATTGAATAAATGCGTTGGTAAAATTAATAGCCATAATATGGTTACCATAGTGGGTAATCTACTTGAAAATGCTATTGAGGCTGTGAGTATAACTGAAAAGGATGAGAAGAGTGTAGAAATACTCATATTAGAAAGTGATAAAAGCATAGTTGTAAAGGTTATTGATACAGGATATGGAATTGAAAGAGAAAACATTGAACACATATGTGAAAGTGGATTTTCTACTAAAGGAGAAAACAGAGGAAGGGGGCTTTTTATTGTTAAAGGGATACTGGATAATTTAAAGGGAGAAATTTATTTATTCACAGAACCTACCAAAGGATCAGAGGTTAAGGTAATTATTCCAAAGGGGGATTAAATTGATATGATTAAGGTTTTAATTGTTGAGGATGATCCAATGGTTGCTCAAATCAATAGAAAATACGTAGAGAGCATAGATGAATTTGCTGTAATAGGTGTATGCAACAATGGAAAGGAAGCCTTAGGGTTAATTAAAGAAAAAGAAGTGAACTTAATAATATTAGATCAATATATGCCTAAACTTGATGGTCTAAGCTTTTTAAAAGAATTGCGAAGCTTAAATATTATGACTGATATAATAATGGTAACTGCTGCTGATGATACAGATATATTAAATGAAGTTTTAAAATTAGGAGCGGTTGATTATCTTATAAAGCCCTTTGAATACGAGAGATTTAGAGATGCATTAAATAAATTTAAGATGAGATATAGAATATTTAATTCAAAAGCTACAATTAATCAAGGGGATGTAGATAAAATTACAAATGCCAATAGTATAATATTTAACGAGGATGTACAAAAAGGTATAAATGAAAGAACATTAAATAGAATTAAGAACTTCATAAAAAAATATAAGCAAGAATATTTTACCTGCGAGGAAGTAGCAGAAGAAATGAAGCTATCAAGGGTTACCATAAGAAGGTATCTAGAATATTTATGCCTTATTGAAGAGGCCTACAGAGATGTGGAATATGGTGAGGTAGGAAGACCAAAGACAACTTACAAATGCATGTAAAAAGGTCATGATATAGAATTATCAAAATATTTTAAATATTTCGTTATAATATTAACAATAATAAATAAATTTACAAAATCATAATAATACTTATAAAATGTTGGAATTATTTGAAATTTAAATTATTATATACATATATAAGTGATGTATGCATGAATTCAATTTTAAATTATTATATATAGTAATACTAGAGAGATATATAGATCAATTTTATTATTTTTATAATTGATTTTTATATAAACTTATTTAAGGAGAGATGGAATTATGGATTACAAAGAAATGAGTTTAAAACTTCATGAAGAAAAATGCGGAAAAATAGAGGTTATATCAAAGATATCAGTGAAGAATAAAAAGGATCTGAGCTTAGCTTACACACCAGGAGTTGCAGAGCCTTGCAAAAAAATACATGAAGATGTTGAAAATGTTTATAAGTATACTGCTAAAAAGAACTTAGTTGCTGTAGTTTCAGACGGTACAGCTGTTTTAGGACTTGGAGACATTGGACCTGAAGCTGCTATGCCTGTAATGGAAGGAAAATCAATATTATTTAAGGAATTTGCCAACGTAGATGCTTTTCCAATATGTTTAGCAACAAAGGACGTTGATGAAATAGTTAAAACTGTAAAATACTTAGCACCAACCTTTGGAGGAATTAATCTAGAGGATATAGGTGCTCCAAGATGTTTTGAAATAGAAAGAAGGCTAAAAGAAGAACTTGATATACCAGTGTTCCATGATGACCAACATGGTACAGCTATTGTGGTTTTTGCAGGATTAATAAATGCAGTAAAACTAGTTAATAAAAAGATTGAAGAAGTAGAAATTGTTATCAATGGGGCAGGAGCTGCAGGTATATCCATATGTAAGTTGTTAATGGCTGGAGGAGCTAAAAACATAGTTATGGTTGACAGACAAGGTGCATTAGTTGAAGGAGCTGAATGGATGAATGAGGCTCAAGTTGAAATTGCCAGCCTTACAAATAGAAAATTTGAAAAGGGGGAATTAAAGGAAGTAATAGGAGGAAAAGACGTATTTATAGGAGTTTCAGCACCAAATGTTTTAACTACTGAAATGGTAGCTAAAATGAATAAAGATGCTATAGTTTTTGCTATGGCTAACCCAGTACCAGAAATATATCCAGATGAAGCAATAGCAGGTGGTGCAACTGTAGTAGCAACAGGAAGATCAGATTTTCCAAATCAAATTAACAATGTACTAGTTTTCCCAGGCATATTTAGAGGAGCTTTAGATGTAAGAGCTAAAGCTATAACTGAAGATATGAAATTAGCAGCTGCAAGAGCTATTGCAAGCATAGTTAAGGAAGAGGAATTAAATGCAGAATATATAATTCCAGATGTTTTCAACAAGGAAGTAGCTCATGTAGTAGCAAAAGCAGTGGGGGATATTGCAATTAAAACTGGAATGTCAAAATTATAATTTAAATTAATAAATAAGGGGGCTTTTTTATGGGGAAGAAAAAATTGAGTCTGGTTACTAAAATTATGCTCGGTCTTATTCTTGGAGTTATAGTGGGTTTATTCTTTGTATCTAATCCTAAAATTGCAAATACCTATATAAAACCATTTGGTACCCTATTCTTAAATCTAATTAAGATGACTATAGTACCACTGGTATTTGCATCTTTAGTTGTTGGAGCAGCAAGTATTGGTGACGTTAAAAAGCTTGGAAGAATAGGCGGAAAAACCATGCTTTACTTCTTCGTCACAACAGCTTTTGCTATACTTATAGGTTTAGTAGCAGCTAATATATTTAAGCCAGGTGTAGGTGTTTCATTGGCACAAGCGGCTGCACAAGAGGTAACTGAAACGCCATCAATAATTCAAACTTTTTTAGATATAATACCAACAAACCCAATAGATGCTATGGCTAAGGGGAATATGCTTCAAATTATATTCTTTGCATTATTCACAGGAGTTGGAGCTACT
The DNA here is from genome assembly GCA_040797845.1 of Clostridiaceae bacterium. Taxonomy (GTDB): domain Bacteria; phylum Bacillota; class Clostridia; order Clostridiales; family Clostridiaceae; genus Clostridium_AW. The sequence continues at coordinate 105,925 of JBFNFA010000007.1, forward strand.
TATATAGGGGAAAAAGGTCAGCCTTACTTAAAATTTTGTGATAGCTTAGCAGAAATTATGTATAAGATTACAGAAATAATTATGAACTTAGCGCCATATGGTGTATTTGCATTAATAGTTCCTGTTATTGCAAGCAATGGCCCTAAGGTACTATTACCACTTATTAAAGTAATAGCGGTTTGTTATGTGGCATTCATATTGCATGCAGTATTAACTTATTCAGTTTCAGTTAAGATTTGGTCAAAGGTATCACCAATGCAGTTTTTTAAAGGTGCATCACCAGCTACAGCCATAGCTTTCAGTACGAGCAGTAGTTCAGGTACATTGCCAGTTAGTATGAGAATAGTTCAACAAGTCTTTGGTGTATCAGAATCAATTGCTAGTTTTGTTCTTCCACTTGGAACCACAATTAATATGGACGGAACAGCTATATATCAAGGAGTTTGTGCTGTGTTTATAGCTCAAGCCTATGGAATACCACTGACAATAGGTCAACAGGTAACTATATTATTGACAGCTACATTAGCATCTGTTGGTACAGCAGGAGTACCAGGTGCAGGATTTATGATGCTTATGATGGTTCTATCTTCAGTAGGACTTCCTCTAGAAGGTGCAGCATTAATAGCTGGTATAGATAGAATATTAGACATGGGAAGAACGGCTGTTAACGTTACTGGTAATATAGCTGCTTCCATTGTAGTTTCGGCAACTGAAGGGGAAATAGATTATGAAAATGCATCCATAATGGGTGGTAATAAAGATAAATCATTGAAAGCTTAAATTAAATTGGGGGAGTTTATTATGGGTAAAACCGTAGGCATATTAGGGGGAATGGGGCCTAAGGCAACGGCAGATTTGCTTGATAAAATAGTAGACTTAACGCCAGCTAAAAAGGATCAGGACCATATCCATATTATAGTAGATAATAATCCTAAAATTCCAGACAGAACCGGTTATATTATGGGGAAAGGTGAAAATCCTATAGGTGCCTTACTAGAGACAGCTGTAAGATTGAGAAATAATGGAGTTGATTTTATTATAATTCCTTGTAATACTGCCCATTATTTCTATGATAAGTTAGTGGAGGCTGTGGAGATACCCTTTATAAACATGATAGAAGAAGTAGGGAAATATATATTAGATAAATTCGGAAAGTGTAAAGTTGGATTATTGGCAACTACAGGAACTTATGAGGGTAAGGTATATGAAAAATATCTTAACCCACTAGGAATAGATGTATTAGTTCCTGAAGATGAGATTAAAGATATGGTTTTAGATTTAATTTACAAGGTTAAGGCTGGGGAAAGAAAATTTAAAGTAGAAGAATTAAATTGTATTTTAAAAGGATTCAAGGAACAGGAGGTAGAGGTAATTATTTTAGGATGTACAGAATTACCTTTGGTCTTCAATCCAATAAAAGATAACTTTAGTGAATTTAACTTTATATCATCTACAGATATTTTGGCAAAGAAAACTGTAGAGTTGGCAAAATAAAAAAACTTGCCTGGCATAATTAAATAACTAAGGTAGAATTATTATTAATGGGGGGATAGCATATGCTATATAGAATAGAAAGTGATTCAATAGGTGAAAAGCAGGTTCCAAAGAATGCTTATTATGGAGTTCAAGCTTTAAGAGCCTATGAAAATTTTAATATTACAGGAAGAAGAATTCATCCTGAGCTTATTAAAGCATTGGCAGAAATAAAAAAGGCTGCAGCAATAACCAATATGGAAATTGAACTGCTTAATAGAAAAAAAGGTGATGCTATAGTTAAGGCTTGTGATGAAATTATTGAAGGAAAGCTTCATGATCAGTTTATAACTGACCCAATACAAGGAGGAGCAGGAACTTCAATGAATATGAATATTAATGAAGTTGTAGCTAACAGAGCCACTGAAATTTTAGGCGGAGAGCTAGGAGATTACAGTTATGTCCATCCAAATGATCACGTTAACTATGGACAGTCAACTAATGATGTAATTCCAAGCGGTGGTAAAATTGCAACTATAAGATTATTAGATAAGGCATTAGTTCAGCTAGACAACCTTATTGATGCTCTGTTGATTAAAGCTAAAGAATTTGACCATGTTATTAAAATGGGAAGGACTCAGATGCAGGATGCCATTCCTATAAGACTTGGACAAGAATTCCATGCTTATGCAAATGTAATAAAGAGAGATATAGTAAGAATAAAGAGAGTTAAAGAGGAATTAAAATACATCAATATGGGAGCTACAGCTATAGGAACAGGCTTAAATGCAGATGAAATGTATGTAAAACATATTGTTCCAAATATCTCTAAAGTTACAGGATTAAATTTAGTTCAAAATGATGATTTAGTTGATGGCACTCAAAACTTAGATGGATTTGCTGCGGTATCAAGCGCACTTAAAGTATGTGCAATAAGCCTCTCTAAGATGAGCAATGATCTAAGGCTATTATCATCAGGACCAAGGACTGGTTTTGGAGAAATAAATCTTCCTCCAAAACAAAATGGTTCATCAATAATGCCAGGGAAAGTAAATCCTGTTATTCCAGAGGTTATGAGTCAAATTGCATTTAGTATTATAGGTAATGATATGACTATTACTATGGCAGCAGAAGCTGGCCAATTAGAATTGAATGCTTTTGAACCAGTATTATTCTATAAGTTATATGAATCAATAGAAACTCTTACTAATGGAGTAGAAACCTTTATTGCAAATTGTATTAATGGTATTACTGCAAATGAAGATCGCTGCAGAGAGTTAGTAGAAAATAGTGTAGGCATAATAACAGCTCTATGTCCTCACATAGGATATAAGGATTCTGCTAGAATAGCAAAAAATGCTATAAACAGTGGAGAATCTGTAAAAGAATTAATATTAAATGAAGGTCTATTAAAAGAAGTAGAGTTAGAGACAATACTAGATTCATATGGCATGACCGAGCCAGGTATATCAGGAAAGAAACTACTTAAAAAATAAAGCTCTATCTAAACTTTAAAAGTTGTTAAATTTCTATTAAAAGTTAATGGCAAGTTTTGCTGTTAACTTTTAATGTTTTATAATATATTGTAAGGATGAATAAAAAGAATATATATTTCCTTTAAATATATGAGGTTTAGCAAAGGTTGATTAAATTATGGAAAAAATATATTCTTTTTTGAAAAAGCTATTGCAAATTAATAATTATTATTATATAATAATAAATGTAAAGCAGAGATGTAAAAAATAAATTAAAAAATGAATTATTTAGGAGGAAGTTAAAAATGAAAAAATTTGTATGTACAATATGCGGATACGTTCACGAAGGAGAGCAGGCACCAGAAAAATGTCCGCTATGTGCTGCTCCAGCAGATAAATTTATAGAAAAGACTGAAAACATGGCTTGGGCTGATGAACATAGAATAGGAATAGCTAAAGATGTAGATCCAGAAGTTGTAGAAGGATTAAGAGCTAACTTCATGGGAGAATGTACAGAAGTAGGAATGTACTTAGCAATGAGCAGACAAGCTGATAGAGAAGGATATCCAGAAGTAGCTGAAGCTTATAAGAGAATAGCTTTTGAAGAAGCAGAACATGCAGCAAAATTTGCTGAATTATTAGGAGAAGTTGTTTGGGCTGATACTAAGAAGAACTTAGAAGCAAGAGTAGAAGCTGAACACGGAGCATGTCAAGGAAAGAAAGACTTAGCAACTTTAGCTAAGAAACTTAACTTAGATGCTATCCATGATACAGTACATGAAATGTGTAAAGATGAAGCAAGACATGGTCAAGCTTTCAAAGGATTATTAGGAAGATATTTTAAATAAAAAATTGCTATACAATTACAGAAGGCTTCTAGTCATTTGGCTAGAAGCCTTTTATTATTGATATTCTGCTAAATAAAATATTTTCATTTATTATTAATTCTCAATTTATCCGATGACTACCATCCGTAATACTCTCATCTTCTACAAGTGAGAGATATTAGAATTCTTGAGCTTCAGCGATTTAGAGTTCTTATGCTGTGAATAACGGATGCTACGTCCCTGGATAAGTTCTTCTAAGCTTCAGTTGGAGTAAGTATTCCTTTTAAGCAAACTCCATCTGAAGCTAAGGATCACTTGATTGGAGTAAAATTCCAATGTATGATTTTTCCTTGACAATGAACAAACCTTGTGTTAGATTTAAGTTGTTAAATAATTGAATATTTCTAGGGGAGCCTATAAATAGGCTGAGAGTGAGATGGGATCTCAGACCCTCATAACCTGATTTGGATAATTCCAACGTAGGGAAGAGCTTATATAATTTAAGGACCACAATTTTATTTATATAAGGTTGTGTTTTTTTATTATAATTAAGAAGTTAAGGATTCAGAAAGTTATGAGGGAAGCTAATGCTTTCCTTTTTTTATTAAAATTTATAAAGGAGATGGGTTAAATGAATTATACAACTCAAATGGATGCAGCAAGGAAAGGTATTGTAACAAAGGAGATAGAAAGGGTAGCTCAAAAAGAAAACATGAGAGTAGAAGATTTAATAGAGCTGGTTTCACAAGGGAAGGTTGCTATACCAGCAAATAAGAATCATAAAAGTCTAGATGCAGAAGGAGTAGGAAAGGGTCTTAGAACTAAAATTAATGTAAACTTAGGTATATCAAAAGATTGTTGTAATATTGAAGTTGAATTAGAAAAAGTAAAAAAGGCTATAGAAATGAAAGCAGAAGCTATAATGGATTTAAGCTGCTTTGGTAAAACGCAAGAATTTAGAGAAAGATTAATACATATGTCACCAGCTATGATAGGGACAGTTCCTATGTATGATGCAGTTGGTTTTTATGATAAAGAATTAAAGGAACTAACAGCAGATGACCTATTTAGAGTGGTTGAAACTCATGCTAGAGATGGGGTAGATTTTATCACTATACATGCTGGTATGAATAGAGAAACAGCTAAGATATTTAAAAGGAATCCAAGACTTACTAATATAGTTTCAAGAGGAGGATCTCTTTTATACGCTTGGATGGAACTAAATGATAAAGAAAATCCTTTTTATGAACAGTACGATAGACTTTTAGATATATGTGAAAAATATGATGTTACCATAAGTTTAGGAGATGCTTGTAGACCAGGCTCCATAGCTGATTCAACAGATCCAAGTCAAATAAAAGAACTCATGACATTAGGTGAATTAACAAAAAGAGCTTGGGAGAGAAATGTACAAATTATGATAGAAGGACCAGGACATATGGCGCTAAATGAAATTGAAGCTAATATGGTTTTGGAAAAGAAACTTTGTTATGACGCACCATTCTATGTTTTAGGACCTATTGTAACAGATGTAGCTCCTGGCTATGACCATATAACAAGTGCTATAGGAGGAGCTATTGCAGCCACTTATGGAGCGGATTTCTTATGCTATGTAACTCCAGCAGAACACTTAAGACTTCCAGATTTAGAGGATATGAAAGAAGGTATAATAGCTACTAAAATTGCTGCTCATGCTGCTGATATCGCAAAGGGTATAAAGGGAGCGAGAGATTGGGATAATGAAATGAGTGTGGCAAGAAAAGAATTAGATTGGGAGAAGATGTTTGGACTAGCTATTGATGAAGAGAAAGCTAGAAGATATAGAGAAAGTTCAATACCAGAGGATGAAAAAACTTGTACTATGTGTGGGAAAATGTGTGCAGTTAGAAATATGAATAAAGTAATGGAAGGTAAAAATATAAATATTTTAAGAGAAGATGATTAAGTGAATGGGGATAAATTAAAAGAAGAATGTGGAGTGTTTGGTATTTATACAAAAGAAAATACCAATGCTCACATGATAACCTATTATGGTCTATATGCTTTACAACACAGGGGAGAGGAAAGCTCAGGTGTTGCTATAACCGATGGTAGCAACATAGACGTATACAAATCTATGGGATTAGTTTGTAATTTAATGCAGGTAGAGAGATTCAAAGATTTAAAAGGAAGTGCAGCTATAGGACATGTGAGATACTCCACCACAGGGAATAGTAATATAATAAATGCTCAGCCATTTTTAATTAAAACTAGATTAGGAGATATTGCCTTAGCTCACAATGGAAATTTAATAAATTCCCGTGAACTAATAGAAAATCTAGGTGAAAAATTAAACCTTCAAAGTAGTTCTGATAGTGAAATAATTTTAAAATTAATAGGTTCTGAAATAGAAAAAGGAAATAGCATAGAACAAGGATTGATAAATACATTAAAAATAATAAAAGGAGCCTATGCCATAACTCTTTTAACGAAAGATAAATTAATAGGGGTAAGAGATACTTTGGGAATAAGACCCCTTTGCATAGGTAAGCTTGATGATGGATATATAATTTCCTCAGAAAGCTCTTCTATCAATGCTTTAAATGGAGAATTAATAGGGGACATAGCTCCAGGGCAAATAGTAAACATAGATATTAATGGATTAAAAAAGTTTAATTTTTCTAAAGGGGAAAAAACCTCTCTTTGTGCTTTTGAGTATATATATTTTTCAAGAGAAGATAGCATAATAGATAGCATCAGTGTTTATAAATCTAGGTTTCTATCAGGAAAAGAATTATTTAAAGAAAATCCCATAAAAGGAGATGTGGTTATAGGAGTACCTGACTCTGGAATACCAGCGGCAATGGGATATGCAGAAGAGGGAGACATGCCTTATACCATTGGATTGATTAAGAGCAAGTATGTAGGGAGAACATTTATAAATCCCTATAATGACTTAAGGAAAGAAAAGGTACGAATCAAGTTATCTCCAATAATTGAAAATATAAAAGGAAAAAGAGTTATTGTAGTAGATGACTCCATGGTGAGAGGAACTACTGCAAAGACTATAGTTAAAATGCTGAAAGATTCAGGAGCTAGGGAAGTCCACTTTAGAATTGCTTCTCCAATGGTAACCCATTCCTGTAGATTAGGTATTGATATCAAATCTAATAAAGAATTAATATCCTTCCATAAAGGGAAAAGTGCTATAGAAGAAGTGGTAGGATCAGATAGTATAGAGTTTTTAAGTTTAGAGGGATTTCATAAGGTTTTAGGAAAAGATAAAAACTTTTGCTTTGGATGCTTTAATGGAGAATATCCAATAAGGAAATAAAATTTAAAGAATAACCCTAGTGTTTTTGTAGACAATAAGATTAATAAACAATATATTGCTACTAAAATTAAAAGGGGTGAATCAGTTTATATGAAATGGGAATATAAAACACTTACCATCGATCATTTTCTAAGTTCGGACAGCAGCTTAACAATAGAGGATCAATTAAATAATTATGGAAAAGATGGATGGGAGTTTGTAGGAATTTTAGAAAAGCCATATACCACATTGGGGAATACAAAGTTGGATAGTAATTCAATGATATTTAAAAAATCCATTACAGAGTAATGATCCATACATAGGATTTAATTATTAAAATAATAAATTTTAGCTAAATGACAAATAAAAATCTAATAAAGTAGAGGTAAAAAATTACTATAGGAAATCTTTCTTATAGTAATTTTTTTGTATTTAATATTTTGATATTTTGACATGAGTAGAAATATGCATTAACATGTAGATTGAGAAAAAATTTATTCATAATGCATTGTATGGGCATATTTTCTGGGGGGATAATTTTTGAATAATACTGATAGATTAAAGGAGTTAGATGTTTTAAGAGCTATTTCTTTTATTTTTGTAGTAGAACAACATACCATGGGAGGATATTCTAGGATAGATGGAATTAGTTACTCTTATTTTCAAATATTTAAGTTTTTCTATACATTAGCTAAGCCAGCAGTAGCAGCTTTTCTTTGTATAAGTGCAATATCACTTTTTTACTCATACTCAAAAGAATTCGATTGGAAAAAATACTATATAAAAAGAATAACGAAAGTATTTATACCATATACACTATGGTCTATAACATACTTATTTGTATTTGATAAGTATACTAATTTAACTAATTTATTTATTCAATTATTATCTGGTGATGCTGCTTATCATTTGTGGTACATGGCGATGATAATAAGATTATATATATACTTTCCGCTGATTTTATTCGCTGCTAAAAAAATACATGAACAGAATTTGATATTAAGAATATTAGTTTTTTTAACATTAGTTTTATCTTATTATCAAGTGTCAAAATATCAAAGTTTAATATCTAATAAATTTACACACTTTATATTTAATAATCCTACAGAAATTCAAGCAAAAATTATAAATGTATCACCTTTATTTTGGAGTTTATATTTTATACTTGGCATATATATAGCATTGAACTATGAAGCTTTTAAGAAGAGAATTTTAAAATTTAAAATTCCGGTGATATTCATTTATATTAGCCTATTTGTGTATGCATACTTAAATGAAATGGAAAAGGTTAAATTTAATAGAGGATTATCTTTACTCTACTTTGTTTTTTCAATTTTAGCTTGGTATATAATTTCAGTTAGTTTGTCAAATAAAATTAAAATTTATAGTTTTTTTAACTTCATTAGCAAATACTCATTTGCTAGTTATATGTATCATATTTTAGTAGTAGGATTTGTCGTTAATAACGTAAGAATATATCTTAACTTAAATGATTGGTTAGCTATAGGTTTGACAACTTGGATGATGACATCTATATTAACACCTGTTCTAATTAAAATAATTAGTTATATCCCATATAGTGAATTTATAACAGGTACTAAGAAAAAACATTATAAGAATAAATTTATAGATATGTACAAAGCCGGGCTTTAGTTGAAAGAGTTTGGAAAATTACAATTAAGAAATCAATTTTAGATACTTCCTGGACAATGAAATTAGATTTATTGGATTAATTAGTTTAAGTTTATATTTAAAGCAATATCAGGTTAAAAATAATACACTTATATGGTATACTAAAGATTGGTACAAATATATGATATAATTATAATTTAATAATCGAAGTATAAGGAGGGGGTATTGTGGTAAGAGATTTTATGAAATATTATAAACCACATAAAAAACTATTTATTGTAGATTTAATTTGTGCTTTTTTTGTAGCTATTTGTGATTTGTTTTATCCTATGATAACAAGAAACATAATAAATGATTATGTTCCAAATAAAAAGTTGAATTTTCTTATTATATGGAGTGTAGTTTTACTTGTAATATATTTGGTGAAAAAGGGATTAAATTATTTCCTTCAGTATTGGGGACATGTAGTTGGAGTTAGAATGCAAGCAGATATGAGAAGAGATATTTTTAAACATCTTCAAAAATTGCCTTTTAAGTTTTTTGATGAAAACAAAACAGGAATTATAATGTCTAGGATAGTTAATGATTTAATGGACATTTCAGAGCTTGCTCATCATGGACCAGAGGATCTATTTATATCAATTGTTATGCTTATAGGTTCATTTATAGTTTTATGTACAATAAATATTCCATTAACTATAATTACTTTTGCTTTTATACCAGTATTAGTGATATTTGCAATAAAGAAAAGAATTAAAATGGATGAGGCTTTTACGGAAACTAGAGTAAAAATAGGAGAGGTAAATGCATCTCTTGAAAACTCAATCGCAGGAACAAGAGTATCCAGAGCTTTTGTTAGTACAGATTATGAAGTAGAGAAGTTTGAAAAAGATAATAATAACTTTAGAGTAGCTAGGGAATATGCATATAAAGCTATGGCAGAGTTTTTCTCAGGAATGAATTTCATAGTAGATTTTTTAAATTTAGCTGTGTTGGCTTTAGGAGGATATTTTACATATCTAGGTAAGATTAATTTAGGAGATTATGTGGCATATCTTCTATATATAAGTATGTTTATGAATCCTATAAAGAAACTTATTAACTTTGTTGAGCAACTACAATCAGGAATGACTGGATTTAAAAGATTTTGTGAAATTATGAATGAGGAAGTAGAGGAAGATTCTCCTGAAGCAATAGAAATAGATGATGTAAAAGGTGATATCGTATTTAATAATGTAAGCTTTAAGTATGATGATGAAGAAGGAAGAGTATTAAATGGTATTAATCTTAATATAAAATCAGGAAAAACCATAGCCTTAGTAGGGCCATCTGGTGGAGGAAAAACTACTTTATGTAATCTGATTCCAAGATTTTATGAGGTTGATTCAGGAAAGATTACTATAGATGGTACAGACATATCCGCTGTAACAAGAGAGTCTTTGAGAAAACATATAGGAATAGTTCAGCAGGATGTATTTTTATTTACTGGTACTATCTTAGAAAATATTCTTTATGGAGATCCAGATGCCACAGAGGATGAGATAGTACAAGCGGCTAAAAGAGCTAATATTCACGATTATATAATGAGCTTGCCAGAAGGATATGACACTTATATAGGAGAAAAGGGATTAAAATTATCCGGTGGTCAAAAACAAAGATTATCTATAGCAAGAGTATTCTTAAAGAATCCTAAAATATTAATATTAGATGAGGCAACTTCTGCATTAGATAATGCTACAGAATTAATGATTCAAAATTCCTTAGAGGAATTAGCAAAGGGAAGAACTACATTGATAGTTGCCCATAGACTTTCAACAATAAAAAATGCAGATGAAATAATAGTATTAACTCCAGAAGGAATAAAGGAAAAAGGAAGTCATGAAAAGCTAATAAATCAAGAAGGAATATATGCATCTTTGTATAATGCGGTTTAGAATAGTGAAAATTTAAGAATGAAGAATGAAGAGTGAAGAGTATTGGATGAAATTACCATGGGAATTTCATCCTTTATTTTTCACTTTTAATTTTTAACTATAATGAGAGGAGCGCCTTTTTGTGACGCGACGTCATTATAGTAGAAACCCAATAAAAAAGTAAAACTAACCAGGACTTTTGCTTACAAAATGGGATTTTCGTTTATAAATTGAGGTTTTTGTTTACAAAATAAAAAATTCATTTGCAAAACGGGATTATTGAATTACAAACGGGAAATTCATATTACAATTCACCTAAATGTGAAAGATCAAACTGCATTTTGGTTACAAAAACTGCATCTCGCTTACAAAACATGCATTTCGGATACAAAAGTGGCGTTTCGTTTACAAATATTCAGTTGTCAGTTACAAAGATTGCTTTTCAATTTACAAAGTGGCATCTTGTGTTACTATTGAGTAAGTTTATATATATGGCATATATTTATAGTGAAATACAATTTATACATTATATTATGTAATATATATTTGACATTTAGAAATATATATTATACTATATTTATTATAGAAAATAAAATTTGGAGATGGTTATTTTGATTAAAAAATTAAAAGATGAGCGCATTATAAAAGAAACTAATAAAATTAGTTCACCTCTTTATCTGTTAATATTTATTTTAACAGTCACAGTGGCAGTAACTAAATACATTTTTTTTACACAGGAACTTTCTAATTATATTTTAGAAATAGCAGCTATAACAGTATCCGTGGGTTATTTAATTAGCAGCTCGTTAATTAATGGCATTCCGATTTTTTCTTCAGGCGATGAATGTATAAATGAGTTGCAAAATAAATATCGTGCACGTAGCTTTGAAATTTGTTTCTATACTTATGTATTTGGTGAATTTATTGTATTACTGATACCAGGGCAAGCGCTTGGCATAACAGCTCTTTATATTTTAATATGGATTGTACCAAGTGCTATTTTTACAGTAAAAGCGGTAAAAAGGGGACTACTCATTTGGGGAGGCGAAAATAGAAAGAAAAAAACAATTGTAGACTTTAAAAAGAGGGTTATATTAGGTAGTTTATTTTATGGAACATTTATGAGATGGGAGCATTTATGGGAACAGGGAAAGTTTCAACCAATGGAAATACTAAAAATACTTGGAGCGGCTGCAATGTGGGGTATACCATTTTATTTTATTATGAAACTGCTTATATCTAATGGAGAAAAAAAGTCTAATAAAGAATTAGAAGCGTCAGATAGCTCTTATAAGTAAAAGTTGGTGGTGAATGAGATTGAAGAATAAAAAGATGAAAATTGCTAGAATCGAATGTGATATGTCTCAAGAGCAGTTAGCTGAAGCTGTTGGTGTTGCTAGGCAAACTATTGGACTAATCGAAGCAGGTAAATATAATCCATCACTTAATTTATGTATTGCAATTTGTAAGGCTTTGAATAAAACTCTAAATGATTTATTTTGGGATGAATAGTAAATAAATAATAATTTAATAGATTTTTCCAAAATACGACAGCATAGAAAGGAGAGCTATTATGAGTAACTATTTTAAAATGACACTTCCAGCACTTATATTTTCTAGTTTAATCTTTTATTTGGATAACTAATTATGCTTTGTAGAATTTACAATTTTAGAAATATCTTTGTAAAACATAAAGGAACCAAGTATATAATGGGAGGAGCGCCTTTTTTGAAGCGACGTCATTATGTACTTAGTTCCTCTTTTGGATACACCAATTATTTTTTATAAAAACTTACAATTGATATACGAAATAATTCACAAGGAACTTTGAAAATAAACTATATCAATCACACAATATTACCTCTAGGTCTTTATCCATATACTCTTTAATCACATCTTTTGATACTTTAGAGTTTGTAATTAGAGTATCCACTTGGCTAGCTTTAGCAAAGCTAGATATGGAGTTTTTTCCTACCTTAGAGTAATCCATAAGGGCTATTACCTTTTTTGCTCGAGAAACAAGTAATTTTTTTAATTCTGCTTCATATATGTTAAACTCAGTAAGGCCTTCATCTAAAGTAAATCCTCTAGCTGAGACAAAGGCAATATCTGCATTGATTTGTTCCACAAGATTTTTTCCTAAAAGTCCTTCTAGGGAATTTGATTTAGGACGAACTACCCCTCCTGTGAGTATTACATTGATATTGGTATTATCCTTTAACTTGTCTGCTATATATAATCCGTTTGTGATTACGATTAAATTTTTTACATTATCCATATATTTTGATAGGTATAGAGTTGTAGAACTTGCATCTATTATGATACACTGGTTTCCAGTTATAAATTCACTAGCTTTTTTGCATATATTTTCTTTTTCTAATTGATGTTGAGCTTCTCTTGTAGAAAAACTCAAGTCTTTCATTGAGCTTTGAGGTAAAACAGCTCCACCATGCATACGCTGAAGGAGACCGTTTTTTTCTAATTTGTTTAGATCATTTCTTATTGTGCATGGAGAGACACCAAAAAATGATTCTAACTCTTGGGTAGTTACTTTTTTATTTTTATAAAGTATCTCTAATATTTTATTATGCCTTTCAAAAGCAAGCATCTTATACCCTCATTTCTTTAATTATAATTTGTTTATAGAATTATAATTTGATTATAGTCCTAGATGCCACTATATTTATTCCTGAATTTAATATATTATGGATTATTATATCTCCCATTTTTATAGGGGGATTTACTTCTGTTTTATTGATAATTTCTATAATTTCTTTGAATAATTTTTTGGATATAGGTTTACTACTTCTAATAGGAAGCAGAGCTTCTCTATCATTATCTTTAATTAATAAGGTACTTGTAAAAACTCTTTGAGGGTCTATAAATTCTAATTTGGCATAGTCTATTCCTCTCGAGCACTTATTACCAGAGATACTTTCTATAGCATCGTTATTGATCGTTAATTTTAAGGTACATTCAAGAGGGCAAGTAGTGCAGACCACAGTTTTTTCTAACATTTATTCAACCTCCTTAATCTCTTCAATGGATAAGAACAAATATTTTTCGATATTATTTAAATACTTCTTATTTAAGATGAAGTTTTCCATCTTATTTGGTCTAAAGGAGGTTAACTTTCCTTTGAAAAGTATTTCATCCTTTGATTTTAAAACTAGATGTCCTTGTTCTATTGGATGTGTTACCCTAAAGAATATATTGATATTTTTGTCTGAAGCTTTGTTGATATATCTTGGCACTGTATATCTAATGTTTTTTTCAGTCTCAATAGGGACTTTTTCACATTCATACAAAATACCTTTAGAGAAAAGAGCAGCATTTTTACCGGCCAATTCTGCTTCTAAGGTTACATTATCCACTAAATCGTGTACGTGAAGCACATTTCCACAAGCAAAAATACCTTCTGTAGAAGTTTGAAGATGGCTATCAACTAAAGGACCATTAGTAAGGGGATTTAATTCTACGCCTGCTTTTGTGGATAGTTCATTTTCAGGAATTAATCCAATGGAGAGAATTAAAGTGTCACATTCTATTTTTTCTTCAGTACCAGCTATAGGTTGTAAGTTTTCATCTACCTTTGATAGGATTACAGCTTCTATTCTATTTTTACCTATTATATTAGTAACTGTAGTTGATAAGTTAAGAGGAATATTATAATCATCAAGACAATGTTTTATGTTTCTATATAGTCCATTAGGATAGGGCATAAGCTCGTAAACTCCAAGGACTTTTATTCCTTCAATGGTAAGCCTTCTTGCCATAATAAGTCCAATATCCCCAGAGCCCAATATAACTACTTTATTTCCAGGCTTTAAATTTTCCATATTCATATACCTTTGAGCCAGGCCAGCGGTAAATACTCCAGCAGGTCTAGAACCAGGTGTCATTATAGAGCCACGGGTTCTTTCTCTGCATCCCATAGATAGAACTATGGATTTAGCTTTTATTAATATGTGGCCATCCTTATTTATTGCAGTTATTTGTCTGTCTTTTGTTATATCAGTTACCATGGTGTTTAAATATACATCTATGTTTGTATTGTTGATCTTATCTATAAATATTTGGCCATATTCAGGCCCTGTTAATTCTTCTTTAAAATATTGAAGACCAAATCCACTGTGGATACATTGATTCAGTATTCCTCCCAATTCAGAATTTCTTTCGATAATTGCTACAGAGCAATTTTCTTCATAACTTTTTAGTGCAGCAGCTAAACCAGCTGGACCACCACCGATAATAACCACATCATAATTTAAGTGTTTCATATAGCAACCCTCCTAACCTTTAAGCCTATTTAATATTACATTAGAAGATTTATTTTCTAAATATATTTCATTTTCCGATAGATGAAGTTCTTTTGATAATATGTTAAGAATTCTATGCTGGCAAAATCCACCCTGACAACGTCCCATTCCTGCTCGAGTTCTTCTTTTAACACCATCTAATGTTTTAGCACCTAAAGGTCTATTTATACTTTGTAATATTTCACCTTCAGTTATGGTTTCACATCTACAAATTACATTTCCATAGGAAGGATTATCTTTTATAAAATTTTCTCTTTCTTCCATTGATAAATCGCTAAAATGTACTATTCCATTTCTATATGGGGTGAAATTAGATTTAAACTTTAAGTCCAAACCTTCATCACTTAGAATATCTCTAACATATTCAGCTATGGCGGGAGCAGAGGCTACTCCAGGGGATTGTATACCAGCTACATGTATAAAGCCCTTAACTTCACTAGAAGCTTCTATATAAAAATCATCATTATTTTCTAAAGCAACAGCCCTTAATCCGGCAAATTCTCTAATTATCATCTTACTATTTATTTGTGAAACCATTTTTCTGGCTCCATTTAACAATTCATTAATTCCTTCCACAGTATTTGAAAGGTCTTCTTTATCATCCACCATTCTTGCGGTTGAACCAACTATTATATTTCCAGAAATACTAGGTATTACGACGATACCCTTTGTATGAGCACTTGGAATAGGGAATAACACTGTATTTAATCCTGTGTTATGGTTTTTATCTAGTATTAAAATTTCACCTAATCTAGGTTTTATTGAATAATTTTTTAGGTTTACCATTTGCGAAATTTCATCTGCAAATACCCCAGCGGCATTAATTATATAGGATGATTTGTATTTAGATTTTTCTGTCTCTAAATAAAAATAATTCTCTTCCTTTTGAATGGATAAAACTTTTTCGTTTAAAAAGATATCCACTCCATTTTCTAATGCATTTTCACCAAAGGCTAATGCAACCTCGAAAGGCTCTACAATTCCTGCGGTAGGGGCATAAAGAGCAAATTTTGCATTGTTACTTATGCTAGGTTCTATTTCTTTTATTTTATCTGTTTTAAGTATTTCAATATTAGGTACTCCATTTTTTACTCCATTTTCATGTAGTTTTTTTAAATATTCTAAGTCTTTATCTTCAAGACCAACTACTAATGAACCGGTATTTTTATATTTAAAATCTAGCTCCTTAGATAATTTTTCATACATTAAAGATCCATTAACATTTAATTTGCCTTTTAAAGTATTTGGCTTAGGATCATAACCAGCATGTACAACACCGCCATTTCCTTTGGTCGTTCCGATTCCTAAATCCGAATAGGCTTCTAAAAGAGCTACTGAAACATTATACTTTGATAACTCTCTTGCAATGGATGTTCCAGTAATTCCTCCACCTATGATAATTACATCATATTTCTTCATATTTACCACCTTTCCTCTTAAAGAGATAGCTAAGAAATGACTTACCATAGCTATCTCTTTAAGAGTAAATTAATAGAAATTTTGATAAGAGAAAATTAATAGAAATTTTTAATCGTATCGTTTAATTTATCCCAAAGATCCCACTGGGCTTTATATATATCGCTATAGCAATCATATAGTTTTTCGTATTTTAAATTGTTATCCATATTAGGATTGAATTGTCTTTCGATCCTTACCATGTTTTCTACAGCCTCTTCAAAAGATCCGAACAGATTTATAGCAACGGAGGCGTTTATTATGGCTCCTTTAGCTCCAAATTCACTTCCATGAGGTACCTTCATTATCTTGCCAGTAGCATCTGAGAACATTTGACACCAAAAACTGCTACTAGCTCCTCCACCAGATAGGCGGACTTCATTAATTTCTCCCGGCATATGCTTATAGCAATCTAACATTTCCATAGCTACTCCTTCGTATACGGCTCTTAGAAGATCATACCTATTGTGATCCATACAAATTCCAGTAAATTGAGCTCTTGCAGTAGGTTTAACAAAAGGTGCTCTTTCCCCACCAGGGCTTAAGTAGGGGTGATATATCACGCCATTAGAGCCTATAGGAATATTTTGTGATTTTTCTTCTAAGAATGAGAATAAATCAATATTGGAGTTTCTAGAGTTCTCTTTATCTAGAGCGCAGATATTATCTATACACCAATCTATATTAGGAGTTCCCATCATAGCTCCAAGTGCTCTCATCCATTTATTTGGTATTCCATGAGCTATAGTCATACCTACATTTAATGGAGTAATATCTGGGCTACTCATAGTGACTTCATTAAAACAAGTTGTCCCAACTATGGAGCAAGCATTTCCATCATTTATTGCACCTACTCCTATTGAAGCGGATATTACGTCGAAAGGAGCAATGACTACTGGTGTTCCTTCCATAAGTCCAGTAAAGTCTGCAACATTTTTAAGTAAAGGTGCAAAAGCTTTAGTAGAAGGAATTATTTCAGGAAAAATATGATTCAAGTCATCTATACCATATAATTTAAAAAGTTCCTGTGAATAAGTTTTTGTTTTTATATTAACATGAGGAAGTGAAGCGTCGGATTCGTCTGTTGCTATAACGCCAGTTAATTTATATCTTAACCAATCTTTACAATAGAAAGCATGGGCTATCTTAGAAAGGTTTTCGGTTTCATTATATTTTAACCACTTCAAAATAGCATTTTGAGCACCGGGGAAAAGGGATGATCCACATATTTTATAAGCTTCATGTGAAAGGCCGCTTTCTTGCCATTCATTAATAATATTTCCTGCTCTTCCATCTGACCAAAGGATAGCATTTCTAATAGGATCTCCATTTTTATCTATCATCCAGCACCCATCACCTTGGGCTGTAACTCCAATGGCTAATACATCTTTAGCGTTAATCTTAGATTTATCTATTAATTCTCTTAGTGTGTTTAAAGCAGCTTGAAAAACAGAGTACATATCTTGTTCAGCCCAATCCTGTTTAGGAGTAAGAACCTGAGTTTTTTGCTTAGATACAAATAGTTCATGTCCTTGGAGATCAAATAATACGCTTTTAACTAGTGAAGTACCAGCGTCTAGCCCAATTAGGTATTTTTTCATACTTAAACCCCCCTCGAGATTTATTATTTCTTATTATTTCTTATTTTTTTATATGGAATTTTTATTATAAATATATTCGTGAAATAGAAATTAATACAAATAAAAAAGGAAAAGTATAAATAGTTATTTTTTAAAATAAAAAAACATAGACATGTAATACAAAACAATAATAAAAGAGAATAAATGAAAATAAAGAATAGAAGGATAAATTAGGAGGGTAAAAATGAAAAGATTATTTAATAATCCATATGATATTGTGGAAGAAATGTTAGAAGGATACTGTAGAGCACATAAGAAATATGTAAGGCTTTTAGAAGATGATGGACGAGTGGTAGTTAGCAATGCTGCCCCCATAAAAGATAAGGTTGGAATAATAATAGGTGGTGGATCTGGACATGAGCCACTGTTTTTAGGATATGTAGGAGAGAATTTTGCTGATGCAGCAGTTATAGGCAATATTAACACATCACCTTCACCAGAACCTTGCTATAATGCTGTAAAGGCAGTGGATGGCGGCAAGGGCTGTTTATATATGTACGGTAATTATGCAGGAGACGTAATGAATTTTGACATGGCTTCTGAAATGGCAACAGATGAAGGTATTAGAGTGGAAACGGTAGTGGTTACTGACGATGTAATGTCATCTAAAGTAAGAAGCGAAAGAAGAGGGGTGGCAGGAGATTTTTTTATATTTAAATGTGCAGCGGCCAAAGCAGCTATGGGAGGAGATTTAGATGAGGTAAAGGCAGTATCAGAGAAAGCTAATGATAATACAAGATCCATGGGAGTTGCAATGTCTTCATCTACTTTACCAACTAAAGGAAGCCCTATATTCCATATGGAAGAGGGGGATATGGAGATAGGCATGGGGATACATGGAGAACCAGGGGTAAAGAGAGAAAAATTAAGAGGAGCAGATGAAGTTGTAGCTGAAATAATGGAACATATTTTACCAGATATTCCTTTCGCATCAGGAGATGAAGTGTATGTTTTAGTAAATGGATTAGGAGCAACTCCATTAATGGAGTTACATGTATGCTATAGAAAAGTTGATGAAATATTGGAGGAGAAAGGAATTAAAGTATATAAATCCTTGGTAGGGACCTTCGCTTCTTCCATGGATATGGCAGGTATGTCAATTACTTTAATGAAGTTGGATGAAGAATTAAAAGAACTGATGGATTATCCTTGTGACACCCCTTACTTTGTTCAATACTAAATTAACAAGAGAATGGATGTGGAAGAGTTTGAGAAAGCAAATAGTAGGCTCTAGTTGGAAAATGCATATTAATTCTATTAATATGGCAGAGGAAACTGGTAAAGATTTAAATAAATTATTGTCAGATGAAAGTAGAGTGGAGATGTTTATACTACCTTCTTTTCCTATGATACCTAAATTATCTGAAATACTTAAAAATAGTTGCATAAAATATGGTGCGCAAAATATGTGCTATGAAGAAAAGGGAGCATTTACAGGGGAAGTGCCACCACTAGTTTTAAAGGAGTTAGGATGCTCTTATGTAGAAATTGGTCATGCAGAAAGAAGATCCTATTTTAATGAAAGAGATGAAAGCATTAATAAAAAGGTGAGATTAGCTTTTAAATATGGAATGATTCCCGTGGTATGCATAGGGGAAGAGGAGAGGGATAAAAAAGAAAACATAGGTAAAATAAAAATAAGAAGTCAAATACTTTGGGCTTTAAATGGATTGACAAAGGAAGATGCACAAGAGGTTATTTTAGCTTACGAGCCTGTTTGGGCAATAGGTAAAGAAGAAGCAGCTTCTGTGGATTATGTAGAAAACATGCATGGATATATAAGAGATATTGTGAAAAAAGAGTTAGGGGAAGAAGTGAGTAAAAATATAAGAATAATATATGGAGGATCAGTAAGTCCTGAAAATTCTAAGGAATTGAGTAAAAAAGAAAATATAGATGGAGTATTTGTGGGGCGTTTTGGATTAAGAGCGGAGAACTTTAAATCCATAGTAGATAATTTTAAAAAAAGCAAAATTAAATAAGGGGGAAATCATAGTGGATAAAAAGATTTTAGTTATTGACCAAGGAACTACGGGCTCACGTGCTATAGTTTTTGATGAAAATGGTGATAGAGTTTCCATGTGCTATGAAGAGCATACCCAAATATATCCTCAAGCAGGGTGGATGGAACATAATCCTTTAGAAATATGGGATGTAACAATAAAAGTGGTTAGGGAAGCTTTAGCTAAGGCAAATTTAACAGGGAAAGATATTTCATGTATCGGTATAACTAATCAAAGAGAAACCACTACTATTTGGGATAAAAATACCGGAGAGCCACTATATAATTCAATTGTTTGGGGATGTAGAAGAAGTAGTCCACTATGTACAAAGCTAATAAAAGAAGGATATAGTTCTATATTCAATGAAAAAACTGGCTTGGTAATAGACCCCGTTTATTCTGCAACAAAAATTAAATGGATAATTGATAATGTACCAGAAGCGAGAGAAAAGATTAAAAAGGGGGAAGGGATTTTTGGAACTATAGATACTTGGCTATTATGGAAGCTAACTAAAGGAAGAGTACATGCCACAGATTATTCCAATGCTTCAAGAACCCTTTTATTTAATGTCCATACCCTAGAGTGGGACAAGGAACTTTTATGGATTTTAGATATCCCAGAAAAGATATTTCCAGAGGTAAAACCTTCAGTTAATTTTTATGGATACGCAGATAAGGAATGGTTTGGCTGTGAAATACCAATAACAGGTATAGCAGGAGATCAACAAGCTGCCTTATTTGGCCAAACTTCTTTTGAAGAGGGATCAGCTAAAAACACTTATGGAACTAGTGCTGTACCATTGATGTTTACAGGAGAAAAAATAACAAAGAGTGATAAAGGATTGCTTACCCTAGCCTGGGGAATTGATGGAAAAGTTAATTATGCTATGGGAGCAAGTATTTTTACTGCTGGAGCAGCGGTACAGTGGTTAAGAGATGGATTGCAAATTATAGAAAGCTCTAAAGATGTAGAAAAAATGGCTCTTAGTGTACCTGATAATGGGGGAATTTATTTTGTACCAGCCTTTACAGGATTAGGTGCACCTCATTGGGACATGTATTCTAGAGGATTAATAATAGGATTAACTTCTTCAGTAACAAAAGCCCATTTAGTTAGAGCTACAGTAGAATCTTGGGCTTACCAAGTAAAGGACCTCTTAGAGCAAATGGAAAAGGAATCGAAAATAAAGCTAAAAGAATTAAAAGTAGATGGGGGAGCAGCCAATAATGATTTTCTCCTACAATTCCAAGCGGACATATTAAATTGTAAAGTTATAAGACCAAAGGACATAGAAACAACCTCCTTAGGAGCTGCATATTTAGCAGGATTAGGCTCTGGAGTTTGAAAAAATCAAAATGAAATAAAAGAAAAGTGGAAAGCGGATAAAATATTTTATCCTCAAATGAAAGATGAAGATAGAGAAGCCTTGTATTACAAATGGAAAAAGGCAGTACAAAGATCAAAGGAGTGGTTAGATGGCTAATATAATGTTAGGAATGAATACGAGCTTTGCTTTAAATAGATATCCTCTAACAGAGGAGTGGATAGATATTATAGTAGATGAATTAGGTTTAAAATATGTTCAGTTTTATTTTGATATGTTGGACCCAGTATTAATTGAAGAAAATATAAGAAAGAAAGTATGCTATGAAATTAGGGAATATGGCGAAAAAAAGGGTATAGAAATAATTAATACTGCTACAGGAGCAATATCTCACCAGACAAATTTTTTACTTCATCCAGACAGAGAATTGAGAAAGAGCTATATTAATTGGTATAAAAAATCCATAGATCAAACTAAACATATGGGGTGCTACTCAACAGGGGTATATTTAGGCGCTTTTAGCATGAATGATATTAAGAATGAAAAAAGAAAAAATCAATTATTAGAAGAGTTAATTGAAACCATGGGAGAATTATCTGTGTACGCTGACAAGCAGGGATTAAAAGAATTGATAATTGAGCCCATGTCAATTCCAAGAGAGTACCCATCCACTATTGAAGAAACAGAATACATTTTTGAAAGATTAAATAAAGTTTCAGCGGTTCCTATATATTTAAATCTTGATGTAGGACATTTAGACATAACATCTAAAAATCAAGAGGATAGTGACCCTTATTGTTGGATTAAGAAGTTAATACACAAGTCTAAGATATTACATTTACAGCAGACAGATAAAAGCGGAAGTCATCACCGACCATTTACAGAGGAAAATAATAAAAAAGGAATAATAGATGGAGTAAAGGTTGTAGAGACCATAGAATCTACAGAAGTGGAAAATATATATCTAATCATGGAGTTGTTTTATAAAGCCTATGGTTTTAATGATGAAATAGTAATTCCAAGCCTTAAAGAAAGTGTAGATTATTGGAAAGGTATTCTAGATAGGAGGGCTAAATAATGAAGATAGCTATAGGGTGTGATCAAAATGCCTATAATTTGAAATTAATTATAATGAATCACCTAAAAGATATTGGTATTGAGTATATGGACTTCGGAGCTTATGAAAATGAAGAAGTGTTATACCCAAATGTTGCTCTAAAAGTTGCAGATGAGATAGGTAGAGGGGAATTTGAAAGGGGAATTTTACTTTGTGGCACAGGTATTGGAATGTGTATAACCGCTAATAAGGTACCGGGAGTAAGAGCGGCTGTGTGTCATGATGTATATTCAACTGAAAGATCAAGAAAGAGCAATAATGCACAAATTTTATGTATGGGGGCAGAAATATTGGGACCAGCTCTTGCTAAAAAGTTAGTAGACATATGGTTAGGTTCTGAGTTTCAAGGAGGGAGATCTAAGTCTAAAGTTGATTTAATAGAAAAAATAGATAGAAACTTTAGAATTGAAATATAAACCCCAAATAAAGATAAGGTAGCTCTAAAGTTGCCTTATCTTTAAAAATATAAAAATATATATTGAGGGAATAGATTATGTATTTTATTGGATTAGATATGGGAACACAAGGGGTAAGGGGAATAGTTACAAATTATAAAGGGGAATTAATTTGTGAAAGCAACATAAAGTTTGATGTTATTAATTGCTCAAATATAGAAGGATTTATTGAACAAGACTCTAGCATGTGGTTAAACTCAACCATTGATGTTTTAAAAGATTTAGTTTATAAGTTTAAAAATATGGGAAGAAGAGTAGAGGATATAAAGGCATTATCTTTAGATGGCACTTCAGGTACAATTGTTTTTTTAGATAAAGATAATAAACCTTTGAGCAATGGAATTATGTACAATGATAGAAGAGCATATGAGGAAAGTCACATAGTTCAAAGCTACGGTAAAGAACTTAGTGAATCTTTAGGATATAAATTTAACTTTTCTTACGCCCTTCCTAAAATATTATGGGTTAGAAATCATAGACCGGATATATATGAAAAGACTAAAAAGATACTGCATCAAGGGGATTATATTTTAGGAAATCTTTAGATTCTAGGTTTAGAAAAGAAGAGTTTAATATTTTTAATAATGAGATTTACAAATATTCACCTACAGATATAGTCATGTATCCTTTAATAGGAAGAGGAGAAAGATTTCCTTTTGTAAAAGAAGAGGCAGAAGGTTTTATAATAGGGGAACCTAAAGATAAGGGAGAGTTATATACGGCAGTTTTAGAAGGGGTAGGATATACAGAAAGGCTCTGTTATGAGATTATTGAAGATTTGGGATGTAAGGTTAAGGATTATATATTCATAACTGGTGGAGGCGTAAAATCAAAAGAATGGTGCCAGATAAGAGCAAATATACTCAATAAAGTATTGTTAATACCAGAGATTTGGGAAGCTGCAATGGGTGCAGCAATATTAGCCACCTCTAGAACTTTTTATAGTAGTTTAACAGAAGGGGTGGAGAATATGGTGAAAATAAAAGAAAAAATTGAGCCTGAATATGGACAAGGAAAAACCTATGAAGAGAGATATAAGGTGTTTAAAGATAAATGTAGAGAAAAATCCTATTTAATATAAGGAGGGCTCAATGGGAATTTATAAAGAATGTGATATAAGGGGAATATATATAGAAGAATTTGATGGAAAAGATGCTTACCATATAGGTAGAGCTATAGGGACACTTATCCATGAGAAAACAGTAGTTGTGGGTGGGGATATAAGATTATCCACTCCCATATTAAAGGAGTTATTAATCCAAGGATTGATTAGCAGCGGAATTAGAGTTGCTGACATAGGAAGAGTTACCACACCAGCATTGTATTTTGCAAAAGATTATTTAAAGGCATATGGAGGGGTAATGGTAACTGCATCCCATAATCCAGCAAAATATAATGGATTTAAGGTAATCTTAGGGGAGGACCCAATTACTCCAGAAGAAATAAATTTTATAAGAGATATAGTAGATAAAAAAGAATACTTAAATGGAGAGGGAAAGAGGAGTTTAATAAATATTGACGAAGAGTATAAGGAGTATATAAAAAATTTAATTGGTGAAAAAGGAAATATAAAAGTAGTAATAGATTGTGGCAACGGAGCTACCTCAAAATTAGCCCCAGAGATATTTAGAGAAATGGGCTATGAAGTAGAGGAACTTTTTTGTGAATTTGATGGCAGTTTTCCAAATAGGGAACCTAATCCTGCTGCATATTCCAATTTAAAAAAGCTGCAACAAAAGGTTTTAGAAGATAAGGCTGATTTAGGGGTAGCCTTTGATGGTGATGGGGATAGAGTTGTATTTGTTGATGACAAGGGAAGAATTGTTCAAAGTGAGGAAGCCTTTGTATTTTTAATTCATTATTACTTAAGGGATTATTTCCAGGGAAATGCAATAGATCCTTGTGTAGTATATGATTTAAAATCATCAAGTATTGTTAAAAGAAAAGTTGAGAGCATGGGTGGAACTGCTGTAATGGAAAAATCCGGGCACACCTTTATTAAAAGTAGATTTATAAAAGAAAGAGCAATCTTAGCGGGAGAAATAAGTGGACATTTCTTTTTTCACGAACTAGGTAAGGATGATGGAATTTATGCAGCGATAAAAATTGCTAGTATAATTTCAAAAGAAAAAATTAAGCTTTCAGAATTTGTAGATGGCATAGAGAAAACCACAATTACTCCAGATATAAGAATTCCATGGCATAAGGATAAGAGAGAAGAACTATTAGATAAATTTAGAGTCTTAAAGTCAATATATAATATTACAGAATTGGATGGGGTCAAAATAGAATTTGAAGGAGGATGGTTGTTAATTAGAAAATCCGTGACGGAGCCCTGTGTGACATTAAGAATGGAAGGCATATCAAAAGAATATGTAAATTACATGAAAGAAGAAATTACTAGATTAATACCCGAATTAAAAGGGAAGTTTAATTTATGCATTTGAAATGGAGGGAAGCTATGTTTAAGTTAGTTGCCTTGGACATAGATGGTACTTTACTAGATAATAATCATGAATTAAGTAGTAAAGTTGCGGGCACTTTAACAAAGGTAAAAGAAAAAGGCGTAAGAATAATATTAGCATCGGGGAGAGACTTTTCAGCAATAAAGCCATTCTTATACAAATTAAAAACAGAGGATTTATCTATTTGTATGAATGGATGTAAGGTATATGACTACTCAGGTAAATTAATATTTGATGAAAGTATTGATAAAAAAACTTCAGAAGAGATAATTAAAATTTGTGAGGAAAAAGAAATTTATATTATTCTTTTTATGAATGAAAACATATATGTTGAAAAATCATTTAACTACATGGATTATGAAAACTACACAGGAAAAGGAATTGAAGTAGGGAAAATATCTAAGTTTATCAATAATAAATCTGATAATATTTATAAAATACTCCTAGTAGGAGAACATGAAAGATTATTAGAAATTAAAGAAATATTAAAATCTAGATATAAAGATGAGGTTAACGCAATTTTTTCATTACCTCAGTTTTTAGAGATTTTTAGCAATAAGGTTAATAAAGGTTTAATGCTGAAAAAAATATCTAATCTTCACAATATCTCACCAGAGGAGGTATTGTCCATTGGAGATTGGGATAACGATATATCCATGATAGAATTTGCAGGCTTAGGGGTGGCTATGGGTAACGGATCTTCTAAGTTAAAAGAAAAAGCAGATTTTATCACAAAAACTAATGAAGAACATGGTGTAGCCTATGCCTTAGAGAAGTTCATATTATCAAGTGATTCTTAGGTTCAGATGGAGTTTGCTTAAAAGGAATACTTATTTAAAAATATATTTCTAAAATTTAAAATAGCTAAGTATGTGGTGAAATATCTATTTTAAAAATAGCTTCACTACATACTTAGCTTTCTATTTAAAAAATTAATGACAACCTGAACAAGTTGAACAACCACCGCCATCATCAGTTCTTAATAATGGTTGTAGGTCGAAACCTCCAAGGCCGTTTTCTTCATCGCAAGTTAGTGTAAATCCACCAAACTGTGCAATTAAATCTTTATCTACTAAAAAAGTTAAATCTTCTATTTTAGTAACTTCATCATTTGCCCTTTGCTCATCTAGAACAATATTAAATACTGGACCACCACAGCCATGACCAGCTAAATTTATTCTAATTGACTTTGAAGGAACATTATTTTGTTCAAGAAACTTTAAAAATTCCTTATAAGCTATTTCACTCATACTAAAAGCCTTCATAATTTTAACCTCCTTTGTGATTAATAGTATCATTTTAATATATTGGAATACAATTTTCAAACTATATTTGATTTGCGATTCAAAACTAGCTATATGAAATTGATTTCACAATTATAATTTTCTGCAAAAGTAATTAGATATCTCAAAAGAGAATTAATTATCTTCATAAAACTTAATCATATTTATAATAACCTCAAGCCTTGCCTGAACTTCAGGGTAATCCATATACTTATCGCCATACTGATATTTAAAACTCTCTTTAAGTTCTTCTAACTCTTCTTTTAAAAGAGCTACTTTTACGTCTTTATCCATATTAATTTTACCTCCGTGAACTTTATATATTCATTATTCCATATATGGAGCGTAATTAAAATAATAAATAAGCTAAATTATTAAAATTAAAAGATAGTTCTTAAATAAAATGATATTTGATTTACTTAGTAATGTTTTGGTAGTGAAGTTTATATGATTGGAGGATGTAAAATATAAGAGATTTAGTAAGAATAAGTCCCATATGAAAATTTTTCTCAATAATGCTCTATACAGCTTGACAATAAAAAAACAATAGGGTTATAATAGAACAGGCAATGATAATGATTTTCAATATTAATAAATTTCGGAGGCGGTTTTATGACACTGGATCAAGTTAAAAAGGGTAATAAAATAGAAATAGTTAATATACCTGATGACAATATTCGTGTACAAGCTATAAGACTTGGAATATGTGAAGGAGCTCAGCTTATTTGTGCGGAAAAATTACCAGCTGGTCCTATTGTATTACAAAATAGGATGCAAGAGGTTGCTATAGGACGAAGATTAGCAGAGACAATAGAAGTAAAAGCTGTTTAATTGACGATAGGAGGATTAGGATGGGTTGTCATGATTTAAATAAAGTAGTAGAAGTTCCTGCTGGTAGTAAAAAGATAGTATTAGTGGGAAACCCAAATGTAGGAAAGTCAGTATTTTTTAATGCATTGACAGGTGTATATGTGGATGTATCTAACTTTCCAGGTACAACAGTGGACATTAGTCACGGAAAATATAAAGAAGATATAGTTATAGATACACCAGGTGTATATGGGGTATCTTCATTTAATGATGAAGAAAGAGTAGCAAGAGATGTTATACTTGAAGCAGATGTTATTTTAAATGTAGTAGATGCTTTGCACTTAGAAAGGGATTTATTTTTAACTCAGCAAATAATAGATATGGGCAAACCCACAATAGTTGCTCTTAATATGATGGATGATGTTAAGAAAAATGGACTAAGTATAGATGTAAAAAAACTCTCTAATGAATTAGGAGTAGAGGTTATTCCAACAGTAGCCACTGCAGGCGAAGGTGTAGAAAAAGTAAAGGATTCTATTTGCTGTGCTAGAAAAGGTAAGGCTATAGATATAGTTAAAGCTCATATCAATAGTGTAAAAGATAAGGTAGAGTATGAATCAGAAGCTCTTTTAGTACTTGAAGAAGATGAAAATGTTATGACTCGTAACAATATAACTTCTAATGAGCATTTAAGAGAAGAGATTTATCTTAAAAGAAGAAGAAGGGTAGACGAAGTTATATCCAAAGTAGTTTCAGAAAATAATGATGGGGCATCCTTTAAGACGAAATTAGGAAGATGGATGGTGCAACCTTTAACAGGAATACCTATCTTATTATTTACACTATATATCATGTATCAAATAATAGGTGTATTTGTGGCTCAAACTGTAGTAGATATTACAGAAGGAGTCATAATGGGAACTTATTATAATGATTTTATATTGAACATATTTTCTAATGTACTTTCAACAGAGACTTTTATAGGTCAATTACTTATTGGTGAATTTGGTTTGTTAACAATGGCACCAATATACTTAATAGGATTGTTATTACCTTTAGTTATTGGTTTTTATCTGATTTTGTCATCCTTAGAGGATTCAGGATACTTACCAAGAATAGCTACTTTAGTAGACCGTCTATTAACGGGTCTGGGATTAAATGGTAGAGTGGTTATTCCTATGATATTAGGTTTTGGTTGTGTTACTATGGCTACCATTTCCACTCGTATATTAGGATCTAAAAGAGAGAGATTTATTGCTACGATGCTTCTAGGACTAGCTATTCCTTGTTCTGCTCAGTTAGGGGTAATTGCAGGGCTTATTGCTCCACTAGGTGCAAAATATTTTATGATTTATACAATTACTATACTTGCAGTGTTTGTTATTACAGGAACCTTATTAAATAAAGTAATGCCAGGAAAATCAACGGATTTATTAATTGATTTACCACCTTTAAGATTACCACAATTATCTAATGTATTAAAAAAGACTCGTACTAAAACTGTAATGTTTATGAAAGAAGCAGCTCCATTATTTATCTTAGGTGCAGCTCTAATTACAGGAATGCAATATACTGGTATATTAGATGGTATTATAGATTTATTTACACCATTAACTCAAGGTTTCTTAAAGTTAGATCCAAGAGTTACTCAAGCCTTTATTATGGGTATTGTAAGAAGAGACTTTGGAGCTGCTGGATTAAATAGTTTGGCTAGTGAAGGTATTTTATCAGCACCTCAATTAATAGTTTCATTGGTAGCGATCACTTTATTTGTACCTTGTATTGCTGCTATAATGATTATATTTAAAGAAAGAAGCTGGAAGGAATCAGCAGTTATTTGGATCGGAAGTTTTGTTATTGCATTTTTAACAGGTGGTATTTTAGCTCAGTTTATAATATAGATATATAAGCTATTACCACTGGTTTAGTAAGAAGGTGAAATGATGACAGTTATTTGTCCAACTTGTAAAATGGAAATAAAGGATATAGATAAAAATCCTAGATGTCCAAGATGTCATAGTATTGTAGAAAAGCCTTTAAAATGTGAGGACTGTAAGGGATGTTCATTATTTAGAACCTGTAAAAAGAATTAAAAAAGACTCCAACCGATGTTTATAGCAACGGTTGGAGTTTTTATTGTTGCTTTATATAACCAATACTGGTATAATTTATCTCAAATTAAATAGTTTAATATTTTAGGTGCCTTATATTATAAGGTTAAAAGGGAAAGTGGTTTAAATCCACTGCAGCCCCGCTACTGTAAGCAAGGACGAAGTCCACATCCACTGGAATTGATTTCTGGGAAGGAGGACTGAGTATGATATGCCAGCCAGGAAACCTGCCTAAAATAATAGGACTAGCCTTCGGGGGGAGGGGAAAGCCAGCATGATACTTGTTTTATTAGTATGTTTTGAAAAAGGATAGATATCTCCCATTTTGGGAGTTTTTTTATTTTGAGAGAATATTTTAGGCTTAATTATATTTATTAGGAGGCAGTACAGATGAAAAATAGAATAAGAAAATTTATAGTTAGTTTACTATCCTTTATATTACTAATATCTTTTACAGCTTGTAGCAATGGTGAAAAAGTTGAAGATAAGGGTAATAGTAATAAAACTATTACTATAAAAGATTCAACGGGCAAGGAGATAGAGATTAAATTACCAGTAGAAAGAGTTGTATCATTAAATAGACAAACTTCGGAAGCACTTAAAATATTAGAGGTTGATGATAAGGTAGTAGGTACTGGGGATACTACAGTGAAAAATAATCCTTATCTGGGATTTGATAATGTTCCAGACTTAGGAAAAACCGATAAGGTGAATATTGAAGAAATTATAAAATTAAAACCTGAAATAGTTTTTGCTCATACAAATAGAAATAAAGATGTATTAGAAGAAAAATTGGAGCCTGTAGGTATTAAAGTAGTAAGAATAGATAATTATCTTCCAGAGAAAATGGATGATGAAATGAAATTACTAGGAGAAATATTTGGTAAGGAAGATAGAGTAAAGGAATTTTTAGATTGGAAGAAAAATTTAGAGGATTTAGTAGCAGAAAGAATAAAAGATTTGGATGATAAAGATAAAAAATCAGTATTAGCTTTATCTGTAGGTTTTTTAAATTCAGATGGTGGATATAGAGTATTCCCAAGTAAATCAAAAGACGAAAAGCCAGGTGTTGGAGAGGGATATGCCACTATTTTAGCTGGAGGTAAGGATGCTGGTGATTTAGAATGGAACCCTTCTGAAAAGAGTACAACCATACTTGTAAATGATGAGTATGTTTTAAAGAATAACCCTGAAGTGGTTACTCTTCATGGAACTTGGTTAGGAGGATATAATGAAGAGAATAAAAAAGCTTTTGAAGATGTATTAAATAATATCGAAAAAATATCAAGCTTAAATAAGTTAGATGCTGGTAAAAATGATGAAGTGTATATATTTCATACTGACATGCTAGGAGCTAACAAAAGACCAATAGGTGTTTTACAATTAGCTAAATACTTATATCCAGAAAGATTTAAAGATGTAGAACCAGAACAATATGCTAAAGAATATTTTACTAAATGGTTAGGAATTGAGTATAAAGGAATATGGTTCTATTCTGCAAAGGATAAATAGATTAGAAAAGAGGTATATTTTGTTGGAAGATAGGCAATTAAACAGCGTAAAGAAAGTTTATTTAAACAGTAAAAATAAGAAAAATATGATGTTAATTACTTTGTTTATAGCTAGCTTAGTAGTTCTTTTCTATTCATTAACTATAGGGACAGCGAAAATGTCCCTTAGTGACTTTTTAAAAATATTACTAGGCAAATTTATAGATGGAATTGATACGAGTACAATAAATGATTACGAACTTAATAGTTATATTATATTTTCAGTAAGGCTTCCTAGAATTTTACTTGCTTTTCTTGCCGGATTCTCTTTAGGAGGAGCTGGGGTTGTAATGCAAGGAATATTTAGAAATCCACTAGCAAGTCCTTTTACCCTAGGGGTTTCTAATGGAGCAGCTTTTGGGGCGGCAATGGCAATAGTTTTAGGAACTAGTATTTTCAAGTTTAAAGTTCAATCATTCCCTGTATTAATAGCTGTAAATGCTTTTATATTTGGTTGTGTATCTCTTTTCTTAGTCTACTTAATAGGTAGAATAAAGGGAGGCTCTACAACGGTATTGTTACTTGCAGGAGTTGCGGTAGGCAGCCTTTTTTCTGCTGGAGTTTCTGTATTGAAATATTTTTCAAGTAATGAAGCACTAAGAGATTTAGATACTTGGCTTATGGGTGGATTTTGGGGAGCTAATTATAAAAATATTACTCTTCTTTTTCCTCTAATAGCTATATGTACTATTATCTTAATAAAAATATCCTGGGATTTAAATGCGCTTTTATCAGGAGAGGATGTAGCTCTTACTTTGGGAATAGATGTAAAGAAAGTTGTAGTGATTTCTCTTTTAATAGTTACTTTGATGGCATCAGGAGTGATAGCTTTTACAGGAGTAATAGGATTTATAGGATTAGTAGCTCCTCATATAAGTAGAAGTTTTATTGGTACGGATAATAGGTATTTAATTCTCTGTTCCTGCTTACTTGGAGGGATACTATTGCTCATATCAGATACCATAAGTAGAACTATAATTTCACCTATAGAAATACCTGTGGGCATAATAACTTCTCTTATAGGAGCACCTTTCTTTATATATATATTGATAAAGAAGGACAGTATTTCTTATGAATAGGGGGATTGAGAAATGAAGGTGACCATAGAAGATATTTCTTTTGGCTATGGAAGTAGCGAACTTCTTAAAAATATAAATATAGAATTAACCAAAGGACAACTTGTAAGTATTATAGGTCCTAATGGAGCAGGAAAAAGCACATTATTAAAATGCATAGCCACCATATTAAAACCCAAAAATGGCAGTATATTTATAGATTCAAAGAATATAAAAGAATATGAAAAAATGGAACTTGCTAAAATTCAAGGATATGTGCCACAGAACTACTATAGCAGTTTTAGGATTAATGTAACTGATGCAGTTATGTTAGGAAGAAGACCTTATATTAAATGGAAGGCTAAAGAGGAGGATTTAAAAATTGTAAATTCCTCCATAGAATATTTAGGATTGCAGTCTATGTGTCATAGGGAACTGAATAGTTTGAGTGGCGGCGAAAGACAAAAGGTGATGATAGCGAGAGCTTTAGCGCAAGAACCTCACATAATGCTTTTAGATGAACCCACCTCCGCTTTAGATTTAAAATACAGTTTAGAGGTAATGGAACTATTAAAAAAACTTGCGAAAAAGGAAAATAAATTGATTATAGTAGTTATGCATAATTTAGAAATGAGCGCTAGATACTCAGATAAGCTTATACTGATGAAGGAAGGTAAAGTGCACTCATCGGGAGATCCTAAAGAAGTTGTCACTATAAAAAATTTAGAAGAAGTTTATGGTGTACATTGTAAAATAGAGGAAGATAGCTTTGGGTTTAAGATAACACCAGTAAAAACTATAGAAAATTAAAGGAGATAATTATGTATTTAGGAGTTAATATTCCTACAGATTTTAATAAATTGTGGTATGAAGGAATGAAGGATGAAGAAGGAAACTTTCCCTCTAGAGCTAAGGAGGATAGTATTGAAAAGTCTTTTTGGAAAGATTTCATAGGAAAAAGGAAGAATTACGAAGAAGATAAATTTATATTTCCTTTAAAAGAGGAGATTTTAAAACTTGTAAATAAGGAAGATAATGTATTGGAAATAGGACCAGGTTGGGGAAACTATACTTTCGATATAGCAAGAAAAGTAGAGGAAATAAGTTGTATAGATATATCTAAAGATATATTAGAATACATAAAAAAAGGATGTATTGAAAAAGAATTGCCTAAGGTAAAAGGAATAGAAGGTAAATTTGAGGATTATAGCTTCCAAGAGAAATATGATGTGGTCTTTGGGGTGAATTGTTATTACAGAATGAGGGATATAAAAGAAGTTATAAAGAAGATAAATAACCTAAGCAAAAGAATATGTATTATGGGATTTACATCAGGACCAGACAAACCTCATTATTTAGAATTAAATAATAAATTTGGATATAGAATAAATTCTCCTAGAAGGGATTATATTTCTATATACAATTTGCTTTATTCATTAAATATTTATGGAAATATTAAAATAGTTGATTTGAAAAAAGATTATGTGTATGATAGTTACAATGAAGCCTTAAAGGACAATACTAGTAATGTACTTTCTAAATATAACATAGAGGAAGTAAAAGAGATTTTAGATAAATATTTAGTATATGAAAATGACAAAGTAATATATACTCATAATTTTAAAGGGGTATTAATATATTGGAATGTTAAAAAGGAACTATAATGGTTCCTTTTTAATTTAATTTAGGATAGTATAGTACTATAAAAAAGAGTATAGATATTTTTGATAAGCATAAATTACTCAGTATTGACTACTAATTAAAATCAAGTTTGGAGGGTTAAGTTGTGTTTGATATAACAGTGTTCGATGGTTTAAGTGAAGAAGAAAAGTATGAAAGCATGGTTACCATGCTAGAAGGATTAATTAAGGATGAAAAAGATGTAATAACAAATTTAGCTAATGCGTCTGCTTTGATTAATGCTCTAATGGATAGAATAAATTGGGTAGGATTTTATATAATTAAAAATGGAGAATTAGTGTTAGGACCTTTCCAAGGAATGCCTGCTTGCACTAGAATAAAGGTAGGAAAAGGAGTATGTGGAACTGCTGTAAGTAGCAAAACTATTATGAGAATAGAAGACGTACATAAATTTGAAGGACACATAGCTTGCGATTCAGCATCAAATTCAGAAATAGTTTTGCCTATAATAAAAAATAATAAAGTGTATGGTGTACTAGATATTGATAGTCCAATAGTTGGAAGATTTACAGAAATAGAGGGAAAATACTTAGTTCAATGTATGGATATATTAAATAAGTATATTGATTGGGAGTTAATTAGTTAATTTAATTGATATGGATAATTAAGATTTAATAATTGATGGTCGAGAACGGATAATTGAAAACCTATAGTTGAGATATGAAAGTAAAAAAGGGATTTTGGGCAGATAAAGCCCTTTTTATTTTAATATTTTTTTATAGAGTAGAACATAATAATTGTGTAGTTTTTAATGAAGGAGAGAGAATGGTGAAAAATTTATATGCGAAGGATATAAAAAGTGGAGATAAAGTAAATACCAGTTTTATGATTATGAAAAAATTATATAAAGATAATGAAAATAATACAATTGCATATATAGGAGATAATAGCGGGGATATTAAAGCTATAATACCGGATAAAGGAGATCATCTTAAAGTTGGAGATGTAATACAATGTGAGGCTTCAATGGAGACCGTACTAAATATAGCTAGTTTTAAAAAGATAGAGCACTTTCTAATAGAAGAATATCTACCTACAATAAAAACTCCTATAGAAGATATAATGAGGGAAATAAATAAAATATCAGATGAAGAGTTTAAGAGAGAAGATGTAAAAACCTTAAATAATTACTTTTTTAATGATAAAAGTTTTTTAGAAAGATTTAAAAAAGGTATAGGCGGAGTAAGCATGCACCATAACTATTTAGGGGGGCTAGCAGAGCACACTTTAAATGTAATGTATTTGTCTAAGGTGTTTTCCTATAGATATAACTGTAGAAACAAAGAAATAGCAATTTTAGGAGCTAAGCTTCATGATATAGGAAAAATATATGAATATAATTTTGATGGACCATTTTCTTATACTTTAAGAGGAGAAATGGAAGGACATATAGTTATAGGAGTGACTATGCTAGAGGAAGCATTTAAAGCTAATCCAGAAATGTATAGTGAAGATTTTAGGGAAAGAATGAAAGGCTGCATTGTTCAACATCATGGGAAAGTAGAATTTGGTTCTCCAAAGAAACCTAGTATGGAAGAATCGCATATAGTGCATTACGCAGATTATGTAGACGCAACCTTTAATAAAATATCCCAGATCAAAGAAGGATTAGAACCTGGAACTTGGTCTCAATATGATAGGAGAATTGATGGAAAGCTTTATATTTAGTTTAATTAAAATTTAATAATTAAGCTTAGGGAGTAAGGGGATTTTGTTGCGAAATTCCCTCTAATATTTGTATCTTCAAGAAAGTAATATAATAGAATGAACAGTAAAAAAATAAAAATACTAATTTAATATTGACTTTAATTATTTTGTATATTAATATAGTTTGTATGCGAACTATATTAAAGCTTTTTCCTTTATGAATTGACTAACATATATACATGGGTTAGAATTATTCTTATATTACGCTCGAGGTGATTTTATGAACTCAAATTTTGATAGTTTTAGAATAGCTATGTTAATAAAAGAAATATATTCTAAATCTATGTATGTAGTGGATGAAAATTTAAAAAATAGTGGTCTTACTCATCAGCAGATTATGGTAATCAAGCTTATAGCCCATAATAAAGAAATGACTATTTCTGATCTTTGTTGTGAAATGTCATTAGCTAAGGGGACAGTCTCTGGCATTGTTACAAGATTGGAGCAATATGGGTATTTAGAAAAGGTAAAATATGCTGATGACAGAAGAAATACCTATGTAAGATTTTCTAAAGAGGGAATGGAATTTGCTAAGAGTTTTAAGGAAACTATACAGGAAAGCTTTGATAACATATTCAAAGATTGTAGTGAGGAAGAGTTAAGAGAATTTGTAAAGGTATTGAGAAATATTTCGTCAAAGATTAATATATAATTTATATGGGAAAAATCGTAGGATTGTGAGGATGCTACGATTAAAATAATAAAAAATAGTTCGCATGCAAATTATACCATATTAGGAGGGATATTTATGCAAGCTATAATGGAACCAATTTTTCATGTCGTATATCTAACAACGGTAATTTCTCTTGGAATTATTATGATAAAAAAGAGTGGAGACAATAAGTATTTCAAATTATTTGGCTACATGTCATTTGTGTTAGGACTAGGGGACTCTTTTCACCTTATACCAAGGATATATGCTTTATTGACCACTGGCTTAGAAGCAAATGCAACCGCTTTAGGTTTTGGTAAATTTATAACTTCTATTACAATGACTATTTTTTATGTTATTCTATATAAAATTTGGGTATTAAGATTTAATATAAAAAATTCTAAGATATTAGATAATTGTATTTATGGACTTGCTTTTATTAGAATAGCTATATGCCTTTTTCCTCAAAATCAATGGTTAAGTTATTATCCACCTGTAAGTTGGGGTGTTTATAGAAACATACCTTTCACAATTATGGGAATAATAATGATTTACATTATCTACAGAGAAGCTACTAAAAATAAGGACAAGGACTACAAACATATGGCCCTAGCTATATTTTTATCCTTTGCTATGTATATTCCTGTTGTACTTTGGGCTAATACAAATAAATTGATTGGAATGTTAATGATACCAAAAACTTTAGCCTATGTATGGATTGTATTGATTGGATATAAACAGTTTAGAAATTATTTTAAAGAAAGTAAAAGCATGAATACAGGTGTTGAAATAGGAAGCTAGTTAAATCCTATTTAACTATTAACATTTCTATATTAGAAATAGACAACCCTAAGGAATAGATTCAATTTGTTGTTGAATCTATTCCTTTATATAGAGAGAAATAAATGTTAAAAGCTAATTTATATTAATAATTTTAAAAACCTTATTGTTTTTAATATAAAATCTTTTAGTATCACTTTGAAATGTCACATAATCAGTTAGATCCTCTAATTTATTTACTTTTAAAAGTTCTTCTTTAAGCAATTTTTGTGAGAGTTTTAACCCACTACCTACTACATGATTATCTTCTACAGCTTTTAAAAAAAGATGAAGTATAACTTCTTTATAGTCTTCAGGCACTCTGTTTCCTTTCAACTTATTGCAAAATTTACAACAAGTAACCAGATTGAACACATCAATAGTTCCTTTTTTACTTTTGGGCAAATAGTGATCAAGGGTTATTTTGTTAAATTTTAAACTTTTTTCGCAGTAGTAGCATTTACATTCATCACGCATATATATGTATTGTTTATCTACGTTAGATATGTTCATAAAGTACCACTTATCCTTTCTTTGCATATTATAACCCAATATTGAAGAATAATATATAATTGGATAATGTTTTAATTGTTTTAATATTCCGCAAAAGAGCATATGTAGTATATTTTAATGTATAATAAAATTTGTTATATTTTAAGAAAAAAAGGAGAAAGTGTCGTGGAAATTAATAATTTTGTATTGCCTAATAATGCTTTGGGAAATAGATTTAAGTTAGGTGTGAGGTTTACACCAGACAGAACATTAAATAGATACTTAGATTATATACTATTTGTAGTTAAGAATGATTTCAAAGGGGAAGAGCTATATAACCTTTGTTTCAAAAAGGGAAGAAAATTTAATAACTTTACTTTGACTAGAGATAGTTTTGAGGAGTATTTATCTTTTCTTAAAAGTATTGACAACTGCGAGTACTCTCCTGAAAATAAAATTTATAAAGAATTTATTGCTAAAGGGGAGAAACAAAAGATAATAATATCCTCTTTAAATGAAGACTATTTTAAAGTATGTTCAGTAAAAGAAGCAGAAAAAGTATTCTTTGTATTGACTAGAGAAGAAATAATGGAACATTTATGTGCATTATATTCTATATACAGAGAAAAAGTATTGGTAAATAAATTAAATGAATCATCAAATAGCTTTTTAAAGATAAAAGAGAAGAATGAAGTATACTTAAATGCTTTAAATATACTTATAAATGAAGCCTTAGATAGAAATGATAAAGATACATTTGATATATTAAGCAAAGAAATAAATAGATTAGAAAGATCCCATTAAAAAATTATGGGATTTTTTTATTTTTATGAATAAAGTTTACGATTTTAGACAAAGATATTAATACCACAGAAACATTAAAAGGAAATTCCATTGTATTGGAATAAATTTCATAATATTGCTAAAAAGAAAAATTTAATAATAGTCCCCTTTCAAAAAAGCATTCTAGTGTTAGAGTGCTTTTTTACATGTTTATATACTCAATTATTATTGTGGAAATTTATAATTGAGAAGTCAACTTGTAATAATACAAATTTGGAAATACATCTGTAAAACATAAAGGAACTGAGGTATATAGTGAGAGGAACGCCTTTTTTTGAAGCGACGTCACTATGTATATCAGTTCCTATTTCGGATACCTATTTATCTTTGTAAAAACTTATAAATGTGAAAACAATTTAAGATTACAACAAATAAAAATGCTACATAATGTTTCTTATGCTGTTTCGCTTCAATAAGAACTTCTAAAATTTATTTTATAAAACTCCATAATGCTGACAAACTCCTTTTAGTCAAACATGTACAGCATTTTAATGTAACTTTTCTAAAATAAATTAAGAATTTCTAGATTTTGCTCAAATGCATAGGGCACATTACATAGCATTTTTAAGTTTTACACAATAAAATTTTAAAGATAAATATTTTAGAAACCAATTTATCATAGTATAATTTTGAAAATATATCAGTAAAATACAAAAGAGCTAAGCATGTAGTGAAATAGCGACTTTTTCTGGAGCGGCTTCACTATATGCTTGGCTCTCTATTTGAGAGACTAGATTATAATTTTTAATGCATTGCAATTTCTCTATAGCTTAACATTTTTCCAAGTATCTATAATAATCTCATTAAATTTATTTATATCCTTTATTTTTGTAGGAATATTTAATTCATATCCACCTTTAGAGTTTTGGTCTATTTTTAAGTAACCTTTCTTAAGGTCTTCTGGGGTAGAGATAACATTTACATAATTATCTTCGAAGAGTTCAGGATTTGTTATGTACATAGCCGCTACTATATCCCAATTGTGGAATCCATCCATGTTGAATTTCCCCATTACATGGTTAAACCAAGGTAATGTTTTCTCTTTAATATAATTGAATATAGGTAATGAGTGATTCTCAATTATTTTATTCAAATCACCTTTAGTGAATAAAGCTTGAAGGCAAATGTGTCCTGTCATTATGTGAACTTGTGCACCAGAGCTTAATACAGCATGGGTAGCTTCTTCATCACAGGAAAAATTAAGTTCATCTAAATTTATTCCATTTATTATTAAAGGTTCTGTAATTCCACCCATAAGCACTATATCTTTTACTTTATTAAAAAAATTATTATCAATTTTATATGCGGCATATAAATTAGTTAGAGAACCAGTAGCTAATATGGTGATTTCATTAGGGAATTTATTTACGGTCTCAACTAAAAAATTAGCACCCTCACTTTCCCTATTTACTTTTGAAGCTCCACCTTTGTATAATGGTACGTGGGATAAATTTAGGTGGTTAAACATATTTAGGCTATTATTATAAACCTTGTCTATTGTGCTATTACCGAATGTAGTAGTTACTCCTAAAAGCTCCACGTCTTCCCTTCCTAATAAATATAATAGAGTTAATCCGTCATCTACGTCACAGCCTGAAAGTCCCATTGTATTGTCACAATCAAATATAACTTTGTACATATTATGTTATCTCCTTTTGTATTTTCTTAATCTTTGAGTTAATTTTAACATAGACACCTTTTTACATAAAGGATAAAAAGGTTTTTTGGCTATAAGAAACCTTTATTAAGTATAAATATAAAATATATATAGCTTCAAAATACTGGTGTATAATAGTATGTAGAGCTTTGACTATAATTTAACATAGTGATTAGCTAGGAGGGAGTTTCATGACTTCGGAAAAAATAGAAGAATTAAAAGCAAGAAGGCAGAGACGAATTGTTAAGAAAAAAAATCAACTTCCTTATGGAATTATTTTTACCATAATAGGAATTATTATATATGTAATTATAGCAAAATTTAATTTTCAATATAGTATGTTTTGGGCAATAGGAGTTTTAATAGGATTTGTTTTACAGCGATCTAGATTTTGTTTTACCGCTGGTTTTAGAGATCCTATTGTAGTAGGTAGTACATCTGTTTTGAGAGCTATCATAATTGGGTTAATAATTTGTACTATAGGATTTGCTCTTATTCAATTCAATTATCTTCAGCATAATCCAACGGCGAAAATATCAGATATTCCAGGATCCATTCATCCTGTGGGTATGCATACTGTTATTGGAGCTTTCATTTTTGGAATTGGAATGGTTATAGCAGGAGGATGTGCTTCCGGTATGTTGATGAGAATAGGAGAAGGATTTTTGCTACAAATAATTGTTTTAATAGGGTTTATGATAGGGGCTCTTTTATCAGCAAATAAATTTAAATTTTGGCATAATAAGTTCATTTCAAAATCTCCTATTATATATTTGCCTAAGTATTTAAATTTGGATATAAGAATTGTGGCATTGGCACAAATAGTAATACTAATAATTTTATATTTAATAGCTTATATCTATGATAAAAGGAAAAGTATAATGAAAAATCAGGATGAAATTCAGGAGGAAACTAATGAAAGAGATTGAACTTGATTGTTTAGATGAGATATGCCCTATACCTTTATTAAAAGCCAATAAAGAATTGGAAAAATTAAAAGTTGGAGATGTATTAATACTTCACACCAACCACAGCTGTTCTATTACTAATGTAATTGAATGGGCAAAAAAACATGAATATCCTGTGGATTATATTGAGATTGGTGATGGTCAGTGGGAAATATTTATTGAAAAAATAAAGTAATGGAGGGATTTCATGAAATACTTTAATAAGATATTTAAAAATCCTTGGCCGTATTGGGTAGGAGGAGCTTTGCTTGCATTACTTAATATAATTTTATTATTGACCACAGGACAAGTGTGGAGGGTTTCTTCAGGTTTTTTATATTGGGGATGCCATATATTAAGAATCTGTGGATTTGAACCTTCTAATTGGTATTATTTTCAGATTCGTGAAAAAAGCAATATTTATCAGCATGAAGCCTTTTTTAATAACGAATATACCTTTATAAACCTTGGAATAATACTAGGAGCTTTAATCGCTACTTTAATAGCTTCTCAATTCACTATAAAAAAGATAAAAAATAAAAAACAATTAATCTTTGCTTTAGTAGGTGGAATTATAATGGGGTATGGGACAAGAGTAGCATTTGGATGTAATATTGGAGGTCTATTCAGTGCAATACCATCTTTTTCATTACATGGATGGATATTTGGAATTTTTATGTTCTTAGGGGCATGGGTAGGCTCTATTATATTAATAAAATATATACTTTAGGGAGAGGATACTTTATGAAAAAGCTATTATCAAAAATTTTAGTTATTATGCTATCCTTCACATTGGTAGCATGTTCTAATGGAAAACCAGCAGAAGAAAAGAAAGAAACTGCTGCAAAAGATTGGGAAACAATGGTGAAAGATTCTAAAGGAACCACTGTAAATTTTTACGGTTGGGGTGGAGATGAAAAAATAAACAAATGGATAGATACTGAACTAGCTAAAGGCCTAAAAGAAAAATATGACATAAATTTAAAAAGAGTACCTATGAACATAGACGAAATACTAAATAAACTTTTAGGTGAAAAACAGTTGAATTCAGAAAAGGGCACTATAGATGTGGTTTGGATCAATGGAGAAAACTTCTATACAGCAAAAAATAATGGATTACTATATGGACCATTTCTAGACAAGCTACCTAACACTGAAAAATATTTAGATAAGGATTCAGAAGAAATAAAATATGATTTTGGATTCCCAGTGGAAGGCTATGAAGCACCTTATGGTAAGGCACAGTTTGTAATGATATATGATAAAGATAAAGTTAAATCAGTGCCTAAAAACCATAAAGAATTATTAGAATTTGTTAAAGCTAACCCTGGAAAGTTTACATATGCAGCTCCACCAGACTTTACTGCAAGTGCTTTTGTAAGAAACATAATTTGTGATATAGTAGGATATGAAAAATTCTTAACTATGAAAGCAGATGAAGAAGTTGTTAGAAAAGAAATTGAACCAGCGATCAACTTCTTAAAAGAAATAAAACCATATTTATGGAAGGAAGGAAAGACTTATCCAGCTACAACAGCTCAGTTAGATAACATGTACTCAGATAATGAAGTTTACATGACTATGTCTTACAATCCTTTCTCTGTAAGCGGTAGAATTGAAGATGGTAGATATCCTAAAAATACAAATTCTTTCGTGTTTGACAAAGGAACTATAGGAAACACTCACTTTTTAGCAGTTCCATTCAACTCAACAAATAAGGATGGAGCTATGGTGGTTATAAATCATATATTAGAAGCTGAAACTCAATTATCTAAATATAACCCGCAGAATTGGGGAGATATTCCAGTGCTAGATCCTAATAAATTATCTGAAGAGCAGAAAAAAGCATTTGATGAAGTGGATTTAGGAAAGGGAGTACTACCACAGGATGAGTTATTAAAACATAGAATACCTGAAATGCCAGCAGATTTAGTTCCAATTATAGAAAAAATTTGGCAAGAAAACATACCAGAGGGTGGGAAATAATTGATAAAAAAATATAAACCATATATATTACTGTTGCCTGTAACAATTGTCCTATTAGGTATTTTTGCCTTTGGATTGGTTACTGGGCTATTACAGAGCTTAGGGTATTTCCCTGAGGTTGGATTAAAGGAGATAACTTTAAGATACTATATAGAGGTTTTGAAAAGCAATAACTTTATGTCATCACTAAAGTTTAGCATATTTATAGCGGTATTTTCATCAATACTTGCTACGGTACTAGGAGTTTTACTAGCATACTGTTTAATGACAAATGAAAAGAATAAAAGGATAAAGGAAGCTCTTTACAAGCTTCCTATTATCGTACCCCATTCAGTGGTGGCTTTACTAGCTTATAATTTACTTTCACAGTATGGTATTCTTCCTAGAATTTTGCATTTTTCAGGACTTTTAAAAGATCAAAGCTTATTCCCGTCCATGATAGGAGATAGAAATGGAGTAGGCATTATAGTGTCATATTTGTGGAAGGAAATTCCCTTTGTAGCTATGGTTACTTATTCTGTTTTTGCAAACATGAATGGTAAATTAGAAGAAGTGGCATTGAATTTGGGGGCGAAAAAGAGTCAAGTGTTTTGGTACATACTTCTTCCTCTTTCTATGCCTACTATATTTTCTTCCTTTTTAATAATTTTTGCATATTCCTTTGGAGCCTTTGAAGTACCGTATCTTTT
This sequence comes from Clostridiaceae bacterium, assembly GCA_040797845.1. Lineage (GTDB taxonomy): Bacteria > Bacillota > Clostridia > Clostridiales > Clostridiaceae > Clostridium_AW. The sequence continues at coordinate 149,617 of JBFNFA010000007.1, forward strand.
GGGACCAACAGCGCCTAAAACTTTACCGGTTATGGCTTATGTGGAATATATAAATCCTAATTTAACTAATAGACCATATTCTATGGTTTACAATATGATTATAAGTTTTGTAGCTATAGTTTTAGTATTTTTTTACGGTAAAATATTTAATAAAATAAATAAGTACAATAGGTGAAACTATGAAAAAATTTAGTGGTTTAGTTTTAAACTTAATAATGTATGTATTTGTATTTTTGCTATCTTTTCCATTAATAAATTTAGTTATATGGATTTTTGCAAAGAGGTGGGAGTGGCCCTATCTTTTTCCTAATGAGTTTTCATTAAGAGGAATAAAGTACTTTATAGGAAGTGGTGACTCTTTGAAGTTACTACTATATAGTATTGGGCTCTCAGCTATAGTAACTGTTATCACAATAATAATAAGTATACCAGGAGCAAAGGCTTTGGGATTATACAACTTTAAGGGAAAGAAGATATTTGAATTTTTAATTATTTCTCCTCTTATAGTGCCTTCTGTTGCGGTGGCCATGGGCATTCACATAGTTTTTATAAAGCTCCAAATTGCTAATACTTTTTTAGGAGTTGTGTTAGTTCATTTAATACCAGGTATTCCTTATGCTGTTAGAATATTGACGGATGTTTATGAAATAATAGGTGAATCTATGGAACTTCAGGCTAGAGTTTTAGGGGCTAATAGGTTTAAAACCTTTTTTTATGTGACTCTTCCAATGATTATGCCTGGAATTATATCAGCATCTAGCATGGTATTTATAGTATCTTTTAGTCAATATTTTTTAACCTTCTTAATAGGAGGGGGAAGAGTAATTACTTTTGCTATGGCCATGTTCCCATTCATTGAAAGTGGAGATAGAACTATGGCATCACTGTATAGCATAGTATTTATAATAACTAGCTTAGTTTTCTTAGGTTTAATAGAAAAGTTAGTAAAATCCTATTATAAAGTAGAAAATCATTATTTTGTATAACTTAAGATAAAAGGAGATTTTTATAATGTCATCAATAGAAATAAAGAATATATCAAAGTCTTTTGATGGTAAGAAAGTACTTAATAATATAAGTTTTAAGGTGAATGAGGGAGAATTTATATCCCTTTTAGGACCTTCAGGTTGTGGAAAGAGTACAACTTTAAAGGTTATTTCTGGTATTTTAACTCCAGAAGAAGGAGATATACTTTTTAATGGAGAATCCGTATTAAACCTTCCCATTGAAAAGAGAGGGGCGGTAATAGTATTTCAGGACTATCTTTTATTTCCACATATGACTGTAAAAGAAAATATAGAGTTTGGATTAAAAATGCACAAGGTAAATAAGAAAATAAGAGAGAAAAAGGTTAAAGATATAATAGAACTGATACAGCTTAACGGATATGCAAATATGTATCCAAAGGAGTTATCAGGAGGGCAAAAGCAAAGGGTGGCAATTGCAAGAGCCATAGCAGTGGAGCCTAAATTGCTCTTATTAGATGAGCCTTTTTCTAATTTAGATATAAGACTAAAGGATTCCATGAGGGAATTTGTTAGCAATATACAGAGGGAGTTAAAAATTTCTACCATATTGGTAACTCATGATAAGGAAGAGGCTTTAATGTTATCGGATAATATAGCAGTAATGTTAAACGGTAATATAAAGCAATTTGGAAAGCCTTATGACCTGTATGAAAAACCAGCATGCAAAGATGTGGCAGATTATTTTGGAGAAAGAAATTATATAACTGGTGAAATAATAGAGGGGATATTTAAAAGTCCTTTGGGAGAATTTGAAATTATCAGTGAAAAGGACAGGAACGTTCAGGCTATGATACCGCCAGAAAAAATCAGTATAGTTTCTAAAGATAAAGGAATAAAGGCCAAAATTACAAATAAGAGATATGCTGGAGACAGAATATACTACAATTTAATTTGCAATGGAATTGAACTAAAATCTATGACTTCATACAAGGAGAATTATTCTGTAGGGGAAGAAGTATATATTTATGTAGATTTTAATAATATAGTTTTTTATTAGAGATGGTGATTTTATGGTATCTATTATTATTCCTGTACTAAATGAAGAAAAGGTAATAGAAAAATTTTTAATGGAACTTAAGGGGCTAAAAGGAGAGAAGGAAATAATCTTAGTGGATGGCGGAAGTACAGATAACACAGCCCTTATAGCATCAAAGTATGGAAAAGTAGTTAAAAGTCAAAAAGGAAGAGCATTTCAAATGAACGTAGGAGCAAAGGTAGCCACAGGAGAAATACTCTGGTTTTTGCATTGTGATTCACAAATTGAAAAAGATTCTATATGCGAAATAGAAAGAGCCATAAAAGAAGGATACAATGGTGGAGGTTTTTTACTGAATTTTTATGATTTGCATAGTGGATTTATGAAATTTGTATCCTTGACATCTAATTGGAGAGCAAAGTATTTTGGGCTTTATTATGGAGATCAAGGTATTTTTGTAAAAAGAGAGGTTTTCAAAAGGCTTAAAGGATTTAAAGAAATAGAAATAATGGAAGATTGGGATTTTTCTCATAAACTAAAAAAACTAGGGAAAATGAAAATGATAAATTCTTCAATAGGAACATCAGGGAGGAGATTTGAACAAGGCGGACAAGTTAAAACTTTGTTGCTTATGCATAAGATAAAAATTTTGTACATGCTAGGAGTATCCCCTTCCAAATTAAATAAAATATACAGGGAGGCGAGATAATGAAAGCTCTTATATTGATGACTAGGATTCCCATACCAGGAAAAACAAAAACCAGACTTATGAAAATATTATCTGCTAATGAATGTGCAGAAATTCATAAAGCATTTTTATTAGATATATTTAATGTTTATGAGCATATAAAAGAGGATGTAGATATATATTTGACCTATACTCCTGGAGATTGCTTTGATTTAATGAAGGACATAATTCCAAGTTATATTGATTGTTTTCCACAGATTGGAGAAGACTTAGGAGAGAGAATGCTAAATAGTATGGCTAATATTTTTAGTAAAGAATATTCTAAAGTAGTATTGATGGGGTGCGACATTCCACAAATTCAACCTAAACATATAGTGGAGGCTTTTAATTTATTAGAAAGTAATGAGGTCTGTTTATGTCCAACCTTTGATGGAGGATATTATTTAGTAGGAATGAGTGAACTATATCCACAAATATTTAGTAACAATTTAAAGTGGGGCAATAAATCCGTACTTGAAGGAACATTAGACATATGCAATAGATTAGGGATAAATGTAGCTTTAGGACATAAATGTAGAGATATAGATACGAAAGAGGACTTTATGTACTTAACAGAAGAAATAAAAAAAGGTGAATTTGAGAGAAGTATAGAATGTTTAAATACTAAAAAATTCACTGAAAACTATTGGAGGAAAGATAAAAGTGCTAAGAGTTACATTGGAAAATGATATTATAAAGTATATTAAAGAGAAGAAAATAGGGATGAGTATTCCTATTAAAGAAGACTTCAAAGTTAGTTTTCTAGCGCAAGGAGAATACAACATAAACTTTGTATTAGAAGATGGAGAAAATAAATATGTTTTTAGGGTAAATACAGGTAGTCAAATACAGGTAGATAATCAAATAAAATACGAATGCGACGCTTTAAAAAGATTAGAGATAAGTGGCGTTACTCCTAAGGTGTTTTATTTAGATGACACTAAGGAAAAACTTCCTTATGGAATTTTAATAATGGAATTTTTAAATGGAAGACCTCTAGAGTATGATAAAGACTTAAGAAAAGCGGGAAAGATATTTGGAAATATTCACTCCATAGACATAAATAAAATTTCTAGCTCAAACTTTATAGTGGAAAGTAATATATTAAGTGACAGAATAAAAGAAGGGGAAAGACTACTAAGTGAATTTTTAAAATCCCCAATTATAGATAAAGATTTAAAGGACTTTTTTTGTAAATTTTTAAATTGGTGTTATAAAAATAAAGATAAAGAAAAATATTTTATAGATAATAAATGGCACGTTATAAATAATACAGAGGTTAATTCTCACAACTTTATAATTGGAGAGGAACATAGTTATTTAATAGACTGGGAAAAGCCAGTTATAAGCGACCCTTGTCAGGACATAACTCAATTTTTAGCCCCAACTACTACTCTTTGGAAAGCTAATTATATTTTGAATGAAGAAGAAAAGAATGATTTTTATGATGAATATATAAAAAGTCTTGGTGGTGGAGATAAAGACATAAAAGAAAGGGTACATATATATAACCCTTACTTATATCTAAGAGCTCTTTCTTGGTGTGCCTATGCTTATTTAGAATATCAGAATCCAAATAAAGATATAAAAAACATGGACACTTTTAATAAGATAAAAGAATATTTAGATTTGAATTTCATGAAAAAGTTATTGAAAGAGTATTTTTAACAAAATACTTCTCTTTACTTCTGTAGGCTAGAGATAGCGGTTGCGACTTTTTAGAATAAGTTTTTCTAAGCTTCAGCTGGAATGGTATATTTTTTTAATAAATTCCATCTAAAGCTTAGAATCACTTTATATTTATTTTTCAAGTATATTCTTAAGTTCCATCAAGTTAGAAATCTCATAAGTAGGTTTTATTCTGCTCTCATTTGCAATTTTACTAGCATTAAACCAACAGGTATCTATACCAAAATTTATCCCACCTTGTATATCGGAGGTTAAGCTGTCTCCTACCATCAATACCTTACCTTTTTCAGTATATTTCATATTGTTTAAAGCCAGTTCAAATATTTTAGGATTTGGCTTTGATACTTGAACTTCCTCGGATATTACTATATCCTCAAAGTACTTTGCTATAGCAGATTTTCTTATTCTATTATTCTGAACGTCCTTAAGACCATTAGTTATTATAGAAAGTCTATAATTTTTATGCAAATTTTCTATAAGCTCTATACTATCGTCATATAAGAAGGATGCGAAAGACAAATGCTTCATATAGGATTTTGCAAATTCAACCTCGTCAAAGTCAGCATTTAACTTATTTAATAATCTTTTAAATCTTTCAACCTTTAATTTTTCCTGAGTAATAAGTCCATCCTCAAACTCTTTCCATATAGCCGTATTTATTTCTTTGTATACTTTTAAATGATGATCTTCGTCATATTCTATATTAAATTCAAGCATGGCATTTTTAAGAGCATCTCTTTCAGATTTTTTAAAATCAAATAAAGTCTCATCTGCATCAAATAGTATAATCTCGTACTTCATAATAATTCTCCCCCATATAGTTAGTTTTTTAAAATTATAACATATAATTAAAATCTTCTATACTGTACAATACCTTATAAATAAATTACAATATTTATATGAATTCGCACATGACATAGGTCATGGTGAGGAGGACTTATGAGAAGAATTTTTGATAATAAACTTTTAGAGCATTATATTATTAAGCATAATATAGAAGACATATTTGATAAAGATATATTAAAGCATGCACAACTTCATTTTTATGAAAAAGATAAATGTATATTAGAAGCAGAGTCTAATCTTGAATACTACTATTTGCTTGTAGATGGGAAAATTAAAATTTTTTATCCTTTCGAAAACGGTAAATCAATGTTTTTAAAGTTTTATAAAGAATTTGATACAATAGGAGATTTAGAACTTTTAAAAAATATTCCTGTACTCTGTAACATTGATACAATAGAAGATACTTATTTAATAGCAATACCTGCAGATATACTTAGGGAAAAATATTTAAATAACCTAAAGCTTTTACACCATTTAATAGACTCTTTAAGCGACAAACTTTATGCAACCATTAATAATAGTTCATATAACTTTGTATATCCTCTTATAAATAGATTATCTAGCTATTTACTTGAGCATATAACGGATAAAAATTATGTAATTTTGAATTCATCATTTATAGAAATTGCTCAATTCTTAGGAACAACCTATAGGCATTTAAATAGAACCTTTAAAGAGCTTGAATCAGAATCAATTATAAAATGTGATGATAAAAAAATATATATATTAGATGAGGATAGACTTCGAGAACTATCTAAAAATTTGTATGTAAAATCTCTTTAATACTAGAATATTATTACTTCTTAACATTTTTCTTTATCAGCTCCATAAATGTTTCAGGGGTTACTATTGCTACTTTAGGGTTTTCCTTTAGCTTATTTACAACTTTTTCAACATCACTTAAGGTTTTGCTCCAGGCATGAACATAAACAAAGGTGTAACTATTAGGATTATGAATATCCGTCTCACCAGAATCAATTCTATGATTAATATTTTTCACTAATTCATCTTCACTTCCTAGATTAGCCCAAAGTAAATCTCTGCAGGATACTATAGGTTTATTATTAGACCAAAGGATTTCTCCATGATAGTTGTCATGCTTATGATAATCAAGATAAAATAGTCCCTGTATATTAGGTTTAATAGTAAATTTATCCCAAAGTTTAGTATTATAGAAAGAGGAGTCATCAATAATTGCTATATATTTTTGATCTACTTTCTTCATATAATCATTTAATCTGTCAATATATACTCCTAGCGCATTTTTATCAAATTTGCTTGGATACATGTAGCCATTTCCAGAAGGTGATACTATGAAATAGTCATTAATAGAACCATGAGTTGCATTTTTATAATACAAATTCAAAACAGTAGGAGCTAGATAATATAAAGATGGGCTTAAGGACCAACCAAAATTAAAATTACCTCTATAAGGAGAGCCATACCATTTGGCAGAACCATAATTGGTTCCAAGGTTCCACTGTTGATTATCTCCATCAGACATAATGAATGTTACATAATGGATATTTTCTTTATGGGGAATATTTGATAATGATTTTTGAGTTATAGGTAAGGATGGGAAGGCACTTAATACAGTTAAATTATAAGACCAATCTGCAGCAACCATGCTTACACCATGTTTTGATGATGTGCTTACATTGGTAAATTCATCTGGCCTCCAACCTAAGCAAATTGAATCAGCTTCCATGGAGGAAAATACTCTATCTCTAAAGGATGTATCAGTTATGCTATCTTCATAAAATATTAGAGATTTGGTCATTATGCCATAATCTCTTAAGGCTGCATCTTTACTTGGAGAAAGTTGAATTATTATTGAATGGTTTAAGCCGGAATTCCATAAATTATCGTAAGCCCAGTTTTTATCTGTGTTCCTACAGTCGCCTTTAATATTTCTTACCCCATAGGCTTGTACTTTATCTTGGATAGATTCATCAATTGCAATGGAATTATTTAATGAGGCAAGAGAACAAGCGTTATTTATTGAAGGATCTTTTTTTGATTTATTACTATAAAGTACATATCCATCAACATAATTTTTAAACATATCTAGTAATTTCCATGGATCCGAAATGTTTTCGTATGAAATTCCATAGTTATTCTTTAAATCATCAAGCCATATTTGATAATCTGGTTGAGAGGGGTTAAGTGTGTATATTTGAGAAGAACAATGACTATTAACTATACCTTGAAGAGTAGCTATCATTGTTCTTTCACTAGGAGTCATTATATCTTGAGAAATCACATATAAATAAGTTGGAATTTTAGAGTTCTTTATATAGTTAGATGTATTTTGGGATGGAGAAGCAATAGGAAAAAAACTATTGCTACTAGTAGTATGAGTTTTTTTCCAATCACTCCATTTAACATTGAAATCATCACTATTTTCTTTACTATAATTATAGAAGTCTTTTAAAAAGTCATATCTTTTGCCGCTAAAAAAAGATTGGCTACGGTCTTTATCAAAGTTTGCTAATAGAAGTTGTCTTTTTATAATGTCATCAGCACTAACTTCTTTTGAGTTTTTAACCATATCATACATAATCATGAAGGTAGTAGTTCTTCCTATACCATGTTTACAGTGAAAATGTAACCATGTATTTTTAGGTTTAGATTTTACTACCTCAACAAAGTAATCAACCATATCATCTGTAGGTAATTTAGTATCAGTAACGGGGATACGAACGTATGATAGCGATTTAGAAGTAGCAAGCTGATCTTCATCTTCAACCTTTGTAGGAATAATAGTTATATTAGGATGATTATAAAAACTAATAGGCTCATTTAATTTAATACTATTTAGTTTCTTCTTTTCGTCTAATAAAACTTGATCCTTTGTCAAACCTATATTAGCATCATTCTTTGCATTAGCCCAACTAACAGGAATATCATTAATAAATCCATGAGATTCTTGTCTTAAATCAACAACTGTTATAGGTAGTGAAGTTCCTATGCTATCTAGCATAAGAGGTAGGTTGTATCCGGAAAATTGGTTACTGCCAGAAATATTTAATGAGTTTAATCCAGTAAGATTTGCAGTTGTATCTTTCTGTACATTTGCTAAATCAGAGGTTGTACGGAAATTTTTTGGCATATCTTTATAATGTCTTGAATCTAAAACAAGATGTACACCGTTAGGATCTACAGGGGCAGTAGAAGCTTGAGCTACTATATTTTTTATTGGTAAAGAGCAAAAGATGCTTAGTAGAATTAAGAAAATAGATACGCGTACTTTTAAATTCTTATGCAATTAGAATCACCTGCCTTATATAAATTATAAATATGTTTAATTTTTACTATGGTTAATAAGCTCTATAAATATAATGTGTACTACTTATAGAGCTTTTATACAGATTGATAATTGACTTCTAATGGAAAATAAATGGAGAATAATCTAAATGAGTTATTATGTGAAAAAATAGGAAGAATGGATTAATGGAAGCATAGGTAGTATTAAAAATTTATAAAAATAAAAGACATACAAATACATAAATTTGTATGCCTTAAAATATTAATATAAAAAAATTTGCGTTATTTATATATTTTCAATTTGCCAATCTATAGGCTCCTTACCTATTGAGGTAAGAAAATTATTAGCTTTAGAAAAAGGTTTACTTCCCAAGAAACCTCTGTGTGCAGATAATGGACTTGGATGAGTAGATTTTATTATGTAATGCCTACTATTGTTTATTATATTCAATTTAGATTGAGCATTATTTCCCCATAATATAAAAACAATGGGATCTTCTCTATGGTTTAATAAGCTAATTACTTTATCAGTAAAGTGTTCCCAACCCATATCTTTATGAGAATTTGCCTGGCCCCCTCTGACTGTCAATACAGTATTAAGAAGCAGAACTCCTTGGTCAGTCCATTTTTTTAAGTAACCATTATTAGGAATAAAACAGCCTAAATCACTATTAAGTTCTTTATATATATTCATAAGAGAAGGAGGAGCTGGTACACCTGGTTTTACAGAAAAACTTAAACCATGTGCCTGATTAGGGCCATGATAGGGGTCTTGCCCTAATATAACTACCTTTACATCCTTATACTGTGTATAGTGTAAAGCGTTAAATATATCATACATATCTGGATATATAGTTCTTGTTTTATATTCATTTATTAAAAACTTTCTAAGTTTTAAGTAATAATCTTTTTTAAATTCATCTTCTAATAAATTTTGCCAATCATTTTTTAATATTTTCATACAAATCACCCTAATAGATTATAACATAAAACTTGAAAAGATAGAAAAGTAGTTACACATCAAGTGATTCTTAGGTTCAGATGGAGTTTGCTTAAAAGGAATACTTACTCCAGCTGAAGCTTAGAAGAACTTATCCAGGGACGTAGCATCCGTTATGCACAGCATAAGAACTCTAAATCGCTGAAGCTCAAGAGTTCTAATATCTCCCACTTGTAGAAAAGCAGAGAACCAAAATCTTTGATTTTATGTGAATCGCTTTCACAGAGTGCGATGGGAGTATTACGGATGGTAGTCATCGGATAAATCTGCTTGAAAATCATGGTTTTAATTTTGTAAAAAAGTTGCTATACTGAATAAAAAAGTAACATTGTAGAGAGTAATTGTTATTTTAATAGTATAATTGTGGGGTGAGAATAATGGAAATAAGATTTATGGAAAAAAGGGATATTAATACTATCACCGAGTTAATGTGCAATAGCTTTAAAGAGGATCCACTTTATACATACTTTGTTCCAGAGTGTGAGGCACGATTAAAATTTCTTAGGGACTTTATGAAATTCAGACTTAAATATGGTATGAAATATGGTGAGGTGTATGTCACAAAGGACTGCAAGGGGGTTGTTATTTGGCTGCCACCTAACTGTGAGATGAAATTTAAAGACGTAGTTATGCTTGGCGGTTTTACAGCTATGCTTAAGTGTGGCTCAAAGGCTATGAAGCGCATAATGGACTTTAACAACTATGCAGATAAAATAACAGGAGAAGTCATCAGTGATCCCCATTGGCATATTTCTCCTATCGCCGTTTCTCCTGAATATCAGGGAAGGGGTTATGCTAAGGAATTGATTCTTCACAAACTGTCTCAAATTGATCAAAAGTGCCAGTTATGTTCACTTGAAACCCAGTCTGAAAAGAACGAAACAATATACAAAAAATATGGTTTTGAAACTGCTAGTATCACCAATATACCTGACACCCAGATAAGGCACATTGCAATGATACGTTCTGCTAAAAAATAATAAAAACCCGCTGCATAGCAAAGAGGGAAGAGATGAGTGTTATTAAATTAAGTTTTTATTAAGTATTACCATGAAAATTTCATGATATAATTAATTAAATTTACATTAGTAATACAAAAATTGATAAATATTATATAAATAAGATGGTGGTATTTGATATGAATGATAATATAAATATATTGGTTGTGGAAGATGATGCAGATATAAACAATCTGCTATGTAAAATGTTAGATAGACAGGGGTATAAGGTGAGGAGTGCTTATTCAGGTTCTGAAGCAAAAATGTGTATTGAACATCAGGATTTTCAATTGGTTTTACTGGATTTAATGCTACCTGGATTAACAGGAGAAAATCTTATTTATGAGATAAGAAAGATTAAAACTATGCCTATTATAGTTATTTCTGCAAAGCCTGGACAAGATATAAAAATAGAGGTGTTAAAACTTGGTGCAGATGATTTTATCTCCAAGCCTTTTGACACTCATGAAGTTTTAGCCAGGGTTGAAGCTCAGCTAAGGAGATATACTGTATTTTCTAATATAAATGTGAAAAATAATACATTAGTATATAAGGATTTGATTTTGAACCGTGAAACTGTAGAAGTTACAGTTAAAAGCGAGTATATTTATCTTACGGCAAGAGAATTTACCATATTAGAACTTTTAATGGCCAATCCAAGTAAGGTTTTTACAAAAGCTAATTTGTTTGAACATGTTTGGAATGAAGATTTTCTTGGTGACGATAATACAGTGAATGTACACATAAGTAACATTCGTTCAAAATTAGCTAAAGTTAACCCTGACACAGAATACATACATACTGTATGGGGAATCGGGTATAAAATTAGTGATAAAACTTAATACTTTCTTAACCTTTTCTTTAGGTTATCTTGGTGATTGTATTTTAATATATGATTATGCAAGAAAAAGGAGGGGGATTTAGATGTGTGATACAATACTTAAGACTAAAAATATTACTAAAAAGTATGGTGATCATCTAGTCGTAAATAATGTGAATATAGATATAAAACAGGGAGATATTTATGGTCTCGTTGGTAAAAATGGAGCAGGAAAAACAACTTTGCTTAGAATGATATGTGGACTTACAATTCCCTCGAAAGGAGAAATTGATTTATTTAATGAAACATCTCAGAGTGGATTAAATAAATCTAGAAGAAGGACAGGATGTATAATTGAAACACCAAGCTTTTATCCTTATTTATCTGTAAAAAAGAATCTTGAATATTATAGAATACAAAGGGGAATTCCAGAAAAAGAATGTATAGATGAACTTCTTAAAATTGTGGGCCTTGAAGATGCTTCTAAGAAAAAATTTAAAAAACTTTCACTGGGTATGAAACAACGTTTAGGCCTAGCCTTGGCTTTAATGGCAACCCCAGATTTACTTATTTTAGATGAGCCTATTAATGGTCTTGATCCTACGGGAATTGTAGAGTTTAGAGAGATTTTATTAAAACTCAATAGGGAAAGAAATACTACAATAATTATATCCAGTCATATATTAGGTGAACTTTCTCAAATGGCAACTATGTATGGTTTCATTAATAATGGTGAGCTTATAGAGCAAATATCCTCAAAAGAATTACAAGAAAAATGCAAGCGTTCCTTATCAATTAAAGTAAAAAATATTGAAAAAGCTATTGTTATAATTGAAAAAGAGCTTGGTTGCAATGAGTATGAAGTGTTAAATGACAATGAGATTAGATTATATGAACATATAGATACTCCAGAAATAATAGTGGAAGCACTTGTAAGTAATGGAGTAGTGTTCTCTTCAATGAATCAAATTGGTGTAAATCTAGAGAATTATTTTATCAATTTGATCGGAGGTGCTCATCATGCTTAATTATATAAAAGCAGAGCTTTACAGAAACTTTAATAGGGCGTATTTTTGGGTATATACAGGTTTTATGGCTATTTTTCCATTGATATTTAATATTTTTACTAAAACAACTAAGTTTGCATCTAATATGAACTTAACTGTGCTATTTGAATTTGCTAACGCTATAATTATAGCGGCAATATACTTCATATTACCCATGGTTGACATAGCTACGGCAGAAGAAGAGAAGAATCTTACTCTAAAAAATGTAGCATCCTTTGGGGTTTCAAGAAATAAATTAATAATGTCAAAAGTTATAGTGGCAACAATTCTTTCTATAATATCAGCAGTTATTATATTAACTGTGTTCTTTGGAAGTGGTACAATATTATTCGGTGTTGGACAAGATTTTACCATGAATATTGCAATAGATTATATGAGGAGATTATCAGGAACAACTTTCCTATTGATTGGGGCTATATCAGTATCTACATTCTTAGCTTTTGTTATTAAAAATAATAACGTATTTGCTTTCGTTTATATGGGTGTATTCACCATATTAGGAAAAGTAATTTTACTTCTTTCAAAGCTTGTTTCTGATAAATTCCAGTACATTTATGATATACTCATTACTACTCAGCTAAGTAATCTAACTAGGAATGATTTAAGGGTATTTGAAGAAGTAACAAATTCTCAGTTGAGTTCTGCAGCTTTAGTAGGGATTCTATATACCATAGTATTCGTAGGTTTAACTATGATGTATGTTAAAAATAAAGAGATTAAATAAAGAGGGTGGGTGACATTTATGCAAGGGTTAACTATTGTTTTTTTAATAATTATAGCAGGTATATTTGCCACCCTTTATATTTTACTATATAAAGAAGTAAGAAATATAACCAATCAATTAAAGGAAATTAATAAAGTTAAAACCAACTCAAAAGTATTACTATCAACTTCTAATAAGGGAGCAAAGAAATTAACTCTAGAAATAAATAAAGCTTTAGAAGAAAAGCAGAAAGCTGAAGCTGAACATAAGAAAATGGATTTAGAAATCAGGCAAGCTATTGCAAATGTATCCCATGATTTAAGGACACCATTAACATCCATAATGGGATATATTCAACTCATGGAGGATAGTAGACTATGTGAAGATGAAAAAAGTCAATATTTAGATATAGTAAAAAAGAGGACTAAATCCCTACAAGTCTTAATAGATAGTTTTTATGACTTATCCAGGCTAGAGGGAAAAGAATATAAATTCTCTCTTAAATCTATGAATTTATATAATATACTATGTGACACAATAGCTTTATTTTATAATGATTTTTTAGATAAAGGAATAGAACCTATTATGAATTTAGAGGAGAAACTTCCTTTAGTTATTGTTGATGATAATGCAGTGAGACGCGTAATTTCAAATTTGATACAGAATATGCTTAAATATAGCAAGGAATTTATAAATATATCCTTAAGACAGCAGGAAAACCATGTAATAATGACTTTTACAAATGATGCTAAAGATTTAAATAAAGAGGATGTAGAGCAGTTATTTAATCGTTTCTTTACAGCGGATCGTACTAGAAGCGGCAAGAATACGGGGCTTGGGCTTGCTATAACTAAGGAACTAGTGGAACAAATGGGGCATAAAATTTTTGCAGAGTTATCAGGAGATAAGCTTAGTATAATAATAAAATGGAAAATAAGGTATGGGGCATAAAGATAATTTATTAAATTTTTACATGCTAAATAATATATTAAAGAACCTTAGTTATTTGTTTAAAACATGATCTTATAATTGGGACAAGAGAATAAAAACCGTCTATGTTAGAGAAATTAATTCTTCTATAACATAGGCGGTTATATCTTTAATTAAGGGGAATTTTTATTTTGTATAGTTATCAAAATATCCTTGTATATATATAATAGGTGTACCTTTATCTCCACTTCCTGAAGTTAAATCGGAAAGAGATCCTATAAGATCAGTAAGTTGTCTAGGAGTAGTACCTTGTGATTCCATAGCGCCCACTAGGTCTGACTCTTTATTTGAGATATATTCTGAAATAGCTTTTTTTAGTTCTTCTCCCCTTAAATTAGAAAAGTTATTATCTGCAAGATATTTTAACTTTACTTCGTTAGGAGTACCTTCAAGTCCCAATGTGTAAGCTGGTGATACAACAGGGTCAGCAAGTTCCCAAATCTTACCTACAGGATCTTTGAATGCGCCATCTCCATAAATCATAACTTCTACAGTTTTTCCAGTCTTTTCTTTAAGAGTGGATTGTATAGTATCAACCACAGGCTGACAATTACGTGGGAAAAGTTTAACACTTTCTTCAGTTGCTTTATTTGAACCTAAAAGACCATAGTTCTCGTTATAACCACTACCATCTATAGATGCTGATAGAATATCATCTAGGCTATAAACTTTATCTGCACCATTTGCTTTTAATATTCTTTTTGTTCTAAATCTTGTATGAATGTCACAAGTAAGAATAGATTTTGTATAATCTAAAATAGTTTTTGGATTATTTGAGAAGATAACTTCACACTCGACACCGTACTCTTCAATCAAAGATTTATAATAATCAATATAATCAACACCAGTAAAAGTATGTTTGTTATGTCCAAAATGGCCACGGAATTCTTCTTCTGTTAAAGAATCTGTCCAAGGATTGATTCCTTTTTCATCAAGTAAATCTATATCCACTAAATGATTACCTACCTCATCTGATGGATAGCTAAACATTAATACAACTTTTTTAGCTCCTTTTGCTATACCACGAAGACAAATTGCAAAACGGTTACGACTTAAAATAGGAAATATTACTCCAATAGTATCATCACCAAATTTTGAATTTACATCTTTTGCAATATGGTCGATAGTTGCATAATTCCCTTGAGCACGAGCAACTATTGATTCTGTTACAGTAACAATGTCTTTATCATTAATTGAAAATCCTTCTACTTCTGAAGCTTTTAATACTGCATCTACAACTATTTTTGCAATATCGTCTCCTTTGTTGATAATTGGGGCACGTAAACCTCTAACTACAGTTCCAACAACTCTTTCCATTATATCTCTCCTTAATTGTTTTCAAATTGAATTAAGTTTTATTTTATACTTGTAATATACATTATATTTATGGTATAAGTAAAATAAATAGATGTAATGATAGATATAAGGAGTGCTTATATGATAAGTAAATTAGACTTATATAAAGTATTTTGTGAAGTAGCTAAATGTGAAAGTTTTTCTAAAGGGGCAAAGGCACTTTATATGACACAACCTGCTGTAAGTCAAGCTATTATGCAGCTTGAAGAGGAACTTGAGATACGGCTATTTACAAGAACACCTAGGGGAGTAACTCTTACAAATGAAGGAAAGCTTTTATTTGAGTATGCAAATTCTGCTATAAATTTAATCAATGTAGGTGAAAAAAAACTTTTAGAATCAAAAAATTTGATGTTAGGAGATTTGAAAATAGGGGTAGGGGACACCATTTCACGATATTTTTTATTACCCTATTTAGAAAAATTTCATAATGAATATCAAAATATTAAGCTGAAAATTGTAAATAAAACAACTTTAGAGCTTTGTCCTATGTTAAAATCAGGAGAAATTGATATTGCAATTTGTAATTTTCCCATTGAAGACATCTCTCTAGAGATAAAAAAGTGCATAGATGTGCAAGATATTTTTGTCTGTGGTGATAATTACAAAAATACACTTTCTATGCCTTTAAGCTTTGAGGAAATAGCAAATTTGCCATTGATATTACTTGATCCTAAATCAAATTCAAGACGATATGTGGAAAAATATATTTTATCAAAAGGCGTTGAAATTACCTCGGAAATTGAACTTGGATCTCACGATCTATTATTAGAGTTTGCAAAAATTAATCTAGGTATAGCTTGTGTTATTAAAGAGTTCTCACAGGAATATCTAAAGAAAGGTATATTGCATGAAGTACAAATGGTTGAGGAAATACCTAAAAGAAGCATAGGATATTGTTTTTCAAAGAGTGTATCTCTTTCTCCTGCTTCAAAAAAATTTGTGGAAATATTAGAGGGGAGATAGGGAGATTCCTAGTTTTCACCTTCCTACTTAGTGTTTAGAATTAGGTGAGGTGAACTGTACCATAAGTAAATGAAGTTTTTACTGAAATTGAATTTAATCATATATTAAATAATTTTAAGTGTTTACTTTTGAAAAGTTAAAATAGATAAGAGCAAGTGAAGTATAAAGCTTGGGGATAAGTTAAATGAGTATATACATAAGAAAGACATCTTTTGGTTAAGTGTTAAAATTTGAAACCAAAAGATGTCTTTTTTGACTAATAGCTAATATAAGCTTTTGGGTATAATGTAGTTCCTCCAATTGAAACTTTTATTTCCTTTGATAATGGAACATTATATTCGTCAATAATTGTCCTCCACCAATCCCATGCAAGACCTGTACATTCTCTTGCTAAAATTCTTATATTTTTTGAATTGGCCGGAAGTGGTATTGTTGTAGAGTAATGAGCTGTTTTGTCTTGATAGTTTCCTTCCCATGTTTTATGGGATAGTACTTCTTTTCCATTCTCATCATATGAAAATTCATCCCATGATACTTCAAATTGAGCAACATATGCACCATAATGATCAAGAAGTATTTTACCTCTAGAATATTCTCTAGATGTAGTTTCAATATAATCTGTTTTGTTATGAACAGCAGCAATTGAATTATCTTTTAAGAAAACACTTGTATATGAAATTGGGTATGCTGGATTTTTAGGACTAAATTCTGCATTATCTTTAATTATATTTCGTATTTCATCAAAATCCTTTGTGACAACCTTGTTATGTTCTTTTGCATCCCCACCTAATACTACAGCAGTAAATGAACTTTCTTCAAAAATATCTTTGTACTGTAGATTAGATTCTACGCTGTTATTCTTCAGTAAGGCTTTAAAGGCAGCTTGTACATCTTTGCTCTTAGAGGTTGTTTCTAATTTTACATAAATTGTTCTGCCATAGGCTACATTTGATACCATAACAGGTGGTGCTGTATTACATACTCCTTTACGAGTTAACTCTTCAAAAGTAACGCTATCATCAAAAAGGTCTGATGGATTGTTAGGTAGTTCTGCACTTACGGTATAAAATATTTGTTTGTATGCCGCAACCATCACTTTTTTATCTCCATTTGCTATAGCATTAAAGTCAATTCCAAGTGAATTATCTATAACTTTAGAGTTAACATTAAGAGCACTTGCTATTTGAGATTTACTATAAACCATAGACTCTGAATACTGTGTTCTTGCAGGTAAAGTGTGTGTAGCTGAATACTTTTCATTCCAAGTAGATACTAACTCATCTATTGCTCCTGACACGTTACCATATGTTGGATTTTGAACAGTTATTGAATTTTCTTTTTTCATACCTGGTAAATCTATACTAATATTTAAAGGTTTTCTCTTGCATATTAATATAGTAGGTTGATTTTCTACAAAAGCATCGTCTGCGAGTTGTAATGCTCCTGGATATGTACGATCAGTCATAGAATCGATAATTGAAATATCAACTGGTGAAGTTGTAAGTGATTTTTTATTACGTTCAACCACTATAAATTTTCCATTTGAATTTAACCCCTCTTTTGGAACAAAATTTTCTATACTATCACCATTTACTGCTAAAATCTCGTTTCTATTATAATTTAAGTTTGCTATACCAGTATCGATATCATTAGGTTTGCTTATTTCACTGACTAAATTAGTTGTAGGGGCTTCAGCAAAGTAAGTAAGTGGATATTGAATAATACATAAACTAACAAATAAACATACTAGTATTTTTTTTACTTTAAAATTCTTCAAGATCTTCAAAAAATCTCCCCCTTTCTATATGTAAATTATACCATAATTTGCATATAGAAATCAAATCCACTAAATCAATATTTATCCAATAAGAAATTTATAAGATATCTTTATACTTTCTATATGGAAAAAGCAATACTATTTATCTAGTTATATTAGAAGATAAAAATGAGATGTTTTAGTTGAATGTGGATACCCTAATTTTTTGAATTTGATTGAGAGGTTGCAACAAGTGATTGGGTTAACATAAAAAATTTGTGGGAATATTAGAGGGGAGATAGGAAGTATAATAATCTATAAATTGGGTAAATAGCTAGTAGAGTAAAATATGCTTTACTAGCTTATTTGTTTACAAAATAATAATATTTAATTCATTGACTAGGTGGTCTGTTTTAAATATAATAATATAGACCGTGTGGTCTGCTTTAGGATAACAATACGGATTAGAAGATCAATATTTATTTAAAGGAGGGGAAATAATGGAAAAGGTGAAAAATAAAATGACACAAAAGGAAAAAAGTAAAATTAGTAAAGATAAAATATTAAATGCAGCTATTGTAGAGTTTGGAACTAAAAATTATGGAGATGCGTCTTTAAATAATATTTGCAATGATAATAATATTTCAAAAGGTCTTATTTATCATTATTACAAGAATAAGGATGATTTATTTTTAAGTTGTGTAAAATATTGTTTTGATCAATTCGTAGATTATCTTCAAAGTGAAGAGTTTGATCAAAATGATTTTCAAAGTATTATACAAAAAAGTTTAGATTTAAGATATGTTTTTTTTAAAGATAATATTTATTTAAGTCACATATTTTTTAATATAGTTTTACAGCCCCCTATGCATTTAAAAGAAGAGATTAAAGTTCTAAGAAAGAATTTTGATGATTTTAATATGAATATTTATAGATTTGCTTTAAGTAAAATAAAACTAAGAGAAGGTATAACAGAAGAAGAAGCAATGGAATATTTTGGGATTCTTCAAGAAACGTTCAATGGATATTTTCAAAGCAAAACATATGAGAACTATGATTTAAATGGTTTAATCAAATCACATGAAATTACCCTTGGGAAAATATTGAATATTATGATTTATGGCATTGCAAAGGAGGATTAACAATAATGGGACAATTAATATTAAGATTAATAGTAGCAGTTGCAATTGCTTTTTTTATTGGTAAATTAGCATCAAAAATCAAACTACCTGCTATTTTAGGGTGGTTACTTGCAGGGATGATACTTGGTCCTCATGCAGTGGGACTTGTAAATGAAGCTGTTTTAAATGCTGAATGGTATAAAATTGCTGTGGATATTTTTGAGTGTGTATTAGGGCTTTTAATTGGAACAGAGTTAATTTGGAATAAAATTAAAAACTCAGGTAAACAACTTATAATAACAACTTTAACACAATCTTTAGGAGCATTTTTTGTAGTTACTCTAGTATTCGGACTTGTATTTTACTTTACAGGTATTCCAGTATATCTTGCTTTTATTTTTGGAGGTATTGCTCTTGCAACAGCACCAGCACCTGCGTTATCAATTGTAAGAGAATTTAAAACAGATGGTCCTGTAACTAGAACATTAATTCCTATGGCAGCACTTGATGACATGGTAGCAGTTGTTGTATTCTTCTCAACTATGGGAGTTGTAGCTGCTAATGTTTCAGAACAAAAGATACCTATGTATATGATATTATTAGTTGTGTTATTGCCAATGATCATTGGGATTGTTACAGGATTTTTGGCAGGATTTTTACTTAAAAAAGATAATACATCTAAAAAAACTATATTACTTTTAGTTATTACTATATTAATATCTGCAGGTGTAGGACTTATATTCGATAATGTAATTTTACCTAAACCAGTATTAAACTATATGTTAATTGGAATGGCTTTTTCAGCTACATTTGCTAACATGATTTCAGAGGATAGACTAAATGAAATAATGAATGCATTTAATCCTATTTTAGGTATATCTATGATTGTAGTAATATTAGACCTAGGTACACCACTTGACTATCATTTAATTTTTGGCGCAGGGTTATTTACGGCGATCTATATTATTGCAAGAGCGATAGGAAAATATGGTGGAGCATTCTTTGGAGCAACTATCACTAATTCGCCAAAAACCGTAAAGAAATATCTAGGGCTTACATTATTACCACATTCAGGGGTATCATTAGTGTTTACAGGAATAGCAGTTTCTGTTTTAACAGGTCCTGATCCAGAAAGTGCAAAAATTATACAAGGTACAATTGCAGCAGCAGCAGTAATAAATGAAGTTATTGCAGTAATTGTTGCTAAAAAAGCTTTTGAATGGTCAGGAGAATTTAATAAGAAAGATGATAATACACTTGGTGAGAGTAACTCAACTACCATCGCCTAAGAGTGTATAGCGGTGGAGTTACCACCGCTTTAAATTGCTTTAATTTTATTATATGGACATAGACGATACAGAATTATTTACGTATTAGCTATGTCCTTTATGGTTATGATATTATTTAAGTAATTAAACTATCATCAGGAGGCTTAACATGAATAAAATAAATGTATTGGAAGTAGATTTTAATTTTAATGGAGAAAATAATACTATTTATCCAGTTATATTAGAAGATAAAAATGAGATGATTTTAGTTGATTGCGGATACCCTAATTTTTTGAATTTAATTGAAGATGCCGCAATAAGTAATGGAATCAACATAAAAAATTTATCTAAAATAATTATAACTCATCATGATTTTGATCATATGGGATCACTAGCGGAATTTAAAAGAAAATATCCTAATATACAGGTATTAGCATCAAAAGAAGATGAGCCTTATATTAATGGTAGTGAAAAATCATTAAGATTAAAGCAAGCAGAAAGTATATATGATTCTTTGTCAGAAGTAGAAAAAGAGAATGCTGAAGGTTTTCATAAAATGCTTAAATCAATAGAAAGCTGTAATGTAGATATATGTTTAGAGGATAGAGATTACTTTGACTTTTGTGGAGGTATAGAAATAATATCTACACCAGGCCATATGCCAGGGCACATATCCGTTTATCATAAAGAGAGTAAATCATTAATAGCTGGAGATGCTTTAGTTATAGAAAATGGAGAATTAGTTATAGCATTGCCGCAGTATACTTTAGATATGAATGAAGCTAGAAATTCTGTTGAAAAACTTTTGAATTATGATATAGATAGGATTATATGTTATCACGGTGGAATATATACAAAGGACACAACAGAAGCACTTAAAAGAATTTAATATTAAAAACACAATCATGAAACCTTAGAGAATACAGAAACCTGTTATCTAGGGTTTCTATTTTTCGCTTAAATAGTGGATAGGCCTGTCGATGTTGAAAAATTTCATAAGCAAATAGGTGTTTTATAATATATAAACAAAATCAAAAAAGTTAAATAAATAGCAATAAAGTATAATAAAATACAATAAATTGCTTGACGAATGTGAAAAGAATTATTATAATTTGATCATAAACTAATTTAGAAAGGATAGATTTTTTATGGAGAATCAATTTTATACAATAGATAAAATCGCAGAAATGTTAGGTATGCACCATAAAACTATAAGAAAATTTATAACAGAAGGGAAGCTTGGAGCAAGTAAGGTTGGAAAGCAATGGAGGATTTCAGGTCATGATTTAAGTGTTTTTATGGAAAAAAATAATGTTAATATTAATGATAAAAAAGCGAGTCAAGAGTCAAGTATTGATTTTTCTACTAATGGAGAAGTGGAAGACATTGTAAAGAAAAAGATAAATGTATCCACTGTTGTAGACATCAGTGATATAGATAAAGATGAGTATATGAGGGTATCAAATACTCTTATAGCTGTAATGAATTGCAAAGACTCTAAAATGGGAAGAGCAACAATTAATATGAAATATGATGATAAAGAAAACAGATTAAGAGTAATGCTATGGGGAAAGATAAAGTTTATTGAAGACATGCTAAGTTCAATTTCACTACTTATAGAACAAACTGATTTATAAGGGGGCAAAGATAATGAATTATAAAGTAATAAAAAAATACAATAAAAAATATGTTGAATGCATTTCTTTGGAAAAACAAATTTCTATAGAACAAGATATATTAGATGTTATTTCTATATGTATGGAAAATGATGTGAATATAATAATATTCTACGACAACGCATTTTCAGAGAGTTTCTTTAATCTTAGAACGGGATTGGCAGGAATAATGTTGCAAAAGTTTATAAACTATAATATAAAACTTGGAATTGTTTTAGATGAAGAAAAGGTAAAGGGTAGATTTAAAGAAATGATTATTGAAGCTAATAATGGAAATCAATTCAGAACATTTAAAAGTATTGAAGATGCTGAAATTTGGATTTCAAGATTATGATATAAAAGAGATATAAAATGAAACAAAATATTGTATTTAAAACTCAAGAAGAAAAGGTCTTAGAAAAGCTCTGAATAAAAAAGTATATTAATATATACAGTAATTTAATGGTTCTATGATATAATTTAGGGGTTGAAATTATTTACATGTTAAGAATATGGGGTGGCAATAAATATGACATATGAAAATAGATTTAAATATGATAAAGAATTAAAAGAATTACACGAAAACCTTAAAATTAACTGTCAAAAATGTTTTGGCTTTTGTTGTGTCGCATTGTATTTTTCTGCTTCAGAAGGTTTTCCCACAGACAAGGATGCGGGGAAGCCTTGTATAAATTTGCAATCTGATTTTACATGTGCTGTTCATAAAAATCTTAGAGAGAAGGGGCTTAAAGGATGTACTTCCTATGATTGCTTTGGAGCAGGTCAAAAAGTTGCTGAAGTTACATATGATGGACAGGATTGGAGAAGTAATCCAGAAATTGCAAAACAAATGTTTGATGCCTTCTTGATTGTAAGAGAACTTCATGAAATGCTATGGTATTTAACAGAAGCGCTTAGTGTACAAGATGATAGTGTTATTCAAGATAAAATTAGTAATATGATAAGTGAAACGGTGAGGTTTACTAATTTAGATGCTGACTCTCTTATAAAATTAGATTTAGTATCACATAGAAACAATGTTAACCCTTTGCTTTCAAATACTAGTGAGCATGTAAGGGCTAAAGCACAGAGTGGTCATAGGACTAATTTAAAACGTAAAAAGAAAATTGCTGGAAGATTAAATCTTATGGGTTCAGATCTCAGAAAAGTTAATTTAATAGGTGAAGACTTGAGGGGAGCACTTCTTATCGCAGCAGACATTAGAGGAACTGACTTAAGTGGGGCAGACCTTATCGGAGCTGATTTAAGGGATGCCGATATAAGAGGAACTAATCTTAAAAATAGTATATTCATTACTCAGGGACAGATAAATACGGCGAAGGGTGACTCGAATACAAAGTTGCCAATGTCAATAGTACGCCCTTCATATTGGGATAAATAGTTGATTGAGGAATAAATTTGTGGAGTGAGAATGTTGAATAATAATGATGAATTCCAGAAAGAATTGCAAAGAGTACTGAATACTGAATCTCTTCAGGATGTATTTGATTATATGGAAAAAAATATTGTTTCTTTTTTCTCAACACCAAATATTGCCCAGTATTATCATATGGTCAAGGAGATAGATATATCAACTTCAAGTAGAATCATGCCTATACTTATTAAAGCTTGGTTGGCTTTTTTGAGTGGAGATAATGTAGGTTTTACAACAATTATAAAGTATGTCGATGAAACAGAACTTAAAGGATGCTATGAAAGCTCTTTTTATTATGCTCTAAAGGCATTGGCAGAGTTTTCAACAAACCCTATGGAAAAACTTAAATACGCAAAACTATATGTAGATATTCTTCCAAAAGAAGATAAGGGTCTTTTTTTGGCAAATGCAAAGCTTACCTATGGACAGATGCTTTCTGGTTTAAATCAATACCGCCATGCTGCAGAAATGTTTGATGATTCATTTCAAATATTTAAATCCTTAGATATATTTTTTCTTGCAGTTATAGCCTTTGTAAATAAATCACTTAATAAATATAAACTAGGAGAAGTTTCTTGCGTTATAGATGAATGTAATAAAATATTAGTCATGTCTGCCAGTTTTAAAGAAAAGGCGGAGGAATACTGGAATATTATACATCTACCTCTAGGTATGTGTTATTATGATTTAAACAAACCGAATCTTGCAGTTCATCATTTAAGACTTGCTAAGTCAAGTATTGATAAAATGAGTTTACTTCATATGCATGGAATAATTGAGCTTTATCTGTTTAAAGCATATTTTATACTTAATGATGAAGCTGGTATGAAAGATATTCTTAAACAATCAGAGATTGACTTTGGAGAGATGCACTATACTATGACCGATTTACTTATTTCCATGTTTAGAATAATGTCCTGCAGGGAAGAGGATAGAAAGGCGATTCAGTCAGATATCGAAAGATTTGAAGTTGAATATATGAAGGTGGGGGAAAAAAGCTCCTTTATACTTCTTGAAACTCTTGGCTATTTAAAGTTAAAGGGATACAGTGACTTGATTACAATAGATGATATATTAGAAAGCTTAAAAAAACTACGTTTTATTGGTCTTGTATCATATATTCAGATGTTTTTAATTTTACTATCTGAAATTCATTTTATTGGGAATAAAGAAAAGGAAGCTGAATTATGTCTCAAGGAAGCAGTAGCTATTTACAAGGAGTATGGTATAAACGTTAATTTTTATATCTTCCCTATGAAATCTGTTGAACTTTTAAAAGCAATTGATAATAAGTTATATAAAGTTTTGGAAAAGAATCATATTTCAAATGAATTTACTTGTAAGAGCTCTTTACTTTCGCCGAGAGAAAAAGAAGTTATGCAACATATTGCGTTGGGCAAGAGCAATGATGAAATAAGTAAAACACTGTTTATCAGTGTTGGTACTATAAAGTGGCATATAAATAATATTTTTGGAAAGCTTGAAGTAAAGAATAGAGTACAAGCAATTGAGAAGGCAAAAAGCTTAGGAGAGATTTCTTAACTTCATCAATATTAAATAGAATCTTATAGCATAGCCAAAAACCTAACCTAGGTTAGGTCTTTTTTTAATTTTTCTCCTGTAAAATGAAAATATAATATTTCAGGAGGATTTGACTATGGAAACATTATAAAGTCATTATTATCAATGGTGGGGAGTGGTATTTTTTGTTATTATTTATTCGATAGCACTTCTATTTGTACCATTTTATAAAAAGATGGATAGAAAGCCTGCCACAGCTTACTTTGCTTTTATTCTTGCTTTTGCAATAGAAATGCATGGCATCCCTATGAGTATGTATCTTATTTCATGGATAATCGGAAAGAATCTGCCAGAGGGAGTTTTATGGGGACATACCTTTTTTAATCAAATAGGATATGCTGGTATGTACTTAAATATAGTATGTGTAGTTATTTCAGCATTTCTTATCATTAATGGGTGGTATAACATTTATCATAAATACTGGTCAAAGGAGTCGGGGGAAGGCAAGGTAGTAAAAACAGGTGTATATAAATATATTCGTCATCCTCAGTATACAGGATTTATGCTTTTAACTATGGGAATGATTCTTGAATGGGCAACACTACCAATGCTTATTATGTGGCCCTTTATAGTATGGATGTATTACAGACTTGCAAAAAAAAGAAGAGAAAGATATGATTGAGGAATTTGGAGAGGAATATATCGTGTACATGAATAAGACTAAAATGTTTATTCCCTTTATAATATGATTATAAATTTAAGAAATAAAGGTCTGTGTATACAGACTTTTATTTTTTTTATTTATTTTAATGTTTTATAAAATTACTATATTCATAATAAATTGCAATTTCCAATTATTATAGGCTTATATATTAATCAAGGAATAATTATAAATAGATTATTAAGGGAAGATAGGTATATTCTTTAGAGCAGAAGAAACAATATTATAAAAATGAGTTTAATTAGGAGGAGTTATGATTTTAATTTTTTCAGTGGATAATAATTGGAACATTGGATATAAAGGGGATCTATTATATAAAATATCTGAGGACTTAAAAAGGTTTAGAAAGTTAACAGAAAATAATATTGTTATAATGGGAAGAAGAACCTTTGAATCCTTGCCAGATAAAAAGGCACTTCCTAACAGGATAAATATTGTGATTACTGAAAATAAGGAATATAAGGGTTGTAAAGGAGATAATATTATCATTGTTAACTCCATAGAAGAATTACTTTCTGTATTAAAAGAAATAAATCCTAATAATGAAATGGAAAATTTCGTTATAGGGGGAGGCAATATTGCAAGACAGATAATGCCATACTGTACCAAAGCCTATATAACTAAGATATTAAAATCATTTGAAAAAGCAGATACTTCCATGCCTAATTTAGATTTGCTGAAGGATTGGAAGATAGCAAACGAATCGGAAATATATAAGCAAGAAGATGTAGAATATAAATATGTAGATTATGTTAAAGCTACTTAAAGGTCTGCTTCTATAATCATTGATAACTAATAAAGTAATGTTATAATTATTGTAAATCAGAAAAGACCAGGTGATAAGAGTGGGAATATTCTTTATAAGATTTCGTAATTTATTTTAATTTTAAAATTAAATAGAGATAAGGTAAAAAAACTATGGTTTTAGGTTTGTTTACATGAATATATTTGGTAATTGCGTATAGGGCTGCAGGTGAATTGTGTTCATTTGCAGCCTTTTATATTAGTTTTGAATGTTCATTTGTAAATATAATGGGACACATACAGATGAACATATTATAGATTATTATATTTAAAGTAAGCTGTTTTTTATATAGGATAAATCAATTTATAAAAGGGATGATGTTTAATTATATTTATTTGAAAATATTAAAGATTTTTAGTTAAAAATAATTATAATTTATTATGAGAATTGGTGAAAATTATGCATCAATAGGGGTGATGAAATTGACAGATGTATTTTACTTTTATGACCATATGTTTATATTTGTGGGTTATAAAACTCCAGAATGCCATAAACATCTTGCGAAACATATGATTTTCAGTCTCGGTGACAAAATGGAATGTTACATTAATGATGAAAAATTATTATGTCGAGGAATATGTATTGATTCAAATGTTGAACATACTATAAAAGTTTGTTCACAAGGTATGATTATATTTCTTTTTGATGAAACAAGCAGTCTTGCTTTTCAGCTTAAGGATAAATACCTTAATGGAAAGAATTTTTCTGTAATTGATGAGGATATAGTAGATGATGTGGTAAGCATATGGAGAAGTAATATGGATAATAGTAAAGAAATTGATAAGTCAATTCTTTTAGCTTGTGGCTTGAATATGTCATCTATGCAGGAATATGATCAACGAATTGTCACAGTACTTGAGAGGATTGAAAAAGCTGAGGGGATTTATAAAGACACTATTGAAGAGCTTTGTGCTGCAGTTCATCTTTCACAAAGTAGATTATCCCATCTTTTCAAAGAGCAAGTAGGTGTATCCCTTACAGGTTTTCTTGTTTTTGAAAAAATGAGAAAAACCTGTGATTATGTGAGGAAGGGTGAAAATTTAACATATGCTGCAGTTCGTGCAGGATTTTATAGTTCATCACATTTTTCAGCAACTTGTAAAAGAATGTTTGGCCTATCTTTTACTGATTTTTCAAAAACACTAAAAGATTAGCGTATTTTTGAAAGTATCAATATTCTTTGTAAGCTATAATATAGTCACTGAAAAGCTTATGGAGGATATTTATGATAGAATTTAAAAAAGGTTCCTATAATTTAAATGATGAACCAAACTTTAATTTTCAACTTAATCGTGTAATTATGTGGGACGGAGGAGCTCTTGAAGATATTGAAAAAATATCTCATAAAATTACTGATAGTGCTTCGTGGAAAAAAGAACTTATAGAACTTGGTGACAAGGCCTTATTAGAAAATAGGATTAAGGAAGCAATAGCTTATTATAGAATGAGTGAATTTTTTATGTATGATGGTGATCCGGATAAAAAGAAATACTATATGCTTGCAACAGAGATGTTCTATGATTATTATGCTGATTATTTTAATAATGGTACAGTTTCATGTTTTGAAGTGACATATGAAGATGTTAAACTTCCTGTTATGCATACAAAAGCGAAAGGACCTAAAAAAGATACTGTTCTTCTTCATGGAGGAAACGATTCATATTTTGAGGAATTTTTCTTCACAATGCTTTATTTTGCTGAAAATGGATTTGATGTATATCTTTTTGAAGGACCAGGTCAGGGAAGTGTAATAAGGACACAGGGAAAACACTTTACCTATAAGTGGGAGAAACCAGTAAAAGCTATACTTGATTTTTTCAATCTTAATGATATTACTATAATTGGAGCCTCACTTGGAGGAATGTTAGCTCCGCGTGCTGCTGCTTTTGATAAAAGAATACAGCGCGTTATTGCGTGGTCAATATTTCCGAATTTTTTTCATGTCATTTTGTCTAATGATTCTAAAAAGGAACAAGATCTTATTAGATGGTGCGTAAAACATAAAATGAAGTTTCTAATAAATGCTGCTGCAAATAAAGAAATTAAAAATGGCAGTGAAATTACAAAATGGGGACTTCTCCATGGGATGTATGCATATAAGGCAAAAACACCTTATGAATATATAACAAAGATGAATGAATATCAGATGCTTGATATTGCTCATAAAATTGACCAAGATATGCTTATAATTGGGGCAAATAAAGATCATTTTATCAATTATCATATAGTAGGAAAAGAAATTGATGCATTAATGAATGTAAGATCCCTTACTGTTCGAATATTCACAGAAAAAGAAAATGGTGAAGGTCATTGTAATGTGGGCAACCCCAAACTGTGCTTTGATACTATGATGAATTGGATTGAGCAAATAAAAAAGAGGGACATTGAAATCTGAAACTATATGGAATCATATATAATATAGGAATAAGAAAGTCTAAACATTTAATAATCGAAAAATATTATATGTAAAAATAATGCATGGAATAGTACTCAGGGGGATTGGTAGATTCTGAAAAAATTATTAAAGAGAGATGTAGTGATGAAGGGGAATTCTGGTATTCAAAAGGCTCTTTAAAAAAGTATGCTCGTTATGAATTAGGAGTTGAGGTTAATTATAAAAAGTGGGATGAAAGTGGAAATGTAAAAGAATAAATATATATGGATTAAATGAAATTTTAGAGGTAGGAAAAATAAAATGAATGTACAATTTATTCATGATTTTAATGCAAATACTGAAGAAGAGTTTTTTAAAATTCAAAATAGCTTAGTAAAAAATATCATGCTAAAAAATAGTTTTAATATTAAAGATATAAAAACCTGCGCAGGTGTAGATCTAGTCTATTGGATGAAAGATGAAGAAGAGTATGCTACATGTTGTATAGTAGTAATTGACTATAATACTAAAAGAGTAATAGAAAAAACATATAGTTATGGGAAAATTAATGAACCATATATACCAGGATGTTTAGCTTTTAGAGAATTGCCACTGATTATTAAAGCAGTGGAAAAATTAAAAATAGAACCAGATATTTTTATATTTGATGGTAATGGATATTTACATTTTAACCATATGGGAAGTGCAACACATGCTTCATTTTTCTTAAACAAACCAACCATAGGTGTAGCAAAAAGTTATCTTAAAATTAAAGGAACAGACTTTGAAATGCCTAAAGATGAAATAGGATCATATAATGATATAATCATAGATAATAAAGTTTATGGAAGAGTATTAAGAAGTAGAAGCAATGTTAAACCAATATTTATTTCATGTGGAAATTACATTGACTTAGATACAAGTACAAGGATAATAATGAATTTATTAAATAAAGAAAGTAGAATTCCAATTCCTGTAAGGTTAGCAGATTTAGAAACACATATTGTAAGAGAAAAATTGAAAAATATATAGTATTTTAGTTATAAAAATCTCTTTTAATACCTAATTCAAGTTAATAACAAAAGTCCAATAGATGCTGAATTTAAGTGTCTGTTGGATTTTTTTGCAACCCTATATTTGTTCAGTTTATGCTTTAGAGGACGAAGTAATTTAAAAGATAATAATTTATTAGAAGAAGATTTGGAAAAAATGATGAAATATTAATAGGAGTGGGAAAATGCATAAAAAGGAAGATTTTAAAGATTTAACTATGTACGAAGAAATAGCCTATAGTATAACATGTTTAGAAAAATTATGTTTAGAATGGAGTATAATAAGCAAGAAAATAGCTGCATTTATAGAGATACTATGGGGATTCACAAAGGATTTTGATTGCTGGGAAGCCAATATCCATAGTCTCAAACTTAATTCAAAAAACATTGAAAGATATGAATTAGACAACATTGACCATGAAAAAAAGAAGATTATAGCTAATATTATTGAGAGATTATTTAGAATTTGCTTAGGAAGTTTATATACAGAGTATAGATATACAAGTGCATTGGAAGATATATTGAGTGTTGAAGAGCATTTAGAAAAAAATAAAATAGAATGCCCAGATTTTAATTTTTATATAGGAAGGGAAAAAATCTATCAAGATGATTTGAGTATGCTTAGATGTGGTAAATATAATTTAATAAATAGTATTCCCTTTAGAGAAAAATAACAGTTTGGAGGATAAAATGGAAAGTTTAGATTTTAATAATATATCCATAAGAGGACGCTTTGTATTTGCAATAGAATGTTTATTAAAAGTAATTAATAAGTTTAATATTGCAACTAATTTTGATACATTTATTGATAACTTATTGGAGTTTACCAATTGCTCTAAAATGGAATTATGGGAAACAAAGATAATAATATTATTGCCAGAAGAATTAAATAAGACTACTCTTTCTTATGATTTAGATTATGACGAAGATATAGGTGAAGAAGAACAACAACTTTTAACAGAAGTATTTTTAGAAGTTTTAAATGTGGGGAGAGCGAACTTATATAAGAGTTTTGAAAGTGATATAACATTACATCATGTAATGAATATAGTAAATTTGCTAAATAAAAATAATATAGAATTACCGAGCATTGATAAAATAAGATTTTCAAAGGTTTCAGAGAACGATGGATGGGGAAATGTATTTAATTGCAAAATTACATATGATAATGCTTATGAGGATGGAAGACATTATGTTGCTGATATTGTAAAGTAGTATGTAACTTTAAAACAACCTTAGAACCATATAAGAAATAGCATAGTAATACCGACAAATTTGTCTGAGTATTACTATGCTATTATTTAAGTAAATATCCTTAGAATTTTCCTTCTTTCAAAATGTTAGTTAAATCATCAAGCATTAGGTTAGCAGCTTTTATACCACCTGCTGTATTCCATATAATATCGTCTACTTTAAATGCTTTATTATTCTTAACTACATTTAGAGATTGGAATAATGGATCATTTAACCATTCCTCTTCTCTAGCAAGGCCTTTTCCATCGCCAGTATCATAAGTGAAATAGAACATTACATCTCCATCAGCTTCTTTTAATCTTTCTTTGCCGATTTCATTAACGAATTCTGTTCCTTGTTGAGTTGATGGTCTTTTAAATCCTATTTCTTTAAGAATAGTTCCTGAGAAAGTATCTCCAAGGTATATTCTAGTTTTTCCAGCCATAAATCTAACAAGTGATATTTCAGTATCTAACTTATCTTTATAAGTGTCTCTTATAGAAGCGATCTTATCTTCGTATTCTTTTAAAGCTTTATTCCCTTCAGCTTCTTTATTTAAAACTTTAGCATAGAACTTGAAATTATCTTTCCATGCTCCTCTTATTGTATCTGAATAAACAGTTGGCGCTATTGCCTTTAATTGATCATATATTTTTTCATGTCTCATTTTATTACCAATTATTAAATCGGGTTTTAAAGCAGCAACGGCCTCTACATTTACAGATGATTCTTTTCCAAGAGGTTTAACTCCTTCAAGATCACTTTTAGTATGTTCATACCAATCACCTGTAACAC
The DNA here is from genome assembly GCA_040797845.1 of Clostridiaceae bacterium. Taxonomy (GTDB): domain Bacteria; phylum Bacillota; class Clostridia; order Clostridiales; family Clostridiaceae; genus Clostridium_AW. Next base: position 181,786 of record JBFNFA010000007.1, read on the forward strand.
CAGTTACAGCACCTACTGGTTTAACTCCAAGGGTAATAAGTGCTTCTGCACCTTCATTGGTTAATATAACAACCTTTTGAGGATTTGCAGGAATTTCTGATGTTCCCATAGCATGTTCTATAGATATAGTCTTCCCCTTTGACGCGTTCTCCTTTGAGGTGTTCTCGGTTTTGCTTGAGCATCCTACAAATAAACTTGTAGCTACTATACTTGATAAAATTATAGACAATAATTTTTTTGTCATATGTATAAACCCCCTAAATAAATGCGTTTTGTGTCGAATATTGTAGATTTATTCGCTTAATTATGATATCATAATTAATATTGATTATCAATACCAATTGATAGCAATTTTAAATTAAGCAGTAAATTAAAAGGAGAAAGTTATATGAAAAATATTCTAAGAAGCAATAAAAGCAAAGCAGTTTTACTTTTGCCGCTAATAGTATTAATTTTTGTATTATGTTATTTAAGTATTACTAAAGGATTTATACATACATCATATGATATGGTCTTAGATACATATAGAAACTTTAATAATTCTCAAGAACATATAATTATAAAAACTTCTAGAGTTCCAAGAACTTTAAATGCTTTTTTAGTTGGAGGAGCACTTGGATTATCAGGACTTTTAACTCAGGGATTAACAAGAAATAAATTAGCTTCCCCAAGCATATTAGGTATAAATTCTGGAGCGGTTTTTACCCTTGTTATAGCTATAACCTACTTTCCGCAGATATCTTTTTTAGGTCTTATGTGGGTATCTTTCTTTGGAGCATTAGGTGCAGCTATATTAGTATATGTATTATCTGGGGGACTTTCAGGAGATGTGAGACCTATGGATTTAACATTAGGCGGAAGTGCCATATCAGCATTACTGTTTTCTTTGACTCAAGGCATTCTATATAAAAATGATACTGCCTTAGAGGAAGTTGTTTATTGGATGACAGGCTCTGTGGAAGGAAAAAAAATAGAACTTATTCTTCAATTTGCTCCAATAATACTTGTAGTAATAATTTGTACATTATTCATTGGAAAAAAACTTAATGTATTCTCATTAGGAGAGGAAATGGCAAGGTCTTTAGGAATGAAAACACTATATCTAAAAATACTTATAATAGCCATAGTGGCGGTTTTATCAGGTGTATCCGTAGCTCTTGCAGGACCTGTAGCTTTTATTGGACTTGTAACTCCCCACATAGTACATAAGTTTATTGGTACAGACTATAGATGGCTCATACCATTTTCTATTTTAATAGGAGCTTCAATATTATTGTCTGCTGATATAATGTCTAGATTTATAATATATCCAAAGGAAGTTCCAGTTGGCGCATTAACTGCACTTATAGGGGGACCATTCTTCATATATGTCGCTAAAAGGAGGAATAATTAATGGTTAACATAAGTAAAAAAACTATAAAAATAAGTGAAATTTTATTAATTATTACCCTCTTGATAATGACTCTATCATTAAGTATAGGGGAAGTAATGGTAAATCCCTTAGATGTTTTTAAAAGCATACTAGGCATGGATACAGGATTCTCCTCTATTTTAGTAATGAATATAAGATTACCAAGAATTCTTGTAGCCTTTTTTGTTGGAGCATCCTTAGCATTATCTGGTGCTATACTTCAAGGAGTGGTTAAGAATAATTTAGCTTCACCTAATATATTAGGAATAGTAGATGGGGGAGCCGTTGGTGCTTTAGTATTTTTGACGATTTTTATAGACCCTAAAAATAACTCACTAACAACTTCAATATTGTATATGCCATTATTTACTTTTGCATTTTCATTTTTAGCATTAATGTTTATATTTTTTATTTGCGGAAAATCAGCCTCAACAAACAAGCTAATTATAATAGGAATTGGAGTTTCTGCTATTTTTAAAGCACTAACTAATATCCTTATAATAAATGGACCAGTAGTTTTTATAAAAGAAGCTACAACTTGGATAACCGGAACTATATATGGTGCTAATTGGACTCATGCAATGTTAATTACAGTAATATTTTTTGCTTTTACTATAATGGCTTTAATATTTATAAAAGAGTTAAATCTTCATCAACTAGAAGATGAGGTTATAACAGTACTTGGTAGTAATGTACATAAGAGTAGACTTATACTTCTATGTATTTCAGCTGGATTAACTGCAGGAGCAGTAACTATTGGAGGAGGTATAGCATTTGTAGGTTTAATAGCTCCACATATAGCTAGAAAGCTTGTAGATTCAAAGTTTGAAAATTTAATACCCCTTTCAATACTTATAGGTGGAATAATAACTCTATTAGCTGATTTTGCTTCTAAGTGGTTATTTTATCCCCAAGACTTACCTATAGGTATATTTACAGCTTCTATAGGAGCACCTTACTTTATATATCTTTTAATTAAAAATAGAAAGTACTCAAAGGGGAGATAGAAATGATAAAAATAAATGATCTAAAATTATGTTATGATGAAAAAATTATATTAGATAATATTAATTTGAGTATAGAAAAGGGAAAGATTACAGCTCTAATTGGTTCTAATGGGTGCGGGAAAACTACATTAATAAAGGCTATAGCGAGAATACTTGCTCCTAAGAAAGGAACTGTCTTAATGGAGGATAAAGATATTCTTAAAATGCCATCAAAAGAGGTATCAAAGCTACTAGCAATGCTTCCTCAAAGCAGTAATGCTCCAGAAGACTTAACTATTTATGATTTGGTAAAACAAGGAAGGTATCCATATCATAATTTATTATCATTTTGGAGTAAGAAAGATGAATCCATAGTTTTAGAATCCATAAGAAAGATGGGACTTATAGATGAAAAAGATAGAACTCTAGGAAATCTTTCTGGTGGACAAAGACAAAGAGCTTGGATTGCTCTAGCTTTAGCACAAGATACTGATATTATACTTTTAGATGAACCTACGAATCACTTAGACATAAAATATCAATTAGAAATTTTAAATATACTAAAGGAGCTAAATGAAAAAGAAAATAGAACTATAGTAATGGTTATTCATGACATAAATCATGCTTTAAAATATGCCCATAATATAATTGCTTTAAAAGATGGAAATATATTGGCTCAGGGTCCTAAGGAAGATATTATAAATGAGAATCTTATAAAAAACGCATTTGGTGTTGATTGTAAGCTTATTACCTCGCCTGTAGATAACTGCAAAATATGTGTACCTTTTATATAGCCACAATCAAGTGGAATGTTTTATATTGAACCGGTTTTTGTAAGTTTATAAAAAGCACTGCTCCTTACTTAGAGGAGACAGTGCTTTTTCATGAAATTTTTATTTGTTAACGTATTGACAAATTTAGAAAAAAAGCATATAATTCATGATATAGATGATAATGATAATCAATATCAATGAGGAGGAATTAATATGAAAAATATTTTAATTGTTTATTGGAGTGGTACAGGAAATACAGAACAAATGGCAGCTGCTATAGCTGAAGGAGCTAAGAATGAGAATGTAGAAGTTGAACTTTTACCTGTAAGCCAAGCTACATTGGACAAGGTGAAAAACGCAAATGCGCTAGCTTTAGGGTGCCCATCCATGGGTTCCGAGGTATTAGAAGAATATGAAATGGAACCTTTTGTAGAGTCTATATCTAACGATGTTTCAGGAAAACCATTAGCACTTTTTGGATCCTATGATTGGGGCGATGGTCAATGGATGAGAGAATGGGTAGAAAGAATGGAAGATTGCGGAGCTAATCTTATTCATGAAGGATTAATAATACACTTAACTCCTGAGGATGATGGATTAGAAGAATGCAAAGAACTAGGGAAAAAACTTGCAGAGGCATAGGAAAAATCAGTTAATAATGGGATTTTAGAAATAAAAAAAGGAGGTCGACTTATGATTCACACCATGCTAAAAGAATATATGAGTATAATTGATTGCATGGAAGATAAAGAATATTTATTTGCAAGAATTACATATTACATAGCGCCAACCCTTGTGGATCGTAAGCCGTCCACTAGTATTACTCTTAACAAAGATGGACGTAACTGCTATATGCTTTGGGAGCGTTACAAAGAAGAATTTAAGAAAAAGTATGGAATAGAGTACTATGAAATGAGACGAAATGAAAATGGTATTACCGTATTATTTTATCAAACTCAAGCACTTAAAGATGTAATTTATGAAAGAGAAAACATGCAATTTCTTAAAGGTTTTGGATATAAGGAAAATATGTCTATAGAAAAGTGTTTAATTATATTAAAAAGAAGATTTGAAGGAATTTGTCCACATGAGATGGGTATATTTCTCGGAATCCCCTTAGAGGATGTTATTACTTTTATAGAATGTCCCAATAAAGAGTGTCTTCTTTGTGGATATTGGAAGGCATATAGTAATATAGAAGATTCAAGAGTAAAGTTTTTTTGCTATGATAGGGCAAAGGCAAATGTGATACAGGCAGTGTTAAAGGGTATTGATCTTTCTATGTTTATTAGGCAAAGCAGAGTGTATCCTAGTGTAATCTAGGTTAAAGGATATATGGGAAGTATTAATTTATTAAAGGGAATAATGTAACTTTAGTAAGGAAAAACTATAGGTTAGAATTCGTATGGAAAGGATGAATGATATGTCTTTAAACCATAGTATTTATGTCTATAGTGAAATTGGCAAATTAAAATCTGTTCTTCTTCATTGTCCAGGTGAAGAAATAGAAAACATAGTACCAGACTATCTAAGAAGGCTTTTATTTGATGAGATCGCCTATTTAGATCAGGCCCGCAGAGAACATAATCAATTTGCTGAAATCCTAAGAAATGAAGGAGTAGAAATTATCTATCTTACTGATTTAATGGCAGAGGTTTTAGAGGATTCAGAAGTTAGGAATGAATTTTTAAAGGAATTTATGGAGGAAGGAAAGGTTGTAACAGGAGGACTTCAAGAAGCTATAATGGAGTTTTTTAGCCCTTATAATTCAAGGGAGTTTATAAAAAAATGCATAGCAGGAGTTAGAAAAGAAGAACTTAAACATATCAAACCTAAATCCTTAGGTGATATGATTAAAAATCCATATCCTTTCTACCTTGATCCAATTCCTAATATGTATTTTCAAAGGGATCCTTTTGCATCCATTGGAAGAGGAATTTCCTTAAATGTTATGGCTAATGAAACCAGAAATAGGGAAACTATATTTGCGAAATATATTTTTAAATATCATCCTAGATTTAAAGGTGTACCTAGATGGTACAATAGAGATAAAACTCATCCAATTGAAGGGGGAGATATTTTAGTTCTTTCTGATAAAGTTTTAGCTATAGGAATTAGTGATAGAACTAGGCCAATAGCTATTGAAAGATTAGCTTATAATCTTTTGAACTCTGAGGAAGGTTTTGAAACTGTTTTAGCTTTTGATATTCCGAAGACAAGAGCTTATATGCATTTAGATACAGTATTTACTATGGTTGATTACGATCAGTTTACCATATATCCTGTCATTGAAGAGCCTTTAGATGTATATAGTATTACCAAAGGAAAAAATAATGAGATTAGCATTAAATATGAACAAGGGGATTTGTCTGATATATTAAAAAAACACTTGAATTTACCGGCGGTAAATTTAATAAGGTGTGGAGATGGCGACAGTATTGCAGCTAGAAGAGAGCAGTGGAATGATGGAAGTAATACTCTTGCTATATCGCCAGGAAAAGTTGTTTGTTATAATCGCAATCATGTAACAAATAAAGTATTAAGAAGAAATAATATAGAGGTACTAGAATTTGAGTCCTATGAGTTATCCAGAGGACGTGGTGGCCCAAGATGCATGAGCATGCCTTTAGTTAGAGAAAAACTATAAGAAGTGATAAAAGTGGAAGAATGGTTAAAGCCATTCTTTTTTATATTCTACTATTATAAAGGAATTTGTTGCATATCTACGGTATTTTTAGTGGTATAAATATTTATTATTAGAAACCTGTTATAATATAAAACATATGCGTATAAAGCTAAACAATATCAATGTATTTTATGGAGTAATACATCAAGTGATTCTTAGCTTCAGATGGAGTTTGCTTAAAAGGAAAACTTACTCCAACTGAAGCTTAGAAGAACTTATCCAGGGACGTAGCATCCGTTATGCACAGCATAAGAACTCTAAATCGCTTTCACAGGGTGCGATGGGAGTATTACGGATGGTAGTCATCGGATAAAGTTATACAAAAATAGAGTAATAAAGAGTAATAATGAAAACAGGTTGTAAAATTAAAGACAGTACTATTGTAATAAATAGTAGACTTTTAAATATAGAAAGGATAAAAAATTAGAATGAGAATAAATAAACTTCTTAGCAATCTTGGTTTTTGTTCTAGAAGAGAAACCAATAGACTTATTGAAGAAAATAGAATAACAGTGAATGGAGAACTCTGTGAACCAGGGCAATGGGTAGAAGAGGAAGATATTATTCTTATAGACAATAAGCCAATTCCAGTGAAAGATAAAATTTATATTGCATTGAACAAGCCAGTAGGAATTATTTGTACTGCAGCAAAGGAAAAAGAAAATAATATAATTGATTTTATAAATTACTCAGAATATATCTTCCCAGTAGGTAGATTGGACAAAGCTTCTCAAGGATTAATATTGATGACCAATGATGGTGACTTGGCAAATAAAATTTTAGAATCAGAAAGTGAACATGAAAAAGAATACATAGTAACTGTTAATAAACCTTTTGATGATGCTTTTTTAAAAGGAATGGCTGAAGGTGTAGAAATTCTTGGAGTTAAAACAAGACCTTGCAAGGTTACTATAATTAATGAAGATACTTTTCGTATTATTCTCACACAGGGACTAAACAAACAAATTCGAAGAATGAGCAAGGTCTTTGGATATACAGTTATACGTTTAGAGCGCATTCGAATTGTTAATATAAAAATAGATGGTATAGATACTGGTAAATGGCGTAATCTTACGGAGGAAGAGGTAGTAGAATTAAGAAATTTATAAAGATAAATTTTTTTCTGTAAAAGTATTTTATAAATTTAAGATAAGATAAATGCAGGAATTTAAATTTGTAAGATGTCAATAATATAAAATTATATATAAAGAGAGGTACGTTAATATGAGTAAAGTATTGTATATTAAGGCAAATGCAAAAAAAGAGGAAGAGTCAAGAACTTTTAGAATTTCTAATAGTTTTATTGAGAAATATAAGGAGCTTAATCCAAATGACGAAATTATAACTTTAGACTTATATAAGGAAGGGATAGGGTTTCTAACAGAGGAAGGAATTAACCTTCATAGACCAAAACCAGGAGAAGGTAAAGAGCACCCAATCTTAAAATATGCGTATCAATTTGCAGAAGCAGACAAATATATAGTTGCAGCACCATTTTGGAATTTAAGTTTTCCAGCAATTTTGAAGGCATACATAGATTATATATGTGTTACAGGAATTACATTCAAATATACAGCAGAGGGGCCAATAGGGTTATGCCAAGGTAAGAAGGTAGTTCATATTGTTGCAAGAGGTGGCGGATATTCAGAAGGACCAGCGGCAGGATATGAAATGGGAGATAGATATTTGAGAACAATCTTTGGATTCTTAGGAATAACTGATTTTACTACAATAGCAGCAAATAAACTAGATGTTATTGGTGAAGACGTAGAAGCAATTGTTCAAGCTACAATTGCAGAAGCCCAATATAAGGCAAAAAGTTTTTAGACTTTATAAAATGCAGTCTTCGGGTAGAGGTAGATGAATATAAAAAATTATTCCAGCAGGCTAAATATAGAACGCATTTTTAAATTGCACATATATATAATATTGAGCAATCTTTGAAAGGAGGATTTCTATGTGCAATTTATTACAAAATCCCAGTTTTGAAGTTGGACTAAGTGGATGGGTGACTAATAATGTAAGCTTGGAGAGCCGCCTTGCCTTTGAGGGGACACAGGCGGCTTTAATGGATACCGGAATTGCTAGCATTTATCAAGATGTTCTACTTCCAGAAACAGGAAAGAAACCATTACTTTTAAGCTTTTCTGCCTTATCTTTGTATGATAGTAACTTAGAAAGACCTGAAAGAGGTAGTCTTGTAGTTGAAGTTGTCTGGCAGAATGGATCAGGCAGTCCTATAGGCATAGGGCTCAGGTTGTTAATTCCATCTACTATGCTAGTTGATAATGATACCAGATTAACCTATGTTGAGGTAACCGACCGTCCCCCTGCCAATGCAGTAAGTGCAAGGCTGCAGTTCAGTAAAGGAGTTTTAGTTAATGCGGGCAATCCTACTACTATAGGTGACAATCCTATTGTAATTGATCAGGTTATTTTAGCGCCCTTGGAAGATATTAATCTGATAAACAACTCGGGCTTTCAGGAGAGGCTATTTGACTGGAACAGTACCAATTCAGGAGCTAGAGGCTTGGCACAATATGAAGGAACAAATTATGCAGTTCTTAACATCGGTGGAGTAGGAACTATTTATCAAGATGTTCCGATAAACAGCTTGCCAGCAAACTCCGCTTTTATGTTGAGTTTTGCTGCCCGCAGGGGAACCGTTGGTTCAGATATATTGGTGACAGTTGATTATCGCAATGGAGCGGGGTCTCTGGGCATAGGACTAAGCCTGCTAATTCCGGCAAGCGTGTTAAACCAAACAGGCTGGAAAACCTATGCGGTGGCAACAAATACAGCAGCTCCTGTAGGTGCAACTATAGCTCGTGTTTCATTTGAGGGAACAGCTCCTGATGTATCTGCCTTTGTAGATAAAGTTATTTTAACAATGGTAAAAACGCCTAACCTGTTGTTAAACCCAAGCTTTGAGGCTGGATTAACCAATTGGACCTCCGAAAATGTAAACATCGTCCTTGGAAATAGCTATGAGGGTACACAGAATGCAAGAGTAGGCAGTGAAGCTTTTATATTCCAGGATGTGAACATTGGAACTGATGCAAGGTGCTGTTACCTGCTAACATTTGGTGCTCAGGGTTCATCCCTACAATCAGATGCATTGGTTGAAGTAATCTGGCTTAACGCTGAGGGAAGGGAGATAGGACTTGGTACAAGCCTTGTAATTCCTAAATCTGCATTATCTAGGCAGCTCCCCACTGGCCAACAAATTTCCGTATGGGCTACATTTGTCAGTGTTACCGAGCCGTCACCACCAGAAGCAACAGCAGCACGAGTGCTCTTCAGCGTGGCAAATAGTTCAATAATTGATATAGATTTAGTTTCCTTAACTCGCATGAGTTGTCCAATACCTCCGCCCATTCGTGGAATGGTATTTTAATATAACTTATTGAATATAAAATAAACCAGTGATTGAATAACACTGGTTTTATTGCTTAAATTAAAAATTATCATATGAAACAGTTTGTGAAATATCTTTCCTTTTTGTATGATTGGGATGGGGTTTTGCATCGTTACTTGGATAGCCTAATGGGAGAATGCATACTGGTTCAATATTTGAAGGTATATTAAAAGCCTTACGAACAGCAACTGGATCAAAATGACCAACCCATGTTGTACCTAATCCAAGTTCAGTAGCTTCTAGCATCATATGTGTGGCAACAATACTTGCGTCGATATCAGTATGAATTTTTCCATCATAGCTACGCTTCCAAGCCTCATCTTTGTCAGCACATACAAGTAAAGCCATAGGTGCATCAAAGTGAAAAATTGTACAGTCTTTTAATTTAGCAAGTGCCTCATCGCTTTCAATTATTAAAATTCTTTGAGGTTGATAATTTACAGCAGTAGGTGCTAATTGGCCAGCTTGCAAGATTAAATCTAATTTTTCTTGTTCAACCTTCTTAACATCAAAATATCTTAAAGAGTATCTCTCTTTTGCTAGTTCTATAAAGTTCATAAAGATACCTCCTTATTCTTTGATAAGAACTTTTTCTACTTCAGCTATATATAGTGTATGATGATCTTTTTCAGGATACCATTTTTCATCTAGTTCCTTTGCTATAAAGCATTCAGGCTTAAAATCTTGTGCATATAATTTCTTGCATGTAATTACAAGATTTGCTTCCTCAAAGTAGGGTGTATTATCTAAATGTTGAATTGTTAAATTAGATTTTGAAATCTTATCTTCATCTCTACCAGATACAGTTCCAAGGTAACTTAATTGTTTTTTAAAGCTTTCATCAAAGAATGTTAGAGAAAAAGTGTCAGAGTTATCTACAAATTCTTTAGTAAAACGCCCAGGTCTTATAACAATATAAGTTACATTTTTACCCCACATAAAACCAAAACCGCCCCATGCTGCAGTCATTGTATTTACTTTATTATCCTTCTCAGCTGTGATGAGCATCCAATCTTTACCTATAAGTTGAAATGGGCTTTTGTTTAATTCCTCAGGTTTGATTTCTATAAATTTATTCATAATAAAATCTCCTTTCATGATATAGATTATTATATAAATAATTTTGCAAAATATTCTTATATAAATTATTATATAAATAATAATAAAAAGATAGTATGCACTTTAATGTAAGATACTAACCAAAAGGAGAGTAATGGGATGGATAAAAAAATAGAAGTAAACTCAGAACCATTTGAATATACACTATCTGTAATAGGAGGTAAATGGAAGATGACTATAATGTTTTGGCTGCATGCATGTGAAGTGCTGCGTTATGGAGAACTAAAGAGATGTGTTAAAGGCATTACTCATAAAATGTTAAGTAGTCAGCTAAAGGAGCTTGAATCTGATGATATTATAGTGCGTAAAGAATATCACCAGGTCCCACCAAAGGTAGAATACTTTTTATCAGAAAAAGGAGTATCTCTTATGCCCATTTTAGAAGAAATGTGTAAGTGGGGACATTTGAATTTTGAAGATAATGGTTGTGTGGATTAAGATTTATAAAGTCATAGATTCTTATAAATTATGCTATTTTAAATATATTTTGAAAGGAGATAATTAATCTTAATGATTGACAATGGAAATATAGAGAAACAATTTGGTAATGAATTAATTCTACTTCACTCTAAGGATCATATTGCCTTTTTCACAGATAAGGTAGATACTGATTATCACAGCCATAATTATATTCAAATTACTATTGGACTTGAGAAAGGTTTTAATATTACTGTAGAAAATGACTTCGTTTATACAGAGGGTGTTATTGTAAATTCTAATATTAGTCATAAGTTATATGGATATAATGAATGGCAGTTATATTTATTAATTAACCCAGAATCCCTCTTTGGTGAGGCGATAAAAAGAAATTTCTTACAAGAAAAACAAGTTTATGTGTTAGGAGAAAAGGAGATAAGGGATATTATTCAACTTGATATTAAATCAATGCCAAGAATGATTAATTCACTAGAATATGGTAAGTTCATAAAAAGATTAAAAGAAGTTTTAAATATATCAAATTCTAACCTACAACATAAAATAGATGATCGTATACAAAAGGTTTTAACTTACATAGGAGATTATCCATTAGATAAATTGTCTGTTAAAGAATTAAGTAGTATGATTTTTTTATCAGAAAGTAGATTATCACATTTATTTAAAGAAGAAATCGGCATATCTTTAACCAGTTATATACTCCATGAAAAATTAGAAAAAGCTTTTTATTTAATATTCAATGGATTAAATATTACTGATTCAGCCATTGAAGCTGGATTTAGCAGTTCTTCTCATTTTACACGTGCGGTTCGGGACAAGTTAGGAATGGCTCCAAGAGAAATTATAAAGAACAGCAGATATTTGCAAGTATAGTTATAAAAATGCCCTTATAATAAAATAAAAAAGGGTGATTATATGGAGAGGTATTTAAAACAAACCACATTATTAGATTTTAACACACCGTCTATTCAAGATTTAATTATCAATAGAGGATGGAAGGAGTTAAACGAAGAAGAAAAGATTAAAGCGGTTTATGATTTTGTACGAAATGAAATCAAATTTGGCTACAATAGAAGTGATGATATAATTGCTTCTGAAGTTTTAGAAGATGGATATGGACAATGTAATACAAAAAGTATACTTTTAATGGCTTTGTTAAGAGCTTTAGGTATCCAATGCAGAATTCATGGTTTTTATATAGATAAGAAAATGCAGAAGGGTGCATTAACGGGGATTACTTATTTATTCGCTCCTAAAAAAATTGTTCATGCTTGGACAGAAGTGTATTTCAATAATCAATGGGTAGCTTTAGAAGGTGTAATTATTGATGATAAATATCTTGACCAAGTAAAAGATAAACTTTGTAATTTTAACAAAGGCTATATAGGTTATGGAATTTCTGTAGGTGATAAAGAGCAGATAAACCTTTGCTGGCAAGGGCAAAGCACATATATTCAAAGTTTTTCTATTACAGATGACTTAGGTATTTTCAATAGTCCTGATGATTTCTTCATGAAATATAATAATACTAGTAACAAAATAAAAAGGTTTTTATTTAATATATTAAGAAAAAGAATCAATAAAAAATTAGATTGGATCAGATATAATAGATAATTGAATGATCAAGTGATTCTTAGCTTCAGATGGAGTTTGCTTAAAAGGAATACTTACTCTAACTGAAGCTTAGAATCACTTATCCAGGGACGTAGCATCCGTTATCGGTAGTATTACGGATGGTAGTCATCGGATAAATATAAAAGATAGCAATTATTATACGCATAGTACATTGACACGCATAGTACTATGCGTTATATTATTATTAGGAGGTGGTTTTATTGACTCTTAGCAATGTGAGTAGCGACCTTATAAGGGGTAATATAGATACTATTATACTTTGTGTTTTATGCAGTAAAGACAGTTATGGTTATGAAATTATAAAAACTATAAAGGAAAATAGCGGCGGTAAATATGAGTTAAAAGAGCCTACACTTTATTCTAGCTTAAAAAGATTAGAGGCTCAAAACATGGTGGAATCCTATTGGGGAAATGAAAGTCAAGGTGGTAGAAGAAAATATTATAAGATCACCTCAAATGGTTTAGAAATGTATAAGAGTAATTATGAAGCTTGGAAAGTTGCTCGAGATGTTATTGATAAATTGATTGAAGTTAGATAGGAGGATAGTTTATGAAAGATCTTGAACAGTATGTTGATGGACTATTTGCAAATTATAAAAAAACAAAGGAGACAGAAGATTTACGTGAAGAGATTTTTAGTAATCTGGAAGCTAGGATTAAAGACAATATGGCTAGTGGATTAGAATATAAAAAAGCATATAAGGAAGCTATAAAAAATATTGAAAGTATTGATATGTTTATTGATGATAATAAAAAAATATATGTTAATAGATTCAAAAAAGAATTAGCTCAAATAGGAGTTTTGTATGCTTTGATTGGATGGATATTTACTATACCATTAAGAGTGGTATTTAGATCTATAGTAAACAATATTTTCATGATTGCATTGATTTGCACAGGTATAATATATTTATTTATGATTTACAAAAAAGATGATGAATATTTAAACAAAACTTCAATAATTGACATGCATGATATTAACACTCTAAAAAGATACACTTGGATTGTTTGGGGAATATTTATACTCTTAATAATGATAGTTAATTTTGGTGCTCGGTTTGCAAGTAATATCTGGTTTTCACGTCCAGTTAGAATTGACGGACCATATCAATTTGCAATGATAGTGGGTAGTTTTTTCATGCCTTTGTTATCAATAGTAATTCCTCTATTTATAAATAGAGGTTGTAAATTAATAAATGAATATGAGGTGGATGAATAGTGGAAAGACGTAATTTTATAATAATTATTTTGCTTGTATTTGGCATATCAGCATTTGGAATTGCAGAGTTTATTATTAAGCCAAGACAAGAAGAGAAGAGAGCTAAATACCGATTAGAGCAGCAAAGTTCACTAACACATGATTTTAAAAGACTTTTTAAATATAAAAGCAAATACATGGGGGATAGTTCAAATATTGTAAACCTAAATTATTCACTTCCACTAAGTAATATCTCTAGGACAAATGAAATTAATTCGGATGAGCTTGAATATATAATCAATTACGAAGAAAGTGTATTAAACATCGGAGAAGAGAAAGTTAAAACTGATTTAATTTATAATGCTACAGCAAACTTTGCCTTGATAGATAATTTAAAATCAATTACTTTTAATTTTACAGATTCCTCATACAGAATAGCAAGAAATGATGTGGAAGATTGGTATAAAGTAGATCTATCTTCTCTTGTAGATGAGACAAAGTGGTCAAAAGAAGTTCAAGAAAAGCTAGGGGAAAAAAATTATGTAGATGAATTTTGGAAGGCTAATTTTACTTTAGTACATTAGAATAGCTAAATAAAACACTAGATTTATATTTAAGTTTGATAGGCCAATGATACTATATAGATATCATTGGTTTTTTTATATAATTTTTTAACTGAAATTTATTTTATTTGACAACTATGTCACAACGTGATATAGTTTAGTTATGATATGTCGTAGTATGACATATCGGGATTAAACATAGTTGGGGGATAGTATGAGCATGGAAAAGGTACTAAAGACATTTATCCCGATGACGGAAACCGCATATTATATTCTTCTTTCTCTTACAGAACCAAGACATGGATATGGAATAATACAGCATGTTGAGAAAATAACTAATGGAAGAATTAGGCTTGGATCTGGGACTGTATATGGAACATTATCCAAAATGCAAAAGAGTGGAGTTATTGCTGTGTATTCTGATGAGGAACGAAGGACCAAATATGAAATAACTGACATAGGGAAGATTTTAATCAAAGAAGAGATAAATAGAATAAAAGAGTTATACAATAATGCACTTACATACGAGGAGTGGTTTTATGAAAAGGATAATTAAACTTTTTTGGAGCTTCAATATTATTAAGATAGAAAAATGGTTATCAGAAAAAGCTCACCTATAAAATTTGTTATGAAGCTAGAGGAACAAAAGATGGATGGTATAAGGTATGCAATAAAGGTAAGTGATTCTTTATTGCTAATGAAAAGAGACAAGAAGAAATAAAAGTATATCCATCAAGAGAAAGGTCATTAAAAAGAATTAAAATAATAAAGAATATATTAGGTTTTATAGCATTATATTATGGAGTAAGTTTAGGAGTGTTTTCTATGCTGCTTATTCCAGCTATGATTGCATGGATATTTGGATTAGGAAATATACAATATATAAATGAAGCTAGTGAGAAAAATATTAAATCCGGTGTTTCATACTTTACGAGTAAAGATATTTCTGGTGTAGTTTCTGTATTAGCAGTTATCTCTATATTGCTTTATTTAATTTTCAAATTAAATAATAGGGAAAAAGAATTACGGGAAGGTTGCACCTCCAATTTAATTGTTTCTGATGATAATGTTTTATTAGGAGAAAAAACAGACTTTGGAAAAAGGGTAAAGACAATAAAAAAATTAAAACTTGGATGGATGTATTCACCAGATAAATTAGAAAATTGGCTAGAGCAGATGGAGAGTAGAGGATTTAATTTATATAAGGTAAATAACCTAGGAACTAAATTTTATTTTGTAGAAGGAAAGTCACGTAAAATGAGGTATGTTGCAGATTATCAAAACTTAGAGAATGAAGCTTGCTATGAAATATATAAGCAAGATGGATGGAAATTAATTTTCGATAGCATGGGAAGTATAACTAAATGGACCATATGGGGAAAAGAATATGTTGATGAACGTCCAGAGATATATTCAGATAAAAGTGATATGGTTAAGCACGCCAAAAAAGTATTAATATCATATTCCACTTGGCTAATTCCAGTTATAATTATGTATATGTTTCAAGTAAAAATGCAAATGACACTAGTTATGAAGTACGGGGATAAAGTATGGGGATTTACGTTGATTTCCATGATAGCGTTAATATATTTTTGTTATCTATATTATAGCGCTATAGTTTTTTATAATAGAACAAAAAAGCAATTGATGATTTAAAAGATTATTATAAGGAGTAGAGAAAATATAAATTTCTCTGCTTTTTATTTTTTGTTTGTTGGAAAATATTGTTGACAAAAATCAATAGTAGAATATAATAATATTAATACTGTTAATATTATTAATAATGTTAATATAACTAACGGTGTTAGTATAGGTGAAGAGGTGAGTTTATGAAAACTTTAATTTTAGTTAGCTCTAAATATGGATCTGGTGAAAAGTGTGCAAATCTTATTATGAAAGACTTAGAAGGAGAAATAGATATAATAAATTTAAAAAACAAAGAATGCAAAGATATAGATAGTTATGACATTGTAATTATTGGAGGTTCTGTTTATGCTGGTAGAATGGGAGAAGAGATAAAAAAATTTATTGAAAATAATAAAGAATCTCTATGCAGAAAAAATGTAGGATTATTTATTTGCTGCAAAGAGGAAGGAGAAAAAGCTCAAGAATTTATGAAAGCTAATATTCCACAATGGCTTATTGAAAGAGCTTTTATAAATGAGCATTTAGGTCATGAAATTAATTTAGAAAAAATGAATTCTTTAGAAAGATTTCTTCTTAAAGGCATATTTAAGGTAAAGGAAAGTTACTCAATGATAGACTATGATGCATTAAAGAGATTAATCGAAAAAATAAACAGAATGGATGTTGTAAATGGATAATAAAGAGATACAAAGACAGAGAATGATGAGATATTTTATAGATGCAGCAAAAGAAATTATTAAGGAGGAAGGAGTAAAGGAGCTCACAGTTAGAAAAGTTGGTGAAAAAGCCGGTTATTCTTATGCCACCATATATAATTATTTTAATGATTTAAATACATTGCTTGCATATTGTGCCTTTGATTTTCTTGAAGATTGTTATAGATATGTAGTAAGTTTTAAAAATCATACAGAAGATTGTAGGGAGCGAGTTGGCATATGCGGAGCAGCATATTTTAGGTATTTCGCTGAAAACCCTGATATGTTTCAGATTATATTTTTAGAAGAGTTAGGAAAAGCCCCAGAAGAGATTATTAAAGATTTTACCCAACCTTCAGTAGCTCTCCTCCTTGGTGAAACAATAGCTGAATGTTCTAGGCAAGGCTATATAAGAGAAGAGAAAATTGGATTCTTGGCAGAATTGATTGCATCCTCTATTCATGGAAAGCTTTTATTCTTCTTAAAAGGAAGGAATACAGAAAGTCTAGAGGATATGATTACTTCTATTAAGAAGGAAATAAAACTGCTTATTGAATTGGTGGGGTGAGAATGAGAAGAAATAAAGTAATTAGAAGAATTTTAACTGCGATGCTAATCGTAGTATTTGGAATGTTTACGGCTATTTATATAAGTATTCAAGGACTTAATAAAAAAATAAGAGAAGTAGAAATAAATAATGTAGATTTATATAAAGTAAGGGATGGGGAATATAGTGGTGAGTATAATTTAAAAGAAATCATAGGAGCTAAAGTTAAAGTAACAGTTAATAATAATAAAATAACGGATATTGATTTAATTGAGCACAAATATGGACTTGGGAAAAAGGCAGAAGCTGTCACCAATAGAGTTATTGAGGAAGAAAGTTTAAATGTAGATGTGGTTTCAGGGGCCACAGCTAGTAGTAAAGTTATATTAAAGTCAATAGAAAATGCATTAACAAAGTAAAAGGACAAGTTTGGGGCTGTCTCAAAATAAATTATCATACAAAAAACATTTTAAAGTAGCCAAAATATGTTATAAATGAGTAAGTTTTTAAATAAAATTTGGCTATAAAATAGAGAAGGGACTTCTCATATTGCATTTTTATGCATTATGAGATATCCCCTTGAAAGGTCTTTAAAAAGTTTCTTGCCGGAGTTGATAGATATTTATTTTTCAACCATACTATAGCTGTTTGTGTAGTTAGAGATGGAGCATTAATCTCCTTAACTTTTAAAGTATCCATTGAAACAAGATTAATCCAAGTGGCTGGCACAATAGCTACTCCTATTCCCTTATTTGCCCAAGACAATATTAATCTAGGGTCATCATTTACACAAAGTATCTTAGGCTGAAAACCTGATTTTTCGCAGGCATCTATTATCATATTTTCATATCTTCTATCCACCAACAAAGGTTGATTTTTTAGTTCAGTCAAATATATAGATTTTTCATTTTTATTCCAAGGTAAATCAATGCTAGTTGCAGCTACCATTGGCTCGCTTGGTAGATATATTGATTCAAGAATTTCTGGATTTAATGGTGTTCTTAGAATTCCAATTTCTATAACTCTACTTTTTAACATTTCTAATACTTTAAATGTACTACCTTCTCTTATTTGGAAGCTTATATTAGGATACTTTTTATGAAAGGTATAAACCCTATCTTCTAGAAGAGTAGCCCCTGCAGTTGCAATGCTGCCGATGGATAGAGTCCCTTGAATCCCCTCATCAAAATCTTTTAATTCCTTAACTGTGGTTTCTGTCAATTCTAAAATTTGTTCAGCTCTACGTCTGAGCATCAATCCAGCATCAGTTATTTGAAATTTTCTCGTAGTTCTTTCGATTAATTTAACGCCTAGTTCATCCTCAAGAAATTTTAATTGCTGACTTAGATAAGGTTGGGCTATATGCAATCTTTCAGCGGCTTTTGTTATGTTTCCTTCTTCAACAATAGCAAGAAAATAAGTAAGTTGCCGATTATCCATAATAATTATCACTCCATATGTTTATTTATATATATTTTAATATAAGTATAAGAGTTTTTAGATATTTTTCATATATATAATTACCTGATATAATAATATATGAAATAACAAATAAAGTCAAAAGCTAGTAAGAATAATACGAATAGATTGAATAAATAAAAATTAATAGTGTTTGCATTTGTCTAAGTCCATATAAAAAGGAGGGGGCAAGATTAGATTTGAATCTAATTTGTCACATCCTCCTAGTCCACCGATTTTAATTCTGCTGTAATAGGCAGAATTTTTTTTTAGCAAAATCCTCTTTTAGAAGATTTAATGAATTTAATAAACTGAACTTCATAAGGGTTCAAGCTGTAATCACTTTTGTAAGCAGCATAATAATCTGAAACTATTTCAAAATCTTCTATTTCAATAGTTTTTAAACTACCCTCTCTAAGCTCTTTTTTTATTGTTAGTTCAGGGATAAAAGATATACCTTTTCCAGAAATAACAGATGCTTTTATAGCTTCCATGGAATTAAATTCATATATTATATTTAAATCTTCTGTTTTTATATCCTGAGAGGAAAGCCTGTCCTCTATATTTTTTCTAACTCCAGAGCCTTTCTCTCTGAAAATTAAAGGGAGCTTTTTTATCTCTTCTAAGGTTATTTTATCCTTCATCAATGGAAGTGAAGTTACTAAAAGCAACCTATCCGAGGTTATCTTTTGAGTTTTAATATTTGGGTTTGCAGTACTACTTTGAATTATTCCTATGTTTACATTTCTGTTGATTATATTATTGATTACATCTTCAGTATTGCTTATTTCAAGTTGTATGTTTAAATCCTTATTATCCTGTTTAAAAACATATATACTGCAAGGAAGAGCATACTCTCCTACAGCTTTACAAGAACCTATTATTAAATTCTTCTTATTCGTTTTAAGATTTGTTAAATCTCTCTCTATATTATCTTGTAAAGAAATTATAGTGTTGGCATAATCAAACACTATTTTACCTGCCTCAGTAAGTTCTACCCCTTTATTACTTCTATTTAAGAGACTTACTCCTAAATCCTTTTCTAAAGTTTGTATTTGCATACTAAGTCCAGGTTGTGTTAGGTGTAGGACTTTGGCAGCCTTTGATATGCTATTTAATTTTACCGTGACAAAAAAAGATTTTAAATATTGTATGTTCATAATACCACCTATAAATAATTTTAATGATAAATAATAAATAATAATAACTTTGTTGTTAATTAAATATTAACAATTTAAAATCAGCAATTTATAGCCATTTCTACTGGAATATAAGCATTAAGCTATTCCATCATCAATTTATTGAATTAAATTGTTAATTTATTTTAAATTAATTATAACATAAATAGATAAAAAAATCACATTTGTCTACGGTATAAGTAGAAACTATGGGTTATAAGGCTTTGTTAATTATAAGACATACTTATATACATAAATAACCTTTATTATATTTTTCAGCTATACTGTAATATAATTTACTGAGGAAAAGATTAAATATAAATATAAATTTTGTTTGATATATAACAAACAAGAATACATAGGGAGGTCAATATGAATAAAGTTGTTTATCCAAAAGAAGTTTTAGATAAAATGAAAGAAATAGTAGACAACTGTATGGGAGATGCTCCACCTTACTGTGAAGCAACTTGTCCTATGCATACTGATGTAAAGGGTTATGTTAATTTAATAGCAGATGGTAAAGGTAATGAAGCTATGAAAGTTATAAGAGAAAAGCTTTTCTTACCGGGAACATTAGGAAGAATTTGTGCTCATCCTTGTGAAGAGAAATGTAAAAGAGGAGAAATGAGAAATCCTATGGCTATTGCTGCTCTTAAGAGATATGCAGCAGATAATTTCGATAATGAAAAGAACTGGGATTTAAAAATAGAAAATGAAAATGGTAAGAAAGTAGCTGTTATAGGTGCTGGACCAGCAGGAGCTCAGGCAGCCCTTGATTTAAGAAAAAAGGGATATAAAGTTACTGTTTTTGAAAAATTACCTGTGGTTGGGGGAATGATGAGAGTTGGTATCCCTGAATACAGATTACCAAGAGAAGTAATCGATTTTGAATACAGCCTTTTAAATAAACTTGGCGTAGAATTCAAAATGGGAGTAGAAGTTGGTAAGGATATTGCTTTTGATGATATAAAGAAAAGTTATGACGCTGTTGTAATAGCAGTAGGTGCTCATAAAGGTGGATTAATTCCAGTGGAAGGTAGTGACCTTGTAGGAGTTACTAATGCAGTAGATTTCTTAAGAGATGCAAGTCTAACTCACAAAGTTGATGGAATCGGTAAAAGAATTGCAGTTATCGGAGGAGGTAACGTTGCTATAGACGTTGCTAGAACTGCTAGAAGAATAGGTGTTGAAGAAGTACATCTTATATGTTTAGAAGATAAGCCACATATGCCAGCTCACACTTGGGAAGTTGAAGAAGCTGAGGAAGAAGGCGTTAAAGTTCACGATGCTTTTGGACCAGATCAGATAATAGGAGTTGATGGAAAAGTAACTGGTTTCCAAATTAAAAAGTGCGTAGCTATATTTGATAAAGAAGGAAAGTTCAATCCTCAATTTGATTTAGATAATAAGAAAGTTTTAGACGTTGATAATGTAGTATTTGCAGTAGGTCAAGCAGTAGACAACGCTTTTGCAGGAGACAAGCTAGAAACTACTAGAGGTGGAAGATTTGTAGTAGATCCTATAACTCTTCAAACTAAGGATGCAAAAGTATTTGTTGCAGGAGATGCTAGTGGAAGATCTGTTATAGTAATTGAAGCTATGGCAGAAGGAAGAAAAGCTGCTACTTCCGTTGATAGATATTTAAATGGAAAAGATATGACTGTCGATAGAGAAAAGGAAGGAAGCTATGAAACTCATTTAGAAACAACTATAAAAGAAGATGAGCCAAACCTTCCAAGAGTAAAAACTAAACAGTTAGATCCAAAAGAAAGAATAAAAAGTTTCGTAGAAGTAGATCTTGGATTTAATAAAGAAGATGCATTAAAAGAAGCTGCAAGATGTTTAAAATGTGAATGTAAGCTATGTATGAAAGAATGTGTAATGTTAAATGACTTCTGTGAATGTCCAAAGGATTTATTCAAAGGCATATTAGAAACTGGAGAGATAGACCCTAAAATACCTTATTCCTGTAATATGTGCAGCCAATGTACATTAGCATGTCCAAAAGACTTTAAGATGAGCGATAGATTCATGGAAATAAGAAAAAAGATGATCGTTGCTAACAATGGAAAGTCTCCAATGAAGGGACATAGTGCTATTGAAATGCACCAGATGCTAGGATTCTCAAAGGTATTTAACACAGCAGTAAATGATAGTAGGCCAGCAAAGGTTAAGAGAGTATTTATACCAGGATGTTCTCTTCCATCTTATAATCCAGAAGTTGTAGGTAAGATATTAGGATACTTACAGGAAAAATATCCAGGAACTTCAGCTATATTAAAATGTTGTGGAAAACCAACAAAAGCATTAGGACAAGTTGATAAGTTTAAAGAAAGATATGGAGAACTTCAAGCAGAAATAGATAAGTTAGGGGCAACAGAAGTAATAGTTGCATGTCAGTCCTGTTACTTAACAATCAGCGAATGTAGCCCACAGTTAAAGGTAAGATCTCTTTGGGAAGTACTTCCTGAAATAGGTCTTCCAAAGGAAGCTATAGGAGTAGGTAAGGGAAGTGACATAACTATAGCAATACATGACTCTTGCCCAACAAGAAATAAGAGCTCAATACATGATGGAATTAGATGGGCAATGAAAGAAATGGACTACAAGGTTGAAGAACCACCTCACACAAGAGAAAATACTAGATGTTGTGGTTTTGGGGGAATGGTTGTGCCAGCTAACCCAGAACTAGCTTTAAGAATCATGCAGAAAAGAACTGATGAAGTTAAATCAGATTACATGGTAACTTACTGTGCAGCATGTAGAGAATCCATGGTTAAAGGTGGAAAGAAGGCTGTTCACATGCTTGATTTAATATTTGGTGGACAGTATAACTCTAAGAGAGAGTTCCCTGGAATCCCAGGAGGACCAATAAAGAGCTGGGCAAATAGATACAAGAGCAAGGGAGAACTTAAGAAGAGAAAGAAATAACATAAGTTCAGTAAATAGCATAAATTTAGTAAATAACACAAGTTTAATAGAGGAAAGAAAGCTTCTTTCTTTCCTTCATATAAAATATTTAGGGGAGGAAACATAAAATGAAAAAAATATTATCAATTTTAGTTGGACTTACATTGACTGTTGGTCTTGTTGGATGTGGAAAATCAGTTCCAAAGAAAACTGCAGCAGAATTACAAGAACAATCAACAAAATACTCTGCTTATACTAACAAAGAGGCATTAGTTAGCGCTACAGATGCTAAAGCGATGTTGGATAAAGGTGCCAAAATAGCTCTTTTAGACGTTAGAACTGGTACTGACTATGCGTTAGGACATGCTGAAGGTGCAATCAATATCTGGAGACCAGATTTTGAAAGCAAAAACTATGAATTCGGTGGAATGGCAATAGAAAAAGAAGGAATGGAAAAATTATTAGGAAGTTTAGGAATAGATAATGAAACTAAAATTCTTATTTATGATGGAGCAGCTGAAATGGATGCTGCAAGAGTTTGGTGGATATTAGACATGTATGGATATGATAATGTTGCATTAGTAGATGGTGGATACGATGGTTGGAAGGCAGCTGGTCTTGCAACTACTATGTCAAAGCCAGAAATAAAAGCTACTGAATTCAAATTCCCAGGAGAAACTGATAATAGCAAATTAGCAATATTAGAAGATGTTAAAGCTGCTAAAGACAACAAAGATGTTGTAATATTAGATACGCGTTCAGAAGGTGAAGCAACAGGAAAAGACCTTAAGAAAGGTGCTTTTAGAAAAGGTAGAATTCCAGGATCAGTTTGGTTAGAATACAAAAATGCTGTTGGAGAAGATAGCACATTTAAGACAGCTGAAGAATTAAAGAAATTATTCGAAGAAAAAGGAATTACAAAAGATAAGACTATAATACCTTACTGTCAATCAGCAGTTAGATCAGCACATACTACATTTGTATTAACTGAATTATTAGGATATGAAAATGTTAAAAACTATGATGGTTCCTGGATTGAATGGAGCTACAATAAAGACCTTCCAATAGAAGAAGGCGAAATAAAATAATTTTATTAAAAATTCAGGGAGGGGACTCCATCCCCTCTTGTTTTTTAAAAGGAGGCAACAATGGCTAAAGAAGGAAAAAGCAATAATACCATAAAATTATTAATCGCTGTTTTAGTTATAGCTTTAGGTTTTTTCATAGCATGGAAAACTGGTTTAGTATCAAAAATACAAGACGTTGAAGCTATGCAAGCTTTTTTTAAGAGTAAAGGAATTTTAGGATATGGAATATTTATATTAATATTTATAGTTGTTTGTATATTTATGATACCAGGTTCAATGCTTACAATAATAGCAGGTATTGCTTTTGGCCCTATAATGGGAGGAGTAGTTTCTCTAATAGGTGCCACATTAGGTGCTACAGCAGCATTCCTAGTTTCAAAATATGTAGCTAGAAGCATGATTGAAGAAAAAATAGGAAAAAATGAAATGTTTAAGAAAATAGACGATGGGGTTGAACAAAATGGAACAAGCTTCTTAATATTAACTCGTTTAGTTCCAGTATTCCCATTCTCATTCCAAAACTATGCTTATGGTTTAACTAAAATTAAGTTAAGCACATATTTCATAGTATCATTAATATGTATGGCTCCAGGAGCATTTATATATGCTTATATGGCTGGAGAAATTGTAACTAATGGATTTTCAACTGGACTATTAATTAAATTTGCAGGTGCAGGTATTGCACTATTCCTAGTTTCCCTTATCCCAAAATATATTGCAAAGAAAAAAGGAATAGATATGTCCAGTTTAAAATAAATTATCACAATAAAGACTCCCGTTAAAAATGTAAAAACAATGCTAAAATCTATGAAAGTTAGATTTTAGCATTGTTTTTTTATATGTTTCTATTCTATGAACAACCATTTAATGTTATATTATAGTTAGGTTATAATTTAGGAGCGGAGTGATTTTATGGAGTTAGATAGAGAACCTCTTATTAAAATTAGGGATTTATATATGAATTTTGCAGATAAAGAAGTACTAAAGGGTATAAATTTAGATGTTTATAAGGGTCAAATAATAGGATATATAGGACCTAATGGTGCAGGGAAAAGTACTACAGTTAAAATTATGTTAGGGCTTATTGAAGGATATAAAGGAAAGATTGAAATCTTTGGTGAATCCATAGAAAAAGGAGCAATAGAATATAAAAGAAGAATAGGGTATGTTCCTGAAACTGCGGATATTTACGATAGCCTTACTGCAAATGAATATTTAACATTTATAGGTGAATTATATGGAATGACATCCGATGAAGTGGATAATAAAGCTAAAAGACTTATGAATATATTTGATATAGAAAATGCCTATAATTCTAGAATTTCATCTTATTCTAAAGGGATGAGGCAAAAGGTTGCAATAATATCTAGCTTAATACATAACCCAGATGTATTATTTTTAGATGAACCATTGAGTGGGTTGGATGCAAATACGGTAATTATAGTAAAAGAAATTTTATCTAAATTAGCAAGCAAAGGTAAGACTATATTTTATTCTTCTCACATAATGGAGGTAGTTGAAAAGATCAGTAGTAGAATAGTGTTATTAAATGATGGGCAAATAGTAGCAGATGGAAGCTTTGAAGATCTTAAGAATACATGTAGTGAAGGTTCTTTAGAGCAAATATTTAATCAACTCACCGGCTTTAATGAGCACGAAAATAAGGCAGAAGAATTTGTAACTATAATTGAAGAAGGTGAGAGATATGAATGAATCTAAGGTGCTTAAGTTTGTAGATAAATTTAAGTTTTTATACACTAAATTCGGAGTAGATTACAAAACCATGAGAAGCATTCTTCAAATAAAACTAATAATGGATGGCAGAAGAGTACCTACCGTTATAAATAATCATAAAAACAATGAAGAAGAGCAAGGAAATAAATTCTTTAAATCCCTAGTATCATATTTTCTTTTAGGAATAGTTTTAGCTATATTAATGATACCTAAATTCAATACCATGTATCAAATGACTGTATTTTTTGGTATAACAATGTTTATGTTAATTACTACCCTAATTTCAGATTTTTCATCTGTACTTTTAGATTTAAGGGATAAGAATATCATATTTACAAAACCTGTAGATAGCAAAACAATAAATGCAGCTAAAATTACCCATATATTAATATATATGTTTTGTGTTACTACTGCATTAACAGGTTTATCACTTTTAGTATCTCTAAGGCATGGAGTTACATTTTTCTTAATTTTATTTTTTGAAATAATTCTTATAGATATATTTATGATTGCAATCATAGCAGCATTGTACACTTTTATATTAAAATTTTTCGATGGAGAGAAATTAAAGGATATAATAAATTATGTTCAAATAATATTAAGCATATTTTTGGCCGTAGGATATCAGCTTATGGGAAGGCTATTTAGTATTGTAGATATAAATGTAGTTTTTAATCCTAAATGGTGGCAATATTTAATTCCTCCAGCTTGGTTTGCAGCACCTTTTGAGATGATTTTAAATAATAACTATAGTAGTTTTATTTTGATTTTATCTTCAATGGCTGTAATTATGCCTATTGTTTCTATAGTAATATATATCAAGCTTATACCTACTTTTGAAAGAAATTTACAAAAACTCAATAATAATTCTAATTTTACAAGTAAAAGGAGAAGGTCAATAAGTGAAAGTATAGCTAACCTCATTTGTTTTAATAAGATTGAAAAAACTTTTTATAAATTCACATGTAATATAATAAAGAATGAAAGAGAATTTAAATTAAAAATATATCCTTCTTTAGGATTTGCTATAATATTTCCTTTCATATTTTTGTTTAATAGCATTTCAAGAGAAATGTCATTAAGTGAATGGATTAATCATTTAAGTTCAACAAAATATTATTTCAACATATATTTTTGTGCATTTGCTTCTTCTACGGTAATTATGATGATTAAATACTCGGAAAAATATAAAGGGGCATGGATTTATAAAGTAGCTCCTATAAAGGAAATTTCACCAATATTTAAGGGGACCATAAAGGCCTGTTTAATAAAGCTTATAATTCCAATATATATAGTTGATGCAGTTATATTCTCATGGATATTTGGTATTAAAATATTACCACATTTAATTATAGTATTCTTAAACATAATATTATATGTAATCTTATGTTTTAAGGCATTTAATAAAGCACTGCCATTTTCTAAGCAATTTCAAGCTACTCAGGATGGAGAAGGATTAACAAATTTTTTATTAGTTATTGGTTTAGGAATTTTGGTAGGAGTTCATTATGGACTTACTAATCTTGGATTTAATGTTTATCTATATATGGGGATATTAATTATAGGGGTTATTATACTTTGGAAAAATTCGTTTAACATATCTTTAGATAGCATGAATTAGGAAAAAGCATATGGAAATCATATGCTTTTTTATTATAGAAATAAATATAAATATAGATATAGCAATACAGTTAAGAAAATATTTATTAGAGAAACTTATTTCAGTATAGACTTAGAAAGACTTAACTAGAAGCTTAAGAGAGCTCATTTTAGAGAGGATTAGAACTAGTCAATTACAATGTAAATGGATATTATATAAAATATAGGTAAATTTCATAAACATTAGATTTTATTATAATATGTGGTATAATATTAAATAACAGGTACAATAATAGGGATAGAAAGCTATCCTTTTTTATATGGTCAATGATTACCTCCAAAATCTTTAATGTTAAAATTAAAAATAACATTAAAGTCCCTTATATTAGAAATAGTATAAGGGATTTTTATTAAAATTAGAAACGGAGTGATTAAAATGAGAGTATTGTTCTGTAATATAGGATGGATGAAAGAATATAAGGGTATTAGCGAAGATGATACCATTGCCTCTATTACTACGAAATCAGATAAAAATGGCAAAGATGCAGAACAGTATAACTTTTTAAACCTGGATGGATATTATTACGGATATGCATCTACTAAATCAGGTAGCAAAAAGAAGGCTGAATTACAACTAGAAGAGATAGACCCTAAAGAGGAGGGAACGGAATTTTTAGATGATGTGCTAGTTATCTGGATGGCAAAAAGACCAAATGATAAAGCAGGTAGTAGAATAATAGGATGGTATAAAAATGCCAGGGTTTATAGAAATTATAAAGAGAATTCCTTAGGATTATATAATATAAGAGCGAAGGTAAAGGATAGTTTATTAATACCGCCTATGCATAGAAGCTATTTAATATATCCTGCAAGAACAATAGGAGCAGGAAAAGGAATGGGACAGTCTAATATATGGTTTGCTAAAGGAGAAGACGCAAAAGAAATAGTGGAAAATTGCATAAACTATATAAACGATTATAGTTATGAGAGGTTCGATGACCATATTACAGAGGATCAGTTAAACTTTATTACAAAAGATAAACTAGACTCAATAGATTCTTACTTTAAAAAGGGTAAGGAACTTCTACATATAAATCCTCTAAAAACAGTTCAATATTGTAATAAACTTATAGACGAAAAAGGTGAAGATTTAGATATTCTATATAATAAAGCTTTAGGTCTTGAGAAATTAAGATTCTATAGCAAAGCAAGGGAACTACTTAAGCACATACTTGAAAAGGATGAAAGCCATAAAGAGGCTAAAGCTAAGTTTGAAAATATTAATAAGTTTCTTAAGGATATAGATGAAGTTTCTTGATTAATATTTATTGTAGAGAAAGGTTTTACAAAGATAATTAGGTATACAAAAAGAGGAACTAAGTATATAATGACGTCGCTTCGGAAAAGGCGTTCCTACCATTATATACTTAGTTTTTTTAAGTTTACGAATATATTTCAAAATATATATTGTAGTAAATTTTTTTCTAAATGATAGTTTTCTAAAAAGATAAGTTAGTTTAACAAATATAGCTCCAAGTATGTAATGAAGCTGCTCTAGAAAAAGTCGCTATTTCATTACATACTTAGAGCTTTTATTGCTTACAAATTTTTTTTTGATTATAGTAAACATTTACTTATTCTATGAAACTTAAAAATGCTATGTAATGTGCCCTATGCATTTGAGCAAAATCTAGAAATTCTTAATTTATTTTAGAAAGATACCGTTAAGATGCTGTACATGTTTGACTGATATGCTCCCCTTAAGGTAGACAGATTAAAAAATA
>JBFNFA010000008.1:0-188401 GCA_040797845.1 Clostridiaceae bacterium
CCGTTTAGGTTAATTTTTATTATTTTCACTGTCTACTTGACAGGGTGCAGTTCAGGTCAAACATGTGCAGCATCTTAACGGTATCTTTATAAAATAAATTAAGAATTTCTAAATTTTGCTCAAATGCATAGGGCGCATTACATAGCATTTTTAAGTTTTGTACTATGAATAAGTGTTTACTATACCCGGGAAAAGATCTGTAAAACATAATAGAACTCAATATACCATCTATTGATTTGCTTATCTAAACATCTTTAAGCACATCTTATTTTAAGGTTCAAGCTCTTACTTCAACATACACTATAGCTTCTATTAAAAAATTTTGCTCTGTTATATACATATATAATTGATAGAGTAATATAAGAAATGTGCGAAATCTAATTAAATAATTATGGACACACAAAAGTAGCATCTATAATACATTTACCCTTACTTTTTCTCCATTGATGTCCAACTCCCCATTAAACTGAAAGCCGAATTTTTGATATAAATGCAGAGCTCGTTGATTGTCTTCATAAAGGCTTAAATAAATTTCATTGCAATTATATATCTTAATAAGGTGCTCAATTAATGCCTCTAACATGATACTTCCAAGTCCTTTTCCTTGAAAACGCTCATCAATTAAATATCTGTCCAACCACACCCGACCATTTTGACCCTCGCGAGGAAAAAGTCCATACATTGCAAACCCAACCATAAGCCCACCCTGATAAAGCCCTGCAGGTCGATAGTAATTACATTCTATGGCATCTTTCAAACATTGTTTTGTAGATTCCACATATGATTTTTGGGCTTCACTTACATGCAAAGATAAAACTTCTTTTAAGTTTTCTGCTGTAACCTCCCTAATTTCGATATTCATCCTTTATCTTTAGTAAGAGAGTGTATAATAAGTATCAAACTCTCACTAAAGGTCACCTTCTTTCTATACTATTTTCTATGTATAACATATTGATAATTCGTCATATATAACTATAACGTATTAAATATTCTCTTATTATATAATGAATATCTTTAAACTACCATCATTTAGCTGATATTGAATGAAGTACTATCGCATTAGTTTTTATTTGTTTTGAATCTAAAAATTATCTATTAAATATATTTGTGAACTATAAAAGAGCTAAGTATGTATTGAAAAAGCGACTTTTTATTGGAGCGGCTTTAATACGTGCTTAGCTCTATGATCTGGAAAATTAATTATCTTTGTATAAATTTATAAATGTGAAGACAATTTTAGTTAGATATTTAGATGGTTAGTTTTTTAGATTTCTATCATATCCATAATCTATTTATATATTTATCTAAGCATCTTTAGAAGCTTCTGGATTTCGCTCATTTTACAAATATACTTTGTTTATTTAATTCCAGTTGATTTGATGTTAGCTGAATAATCAATTCCTCAATTGCTGATATACTTGCCACAACACAAGTTATATATATTAATATAGTTGTATTAATATAGGGAATCAGTATGGGGAGCAGGAACAAAATTATACCAGCAATTTTATTTCCATAAGTGTGAATACTTACAAAAGTTTTATATTTTTTCATGGTTACAAGCATGGATGATAATCTAATAATACTAATTAAAACAATCCAAACAACAATTTTAGTTGTAGGATTTAAAATTGGATAAATCAAAAGTAACAATACACCTGCCATTACCATGTCAGCTATGGAATCAAGCTTTGCACCAAGACTGCTTGTTGTACCTGTCTTTCTGGCAATAAATCCATCTATAATATCACTAAATCCACAAATAATATATATTACATAAAAGTCTAAGCTCAATGGCTTAGTATAAATTAAAATCAAAGAAAAAATTATT
Organism: Clostridiaceae bacterium; assembly: GCA_040797845.1. Classification (GTDB taxonomy): domain Bacteria; phylum Bacillota; class Clostridia; order Clostridiales; family Clostridiaceae; genus Clostridium_AW. The sequence goes on from JBFNFA010000008.1 coordinate 1,832, forward strand.
CTACTAAAGGATATACAATTTGGTAGTGATTTCATCTCATCACCTCGTCTAAAATAAGTCTTTATTACACACAATCTTACTATAACGTATTAACTTTTATTTTATTATATAATGAATATCTTTAAAGTACTACCATACACCTGATATTGAATGAAGTACTATCGTACTATTTTTTATTTATTTTGAACCTAAAACAACTATTATCTAAAAGTCTATCATCTATTAATCTATTAAATATATTTGTAAAACATAAATGACCTAAGTATATATTGGTTACATCTCATGTTAAGGTTCAACCTCCTACTTCAGCATCCACCATAGTTTCTATTAAAAAATTTCGCTCTGTTAGATATAAATATTAGTAGAGTAATATAATTAAAGGAGGAAATTTAATTTATTTTAATATGTAAGTTAACAAATAATTTAGAAGGAAGTGTTGAAATGAATAGTAAGATTGGGCAGGCTATAAAACTTAAAAATCAACCAGTTGCAGTATTCCGAACAGATGTTAAGCATGAGAAGGCTCTACAGTTTCAGGAAGGAAAGTGGGGATGTGTAATCTCAATGTTAAATGCTTCTTCAAAAGGTCATGTCGCTATATTTGATGTTAATACAACTACCTGTGTGGGCGGTAAAGCTGGACTAGGTTTCAAACGGTATGAGTTAGGCTATATTGAATACTTTCTATCAACTGGCGGAGTGGGAAATGAAGAGGGAGAATTTTATAAAAAGAGCCCTAAGCTAGCTACAGAATTTGTTACTAAATTACCTGAATTTAATACAAAAAACTATATGGTTTTTAAGCCCTTATCAGAACTGACAGAGGAAGAAACACCAGAGATAATTGTCTTCTTAGTTAATGCTGACCAACTTTCTGCTCTAGTTCAGTTTGCTAATTACGATAAGTCAACTCAGAATAATGTCAAGGTTGACTTTGCTTCTGGCTGTGCGCAATCAATACTCTATTGTATGGAACAAACGGAATCGGAGAATCCAAAGTGCATTATCGGGTTAACAGACCCATCGGCTCGTAAATTCATCGACAAAGATATACTTTCCTTTAGTATCCCATATAAACGTTTTTTAGAGTTAGAAGAACAAGTTGAAGAAAGCTTTTTGACTAAGAAAACGTGGCTAGAAATTGCAGAAAGGATTTAGTCGAAGAAATTAGCACCTATTTTGGAAAACATAAAAGAGCTAATTATGTAGTGAAATAGCGACTTTTTCTGGAGCGACTTCACTATGTGATTAGCTCTCTGTTTGAGAAACTAAATCGCTTTTATAGAAACTTATAAATGTGAAAACAATTTAGGAGTACAACAAATAAAAATGCTACATAATGCTTTTTATGCTGATTCGCTGTAATAAGAGCTTCTAAAATTTATTTTATAAGACTACCTAATGCTGACAAACTCCCTTCGGTCAAACATGTGCAGCATCTTAACGGTATCTTTCTAAAATAAATTAAGAATTTCTAAATTTTGCTCAAATGCATAGAGCGCATTACATAGCATTTTAAAGTTTTGCACATGAAATCTTAAAAATAAATATCTAAGAAAACAATCTGTTATAATATATATTTGAAAATACATCCGTAAAACATAAAGGAGCTAAGCATATAATGTGAGGAATGTCTTTCTTGAAGTGATGTTATTATGTACTTAGTTCCTCTTTTTAGATACCTGATTATCCTTGTAGAAATTTACAATTTGAAAATACATTTGTAAATATAAAAGAACTGAGGTGTATAGTGGGAGGAGCGCCTTTTTTCGAAGCAGTTTCAATATATACTCAGCTCTCTGTTTTATAAACTAAATTACTTTTGTAGAAATTTATAATTTCCTATAGAATGGAATTTTTTTATATAATTCAATTTACTTGTACAAATAATGATATACTATTATTATAAAATAAATTTTAACTGCACTAATCAAAGAGATTAGATACATTATTGTCCCACTTAAAGAGGTGTGGGCATTAGTTACAGTTAGCTATAAGATAACGTACAGAGGAGAGAATGAAATGACTAAAGTTAAAAAGGTGCTTATATGGATAATTGTACTGGGCATATCGCTGTGTTTAGTTTTAGCTTTAAAAATTTATAATTTTGGATGGAATTCAAAAGCTGAAAAAAGCCAATGTATTATCATTCTTGGATGTAGTGTTTATGGGGAAACTCCTAGCCCATTTTTAAAGGCAAGAATAGAAGAAGGTTATAGGCTATATAAAGAAGGATATGCAGATTATATAATTGCTTCAGGAGGACAAGGTCCAGGGGAAAATGTAAGCGAAGCGGAAGCTATGAAAAGATATCTAGTTAATAAAGGTGTACCAGAAGATGCAATAATTAAAGAAGATTTATCCACTAGTACCATGGAAAATTTGGAACAGAGTAAGAAAATCATGGAGGAAAGAGGATTTGATAAAGCTATCATAGTATCTAATAAATTTCACTTAAAAAGAGCTTCCTTAATGGCTAAAAAAACTGGAATAGATGCTTCCTTCTCAGGAGCTTTTGTTACGGAACATAAGGAAAAAGAATATTATTATTTTTTAAGAGAGATACTTGCACTATTCAAATTCTATATACTGAAGAGATAAATATTTAGTAAACTAGGAGGAAAAATTCAGAAAATATAGAATATATAAACATGGACAAAAATAATTGGAGGGATAAATCATGGGGAAATTATTTTATTGTACAGAGTGCAAAAGAGTTATTAACGGCAGCGAAAAATGTAATTATTGTAATGGGGAAAATATAAAAGACTTAAGCTATGGCACACCAGTTAATGTAATAGGAACTAAAACTAAGGGAAGAGTATTAAAAATTAAGGATAATATAGTTAGATTATTAGTAAGAGATGAATATAATAATAAATTCATTAAAGAATATGATGCAGAACAATTGAGAAAAGTATTATAAAATATTTAGAATAAAAGACTTTTGGATAAGTTATCCAAAAGTCTTTTTAAACTTTAATCATTTTTAGCAGGAGCAAAGCGTTTAAGCATTCCATATGCTTCTAAATTAAAGTATAGTTCGTTAATTTCATCATTTTCCTTATATTTTAAAACTGTTCTAGCTATATCCTCATCTTTATATACATCTATTATGTTATCTAGTTTTATTTTAAAGGCACCTAAATAAACGAAAAGTTTATCTAATAAATAAACATATTCATCATCTGTCCAAGTATATAATTCCCTATACTCAGGTAATTTGCCTTTGTTATGCTTTTTGTTATAGTGCTCTGCTGATTTTTGAAAGGTTTTTAAGTAATTATTAATAAATACTTTACCTTTATTTTCTAAGAACTCTAATAGAGAAGAAGTATCCTCCGAATCTTGACTTTGCTTAATATTGTTTAAAGAATAAAAAAAAGATTTCCTAACCTTAGGTTGCTCATCTAAGCATTTGGCTAAAGTTATTTCTTTATAGTCAAAAAGCTTATGTAAATCGAAATTAATTAATTCATTTTCACATAAAGAATCTAAAGTTTTGTGACCGCCTAAATACCAAAGAAATTTTGTGCCTTGAGGTAAATAGCAATCTTCAAATTCCTCATTGTATTTGTTTATTATTTCTTCTATTTCATTAATAGTACTTGGGTTTACCTTTTTGTTAAAGAATAACATAAAATCAACTCCTGTAAATGCAATAATTGTTTTACAATTTAGACTATTAATCATTTTATCATAAAGCATATGAATAGTGAATAATAAAATTTAAAAATTGGTTAAACTATGTTATAATATGAAACTAAAGGAAAGCAATCATATATGTAAAATGGAGGGATAAAATTGTCAAATGATATAGTTAAGCCATCTATATTGCCTGGTTTTATGGAACTATTACCTGCGGATCAAATAGTTTTTAATAAAGTGATGGATACGATAAGACATAATTATGAAAAGTTTGGATTTATACCACTTGATACACCTGTAATGGAAAAGTCAGAGGTACTTTTAGCAAAAGGTGGAGGAGAAACGGAAAAACAAATATATAGATTCATGAAAGGGGATACGGACATATCCATGAGGTTTGATTTAACAGTACCTTTGGCAAGATATGTATCCCAGCATTTTAATGATCTAAATTTCCCTTTTAGAAGATATCATATTTCAAAGGTGTACAGAGGAGAAAGAAATCAAAAAGGACGTTTTAGAGAATTTTATCAAGCTGATATAGATATTATTGGTAACGGAAAATTAAGTATAATTAACGATGCAGAAATACCTAGCGTAATATACTCTACTTTTAAAGAATTGGGCTTTGAAGATTTCACCATAAGAATTAATAATAGAAAGATATTGAATGGATTTTTTGAGTATTTAAATATATCTAATAAAGGTGATGTTCTAAGGACAATTGATAAGATAGAAAAGATTGGCGAAGAAGCTGTAATTAAAGAGTTAATGGATTTAGGCGTTGAAGAAGGCGCAGTTAAAAAAGTAATGGAATTTATTAAAATAAAGGGAGAAAACGACCAAGTTTTAAAAGCTTTAGGTGAGTTAGGAGTTAATAGCGAAGTATTCAAAGAAGGATATGATGAACTTAGTAAAGTAGTACATTATATAAGATGCTTCAATGTGCCAGAAAAGAACTTTAGAATAGACCTTACTATTGCAAGGGGACTTGATTACTACACTGGTACGGTATATGAAACTATTTTAGATAATTACCCAAGCATTGGAAGTGTTTGTTCAGGTGGAAGATATGATAACTTAGCAGAATACTATACAAATCAAAAGCTTCCTGGGGTTGGGATTTCCATAGGTCTTACAAGATTATTCTATCAATTAAGAGAAGCTAATATATGGGGAGAGAATGCTTCATCAACTTTATCCCAGGCTTTAGTTATTCCAATGGATGATTGTATAGAAGAATCTATAAAGGTTGCTAATGGATTAAGAAACAAAGGAGTAGTTGCTGAACTTTATCTAGAAGATGGAAAGATGGGCAAGAAATTTGCATACGCAGATAAGCTAAAGATACCTTATGTTATATTAATTGGACCGGATGAAGTTAAAGAAAATAAACTGACAATTAAAAACATGACTTCAGGAGAACAAAATATGATTTCTCTAGAAGAAGCGGTTAATTTAATTAAATAGTTATCTTCATTAAGAATTAGAAATTTAGAATTGATAAAGGGATTTTGCATTGCAAAATCCCTTTAATTTAAAGTTTTTTATTAAGAAATTGTTTCTTCTAACATATCTAATAATTCATTGAATCTATTGATAGTATCTTCCATAGGTCTTGAAGTAGTCATGTCTACTCCAGCTTTCTTCAATAGATTTATAGGGTAGTCACTGCCACCACTTTTTAAGAAGGATATATAGTTTTCTAATGCACCTTCTTCTCCTTTTAGTATTCTTTCACTAAAGGAATTTGCTGCAGCAAAGCCTGTTGCATATTGATATACATAAAAATTGTAGTAGAAGTGAGGTATTCTAGCCCATTCCATGTCTATTTCTTTGTCTACTACCATTTCAGGCCCGAAGTATTTTACGTTTAAATCATGCCATATATTGCAAAGTTCTTCACTAGTTAATGGGGTACCGCCTTCAAGTTCTCCTTGAGTAATCATTTCAAATTCTGCAAACATAACTTGCCTAAATACAGTAGTTCTTATTTGTTCTAATTCGCTGTTAATATAGTATAGTTTTTTCAATTTATCCTGTTCATTTTTTATTAAGTAGTCAATTAAAATGCATTCATTAGTGATTGAAGCAACTTCCGCACAGAATAGGGTATAGTTTGAGTAAATATAAGGTTGTGTTTTATTAGAGTAATATGAGTGTATAGAGTGACCCATCTCATGAGCTAAAGTTGATACATCATTGATTTTATTGTGGTAGTTTAAAAGTATGTAAGGCATTGTATCGTAAGAACCTGTAGAATAAGCTCCTCCTCTTTTGCCTTTATTCTCATATACATCAACCCAGCCTTCTTTTATGCCATCTTTGAATATTTTTAAATAATCTTCTCCTAGAGGATTCAGCCCTTTTTCTATTAATTTAACCCCATCTTCATAAGCTACTTCTATGTCTGGAGTATTTATAATTGGAACGTATAAATCATACATATGAATTTCCTCTAGCCCTAACAACTGTTTCTTAATCTTAACGTATCTATGAAGGGCAGATAGGTTATTGTTTATAGTTTCTATAGTTTTATAATATACTTCTAGAGGAATATTATTTGGTTTTAGTGAGCTTTCTAAAGAAGAGGAGTATTTCCTCATTTGGGAATTAAAAATGAAAGCTTTCATGGAAGATGTTAATGAAGTAGCAAAGGTATTTTTAAACTTTTCGTAGGTTGAAAATAGAGTTTTAAAAGCATCTTCTCTAACTCTTCTATCTTTTGAAGTTATATAAATTGAATAATTTTTATCAGAAAGCTCAACTTCAACACCTGACTCATCTTTTATTTTAGGAAAAGTCATGTCTGCATTTGAAAGCATATTGAAAATATTAGAAGGAGCTTCTAAAGAATCGCTTACAGCAGCTAAAATTCTCTCTTCTCCTTTGCTTAAAGTGTGTGGTTTTAAATTTAATATATCATTAATAGCAAAGGAGTATATTTTAAGTTCAGGGATATTTTCAATTTCTTTTAGTAACTTCTTTTCATCCATAGCTAGTATTTCAGGAAGAAAAAAAGATTTTTCCGCATTGATTTGAGGAATAAAGCTGACAATTTTATTCCATAGTGCTTGATATTTAGTGTTAGCTGTATCTTCATCAGCCCTGCAATGAGCATATATATGTAGCTTTTCTGCTAATCTACTAATTTCTTCATCTAGTTTTAAGAAATTAAGTAGTTCCTTTCCATCATTAAGCTTTCCTTCATAATGAGATAACTTGGGAGTAAGCTCTTTTAACTTTGAAAAATCTGCTTCCCACAAAGCTTCATTAGAATAGATTTTATCTATCGCCCATTTGTATTTTACCTCTATTTCATCTCTACTTTTAATTTTTTTGGTGTTTTCCATAATAATACCTCCTTAAGAATAAATTACAATTATAATACATAATAAAAAAGAAAAAGTAAATACACATAAATATATATTGACATATACTGATAATAGTAATAAAATGAACATATGAACAATCATTCATATGTTTTAATAGGGGGAATAATTTATGAAAGGAAATAAATTAGAATTAATATTAGATGGATTAGATTGCGCTAATTGTTCAGCAAAAATAGAGAGAGCTGTAAATAATTTTGAAGAAGTAGAAAGCGCTTATATGAATTTTGTTACTAAAGTATTAACTATAATGTTAAAAGAAGAAAAAAATAGAGATAATGTACTAAACAAAACTAAAGAAACGGTAAACAAATATGAACCACATGTAAAAGTAAGGGAAAGAAAGCCCATAACTGAAATAAAAAGAGTACAAAAGATACAAAAACAGGAAAATAAGATCGGTAAAGTAGAATTGATTTTAGATGGATTAGATTGTGCTAATTGTTCAGCAAAAATTGAAAGAGCAGTTGGAGAATTATCAGAAGTTAAAGATGCTTCTATGAATTTTGTATCTAAGGTATTGACTATAAATTTAAAAGAAGAAAAAAATAAAGAGAGTGTAATAAATAAAACTAAAGGGATAGTTAATAAATATGAACCGGATGTAAAAGTATCTGAAAAAAATCCACCTATGGTAAGAAAGGTAGAGGAAGCAAAAGAAGTAGCGAAAGAAATAGAAGAAGAAAGAGAAGAGAAATTTGAAGGAAAAAGAAAAATATATCAAATTGCAATAGGAGCAGTAATTGCAATAATTGCAGCTCTTTTAAAAGATAAAGGTATGATAGGATTAGCCCTATTTATTATAAGTTACTTGTTAATAGGTGGAGAAATAGTATTAAAGGCCTTTAGAAATATTTCAAGGGGACAGGTTTTTGATGAGAATTTTCTAATGACTGTTGCTACATTAGGTGCTTTTGCTATAAATGATTATGCTGAAGCTGTAGCTGTTATGTTATTTTATCAAGTAGGTGAAATATTCCAAGACTATGCGGTAGACCGTTCAAGAAAATCTATTTCTTCTCTATTAGACATTAGACCTGATTATGCAAATTTGTTAGTAGATAATAATATAAATAAGGTCTCACCTGAAGAAGTGGAAGTTGGAGATGTAGTTATAATAAAGCCAGGGGAAAGAGTTCCTCTTGATGGAGTTGTACTAGAAGGAGAATCTTTTATAGATACTTCAGCTCTAACAGGAGAATCTGTTCAAAGAAGAGTAAAAGAAGGAAGTGAAATACTTTCTGGATTTATTAATAAAACAGCTTTATTAAAGGTTAAAGTAAGCAAAAATTATGGACAATCAACAGTAGCTAAAATATTAGATTTGGTAGAAAATGCAGGAGCTAAAAAAGCGCCAACAGAAAAGTTTATTACTAAATTTGCAAGATATTATACTCCAGCAGTTGTATTTACAGCAGTTGCTTTAGCTATATTGCCACCTTTATTTATAGAAGGTGCAACATTCTCAGAATGGATATATAGAGCATTAACATTCTTAGTAATATCTTGTCCATGTGCTTTGGTAGTTTCAATTCCTTTAACTTTCTTTGGTGGAATTGGTGCTTCATCTAAAAAAGGTATATTAGTAAAGGGTGGAAATTATCTTGAAGCATTAAATAATGTAGAGACAGTTGTATTTGATAAAACTGGAACTTTAACAAAGGGAGAGTTTAAAGTAAATAACTTATATTTAGAGAAAGGAATAAGTAAAGAGGATTTTGCTTATAAAGCAGCTCTTATTGAAAGTTTCTCAAATCACCCTATAGCCATATCCATAAGAGATTACTATGGAAAAGAAGTAGACAAGAATGCAATTAAAGATTATGAAGAGATATGGGGAATGGGCGTTAAAGCATCAATAGATGGAAAAAAAGTATTGCTTGGAAATGATAAATTAATGAGTAAAGAAAATATAAAGATTAAAGAAGTTGAAGATTACGGAACAATAACTCATTTAGCTGTAGATGAAGTGTATTGGGGATATATGGTTATATCCGACCAAATAAAGGAAGATTCCAAGGATGCTATTAAAAAATTAAAGGAAAAAGGAATAAATAACATTGTTATGCTTACAGGGGATAGCAAAAAAGTAGGAGAAAAAGTAGGGGAAATATTAAATATAGATAAAGTTTACTCAGAATTATTACCAGGAGATAAGGTAGATATTGTAGAAAAGCTTTATTCAAATAAAAAAGGAAACTTAATATTTGTGGGAGATGGAATAAATGATGCTCCGGTATTAAGAAGAGCTGATATAGGAGTGGCAATGGGAGCTCTTGGTTCAGATGCTGCTATTGAAGCTTCAGACGTTGTAATAATGACAGATGAACCATCAAAAATTATCACTGCCATAGAAATAGGTAAGAAAACAAGAAGAATTGTTATGCAAAATATAGTTTTTGCTCTTGGAGTAAAGATCTTTGTGTTGATATTAGCAGCACTAGGGCTTACAAACATGTGGGCAGCGGTTTTTGCAGACGTTGGAGTGGCTCTAATTGCGGTGTTAAATGCCATGAGAATAGTTAGAGTTTAATTAAGAACTTAGTTAAAAATTAAAAATTGAGAATTGAGAGTTAGGCTTTCAATTCTCAATTTTTAATTTTCCCCTTTAAATTTCGTGACAACTTTACTAAAGGAATGTTATTATATTTTTAGTTATTTTGACATAAGTATTACTTATGTTAAAATATTATAATTAAGAAAATAAATTGAAACAAATTTGTAACCCTTTATTTTATATATGGTTTATTATAAAATTGATATATAAGTATGTATAAGGGTGATGATTATGGTTAAAATTTTAGTTGTCGAAGATGAGATGAGTATAAGAAGCTTTCTTAAAATAAATTTACAAAGAAATAATTTTAATGTGATAGAGGCAGAAACGGGAGAAGAGGGTATAAGACTAGCAAAGTTAGAGAACCCAGATATAGCTATTTTAGATGTTATGCTCCCAGGTATTGATGGATTTAAGGTTTGTGAAATATTGAGAAATGAATATCAAAACATTGGTATAATAATGCTTACAGCGAGAACTCAAGATATAGACAAGATAATGGGCTTAGAATTTGGAGCAGATGACTATATGGTAAAGCCTTTTAATCCATCTGAATTAGTTCTAAGGATAAAAGCTATATTAAGAAGAATGGAAAATCATATTGAAGAAGAAAAACAGATATTGCTCAGTGGAGCTTTTAAATTAGATGTATATGCTCAGAAGGTATATAAAAACGATAAAGAATTAGATGTAACACCAAAAGAGTATATGTTGATGAAAATATTTGTTGAAAATGAGGATAAAGCATTTAGTAGAGATGAATTATTAGACTTAGTTTGGGGCTATGATTTTGTTGGAGATTCAAAAATTGTAGATGTAAATATAAGAAGATTAAGAGCAAAAGTAGAGGATAACCCTTCTAATCCAGTATATATTGAAACCGTATGGGGAAGAGGATATAGATGGAAAAAGATTTAAAAAGAAGCATTAAAAAAAGACTGTTTAGAAATTTTATGATTATTATAGTCACAACTGTTATGGCTATAGAAGTGGTATTAATGAATTTTGTAAAAATGTATTATTACAGTAATGTAGAAGAAGTATTATCAAACCAAATTAAAATTTCTTCTGATTTCTATTCTAGATATTTTTCAAACAGTTCTCTAGAAGAAAATATAATGGAAAATGTGGATGTGTTTTGGAAGCAGACCAATGCACAAGTGCAAATAATAAATTTAAAAGGAAATGTACTAATGGACTCAATAGGAACTAGTCCTAAAGAATTAACTGATAGTCCTGATGTAAAAAAGGCTCTAAAAGGAGACCTAGGCAAATGGATTGGAATGGTGGAATATGATAGTGCTAAAGTAATGGCAATATCCTATCCTTTAAAGTCTCAAGGTAAAATAATTGGAGTGTTGAGGTATATTAGTACTTTAAGAGATGTGGATAAAGCTATTATGTCAGTATCCACTTTATTTTTGTTGATAGGTTTCATTGTTATAATCGTAGTAGGAATAATCAGTATTTTTTTATCCAATAGTATTGTAGACCCACTAAAAAAACTTACTAAAACCGCTGAGAAAATGGCTAATGGTGACTTGAAAATAAGAAATGAAAAAGAAATGGATGATGAGATAGGGAAGTTATCAGATACTTTAAACTACATGGCAGAGGAGTTATTAAAAAAGGAGAAGCTGAAAAATGACTTTATTTCTTCAGTATCTCATGAACTTAGAACCCCTCTAACAGCTATAAAAGGATGGGCAATTACATTAAATACTGAAGAATTTCCTCCAGAGGATTTAATTAGAGATGGACTTACTATTATTGAAAAAGAAAGTGACAGATTATCCCTAATGGTAGAAGAATTATTAGATTTTTCAAAGCTGATTTCAGGTAAAGTAAGCATAAAAAAAGAGAAAACAAATATTGGTGAAATTATTGAGTATATAGAAAAATATATAGGACCGAGAAGCAAAAGAGAGAAGATAGATTTTACTATAAATTATGAAGATGAATTACCTGTACTTTTTATAGATAAAAATAGAATAAAACAAGTTTTAATAAATTTATTAGATAATGCATTTAAGTTTATGAAAGATGACGTAAATAATAAAAAGATAAGCTTAAGTATTTATAAAGAAAAAGAGTATGCTATCATAAAGGTAGAGGATAATGGGTGTGGTATAGAGAAAGAAGAACTCCCTAAAGTAAAGGAAAAGTTTTATAAAGGTAAAAGCAGTAAATCACAAAATGGTATTGGATTATCAATTTGTGACGAAATAGTTAAAATGCATGGCGGAGAACTAATTATAGAAAGTGAACTTAATGTAGGAACTAGTATTTATGTAAAATTACCTTTATTTGACCATTAAAAGGAGAGTAAAATGAAAAAAAATAGAGTTTATATAATAGGTTCAATATTATTATTTATATATTTAAGTTCTTCAATTTTGGCAGGATGTTCTTTAAAGAATATAAATGCAACTGATAAAATATCTTCTCCTAGCAATAGTTTGTCTCCAATCAATGGTGTATGGGAGATAAAAAAATATAAGGTGTTCAACTTTGGAAACAAGACGTATCAACAAAGCAAAATAAAACCCGCAAACTTACTAGGAAGCAAAGCGGCTTTTAATAAAGAATATGCATTTTTAATAGATGAAATATGTAAAGATCCTCAATATAAATTAAAGGAAGTGGATGCTAATAATTATTTTTTCTATACATATAAAGTAAGTAAAGAAGATTTTGATATTAAAGAAGATAAAATAGAAGTAATTTCAGTAATTTATGGTGAAAACCTATTTCATGAGTTTATAAAAATAAATGAAAAAGAATTAATAGTATATTTAGATGATGCGTTTTATTATCTGGAAAAAATTGATGATGATACTAGTAAAGCTTTAAGTAAGGAAAATATAGAGAAACTACAAAAAAGCAAGGAGGAAAATCCTTTAGGAAAAGATGAATTGCGAAGGTCAGGGGTTTTAATAGGTTTAAGATCTAATACTCCTATTGATTATGAAGATACTTTAGGATCAGAGTATAAAAATCAATCCATTTTTTATAGGACACTATGGATAGGAGCTGAAAATGGTAAGCTTCGCCCTATACTAGAAACTCCTAATCTATTTGTACCAAGAATGAGTGGTTTTTGGTGGGTAGGTGTTGATGCATATGAGTTAAACTCAGATCATCCTAAGGATAGATTGTTTTCTTATCCTGTTGGTAAAGAGAGAAAAGATATTAATCTTATAGAAACAAAGGAAGAGCAATCTTTGAAACGAATCTTGTTTGTAGGAAATGATTATGTGGCTATAGAAGATAAGAGTACTTCAAATATTAATAATGATGAAGGAAGGAGTAGTCTTCAAATAAGATTAATAGATAATATTGTAGATAATAAAGGAATAAAGATCTCTGATATTAGTGGAGAAGATGGGAAAACTGCAATGCATAATTCAGCTTCTGCATTTTTGGCACTACAGGATAAAGAGACCTCAAAGAGGTTAGAGAAAGAACCAAGAGAAGAAAGTTTTGCATTATATAGAAGGAATGGTCATTGGATAGTAAAAGGACGTTTAAATAGTGTTCATCCTGGGGATTCTTTCTATAAAGACTATGATATTAACATAGTACCCCCAAATAAAATGCTAAACTACGATGAATTTCATATTTCATGGAACGAAGTAAAAGAAAAAGTTCCAGAAGCTGTGGATGCATATACTTCTCCTAATAAGGATTTAGCAATAATTATTTCACCCAATAATCTATATGTTTATAGAATATTAAATGGAGCTTTAGAAAATATGTATTTAAAAAAGATAGCTCTACAGCAAGGAGAAAGCGTAGTAATGGCCGAATGGGCTACTGGTGATTATATGGAAAGATGGGAAAAAACTTTAAAAGGAAACGCTGATATATTGGTTCGTGAGTAAATATTAGGCATCTTTTAAAATAATTCGTCGTATCTTTGACTAATTATTTTATTTAGATGCCCTAGTATTTTTAATGATGTTTTGGAGGGATTTTATGGCTATAAATAAAGAACAATTTGAGATGGAGAAAAAGAGCTTAGACAATACTATGTCTTGGCTAGAAAAAGAGATAGTTTATCTAGAGGATAGTGAAGAAAACATAGATAAAAAGGTTCTTCAATTAAAAAAGAAATCCAAAGGGAAATACAATATTGAATTACAATCTTTTTTAAAGATACAAGATAATTTAAAGGATAAAATAAGTAATTATAGAGAATCAAAGGATAAACCATATTTTGCTAAAATAGACTTTAGGGAAAAATTAAGGGATGAAGAAAGCTTTTATATTGGAAAGATTGGGCTTACAGATGAGAGGGAAAAGGAAGAAAGAGTAATTGACTGGAGAGCGCCTATAGCAGATCTCTATTATAGTGGAACAGAAGGAGAAGTTAGCTACCAAGGTCCCTATGGAGAAATATCAGGAGAGCTTTTATTAAAAAGAAAGTTTTTAATAAAGGAAAGTGAATTAATAGATGTTTTCGATGAAGGAAAAGACCAAATAATTTTAAGGAGCTTAGCTAGTGGTGAAGAAGGGGAAGAATTAGAGGATGAATTTTTAAAAATTGCCCTTGAGGAGAGCAGCAATACTAAGCTAAAAGACATTGTTGCCACCATTCAAAAAGAGCAAAATGACATAATAAGAAGTGAAAAAAATAAAGTTATAATTGTACAAGGTTCAGCAGGTTCAGGGAAAACTACCATAGCCCTTCATAGATTGGCATATTTACTTTATAAATATAAAAATAAAATAGAACCAGAAGAGGTTCTAGTACTTGCACCAAATAAGTTGTTTTTAAACTATATATCAGAGGTACTTCCAAACTTAGGCGGGGGAGATGTACCTCAAAAGACCTTTGAAGATTGGGCAATGGATATTTTGAAAATAAAAATGAAACTTTACAATAAAGATCAGAAACTAAGCTACATAATTGAGAATAGCCAAGAGGATGATATAAAGCATATTGTAAATGGAAGTAAGCTAAAGGGAAGTATTTTATTTAAAACTATTCTAGACAGATACATTAAATATGTAGAGTTTTCAGGTATCAGTTATGAAAATATTAGCGTAGGAGAGCATGTAATATTCTCAAGAAAAGAGATTAAAGAATTAATAGTAAAAAATTTAAAATATTTGCCATTACAAAAAAGAGTAGAAGAACTAAAAAGATATTTTAATGCTCAATTAAAGAATAGGTTAGAGAAAATAACTAATGGAATAGAAAAGGAGTATGATCATCTTCTGAAAAATATTAGGAATTCTGATGAGGAAGAGCTGATAAAAAGAGAAAAATTAGTATCCCTTTATGATGAGAAGGATGAGAAAATAGATAATATAAAAAAGGACAGTAAAAAAGCATTAAAAAACTTCTTTAATAACTTAGGAAAGATTGATGTATTAGGACTTTATTATAATTTATTTGAAGATGAAGATTTATATCTTATGATGACCGATGAGTTAATACCAAAAAATTTATGGGATTATTTAAAGGATGAGTTAAAAAGTAATATTGAGAACAAAATTTTAGATAGAGATGATTTAGCATCACTTTTATATTTAAAATTGAAGCTACAAGGAAATGATTATCCTCTATATAAATATATGGTAGTAGACGAAGGACAGGATTATAGTAAATTTGAAGTGCTTGTATTAAATTCTTCAGTGGTAAACGATGCATTTACCATAGTTGGAGATGTGGGGCAAAGCATATATTACTATAGGGGAATCAATAGATGGGATGGTTTAATTAAAGATGTCTATAAAGGTGAAGGGGAATATATATCCCTATCACAAAGCTATCGTTCCACTATTGAAATTGTAAACTTTGCTAATAAAGTACTTACTAAACAAGAAAATTTTTTAAAGCCAGCGAAACCAGTTTTAAGACATGGAATGGAACCAGCTATAATAAAATACAATGAGGATTTAGAATTAGTAAAAATCTTAAATGAAATAAGTAAAGAAGTTAAAGATAATAACAAGAAAACCATGGCACTGATAGGCAAGGATATGAAGGAATGTAAAGAGATACAGGAAAAACTGGTTAAAAATAAAATAAAAGGTTGGAAGCTAATAAAAGAAGATAAAGGACAAATGGAATATGAAAGGATAATAATACCTTCCTATATGACTAAAGGATTAGAGTTTGATTGCTCAATAGTATATAATTGCAATAAGAGCAACTATTCAAATAATGAATTGGATAAGAAACTATTGTATGTGGTTTTAACTAGAGCACTTCATATGGAATATGTTTTATATAAGGATGAGATTTCAGAGTTGTTAGTTTAATTAATATTTAAAAAGTAAAAGGCGGCAGAAATGCCGCCTTTTGATAAAATTTATTTTAATAATTATTGATTATTGATTATTCGATTATTCAGTAGCATAATCATCAAAATAACCTTGTATTAAAACTATAGGAGTTCCTTTGTCACCACTTCCGCTAACTAGGTCGCATAAGCTTCCTAAAAGATCTGTTAGCTGTCTTGGAGTAGTACCTTGTGTTTCCATGCTTCCAACTAAGTGGCTTGACTTAGTCTTAATTTTTTCTCTTATGGCACTAGCAGCATCTTCTCCTTTTAAATTAGCTAGATCATTATCTGCAAGATATTTAAGTTTGATTTCATTAGGAGTGCCACTTAAACCAGAAGTATATGCAGGAGACACAATTGGGTCAGCAAGTTCCCATATTTTACAAACAGGATCTTTAAATGCTCCATCACCGTAAACCATAACTTCTATTTTTTTGCCTGTAAGTTCTAGTAGTGATTTTTGAATTTCATCTACTATTGGCTGGCAATCTCTAGGAAATAGCTTTAACTTTTCATCTGTTGATTTATTTGACCCAAGAAGGCCATATGTAGGATTATAGCCATTGCCTTTTATTGGAGTAGTGCATATGTCATCTAGACCATAAACTATTTCTGCACCAGCTTTTAAAAGTAAGTTTTTAGTCCTTTTTCTTGTATGAATGTCTGCAACTAAAACTTCTTTTGTATGGTTTAATATATATCGAGGGTCATTTCCAAGGTAAATACATATATTTTCTTCACCAACTATTTCTTTATAAGCTTTAATATAGTCTATACCAGTAAATTTATGTTTAACTTCTTCACCAAAAAGTTCTCTATATTTATCTTCTGTTAAAACATCGTTATAAGGGTCTATGCCTAACTCATCCATCTTATCCATGTCCATTAATTGATTGCCAACTTCATCAGAAGGGTAACTTAATAAAAGGTGAACTTTCTTACCGCTTCTTGCAATTCCTTTTAATATTGTGGAGAATCTATTTCTGCTAAGTATAGGGAAAACTATACCGATCTCTCCTTTGAATTTTGAATTTATATCTTCAGCAATTTCATCAACAGTTACATAGTTTCCTTGGGCTCTTGCTACTAAAGATTCTGTTATTCCAATTACATCTCTATCTCTTAGAGAATAATTATCTTCTTTAGCGGAATTTATTACTGTATCTACTACAATTTTAACTAAATCGTCTCCTTCTTTTATGATTGGAGCTCTAAGGCCTTTAGCATTTGTACCTATTGTTCTTGTCATTTATATTCCTCCTAAAAAGAAATTTACGTACTATATCATTCTACAACATTTATACGAACTTTTCATTAGAAATTCAATAAAATTTTCTGTTTTTATTGGTAGACTTAATATATAATAGAGTTAATATTATATATTTTTAAAGGTATGGAGGACTTACATATGAAAAAATTTTGGCTTTTAACTTTAGGGGCAGTAGGAATAGCAGCAATCTGGGGCTATTTTTTAGACTTAAGACACGGAAATATGGCGGGATTCATAGCAAAGATATTCCTTGTTTTTGCCTTCATGGTTGGTTTTCAGTTTTCCATGAGAAGAACGCAAAAGAAAAGTAATGATAACGTAAGCAATGAAACTAATAATATTAATAAAACTAATAATGTGAATAAATCCAACAAAGCTTCTAAAGGGAAAAAGAAAAATAAAAAATAAAAAGTTAATTTACATTAAATATGAGGAAAACCCAATAAATGATATCATGCATTTATTGGGTTTTATCCTTTATGTTGTTTTATTATAAAAATACATTTTTCCATCCTCTATGGAGCAATCTATTTTGCCTTGATTGTATAAATAGCTAACAAGGGCAGATACAGAGGAAAAATTCAAATGATATTGAGTAAATCCCATAGACAAATCATTTAATATGGCCAAATTTTGAAGTATATCTTCTTTAGTCATTGGTCCATCTAAAAGATCTAATATTTGTTCTATAAAATAATTTATATTATTTAAATTATGCTGTATTAAATCTTTAATCTGATCTTTAAGAATCATTTCATTACTATGGGCAAGTATAAAGTAATCGCAATCTATATCATTAATAATGTTTAGAGTATTTATACTTTCTTCGATGTCGTAAAGGTATGGCAATGAGTATTTATCTATGATTTCATCACTAAATAGAGCATCTCCTAAGAAGCATACTTTCTCAGGGGTAATAAATCCTATATGTTCTTGAGAGTGTCCTTTTAAAGCCAATACTTCAAATTTTTCATCATTTATTTTATTTACTCCATAATCTAATATAAAATCTACATCAAATTTTTTAGTAATTCTTTTTAATCCTTTTATAGGTATAGAGTTTGATAAAATACAGGGATATAGTTCAGGATTTTCCATAAATATTTTTTCTTTAGCTGAAGTAAAGATCAAAGAACCTGGGTAATTTTCTTTAAAATAAGAATTTCCACCACAATGGTCCACGTGATTGTGAGTATTAATTATATATTTTGGATGGAGGTTATTTTGTATTAATACTTCATCAATTTTTCGTGCTTGAGAGTTATTAATTCCTGTATCTACTAGCAAACAATTTTTATTTTTAAAAACATAAACTCCAATATTTGTAGGGGCATTTATGTAATAAGTATTTCCTTTAATTTTAATTAAGTCCATTCTGTCACATCCTAAAAAATAATTTATTTAATAAGTATAACATCTTTTTACGTGATTAATAAAGATATTTAAGCATACAATATATAAGAAACTTTTATAAAATATTTATAGTATTTGTGATATAATATTATAAATAACATTCCATTTAAACGGGGGTATGATTATGAAAGTAATAAAAAGAGATAGAAGAACTCAAGATTTTGATGTTGATAAAATAAAAATCACTTTAATAAGAGCGGCGGAAGAAGCTAAAGCACCATTTAATGAATCAGACATTGAATTAATATTGAAAGTAATAAAAAAGACAATTTTAAATGATTTCAATGGCGTAGTAAGATCTAGAGAAATTAGATGCATAGTATTAGAAGAATTAAGAAAATTAGGTTTTGACAATGTAGCTGAACTGTATAACAACTATATTAAACATCATTAAAACACATTATGTTTTAATAGTCAATTCTCCTAAAATAAATTGCTGGAGGTATAGAGATGAAACTAAGCATAAAAATAAATGACTTGCGAGATAATATAATAAAATCTACTCAAGAAATATTAAGAATTAAAAGTATAGAAGATGAGAGTAAAGAAGGGATGCCTTTTGGAGAAGGCGTTTCAAAAGCCTTAGAGTATGCCTTAAGCCTATCTAAAAAAATGGGATTCGAAACCAAAAATTTAGATGGATACATAGGGTATGCAGAATATGGAGAAGGTGAAGATTATATTGCTGTTTTAGGTCATTTAGATGTGGTTCCAGAAGGTGACGGCTGGAAATATCCACCTTATGGTGCGGAAATACATGAAGGCAAGATATATGCAAGAGGAGCATTAGATGATAAAGGACCTATTATAGCAGCCCTATATGGATTGAAGGCAATAAAGGATATTGGTTTGCCTTTATCTAAAAGAGTTAGAATAATATTTGGAACAAACGAAGAAACTGGTTCCGGTGAGATGAAGTATTACTTAAAGCATGAAAAACCTCCAGTAGCAGGTTTTACACCAGATGCTATGTATCCTTTGATATTTGCAGAAAAAGGTATACTATCCTTTAATTTAACAAAAGAACTTAAGGTGTTAGAGACTGAAGATTTCTCTATAAAATATATCAAAGGTGGACAAAGAGTAAATATGGTTCCAGACTATTGTGAAGTTGGAATATGGTCAAGAGAAAAGGATGTAATTATAAAAGCATTGGATAAATTCAAGCAATTTAATGATTATAATTTAACTGCTCATATAAAGAGCGATATGTTAGTCATAAAATGCATTGGGATATCTGCTCATGGTAGCACTCCAGAACTAGGAGTTAATGCTATAATGCAAATGTTTAAGTTCTTAGAGACACTTCCTATTTGCAAAGCAGATATATTTGACTTTATAAAATTTATGAATGACAAAATTGGATGTGAAACTAATGGAAAATCCTTAGGAGTCCATCTAAAAGATGAGGACTCTGGAGAGTTAAGTTTTAATGTAGGGACTGTAGAATTAAAAGATGAAAAAATAGTGGTAAGAATTAATATAAGATATCCTGTATCATTTAAGATGGAAGATGTTGTAGGACCTATGGAAAAGGTCTTAAAAGATAGAGAAATAACAATGGAGGACATAAGTCATCAAAAACCTCTTTATTTCCCTAAAGATCATCCACTTATAAAAACCTTACTAAGTGTTTACAGTGAACAAACAGGAGATAATAGAGAGCCTATAGCAATAGGCGGAGGAACTTATGCTAAGGAAATGCCAAATATAGTAGCATTTGGACCTATATTTCCCGGGAAACCCGATTTAGATCATCAAGCCAATGAATATATTGAGATTGAAGATTTAATTATTAATACAAAAATTTATGCTCATGCCATATATGAATTAGCTAAATAAGAATATTATTAAAAAGAATGGGATATTTTTCCTGTTCTTTTTAATTTAAATTAAAATTTAATAAAAAAATTCCTTTCTGTATATGAAATAGTTAATTATGGTGATATGATTGAATTGTCAGATAATATATTCAGAGGAGGGGTTCTGGTGCTGGCCAATGTTCATATAGTCTATAAAATAATTTTCTTATGTGCAGCAGGATTTTTGTCTGCTTTTGTTGATTCAATAGCAGGCGGCGGCGGTCTTATAAGTGTACCTGCCTATTTCATAATTGGTTTCCCAACACATTATACACTAGGAACAAATAAGTTTTCAGCTACTTGCGGTTCTTTAGTAAGTACAGCAAAATTTGCCCAATATGGTAAAGTGGACAAGGATATATTAAAAGTATTGCTTCCATTCACTTTACTTGGAGCAGCTACCGGAGTTTATACAGTACTTTTACTTGATTCAAATGTATTAAAACCTATTGTATTAACTTTGCTTTTGGGTGTAGGGGTTTATAGTTTCTTCTCTAAAACTGTAGGCATGGAAGATAACTTTGAAGGAACTACTAAAAAAACTTTAATAATTGGTAGTATTTTTGCTTTTGCCATGGGATTTTATGATGGATTTTTTGGTCCAGGCGTAGGATCATTTTTAATTTTTGGACTTATAAAAATATATGGTTTTGATTTTGTTAGGGCAAGCGGAAATGCAAAAGCTATGAATTTGATGAGTAATTTTACATCACTAGTGTTATTTGCAGTAAAGGGAAAGATATTTTACCTTATGGGAATACCAATGGCAATATTTATGACTATTGGCGCTCGTGTTGGAACAAAGCTAGCACTAAAAGAGGGGGCAAAATTTATAAAGCCTATTTTCGTAACTATGTCCTTAGCAGTAGCGGGAAAAATGATTTATGAAATGCTAATATTAAAATAATTTTTAAAGAATTAATATTTCGAAATTAAAGGTTAAAAGTTAAGAAATTAAGAATGAAAAATGAAGAGTTAGGGAAGGGATTTTATATTTATAAATCTCTCCATTTACTCTTCATTCTTCACTATTTAAGAAGATTATATTTCAAAATCAAATCAGAATATTCTAATTCATTTATAACACTTTCTTTAAAAGAAGTTAGTTTTTCATTTTCAGGAATTTTATTTCCAGTATTCATATCATAGAATGAATTATCCGCGGATAAATAGAAAACTTCACCATTTGTAAAGGAACCATTCCTAAAAATAACTTTTCCTTCTTCTGAGTTAAACAAGTCTCTTCCCATCATATTTTCAGTTGGTAAGTTAAAAATATTAGCTAAAGTAGGATAAAGATCTACTTGTCCACTATATATTTCATATACTCCTTTGTGTTGATCTTGGGGAAAATGTATCATTAATGGAACTTTGTTTAGTTCCATCCATTGTAATTCTGTAAAATCATTAACGCCTAAAAATTTAGCCAGTTCACCTTTGTTTTCTTTTGGTATAGCATAATGATCTCCATACAGCACTAAAATTGAGTTATCTAATGTTCCATTCTTTTCTAATTCATCTATAAACATTCCAAGTTGTTTATCTGTATAGTGAATAGATTTTAAATAGTTTCCAAGAAGAGTTCCTTCAAATTCTCCAACTGGGAAATCTCCGTACTTTTCCGTGTCTTCATAAGGGAAATGACTAGTCAATGTAACCAAAAAGGAATAGTAAGGTTCCTTTAGGTCATCCATTTTTTTTAGACTCTGTTTAAAGAAAGATTCATCACTTAACCCTAGGCCTATGCTTTCATCAATATTATAGTCTTTTTGTCCATGAAACTCTTGAAAACCGTACTTAGGAAACATTATATTTCTATTCCAAAAATTATCTCTAAAACCGTGAAAAGCACTTGTATTATAACCTTTTTCTGCTAAGGCTTCTGGTAATGCATTAAACTCGTTATTAGTATATAAATAAGTAACAGAACCTGATGGAGTAGGGTATAGGGAGTTGTTTGATATAAACTCTGCATCTGAAGTTCCACCAGAAGCGGTTTGATAGAAGTAATTATTAAAATAAGCGCTTCGTTTCATAAGTTTATTTAAATTAGGGGTTATTTCCTTTCCCATTATGGTTTTATCTATAGCGAAACCTTGCAATGCTTCTACTTGAATCATAATAAGATTTTTGCCATCTCCTATTCCTTTTAAGTTTTCTGAAGACTTTTTAGAGTTACTAACTAAAAAACTATTCATTGCTTCTTTAGTTTCTTTGGAAATAGGAATTTTTTTACTAATGGAATTGACAGCCAAATTATAACCATCTAAAAGGTGATAGTTTACCCCTCCAAGCTTAGTGGTAACATAAACCTTGTTATACATAGTGCTTAAAAGCCTAGGTTGTTCTTTAGATAAATCATATATTTTAATTGCACTTGCTGTAGTTCCAACTAACAATAAAGCAAGAGAAATTACCAATCTAGATTTAAAATTTATAGCTTTTAATTCATGACCTTTATATAATCTATGAATTATCAAGAATATGAAAATATCTATAAAGTAGAGAAAGTCTGTAGGCTTAAGTAAACTCCCAACACTATTCTTTACAGCACCTAGTTGAAAGCCATTTAATATAACAGGTAAAGATATAAGATCTTTAAAATATCTAAAATAATTTAAATCAGCTACTATAAATAGGGTAATAATTATATTAAACACAGTATAAATTTTAAATCTTTTATCTTTACTAAATAAAAATCCAATAGCAGCAAATAATAGAACAGAGGATAGTACTGGAATAAAAATAGATTTATATGTGAAGTAGCCTTTTTCTATTTCCTTACCAAAAAATAATAACTTTATGGTTACGGTAAATATGAATGAGATTAAATCTAATCCTGGCATCACAAACCTCCTCAAAATAAATTACACTAATTAATATTATATTTTATAAATGTTACTTATAAGAAAACAAATTGTAAAATTTTTTATGTGAATAACATTTTATAATTTATTCATAAATTAGTCAACGGTTCAGTATTTACTTTACAATCATACTATTGCATAATAGTATTTGTATCAAAATTACAGAAAAAGAGATTGGAGGATTATATATGACAGAAGAAAATAAGAACTTAGAAAAAGAATTGGAAGAAACAGAAGAAACAGTCGTTGTAGATGAAAATAAAGAAAATGCTATAGAGACAGAGGATAAAATAGAGATAGAGGATAAAGTTGAAGAAGTATCACCGGAGTCAAAAACAACAG
This sequence comes from Clostridiaceae bacterium, assembly GCA_040797845.1. Classification (GTDB taxonomy): domain Bacteria; phylum Bacillota; class Clostridia; order Clostridiales; family Clostridiaceae; genus Clostridium_AW. The sequence goes on from JBFNFA010000008.1 coordinate 25,479, forward strand.
AAACCACAGAAGCAACAAAGGAAAATAGCATTTTTATGGATAATTTAAAAAACGTTGGAATAATGTTTTCTATTTCTTTAGCAGCATATTTAATTTTAGACATAGTTATTTTAAGAATACTAGGATATAGATTTGCAAAAGCCTATATAGGTACAGGAATTTTATTTATATATTTATTAGTAACAATTATTTATCCAGTATTTAAAAAAGAGAAAAAGCACTAAAATTTTAAAGGTGAGGATGAAGCTAAGATGAAGAAAGGTAAGGAGTACGAAATAGATATAACATCTACAGAATTCCCATCCACAGGAATTGGAGAATATGAAGGATTAAAGGTATATGTAAAGAATGCATTACCAGGCCAGAAAGTGTCAGCTAGAATATCTAAAAAAAGAAAAAATTATGCTGAGGGTAAAATAACAAATATTATAGAAGATGTACCATATAAAATTAATTCAAAGTGTTCTATTTTTGGAGAATGTGGTGGATGTGCTCATCAAGATGTTCCCTATGATAAGCAATTGAAACTTAAAGAGGAGCAGGTTTTAAAGCTTTTCCAAGGTGGAGATATAAGTGGATTTGAATATTTAGGAATAGAAGGAAGTCCAGAAGAATTTGAATATAGAAATAAAATGGAATTTTCCTTTGGTGACATGGAAAAAGGTGGAGAACTAACCCTTGGTATGCATGCAAAGGGAAAAAGCTTTGGAATAATAACTGCAAATGATTGCCGAATTGTAGATGAAGATTTTAGAAATGCTTTAAATACTACTCTAGATTATTTTAGAGAAAAGAAATTGTCTTATTATAGAATAATGAGTAGAGAAGGTTATTTAAGAAACTTAGTAATAAGAAAAGCTGCAAACACAGGAGAAGTTTTAATTAATTTAGTAACCACCTCTCAAATGGACTTTAATTTAGAAAAATGGGTAAGTTTAATTAAGGAAATTAACTATAAAGGAAAATTAGTAGGTATAATACATACAATAAATGATTCTTTTTCTGATGTAGTTCAAGGAGATAAGGTAGAAATACTCTATGGCAGAGATTATATAATAGAAGAGCTATTAGGCTTAAAATTTAAAATAACACCATTTTCCTTTTTCCAAACTAACTCAAAGGGAGCCGAAAAACTTTATACTATAGTAAGAGAATTCTTAGGAGAATCAAAAGATAAAGTAGTATTTGATTTATATTGTGGAACGGGTACCATTGGTCAAATAGTTGCTCCAGAGGCAAAAAAGGTTATTGGAGTTGAACTTATAGAGGAAGCAGTAGAGTCAGCAAATGAAAATGCAAAACTTAACGGACTTCATAACTGCGAGTTTATAGCAGGGGATGTGGCAAAGGTTATTGGAAATGTAACTGAAAAGCCAGATCTAATAATACTAGACCCACCAAGACCAGGAGTGCATCCTGTAGCATTAGATTACGTAATTAAATTCGATGCTCCACAAATAGTTTACGTATCCTGTAATCCTAAAACTTTAGTAACTGACCTTAAAGTTTTAATTGAAGCAGGATATAAGGTGGAGAAGGTTAAGATTAAGGATATGTTCCCTCATACGCCTCACATTGAAACTGTGGTGAAGCTAAGTAAGTAAATGTAACTAAACAATAAACCTCTGTTTTATAAAAAAGACTTGATTCAAATAGAATAAAGATTTGATTTTACAGCTCACAGGCTATGCCTGTGGGCTTTTTACTTGCCCAAAAATCAAGATGTTTTTTAAATGAATAGTAAAATCAATGGTTTTAAGAATTGAATCCCCCTAGAAAAAGGTGACTTTTTACCATGTTTTTACGGAAAGATTTGTTCTGATGAAAATATGGTTTTTTCGTCAATTTCCGGGTGGGGTCTGACCCCATAGCGAGGCGAAGCTGAGCTTAGCACTCGATATTATATATATCAATAGATTAATCCTATTTATAAATGGAGAGGGGAAATAGGCTATATTCCTAAGTTCAAAAAATGGTTGACAATATTTTTTGCTTTGGTATAATTAACTAAGATATTGAAATTGATAATCATTATCACCACCATCATATTTGTATTGTCACTGTGCACTATAGTGAAATAGATCCAAGATAATTGTTACTTAAATCACGAATAAAAATATAACATAGATATTGATTTCATCAATTCAATAATCTGCTTGCTTATCATGCTTATATAAAACTTACATAAAAGGAGAAATGTATGAGAAAATCTAAATTTTTTAAATTAACTGTTATTATGGCAATTTTTGCTTTGATGTTGACGGCTTGCACAAATCCAAGTAATGAAGCTATTGGCTCTAAAACTAATGAGCCTGTTGAAGGTTCAACGGTTGAAATCACTGATGTTCATGGAACTGTTACTGTTCCTGTAAATCCAAAGAATGTAGTTGCGTTGGATAATAGAACTTTTGAAACTTTAGCTGATTGGGGAATTAAATTAGCGGCTGTTCCAAAGGGTGTAATACCTGCGGATTCACCATATGTAGCTGATGAGTCAGTTCAAGATATTGGAAATCATCGCGAACCAAATCTTGAAATTATAGCAGCCGTAGACCCTGAACTTGTAATTGTTGGTCAAAGATTTGCTAGCTATTATGAAGATATAAAAAAATTAGTACCAAATGCAGCTGTTATTGATCTTAACTTTGATGTTTCTAAGGCAGCTGATACACCTGGAGAAAACTTAGTAAATGGACTTAAAAATTCTACGATTGCTTTGGGACAAATTTTTGATAAAAATAAAGAGGCTAAACAATTAGTAGCTGATTTTGACCAAGCTATCAAAGATGCTAAGTCTGCGTATAATGGAACGGATACAGTTATGAGTATTGTAGTTTCTGGTGGAGATATTGGTTTTTCAGCTCCTCATTCTGGACGTGTTTGGGGACCAATGTATGAAATTTTTGGATGGGTTCCAGCATTAGAGGTTGGCGATACTTCTTCTAATCATCAAGGTGATGATATTTCTGTTGAAGCTATTGCACAAAGTAACCCTGATTGGATTTTCGTACTAGATCGTGATGCTGCAGTATCTTCTACAACTGATGCAGTTCCTGCTCAGGATGTTATAGATAATTCACCTGCTCTTCAAAACACAACTGCTGTTTCTAAAGGAAAGATCGTTTATGCACCAAATGATACCTACACAAATGAATCAATACAAACTTATCTAGAGTTATTTGAAAATCTTGCAAATACTTTAGCTAAGTAGTACAAAGGAGTATAGTATAGTGCAGAAAAATACAATGCAAAAAATGACTGGGGCTGAGAACTCTCAGCCCCAGTATTATAATCACAATAAAATATGGACAAAACCTTTTATATTAGCAATTATAGTTGTTATTATACTAGGTATTATATCACTGTTTACTGGAGTTTATGATATATTAGGACAAGAGGATGGAAAGAGTATGTTTTTCATAACTCGTGTTCCAAGAACAATTTCACTAATGCTTACTGGAGCCGCAATGTCAATGTCAGGACTGATAATGCAACTTATTACACAGAATCGTTTAGTTGAATCTACCACAACAGGAACTATTGAATGGGCAGGTTTGGGGCTTATTTTTGTTTATTTATTATTTCCTGCACCAACTTTAGTTCAACGAATGACTGGTGCAATTATTTTTTCTTTTATAGGAACCATGATTTTCTTTTTGTTTTTAAGAAAAATTAAACTTCGCTCGTCTTTAATTGTTCCGATTATTGGGATGATGCTTGGAGCAGTCATTTCTGCAGTTTCAACTTTTATTGGACTTGCTTTTCAAATGACGCAAAATATTGAAAAGTGGTTTGTAGGTTCTTTTGCATCGGTTCAAATTGGAAGATATGAATATTTATGGTTAATTGTTATAGTTACTATTCTTATTTTTATCTATGCTGATAGATTGACTTTAGCTGGACTAGGGGAAGAGGTTACAACAAATCTTGGAGTAAATTATAATAGGATAGTTCTTTTGGGTACTGGTCTTATTTCTTTTGCAGTTGGAATTGTTGCGGCTGTTATTGGAAACTTGCCTTTTTTAGGTTTAATTGTACCAAATATTGTTTCAATGTATAGAGGCGATGATCTTAGGAGTAATTTGCCTTGGGTATGTGTGCTAGGAATGGGTACGATAACTGTTTGTGACATAATTTCTCGAACAATTATAATGCCTTTTGAAGTACCTGTCTCTTTGATGCTTGGAACAGTGGGGGCAGTCGTATTTATTGTTATTTTACTGAGACAAAGGAGGCTAAGATGAACGAATTAGAATATAGTAATAAAAGAAATATCGAAATCGCTTCTAGACTTCATAATGAAAATAGATCAGCTAGAGCTTTTCGTTCTAAGAAAGAAGAAAAACGTTATTGGATTTTGCTGATAACATTGATTGCTTTGGGCGCTCTTTCTTCCTATGGACTTTTGGTTTATAATAATCCGGTTCCAATAGATTCCCCTTCTTTTATCCCAGTTGTTAGAAGAAGGATGGTAGCTCTTGTTACAATGATTATTTCTGCAATTTGTCAGAGTTTATCAACCGTTGCGTTCCAATCGGCTACGAATAATAGGATTATAACTCCTTCACTTTTAGGTTTTGAAGCACTTTACTCAACAATTCATACTAGTACAATATTTTTCTTTGGTGCTAGTACATTTATAAATTTTAGTGGTGTTGGATCATTTATATTTCAAGTTGTTGTTATGGTATTGATGTGTTTGATACTTTATGGATGGTTGCTTTCTGGAAAGTATGGGAATTTACAACTTATGCTTTTGGTTGGAGTTATTATTGGAACTGGGTTGAAGTCCTTGTCATCTTTTATGGGAACACTTCTTGCGCCGTCTGAGTTTGATATTTTACAGGCAAGATTGTTTGGCTCTGTCAATAATGCGGATCCTGAATATTTCTCTATTGCAATTCCAATTGTAATAATTGCAGCATTACTTATTCTTGCTTATTCTAAGAATTTAAATGTAGTGTCACTTGGAAAGGACGTCTGTACTTCTTTGGGAGTTAATCATCAAATTAGTGTAATTTATACTCTTGTATTAGTTTCTGTTTTGATGTCAATTTCCACGGCTTTAGTTGGACCACTTACTTTCTATGGATTTTTAGTTGCAACTTTGAGTTATCAAGTGGTGCCAACTTATGATCATAGATATGTTTTTCCAATGGCTCTTGCTATAGGATTTTTGATACTAACGGGGGCATATTTTTTTATGAATCACGTATTCGCTGCTCAAGGTGTAGTTTCAGTTATTATCGAAATGTTTGGAGGCATAACATTTTTAATTATGATTTTAAGGAAGGGGACTTTATGATAAAGATTGATAATGTTAAAAAGGTGTATACTGATGAGGTAAAAATAGGACCTTTGAATATTGAAATACCAAAAGCTGGTCTTACTTCTTTAATTGGACCAAATGGTGCTGGAAAGTCTACGACACTTTTGATGATCGGAAGACTTTTAGATATGGATGAAGGTCAAATCAAGGTGGCGAATATGGATGTTTCTGAATCTAAATCAGAAGACTTAGCAAAAATTTTGACTATTTTGCGACAAGAAAATCATTTTGTAACCAGGCTTACTGTTAGACAATTAGCTGGATTTGGACGTTTTCCTTATTCCAAGGGAAGATTAACGAAAGAGGATGAGAGTATTATTTCTAAATATATCGATTTTTTAGGCTTGACTGATCTAGAAAATAGATATCTAGATGAGCTTTCTGGTGGTCAAAGGCAAAGGGCATATGTAGCAATGGTTTTGTGCCAAGAGACTGAATATGTGCTTTTGGACGAGCCGCTGAACAATCTTGATGTTGCTCGTTCTGTTCAGATGATGGAGCATTTGAGGCATGCTGCTAATGAATTTGGAAGAACGATTCTGACTGTTATGCATGATATAAATTTTGCAGCCAAATATTCTGATAGAATTTGTGCTATGAAAAATGGACAAATTGCCGCTTTTGGAACAGCAGAAGAGGTTATGGATCCAGAAGTTTTGACGGATATTTTTGAAACAAAAATAGAAATTATTGATGGTCCTTATGGGCCAGTAGCGATTTATTAGTTATAAAATTAAATAAAAAAAGAGAGGCATCTCAGTAATACGTTGATTATCTTCATGACGATCATAATAATAGCTGGAAGAAGAGATGACTTTAATAAATTGACATATACAATTCCTAGGGAGAAAAATTAGATGATATAACAATTTTACATTATGACAATTTATATGATTTTTCTAATTTACTCATTGGCAAGGTTACTTATTAAAAGTATATTTTAAAAAATTAAGAGGCTAAGTTCTAGATTAACTTATATGATCTATAAACTTAGCCTCTTAATTTATACCCAAAAACAGAAGGAAAGGAATGAGAATAATGACAAAATTATTTATGTATGAGACGAGGTTACAGAAACTTGAGCAGATGATGATGATGTGTGACAGGAGCTTTTACATAGTCATAGATTCTTGATGACTTGCTGAATGGTGGGTGATACAATGTTGTAAAAAATTGTAATTTTTGTAAATAGAATTCAAGCATAAACCAGTGCAATTTATATGATGTATAAAAATTGAAACTGTAATCAAGTTTTGAAATATAGAAGAATATCCAATTTTAGAAAAAATATGCGATTTTGTAGGGTATTCACCTTGTTATTGCTATACTAAGTTCCACGAATATGTTGGTGTTTCATTTAAAGATTATATTCAGAAGCGGCAACTAAGTATAGCAACGGTGGCGTTACGGAAAACGAAGTATCGAATTATTGACATTTCTATACAATATGGGTTTTCATCACATGAAGTATTTACAAAGGCTTTTGTGCGTGTTTATGGTTATACACCCTTTCAATATAGTAAATTGTTGCCGAAAATCTTAACTTTTGATAAAGCTCAAATAGACTTTTGAACACCCCACAGTAAATATAAGGAGCCTTTTTAATGTTAAAAAAAATTGGACGAAATGATTTATGTTGATGTGGAAGCGGAATTAAGTATAAAAGAGATTTTAAACTTTCTTTGTATAGTTCTTGTTGATTGGTATCCATAGGTTGATTGAGATAAAAGTTATTACATGCATAAACACTTTTTGAGCTTAAATTTAATAATAATATTAATACAGATGAAATAATTATTTTTTTCATATAAACAACTCCTTGTATTATAGCTTGTGTAGAAAGTATTAATTTATTAATACTAAAATAAATAATATAGTATATTTGGTAGTATGCTACTAATCTGCTACCAATGACTAGAGTTATAATATAATCTATAAAAATTTAATATACTTCATTTAAATAATTAAGTTTCCTCTAACCCTTGAAAATAAAGAGTTGTATTGGGTTAATATAATTGGACAAGCTTTGTAATAATTACTGAAAGGTATAAACGCCGCACATTGAACTGTGGTGAGGCTAAGTAAGTAAAATCAATGGTTTCGAGAATTGAATACCCCTAGAAAAGGGTGATTTTCCACCATTCTTCCACCGGAAAATTTGCTTCGGTGGAAGTTTTATTTTCAATTTGAAATGATACTCTCAAAAATATTTACTGTATTCTCTTGCATTTTGTTAGTAACGTGGGAATATGTGTCCATGGTGGTGGATAGTTTACTATGACCTAATCTTTTTCGGATTTCTTCGATATTTGCTCCTGCCTCTAACAGCATGGTAGCATGTGTGTGTCTAAGGGAGTGAAAGTTGAAAGCGGCTTGTACTGTGAGTTGACTGACAAGGAATTAAAGGATTACTATGTGGAATATACCTTGCTCTATGATACCATTGCAAATCGCATTTCCATAGAAGATGTACAGGCACAGAGGGGTAAGCTCCGGTTGATGAAAAATGTGTGGTGGTACTTCTCAACTATACGCCTCATAATATTTCACCCTATTACATTTTACTGTTCACCTTATGTACTTGGATATGAGTACACACATCATATCGTTGACTGTAATAGAGCATATTATATAAATATACCTGCAAGTCAAGACCACCGGCTAAGCCGGTGGTCTTGACGTTGCTTTATACCTCAGCTTGTATATTTCCGTCAAAAGAAATATAATGAAATTATGGAGGTGTTATGCGTGGATTATATAACGACAAAAGAAGCAGCAAAAAATTGGGGAATCACAGACAGAATGGTAGTGTACCATTGCTCTGCTGGACGGATTAAGGGAGCTAAAAAAATGGGAAATACATGGCTTGTTCCGATTGGTGCTGAAAAACCGGCTGACGGACGATACAGGAGCAGTAAAGTAAAGGATGGTGAAAATAAATGAAACGGATATTTTTGGTTGAGGACGATAAGGCAATCGCCAGAAACCTTATGCTTCTGCTCCGCTCGGAGGGATTTACAGTAACTCACGCCCCTACGCGGAGTGAAGCCCTTGCCGCACTTGCCAGGAATAAATTTGACTTGGCGTTGATTGATATTTCTTTGCCTGACGGAAATGGCTTTACGGTTTGCACGGAAATCAAAGAAACGCAAAATGTCCCCGTTATCTTTCTGACGGCTTCTGGCGATGAAGCAAGTGTTGTTACCGGACTGAACATAGGTGCGGACGATTATATCACCAAGCCTTTTCGTCCGCGTGAATTGATTGCGCGAATTGGAACCGCCCTGCGAAAAAGCGGACGTTCTCCATCGGCTTTTGAAATCTGCGGACTTCATGTCGATATAGCAAGCGGCGTTGTGAAAAAAAACGGCAATGAGGTTTTTCTTTCAGCATTAGAATACCGCTTGTTACTGGTGTTTATTAGCGACCCCAAAAGTATTATCACAAGGAGCAGGCTGCTTGACGAATTGTGGGACGCAGCGGGCGAGTTTGTCAATGACAATACATTGACCGTATACATCAAACGCTTGCGGGAGAAGATAGAGAACGACCCCGCAAGCCCGCAAATCATTCTGACCGTTCGCGGGACGGGATATAGATTGGGGGACGGGTATGCTTCGGAATAGAGAGTTTCGGCAGCTTGCAATTTTGTTCTCCTTAATAGCTGCCACCACTGTAACGCTGGGATTTGCAATCAATACGGCGGCTGGAATTCTTGCCATTGCTTCTGCCGCCGCCTTTGGAATAGCGTTTTTTGCGTTTACCAAAGCCCGATATAAAAGCATTGCACAGATTTCAGATCAAATCGATCTTGTGCTTCATAACGCTGACCATCTGTATATTGGTGAATCGGACGAGGGCGAACTTTCCATTCTGCAAAGCGAGATAACAAAAATGACGCTGCGTATTCGGGAGCAAAACGACGCACTGAAAAAAGAAAAAGAACATCTTGCCGATTCGCTGGCTGACATAGCCCACCAACTCCGCACCCCTCTCACATCCGCGAACCTCATTCTGTCATTGTTAGAGAATAACCCTGACGAAAACGAGCGGAAAGCATTGATGCGGGAAACAGAGGAATTGTTTGTACAGATGGATTGGCTGCTTACTTCCCTGTTGAAATTATCCCGCCTGGACGCAGGCATTGTGGTTTTCCAAGGCGAGCAGATAGATGTGAATACTTTGATAAGCGCTGCGCTTCACCCGTTTTTGATACCAATGGAGCTGCGCGATATTGCTTTGCAAATAGATGTACCGAAAGGGATGATTATTCAGGGCGATTCAGGTTGGCTTTCGGAAGCAATTCAAAACATCCTCAAAAATTGCATGGAAAGCGCAGGCGAGAACGGGAAGATTGAGATTGTCTGCACGGACAATCCACTGTTTACCGAGATTGCCATCCACGACAGCGGCGCGGGCTTTGAAAAAGAAGATTTACCCTGCCTGTTTGACAGGTTCTATCGTGGGAAAAACGAAGGCGCTACAGGATACGGGATTGGATTGGCTCTCTGCAAGATGATTATAACACGGCAGGGAGGGACGATTACCGCAAAAAATCACCTGAAGGGTGGCGCGATATTTGCCATTCGTTTCCCAAAGTGACGAATCTCTCACCTGAAAGTCACAGAGATGTAAGTTGAAGGTTCTATTATATAGGTAAACCATGAGAAAGGAGACTCACATAATGGAATTTTTAAAAATTGAAAATTTATGCAAGGTCTACGGGAAGGGCGAAAACCAAGTTACCGCGCTTGACCATGTTTCGCTTACAATCGAAAAGGGGGAGTTTACCGCAATCATCGGCTCCTCCGGCTCCGGCAAATCCACATTGCTTCACATCATCGGCGGTGTGGACGTGCCGACAAGCGGAAAGGTGTATTTGGATGGCCAGGATGTATATGCCCAAAGCAATGAAAAACTCGCCATTTTCCGCAGGCGGCAGGTCGGGCTGATTTACCAGTTTCACAACCTCATTCCCACTCTGAATGTGGTGGAAAACATCACCTTGCCTATCCTAATGGACAAACGCAAGGTCAACGAGGAACGGCTGAATGACCTGCTCCAAATGCTTGGGTTGCAAGAACGCAAAACGCATTTACCCAATCAGCTTTCGGGCGGTCAGCAACAGCGCGTTTCCATAGGACGCGCTTTGATGAACGCCCCGGCGGTCATGCTTGCCGACGAACCCACTGGTAGTTTGGACAGCCGAAATGGACATGAAATCATCAAGCTGCTGAAAGCAAGCAATAAAAAATACAGTCAGACACTTATCCTCGTCACCCATGACGAAAATATTGCCCTGCAAGCAGACCGTATTATCGGCATATCAGATGGTAAAGTAGTGAGAGACGAGAGGGTGATGCGGTCATGAACATTTTCAACAAGGTCACGCTGCAAAGCATGAAAAAGAGCCGTACACGAACGATTGTCACGGTTATCGGAGTTATCCTGTCCGCCGTCATGATTACGGCAGTCGCTACCTTTGGCGTTTCCCTGCAAAGCTATATGATAAACGGTGCTGCTACCAAATATGGTGATTGGCATATTGAAATCCCGGACGCAGATTCCTCCTTTGTGCTGGAACAGGCAGAGGACAGCCGAGTGACAAATGCTGTAGTGCTACAGAACATTGGCTATGCCACACTGGAAGGCGGACAAAATCCCGACAAGCCATATCTTTTTATTGCCGGATGGAACGAGGAAGCCTTGGATGCTCTGCCCATCAAGCTACTTTCCGGCAGACTGCCGGAGAACAGCAGCGAGGTCGTGATACCGGCTCATATTGCGGCAAACGGCGGCGTGAAAATTTCGGTGGGCGACACACTCACCCTCTCGGTCGGCAACCGCATGAGCGGCGATCAGAAGCTCAGCCAGCACGATTCGTATTGTGCCCGGGAGGAAACGCTTGTAACCACGACAGAGAAAACATATACGGTTGTCGGCATCTGCCAACGACCGGCAATCGAGGAGTATGCTGCACCCGGATACACTTTAATCACAATAGAGGATACAGCCGCAGCGGACAGTCTTACCGCATTTATCACGCTGAAGAACCCATATCAGATTCATTCTTATACAGACAGTATATCAGACAATTACAGTTACGTTTTGAACGATGATGTACTGCGTTTTATGGGACTTTCAGGGGAAAAGATGCTTACAGTTCTCCTGTACTCGATTGGCGGCATTTTGATTGCCCTGGTTATGCTCGGCTCGGTGTTCCTGATTTATAATTCATTCAACATCTCATTGAATGAACGCACACACCAGTTTGGAATTCTCATGTCAGTAGGTGCCACGGAAAAACAGCTGCGTAATTCTGTGCTGTTTGAGGGACTTTGCATCGGTACAATCGGCATTCCGATCGGCATTTTGGTCGGGATACCAAGCATCAAGCTTGTGCTTTCTCTTGTGGCAAAGAATTTCGCAAATGTTATGTATGACAATGTACCGTTGACTTTGGTGGTGTCTGTTCCTGCTCTTGTTGCTGCGGCGGTTATCAGTATGATCACCATTTTAATTTCGGCCTATATTCCGGCAAAGAAGGCTGCCAGTACGCCTGTGATGGAGTGTATCCGCCAGACAAACGAGGTCAAGGTGGAAGCCAAAGCGATAAGAACCTCAAAGCTCGCGGAACGCCTTTACGGTTTAGAGGAAACACTTGCGTTAAAAAACTTTAAGAGAAACAGGCGGCGTTACCGCAGCATTATCCTGTCGCTTACGTTAAGCGTCGTGTTGTTTGTGTCGGCAAGTTCTTTCGGAACCTATCTGAATCAGATCGCGGAGAATTCCTCTGTGGTAGTTGAAGAATATGACATCTGTTTCTATACGCGAGACATGGAGGAAAGCGAGCTGTTCCAGCTTTATGATGAGCTGAAAACCGCCGACGGCATTACCGAAAGCTCTTATCAGGCACTTTCAACCTATTCCTGCGTGCTCAATACAAGTGATTTGTCAAGCCATTTTTTTGGCGAGTACGGCGAGCCCATCGGTTATGATGGGACAAGTGAAACGGTGGAAGTGCAGTTGGATATTCAGTTTGTTGAGGACAGCGTCTATCAGAACCTGCTCGAAGGCCTCGGCCTGTCCGCAGAGGAATACACTGGGCAGGACAAAAAAATGATTATGGCAGGAATACTGCCCGGGAGTTGGTATACGCAGGAACAGCCTATGGAATTTACGCTCCGCTCCAAGACCGGAGACCAGACGAAAACGATCCGTGCAACCTTTGTAAAAGACTACCCAGATCTGCTGCCTACGGAGCCGGGTGAGTGGCCCGGATACTCTCTTATGGTGATGGCCCCTTACGAGGTAAAGCCGCAATTTGACACACTAGGTGCGACTGTAAAGCCTACAAAGCTGGGCATGACCTTCAAATCAGAAAATCCCGGTCAGTCTACAACTGAGATGCAGACGATGATTGATGGAGCCAGCATTACCGCCGACTATAATCTGTACAATGTCTATGAGATACTGGAGCAAAACCGTAATATCACATTCATTGTCAATCTGTTCTCGGTTGTTTTTATCACAATGATTTCGCTGATCGCGGTTGCGAACGTCTTCAACACGATTTCCACCAATATCAAGCTGCGCAGACGGGAATTTGCCATGCTCCGTTCTGTGGGGATGTCCGACCGGGATTTCAATAAGATGATGCGCTTTGAATGCACTCTTTATGGAGCGCGGACGATGCTTTGGGGGCTGCCCCTCGCAGGAATTCTTTCCTGTCTGATTTATAAGGGCATGATCATCGGCGGCGGAAATGTTGGTTTTGTGTTCCCATGGGGCAGTATGGCAATCAGCGTGTTTGGTGTGCTCTTTATTGTATTTATTACAATGCTGTATGCCATTAGCAAGATAAAAAAAGAAAATATCATTGACGCGCTTCGAGATGATATGACTTGATTCAAAACCGCAGTTGTGGCAGCCGATTTAAGCCGAAAAGGAAAAATGCAAGGGACAAACATAGAACTGCTAAATTGTGTTCCAATAATAAGAACGAGGTTCAATCTTTGCCTTCCCATAGTAGTTCCGATACATATTGAGACTGTGGTGAGGCTAAGCAAGTAAATGTAATTAAACAATAAATCTCTGCTTTTTATAGAAAATTTGACTAAATTAGAATAAAGTTTTAATTTTATAGCCCACAGGCTATGCCTGTGGGCTTTTTGCTTATTTCTATGGTGTTTACAGCATTTACTATAGACGTATAGCGAATTCTAAATCCTTCATCAAGTAATGTTTCATACATATCTATTTTTTCTTCTGTTGTTTAGATAAGCTACTTAAGTGTTAGTAACTTCAACTGGCCTATCTTCATAGTCTTTAAGATATTTTCTAATTGTCTCTCTGCAAATTCCTATTTCTTTTATACTCAACATTATTACCAAAACATTATATGTATAAAAGGTTTGGGGAATTTTAGTGGGCAGGTTTTTAATTATAATTTAGTACGATTATAGTTTATACAATACACATGTTAAAAAGGACTAAAAATCAATCCAGTAATTAAGTTACATTGCTACTTACTACCGGATTTAGTTTATCAGAAATTTTTTTATTCTATATGTTAATTTTTTGACGCTTCCCCTTAATATTAATTACTATTTAATTTATAGGCGCTTCATATTATTTTAACTAAATTCATGTCCTGGTATTCCATTATTAACGTAACCGTTATCTTCCAATGGCTCAAATCCAGATATCTTTATGTCTGTTACAACAGGATATGCACCATGATTGTTTGGAAATGCAAAATGAAGGGTATAATCATTTCCATAAAAAGCAGCTTCTGTTCCATCTCCTGTAAAAACTGCTGTATTAGTAAGGAAAATAACTTCTTTCTCTCTTGTTTCACCATCTACTTGATAGACGGTAAAATCAAAAGAAGTATCCGTCACATTGGAAATGACAACTTCACAAAAGGTTTTCAAGGTTAAGATATTATCTCCAAAACGCCTGTCATCAAAATAGATGTCTTCATATAATTTAACTTTACCGCTTACTTTATCTGTTTTTGGAGAGATATTATTTTTATAATTTTCATCTTTCCCTAATTTCTCAGTTGCATTTACTTCTTTAGAAGAATCTTTTGATATTGAAGAGTTTTTTTTATTGTCAGAATCATTTGGAGGTGCATTAAAAGAACAACCAACTACTATATTTGAAAATAATAAGGATAAAATAACAAGAATAATTTTTTTCTTTAAAAATTTTGCTTGCATTATATATACAAAATCCTTTCTTTAAAAGTTATTATTTTGCTATTGTCTTTAAGGTAATTTTATTATAGCATAAAAAACATAAATGATTTTTAAATGTGTCTTATATTCAGTATGTGATTATCAATATTCATAGGATAAGGGCTTAAAAACAAGTATACAATTCCAGTCGTTTAGGCACCTTGAATAGCTAGTAGCTGTTCAAGGCCCATAAATAAGTGCATTTTTTACTACAGAAAGTATTGAATTGAAAAACAAGAAGGTACATATAAAAGAAATAAACAAAAACCATTTAGTATTTGTTTTTTTGTACCAATAAAAGCCTGCTATTGCAAAAAATAAAGGGAATCCGTATTTTATAATCATAGCTACCAAAACAAAAAAGTACAATGTCAGTGTCCATAAAGCTTCATCAGTATTTTTTTCAGTATAAAGTACACAAATTAAAAACGTAATAGCGCTAAGAACAATGCAGGATAGTAAAATATTTCTACATTTCTTATGTATTCCTTTTAGATAATCTATATTTCTTTCTTCAACAGGATTCACTTCAATTAATGTATTCATATTTTCCCACTCTTTTTTACAATAAACACATTTATTAAGATGCTCACTGATCAATTTTTCACTTTCATTGCTAAGTATACCTTCAATATAATTTGGTAATAAATCTTGAATAATTTCACAAGATATATTTTCTTTCATAACTGTCACTCCCCCTTACTTAGAGAAAAACTCTTATTATTAAGAAAAAACGCCATAATAAGAAGAATATTTGAAATATAAGCCATATTACCAGAAATGAGACAACAACATTGGGCCAAAAGGCATTTTCGTTACTAGGAATAGTCTTTCTCCATAAGATAGCTACGAAGGTTCCTAATAAAGGTAAAAAGTATATGCCTGCATATATGGGTAATACTGATATTGCTTCTAATATTGAATAACTACGCACTGATTTGTAAGAAGATGAAAACATAGCTATACCTGTTAAAAGGATTCCAAGCACAATAACTGTAATGAACCAAGTAATTAATTTCTTTTTTAATATTTTTATAGAATCAGCTTCACTTTCAATACTTTGTCCGTTTGTTTCTCCAGCTTCATAAAGTTTTTTATACTCGCTTTGGCAAGAGTAACATTGGCTTAAATGTTTTTTTACATATATATTAGTTTCTTCACTTGCAATTCCATCAAAATATATAGGTAATAAATCCTTTACTGTGTTACATGATAAATCACTATTCATTTTGCATCCTCCTTATAATTTTTGATTTTCCCCTAAAAAAAGTAACTCTAGCCCAATTTTCTGTTTTATTAAGTATTTCTCCAATCTCTTTAAAGCTCAAGTCTCCTGTAAATCTAAGGTACATAACTTCTCTAGTAGTAGCATCTAGGGATTGTATCATTTTATAAATTTCTTTCTTGCTTTCTGATGAAATAATTAATTCTTCTGTAGAGTATGTACTGATTTCTATATTCTCATCAAGGGTCGTTGTCTTGTTTTTATTTTTCTTCTCAAACTCTTGATACAAAACATGCTTTGCAATTTGACAAAGCCAAACTGAAATTTTGCATTTCCCATTGTACCTATGAAGAGATTTCATTGCCCTTACAAAAGTTTCTTGTGTTAGTTCTTCTGATAAATCTGCATCATGTATATAACTATACAAGAAACGATATACCGTTTGTGCCTGTTCTCTATAAATTTCTTCTATACTCTGCACTATTTAATCTGGTTTTAAAATCATATGTACTGTTTATGTATGATTTTTTACTTTATTATTAAATAAAGCGGCAGTTTAACTAGCCATAAACCAGGATTTTCACCTACCTTTCTTTTATTATCTATGATACTTCTATCAACATCAGCTTCATTTATAAGTACTGTTTTTATAGGTATCCTCATTTATTTCATCTCCATTTATTGATGGTTTCTTTAGCAACTTTTTAACAATAGTTGGTACCTCCTATAATATATATCGGTATTTTAGTAATTTCGTTACAAAAAATTAGTGATTTTAATATTTATATACGATAAACATTGGTATAATTTATATATTAGTTCAAAATATAAGCATTATGCAAAAGAAACTTATAAAAAAAGGCTATAGTGTTGGACTTTGTGAAGTTGATGGATTATTTAAAAATAACTTACCATATGTTATAATTTTGAATACAGATAAGCGTTAAGGAGGTGGCGACTTGGCACAACAATATACCAGAAAAATAATTCGTGAGGTATTCATAAAGATGCTCAATGAGCGTCCACTTAACAAAATCACAGTTAAGGATATTGCTACAGCATGTGAGATAAACAGAAATACTTTTTATTATTACTACACAGATGTATATGCACTTCTGTCAGAGATCTTCCAAACAGAACTTCAGACAGTCATTGATGAATATAATGATACACTTTCCTGGGAGGAGAGTTTTATTGTGGCTGCTAAATTTGCTTTAGAAAACAAAACAGCCATTTATCATGTATATAATTCCATGCAGAGAGAAGAATTAGTGAACTATATATACAATGTATCAGGAAATGTCATGATTCGATATGTTGAGAAAGTAAGAGATGGTATCTCAGCCTCTTCAGGAGATAAAAAACTGATTGCCTCCTTTTATCAGTGTGCCCTCACTGAAATGGTACTACGCTGGATTGCTTCCGGAATGAAGGAGGATCCTGATATTATCATCAGACGAATTGGGTACCTCTTCGATGGAAACATTGAGTTATCCCTTAAGCGAAGTGCTGGTTTAAGTGATGTCTAGTAAAGAGTAATAGGAGATTCCTTTTGATCAGACATTTTAA
The DNA here is from genome assembly GCA_040797845.1 of Clostridiaceae bacterium. Taxonomy (GTDB): domain Bacteria; phylum Bacillota; class Clostridia; order Clostridiales; family Clostridiaceae; genus Clostridium_AW. The sequence goes on from JBFNFA010000008.1 coordinate 42,847, forward strand.
CCTCAATGCCTAAAAATCAATCAAATAAACTGCGGTGTTCGAATTTCGAACACCGCAGTTTGTTTATATAATGAAAAAGACACGAAAAAACTATATCATAGATTTATAGAAATCTTACAGATAATAAGTATCCACAAAATTAAGGAAGGACTTATTATTTATTACACCATATGTGCATACTAGTAGAGTGAATATAGAAGAACTCTAAATATAATAGTAGGATTTAGAAAACTATTAAAAAATTAAGAAAGAGGGAGATAAAATGAAAATAAAGACACATGATGATAGACTTACCCTTACAAATGGAAGTTATCATGCTTTAGTAAATGCAAGGAAGCCTAAAGGAATTGAAGATAAAAAAGCTTATTTAATTGGGACTGGAATTGGTGCTTTGGCTGCTGGTTGTTTTTTAATTCGTGATGCTCACATGGATGGCAGCAAGATTACCTTCTTAGAACAATTAGACATTCCTGGTGGATCTTTGGACGGAAATGTTCGTCAAAATATGGATTATGTAGCACGTGGCGGACGTGAAATGGGTCATCATTTTGAGGTTCTATGGAGCTTGTTTAGTTCATTACCATCTACAGAAGATCCTAATATGACTGTTTTAGATCATTTTTATTACACAAACTATGATGATCCAAACTTTAGCAATTGTCGTATTACTAAAAATCAAGGTGAGCGTTATGACAATGGAAAATTCAATTTGGGTCAAGACTTGGCAAAAGAATTAGCTGCTTTTGTAAATATAACAGATGAAGAACTTGAAGATAAAACTATTGAAGATGTTTTTTCTGAAGAACTTTTAAACACTGATTTCTGGACATATTGGAGAACAATGTTTGCTTTTGAAAATTGGCATAGTGCTTTAGAGATGAAATTATATATGAATCGTTTCATTCACCATGTTGGCGGATTACCAACTCTTTCAGCATTACAATTTTCAAGACATGATCAATACACTTCATTTGTAAAACCTATGGTTAAATATTTAGAAGACCATGGTGCTAAATTTGAATATGGAGTTACTGTTGATAATGTTGAGTTCTCAATTTCAGATGATAAAAAGGTTGCAAAGAGAATAGTTGCAAGAGATAAAACTGGAAAGGATATCTCTATTGATTTAACAGAAAATGACTTAGTATTTATCACTAATGGTTCTATGACTGAAGGTTCAGGATATGGTGATGACAATACTCCTGCACCATTTAACAGAGAGCCAGAAGGATGCTGGAAGTTATGGAGAAATATAGCGGCTCAATCAGATGAATTTGGAAGACCAGATAAATTCTGTACAGATACAGAAAAATCTAATTGGGAGTCTTGTACAGTAACTTGTCATGATGAACGTGTTCCTGAGTACATTGAAAAAATTACAAAACGCTCACCATACGGCGGACGCACTGTAACAGGGGGAATAGTTTCAGCTCTTGACTCTTCATGGTTGATGAGTTGGACAATAAACCGTCAAGAACAATATTATGGACAGCCTGAAAAAGACGTTGTTGTTTGGGTATATGGTTTATTCTCTGATGTTCCTGGAGATTATATTAAAAAGCCTATGAGAGATTGTACTGGTAAGGAAATCACAAAAGAATGGTTATATCATATAGGTGTTCCTACAGATAAAATTGAAGAATTAGCAGGATCATGTAGCGCAGTTCCTGTTATGATGCCATATATCACATCTCAATTTATGCCTCGTGCAGCTGGAGACCGTCCATATGTTGTACCAAAGAATGCAGTAAACTTTGCTTTCCTTGGACAGTTTGCTGAAACATTGGATGATCCAGGACGTGATACTGTATTTACTATAGAATACTCAGGACGTACAGCTATGGAAGCGGTATATGTTTTAACTGGAGTTGAAAAAGGAGTTCCTGAGGTATTCTCCTCAAGATATGATATCCGCTATTTATTAAATGCAGGTGTATGTTTATTAGATGGAGAAAAACCAAAACTTGATTTACCACCAATGGCTAAACGTAAAATTTTAAAACAAGTAGCAGGAACAGACATTGAAAAGTTATTAAAAGAATATGGAATTATTTAATGACATTTACAGTTAGATAATTTGATTGAAATCCCGAATTTTAAAAAATCGGGATTTTAATTTATATATAATTATTATTCATATTACTACTTGATATATTAATACTATAATAGAATGTCATACGAAGGAGGGCACCTCTGTGAAAGAAAAAACAGATCTTAAGCAAATTTATATTCCTACTATAGAAGAAATGCAAAGTTGGTATGAAGATGATTTACAAAGGGAAGCCATAAAATCATCTGAATACGAGAATAATAAAAAAATAGAAGAACAGGGAACGTTTTTTAAAGTTTTTCGAAGATTTGAAGAAAGGGATGAAAAAACTCCTTTTGATTCTAAAAAAGATAATGTTTATTACGAAAAATATAAAGCTTATGTGGAAGAAGAGACGATAGACCAAGGTAAGAAGATACAAGAAATTGAGAATTTAATTGAATATGAAAAGTTTTTTCTTCGTTGGGAGAGAAGAGTAAATAGCGAGAGTAATAATTACGGCCATTATAGCAGCAATTCAGCTACAAGATATCGAGTTGATTGCATAAAAAAATTGGAAAAAGAGTTAGAGACAATTTTAGAAAATTCTCCGGAAGCATGGGAATTTTATTATAAACGCCAATTGATAAGCGATATAGAGACCCAGCATCAACAGCGTTTGGTAACTGTACCTTATGTAGTTAAAGCAAAACAAAAAGTAATAGATTCCTTGAATTTAGGTGTTCCTGTATATATTGTAGGACATTTGGGAAGTGGAAAAACACAATTAGCAACTGAAGCAGCTCTAGATTTTACTATTCAAAATAAAATACAAAGAGAATTAGAAGATAAGATGGAAGATTGGTTTTCTAGAAATCCAAATGCCACAGAAAAAGATGCTATTGAAAAATTTGGGGAATTTAATGAAGAAAGAAAACTTTACTATAAAAATATTTTAACCAATGGAAGTAAAGAGGAAATAGAATCCCTGCAGCCGCTGTTTATATCTGGATCCCATAATTTAACTTATGAAGATATGTTTGTGGAGAAAACTTTGACTCTCAAACACAGTTTTTCTAAAGGATCTTATTCGGATTATCTGAATATGATTATAGGAGATTTTTATGAGTGGATGGATGAGCATAGAACTAGACTAGAGAAGATGACTGATGAAGAACAGTTACAGCTTAAGATTCAAATATGGAAAAGTTTTTCTGATTTGTTGGTAGCAAGTAATAGTGCCTTTGGTACTGAAATTAAAAAAATAGAAAGAGAAATTTTGATTGCAGTAAAAGAAGGTCGTCCTGTAATCGTAGACGAATTAAATACAATTGCCATGCAAAACTTAATTGCTTTAAATGATATTTTACAACGTCATGCGGGAAATACAGCTTATATTACAGGAGTTGGTCCTGTTTTGATTAAACCTGGATTTGGGTTTATTGGTACAGGAAACTTGTCAAGTCAAATGGTCAATTATGAAGGAACAAATGAACTAAATCCAGCTTTTAAATCACGTTTCGTAACTATTGAATATAATTATGTACCTCAAAAGACAATTGGTTCCTTAGAAGATCAAGAGTTTCCAGAAAAAAATGAACTTTTTAGAATAATAGTAGCACAGATGGCTGATAAAAATGGAAATATCCATATTCCTGATTCTAAAAGGACATTAGAAGAATTGTTTAGATTTTCTCAATTGTGCAGGGTTACTCAAAATGTTTTTATGGGTAAATGGAAAGATGATGAAGCTCAAAAAGATTCTGAGATGGGTGAATTAGAGCTGAGGGAGTCTGTATTATCAATTCGTAATATTTTACACGTTTTAAATAATTGGAATAGAGGCGAAGAAAAAGACCTGAGTAAGGCTTTATGGGATGGTTTTATTAGTTCAATCACTTATCCTGACGACCAAAACTATATTCTCTCACAAGCGGTGCGTTTTGGGTTTTTCCCTATGGGAGAAGGATGGAAGGTTGAGACAAAAGGCATAGGAGAAGCAACCACAACATATGATGAAATTCGTACTCGTCCATATCACTATGTTCGTCCATTAACAGAAACTTTAAGCTATTTAGATGTAGTCCATATGATATTTGGGAAAGGAACTCCTAGAAAGACCCTACCAAAAGCACTAACAGAAACTTTTGAAGCAGCTATTGATGATTTGGCGCAAGTTGGCGCGAAAAAATATCAAAAGTTAGATCAACAATTATCTCATTTAGAGCATTCAAAGGATCTACTTAAATACTTGGAAGATAATGGGGGAGAGTAATGAAAATAAATTTATCAGTAGATGCTAAGGAGTTTAAGAGTCAAGTTAAAGATCTAAGAGAAAAGCTGAATAAATGTCAAGTAAATGGAATTTTAGACGATGGTTTTGAAGAACAGTTAGATAAACTTTTACAAATGGAAGAGGAATTATTGACTGATTTAATTCCCTATTACCGAGTTTATGCAAACAATATAAAAAAGACTTCAATGGGGATAAATCCTATAAAACAATTAGGAGCTTTTAGTTTTGATAGTTTTTTACAAACTGTATTGAGAATTAATAAAAATCTTTTTATTACAAGTAGTATAGATAGAAAAGTTCAATTTTTTTATATAGATATTGGGGAGAATTTTTCTAATTATAATCAAATTGAAGTAGAGTGGAGTCCTCCTATTAAAGAAATAAAAGAAACAATTTCCTTTATATATAAATTGAATGACAAAGAAATTTTGCTTTTGGGAGTAAGAGGGGGATGCTATCTACTTTCAAGCGATAATTTTGATCAAATACCTAATGTTAATGGACAGATTCAAATTAAAAGGATTCAAACAGATAATGATTTTAATGGGTTTGGAAGATGTTTAGCAATTAGAGATAATTTATTTGTAGTGGAAAATGGAGATGAAAAGTTAAATTTATTTGAAATAATAAAAGCAAATGATGAATATAGTTTGGTTTTTCATAAAGATATATACTGTACTATTCCAAATTGGACGGCATTAGAAAAAATAAATGAGGACTATTTTGCAGTTGGAACAAGAATGGGGGAATTATATTTTATCAAATATGAAAACGGACAATTTACTATTACAGAAAAAATTGATTTTTTACATGATGAAATAAGGAAAATTAGATGCTTAGAAGATGAAAATGCTAATAAAAATTCCCTTATAGTGACAGGTAATAAAGGACAGCTTAAAATATTTTCTTTATATGAAGATTCAAAAGCTATAAAAATAGAATTGAATGATTTAAAAGGTAATTTGTTTGACGTTCAATCTAAAAAAGGCACAGCCATAGTTTTAAGTGAAGATGGAATCATATATTTACTTGAAGAGAACTTTGAAGATTGGTATCTAAATGAAGATACGACGATTAAAGACGCTTTTTTTACCAATGTCTTTAAATTAGATACTTCAAAATATTTGTTAATGGATATAGAAGGTAAGTTAAATTTGTTGCATATTGAGAGAATTGACACACCAAAAGACCTGTGGAATCTGCCGCTGTATTAATAGGAGGGGATGAGTATGTTTGACTTTGATGAAGAAACACTAATTGAAGAGTCTAAAAAACATTGCGAAGAATTTCTACAAAAAGAACAACGCTCATTAGCCACATTTACAGGAGATTCTAGTTTGATGTATATCCCTGATTCAAAACTACAAAGATTTTTATTAGATCCTTCCAAAGGAGTTTTGTATTTGCCGTTGGAAAGTTTTTTGGATAGAAAATTAGATGACAATCAAATCATGTGGCATATCTACTATGAGCTAGCCTTATATCCTGATTGGAAAAAACAAACTAAAAAATATTTGAATAGAAAAAAAGACTGGCAGAAAGAAATTGATCACATGACAAGCTATATTTTAGCTAGGATAAAAAAAGAAGGGCTAGAGAAAGATCCTGCATATCAGTCTAAAATAATTTCGAATTATGTAACTAGAGAAATTCTTGATTTGCTATATCTATTGGATAAGCAAGTATCTTTTCTGAGAGTTTTGCAAATGTGCCCTATATACAGGGATGAAGAAAATTTCGAGAAAATTGTTTCATATATGAAAAAAGTAGGTAAGACAAAGGAGTCAATTTCTCAAATGCCTAGACATAGAGCTTTTGCAAATAGTTTTTTAATTATTGAATTGTATAAAATAGAGCCAAAAATCGAAGAATGTATTGAAAACCCCTTTGATAGAAAAATTTTTAATCAGCCTTTTTTTGATTTTATTCATTATCAATTAGTTAGACAGATAAATAATAATCAAGGAATTATAGAAAGAGATCCACTCATTAGGTCTTTCATCTTTCCAACTTTTCAGCAATTATGGAAACAAGAAATTGATGAAATGATGTTTTATAAATCAAAAGGACAGAAAGAAGAACAAGTTAAAGGAAGTGAAAACCCTTTTGAACAGTCAGAAGCAGACGAGATGCCAGATTCACTAGAATCCACTCAAGAAGAAGTGGAGAAAATTTTAGAAGAAATGATGGATCAACAAGACCAAATAAGTACGAGTATGCAAAATGTCATGCAAGGTAAGGTAGATTTAGAGGCCTATGGGATTAGTCAATCAGACCAAGAGTTGTTTCAATTCTATTCAAATAAAATGAAATCAGAAAGAGAACAAATGCGTCAATTTTGGAAAAAGTTGATAGGTGATGCAAAAAAAGAAGTAAGTGTAAAAAAAGATAGTCAAATAAAGGGAAAGCTAGATGTGAATAGCTTTATTAACTTTTATCCTGATTTTGTAGAAGCTGAAAAAAAGGGGAATTACAAAAATCTTCCGATTTTTAACAGATACTTACTAGAGAGCAGAGCAGACATATTGCCTGAAAGAATAGAGATTTCTTTTGTAATAGATAATTCTGGATCAATGAATGCATCCAAAATTGAGGCGGCAAGAAAAGCTCTGGCAGTGACTTTGCTGTCCATAGATGATTTTAATAAATATTTGAAAAGCAATGCAGAACAATTGAATCAAAAAGTAGAAGTTTTAAGCGAAACTTGGTTTTTTGGCAGTAAGTATTATAATGTTAAAGAATTTAACGATAAAAATGTTAAGGAAAAAGAAAAAAGCGATATAATTCGATCAATCGTAAAGCTAGATGCAACAGATGGAGCAACTGACGATGCAAGTTGCCTCAGAGAAATATCCGATAGAATTACGTCCATACAGGAAAGTGAGCTTAAAAAAGGAAAACAAATAAAGATAGTCTTTGAAATTACAGACGGTGCATCAAGTTTCCCAGGATCATCAAAAGAAGCTGTACAAGAATTATTATCTAAAAATGTTGAAGTCTATGCATTTCAAATAGGAAAAAATAGCGAAACAAATGAAAAAATTTTTAATTTCGTATGGAATGAAGGATACAAACAACCAAATGGAGTAATAATTGGTGAACAAGTAGAAAAACTACCAAAAGAATTGCTAAAAGCCGTAGGAAAAAATATGCAGTCTATTTTTAATAATTAGTTTGGACATATTTTTACCGAACAATTTTGGACATGATAAAATAAAGTAGACATAAAGTTAAGAGAAAAATCAACTTAACTTTGTGTCTATTTTTGTTGTCATAAATAGATTTTTACAACTCTACGAATGGTGTTTTTTAAACTTGATTTTGGGGAAAGTATATTTCTACAAAATATTCATGTTCCATATTTTTATGAAGTAGTGCAAACTTATACTTTACTAATAGGGTAGAATAGTGCAAGCCAAAATGACAGCATAATTTATATAGATATTCCATTAAATCTTTTTTTACACCCCAGAATATAATATTGGCATAATATCCTGTTACATGATGCTGGGCCACAACGTTATGTTCAGCTGCAAACATAAATTGTTTTTCAAGTATAGTTGTATTTATCGTACTGCCAGGAAATGAAAAACCAATTACCTCTTCATTCTCTACTATTGTTCCATCCGGCTCACTGTGATAGAAAGCCCATTGCTCCAAAGATTCTATCCCTTCTGTTTGCTGTGATTTAGTGTCTTCTTGCAGTAATGTTCCCAAATCTATTCTATAAATGGTAATATCAATTTTTTTATAAACTGAAGCAGTAGAAAATGTGTAATCATTTTTAAATTTAGAAATAGTGGTAAGTATCTCTAACATATCCTCAGCATATTGATCAAGTTGATTTAATAACCTTTTTTCCTCGTTTATACGTTCCTTTTGTTCTTTTACCATTGATAAATATCCATCAATACTTTCCGAATCTATTCTTTCTTTCATTTGATCTAGGGGTATTTTCATATATTTGCCAACCAAAATCATTTCTAGGATATCCAGATGTTCTAAGGAATAGTAACGATAATCATTTTGAGAATCAATAATTGGCTTTAATAATCCTTTTCGGTCGTAGTGACGTAAAGTATCAAGTGATATACCATACAATTTACTTACTTGTCCAATCCGTAGTAATCCCTGCATTTTATCCTCCTCAAAAAATTTAACAACACCCATTGACTCTTGAGCAACTCAAGGGTTTATTTTAAGTATAGTACCTGAAAAAATCTAATTTGTAAAGGGGGCAATATGCTGATGGACAATATTTATATTGAGAAGTATCAAAATACCGACTTTAGAGATGTAATTGCTTTATTAGTACAATCTTTTAAAAGCAAGTTTTGCCAACACCAAAAGCTAAGTAATAATGATATAGAAAATATTTTATATGCTTCTTGGCATCTCAAAGCTGATGATCCCGCCTATCTTCATTTTGTAGCTAAACAAAATAAAAAGGTAGTTGGCGTAATTCTAATACGTTGTAGAAAAACAGAAAATACAAATGAAAACATCCCCATTATATCGTTATGTAGGCGATATGGTGTCTACAATGTTCTAATGATGTACACCAAAATGGCACTGTTGGAAGATCACAAACTAAATGAAGGAGAATGCTATATAGAACATATTGCCGTTGATGGAACATGTCGTGGAAAAGGAATTGGCATGTTACTTCTTCAGCACGGAGAACAGGCATTATTAGATAGAGGATATACATCCTACACATTAGCAGTTGCTGGGGGGAATCCTGTGAAATACCTTTATTGCCGATTTGGTTTTGAGGATATAAAAAAGATAAAAAGTCCCTTAAAAGGATACTTTGTTGGAGAACATCGATGGACTATAATGCAGAAGATTTATAATCATGAGTAGCGGTAAAGAAAGATATTAAGAAAAAAGCAAAAATGACGGTCATTCATTTTAACTAATTTTAGTAGAATTTATTTAAAATAGATAAAGAAGTGATTTTTTTTGAACGGTAGCATATATATTTATGTATATAATTGTTTTAAAAATATGTTAAATATTTTTGTGATGTGGCAAAAGTAAGATGTTGTGATGTAACAGTACTTAAATAAATACCTTTATTTTGTAAGTGGTAAGATATAAGGATCATTTCGTCTAGTAAATTATAGTTTTTAGCAGGTGTAAACAATGAGATGGTTTAACGCTATAAAAATGAAGGAGGAGAATATTTGTATATCTATAATTTAAACACAATAAATCCTTTAGATAAAAGAATGGATGATATTGGAGTAGACAGTGTTAGATCATTTTTTTATCAGCTAACCAAAGCTAATGAGAAAGAAGCTCTAAATTTAATTAATGATGAAAATTTGCATTTTGCTTCACTTTTTGTGCTTAAACCTGAAATTGAAGAACTAAAGCTTTCAGAGAAGTTAAATATACGAAATAGAATTGCCTTAAGAATCACAAGTGAAATATTGTTAGGTAAAGAAAACATTTCAGCTATTGAATGTTTTTCCTGTGACTATATACAAGCAGTTCATTCTGTCTTAAAGTGGATGCTGGAAACAGGGTGCATTAACGATGGATTGAATGATCAATATGATGAAATTTTAGATATAACAGCAATATTTCTAACAAAAATATATAGGGATAAAACAGTACTGCCTATAATAGCAGAAATGATTTTTAGGAGATATAAACAAGGATTTCTAATACATCATTTAGTTTGGGCTTTTTTTGAATCACGTGATCCTATAAGTTTAAGCATTATTTCAGAAAGATTAAAATCTAAAGAGTCGAGAGATATTGAATTAGCACAGAAGCTTTTAAGTTTAGTGCCAGACATAGGTATACGAGATAACATAGATATCAAAGAACAATACCTATCTTTTCTTAATTGGTTCGGAAAAAATAATCTGTTTCTGCACTTCACAGAGGAAAGCTTTCAACAAAGCAGTAATTCTATAATTTATAAGGTAGTTTTAGAAGCAAAGTATTTATGTGAACCTGTATCAATTGATACAGGGAAAATATTAAGGGTTTTAAGCGCAAAAGAGTGTAAACTCATAGATGAATTTAAAAAGTTAGATAAGAATACTCAAATATTGCTTTCAGAGTTTTCCGTTATGTTACATCATAATAACATATATAAATGGAAGCATTGGCTAAAGTGTTCAATAGGGGAACAAATAAAATTTGCTAGAATAGGAGGAATACGATGATTATAATTTCAGGTAATATAGTTACCAGAGATAAAATTGTTGCTGAGTATCCGCCAAATAGCCTAGAAAGAAAAATTGCCGATCAGTTAGCATCAAGTAAAGATGTTTATAGATATGACTCATTAAATCAATTGAATTTTGACATAGAACTACGGGTAAATATTGTCAGAGCTGCTAGGGAATTAAATAGAAGTAATATGAGCTTTACAACCTTTCGTAAATCAAGATGCAATACAGATTATTGGGAGCGTACTGATGAAGGTGGTTTTTTATTAAGAAAAGATGTAAAACCATCTGACGCCATAAAGGATATCTTTATTAACGGTTCAAAATATGGTACTGAATGTGCTACTGCAATAGTTATCATTTATTATAAGGCACTTGTTAACATACTTCCCGAAAAACTTTTTAATGAAATGTATCCGAGTATATATTTATTAGACTGGCAATATATAAGTAGAAACCTTTATATGGAAAATTATAGAAATGTAACAGAGTTCTTTCCTGGAGATTGTCAATATTTTAGAAATCCTGATGTAAATCCAGCAACACCTGAATGGCAAGGAGAAAATGTTATTAATTTAGGCGATGGAACTTATTATGGTCATGGTATAGGTATAACAACCGCTGATGGAATAATAATAGCATTGAATATGAACAGGAAAAGAGGAGCTACAAGATCGGCTTTCTTACTAGACTTTGCAGTGCGTTTAAATGCTAAGCAAATAGCTAATAGATATTATAATTTTATTGCTACAATGCAAATGGAGAGGTATTATAGAAAGATTCATAGAGGATATCCAAACTATCTACAATATTAAAAAGAAACAAAATGGCCAATCAATTATATTTAAGTGAATGTACAGTTTCTAGTCATCTGCAACATATTTTTGATAAATTACAAGTTATATCTTCTGTAGAAGTTATAACAAAAGGAATTCAAATGGGATATATCACCTCTATCTTGTAAGACAAATAGTAAAGTTTAAAACTTCTAAACCATCCGAAAAGAAGTATACAATAGAATAGTTGAAAAAATAGTAAAAGAACTTGATAGTCAAGTTCTTTTTTATTTTAAATAACAGGATATAAAGAAAATGAATATAATGTAGTACACCTTAGAACAGACATTAATTTTGATACCTGATCTTTATATCTTAGGTTTAATGTTAAAACAATCTAATATAAAGGATTGGTTAATACCATGGATATTATTCTTTAGAAAAATAGAAGTTATAGCCTTAATGGGACTTAATATAAATGTAGTTATGCAGAGGATATTGGTTACAGGAGTAAGTGTATATGCTAATTAGCGAATAGAGAATAAAGTAGAGAACAGAAAGGAGAGGGTGAAAATAATGAAGATAAATAAATCTAACCTAAGTTTTAAAAATTTATCCTATAGTAATAATCCAAAGTCTATAGTTCTTCATCATGCAGAAGCTTCAAAATGCAGTATAGAAGATATTCATAGGTGGCATTTGGATAATGGGTGGGCTGGCTGTGGATACCATTATCTAGTTAGAAAAGATGGAAGTATATGGACAGGACGACCAGAAAATGCAGTAGGATCCCATGTGAGTGGATTTAATCAAAACAGTTTAGGAATATGCGCAGAAGGAAGCTATATGAAAGAAACAATGCCAGAGGTACAAAAGAAGACTATAATAGATTTATGTAAATATTTATGTAATAAATATGAGATTAATAAAATATATGGTCATAGAGAAGTAGGGGCTTCCAATTGCCCTGGAATTAATTATCCATTAGAGGAGATTAGAAAAGCTGTATTATCTGATAAGGAAACAAAATCTTATATAAAATTAGACGGAGGGGGCTATGTAGATTACGACGGAGCTCCTGGTATAAACTTAATAATTCGAGATTATTCTGCCGATATTACAAGAGTTTTCGCTTGGGTGGACAGTGATAAGGGATCCAGTTGGGCTTTTGACATTAATCCACCTAATGGTAATTATACAAAGCTATTTAAAAATACTAGCAAAATTATAAATATAAGAAATGGAGGAGATACTTTTTCTAAAGGAGCCTACTATAAAATTAAGGTTAAGGGATATAACAAGGATGGAAAGATTGTAGCAGAGAATGAAATAATGTTAAAGGTACCAAATTAAATTTAAAGCCATGGGTTAGGTTAACTCCTAATCCATGGCTCTTTGACAAAAGCTTAAAATTATGGTATGTAAAAGAAAAGATAAGCAGCTCTTGTAGGTGAGTTAGTTTATATTTTCTTTGGAAAACCACTTGACTAACACCTTGGGGGCTAGCTTATGATTGTTTTGAGGTGATAACTATGTTGATTAAAGAAGTGTGTGAAATAACAAAACTGACTAAAAAAGCAATCGAATATTACATAGAGCAAGGGCTGATATTTCCTACTGTTTTAGAAAATGGGTACAGAGATTTCTCCACTGATGATATTGAAAAGCTGAAAAAAATAGCAATTTTACGTAAATTGGGGCTTGGAACGGATGATATTAAAATTGCACTATCAGAGGAAAACGGAGAGACTTTACAAAAGCTTTCCATACAAAAAGAGTTAAGACTTAAACAAGAAAGGGCAAAACAATTGCTACTTGATAAACTAAGCATGGGTAAAAGTTTTGATGAAATAAGTGCGGAGCTTAAATCTATTGAACAGAATGAAACAATAACAGAAAAGCTATTAGATGCTTTCCCAGGCTATTATGGTCGATTTATCGCACTGCATTTTTCACGCTTTCTAAATGAGCCCATTTCAACAAAAGAACAACAAGTAGCTTATGAAGAAATAGTTAGTTTTCTCGATAATGTTCCTACATTGAACTTCCCAAGAGATTTAAAGGAATTTCTAATTGAAAGCACAAAGAATTTTAGTACACAAAATATTATTGAGATGAATGAAAAAGTGAAACAGTCTATTGAAAATCCAGAAAATTTCTTATCTGAAAACAAGGAAATGCTGGATTGGTATCTTAAATATAAGCAGTCGGAGGAGTATAAAAATTCCCCTACCTACAAAATTCAAGAAATGCTTAAGGAGTTTAACAGCACCAGTGGTTATAGCGATATTTTCATTCCAGCAATGAAAAAACTAAGTACATCATACTCGGATTATTACAAACAGCTTGAAATTGCAAACGAGAGGTTGTTATCCCAATATCCTGAAATTCAAAATTTGAGTAACTAAATCTAAAATATAATTTAATAAATCTGCCATTAGGCAAAAACTTATGAGGCTATGTTCTTCGTCACTGAAAAACATAGTCTCTTTTGTATTGTCTGATTTTAAACTTTACAAAACTGGACAGTAAAAGAGAAGAATTAAAATTTTTATTATGATATTCTTTCATTAGGAGGTGATAAATATGGAATGGTTCAGGCAAATAAGTAAAGCTATTGATTATATAGAAAACAATTTAACCAGTGAAATTTCTTACGATGAAGCTGCAAAAATTGCGTGTTGCTCAACCTATTATTTTCAGCGGATGTTTTCATATATATCTGGTGTAACATTATCTGATTATATTCGCCGCAGGAGGATGACACAGGCGGCTTTCGAGATACAATCAAGCGAAACAAAAATAATTAATATTGGCACTAAATATGGTTATGCTTCACCAACATCATTTAATCGTGCTTTTCAAAGTGTTCATGGTATCTCTCCAACAGCCGCACGTGCAGAGGGAACCTTATTACAGTCTTATCCACCAATCAGTTTTAAGATTGCTGTTACAGGAGGTGAAAGTATGAGATATAGAATTGAAAAAAAAGAAGCTTTTAGAGTAGTTGGTACAAAGACTATATTGCAAGAAGATATGGAAGAAAACCAGAAAACTGTGCCGAAGTTCTGGAATAAAATGCTAGGAAGCACAATGCTTTCTGAAATTTGTAAACTGGCAAATCCATCTAAAAATAATATTTTCGGTATTACTGCCTATACAAATCCACAAAACATCTATTACTACATTGCAACGGAGACAGATAGACCTGTACCAGGTGGAATGTATGAACTTGAAATACCACAAGCCACATGGGTAATATTTGAGTGTAACGGATACTTTAAGGAATCTGTTCAGACTATCTTTAAGCGATTTATTATGGAATGGCTTCCTTTCTCAGGGTATAAGTATGCTGAACTACCAGATATAGAGGTTTACCCAATTGATGACCAGCAATCTAAAAGTGGTCATGTTGAAGTTTGGATTGCAGTAAAAAAAGAAAAAGAGGGGGAATAGGAGTGAGTTATCAAATTGAAATTAAAGATATTGAGCCTATAAGAGTGGCATTTATGCGATATAAAGGTATTGTCACCGAGGCAAATAAAGTATTTCCAAATGTATTTAAGTCCATTGGAGGTAAAGCAAATGGTGCACCTTTTTTCAACTACTATGCTATAGACCCTAAAACCAAGATTGGTGAACTCGAACTCTGTGTTCCAACTGCTGAAACACCGACAGTAAATGGTGTTGAAGTAAAGGAATTTCCCCGTATCAAAGTAGTTTATGTTACCCATATAGGTTCTTATGAAACGATGCATAACGCATATGTAGCCATTGATGAATATGCAGAAGAGCATAATTTGACATTACAACCTCCATTCAGAGAAGTGTTTATCAAAGGTCCGGGGATGTTTTTGAAGGGCAATCCCAACAAGTATATTACAGAAATTTTGTTTCCAATAAAAGAGGGTGAATAAAATGTTGGCAATAGAAGTTAATAAATTGGTTAAAGAATATAAGAATGGCGTCAAAGCCTTGGATGAACTAAATTTAAAAGTAAACCGTGGTGAAATTTTCTCTTTACTCGGTCCCAATGGTGCAGGTAAATCTTCACTTATCAATATTCTTACAACATTTTATAAACCTACTTCTGGAAATGTGACCATATTAGGAAAAGATTTATGTAAAGATCCTGCATGGGTTCGTACACAGATTGCTTGTGTTGCACAACGGATTTCTATCGATGAACATCTGTCGCTAATGGAAAATATGATATTTCAAAGTCGGTTATACAAAGTTGATGATACCACTGCAAAAAATAGAATCAGTGATTTAATTGATAGTTTTGGATTGTCACAGTATTTAAAATATCCCGTTGCCTCCTATTCTGGAGGAGTGAAACGCCGCTTGGATATTGCTATGAATATGGTTTCCTATCCTCAAATATTATTTTTAGACGAACCAACAGTTGGTATGGATATTGGTTCCCGAAAAGCTATGTGGGAAATTATTGAGAAAATTCGAGATGATTTTAACACAACTATTTTTTTGACTACCCATTATCTTGAAGAAGCTGATGAACTTAGTGACACAATTTGCATTATGAAAGAAGGTCGTGAGATTATACAGGGAAAGCCTAGTGATTTACGCCAATATATACGTCAAAACATCTTACGAATTGGATTTTTTGATATAGATAAAACAAAACAATGTGCCGAATTACTTACAAAAACAAATATGTTTTCCTCCGTAAACATTCGTGGAAATTCAATTTTTATTGATATAGGTGATGAGAGAAAGGTTTTTGAAAATACTAATAAATGGCTTCTGGAAAACAATATTTCTTTTGAGGGGATTGAGATTGTACAGTCAAGTCTTGAAGATGTATTCTTGAAGTTAACAGAGACAGAAAGGAGGGAAATAGGTGGAAACAATTAATATTTTATGGCGTAATATGAAGTGGAGATTTAAAAATCCTATTTCTATTATTCTTACGATAATACAGCCTCTCATATGGCTTTTATTATATGGTGCCGTGGCAGAACAGTCTATGCAAAATTTATCTGGAGGCAATTATACTGCCTTTATCCTTCCCGGTATTATGGTGCTTGTTACACTTGCTTGCTGTAGTAGCGGCGGATATCTTAACTTTACTATGAAATCAAAAGGAAGTTTCTACAGAATGCTAATAGCACCAGTTAGCAGAAGTTCTATTGTGCTAGGGCAAATGCTAGAAGCTGTTTTACTTTCATTAGTTGAAATGAGCATTTTGCTTATGGTGTCTATGTTTCTGTCGGTGCGTATAGGTACAGGATTTATAGGAGTTATTCTAATTATATTTCTCATCTTCATATCGGCATTTTTTATGTCTGGACTATCCTATGCTATTAGTTTGTGCTTGCCTAATGAAGTTATTTATGAAACCATTATGAATCTTATCGTACTTTCTATTTTCTTTACTAGTACGGCATTATTTTCAATGAATAACATATCAGGCGGTTTAAAAATAGCAGTAATTATAAATCCTTTTACCCATGTTATAAATTGTATACGAAGTCTAATTTTAGGAAGTACAATTGAGTGGCAGTACTTATTATTTGTAATAGGTGCATTCTTATTACTTTGCTGCGGCAGCTTTATCGTGGCAATTCGAAGACTTAAAAGAGAGATGATACAATAATTTTTACATTATGCATGTAAATTAAATATCAAAATCAACGGACTGTGGTAAATAAAAAATCGAAGTTCAGAAAAGTCAGAAGTATTTGCTATTATTATTTCCTTGTGGTATAGTTTAATAAATAAAGATTTATTATGGATTTGTTATAATTGTTATAATTGTGTTTAAGTATTGTATTGTAAATTAAAGAATAACTAAATCATTCATATTTTATAAATTTTAAAATTAGGAGAAAATATATATGAAGGAATTTAGTATTAGTACAAATGTTTATTTTGGAGAAGGTTCTTTAAGTCGATTAAGTGAAATAAAAAATAAAAAAGTAATGATTGTATGTGATAAATTCATAGAATCCTCAGGCATGGCTGCAAAAATACAGGAAAAGTTAGTTGATTGTGAAGTAACAGTATTTAGTGATGTAGTACCAGATCCTACAGTAGAAATTATTGCTGCTGGTATTCAAACATTACAATCTTGTAATGCAAATATCATAATAGCTCTTGGTGGTGGCTCATCAATTGATGCTGCTAAGGCCATAAGAGAGTATTCAAAACAATCTTTGGGGTCAGATGCTGAAGTAGAAGAGTGTTTTGCTATACCTACTACAAGTGGTACAGGCTCTGAAGTTACTCAGTATGCAGTAATAACTAATAAACAAGAGGGATTAAAATATGCTTTAGCGGATAAATCACTACTTCCTATGGTAGCAATACTTGATCCTGAACTTGTAGTTTCTGTACCTCAGGCCATTACAGCAGATACGGGAATGGATGTAATTACACACGCCATAGAGGCTTATGTTTCAAAAGATGCTAATGATTTTTCAGATGCTTTAGCAGAGAAAGCAATTGCTTTAGCATTTAGATTTTTACCTGAGGCTTTTGCTGATGGTAGTAACTTGATAGCAAGGGAAAAAATTCATAATGCATCCTGTTTGGCAGGTATGGCATTTAACTCAGCAGGACTTGGTATTACACATAGCTTAGCACATGCAGTAGGTGGCAAATTGCATATATCACATGGAAGAAGTAACGCGATAATACTTCCTCATGTAATAGAATATAACGCTAATTTAGATAGAAATATTTATAATAAAGACTATGAAATAGCTGCTAAAAAATATCAGAGACTGGCAAAACTATTGAAATTACACGCTTCTACGGTAACTATTGGAGTTAACAATTTAATTAGATGCATTGTTGAGTTGCAGAAAAAATTGATGATTCCTACTACACTAAAGGAACAAGGTGCTGACTTAAATTTACTAGATGAAGTGAAAGAAGAAATAGTAAATGCTGCTATGAATGATATTTGCACAGCTACAAATCCTAGAGAGGTAACAAGTGAAGATTTATTAAATATTTTAGATAGAGTTATAGGAACTAAGTAGTTTAATTAAAGCCACTCAAAAATGAGTGGTTTTTTGCTATATTTATTTTTTATTTTAAGGTTAATATATCAAGAATACTGTTATTTACTACGGGAAAGCCCTGGATTTATATACTTTCATTAATGGAATGTATATAACGTATATATTGAAAACAATCTTAATATTAAGTAAACTTATATAAGTGGGCAATATGCAACGGCATTTCATTAAAGTTGATTTTTGGAAAATGAGGGAGGTTGTTTTATGGTAAAAAATCAACTATATGGTATAGGAAAAGTTGAGGAGATATGTAATTTATCAAAAAAAGCCATTAGATATTATGATAAAATGGGAATATTATCTCCAGATAAGGTATCAGATAAAAATGGTTATAGATATTATAGCAAAAAAACTTTATTATCTGTACCAATGATAAAATACTACAAACAAAGTGGTTTTAAACTTGAAGAAATGAAAGCTTTACTTGAAGGAACAACCTATTCAATTTTTGAAAAAAGTTTTAGAAACAAAATAGATGAACTTAAAGAGTTAGAAAATGAGATAAGTTTAAAAATTAAATCTATAAAAGATTGGTATGATCTTATAGTTGAAGCACAGACGGTTATAGAAAATGATATTAAAGAAGTGTCAGTAAAATATGTGGAAAACTGTAAAATGATATACTTAGATCAAGATTTTAATTATGATTATATGGACTCTATAATAAATATAGAATTTACTAATTATATAGAAAGCATAAATAATGCAATAACTGGTCCTGTAATGATACATTTTCCATCCTTTGAAGATAAAATGAACGGAAAATGTAATAAAATGAAAATAATGCAGCAAACAATATTAAAATGTAAAGAGAGTGAGACAGTTAAATTTGGAGGATTTATGGTAGCCTCTTGCTATCATGTTGGCTCACATGAGACAATTAGTGAAACATATAAAAAAATAAAAGATTGGGCAAAGAAAAATGGGTATAAATATGAAGATAAATCATATGAAAGATATGTTACTGATTATTGGACAACCAAAAATATTGATGAGTTTGTAACAGAAGTAATGGTTAAGATTAATAAGGGGAAAAAATGAGTATTTAAATGAAAACGTTCCCCTAAGGGGAATGTATAGATTACAAATAAAAGCATTTTAAGAGATAAATTGTGAAATATTTATTAATTAAAATGTTTTTTTATGTCCAAATTTAAGGGGTGGTATTATTTACTATAATTTCAAAGTATAAGAAATACCGTTTGAAGCATTGATATATCAAGTTTAAGCATAATTAAGTAAAGTATTAATCAAGAAGGAAATTATTAGTAAAAAATTACAGAAATAAAATTAAAAAAATTCAGAAAAATAATGTTGACTCTCCCCTATAGGGAAAAGGTTATAATATTGACTAATAAAAAGTTATTCGTTAATTTCAAAACAAACAAGACATCCATATATAAAATTATAACAATCTTAAAATCTAAATGGGTTATTATAAATCTTTATTTAATGATTATATAACGGAACATGATAAAGTTTAAGTGGGAGGGTTTTATTAATGAGTGAAATGTCAGGAGCAGTCAATTCTTCTGCAATTGCTGCTAAAAAAAAGCTATCATCTGATTTCCGTAAAAAGGGTATTTCAATCGCATTGTTCTCAGGTCTTATGTATGGATTTTATTCTGCATTTATGACACTTGGCATGACCAAGGGGGTTTGGGCAGATTGGTATGGCGAGAATACCGCGGGTTTATCAGTGATTGTAATTACATATTTATTGGGGGCACTTGGGAGTGCAGTAAATGATACATGCAGTGCTATTTGGGCACTAGCTTATGCAGGTGTAAAAGGAAAACTTGGTGATTTTTTCAGATGCCTTAAGACAACTCCAGGAAAAGTAATGATTCTAGCTGCTCTTATAGGAGGGCCAATCTCAAGTACAGCTTATGTTGTTGGTCTCCAAATGGCAGGGTCTATTGTTATCCCTATTACTGCTCTTTGTCCAGCTATTGGAGCTATATTAGGAAGAGTACTATTTAAACAAGAATTAAACAAACGTATGATGACTGGTATTGTAATTTGTGTTCTTTCAAGCTTTTTAATCGGTAGTACAAGCCTTGCAGGAGATGCGCCAGAAGGAATGCTTTTAGGACTAGGTATTGCTTTTATAGCTGCTCTTGGATGGGGATTTGAAGGATGCGTTGCCGGCTATGGTACATCAATGATTGACTCAGAAATTGGGATAACAATACGTCAAGCAACATCAGGATTAGCAAACTTAATAATTCTAGTTCCTATTTTCGGTATGGTAGTTGGTGATGGTATTGGTTTCTCAACTAGTCTAACTATTAGTGCATTTGCAAGCGGTCCTGCTATGATTTGGTTTGCTTTAAGTGGTCTTTGTGCATTTGTTTCATATATGTGCTGGTATAACGGTAATAGCATGTGTGGTGCAGCTCTTGGTATGGCATGTAATGGAACTTTTTCATTCTGGGGTCCATTCTGCTGCTGGATTGTTCTTGGAGTATTTGCAGGTATGAGTGGATGGGCTTTACCTCCTATAGTTTGGGCGGCAGCTGTATTAATGATTTTTGGTATCTTAGTTATTGCCATGAATCCAATGGATTTATTTAAAAAGAAGGAGGTAGACCATTATGAAACCGCTTAATTATGCTATATTAAAACATTTTACTACTGTAAAAGAAGCTTGTGCTGATGATGTAATTGAAGCATTAAAAGGTGAATATGGTAAATTCAAAGCTCTTAATAAGAAAGCTGTAATTACAGCCTTAATGACAGCGGAAGCAAATGGACTTCTTGAAGAAACAAGATTTGATATGAATAAAAGTGGTGAACTAAGAGTTTATTATCACGCGCCAGCAGAAGGGGCAGCTACAATAAATAAATATATTAAAGATTAACTTATCTTTATTTTGGACTTAGAAAGGGAAGGAGGGATTTTAAATGAGATATTATGGTGATGAGGCATTAGGTCTTGTGGAAACAATAGGACTAGTTCCAGCACTTGAGGCAGCTGATAAAATGTTAAAGGCTGCAAACGTTGAATTAATATCCTATGAAAACGTTGGATCAACGCTAGTTACAATTATGGTTAAAGGTGATGTAGCAGCAGTTAGAGCCGCTGTAGAAGCAGGTGCTGAAGCAGCTGCTGCCATAGGTACACTAACAGCAAAAAATGTTATGCCACGTCCTATTAGAGAGGTTGGAGATATTGTTTCGGTACATGACATAGATTTATAAATTTAGGGGAAGGAAAGATGTTTAAATGCCAAGGTATGAAGCTTTAGGATTAATTGAAACTTTTGGTTTAGTATTTGTTTTAGAGGCAGCAGATGCCATGTGTAAAGCTGCTGATGTTGAACTTATAGGTTACGAAAACGTTGCATCAGGATACATATCAGTACTTGTTCGTGGCGATGTAGGAGCTTGTAAAACGGCGGTTGAAGCTGGAGTAAAAGCAGTTAAAGATATGGAATGCGGAAATCTTTATAGTTCAGTTGTTATTGCAAGACCTCATCAAGATCTTGAAAAGATTATTGAACGTTACAAGATTACCAATTTAATGCCTTGAAAGTAAAAGAGTATATTGCAGTTATTTTTAGAGGAAAGGAGAGAAAAAATGAGGATAATAGATAACGATTTACTCTCCATACAAGAGTCACGAATTCTTGTTGAAAATGCTCGTGAAGCTCAAAGAAGATTGGCAACTTTTTCACAGGAAAAGCTTGATGAAATCGTTGAAAGAATGACTGAAGAGATAGAAAAGCATGTTTGTGAGCTTGCAAAGATGTCTAATGATGAAACAGATTATGGAAAATGGGAAGATAAGTATATAAAAAATAGCTTCGTTTGTAAGTATTTAAGTAACAGACTAAAAGGTATGAATTGTGTTGGAATAATTAGTAAAGATGAAGAAAATAAAACTATGGATGTAGGTGTACCTATGGGGGTAATAATTGCCCTTTGTCCATCAACAAGTCCAGTTTCCACCACAATATATAAGGCATTAATTGCAATAAAGTCAGGAAACGCAATTATATTTTCGCCTCATCCAAGAGCTAAAAACACTATTTCAAGAACTTTAGATATTTTAATTCGCGCAGCTGAAGGGTATGGTCTACCAGAAGGAGCACTAGCATATCTTCACAATGTTACAGCTAATGGAACATTAGAGTTAATGAATCATGAGGATAGCTCATTAATAATAAATACTGGAGTACCAAGATTGCTAAAAGCATGCTATAAATCTGGAAAACCAGTAATATACGGGGGAACTGGTAATGGTCCAGCCTTCATAGAGCGTACAGCAGATATAAAACAAGCTGTTAAAGATATAATTGCTAGTAAAACCTTTGATAATGGAGTTGTTTCAGCAGCTGAACAGTCAATTGTTGTGGATAGTTGCATCGAATCTGAAGTGAAAAGAGAGCTAGAAAAAAACGGTGCCTATTTTATGAGTGAAGAAGAATCTAGTAAGCTTGCGTTACTTTTTTTCCGTCACGATGGAAGTGCTGAACCAGATATTGTTGGTAAATCAGCGCAAGAATTGGCAAAAAGAGCAGGCTTTAGTGTAGCCAGTGATATAAAGGTTCTTATTTCAAAACAAAAGTATGTTTCACAAAATAATCCTTACTCTAGGGAAAAGCTTTGTCCAGTATTGGCATATTACATTGAAGATGACTGGATGCATGCTTGTGAGAAATGTATTGAATTATTACTAAGCGAAAGACATGGACATACTTTAATTATACATTCAAGAGATGAGGAAGTTATACGTCAATTTGCACTAAAAAAACCAGTAGGTAGAGTATTGGTAAACACACCAGGAGCTTTAGGAAGTATGGGAGCAACCACTAATTTATTTCCTTCAATGACATTGGGTAGTGGTTCTGCAGGACATGGTATGACAGCTGACAATGTTTCACCAAGGAATTTAATATATATTCGAAAAGTTGGGTATGGAGTACGTACAACAGATGAAATCGTTAACGGAAAGATGGAAGAAAATACACCTTTACTTAAGGACGTGGAAGCAAAAGAGAGTTGCGATTTGAACGATGTAGAATTTTTAGAAAAGGTGTTGAAAAAATTAATAGAAAATTTAAAATAAAAAATTAAATTATTAATATGAAAAATGTGTAAAGAATGAGGGGGATGGATTTGGATATTCGTGAATTTTCAAATATATTTATGGAAGCTACTAAAAATATGTCTTCTGAAGAACGTGAATGTTTAATGAAGATATTTGAGGGCATGTCAAAAGAAATTGCAAAGGAAGAACCTGCAAAAAGAACATTAGCAAGTACTGAAGGTGATGAAATTCCAGATGGAATAACAGAGCGTTTGCTAAATTTAAAGGAAAATTATTTAAAACATGTTCCAACAATAACAACACATCGTGCAAGAGCTATTACAAAAATAGCTAAAGAAAATCCTGGTATGCCTAAGATTTTACTACGTGCTAAATGCTTTAAATATTGTTGCGAAACTGCACCTTTAGTAATTCAGGATAATGAATTGATTGTAGGAGCTCCTTGTGGTGCACCTCGTGCAGGAGCTTTTTCTCCTGATATTGCATGGAGATGGATGGTTGATGAAATTGATACTATCGGTAATCGTGCTCAAGATCCATTCTATATTTCTGAAGAAGATAAGAGAATTATGCGTGAAGAGCTATTCCCATACTGGGCAGGTAAATCTGTTGATGAATACTGTGAAGACCAGTATCGTGAAGCAGGTGTTTGGGAGCTTTCAGGTGAATCATTTGTTTCAGACTGTTCCTACCATGCCATTAATGGAGGGGGAGATTCAAACCCAGGATATGATGTGATTTTAATGAAAAAGGGTATGTTAGATATTCAACAAGAAGCAAAGGATAATCTTACAAAGCTTAATTACGAAAATCCAGAAGATATAGAAAAAATATATTTCTATAAGGCTGTAATTGATACTACAGAAGGTGTAATGATTTATGCTAAACGTTTATCAGAATACGCTGCACAGTTAGCTGCTAAAGAGACAAACCCTAAGCGTAAGGCAGAGTTACAAAAAATTTCTGAAGTTAATGCAAGAGTACCAGCTCATAAACCAAGTACATTCTGGGAAGCAATTCAGGCTGTTTGGACTATAGAGTCTCTATTAGTAGTTGAAGAAAATCAGACAGGTATGTCCATAGGACGTGTGGATCAATACATGTATCCATTATATAAGGCTGATATTGAATTAGGTAGAATGAATGATTTTGAAGCATTTGAATTAGCTGGTTGTATGCTTATTAAAATGTCTGAAATGATGTGGATTACAAGTGAAGGTGGCTCTAAGTTCTTTGCTGGATATCAACCATTTGTAAATATGTGTGTTGGTGGTGTTACAAGAGATGGACGCGATGCTACTAATGATTTGACTTACTTACTTATGGATGCAGTTCGTCATGTTAAAATTTATCAACCATCTTTAGCATGCCGTATCCACAAGAAATCACCTCATAAATATCTTAAAAAGATAGTTGATGTGGTTCGTGCAGGAATGGGATTCCCTGCTTGTCATTTTGATGATGTTCATATAAAAATGATGTTAGCTAAAGGAGTTTCTATTGAGGATGCAAGAGATTACTGCTTAATGGGATGCGTTGAGCCACAAAAGTCAGGTAGATTATACCAATGGACATCTACTGGATACACTCAATGGCCGATATGTATTGAACTTGTACTTAATAATGGTGTACCTCTTTGGTATGAAAAGCAAGTTTGCCCAGATATGGGGGATATAAATAATTTTAAAACTTATGAAGAATTTGAAAATGCAGTTAAGGAACAAATTAAATATGTAACTAAGTGGACTAGTGTTGCTACTGTAATTTCCCAACGTGTTCATAAAGATCTTGCTCCAAAACCTTTAATGTCTATCATGTATGAAGGTTGTATGGAAAAGGGTAGAGGTGTTGAAGCTGGTGGAGCCATGTATAACTTCGGACCAGGAGTAATCTGGAGTGGACTAGCAACTTATGCTGATTCTATGGCTGCTATTAAAAAGTTAGTATTTGAGGAAAAGAAATACACATTAAGAGAATTAAATGAAGCCCTAAAGGCAGATTTTGTTGGATATGAAAAGATTAGAAAAGATTGCTTAGAGGCACCTAAGTATGGAAACGATGATGATTATGCAGATTACATTGCTGCTGATTTAATTAACTTTACTGAAATGGAGCATCGTAAATATAAGACATTGTATTCAGTACTTAGTCATGGTACTTTATCAATCTCAAATAATACTCCATTTGGTCAGTTAACTGGTGCAACAGCAAATGGACGTAGAGCATGGATGCCATTATCTGATGGTATAAGTCCATCACAAGGTTCAGACTATAAGGGACCGACAGCAATAATTAAATCTGTATCAAAAATGGCTTGTGACAATATGAATATTGGTATGGTTCATAACTTTAAGCTTATATCTGGACTTCTTGATACAAGAGAAGGTGAAGAGGGTATTATAACTCTATTACGTAGTGCTTGTACTCTTGGGATTGGTGAGGTTCAATTTAACTACTTAGATAATAACACACTAATTGAAGCACAAAAACATCCAGAGCAATACCGTGATTTAATTGTTCGTGTTGCAGGATATAGTGCATTCTTCGTTGAGTTATGTAAAGATGTTCAAGATGAAATAATTAGTAGAACAATGCTAACACATTTCTAAAATATAAGAAGCTATTTTAGAAATTACTAAGGAATAAAAGAGACTGGAGATTGAATAGTATGGGTAATAAAAACTTAGGTATAATCGAACGAAAAGCAACCATTTTCAATGTGCAAAAATATAATATGTATGATGGACCAGGAGTAAGAACTCTAATATTTTTTCAAGGTTGTCCTCTTCGCTGTAAATGGTGTGCTAATCCTGAAGGGATGATAAAGAAATATAGAGTTATGTTTAAAAGCAATTCATGTGTTAATTGTGGTGCTTGCGTTTCTGTTTGCCCAGTTGGAATACATACTATTTCCAACGAAAGCCTAAAGCATGAGGTAAATCGTAATATTGATTGCATTGGGTGCCAAAAATGTGTTGATGCTTGTTTAAAATCAGCATTATCTATAGCAGGAGAGGTTAAAACTATTTCTGAGCTTGTTGAAATCGCTGAAGAAGATAGAACCTTTTATGAGGTTTCTGGCGGAGGGGTTACCTTAGGTGGTGGTGAAGCTTTAATGCAACCAGAAGCTGCTTGCAACTTACTTATGGCATGCAAACAAGAAGGTATAAACACTGCAATTGAAACCTGTGGATATGCAAAAATGGAGACAGTATTGAAGGCGGCGGAGTTTACGGATTTATTCTTATTTGATCTAAAGCATATTGATTCAGATAAACATTTTCAATTAACCGGTGTGAGAAATGAACAGATATTAGAGAATTTAAAGGAGCTTCTCCGCCGAAAATATAATGTTAAAATCAGAATGCCTTTACTAAAAGGTGTAAATGATTGTAAAGATGACATTAAAAATGCCATGGAATTTTTGATTCCTTTCAAAGATTATAAGAATTTTAAAGGAATTGATTTACTTCCATATCATAAGATGGGGGTAAATAAATATAATCAGTTAGGAAT
This sequence comes from Clostridiaceae bacterium, assembly GCA_040797845.1. Classification (GTDB taxonomy): domain Bacteria; phylum Bacillota; class Clostridia; order Clostridiales; family Clostridiaceae; genus Clostridium_AW. The sequence continues at coordinate 69,760 of JBFNFA010000008.1, forward strand.
TGAATATCCAATTGAAGGAGATCCAAGCTTAAATAATGAAGACTTAGATAGAATTGAAGGCTGGATTAAAGAATACGATTTACCTGTTAAAGTGATTCGTCACTAAACAATTTCAAACAAATAATACAATGGAAGGTAAGGTTTATGGGAGAGTTTCTTGAAAGAAATATACAGCGTGTTATACAAGAGTCAGTACCAGGTAAGCAAATCACAATCGCTCATGTTATTGCCTCACCCATGCCAGATATCTACGAACGATTAGGAATTGATGAAAAGGGAGCCATAGGAATTCTAACTTTGAGTCCCTATGAAACTGCTATTATAGCAGCAGACATTGCAACAAAGGCAGCAGATATTGAAATTGGATTTTTAGATCGTTTTACGGGATCTGTAGTTATAAATGGGGATGTGCAAAGCGTTGAAACGGCACTTAATGCTGTAAATGATACGTTGAAGAATTTGCTTGGATTTACTCCAGCTCCTATTACACGAACATGAGAAAGAAACAGATAATGGTAATAGGTCCTTCAAGATCTGGTAAAACTACATTAGTAAATGAATTAAACAATTACCATGGTGAATTAAGAAGAACACAGGATATGATTTATGGTGAAAATACTATTGATGTACCAGGGTCATATATAGAAAATCCTTGGATGTACAAGCATATAATTGCAGCAGCACAAGATGCGTCTCATGTATTAATTTTAATTGACCAATCCAGATCTACAGATATGTATCCCCATGGATTTGCAAGGACCTTTACATGTCCTGTAATAGGAGTGGTAACTAAATGTGACTTAATGCCAGAAAACGAAGAAAATTGTATAAGGCAGCTAAAAATGATAGGAGTTTCAGAGCCGTATTTTCATATTAGTTTTTCTAAAGGAATAGGCATTGATGCTTTAAAAAAATATTTATTTGGAGAAGGGTAAAGCAAGGGGGGCAATGATGAAATTTATCACTGAAGAGTATTTAAGAGATTTGTATAAAAAAGAACCTTTTAATACCTATGAATTGAACCAGGGAGAGCGCCTTACACCCGGGGCACGCCAATATCTGTCTGATAGAGGTATAAAAATGTTAAATGAGGTTTCATGCAATAATAAGAAAATTTCTGAAGTGAAGCAATCAAAAACATTGCCAGTAGGAAATAACAACAATAAGAAGAAGCTCTGTTATAAATTAAAATCTGTAGAGGCACTATTCCTTGTAACAAGTAGTGATATTTTAAATGAAGATATTATCTTAGCACAAAATATTATTGCTTTAGGTAAGAAAATTACAAATATTAGAAAATTTATAGAAGGAAAAAGCCAATTAGAGAGCCTTAGTTGTCAAGAATGCGCTGGAATAAATTCAACTAATTTTTACGATGGCATTGATGATTGCTTTGAAATTACAGAATTTTATGTGCAACTTGAAAAAAGCAAGGAAATTCTAAAATTGCATACGCTTCGTTGTGTGCTTCATGAATTAGATCCATATGTGATTGAAGTATATGAAGAGGATGATAATAATTTAGGGAAGGAAGTTATTAAAAATATAAATTCAATTATTAACTCACTATCCCAGATGATTTGTTCAATTATTGGAGGAAAAAGATGTCAGAGAAACAATTAACTTTTGAATATTGTGATAAGCTCATTCATGATTTTGAAGAGGTTATAAATAAAACAATTGTAGGAGAGTCATCAACTTATTATACAGGAGTTGATTTAGGTACTGCATGCGTGGTACTGGCTGTTTTAGATGAAAGCTACAGACCTGTTGCAGGAGCTTATAGATATGCAGGTGTAGTTCGTGATGGTATGGTTGTTGACTATATTGGAGCAGTTAAGATTGTAAGAGAATTAAAGCAGGAGCTTGAGGAAAAGTTAGGTGCAGAGCTACTTTATGCAGCATCAGCTATTCCGCCAGGAACGGATGCTTTAGATTCAGGAGTTATTAAAAATGTAGTAGAAGCAGCTGGATTTGAGTTAACAAGCATATTAGATGAGCCTACTGCTGCAAATGCAGTGCTTAAAATTGAAAATGGAGCAGTTGTAGATATAGGTGGTGGAACAACAGGTATTTCCATACTAAAAAATGGAAAAGTTGTGTATGTAGCTGATGAACCAACTGGTGGAACTCATTTCTCATTAGTTATTTCAGGTGCATATAGTATGTCTTTTGCAGAAGCGGATAAATTTAAAAGAGATAATAGAAAGCATAAAGAATTACTTCCAGTGTTAAAGCCTGTAGTTGAAAAGGTCTCATCTATTATCAATCATCATATAAAGGGACATGATGTTAAAGAGATTTCTTTGGTAGGTGGAACTTGCTGTTTAACTGGAATAGAGGAAATCATTGAAAAGCAAACAGGAATATATACACACAAACCTCAAAATCCAATGTTTGTTACACCTTTAGGGATAGCTCTTAGTTGCACAAAAGAAATTATTGAATAAGGAGAGTGAATAGATATGGAGTTTAGAATTATAAAATCACCTTCTGAAGGGACTAAAGATATTCTAAGACGACGTATGGGAACAAATTGTAAAACAGATTTAAATAATGTTGATGCAGTTGGCCTTGTTCAAGGAAGAATGATAGAGATGATTTGTGCGGCGGATATTGCAGAAAAAGCTGTTGGAGTTACAGTTGAGGATATTAGAGGAAGTTGCCCGCAGAATATGATTTTAATTGGGATTTTCGGAGATACGGCTTCTGTAGAGTCAGCAGTTAAGGAAATTAAAATTAAGATGGAAGAAGGAAAAGCATTATGATAGCAGCAAGATTGATTGATAATGTATGGGCAACTAGAAAAGCTGAATCACTTAGTGGATTTAAGTTTATGCTAGCTGAGGAGATTGGTGGCATTAATGAAGGAAGAAGACTAATAGTAGTAGATATTATTAGTGCAGGTATAGGGGATAGAGTAATTGTATGTACTGGTTCCTCAGCTCGCAGAATGTTAGGTGATGATGATATTCCAGTAGATGCAGTTGTTGTAGGAATCATTGATGAAGATTGTAATTTTAGATGAATTCAGAGGATATAACCATATATAAAATTTATATTTATCCGATGACTACCATCCGTAATACTCCCATCGCACTCTGTGAAAGCGATTCACATAAAATCAAAGATTTTAGTTCTCTGCTTTTCTACAAGTGGGAGATATTAGAACTCTTGAGCTTCAGCGATTTAGAGTTCTTATGCTGTGCATAACGGATGTTACGTCCCTGGATAAGTTCTTCTAAGCTTCAGTTGGAGTAAGTATTCCTTTTAAGCAAACTCCATCTGAAGTTAAGAATCACTTGATAATGAAAGGATGTGAGTAAGTGAAGAGGTTGATTGCTGCAAAAGATGTTGAAGCCTTGATAGAACAAGGTGGAACAAAATTTTATATTGATGGTAATGTAATTATTACACCATCAGCTAGAGATTTAGCAAAGGCTAATGGTATAGAGTTCACTACAGAAGCTCCTAAATGTGAAATAAAGTCAGTTGAAGCACCAAAACTTTCTGTAGACGGAATAGATAGTGAAATGCTGTTAACATTTTTTAAGACTATAATGGATAAAGGTCTTTTGCAAGAGATGCTTAATTGCTTAAACAAACCTAATACGCCTTATGTTGCTGAAAGTGATAAAGGAGGATTAAAGGTTGTTAGAGGTAATACAGTTAAAATGGATGTATTTTATACAGGTAATCCAAATGCAAAAGCTTACTATCAAGAATTAGTTAGCAAGAAAGAATCTAAAATGAGTGCTGGGTTTTTAACAATAGAAAATTCGTGCTTTGATTGGGAATTGACCTATGAAGAAATTGATTACGTTATTGAAGGAACTTTAACAATAGAAATCAATGGAAAGACTTATACTGCATATCCTGGGGATGTAGTATTTGTACCATCAGGCTCTAAGGTGGTCTGGGGTTCACCTGATAAAGCAAGGATATTTTATACTACTTATCCTGCAAATTGGGCGGATCTTTGATAGTAAACTTTAGGAGGATTAAGCTATGAAGGCACTTGGATTAATAGAAACAAGAGGATTGCTAGCAGCAATTGAAAGTGTGGATACAATGCTTAAATCAGCAAATGTTAGCATTTTTGATAAAACTTATGTTGGTGGTGGGCTTGTTTCAGTAGCAGTAACTGGAGATGTAGGTGCAGTAAAAGTAGCTGTAGAAGCTGGTGTTGCAGCTGTTAAAAGACTTGATAGTTCATTGCTGGTTTCAGAACATGTAATACCACGTCCACATGAAGAATTAGACAGTATTATTGGAATTAAAAATACAACAATGAATAAAGATGATTTGAATAACGATGATACTGAAGATATCCAAGAAATTTGTAATCATACTGGTGAATCAAATGTAATAATGGACAATTTAATTGATGAGAATTTCAAAGATGAAAATAACACTGATTCTTCAGAACATGCAATACCAGATTCACATGAAGAATTAGACAGTATTATTGAAGCTAGAAATACAACAATGGATATAGATGATTTGAATAATAATGATAATGATACTGAAAATATCCAAGAAATTTCCAATGATACTGGTGAGTCAAATGTAATAATGGATAACCCAGTTGATGAGAATTCAAAAGATGGAAATAACGCTGATTCTTCAGAAATAGATTTAAAGAATTTACAGAAGGAAACTTTAGATAAATTAGTAAAAGATAATGGAATAGAAAAAGCTATTGAAGTGTTAAATAAGCTTAAGTTAATAAAACTTAGAAATTTAGCTCGTCAATACAATGACTTAAAGATTACAGATGAAGTAATCTCAAAAGCAAGTAAGAAATTATTAATTGCTAAAATAAGAGCATATTACAAATAACTTTAATGCACAAATATTGTAAAAAGAAGGAATGATAAAATGGAAAATTTCGATAGAGATTTGCGCTCTATACAAGAAGCAAGAGATCTTGCGCGTTTAGGAAAAGTTGCAACAGAAAAAATTGCTGATTACAGTGAAGAACAAATTGATAAAATTTTACGCAACATGGTTAAAGTTGCTGAAGAAAATGCAACATGTTTAGCGCAAATGGCTGTAGAAGAAACTGGTTTTGGTAAAGTTGAGGATAAAACTTATAAAAACCATTTAGCATCTACAATTTTGTATGATGCAATAAAAGATATGAAGACTATTGGTGTAATTAGAGAAGATGAGGCAAATAAGCTCATTGAAATTGCAGAACCAGTTGGGTTAGTAATGGGGATAGTACCATCTACAAATCCAACATCAACTACTATTTTTAAGTCTATGATTGCAATTAAATCTAGAAATGCTATAGTATTTTCGCCACATCCATCTGCTGCAGAATGTACAATTAAAGCAGCTAAATTGATGAATGAGGCAGCTATTGAAGCAGGAGCCCCTAAAGATATTATTGGATGCATTTCTATGCCAAGTATTGGAGCAACAAATGAATTGATGAAGAGTAAGGAAGTTGCTATCATTATAGCAACTGGTGGTCCAGGTATGGTAAAAGCTGCTTATAGTGCTGGTAAACCTGCACTTGGAGTAGGCGCAGGTAATTCTCCAGCATACATAGAGAGAAGCGCTAATGTTCAGCAGGCTGTTAGAAATATAATTGCAAGTAAGACATTTGATAATGGTACAATCTGTGCATCAGAGCAATCAATTATATGTGAAGAGTGTAATCATGATCTGGTTGTTGAAGAATTTAAAAAACAAGGTGGATATTTTATGACAACAGAGGAAACTAATAAAGTTTGTGATTTGTTGTTTAAGAATGGACACAATATGAATGCTAAGTTTGTTGGTAGATCTCCTCAGGTTATTGCAAAAGCTGCAGGGATTTCTATTCCAGAAGGAACTAAAGTACTTATTGGTGAACAGAAGGGCGTGGGCGAAGGCTATCCATTATCTTTCGAAAAGCTTACTACAGTACTTGGTTTCTATACAGTAAGGAACTGGGAAGAGGCATGTGAGTTAAGCATTGAATTACTTCAAAATGGAATTGGACATACAATGAGCATTCATACTGAAGATAGAGATATAGTAATGAAATTTACTAAAAAGCCAGCTGCACGTATTTTAGTAAATACTGGAGGTAGCCAAGGTGGAACAGGTGCAAGCACAGGTCTTATACCATCATTTACACTTGGCTGTGGTACTTGGGGAGGCAGTTCAGTATCTGAAAATGTTACTCCAATGCATTTAGTTAATATAAAGAGAGTTGCTTATGGCTTGAAGGATTGTGCCACATTAGCTTCTGCTGATTCAACTTTTAATAGAATAAAGACTGCTGATAACTGTCGTTCTACACAAAATCAATGTGGAACATTAAGTCCTGCTGAATATGTAGCTGCATCAAAGTGCAATAGTACTAATAGCAATGCTAATAATAGTACTAATAATAGCGCAGGCACTAATAATGAAGAGCTTATGAAATTAGTTAATCAGATAGTAAAGGCTATGAAGGGGGAAATCTAAATGGATAGATGTGAAACTATATTGAAGCTTTTACTGGAAGCTGTACAAGCTAACGAAGCTAATACAGAGGTAAAAAATAATTCATGTGAAATTCCAGTAGGTGTTTCAAATAGACATATACATCTTTCGCAGAAAGATTTAAACATTCTATTTGGTGAAAATTATCAGATGACAAAGATGAAAGATTTATCACAGCCTGGTCAGTATGCATGCAAAGAGACTTTAACAATTTGTGGGCCAAAGGGTGCAATTGAAAAAGTTAGGATCCTTGGACCTACAAGAAGTAAGACTCAGGTTGAAGTATTAGCTGGAGATTGCTTTAAGCTTGGTGCTGTTCCGCATCCAAGATTATCTGGTGATTTAAGCAAGACACCTGGAATTACATTAATTGGACCAAAGGGTTCAGTTCAGATTGAAGAAGGCTTAATAGTTGCGCAAAGGCATATACACATGACACCAGAAGATGCTAAGAGCCTTGGTATTTCTGATGGTCAGATAGTTTCTATCAAGTTTGATGATCTAAGAGGTGGTATTTACAACAATGTAGTTATTAGAGCAAATGATGCTTCTAAACTTGAATGCCATATCGATACTGAAGAAGCAAATGCTATGAACATTGCTTGTGGTTCAAAAGTAAAAATTGTAAAGTAAAATTTAAAATTATAACATAAAAATTAAAGATTATAATATAAGTTATTAAATAAAAATGAAAGAAAATAGGAGGATTTTAAAATGAAATATGATGCATTAGGAATGATCGAAACAAAAGGATTAGTTGGTTCAATTGAGGCTGCAGATGCTATGGTTAAGGCTGCAAATGTTTATTTAATTGGTAAAGAGTATGTTGGCGGTGGTCTTGTAACAGTTATGGTAAGAGGTGATGTAGGTGCTGTAAAGGCTGCTACTGATGCTGGAGCTGCAGCAGCACAACGTGTTGGTGAACTAGTTTCAGTTCATGTAATTCCTCGTCCACACTCTGAAGTAGAAGTAATTCTTCCATCAGCTAAAGAAACTGCAAAATAACTAACAACCTTAAATAATATATAATAAAAAGTCATAAGGTATTTTTTACCTTATGACTTTTTATTATTATGCTTTATAATTAATCCTATTTTCTATTTAATCTAAAGACTCTCTTTTTATATATCTAACAAGAGCTTCTGTTGTCTTCAGTAGTTCATCAATTTCTAAATATTCTTCAACAGTATGTACATTGTTCATTCCAACTCCAATGATAATTGAGTTAAATCCTTGTTTTGCAAATATATTGCTGTCTGATCCTCCGCCAATAACCTTAAGCTCTGAAGGAATATTTAACTCTTCATATATTTTAGCGAATTGTTTTGCAAAAACTAAGTTATCCTTTGGCTTTAATACTGGATAATCACATTTATAATCTAATTTATAGCTACCACCAAGTTTTTCGATGGATTCATCGCATGATTTTTTATACAATTCAATAATCTCTAAAATTCTATCTTCAGAATGACTTCTGATTTCTCCATTAATTCTACATACATCAGGAACTACATTTGATGGAAACTCGGAGTTTATTTTTGAAATATTGGATGTTGTTAAATTATCAATTCTACCTATATTCATAAGAGATAAAGCATAAGATGCCACAGTTATAGCATTGATTCCTTTTTCAGGCTCTATGCCAGCATGAGCTTTTTTCCCTTGAAAACAAATTTCAATATCATATTTACTTGGAGCAGAATGCGCAATAAGTCCAGATTTTCCAGCATTATCAACAACAATCATATTTTTTGCAGGGAACATATCCCTGGGCACCGTATTCCAATCAAAATATTTGGCACCCAGCATACCGATCTCTTCACAAGGTGTTAAAATAATATAAATGTCCCTATGTGGAATCTTTTCCTCTATTATAGTTCTTAAAGATTCTATAATAGCTGCTATTCCACCTTTGTCATCTCCACCTAATGTGGTTGTCCCATCTGTTTTAATTATATTACCATCTACTATGGGATTTACATTTGAATTAGGTTCTACCACATCCATATGAGCAGCAAGGGTTACTCCGTCACCTTCTATATCACCGGGAAATTTAGCTATTATTGAAGGGGAATCTCCACCATATTCTAGATGCCCTTCATCCAAGTATATTAAGGCGCCCATTTCTTTTAATAAATTAACAAGATAATTCGCATATTCTCCTTCTTTTTTTGAAGGTGAATGAATTTTTAACATTTCAATTAGATTATTTAATAATCTTTGCTTATTCAATATTATACCTCCTAATACTAAATCATTATCAACTACTCTAAAGTTATTTAGTATCTATTTGTTTACTTAATTGTTTTTTAGCAAATGAAATTGTAGCAAATACTGAAACTAGAGTAACAATAAATGATGGTTTACCTGGAATAATATTAACAACCTTTGTCATTATAAAAGAAATAGCAAGAGCAAATATACCTGATTTTGGAGACTTTAATGCAAATTGAGCAAAAACTCCACCAAACAATGCAGGAATAATAAGAGATAACATTTTTGTAACAGACTGAGGTAATGCAGCTAAGACAGTTTGTCCAGCTAACACAGATAATAATAAAAATACAATACCAACCCATATAGAAACTCCTATTCCTATGGTTCCCATAATGGCTCCTTCATCAGTACCAGATTTATAACCTGATCCTTCTAAAGCAGATACTGCTGCTGGTATTCTCATATTCACTAAATTTCCTGATAAAAATCCCATGTATAATCCAGCTCTACCGACGATGGGAAAATAACTAATAGGCTCACTAAAATAAAAAGCCCCAGAAACTGACATCTGAGAAATTGTTCCAGCTAAAATTGCTCCAAGTCCAGGATTAAATCCGAATATCACAGTCATAACCAGTGGGGGAAGTAAACTCACAATTATCCCAAGAATCATAGTGAATCTACCAATCCTTGTAATATCTTTAATATATTTATCATAAACATTCATCTACAGTAGTCCTCCTTTGTTTTAAAATGCTATAGTCCCAATAATCGCTCCTCCGAACATTGCAATTGTTAGTGCCCAATCTTTTAACCATTTAAATTTTTTATCTCCTAACTTCAAGCAAATGATCATAATAACTAGACCTGAAATTGCGGAAGTCGTTATATCTGGGTTTGTCTTGAATTTTAAATAATTACCAACGTTAAAATATGCAAAAGACCCAAGCATAGCTCCTATACTAACTGCTGGTAACAATGCTTTTCTTCCATTTGTTAATAAGTTATTTACTTTATCCATTTTATGTGCAAATAAAAATACAAATATTATCCATCCAAGGGAACCTAATGCCATTGTCCATAGAGCATTTGTAAATACGACAGGAGTCATATTAGTAGAAAGCTCTGATCCTAAAGCTTGAGCTCCAAAGTTAGCTGCCATAGCCTCAAAGTTAGAACCGCCAATTACGCTTAATCTAAATGCAGATACAGGAGATCCCATAGTTACTAGTAGAGCTAATAGGCTTCCAACAACACCTAATGCTGGGCCAATGCTACCAATGGCACTTGTTTTAATACCTTTCTTCATTCTAGAATAATCCATTCCCATATCTAAACCCGCTCTAATTGATTTTTTAAGTATTAATGCAGATTGAATTAATACAACAGATATACCTATTATAGATACAATCCACATAATAGGATGATTTGCATAATATAAATGATTTGTTTGATTCATTGTTTACCTCCGTCTTTTCACTTTTGAATTTTAAGCTAAGTAATGTCTTAACTTTTAGGAATGATATTTAAAACATTTGAACTTTCCAAATTATTACGAATTGATATAAACTTTATAAAATTTATGTATTCATTATTAATAAATTACTTATTTAATTATTATATAGAGCTGGAGTATTAGCTTTCCCATCACTTCCTTTTGCCATATTCAATAAGTTATTTGTTTGGAAAATGGAAATGTTTTTTGCATAGAAATATTTTATTAAAATATAAATTATTAATAAAAAAATTAAAGGATAATTACTTTTTATTCACTTACTAAAAGGTCTCTAAATATTTCAGATTATAGTATATTGTTTAAAAGTTGTCAATTTTTATGGGGGAAAATGTAAAACAAAGGAGAAATTTTACGCCAATTCTATTTTATTATGTAGAAATCCATTTAAGAAGTTTGGTTACAAGATTTAGATTGTGTATATTATATAGAAATTAAGAAGGAATATTTGGAATTTCATAGAATGGATAAATTATATAATCAAAATATTATCATTAGCTAAATATAAAATTACTTTGTAAAAATAGGGAAATAGGAGATGAGTTTATTGGGGAATATAAAAATAGGTGATCAAGGATTAGATTTGCATTTACCAGATGAATTAAATATATTTTTAGATGATTTATTTGGTAGAAAACCATTAATTATAGTAAGAATTAATGGTAACAAAAATAAAACCATTAAAGAGCTTGAAAGGTATTCTAAAAGAAGAAGTTTAGAAGTTTGTAAATTAGATGCTAAAACCTTAAATGCAAATAATACTAAAGATGAATCTAAAACAACCTATATTAAAAGCATGTCTTACTCAGATGAAAAAAGTCCCTACTATATCTCTAAAAATAAACAAATGATAATTGTTGATAGTCTTGATGAAAGTACAGATTTAGAAGTGATTAGAGCGTTTATGTATATGGCAGGCATTGATTGCTCTTATGATGATGTTATGGAGCTACCTAAGGATAAATTGGCCTACGGCTCAGCTTGTGTTTTTATAGTAGAAGACAACTTTTCCTTAGGAAGGCTTGCATCTATCAGCTCTTATTGGAATGACAAAGCCGCTATTCTTGACTTAAGGGATTTTCAAACACGTGTTAAAGAACATATGGGAGAATATAAAATTAATAAATTAAAAACGAAAGAGGATGGCAAATTTATTTATCAAGGTAAAGAAATTTTATATAAGCACATCTTACCAGAAGATAAGAAAGAATTAAACATAATTGAAAATTATAGAGCGGATTTCTATAAATCAGATTATAGTAAAATTAAGTTTCATAAATATTTTCATCATTTGAATTCATCTCAAGCCATGTGCATTAATTTTTTCTATCCTTTGATTAAAGAAAAATATATAGGGTTAATTTTAGATATTATAGGAGTAGAAAAAGACAGTAATTATGAAATCCAGGATATAAGCTTTGAGAAAGAATCAGAATTAGAAGAAGGGCAAGGAAGAAAAACTAATTTTGATTTTTATATTAAATTAAAGTCTGGCATAAAAATATATTTTGAGGTTAAATATACTGAAAATGAGTTTGGAAAAGCTCAAAATGATGAGGTACATAAAGATAAATTTAGAGAAGTATATAACCCACTGTTATATAATAATGAAGCTATAAAGGGAATTTTTAAAACTGAAGAATACTTTTTAAATAATTATCAAATTATGAGAAACATAGTCTATATTAGTGAAGATAGTTATGTTGTATTCTTATATCCTAAAGAAAATTATAGTGTAAGGAAACAAGCTTTAAAAGCAAGAGAATATATATTGGAACGCAAATTTACAGATCATTTTATTTTATATACTTGGGAAGATATTGCTCAGGAAATAATTCAAAGATTGCCACCTGGGGAATTAAAGGATTATTATAATAAAGAGTTTACTTATAAATATATAAAATAAAAACAATTCTAAAGTTATATAAAGTAGAGGATAATCAAAGGAGGATACCTCACATTTTGTTATTAAGGGCATCAATATAAAAAACTGTGACAGCAAGGAATATAACTTTCAATATAGAAATCAATAAAGAAAATTTAAAGACACTTAAATTAAAAAATCTAAGTGTCTTTCTTCTTGTAATAAAAAAACAGCCTTCTATGATAAGTTGATTTTATCCTAGAAGGCTGTTTTTACAGACTTTTTCCACAGTCCATTTTGATATTAGTGCCTTTAGTGATCTTCGGCAGCTTGTGCAATTGCTTTTGTTTCATGAACCGTACCACGTGGATGCTCAGGTGGCGCATAGATAGCGTACAATTTAAGTGGTTTATTACCGGTGTTGATTACATTGTGCCATTTACCAGCAGGTACCATAATGGCAAAGTCATCAGAGACTTTTCTTTGATAATCTAGCTTATCTTTTCTATCACCCATTTGAACAAGACCTTGACCTTCTTCAATACGTATGAATTGATCAACTGTAGGATGAACTTCTAAACCTATGTCATCTCCAACATTGATGCTCATCAAAGTAACTTGCAAATGGTTTCCTGTCCATAAAGCAGTACGATAAGCATTGTTTTGCTTAGTAGCCTTATCGATATTGACTACAAAGGGTTCTGGCCCATAATCCTTCAATTTAATTAAACAGTCATCCCTTACTGATTGTGAAAAATCAAATATTGAATCATACTCCATTTCATCAGTAAAAGGAATATACTGATTAGTAAAATGATTTGGCAAGTCTGAGTTATACATTGATGTATCAACGCAGTAAGGACATGGATAATTCCTATAAGCATTATACATAATGTTTGAGTTATACATTGATGTGTTTACGAAATAAGGGCATGGATATGTTTTATAAGCATTATACATATTGCTCATTCCTTTCAAAAGCTTATAACATTATCATATGATCCATTTTTAGGAAATGTGATTCTATTCACAGAAATACTATGTCATCAAGTATCATAGCATTTAAATTACAAAATTCATTCTTTGATAATCATATAGGAAGAGGATATTCTAGGACCTGTCTTACATGGATTATTGACTATGATAAGTGAAAGGAATATCAACTGAAGCGATAAAAATATAAAGAGTAACGATAAATAATTATTGTAATTATTGAAATGTTAATATATAATAAGGATGTAAATAATGAATAAAAACCATTTCAAAGAGAGGTAATTTTATGAAAGAGAGAACAACTTCAAAAATATTAAATAAATTAGTTGTTGTAGGAATCATTTTAACAATTCTTACACTTATAGGCACTCCACTTGCGCTGACAGCACTTATAAAAACTTCAGGTATGAAACCATCAGTTCCAAATATGAAATGGATATTGACAGCATGTATTTATGCTTGCGCAGTTCCTTATGTATTAGCCTTATTTAAGTTGAAAAAAATTTGTGAATTACTTACAGGTGAAAATTCATTTTCACCAATCATATCAAAAGAGTTTAAAGTGATTGCCATCTGTGCATTTGCAGAAGCAGTTATTTACATTCTGAGCAACCTATTTTTATACTTAGTATTTGATTTTTATCTATATGCAATTACTGTACTACCTTTGATAATCGTAACTTTTGTTGCTTTAACAGCTGGATTCTTGTGTTTGCTAATGTCTAGCATATTTAAAAGAGCTGCTGAAATCAAAGAAGAAAATGATTTGACATTCTAAAAAGGGGGAAATCAAATATGATTATAGTTAACTTGGATGTTATGATGGCAAAACGTAAAATGTCTTTAACAGAGTTGTCAGAACAATTAGGAATGACAATGGCAAATGTATCAAATTTTAAAAATCAGAGAGCAAAAGCTTTTCGCTTTACCACTCTTGATGCTTTGTGCAAAATACTCCAATGCCAACCGGGAGATATTTTAGAGTACAGAGAAGACGATGATTTAGAGAATGGAAAGTAAGGATGAAAGAAGTAATGATTATGACATATGATATTGCAATTATTGGGTTGGGCCCTTCTGGATCTACATTGGCACGACTGCTTTCTAAAAAATATAAAATTATTGCCATTGATAAAAAGGACTCTTACGAAAAAGGATTTCAGAAACCTTGCGGCGGATTGCTCTCTTCCGACGCGCAGAAAGCATTGGCCAAGTTAGATATGACAATTCCAAAGGATGTAATGGTAGACCCTCAGATTTTTGCTGTTAAAACTATAGATCTGAAAAATGATCTCGTCCGCCATTATCAACGATTCTATATTAATCTTGATCGTCATAAATTTGATTTATGGATGAAATCACTTATTCCGAACCATGTGAAAGTTCACAGCAATTCTCGGTGTTCTTCCATTGAAAAAATACCAGAAGGTTACCGGGTAACTTTTCATGAAAACGGTACGGAACATGTCATCATCGCCAAATATCTGGTTGGAGCAGACGGGGCCAATTCCTTGGTACGCCACACTCTTTATCCTAAAAAGAAAATACGAACTTACATGTCAATACAGCAATGGTTTCCTGAAACACATGCCAATCCGTTTTATTCCTGTATTTTCGACCTGGAAAATACCGATTGCTGTTCTTGGTCCATATCTAAGGACAATCAGTTTATTTTTGGTGGTGCGTTTCCTATGGATAATTCCAGGAAACGATTTGAAAATCAGAAAAAAAAATTAGAGAAAATTGGATTCCGGTTCGGAGAACCTATGAAAACCGAGGCCTGCATGGTACTTCGACCGTCCACATTCCATGATTTTTGCTGCGGTAAGGATAATGCTTTTTTGATTGGGGAAGCTGCGGGATTTATCAGCCCCAGTTCACTGGAGGGAATCAGTTCAGCTATTAATAGCGCACGGATTTTGAGTGAAGTGCTGAATGATCATAGTAAAAATGCCAACAAAAAATATAGATTAAAAACTTTTAATATTCGTTTGAAGATCTTTTTAAAACTACTGAAGTGTCCCTTTATGTATAATTCTTTTTTACGTAAGCTGGTATTAAAGAGCAGATTTCAAAGTATTGATATTGTTTCGGAGGAACGGTGAAATATTCAATTAACAAATGCGCGAAATCATTAAAAATTTCGCGCAAAAGTAAAGCTCTTATTTTAAACTATCGACACATAACAATAATTTTATATGGTGTGGTTTGGGCTGGTATACTTCTTGTGGTAGCTCCATAGACAACAATTAGGTTGCGGTTTGCAGGGTTTCTAGTAAAGAGTTGGCCATTTTCTAGTAATATCTGAGTATACGGTCCAATATTTAATTTTAATTGGTTATCACTACTTACTAACTGACCATTAAAATAATCTACTTTCACATTTTGGTATTGTCTATCTTTTGCCATAACAATTGCTTGAAATTGTGGTGGGTAAATTAGAGGAACAGGTACATTTGCATCATAAAATCCAGTTACCATATCTCCTACTGCCACCATTACATGATTTACAAAATAAGTATATGGTGTCACTACGAAATTTACTAAATTTCCATCTTCGCTTTCTACAGATATTAATTTATAACATCCTAATCCTTCTCCAGTTGCATTTGTCCAAAAATCAGAAATCATAGTAATAGTGCCATGAAAGGATTTGAAATTTTTCATTTTTAATTTTACACTCCTATTCTAACTTCTATATATACACATATTATGAATTATAAAGAATTTGTGTTATTATTTATAACTCAAAACATTATTAATATTCTTTCTTTGAAATGAATTATTCAGATAAATATGCATGTTTGAGCAATATAAAAGATGAATAACCTATAAGTCAGTAATTTAAATAATTATAAAACTTATAGGTTATTTTGTTTTTAAAATTAAAAATTTTTTTCATTACGAAAGATATGATGAATTTATTTCAATGGGATTAGTATGAGAAGATATTAATTATAAAATAAATATATAAAAAAATATAACTATATTAAAAAAAATTATAAACTTTATGTTAAATATCTGTTCATAAAGCAAAAAAACTTCTCAAAGTTATATATAATAAATAATTATAGGCTATATTAATAAACTATATTGTTTTGGTGTGAGGAGTGAGAATATGGTATTTAGTTCTCAGATATTCATTTTTATATTTTTGCCAGTAACTTTGTTGATTTATTATACATTAGGAAATCTTTTTACTGGTAAGTCTTTGAAAAATTATATATCTCTTTTTGCAAGTTTATTATTTTATGCATGGGGAGGAATAGAGAACTTACCATTATTAGGTACTTGTATTTTAATAAATTATATATTTGGATTACTTGTTGACAAGTCAAAAGAAAAAGAAAGATTAAAAAAGATTATTTTATTAATTGGTATAATGCTAAATTTAAGTTTACTTTTCTATTATAAATATTACGGGTTTGCAATAGGAAATATTAATAGAATTTTCAATACTGGTTTTCAATATAAAGAAATTATATTACCTATAGGTATTTCATTTTTTACATTCCAGGGTATGTCATACATAATTGATATATATAGAAATGATGCAAAAGTTAATAAAAATATTTTTTCTGTTGCATTATATATATCATTTTTCCCTCAATTAATAGCAGGCCCTATTGTAAAATATAAAGATATAGATGATCAAATAAGAAAAAGAAAAGAAACTATTGAATATTTTAGTTATGGTATTGAAAGATTTGTTATAGGATTATCCAAGAAAGTAATTATTGCTGATGTTTTGGCTGGGATAACTGATACAATATTTTCACTTTCAAATACAGGAATTGATCAGCCTACAGCATGGTTAGGAGCTATTTGCTATACTTTTCAAATATACTTTGATTTTTCAGGATATTCTGATATGGCTATTGGGTTAGGTCATTTATTTGGCTTTAAATTCATGGAAAACTTTAATTATCCATATATATCAAAATCTATAACTGAATTTTGGAGAAGATGGCATATATCTTTATCTACGTGGTTTAAAGAATATCTTTACATACCATTAGGTGGAAATAGGACAGGCAATACGTATTTAAATCTTTTCATTGTTTTTTTAGTTACAGGTTTATGGCATGGAGCTTCATGGAATTTCATTGCATGGGGGGTATGGCATGGTGTATTTATAATTATTGAAAAACTTATAAATAAGAAAAGATGGTATGTAAAAATCCCATCTTTTATAAAAACAGCAATTACTATGTTTATTGTTATATTAGGATGGGTGTTATTTAGATCCAATGGTTTAATAGATGCAATAAATTATTTATCAATAATGTTTGGCATAAATAAAGCTACAACAGTTACATTCCAATTTAGCTACTTTGTTAATAAGAAATTAGCATTTTGGATATTTATGTCAATCGTAGGATATACTCCTATAATCAGTAATTTATTAAGAACACACCAAAATAAAAAGATATTTCAAGTAGTAAAAACAATATTTATTGGAATGTTATTAATTGTTGCAATAATATTTATAGTTAATTCCACATATAGTCCATTTATTTATTTTCAATTTTAAAGGAGATGTTAGTGTATGAAAAAAATACATCTTTTTAGAATAGTTTTATTTATTTTTATCATTGCATTGCCTATATTTAACATGAATTTAAAACCTAATCAAGTTTCAGATATAGATAATAGGGAGCTCATTGATTCTTCAGAGATATTTTCGCAAGGTAGTGTTACTGAAAATGCAGAAAATTATATAGAAGATCGTATAGGATTTAGAACTGAAATGGTTAATGTATATACTAAAGGAATGAATTTACTATTTGATGAAATGATACATCCGAGTTATCAGTACGGAAAAGACGGATATATTTTTTCGAAATTACAAGAGAATAAACTAGATAAAGAGTTTCAAGAAGTTTATTCTGATTTTATCTTAAATTTTCAAAATTACTGTACAGATAGAAATATAGAATTTTTATATGCTGTTGAACCTAGTAAAGCAACTGTATACTCTGAATTTTTACCAGAGGGATATAATTATGATAATAAAAATCTTAACTATTTTTTAAACCTTCTTAAAGACAAAAATATTAATTATTTATATACTGGACAAGCATTGACGAATGCTAAAGATTCCAAACAAGTTTTTGATAAAAAATATGATGCCGGTCATTGGAATGAAACTGGAGCTGTTATTGGAATTTCATCTATATTAGATAGATTACATGATTTAGATTCAACAGTGGATAAATTTGATATCAATAAATTTGAAGCTGTAGAACATACTAATACAACTCTTCCAGCTTCATATTTTCCTATAGATGAAAAAACTACACATTATAATTTAAAAAACAATAATTCTATCTATGTTACTGATTTTAATAATGAGATTAAGAAATCCGAAAAATTTAGAAGTTTTTCTCATTATAAAAATCCTAATAATAAAGATGGGCCTAAGATACTTATTTTTGGAGGAAGTTACTTTCAAGAAAGAGAGAAGTTTCTTACGGAAAGTTTTTCAGAGTTAGTTATGGTACACAATTATCATAATGTAATTGATTATGATTATTATATAAATATTTTTAATCCAGATATAGTTTTGTTTGAGTCTACAGAATATACTCATTCAGATTACTATTTTCCTGTAGATAAAATGAAAAATTCTACTTATAATAAAAATTTAAAGGATTATTCTAATCTTTCAGAGAGTAAATTTGCATATGCAAAAGATAATACTTTTGAAAAATCAAATACTAATTTGACTAATTTCTCTATTCCTATAGAAGGGGAAAAAGCATCCTATGCTTATGCTGATATTTCAAATAGAATATTAGATTGTAGAATAAGGGAAGTTAATGGGGTGCAAAATATTGAATTCTCTATCCCAACTTCAGAAATAGAAAATTTAAATGAATTTAGTTTATACTTAATTTCTGAAGATGAAAGTGAATTTACAAGAGTCTCTTTAAAATTAAACTAATTACCTATTTTTTAATTTAAACAATATTAACGTATATTTTTTATTATGGTATTGAAAAGTTTTGTAAGATTAATTAATTTTACAAAGCTTTTTTGTTTTTACAATGATAATTATATAAGGGAGTTTATTAATATTATCCAGGTATGGTTCAATATAAGACAAGTATTGATTGAGATTTAAGAATATCACAGCGTATCTTTTGATGATGAAATGGAAATGTCTTATACCTATTGATAGTCAATCAAGCTCATGATATAATTAGTCAAAATAAAAAAGGATGAGGTGTTAAAAGTGGGATATTTCTTTATAAGATTCCGTTATTTAGTTTAATTTAAATAACTAAATAAAGATAAGGTGAAAAAAAGACCTAATATTTTAGGTTTATTTATTGTACCTTATTTTAGGATTCTGGTAAAGAGCATTATACTGACCTTAAATAAATATTCCATTGCAAACATTAAGAAGATTATTTTCTTAATCTATATTTGATGTGTGTAATTAATGAAATATATAAGGGCTGCAGGTGAATTATGTTCATTTGCAGCTTTTTTATGTTAGTCTATGATGTTTATTTTCGAGAATTCATATCAGATTATCAAATGAGGTGAATTCAAAATATGTATATTAATAAAGTTAAAAAAAAGCATAGAGCAGCAGAATTAATAAGAAAAAATCAAGAAAAATTTAGGTGTCCTGTATGCGGTGAGTCTATGTGTCTAAATAGTTTTTATAGCTTAACTTGTAGCTCAAATCACTGCTTTGATATATCAAGAAAGGGCTATTTGAATCTGTTAACTTCCGCATATAGCATTGTATATTCCAAAGAATTATTTGTAGCTAGGCATAAAGTTTGTGATAAGAGATTCTATGACCCATTGATTGATGAGATAAGCAATATAATTCATAAATATAAAAAATCCACAGGTGGCCAAAAAGAATTAGATATTTTAGACGCAGGATGTGGAGAAGGGTCTCACCTTTATAATCTCTCTCAGAGAATTAGTGGGGACTTAAAATGTAATATGTTTGGTGCTGATATATCCAAGGAAGGAATTAATATTGCATCAAATAATAGTAGTGATATTATTTGGACTGTGGCTGATTTAACGAGATTGCCTTTTGAAAATAGAAGTTTTGATGTGATATTAAATATACTTTCTCCTGCGAATTATCTAGAATTTGAAAGGATATTAGCAGATGAGGGAATTATTATAAAGGTAGTCCCAGGGCAGCTATATCTTAAAGAATTAAGAGAAGCAATTTATAAAAATAAAAATTATTCTAATGATAAGGTAGTAGACTACTTTACAAGTAAAGTAGAAGTTGTATACGTTCAAAATATAAATTATACATTTAGTATTGATGAGGAACTTTTGCCTTTTCTAATAAAAATGACTCCATTAACATGGGGAGAGAACATTGAGGGAATAAACAGCTTATATGAAATAGATATCTCATCTATAACATTAGATTTAACTATACTTGTGGGAAAAAGAAAATAACAATATTAAATGGATGAAAGTCCCGATTATCTAAAAAGGTAATTGGGGCTTTTTGTATCTCGATTTAAATTAATTTCTTCAATAGAGCCTCTTGACCATTACGTGGGGTAATGTCGTATATTGATATTGCAAAGGAGATGATATATGACAGGTTAGTAAAACAGATTATAAAAAAATAAAAAATAATAGTTGACATATGAGAAAAGAAGTATTATTATAAAAGTACAGTACCCCCCTCCGGGGGAGGGTAGAGCAAAATAGAAACATTATCAAAAATTAATTTATAGAATGTATTTAAATAAGAAAGGAGTAAGGTAATGTCAAATAATATTTTAGAAGTAAGAAATTTAAAGAAGGAATTCACATTAGGCAAAAATCGAAAAATCCAAGCGGTTAAAGGAATAAGTTTTGATGTGAGACGAGGGGAGGTATTTGGATTCCTAGGACCAAATGGTGCAGGAAAAAGTACTACTATAAGTATGATTACAACACAGAAAGAAGCTACCTCTGGTGATATTCTAATTGATGGAGAATCACTAGTAAAAAATCCAGCTTTAGCTCGTAGAAAGATTGGTGTGGTAGCTCAACACAATAACTTAGATAGAGGATTAACTGCACGAGAAAATCTTATCTATCATGCAAAATATTTTGGAATGGATAATAATACTGCAAATAAAAGAGCAGATGAATATCTTGAGAGATTCGGTTTGACAGATCGTCAGCATGATTATGTAAGAAGTTACTCTGGTGGAATGGCACAACGATTAAAGATTGCAAGAGCAATCATGCACAATCCGGATATTTTGTTTCTAGATGAACCAACAACTGGCCTGGATCCAAGCTATAGAACTATTTTATGGGAACAGATGCTTGAACTAAATAAATCAGGTACTACTATATTTCTAACAACTCACTATATGGAGGAACCTGAGCAATTGTGTGATAGGATTGCAATAGTTGACCAAGGGGAATTGAAGGCAATTGGTACTTCTGATGAGTTGAAAGCTTTAATTCCTACTAATAATATAATATCTATAAAATTAGCAGAACTTAAAAATGGTTTTGTTAAGAAGGCTAAAGCTTTACCAGATGTTGAAAATGCTGTTATTCAAAACGGATTACTACTTTTATATATGAAAAACGAACATCCCGATTTCAATAATATTCTTGATTGGGTAAAAACATTAAATACTCCATTAGAAAATATAAGTTTGAGTACAAGTACACTTGATGATGTATTCATTCATTTAACTGGAAAGGGGGACATTAATAATGGCTAAAACAAATAATGAGAATACTAATACAAATACAAATGTGACATGGATGGCTTTTAAAACAATGGTTAAGAGAGATTTGGTGATACAAGCTCGAGACAAATGGGAATTTGTTTTCCGTGTAGCTATGTTACCGTTTATACTGATATTGGCATATGGATATATACTACCAAAGATAGGATTAGTACCAGCTACATTTCCAACTCAGATGTTTTCTGGTATGGTTGGAATGAGTATGATTGTTACAGGAATACATGGTACTGGAGTTCCTCTTACAATGGATTTCAATAATTCCAGAGAAATAGAAGACCGATTGATGGCTCCTGTTAATATAAAAACAGTTGCATTAGCAAAAATGTTTGTAGGTATCATAGAATCTTGGATTGGTGGATTAATTGTATTACCTTTTTCATTGCTTCTAATGGGAGATTCTTTAGAACTTGTATTAAATTTTCAAAGTATCTTAGCTCTAGTTCCTATTTTGTTACTTACATCTATTGCATCAGCAACATTAGGATTACTAGTAGGAACCATTATTAAGCCAATGCAAATTGCAGCTATGTTTCCTGGTTTCTTAATGCCAATGGTATTCTTGGGAGCTATATTCTTCTCATGGAGTGACTTAGCTGCAACACCAATTATTCAAAAATTGGTATTGATCAATCCTTTAGTATATGTAAATGAAGCTTTAAGAGCGGTATTAACTCCACAAATCACTCATATGGCATTACAATTTAGTATTTTAGGTATCATTATAAGTATATTAGTTATGGGATACTTTGGAGCAAAGAGATTCATGAGAATGGCAAAAGGAGCTTAAATAACTGTATCATACTGTACCATCTATTATGAAGTAACTCAAGGAGTGATAATATGAATGTTGAACAAAAAGAGGCGCTACAGTCACTAAAAATAGCAAAAGGTCAAATAGAAGCAACAATAAAAATGATAGAAGATGAGAGATATTGTGTGGATGTTTCAAATCAAATATTAGCAATTCAATCACTTTTGAAGAAAGCTGATTTATTGATAATAAGACAGCATATGAATCATTGTGTTAAACAGGCATTTGAACAAGATAAGGGAAGCGAAAAAATAGATGAGATTATTGATCTTTTAGCAAAAGTGGTTGGGAAATAGATGATAATTAGGACATAAAATAGAAGTCATTCAGAGTGTTAAAGTAAGATTTGGTATTTGATAGCACCTTGTATTAAAAATACAAGGTGCTATTTTTATTTATTTTTTGTGTTTCTAATCTCAGGTATTGGTCTTCTTAAAAACATATTAAAAAATGCTTTTTTGTCAAAAGGTATTAATGGCCATAGGTATGATTGGTCTCCAAAAGCTTTTGTTGTGCAGATTATTACTAAAACAATTATTAATCCTACAAAAAATCCTATTGTTTTAAATAAGCCTGTTAATATTATTAAAAATAATCTAAATATACGAATTGCCATACCAAACTCAATGCTTGGTGATGAAAATGTACCTATAGCAGCAATAGCCATGTATAATATGGATTCGGGAGCAAACCAGCCAACTTTTACAGCTAATTCGCTCAATACTAAACCTCCTATAATACCAAGGGATGTTGACAATGTATCAGGAGTATGAATAGATGCAGTCCTTAAAAAATCTAAACCAAACTCTAAGAGAATAAATTGAATGAAAAGAGGTATATTTCCCACCTCTTTAGGACCTATAAATGCAAGCCAAGAAGGCAAAAGTTCCTGATTATAGACTAACAATAACCACAAAGGTGAAATTATAAATGCTAAAAACATAGCAAAAAATCTTATCCATCTTAAATACGTACCTACTAAAGGATTTTGATAGTAGTCCTCTGCATGTTGTGTAAAATGAAATATTGTTACTGGTAAAAGCATTACACTTGGAGAAGTATCCACTATTATTACAATATGTCCTTCAAGGAGATGGGCAGCGACAACGTCAGGTCTTTCGGTGAATCTCACCTGCGGAAGTGGATTATACCATTTCTTTTTAATTAAAAGTTCTTCCAGATTTTTTTCTGCCATTACAAGTGCATTTACATCTATTTCATCTAGTTTATTTTTAAGTTCATCTAATAGTTTATGGTCAACCACATTATCAATATAACCAACGGCTACATCAGTCCTTGATTGACTTCCTATGTTCTTTAGTTCAAATATTAACTGAGGATCTCTGAGTCTTCTTCGTATTAATGTTGTATTAAAAATAATAGTTTCTACAAGACCATCTCTAGAACCTCTTGTAACTTTTTCTAAATCAGGTTCTTGAGGATTTCTTACAGGATACTCCCTTACATCTAGTAAGATTCCTTCATTTTGGCCATCTAAAAATAAAGCGGCACCACCAGAGAGTACTGAGGTTTTCATTGGTTCGAAGGTGTTAAAGGTATCTACTTCTATGTATGCAATTTCAGTTTGAATAAGTTTAGTTATAACATCAACAGAAATATCTTCTTTTTTCAAACTTTGAAGTCTTTCTAGTATGAAAAGTAGAATTTGATCTTTTGCAAAGCCATCAATAAAAACTAAATAAGCATTTACATCTCCAACTGTAATATCTCTACCTATTACATCAAAGCTTTTATCTATCGCTAGTTGTTGCTTTATTAATTGAATATTTTCGTTTAGATTTAAAGATAAACCCATTGACTCAGCCTCCTTTCTAAAGTATTTTGTCCTAAATTTATTTTTTTTACTTATGAATAAATAAATTATAGTCATTTTCATTAAATTAAATTTCAATAGGGGAGGGTGAGCTAATGCTTACTATCCTCTATTCTTTTGCTCTGGAAGACTTATATGTAGACATTGGTAAGTTATCTTTGGATGAAATATCTGGGATTCTACTCACCATGATTGAATACTTTTTTAAATAATGATATAATTTTATATCAAAAAATAAGAATGATTGATTGCTTTGAAAATTTTATATAGTATAACAAAATAAAAAATTTATTTAAGATTCGTTAAAGGTATGAGAGCTATAATGTAATGAAAAGGAGGGTATGTGTATGAGAATTTTAATGGTCGAAGATGAAAAATATATGGCTGAAGCCATAGAGCAAGTCCTAAAGAAAAATAATTACAGTGTTGATTTAGCTTTTGATGGTGAGTATGGCTTAGACTGTGGACTTTCAGGTATTTATGACATTATTGTTCTCGACATCATGCTTCCTAAAATGAATGGAATCAGCGTATTGAAAGAATTACGTAAAAATCGTATTGAAACCCCGGTGATACTGCTGACGGCAAAGGGTGAAACGGAAGATAAGGTAAAAGGCCTTGACAGTGGAGCGGACGATTATTTAGCAAAGCCCTTTCACACAGATGAATTGATGGCTCGATTGCGTGCATTGGGACGTAGAAAAAATGAACTGATAAATGATAATATTTTACAATGCGGAGATATTGAACTCAATCAGGTCACTTTAAATCTCAACTGTAGGAACAAAGAGTTTAAACTGACCTTAAAGGAATGCCAACTGTTAGAGCTTTTAATCAAGCGGAAAGGTATGATTATTTCTAAGGATTCCATCATTGAGAAGCTTTGGGGCTACGAAACCGATGCAGAGGATAATCATGTGGAGGTATATATATCCTTTCTTCGCAAAAAATTAAACAACGTAAAATCTGCAGTTAGAATTCAAACGGTGAGAGGTGCAGGATATGTATTAAAAACGACAAAGGACGGAGAATTCTATGTTTAAAAAACTACGTAACCGATTTCTTATACTGAATATGTCAATTATTTCTGTGGTGATGATTACCGCCTTTGCCGTTATTTATATTACAACATATAACAACGTACAAACAAAAAACCAAGATAAATTAGAAGTGTTATCTTCAAAACCAAACTTAGCTTCCATTGCCTTACCATATGATACAAGGATGGAGAAGATAATCATTAGCATGCCCCCTTCGGACTCTTCACTTTCTTTCAATGTACTTGTGAATTCAGATGGCGAGGTTCTTAAAATAACCTCACATATTGATATGCCGGAAGAAACATATTTTAAAGCCACGGAGCTTGCTTTGAATAGGAAAAAGGAGAATAGCGTCATATCCCTTGGAGATAAGCGATGGCAATACAAAATTTTACCTATCAATGGTAGCATTGTTATTCGTGAAAGTCCAAGATCCATAATAAATTCAAGTGGAGACAATTATCAGATTACATTTTTGGATGTTACGGATTCCAACAAAACATTGATGGAGCTTTTTACTACATTATTTTTTGTAGGGATTATTATGCTTTGTGTAATATTCGCAATTAGTCTTTTCTTTGCTAGCCGATCAATTGAGCCTATTGCCGAGGCTTGGGAGAAGCAAAAACAATTCATCGCTGATGCTTCCCATGAATTAAAAACACCCCTTGCCATCATAAATGCCAATTCTGACGCCCTTATTGCAAACCAAGAAGAAACCATAAAAAGTCAGAAAAAATGGCTTGATTATATAAAAACCCAAACAGACAGAATGGGAAAGCTTGTAAATGATCTTCTATATTTGGCTAAGACAGAGGATACAAATAGTAAAATGTTTAATAGCCCTTTTGATATCAGCCAGGTGGTGAGCGACGTTATATTATCAATGGAGGCTGTAATATTTGAAAAGGACATTAGGCTTTTACAAGAGGTAGAAGCCAATATCATCATAAAAAGCGATTGTGAGAAAATCAAACAAGTAGTTACTATCCTTATGGATAATGCGATAAAGTATACGGATGAAAAAGGTCGTATAGATATTACACTGAAAAAAACAAGGAATCAGCTTGTTTTTTCAATAAAAAACAGCGGTAAAGGTATACCAAAGGAAAATTTGCCAAAGTTATTTGACCGTTTTTACAGGGCTGACCCTGCAAGAACACAGGAGAACGGTGGCTATGGATTGGGACTGCCTATAGCCAAAGCTATTATAGACAGACTCCACGGTAAAATTTACGCTCACAGCCAGGAGAATGAGGGCACCACATTTACTTTCACACTTGGATTATAATGCAATCAATATAACCTATTAAAGTTGATCATAATCTTTCGATAGTTATTTCACTATCGGAAGGTTTTTTTAATGTTTTAAAGTCACATTTATGTTTAAGGTTGGTTAAAGGTTGAGTAATTATAATGGTAAATGTAGATTAGTTATTTGCAAATACAAGGAGTTAAAAGGAGGAAAAATTAGTATGTATATTTTTCAAAACTCACTAAAAAACATAGTGAGAAATCGTGGCAGAAATATTTTGATGGGTATTATTATTTTTGCCATTATCGTTACAACAGTGGTTGCACTGATTATTAATAATACTGCCGGTGGAATTATTGATGATTATAAGGCGCGCTTTGGTTCAGAGGTTACCATTACTCCCAACATGGAGAAGATGATGGAACAGGTGCAAACCCAGACGGAAGACGGCAAGACCGCTATTAGAATGCAGCGTCCACCTATATCACCGGAGCAATATCTTGACTTTGGAGATTCAGAATATATTTTAAACAGTGCCTATACGGCGGCTGCCGGTGTTAAAAGCGAAGCTATTACCCCCATTGACGCAGACGCAGGGGATAATAGTCCAACTATTATGCGCCAGGGTGGGGCTAAAGGCTTTAGTCCTGAGATGAGACTTTATGGAAATGCTTGGGATGATTTCGAGAATGGAAGCCGTGAACTTTCAGAAGGCAGATTAGTGGAAAATAATAATGAATGTATTATAAGCACTGACCTTGCTGAGCTTAATGATATTTCTGTGGGAGATAAAATTACTTTAGAGGGTATGCTTAGCGACGAAGATGAGAATACCCAGGATACTACATATGAATTGGCTGTTGTAGGTACTTTTTATGATACAACAGAAGAATATTCTAACTCAATGTTTAAAATTCCTTATATGAACAGACGTAATGAAATTTTAGCTGATTTTGATACGGTTTTAGCTCCAATGGAGTCAGGACAAAGAGGTATTGAGATTACCACTACCTATTCTTTGAAAAACCCTGATATGCTTGCAGATTTCAGAGAGGAAGTATACGCAAAGGGGTTAGACGAAGTATATGATGTTACAACAGATGAAGCAAGCTACAATAAAATTGTGGGCCCTGTTGAAGGCTTAAAGAGTATTTCTCTTACCTTTATGATTATTGTTTTGGTTCTTGGTGGTATCATTCTTGCACTTCTTTCTTCAATTTCCATTCGTGAAAGGAAATATGAGATTGGAGTTTTAAGAGCTATGGGTATGAAAAAAGGAAAAGTAGCTTTGGGACTTTGGGCGGAAATGCTTATTATCACCTGCCTTTGCCTAGTAGTTGGAATAGGCTCAGGTACAGTTGTGGCACAACCTGTAGCCAACGTCCTTCTTAATGATCAAATTGTGGCGGCAGAGGAAGCGGAAGCCAACGCAAACAAAGGAGGACCTAGAATGGTCATAGTAGGTGGAAAATCGGCAGGAACTACAAATGTGAAGCCACTTGATAATATAGAGGTTTCTCTTGGAATTGATACAATAGGGCAAATTATCGCTATTTCCTTACTTCTTGCTTCCGTATCAGGTATTGTTTCTATCGGTAAAATTACAAAATATGAACCTATCAAAATACTCATGGAAAGGAATTAGGTGAAAAATATGAGCGTATTGGCATTGAAAAATGTAACCTATAAATATGAAGGCGCAAAAAAGACGGTCTTAAAGGGTGTAAGCGCTGAGTTTGAAGCAGGAAAGGTTTATACTATTGTAGGAAGATCTGGATCAGGTAAATCCACTATGTTATCCCTTATATCAGGACTTGACATCTGCACTGACGGCGAGATACTGCATGGTCAAAATGATCTCAAAACCCTTGATCGTGACAAATACAGGGCAAAGGATATCGGTGTAGTGTTCCAAGGTTTTAACCTTTTAACAAATGCAACTGCCGTAGAGAATATTGTCTTGTCCATGAATATCAGTGGAAGTACGAAAAAGGATAAAGAGACCTTTGCCTATGAGCTTTTAGAAAAGGTTGGAATTGACAGGGATACTGCAGACCGAAAAATATTGCGACTTTCAGGAGGAGAACAACAGCGTGTGGGTATAGCAAGAGCTTTGTCTCATGATCCTGATATTATCATTGCTGACGAACCCACTGGTAATTTGGATAAGGATACGGAAATAGAAATTCTCAAAATTTTTACATCCCTTGCTCATAAGACAAATAAATGTGTTATCATCGTTACCCACTCCAAAAGAGTCACTTCCGTGGCTGATGTGGTTTTAGGCATAAGTGAGGGCAAGTTGATACAGGTTAAGACTAATACAGAAAGGCAGGGAAATTAAGGGTGAAGAAAAAAATTCATATTTTCAGTATTATTTTATATGCACTTGCCGGTTTGCTTGGGGTGTATTCCATTTGGGCAATCATAAATTGCTATAAGTATATTTCTCAAACGATGGCAGCACAGCAGCTGACATTTGCCGGAAACGAATATGATATTATAAGTTTTTATATGTCTAGCTGCTCTCAGTATATATTGTTTGCCATTATACTATTTGCATTAGGGTGGATAATACAAAAGAACCTATTGCATTTTGAAAGAGAGCATCAGACGGATAATCAAATACCTTCATCTGTTCATACGTTGAAAGAGGGGACAAATGAGGAAAATTTTGAGGAAGGTTTTGAGGAGTGGTTTAAGAATAATCACCAATAATAAAAATAATTAACAAGGGTGGATTTGTTTTCGAAATCCACCTTTTTTTAGCTACTTATTGGATTTCAAGTGTGCGTAATTTCTAAATAATTGGCAATAATCATATTATATAATAGAATTTTGAGTAATATAAATAAATTAACAGAGTGTAAGGGAGGATTGAATATGCTTAATTATGTTCTAACTTGTTGTTCAACAGTAGATATGCCCTATGACTATTTTAACAAAAGGGATATTCCATTTGTTTCCTTCCATTATATTTTAGATGGAAAAGAATATCCAGATGACCTGGGGCAAACCATGTCTTTTGAAGAATTTTATAGTAGAATTGCAGCAGGAGCAATGCCTACAACTTCGCAGGTGAATGTGGGAGAGTATATAGATTTTTTTGAATCATTTTTAAAAGAGAAAAAAGATATTCTCCATATTTCTTTTTCTTCTGGGTTGTCAGGATCTTATAATTCTGTCACTATTGCAAGAGAGGAACTTTTATCAAAGTACCCAGATAGAAAAATTTTCATAGTAGATTCCTTGGGAGCATCTTTAGGTTATGGATTACTTGTAGATATAGCAGCGGATATGCGAGATAACGGAGCTAACATCGAAGAGGTATATACTTTCATAGAGGAGAAGAAACTTAATATACATCATTGGTTTTTCTCTACGGATCTTACCCACTATAAACGAGGTGGACGTATTTCAGCTACATCTGCCACTGTGGGAAGTCTCCTTAATATTTGTCCGTTATTAAATGTTAATCATGAGGGAAAGCTTACTCCATGTAAAAAGATTCGCGGTAAAAAACGTGTAATGGAGGAGATTGTATATATGATGGAGTCTCATGGAGAGGCTGGTGTAAATTATTCTGGGAAATGCTTTATATCTAATTCAGCATGCTATGAGGATGCACGTAAGGTAGCGGATTTAATCGAGAAAAAATTTACTTTACTAAATGGCCCTGTGATGATAAATAGTATTGGTACTGTAGTTGGCTCCCATACGGGACCTGGAACGGTAGCACTTTTCTTTTTCGGGGATAAGAGAGAATAAAATATAAAATAGGATTGTAACTTATCTAGCTACAATCCCCAATATAAATACATAGCTTTACACAAAATTATTTACATGCTCATATTACTGCTTTAAAATAAACTATCTAGTGCAGAAATACTATGTACCAATGATAAAATGCTGTATATATTATAATGCCCAGGCAGGTTTTTTCTGTATTTCTGTATTTTCGCCCACAATCTTAGCAGGGAAACCTTCTACGATTTGGTTATCCTCAAAAACACTTCTTTGTTTAACTAAGCTGCCGGATTTAACTAAAGTATTTTCACCTAATTTGCTGTAATCACAAACTATTGAACCGGATTCTATTATGGTGTTTGAACCAATATTTGTGCCATGAATTATACAGCCAGGACCGATAATTACATTGTCATCAATAACAAGTTCATTGTCAGGTAATAAATGTAACACGGAGTTTTCTAGTATTTGAACGTTGTTGCCGATTTTTACAGGACCGTGTGAATTTCCTACTATTCTTACACCTGAACCGATTACTGAATTGTTTCCTACTGTAACATCACCTGTAATTTCAGCTGAATCGTATATAAAAGCAGATTCAGCAACCACAGGACGCTTAACACCATATTCATATAATTTTCCCATTTTTTCACCTTCCTTTGGTTCATTATCGATTATATTTTCTACATATGAGCTCAATGAAATATCGTTGCCTCTCATTCTTGCTATCATATTTTTATCTTCTGTGGTCAGCTTTCTTATTATTCTACCAGGTCTTCCCACAACCACAGATCCATCAGGAATAACGCGCCCTTCAGGAATTATTGTTCCTTCCCCAAATATGCACATATTTCCTATTTTTGAGCCTGGAAGAAAAATAACACCATTTCCTATTTCGCATAAATCACCTATTTCTGCTCCAATGGCAATACATTTGTGACCAAAAACAGTTTTACTACCAACTTTTAATGAGTGCTCAGGGGTTCCAATAAGGACAGAATTTTCAAGAACCCAAGATGAATTTCCAATAGTTATGGAGTCATCAATTGAACGAAGAACTGAACCTTGTGCAATATAAACATTGTTTCCAAGTCTTAATTTACCTATTAACCTTACGGAATCGTCAATTCTTAAATTTGGCATAACACACCTCCATATCTTAATTTATTACAATTATTTTTAATTAGTGAATTTTAAACTAATTGTACATGATTTTACTAAATGTTGTTTTTCATATTATTATAATATAAGGAAAAATTAAAAGAAAGAATAAAATATACAAGCAAAAATATGACAGAAAAATAAATTGACTAATAAATACTATTCAGTTGATTCTGGAGGAAACAACATGAAAAATATTATTGATTATGTAAAAGAGGAAAAGGCATCTTTTTCAAACAAAGCATTTAGTGGCATAGATAGTTTGGTATTGTCACAGCTTTCTTACCTATATTTTGATGGATTTGTCCCAAATATAACTGACAGAGCTGCCCCTGTTACCATAGCAGATATATCATCAAAAGTAGATATTGAAGGATTGTATAATTATACTGTAGATAAACTAAAGAAGAAAAAACTTCTAATGAGTCTCATGGATAGCCCAAGATTTCATGAGATTGGGATAAATTATTATGTGAATAAATTGGATTATGCTAAGGAAAAACAATTTTCTGCTGTAACTTTTCACTTAAGTGACGCAACCACTTACATTGCTTTTAGGGGCACTGATTCTACTTTTGTGGGATGGAAAGAGGATTTCAATATGGCATTTTCTACTACTATTCCTTCTCAGGAGGAAAGTGTTATTTATCTTGATGAGGTAGGTAAATTGGTGTCTGGGGATTTAAAGATAGGCGGACATTCTAAAGGAGGTAATCTTGCTGTTTACGCTACAATGAAATGTAAGCCACATATACAGAATCGAATTACTGATATTTTTAGCCATGATGGTCCGGGTTTTAGAGAAGAAGTATTCTCAAGTATGGAATACCAGCGTATAAAAAAACGTATACATCAATTCATGCCTCAGTCTGCACTTATTGGAATGCTTCTGGAGCATCATGAGAAGTACGTTGTAGTGAAGAGCAAACGTATAGGTGTTATGCAGCATGATCCATTTTCATGGCTGGTAGAAGGCGATGATTTTCAATATCAAGAAGATATAGATGATGTGGCGGTATTTGCAAATAAAACAATTCAAACATGGTTAGAATCTTTGGATGATGAAAAGCGAGAGCTATTCGTCGATACCTTATATAGTATCATTAAAGCAACTGGGGCAAAAACCTTTTATGATCTTACAGAGGATTGGTGGGATAAAGCTCTTGCGGCGCTGCACGCCATTCGCAGTATTGATGAAGAAACTAGGAGTTTTGTTTTGCATACGATACACTCTCTTATTATAATGGCAGTTAGAAACCTTCGGTCTTAGACAAAATAATGTATTCATACTCAGTTGATTATGTAGTAAACCTGATATTAGTGTAAAATTTAATTCATAGGCGCAAAAAATGATAAATTGGATTATTGAAAAATTATATACAGCATAGGCTTTTCGTCAAATTATATTGACAAAGCCAAATAAGCAAGATATTATTATACTATGAATAAAAATATAAAAATATTCATAGTATATGGAGGCAGTGAAAATGGTGAAAGGACCAAAAGGCTTTTCAGATGAAGAGAAGCAGGAATTACGAAATAAGCTCTGCACAGAGTGTGAACGAAGTTGGGCGTTGCATGGATACAAAAAAACCAGTGTTGGAGAAATGACATCCAAAATAGGAATATCCACAGGTGCATTTTATCTCTTATATTCATCAAAAGAAGATTTGTTTTGCGAAACTATAGAACGAGTACAATGCAGATTAAGGGACATGATGAATGGAATCATTAGAGAAAATCCAACAAAAGAGGGGTTTGCGCTATCACTAAAAAGCCTTTTTAGAGAGTATGATAGTACGCCATTTTTGTATGATGTGAGTAATCCTGATTTTTTATCTTTTATTAATAAATTGCCAAAAGATAAAGTCGAAAAGTTGAAATTTGATAATTTAGATTTTTTTAATGACGCTATTTGCTACGCTAAACTCATTTTAAAGGTTGAGCAAGAAAAAGCATATGCAGTCTTCAGCGCTTTATTATACACCGTAAGTGCAAAAGAAAATTTGCGATATGATCATGTAGAAGTCTTTGATTTTATCATAGATGGAATTATGGATGATTTGTTTGAATAAGGAGGAAGAAATCATGGTAGAACAAATGAACAGAGCTTGTGAACAAGTAAATAAGCGTTTGGGGGTATCCATTAAGCTCCCAAATCCAAGCAAAGAGGCTCTCCGTGTTAACGCAATTATCAGTGGATTGCTAGGGGTGGGTATTGTTGGCGCAGGAGTTTTAACAAAATATAAATGGGTTACTGGATTTGGAACTGCGGTAGTTTTAGGAAATCTGATTCACTTATCCTCATTAAAAGCATCTACTAAAAAGTAGAAACAATACTAATGAAATTTTATTTAACATTTTTGTTTATAAGATTTTCTTATTTGTATATGTTTTGTTTTGTAAAAGAACTAAGTAATATTTAGGCTTAAATTACTTAGTTCTTTTTATATTGGAATTCTAATTACAGTTATAAATTAAAGGATTTTCGAAATGTGCTAGGAGTAATACCATAAACCTTTTTAAATGCTGCTGAAAATTTACTTGCACTTTCATAACCTAAGGCGGTAGCAATATTATGTATACTCATTTCATCATGGGATAGAAATCTAATTGCTTGTTCCATCTTTTTATATCTAATATATTCATAAATAGTTTGCCCATAGGTTGCTTTAAAGCATCGTCTAAGTTTGGATTCACTCATTTCAGCTATATTTTTCATTTCCTCAATTGTAGGAGGAGATAATATGTTTTTGTCTATTTCTGTTTTTAAAAGCCACATAAATTGTTTGTTTTGGTAGCTTAAATGGTTATGACGAGGTATGTTTAAATACTCCTCATTCTCTAAATTTCGTATAATAATAGCAAAAATCTCGTATATCTTCCCTATGTAGTACATGTAGGGAAGGTCACAGTTTCTAATTGCGTATTTCAGTTGTTCAAATATCATAAGCAATTCTGGTGTATTAAAATAATTTGGTTTTAATAAAATATCTTTATATAAAATATGTAAGGTTTGAGATGAAAAATCCTTTATATATTCTAAAATAAAGTCTTCCAGTACTAAAGCAAAAGTATACCATAAAGGCTCATCTGTATTAATAATTATTTTAACTTGGGTTCCCTTATTAACAAAAAAATGAATACCTTGATATAAACGTCTTGATTTTTTTCCATTCTCAACAATAGTAATATTACCACTGTATAAAGAACATATTAAAATATGATTCTTTGGAATGTTATAAACATAGGTTACTGGTTTGAGCAATGAAAAATAAGCATCACTAAGAATTAATCCGTAAGCAGGTTCAACCTCTATAAACCAGCTATCTCCATTTTCTTTAGGTAAACGATGAATAATTCCATTTCCATAATCATATTTTCTGCAATTAAGATGCAAAGTAAATTCTTTAATGGCTGTGATAGGTTCATTTATTTTCATGGATTTAAATCCTTTCTTAAAGAGTAAATTCAAAAAATATCTTGATAATATATCATACATGGTAGCATAATTTATTATTTAGAACAACATAGCAGTATGCTCCAAAACGATATAATTATATACCTATATGGAAAGAAAAAATTTAAGAAATGTTATTTAAATACTTTGGGTTTCAAAGTCTATAGGGATTTGAGGTATAATTATAACCTTGGTTTAATGCGAATGATAATCATTGACAATTGAAAATGTTTATTGATATAATGACTCATAAATTGAGGACAGCCGAGTGATTTAAAATTGTAAATTAATTATATAAAATAAAAAACAATTTATGAAAAATGGGGGGAAAAAATGAGTATAAAAAAATCAAAAATAATTTCTATCACTTGTTTAATTTTTATGCTTTCTACGTTAATTATAGGATGCTCTAAAAGTAGCAGTTCTAAGAGTGCAAATACCGATGAAAAGCTAGAAAATCAATCTAAAACTAAAATAGTATCAACAGTTAAGGGAGATGTAGAAGTCCCAGTTAACCCAAAGAGAATAATTCCATTGCCATATAGCCATGGGAATTTACTTTCATTAGGAGTTATTCCCGTGGCAGTAGGTAAAACTTATGAAGGGGCAGCATTCTACCCCATTATCAAGGATACTCCAATTATATTTAAATGGGAAGCAGAGGAAATAATGAGTTTTCAACCAGATCTTATTTTTACCAGCGATGAAACGAGTTATGATAAATTTAGAAAAATTGCACCTACAGTTTTTATTCCTCCTGATATGGAGGCAGTTGAAAGCACCAAGTTTATTGCAGAAGTGTTAGGGTTAGAAGAAAAATTCATTGAAATTAATAAAAAACTAGAGGATAAAATTGCAGATGGTAAAGCTAAATTAAAAGAAGCAGGATTATACGATAAAAGGTTCACTATTTACGAGGCATGGGAAGAAAGCAGCATGATGGTGGTAGGAAATAAGTGGGGACGAGGTGGAAATTTAATTTATGATTTCTTAGAATTAAAACCTAATGAGCGTGTACAAAATGAAATAATTAACGGCAGTGGAGATCCATATCGTATTTTATCCACGGAGGTTATAGATAAATATGCTGGAGACTATATAATTTTTTCACAGGGATTAGAAAATGAATTAGATTTTTCAAAAAATCAAGTTTGGAATAGTATTCCAGCAGTTAAAGAAGGAAGAATAGTGCCTATAGATGGAGAGCTCTTTTATTACTCTGACATATACTCTGTTATGGCACAAATAGACTACTTAATAAATACTTTGATTGAGGTTTCACAGAAATAAAGACTTCGATAAAAATAACTAATAATTTATGAAAAATAGGAGGATAAAATGCATATAAAGAAATTAAAAATAATCTCCATTACTTGCTTAATTCTTATGCTTTCTCCATTAATTATAGGATGCTCTAAAAGTACTAATGCCGATGCAAAGCCAAAGGACGAATCTAAAACTAGAACGGTATCAACAGTTATGGGAGATATTGAAGTACCTGTAAATCCAAAGAGAATAGTTATAAATTATTTCCAAGGGGACTTATTAGCCTTAGGGATAAAACCTTTGGCAACTTCTTTTATGGAGGGGAAAATTGAGCTTAAACATGAGCTGAAAGATGTTGCTATTGTTGAAAAATGGGAACCAGAAGAGATAATGGCTCTAGAACCGGATTTAATAATAGTAATAAGCGAGGAAGAATATAAAAAATTCAATAAAATTGCACCAACTATATATATACCATTTACTAATATTTCCACAGAAGAAAGATTTAATCTTATAGCTGAGGCTGTTGGAAAAAAAGAAGAGGCAAAGAAGGTGCTGGAGGATTTTAATAATAAGATAGAAATTAGTAAAGAAAAGTTGAGAAAGGCAGGGATAATGGATAAAACTTTCACCCTTATAGAACAAGATACAAAGCAAATAACAGTGTTTGGAAATGGCTGGGGAAGAGGAGGAGAGATACTTTACGACTATCTTGACTTAAAAGCGCCGGATGTAATAGAAAAAGAAATAATAAATGGGGAGCAATGCAAGGATGTTTCTCTTGAAGTTTTCCCAGAGTATTCTGGAGACTATATAATGCAAGCAGTTTGGGATTATGGAGGAGATAAATTGAAAGATAATAATTTATGGATGAACTTGCCAGCAGTAAAAGAAGGAAAAGTTATAAAGACGGATTGGAATTTATTTTTTTACATGGATTTATATTCTATGGATAAACAGCTTGATTATATAGTTAATGCAATACTTGAAACTACAAAAAAATGAGACTACAAAAATAGTCAAAAAAGAAATAACTATAAAGAAACAACTATAAGGAAGGATTAAAATGCAAAATAAAACTGTAATAACAAACCCAAAAAGTAAACTAAGTTTTACTTTGTACATGATTGTGGGACTTGTATTTCTAATTATTGTCATAGCCGGATCTATTTCCTTTGGTGCTGCTAAAATGGATGTAAGTACGGCATGGAAGGCCATATTAGAATTTAATCCAGATATAACAGAGCATCAAATTATTAGAACATTGCGATTGCCGCGTACTTTCGGAGATGTGATAGTGGGGGCAAGCCTTGCGGTAGCTGGTGCAATAATGCAGGGAAGTACAAGAAACCCTTTAGCGGACTCAGGATTGATGGGAGTGAATTCAGGAGCTACTTTTGCCATAGCTTTATGCCTTGCGTTTTTTAAAGAACATACTTATTTTGAACTCAGTATTTTTTCCTTTATAGGAGCAGGTATTGGAGTATTTGCAACCTATTTTATTGCAGCACTAAGCAAAAGGGGGATAACCCCTCAAAGGCTTGTGCTGTCTGGTATATCAATATCCATGCTTTTTAGTGCTATGAGTTCTTTTATAGGAATTAAATATAATATTGGACAACAACTTAGTTACTGGTCCGCAGGCGGAGTTGCTAGTATTTCATGGAATGACCTTATGGTGGTTTTACCATGGTTTATAGTAGGCATAATAGTTTCAGTTATACTTTCACCTTCAGTTACTGTGCTAAGTTTAGGGGAAGAAGTGGCTAAAGGATTAGGACAAAAAACTAAGATAGTTAAATCCATTGCATCTGTGGTAGTTCTTATATTAGCTGGAATTTCTGTGGCTATAGCAGGGCCTATAGGATTTGTAGGACTTATAGTGCCTCATATAATACGTTTTTTTGTAGGTGTAGATTATAGATATATCATACCGGCTTCAGCTTTATATGGAGCTTCTTTTATGGTAGCAGCTGATCTTATAGGAAGATTAGTCAATAGACCATATGAGACCACTTTAGGAATAATATTTTCTATTATAGGAGTGCCTTTCTTTCTTTATATTTCAAGAAAGGAAAGGAGTGCTTTTGGATGAAGAGAAAAAGCCTATTAAAAAATATCACAATTATATTAGTGTTATGTCTACTTTTACTTATATCAATTATTATAAGTATGAATTTAGGTAAGATGAATCTTTCACCCTATGAAGTATTAAATGTAATTTTAGGTAAAGGAACGGCTAAACAAAATTTAATCGTATTTGAATTTAGGTTACCTCGTATTGTTTTATCCATACTTGTAGGTGTAGGTATGGCAATCTCAGGGTGCATTTTACAAGCACTTTTCAAGAATGATTTAGCAGATCCAGGCATATTGGGTATTAGCTCAGGTTCAGGATTATTTATGCTTATTTATATATCTATATTTTCAGTTAATGGGATTTCTTCAGCTATTGCATTACCAGCACTATCTTTTGTTGGAGGGATGCTTGCTGCAATATTAATTTATATACTATCTTATAAAGCTAATTCAGATATATCTCCAACAAGACTTGTACTTACGGGGGTAGCTATGAATACTGGTTTTGGAGCTATGTCTCTATTTATTACATTAAAATTAGACCGTAACCAATTTGAATTTGCACAGAAATGGTTAGTAGGAAGCCTTTGGGGGGACGATTGGAAGTATATAGCCATTTTATTACCCTGGATAATTATATTTTCTTTGTATGTGTTTTATAAGGCAAGGGCTTTAAATGTGCTTAATTTAGGAAATCAATTGGCAACAGGACTTGGAGTACCAGTTAAAAAAGACTTTTTAGGGTTATCTATAGCGGCTATAGCCTTAGCATCAGGAAGTGTGGCATTAGGAGGAGCTATGTTTTTTATTGGACTTATTTCACCACATATAGCAAGAAAGCTTGTAGGTCCTAATCACAAAGTTCTTCTTCCAAGCTGTGCTTTAATTGGTGCATTGATTATGATTATAGCTGATACAATAACACGTACTATTAGTTTTGGAGCAGATATACCTACAGGTATTATTATAACAATACTCAGTACTCCTTATTTTATATATCTTTTAGCTTGCTCAGACTGATTGTTCATTTATATAGAAAGTAGGTAATATGTTATGAATAGCATAAAAGTAGAAAATCTATCTATTGCTTATGATGAAAGTATAATAGTAAAAGATTTAAATATAAGTATTCCAAAAGGTAAGGTAACAACCATCATAGGGCCTAATGGCTGTGGTAAATCTACCATATTAAAAACCATAGGTCGTATTATGAAACCTAAGAGTGGAATGATTTATATAAATGGAGAGGATATAAGGAAACTATCTACAAAAGACATTGCAAAGAAGATGGCCGTTTTACCTCAAAGCCCTCAAGCACCTGGAGGTCTTGCTGTAGAAGAGTTAGTAGCTTATGGTAGATATCCTCATCAAAAGGGATTAGGAAACCTTAAATCTCAGGATAAAGAAATTATAGATTGGGCATTGGAGGCTACAAAAATTTCAGAATTTGCTCATAGATCTGTAGATACCCTTTCTGGTGGACAGAGACAAAGGGTTTGGATAGCTATGGCATTAGCACAACAGACAGATTTAATCCTTCTAGATGAGCCAACAACTTATTTAGATTTATCTCACCAATTAGAGGTACTAGAATTGCTATATGATTTAAACAAAAAACAAGGGTGCACTATAGTTATGGTAATACATGATTTAAATCTTGCTGCTAGATTTGCAGATTACATGATTGCAGTTCGCAGCGGAGAAGTTATTTCAAGTGGTACGCCAGATATAGTTATGA
The DNA here is from genome assembly GCA_040797845.1 of Clostridiaceae bacterium. GTDB lineage: Bacteria > Bacillota > Clostridia > Clostridiales > Clostridiaceae > Clostridium_AW. The sequence goes on from JBFNFA010000008.1 coordinate 109,977, forward strand.
CCCCACCTGTGTTAAAGAAAACCTTTAATATAGATGCAGAGATTGTAAAAGATCCACGCACTCATCGTCCAGTTTGCATTACTTATGACTTAATTAAGGCAGAAAATATACAAGAGGTGAGGAGGGTGAAATCTAGTTGAAGACTCTAAAAAAATTTTTTTCTTACTATAAACCATATAAAAAACTTTTTATAGTAGATTTTTCTTGTGCTATTTTGGCAGCTTTATTAGAGCTTGTCTTTCCTGTAGCTATAAGTTATGTATTAGACGAGCTATTGCCTAAGGGAAATTGGACAAATATTTTATATGGATGCATAGCGCTTTTGAGTATATATTGTGTAAGTGCATTTCTACATTTTATTGTTACCTATTGGGGACATAAATTAGGAATTAGTATAGAATCAGATATGAGAAAAGAACTTTTTGAACATGTGCAGAAATTTTCTTTTAGTTTTTTTGATAACAATAAAACTGGTCACTTAGTATCTAGAATGACTAATGATTTAATGGATATAGGTGAAATTGCTCATCATGGACCGGAAGATTTATTTATAGCCATTATGACTTTAGTGGGGGCTTTTGGATTAATGCTATCTATAAATTGGAGATTAGCTTTCCTTACCTTTGTTATTATTCCATTACTAGTATATTTATCAGTATGCTTTAGCAGTAAAATGACAAAGGCCTTTAATCTTATGTTCAAGGATATAGGAGATTTTAATGCTAGGGTGGAGAATAATATCAGTGGAATAAGGGTGGTTAAAGCATTTGCTAATGAGGGCTATGAAATAAAACAGTTTGATAAAAACAATGAAAGCTTTCTTAATACTAAATCAATTACTTATAAGATTATGGCTTGGAACTCTTCATTAAGTTATATTTTAATGAAGATTGTATCTCTATTTGTATTGGTATGTGGTACTTGGTTTGTAATTCAAAATAAAATGACAAATGGAGAATTTATGGCTTTTATAATATTATCTAATGTATTTTTAGGACCTATTCAGCAAATTAATTCTGTTATTGAAACATATCCTAAAGGGGTTGCTGGATTTAGAAGATATCTTGAACTTTTAGAGACAAAGCCTGACATAGAGGATGCTCCGGATGCCATTAGTATAAATGGTTTAAAGGGAGATGTTAGATATGATAAAGTTACATTTGGCTATGAAAACAAAGAAAATATACTTAAAAATATAAATTTATCTGTTCATGCAGGAGAAACTGTAGCTCTTGTTGGCCCTTCTGGGGCTGGGAAAACTACTATATGTAGTTTACTTCCTCGATTTTATGAAATTCAATCTGGAAGTATTACTATAGATGGTATAGATATAAGAAAAATAACATTGGACTCTTTAAGAAATCACATAGGCATAGTGCAGCAGGATGTTTTCTTATTTCACGGAACTATAAGAGAGAATATTGCTTATGGAAAGCTAGATGCCACAGAAGAAGAAATTTGGCAGGCTGCAAGACGAGCTCAGATGGAAGAGTTTATACATTCACAACCTGAAGGATTAAACACTGTTATTGGGGAACGTGGAGTTAAGCTATCCGGAGGGCAGAAACAAAGACTATCTATTGCTAGAATGTTTCTTAAAAATCCACCTATTCTTATTTTAGATGAAGCAACTTCAGCCCTTGATACGGAAACAGAAGTAGCGATTCAACAAGCTCTTGAAGAACTATCACAAGGTAGAACAACCCTTATAATTGCCCATAGGATGGCAACTATAAAAAATGCAGATCGTATAGTGGTGGTTACGGAAAATGGAATTGTAGAGCAGGGAAGTCACAGGGAACTTATAGAAGTAGGTGGTGTATACAGCCGCCTTCATAAAGCTCAGTTTGGCGCTTAGAAAAATATTTGATACGATGAAAGTTATAAAATAAGGAGATTTACACAAATTTATTTGCAGACTCTAATTTTAATATGGTGCTAGCATATAATAATACTAGCACCATACTACACTTTTATTTACAATGAAATATCTTCTACCCCATTATTATTTAACTTTAAATTTTTCTATGGCTTCATTCATATTTTCTGCAAGGGATTTTATATTTTCAACATTATTTGCAAGCTCTTCCATGGATGCATTTTGCTGTTGAGTTGCAGAAGATACTTCTTCAGCACTAGCAGCTGTTTCTTCAGCTCCAGCAGAGATATTGGTAATTATATTTAATACATCATTCTTTTTCAAATTAATATCATCATTGTATTTTCTTATTTCTGATACACTGTCCGCCAATTGTTTAACTGACTTAGATATGTTTTCGAAAGCTTCTCTAGTATCACTTACATAAACATTATTTTCATATGTGATCTTTTTAGACTTATCTACACCTTCAACTGCACTTTCTAATTGGTTTTGAATTTTTTCAATAAGATCCTTTATAGATCTACTATATTCTGAAGACTGTTCTGCAAGCTTTCTTACTTCGTCAGCTACTACAGCAAATCCCTTACCATGTTCACCAGCTCTTGCTGCTTCTATAGCTGCATTTAAAGCAAGTAAGTTAGTTTGTTCTGCTATTTGCTCAATGGTAGCAGTTATTGTACCTATCTCTCTAGACATATCTCCCATATCATCAATTACATTATTAACATTTTCAACGGAATGTTGAACCTCATTTGATTTATCTATTAATAAAGATACTATATTTAATCCTTTATTACTTAATTCATCTGTTTCAATTGTAAGTTCATTCATGGTTGAATTTTTTTCGTTAACAATATCTAAACTATTAGTTAATTCATTAAGTTTTACTGTACCTATTTCTAAATCTTTTGCTTCATTATTAGCACCATATGCCACTTGCTCAATGGAAAGAGCTATATCGTTAGTAGCGGATTTAGTTTGTTCAGAGGATAAAACTAAATCTCCATAGGAACTATTCAATATTTTTACCGAGTTTCTTATATTGCCTATTAGAGAATTTAAAGTATTTTGCATTAAGTCTATTGCAATAGCAAGATTTTTAAATTCATCATTCCTATTTAAAAGCTCTTTTGGAATTTCTTTTGTAAAATCTCCTTCTTTAATATTATTTAAACACTGCTCAATTACTTTTATAGGCTTTGAAACTGTTTTTGAAAAGCCGAAAGAAAATATCACTGTGCAAACAGCAAATATTCCTAACAAAATCAATAGCACGGCTTCTAATTCTTTTATGCTATTTAAAAATTCGTCTTTATGTATAATAGATATATATTTCCATCCCAAATTTGGTGATGTATAAATATTTACAAGATGTTGCCCACCATCTATTGTAGTCTCAAAATTCCCATTGTTATTAGCCATCATTTCCGTTAAATTAGGAATATCTAAAGTGGATATATTTTTAAAATCTACATCATCTCTCTTTGGATGGGCTAGTACATTACCATCTTTATCTGTTAGAATTACATATCCCTCTTCTCCTATTTTTATATCTTTAACCATTTCTGTTAATTCTTTTATACTTACGTCAAGTCCCTGTACTCCAATAACTTCACCATTCGCTCCTCTTATTGCTGTACTTGTACTAACAACAACAGAGTTATCTGCAGGAACATAGTAAGGGTCAGTTCTTACAGTATTCCAATTACTTTCTTTAGCTAACTCATAGAAAGGTCTTTGGCGAGGATCATACTTTGCTGGAATGTTCCCCTCTGGCCATTGAACGAATTCACCTTCTTTTGTTGCCATATAAACGTAAGCGGATTTTTTGTGGGAGTTAGAGAAATCTAAATATTCCTCGTATATTTTTTGTTCTATTCCTCCATTTTTTGAAGGAGTCATTTGCATGTTTTGATTTAGATTTAAATAAGAAGTTATGGTTTTGTCAGCTTTTTTCACATATTCGTTATTTGCCAACATTTCACAGTTTTCTTTTACAGTATCGAAAAATATGTTCATTGAATTATCAATCTGTGTAACTTCTCTAGTACTGGATTCAATAAAGTTGTTTTTAAACTCTTTTTCAACAACACCTTTAGCATAAATACCCAAACAGATTATTGGTATTAAAGTAATGGCCAAAATTGAAATTATTAATTTATTGCTAAAGCTTGTTAATGATAATTTCTTTTTATTCATTTGTGCTCACTCCAATATCTTTAGTTATTTATACTATTATCGTACATCTTTAGCAAAGTTTATATTTGAATATAGGCTTATCTTAATATCGTAAAGATTTAGTATAATAAAATGTTGATTGACTCTCCTAATTCTAAGATATCTTATCCAAAAAATTCGTCCCAATTATTCCAAGGATGATCATTATTGCTCCAATAATATGAAAATATTGGAGCTTTTCTCCTAGGAATATTACTCCTGCAATCATAGTTATCAAGGTGGAAAGATTACTAAATACACTCATCTTAGAAGCCTCTATTTTAGATAAGGCATAGTTCACTAGGAATGATGTGATAAGTGAAGATAATATTCCTAAATAAACTATTGAAACCACAAATAATGGATTAGTAAAGGGCTTAAAGTAAAGATTAAGAGTTCCCTTTAAACTATGGTTAATAACAGACATAATATTAAAAAATACAAAACCTATAGCAGTTACGGTATAAGTTAGGCATATGGGCTTATATTCTCCTGACATTTTTCTTGCTAGTACGTTATTGCCAGCAGAGGAAATGGAGGATAAAAGAATAAGCACTATACCTATAAAAATGTTACTTTTTAAATTTATGGCCTTCATAAAAAATATATACACTACCCCTGCTACAGATAACAGTATTGATATTTTCTGTAATATGTTAGGACGCTCCTTTAAGAAGGTTATTGAAAATATCATTGTAAAAATAGGAATAGTTGCTTGAATGATTCCTGCTTCAGAAGAGGAAATATAAACGAGTCCAAAGATCTGAAACCCAAAGGACATGATTGGGTAAAACAGTGAAAGGGGCAGAATACGAAGGATATCCTTTTTAGTTATATCTAATTTTATCCATCCTAATAAAACAGGTATGAAAGCGAATATGAAAGATACTGTGAAACGGTGAGCTAGTGTATCAAGAGGATTTGCTAAGTTTAGAGTTAATTTTGAAAATAAAAATGAGAAACCTGTTATAAGAGCGTATAGGATAGCGGCAACATAGGCCTTTTTTTTATGTGAAAATTTCATTGTATACATTCCTCCTAGAGTTATAGATGTCTATAGTTTTAAATTTACCGTAAGGTATACTTATATGTTAGTAGATTAATAACTATGGTACAATATTAATAGAAGCTATCTATACCGGTACAGATTTTAATGTAGAGGTGAGAATGTGTGTATAAATATTTAGAAATATTAAGCCATATGGAGAGTTTAATTCAAGATGGAGAGTATAAAGAAGGAGATAAATTACCTTCTATTCGTGATTTTACTGAGAGATATGGTTGTAATAAAAGCACTATCATAAGAGCTTTAGAAGAGTTAGAGAGACAGCATAGGGTCTATTCCATACCTAAAAGTGGATATTATATTGTGAAGAGAAAAAATACTGTTAATAGTGATAAAGGCTTATTATTGGATTTTGCATCTTCTGCTGCAGATCCACAGGTTTTTCCCTATTTAGATTTTCAGCATTGTATTAATCAAGCCATTGATATATATAGAAATGAGTTATTTATATATGGAACTTCTAAAGGATTACCTTCTTTAATTAATGTAATGCAAAAGCATTTAGCCAATTATCAGGTTTTTGCTAATAAGGATAATATTTTTATTACTTCTGGAGTTCAACAAGCCTTGGCTATACTAACTACATTAACTTTTCCAAATAAAAAAGAGACTATTTTAATAGAACAGCCTAGTTATCATTTATTTATAGACTATTTAGAAACTCATAATATTCCTGTACTAGGTATTAAAAGAACCAGTAAAGGCATTGATTTAAATGAACTTGAGAAAATGTTTAAAACTGAAAGTATTAAATTTTTCTATACTATGCCTAGATTCCATAATCCTTTAGGTACTTCTTATTATCAAGAGGAGAAGAAGGCTATTGTAAAGCTAGCACAAAAATATGATGTATTTATTGTGGAAGATGACTATTTAGCTGATTTGGAAGAAGATTCAAGGGCTGATCCCTTATACGCCTATGGTGATTTTTCTCATGTTGTTTATTTAAAGAGTTATTCAAAAATTATATTTCCTGGCTTGCGCATAGGAGTTGCGGTTATTCCTAATGCAATTTTAGAGAGTTTTGGTAAATATAAGAGACTCATAGATGTAGATAGCTCTATGCTTTCTCAAGCAGCTTTAGAAATTTATATTAAAAGTGGTATGTTTGAACGCCATAAACAAAAGATTAAAGCTTCTTATTCCTTGAGAAGTAAATGTTTAGCTTCAATCTTAGAAAAACAATATGAAGTTTATAGTGATATTTTTAAATATGAACCTATTAAAAATCCATGTATTCACACATATATAACCTTTGATGAGAAAATAAATAGAGAAAGGCTTATAAATAGATTGAAAAAGAAATCTATTATGGTAGCTACAGAAGAAGGAAATTATTTAAGCACATTTCCAAAAGAAAGGATACTTAAATTAAATGCCACAAATGTAAGAGAGGATTATATTGAGAAGGGGATTTTTGATATAATTCAGGAGCTTAAAAATGCGAAAATTTAAGAAGGAGTTAAAAATGTCAAAAATATTATTATCAAAATTTGCACCTCTGATTATTGCATTTCCGTCAGTTATAATTGGAGCCATAGCAATGTTCATTAATAAAATCCCAATTGCTATTTGGGGACAAAACATTATTTGCTCAATGATAGCAGGATTAATTTCATATATTGTTTTATCAAAAAAATCTAAATGTAAAAAGATAAGAGCCAATGGTATTATTATTCTAATATCAGTAATACTTTTATTACTAACTTTTATTGATTTAGGATTATTAGGAGTTCATAGATGGATATCCATTGGTCCAGTGAAGTTTTACGTTGCAAGTATAGTGATGCCTATTATAATTATAGAGTTATGGAACTTATTACAATCTGAAAAATGGTGGGTATCAGCATTTATAACTATATTAATATCAATATTGCTTATTTTACAACCAGATGCTTCAGAGTTAACTGCATTTATTATTCCGATGGTTATCCTCTTATGGAGCAAGACTAATAATAACATCTTACGCTTTAGTATTACAGGAGTACTTTTAATATTTATTGTTATCTCTTGGATTTCTTTGGATGGTTTACCACCTGTGCCCTACGTTGAAGAAATAATTAGCTTGGTGGCAGACATGGGAATAATATGGCTTATCTTAGGAGTAATTTCTCTTATGATATTAATAATCCCATTTATATTTTTTCCACCAAAGAACTTTAGATTATTATCAATATGTATTGGAATATATTTTATAATTATTTTAATTTCTACACTATTTGGTAATTTCCCAATTCCATTGATGGGATACGGAATTTCACCTATAATTGGTTATTTTATATCTATAACTTGGTTAGTTAAGGTTAAAAATAATTTCTAAATTAAATACACAACAAAAAATGATGTCTGCCTAGAAATTAAATACAAAAGAAGTATGGTATAATATGGATGAACCAAGAATGTGTGGTGATTCATGGTAACAAGTAATATTAAAATATAGGGGGAATTATTTAATGGAGAGTAATTTAAGTGTTATTGAAAAATTAATGAGGGAATATGACAGACCATTTTATATATACGAGGAAAGTATTATTTCCAATAAAGTTGAAATTCTTTTAGAAAAATTTCCACAGTTTGAATTTTTATATTCAATAAAGACTAATCCATACAATCCTATAGTAAATTTCATTCTATCAAAGGGGTTTGGTGCAGATGCAGCTTCTGTAGAGGAGGTAACTATAGCAGAGAAAGCGGGTTTATCCCATGAAAAAATATTATACTCATCTCCAGGAAAAACACGCAAAGATATTGAAAAAACTTTGGATAAGTCAATTATAATAGCAGATAGTTACAATGAATTAATTTTAATTAATGAGGTTGCGAAACAGAAAAAATTACATGTTAATGTAGGAGTAAGAATAAATCCTGACTATACTATGGATGGTGGAAAGGGAGTAAGCAGTAAGTTTGGTATTGATGAAGAAACGCTTATTGAGCAGAAAGATCTTTTCGATAGTTTCACTAATATACGAATTGTTGGTATTCACGTCCATTTACGCTCTCAGGTTCTTGATTACAATATACTTTATGGATATTATGAGAAAATCTTTGAATTATCTTTATTTTGCCAAGAAACTATGGGTTGGGAACTGGAATTTATTAATTTTGGGGGAGGTCTAGGTATAGTATATTCATCATTAGATGACAGTCCTCTTGATATTGAGTTACTTAGTGATGGATGTGAAAAATTATTTGAAAAATTTAAGCATAAAATTAATGCAAGACTTATTATAGAAACAGGCAGGTTTGTAGTGTGTGAAGCAGGTAAATATATTACTCATATTGTAGATATAAAAGAATCTAGAGGAACGAAGTACTTAGTAGTAGAAAATGGGCTTAATGGTTTTCTAAGGCCTTCTATTGCAGAACTTTTAACTGCTTATACACCTGAAGGAAGTAAATTACAGGGGTGTGAACCATTGTTTACGGCTAAAGATGCCTTTGAATTTACTATTGATAAAAGAGAAAAATTCTTTCTTGAAAAGGTAAGTATTGTAGGGAATTTGTGTACATCAGCTGATATAATGGCAAAAGATATAATGCTGCCAAAGGCTGATATTGGGGATATATTAGTAATATCAAAGGCTGGAAGTTACTCTTATTCACTGACACCAGTATTATTTGCAAGTCATCCTCTGCCATTGCAGTTTTATATAAAGTCAAATGGGGAAATATGTATAGTATAATTAATCAATAAACTGAGCTACACAAATTTGTGTAGCTTTTTTTAGTTTTAAGACTAAATAAATTTATATTTGTAGTTTTTTAAGTCATGAAAAAAATCTACAAATATTTGAAAATAATTGAAAAAAATTTTAGTTGTGGTATACTTAAATTAACTAGAAAATTATTACAAATAATACTAAATTAGGAGCGTTAGTTATGGGATTTGTTATTGGTATAGATGGCGGCGGTACTAAAAGCATTGGCTATATTGCTGACGAGAATGGAAAAATCTTAGGAAAATCTAAAAGCGGATCATTAAATTTTCATTCCCAAGGAGAAAAAAGTGTTAAAGATCATCTTCATGAACTTATAAACAGCTTAACATACATGGTTGGATGCAGTATGAAAGATGTAGAGTTAATTTCTATGGGCATAGCTGGAATAGGAAGAAACAAGGATCGAAATACATTTTTATCTATCATATCTTCATTAAATATTGAATCTAATCTACTTTTAACCACAGATATACACATTGCACTGGTAGGTGCTCATGGTAAAGAGAAAGGAATATTTACTTTAAGTGGAACAGGCTCCATATCTTTTGCTATTGATAGCTATGGAAGACAATATCGCGTAGGTGGATGGGGGCATATTATTGGAGATGAAGGCAGCGGATATGACATTGCTAAAAAAGGCTTAGCCTTAGTAGCTAAAACTATTGATGGAATAGGAGAAAATCCTTCACTAATGGACAGAGTTTTTCACCGTTATGGTGTTAAAGATACTGATGAGTTTATAAGGTATATTTACAACCCATCAAGAACTAAGGCAGATATAGCAAAGATTTCAGAGGATGTATATCATTGTGCTCTCGAGGGAAATAATGAATGCCTAGAAATTTTAGAGAAAGCTTCGAAAGATTTGGTAGATTTAACTATAGCATTGATAAGTAAGATTCCTTTAGAGGATGAGTATATAGTAAGTGTAGGTGGAGGGGTCTTTGACAATATGGATCTAGTATATAAATATTTTACCAATACTTTAAATGAGTACAAGTATAATATTACTGTTAAGAGACCAATGTATTCTCCCGTTATTGGAGCTTTAATATTAGCGTTTAATAATTTAAATAAAAAAATTGATAATAAAATTTGGGAAAATTATTAGAATAAAGGTGAAGAGATGAGTGGAACATTAGTTAAAATTAAGCAAGGTTTTGATACTTTTAAACCTTCAGAAAAAAAAATTGCACAGTATATATTAGAACATCCAGAGGAACTAAAAAATTTATCCATAACGGAATTATCAGATAAAAGCAATACAAGTGAAGCTAGCATTGTAAGATTTTGCAAGAGCTTGGGATTAAAGGGATATCAAGAATTTAAAATAGATGTTTCATTAGAGATATCTCAAAGGAGAACACCTCCCAAAGTTTTCTTTGAACAAATTGATACTGATGATAGTGCCAATGACATTATTATGAAAGTAACATCAGGAAATATCCAAGCATTAAAGGATACTACAAAGATACTATCACCTGATGAACTTGAAAGAGCCATTGAAGCTATTTATAAAGCTAAAAGCATAAATGTCTTTGGAGTAGGTGCATCTTCTATTGTGGCATTAGATTTACAATATAAATTTATGAGGATTAATATTCCCACATATATGTTTTTTGATACTCATATGCAATTAACCTCAGCAGTAAATCTCTCAAAAGAAGATGTAGCTATAGGAATTTCTTATTCTGGTTGTACAAAGGAAGTGGTAGATGCACTGAGAATAGCTAAGGAGAAAGGAGCTACAACTATTTGCATAACTAAATATGGAGATTCTCCAATTGTTAGCACATCAGATATAAAGCTATTCATTGCTGCTGTAGAAAATAATTTTAGAAGTGGAGCTATGGCATCTAGAATTGCTCAGTTAAATATAGTTGATAGCTTATTTGTTGGTGTAGCATGTAAACTATACGATGAAGTAATTGATTATCTATATAAAACTAGAGAAGTTGTAAAAGATAAGAAGTACTAAGAGAGGGAGTGCATAATGAATAGTGAGTTAGAAAGTTTAACCACAGAAAAGGTCAACTGTAATACTGTAGATATTGATGAAAAGTCTACTTATGATGTTTTGAAAATTATGAATGAAGAAGATAAAAAGGTAGCCTTAGCAGTAGAAAAGGAATTACCTAACATTGCTAAAGCAGTAGAAAAAATCGTTGAAGCCTTTAATAATAATGGCAGACTAATTTATTTAGGGGCTGGTACTAGCGGACGATTGGGAATATTGGATGCAACTGAATGTCCACCTACTTTTGGTACATCAAAAGAAATGGTAGTTGGACTTATTGCAGGAGGAGAAAGAGCTTTATTAGAAGCTGTTGAAGGTGCAGAAGACTGTGGAAAAGAAGGAATTAAGGATTTGAAAAATATTGATCTAACTTCTAAAGATGTAGTGGTTGGTATTGCAGCTAGTGGAAGAACTCCTTATGTTATAAGTGGATTAAACTATGCAAAGTCAATAGGAGCCACTACAGTATCAATTTGTTGTAACGAGGAAGCACCTATTACAAAAGTTGTAGATGTTGCTATAACTCCTATAGTTGGACCAGAAGTAATTGCAGGGTCTACAAGATTGAAATCAGGTACGGCACAAAAGCTTGTAGTCAATATGTTGACTACTGCCTCCATGATTGGAATTGGTAAGGTATATAACAATTTAATGGTGGATGTACAGACAACTAATAAAAAGTTAGTTCATCGTGCTAATAAAATTGTTATGATGGCAACTGGTGAAGATGAAGAGATTGTAGAGGAGGTTTTGGAAGAAGCTGATTTTCAACCTAAAGTAGCAATTGTAATGATAAAAACTCATTGTAATAAAGAAGAAGCCATAAAGAGATTAAAAGAAGCCAAGGGCTTTATAAAAAAAGCTTTAGAATATTATGAAGGGGAGGATTAGCATGATTAATGTACTTTTAGTTTGTTCTGGAGGAATGTCTAGTTCCATAGTTATTAAATCTATTAAAAATGAGGCGGATAAGCAAGGCATGTCAATGAATGTAAAAGCAGTGGGAACGGGAGAATTTGAAGATGAATTAAAGGGAGGTGAATGGACCGTCGCTTTAGTGGCTCCACAGGTAAGGCATAGATATGCGGGATTTGAAGCTGTTGCTAAAGAAGTCAATATACCAATAGCTTTAATCACTCCTCAAGGATATGGGCCATTAGGAGGTCCTAAGGTGATTCAACAAATTAGAGAATTAATAAAGTAATAGGAGGAATTTTAGTGAGCAAGTTTTTCGAAATTATTGAAAAATTTCTAATGCCACCGATGACGAAATTGGCAGAGCAAAGGCATCTAAAAGCTATTAGAGATGGTATTATCTCTACTATTCCGCTAATTATTGTGGGAAGCTTTTTCTTAATATTTGCATCTCCACCATCAGCAAAATTGGCGGAATTAGTAAAACCTTATGCTGGCAATATTTTAATTCCTTTTAGATTAACTGTTGGACTTATGTCTTTATATGCTTGTTATGGTATAGGTTATAGTTTGGCTAAGTCTTATAAATTGGATGGAATATCTGGAGGGGTACTTTCATTAGCGGCTTTTTTACTAACTATGGTTCCACAAAATATTGAAGGACATGGATGGATGCTTCCAATGGGCAATGCTGGTGGAGCAGGCATGTTTGTTGCAATAATTATGTCTATATTTGCAGTTGAAGTAATGAGATTTTTAAAGAAGATAAATTTTGTTATTAAAATGCCAGAAAGTGTACCAGAAGCAGTATCAAGATCCTTTGAAGCTTTAGTTCCAGGAGCAATTATTCTTGTAGTTATCTGGGCGATAAGACATATGGTTGGGTTTGATATTCAAAAGTTTATTATGGATTTATTTAAGCCACTTGTAACTGCGGGAAATACTTTGCCAGGAGTACTAATTCCAATTCTTTTAATTACTCTTTTATGGTCTGCTGGTATTCACGGTGTATCTGTAGTAGGTTCAGTGGCAAGGCCAATTTGGTTAGTATTATTAGATGAAAACACTGCGGCTGCAGCAGCGAATCAAGCTATCCCTAACATTGCTCCAGAGCCTTTCTTCCAATGGTTTATTTGGATAGGCGGCTCAGGTGCTACTTTAGGACTATTAATTTGGATGGTATTCTCTAAATCGAAATATTTAAGAAGTGTTGGTAGAGCTTCATTAATTCCAGGTATCTGTAATATTAACGAACCTATAATCTTTGGTGCACCAATTATGTTAAATCCAATACTAGGCATTCCCTTTATCATTGGACCATTAATTACAGGAACTATTAGCTACTATGCCATGGCATTAAATTTGGTTAATAAACCATATATTCAACCACCATGGACACTACCAGCTCCAATAGGTGCATACCTTTCTACAGGTGGGGACTGGAGAGCAGCTGTGCTAGTAATTATAAATATAATTATTATGGCGGCAATTTACTATCCATTCTTTAAGGCATATGAAAAGAAGATGATTCGTGAAGAAACAATAGATGGAATAGCAAGTGAACAAGCTAATTTAACTTTAGACTAATAAAAACACCAGCATGAAGCACCAGTAACACTGGTGCTTCGTTGATAGTATGATGAGGGGGTATGGAGATGACAACTGAAGAGTTAATATTTGAAATAATTTTACATGGAGGAAATGCAAGAGGGGAAGCATACGACGCTTTAAATGCTGCACAAAACGGTGATTTTCAAAAAGCGAAAGAGCACTTAGAGGCTGCAGAGGAGGAAATGAAAATCGCTCATAAAACACAGACAGCTATGATACAAAGCGAAATTAACGGTGAAAAAGTGGAGATGTCTCTACTTATGGTTCACGCCCAAGACCATTTGATGACAGCGTTAGCAGAAAAGAGCTTAATAGAGAATATGATAGGTTTATATAAGCGTATTAATGAATTAGAAAACAAATAAGGAGGGTGGAAATGAAAAATTTAAAAATAGCTATTATCGGTGGTGGAAGTAGTTACACTCCTGAAATTATTGAAGGATTCATTAAACGGTATAATGAACTTCCTGTAAGGGAGATTCATTTAGTAGATATTCCTGAAGGTATGTGGAAGTTAGAAATTGTGGGAGCACTAGCTCAAAGAATGGTAAAGAAAGCTGGATTAAATATAAAAGTTGTCCTCACTACAGATAGAAGAGCAGCTATAAAAGGTGCGGATTTTGTTACTACTCAGTTCAGAGTAGGTGGACTTCAGGCTAGAGCTAGAGACGAGAGAATTCCTTTGAAATATGATGTGCTAGGACAAGAAACTACAGGTCCTGGTGGCTTTGCAAAGGCTATGAGAACAATTCCTGTTATATTAGATATTTGTAAAGATATTGAAGAATTAGCACCAAATGCATGGCTAATAAACTTTACCAATCCTGCAGGTTTAATTACAGAAGTAGTTAAGAAATTTACTCATGTAAAAGTTATTGGTTTATGCAATGTACCTATTGGAATGATTAAAATGATTTCTAATATTTTAGAGGTAGATAGCAATCGCGTAAAAATTGATTTTGTTGGATTAAACCATTTAGTATGGGGGCAAAGAGTATATTTAGATGGAGAAAATATTACCCGAGAAATACTTAATAAGCTCAGTGATGGTGCAGCTCTTACTATGAAAAATATTCCTGATTTAAAATGGGATAAAGAATTTTTAAATTCTTTGGATATGTTACCTTGCCCATACCATAGATACTATTACATGACAGATCAAATGGTAGAAGAGGAGAAAAAATCTATAGAAAAAGGTGGTGAAGGTACAAGGGCAGAGAAGGTACAAAAAGTTGAAAGAGAGTTATTTGAATTATATAAAGATGTGAATCTTCAAGAAAAACCAAAAGAGCTTGAAAAACGTGGAGGAGCCTATTATTCAGAAGCAGCTGTATCTTTAATTAGTGCTATATATAACGATAAAAAGGAATTGCATGTGGTGAATGTAAAAAACAATGGAACAATAGAAGGTTTGCCGGAAAATGCAGTAATAGAAGTTACTTGTGTGGTAGATAAAATAGGAGCTCATCCAATTCAAATCGGAAAATTGTCTCCTAAAATTTATGGTTTAATTAATGTGGTAAAAGCTTATGAGGAATTGGCCGTTGAAGCTGGGGTAAAAGGAGATTATAATTTAGCATTACAAGCTTTAGCAGTTCATCCTCTTGTACCTTCAGTTACAGTTGCTAAAAAACTATTAAATGACATACTTATTGATAATAGTGAATATCTACCACAATTTAAAAGTAAAATTAAAGAATTAGTATAGGTATAACGGAGGAATACAATGAAGAAAATAATTTTTAACGCAGATGATTTTGGATTAACTAGTGGATGCAATAGAGGAATTGTTGAAGCTATTAAAAATGAAGTTGTCACAAGTACAACTTTAATGGTAAATATGCCAAAAGCAGAGGAAGCTGTAAAACTAGCAAAGGAAAATGGTATTACTTCTTTAGGAATCCACTTAACATTAACTTGCGGAAAGCCAATTTTAAGTGAGAAAGAAGTACCATCTTTGATAGATGATAGAGGAATTTTTTACAGAAGAACTAAAAAATTATGTCCAGTTATGAATTTAAAAGAGGCTGAACGGGAGCTCAGGGCTCAAATAAATAAATTTCTTCAAATGGGAATGGATTTAAGTCATATGGATGGTCATCATCATATTCATATGTACGATGGAGTACGTGAAATTGTGGCTAATTTAGCAAAGGAGTATGATGTACCACTAAGAAGCTCTAATATGGAGTGTAAAATGTTGTACGATGAAATGGGTATTAAGACTACAGATTATTTTACTTGGGATTTTTACGGTGAAAAAGCCACTCTTGATGGTCTTAAATCTATAATAAAGGATTTAAACCATGGCACTATTGAAATTATGTGTCATCCTGCCTTTTTAGATGAAGAATTAGAACAAATTAGTTCTTATAGTAAGAACAGAGCAGAAGAATTAAAGATTTTAACAAGTGAAGAATTAAAACAATGGTTGAGAGGGGAAAATATAGAGCTAATTACATTTAAAGATTTAGGTGATTAGGTGGAAAAGCTTATTAAATTATATAATAAAGATAAAAAACTAGTAGTAGGGCTAATGTCAGGTACATCATTGGATGGAATAGACTGTGCATTAGTTCAGATAGAAGGTAATGGAATTAATACTAAAATAAAGCCAATGTATTTTGATAACTTACCAATGCCAGATGATATTAGAAGAGAAATACTTCAATGCTGCTCTGTTGAAAATTCAAATGTAGAGAAAATTTGTAGATTAAATTTTAACTTAGGCGAACTATTTGCCCATGCAGTTATTTCTCTTTGTAATAAAAATAAAATTGAATTAAGCCATATTGACCTCATAGGATCTCATGGGCAAACAATCTATCACATTCCTCAAAATAGTACATTGCAAATAGGGGAGTTATCTGTTATTGCTGAAAGGACAAATATTCCGGTTATTGGAGATTTTCGTGTTAGAGATGTAGCAGCAGGAGGTCATGGTGCACCCTTAGTTCCATATCCAGAATATTTACTTTATAGAAGTAAAAACAAAACTAGAATATTACAAAATATTGGAGGCATAGGCAATGCAACAATACTTCCTAAAAATGCTACCTTAGATCAAGTTATAGCTTTTGATACAGGGCCTGGAAATATGATTATAGATAGAGTTGTTTTTGAATTAACTAATGGGGAGAAAGGTTTTGATAAAGATGGAGGTATTGCTAGGAAGGGAAAAGTTCATAAGAAGATTTTAGATGATATGATGAATCATCCTTATATGAAAACCCTACCTCCTAAGACTACAGGAAGAGAAGTATTTGGTGTAGATTATACTAAAAGGTTACTTGATAAATGCTCTAGTATGAACTTATGTAAAGAGGATATTGTTGCCACAATAACAGCCTTCACTGTAGAATCTATAGCATATCACTACGAAAAATATGTGTTTAATAAATATCATGTAGATGAGGTAATTATAGGTGGAGGAGGAAGTTATAATAATACATTAATTTCTATGTTAGAACAGAGGTTACCAATGATTTCTATAAAGACGCAAGAAGATTTTGGCTACTTCAGCGACGCTAAAGAAGCAATAGCTTTTGCTATTTTAGCTAATGAAGCTATCCATGGAAACTATAACAATGTTCCTTCAGTAACAGGAGCAAAGCATCCAGTGATTATGGGTAAAATCATATTTTAACTCCATCATAAAGCATAACTTCCAGTTCTGTTAGAAGTCTTAAGGTCATAACAAAACTGGAAGTTATTATTTTCTACTCTTTTTTACTTTTAAGACATTAAATTAGTAATCTTATTTAGTAGAGTTAATATTTATCTTTGATTGATTATAATCTAATGATTTGCAGGGATGATTTCAATCCAATAGCCATCAGGGTCTGATATAAAGTAAATGCCCATGGCTTTATTTTCATAGCAAATACATTGGTTATTTTTATGTAGAGAATATGCTTCTTCAAAATCATCTACATGGAAAGCAAGATGGAATTCATTATCTCCTAAGTTATAAGGAGTTGACCAATCTCTTAACCAAGTCAATTCTAAACTATGACCAGTAATACCATCTCCTAGAAACACTAAGATAAAGCTACTATCTTCTGCATGGATACGTCTCATCTCTACTAATCCTAGATTTTTTTTATAAAAATCTATACTTTTTTCCAGGTCAAGAACATTAATATTATTGTGATTAAAAGTAAACTTCATAGCGAATACCTCCTAATTAAAAATTATAATTATAGGTTATATGATTATAAGATTAATATCAAGGAACATGTTAGAAGAGTAATGAATAAAATTATATGAAGAGTAGATTTATGACAGAGATTCTTGCTTACTATAGACATGCAAGGAAAGGATAATTTCATAAATATTAAATGGGCATAAACATGGGTTTTTAGTAAAACATAATTAATGTGAAATAAAAAATAAAAATTATTGAATATAGGAGGATAAAAATATGAATGTAATAGTTTATACAACACCTACCTGCCCATGGTGCAAAGTGGTAAAGGATTATTTAAAATCAAATGATGTAGATTATGTAGAGTATGACGTCAGCAAGGATGATAAAGCTGCCACTGAAATGATTAGTAAATCAGGACAGATGGGTGTGCCTGTAATTGATTTGGATGGAAACATAATTGTTGGCTTTGACCAAGAAAGCATTGACAGAATATTAGGATTATAATGAAGTATATAAAGGGAGGCAGTAATTTTGTCCTCCCAAAAGTTTTATTAGGGAGAGTATGAATATGAATAAAGAAGTAAAAGATTTAGATTTGTTAATAATAGGTGGAGGACCAGCTGGTCTCACAGCTGGTATATATTCTGCAAGAGCAAAAATGAATATGATTTTACTTGAAAATCAATTAATAGGAGGCCAAGTTAGAAACAGCTATACTATAGAAAATTATCCTGGGTTTAAAGTTATATCAGGTAATGATTTAGCAGATTCAATGACGGAGCAAGCTAATGAACTAGGAGTTAAAATTGAGAGATTTAGTAAAATTCTTAATGTCAGCTTAAAAGACGATGAAAAATTAATTGAAACAAAAAAATTCATATATAGACCTAAGGCAGTTATAATTTCTACAGGAGCCACACCAAAGAAGCTTCCAATTCCAAATGAAGAAAGATTTTTAAGCAAGGGAATTCATTATTGCGCCGTATGCGATGGGGCGATATATGAAGATAATGTAGTGGGAGTTGTAGGTGGAGGAAATTCAGCTTTAGAGGAAGCACTATTTCTTACTAAATTTGCTTCAAAGGTTATAATGATTAGAAGATATGATTATTTTAGAGGTGAAAAATCAACTTTAGATGAGGTTTCAAATAATCCTAAAATTGAAGTTATGTACAATTGGGATTTAATTAATGTTGAAGGTGAAGATTTTGTAAATAAAGCACTCATAAAAAATACGAAGACTGGTGAAGAGAAAGAGATTGAACTTAATGGGGTTTTTGCATACATTGGTACTGAACCAAAGACAGATTTATTTAAAGAGTATTTAAACCTTACGCCTAATGGATATATTATTACAGATGAAAATATGCAGACCAACATACAAGGAGTATATGCGGCAGGGGATGTAAGAGATAAGAAATTTAGGCAGATAACAACAGCGGTTTCAGATGGAACCATAGCAGCATTGGCAGCAGAAAAATATATTCTTCATTCATAAACTCGGGATTAAGTGAATAACATGTGAATATAGCCATTTAATATTGGAGGTATTTTCATGGGATACTATGTTAAAGTAGAGCCCGATGTAAAAATTTACGTAGAAGATCTTAATCCACAAGGTGATAAGACAATTGTGTTTTTGCATGGTTGGCCTGGAAGCCATAAATTGTTTGAATATCAGTTTGATGAGCTTCCTAAAAGAGGATACAGATGTATTGGAATAGATCAAAGAGGATTTGGTGAATCGGATAAGCCATGGGAAGGATATGATTATAATCGATTAGCTGATGATGTCAGATGTGTAGTTGAAGTACTTAAATTACAAAACTTTATACTGGCAGGTCATTCAACGGGTGGGGCAATTGCCGTTAGATATATGGGTAGACATAAAGGATATGGCGTGTGTAAGCTTGCTCTTTTTGCAGCAGCAGCTCCTAGACTTACCAAAGGTCCTAATTTTCCTTATGGTGTAGACAAGGAAGTTGTAATCAAAATTATCGAAGGAACATACAGTGATCGCCCTAAAATGTTGAGTGATTTCGGTGATATATTTTTCTTTCAGCATATAACTCAGCCATTTTCCTATTGGTTCTTACAATTAGGATTACAAGCAGCAGGGTGGTCAACTGCTGCCATTGCAAATACTTGGTTACGTGAAGAACTATTTCATGATTTAGAAACAATAAAGGTTCCAACATTAATTATTCATGGCATTCATGACAAAGTTGTCCCATTCGAACTAGGTGAAATACAAAAACGATGTATTAAAAAATCAAAGCTTATACCATTTAAATATAGCGGTCACGCATCCTTCTATGACCAGAAAGACAAATTTAATGAAGAATTAATGAAGTTTATTGAGGAATAAAGTTTTTACAATATAGAACTTGCAAATAAAATATTAGAAATCAATACAGAAACTCTTTGGTTAAGGATAGAAAAAAACGCCAAAGAGTTTTTTATTAATTTTGGCACTGGAATAATATGCTATAATTAATTCATAATAGTATATACTTCACATTACAAAATTACACGCGGAGGATACGGGTATGGCGGTAAACATATCAAAAATTAAATTAATTGAAATAGATGAAGAACAACTCAATTCCTTTGAGGGACAAGAGTTGATTAATAAGAGAGTTAGAAGAACTTCTAAGAAGGACAATCATATAAAAGTAAATATAGAAAATTGTCTTTTAAGTACAATTGCTTATGAAGCTTTTCCAATAGGTATTGAAGAAATTGAAGAATATAAACCAAATTTTATTTTATCTGCCGCATTATTTGGAACAAATAAAATAGAGAGTCAATTTTCTTACTGGGAAATTGAGATGAAAATGAAGAATGTAAGTGATGAACAAATTTATGAACATATTAGAAAAATATATGGAGACAGTGATAGTTTTACAAAAGAAGATTTTGAAGAAATTAAAAATTGCTCTAGCTTTAATGATAACTATATATTACGTTATGTACCATTGAATAAAATAAATATGTTAATACAGCAATTGGACAAAATTGATATTGAAGATGAGTGTAGGAAGTTAGCTGAGCATATGAATATTGTATTTGATTTTGGATTAAAAGATAAAAATCTCTTTAAAAATATAATACAGTCTTACAATAATGCATTACAACATAAGAAGTCTGTATTATGTATATTGTATTTCTAGATGTGAGGATAATTTTATGAGGAAAATATTTATTATTGAAGATGATAAAAAAATACGTGAAGAGCTTTCTACATTTCTTTCGAAAAACGGTTATGTATGTGAAGCGCCAGAGGAATTTGACAGCATAATAGAAGATGCACTCTCTAAGAAACCTAATCTTATTCTTCTAGATATTAATCTTCCTGTTTTTGATGGTTACTATATATGTCGTGAAATAAGGAAGAAGTCTGAAATCCCTATAATAGTAGTTACAAGTCGAGATACGGAAATTGATGAACTCACGGCTATGAATCTTGGTGCCGATGATTTTATAGCAAAACCTTACAACACTCAGATACTTCTTGCACATATATCCTCTGTGCTGAAAAGAGTTTCAAGGGAGATTGTGACAGACTATATTCAGTGTGAGGATTTTCTTATAAATCTTTCTAAAAGCACTATTGAACATAATGGTGTGGAATATGAGCTTACTAAATCTGTAAGAAACTTTGTCTCAAGCTTGGTCTTTCAATTAAGGCATATTCAGAATACGGTGAAGGTACAACAATAAGCATAATATTTCCTAAAAGTGCTATGATGGATATAAGATAAGGGAATATGAGCTTTTTTCATTTGTTACAAAAATGTAAGTTTTCTGTAAGTAAAAATTATGGTAGCTAAGAAAGCATTATATTAAAATAAAACCATCATGAAGATGGAGGTATCTATATGACAGATATATTAAGGTTTTCTAATGTTGAAAAATATTATGGAAACAAGTCTAATATCACTAAGGCTATTGATAATGTAAGCTTCTCTGTAAATGAGGGAGAATTTGTAGGTATAATGGGTGCATCCGGCAGCGGCAAAACCACTTTGCTTAACTGTATATCTACGATTGATTCAGTCACAAGCGGTCATATTTATATAAGGGGCAAGGATATAACCGAAATGAAAAGTCGCTATCTTGCACGTTTTAGGCGTGAGGAACTAGGTTTTGTATTTCAAGACTTTAATCTTTTAGATACCCTTACGGGCTTTGAAAACATTATACTTCCATTGACCATATCGGGAGTGAACCATAGAGAAGGAGAAAAAAGAGTATTAGAAGTGGCAGATAAGCTTGAAATAGTCGATGTACTTTCAAAGTACCCCTATGAAATGTCTGGTGGTCAAAGGCAGAGAATAGCGGCAGCAAGAGCCATAATATCAAATCCAGCAATAATACTTGCAGATGAACCTACGGGGGCTCTGGATTCTAAATCAGCTCGCATGCTCCTTGAAAGTCTAGATAGTTTAAATAAAAACTTAAATGCAACTATACTTATGGTTACTCATGATGCTTTTACTGCAAGCTATTGCAGCAGGATACTATTTATAAAGGATGGCAGACTCTTTAATGAACTCATAAAAGGAAAGAGTAGTAGAAAGGAATTTTTTAATAAAATAATTGATGTGGTAACTCTTCTCGGAGGTGACACAGGAAATGTGCTTTAAGCTGTCTTTTAAAAATGTGAAAAAAAGCTATGAGGATTATGCCTTGTATTTTTTTACCCTTACATTTGGTGTTTGTATATTCTATATTTTCAACTCCATTGAAGCACAAAAGGCGATGATGGATATATCAGAATCAACATCAGAAATGATGAAATTGCTAACTCAGCTAATGAGTATAATTTCAGTATTCATATCCATTATACTTGGATTTTTAATTGTATATGCAAACAATTTTCTCATAAGAAGGAGAAAAAAAGAGATTGGAATATATATGACTCTTGGTATGGAAAAGGGAAAGGTAGCAAGAATACTCGTTATAGAAACATTCATAATAGGCATATTGTCTCTTGTAGTAGGACTTCTGGCAGGAGTGTTTATATCTCAGGGACTTTCAGTAGTAACAGCAAGGCTTTTTCAAGTTGATATGACCGAATATCGTTTCATATTTTCTCCAAAAGCTTTTGGTGAGAGCATTATTTATTTTAGTATAATATTTCTGGTTGCTATGGCTATGAGTGGTATATCAATATCTAAATATAAGCTTATTGATCTAATAAACGCTGAAAAGCAGAATGAGAAACAAAAGTTTAGGAACCCTGTGCTTACAGCTATACTATTTATGTTATCTATTATATTAATTGGTATCGCCTATAAAATGGTGTTGAAAAACGGAATTATATCTTTTGATAAAATGCTTCTGTTTGAAATCATACTTGGTACTGTTGGCACATTTCTGTTCTTTGCATCATTATCGGGATTTTTTCTTAAGCTCGTACAATTAAATAAGAAACTGTATTTTAAAAGTCTTAACATGTTTATTCTACGTCAGATAAACTCAAGAATAAACACGGCACACATATCCATATCCTTCATATGTCTTATGCTTTTTTGTACCATAGCTATACTTTCAACAGGACTCGGCATAAATAATGCATTGAGTAAGGCTTTTAGATACTGTGCACCCTACGATGCATCCTTTGAGGCAAAGGGAGGGACGAGCATTGAGGGAAAGCTTAAGGAGTTTGACTTCAACCTTTATGACTATACTGATAAGTTTGTGGAGTTTTCACTGTATCAGTATACAAAAGAGGAATTTACCAGGGAAATAATACTTGAAAAAGTACAAGAATATAAACCTGAAAGTGTTAATGGTATTAATATGAAATCTCCTCTTTATCTTCTGAAGGTTACGGATTATAATGAGCTTATGAAACTTCAGGGAAAGAGAGGGATAAACCTTTCTGAAAATCAGGTTGCCATATATTCCGATTATGCGGAATTTGCCCCAGATTTAAAAGAGGGGCTCTCAAAATATGCAAAAATGAAAAATACTATTAAAATATCGGGAAAGGACTATGAAGTATATCCAGAAGCTCTGACAGATGGTATTGCAACAGGTCTGGCAACTGATATATTACTTTTAATTGTAGTACCTGATAAAATGGTTCAGGGAAGCAAAGTGTATAAAACTATCTTGTCTTTTAACTGTAAAGGAGATAGTAGAATCATGCAGCGAAAGCTTGAAACTGACCTTAATGCACTTGGTAATAGTCACAAGGATAAAAAAGATGAAGTTAAAATATCAGCCCTTACCAGTGATGCAGTTAAATCTATAGCATCAGGCTCACGGGCTATAATATCTTTTTTAGGGATATATATTGGAATAATATTTCTTATAACAAGCACTGCAATACTTGCATTACAGCAGCTTTCAGAAGCAGCAGATAACAGGCATAGATATGATATACTACGAAAGGTGGGCGCTGATGACAGCCTTATAAACTCAGCTCTATTTAAACAGATAGCTATATATTTTATGTTACCTCTTGCTTTAGCATGTATACATTCAATAGTAGGAATAAAAGTAGCAAATGATGTGATAAGGGATGCAGGGAATATTAACGCCATAAGTAATATAATTATAACAGCAATTCTCATCACCATTGTTTATGGTTCTTATTTTCTTGCCACTTATTTTAGTAGTAAAAGAATTATTTTAAGAAGAAGAGCATAGTTTGACATTTGATATAGAATGGATAAATAGGGAGTGTTCACATGACACTCCTTAGATTACAATTGTAATTTTAGTTAAAGTTTTATAACTCACTAAACATCCAAACTCATAATAAATTTATAGTAAACATAATATGCTATAAAAATAAATAATATAGAACATATCAAAGTAATATTGGGTGATGGTATATTTATGTAAATATCATTTAACCCATGTAAAAATATTAAGTATGCTATAGCCCATACAAGCCAAGATATTGAATTTCCTATTTTTTTAGGTATAATCTTAATGAATAAAATCCCTACCATGAAAATAAAAGTATAAAACAAATTATAAATAACAATATTTATGAAGCTTATTTTCAAAAAAGAAATAAGATCTTTTTTCATAATAAATCCTAAATATCTAAATGAACTGTAATCTGATGAAGTAAACATTATAAACATTAAAATTGTAGATAATACAACGGAGGCGCTTATAGTTAAATTAATTATTATTGTCTTATTTTTAAAATATTCCTTTCTACTATAGTTTAAAATTAAAAAGTAACCTATATCTCTTTTTAATTTTTCTGTATCATAGGATCTAGGGACCAGAATGCATAAAAACACTAAAAGGTTACTAATATTCATACCTTTATATGGTTTATTAATATCATAAGGCAACCATAAAGATCCAATTATTGCAAATAGAATACTAAATAAAAAAAATAATATTAAAGGACCTTCTGAAAAATATTTATTAAACTGAACATTAAATCTTTTTTTGTTTATTAATTTCATCTATCTCCCACCTAATTCGCTATAGTTAAGCTAACAAATAATTTCTGAATAGGCATAGTTTCTATTTGAAAACCCATTTCTTCCAATTCTTCTTTATCTTCATCAGATAAGTATTGGAATATTTCAAGGGTTCCTATTTCTCCGTGAAATTCCTTGTTTAAAACATTGAATTTTTCTTCAATGCCTTGTAACTTTGCTTTTTCACCTCTTATATAAAAAGCTCTTTCCTTCAAATCATCCACATCATCACATAAAAGCAATTTACCTTTATGGATAATAATTATACTTTCAAAAAGCCTACTAACTTCCTCTAAATAGTGAGTAGAAAATATTATACACCTAGGATATCTATCATAATCTTCTAAAAGTGCCCTATAAAATATCTCTCTTCCTACAGGGTCAAGTCCTGAATATGGTTCGTCAAATATTGTTAAAGATGCACGACTAGCAAGTCCTACTATTATGCTTACCATGGACTTCATTCCCTTAGAAAGATCGCCGTAGCTTTTATTCGCATCTAAATTAAATTTTTCTACCAGCTGTTCTTTAAAATCATCATCCCAATTAGGATAAAATATTTTTGCTATATCAAAAATCTCCTTAGAGTTCATATTAGGCATAAAATTATTTCCATCACTTACAAAACAAATTTTAGAAAGAATTTTTTCATTTTCAAAAGGATCTTCTCCAAAAACTTCTACAGATCCTGAACTCTTTATATAATGACAAGCTATTGTCTTTAGGAGAGTTGTCTTGCCAGCTCCATTTCTTCCTGCTAATCCATAAATTTTATTATCTTCTATATCCAAAGATAAATTATTTAAAACCTTTTTATTATTAAATATTTTACATAACTCTTTTATACTTACTGCTAAATCCATAAATTTTCCTCCAATAATCATATTTCTGTAGTCTTTAAAGCAATAGTGGACATAAACATATTAAAGCAAATTGAAGCTAAGCTTCCCCAAAAATATGGAGCAAAATTCTTTAAAACCCACTCTGTATCTCCAAAAATAATAGATACAATAAATATAAGATATAGTATAGAATAAAAAAATAATACACCCAATTCCAAAGCTTCATACTGACTTATAGATAAAATTTCAATAAATATTTTTATGCTGCTAAATAAAATATAGAAAATAAAATAAAATATAAATAATTTATAAATATGATTAATATTCTTAATTCCCTCTCCATAGAAATTCAATATAGTGCACACTATAGAAAGAAGTAGGGAATTAATAAGGGAAATTTTTATCCTATCTATATAATATTTTTTTCTTGTACACCCAAAAGAAATTAACATTTTAAACTTTTTACTTATAAAACTATCCAATACTCCTAAGGTGTATATAAACATAATTAATTTAGGGATATAGTTATTCGTCTTTGGTAAAATAAATGCTATAATCACTAAGTACAAGAAAGGAAAAACATTTCTTTTAAAATACATTTTGAAAATGTTTTTATTCACTGTAATCCCCCCCATAGCTCTTAATCATATCTATAATTTCCTCTTTGCTTATATCAACTTTTTCTCCTTCTTTAATAGTTCTTAAAACAAATTCTTTAAAAAAACTCTTCCTTCTTTTTTCCTTGATGTATTCCCTAGCCCCTAATTTAACAAACATACCTATTCCTCTTTTTTTATACAGTATACCTTCCTCTGCTAAAATATTTATCCCTTTTCTTGAGGTAGCAGGATTAATGCCGTAAACCTCTGAAAATTGGGTGGTAGACATAACCTGCTCTTCTTCATTTAAAAGCCCATTTAATATATCATCTTCAATACCTTGAGCTATTTGCAAATATATAGGCTTAGATTCATCTAGTATTAACTTCAAATTTTTTTCACCTCTTTGTATATCTTTACATTGATCGCTTAAATTATATTAGTTCACCAAATTTTACACCTTAGGGGATAATTGTTTATACAATCATATGATAACACTTTTACTATATTATATAATAATAAACTACTGATATAAATAACTTGCCAGATATACATTTAATGGGACGGACAATGAAAATTCATAATAAAAATTACAAATTCTCATTATCCATCCCATAGTTTTAATCAATTAATATTTTAGTATTACCTTTTCTGTTTCTTCCCCTTTTTTACAAATAGTCATAGCAAATATATATGAATACATATATACACTTGTTATTATAAAATTTATTAATACATAGCCTATAGTACTAGTTGCTAAATTTATGCCTACTATTGAGATTATACCTACTATAATGCTCAATGCAATACTCAATAATATTATTTCACCAGAATACTTTTTTCCCAATGATATTCCTTTTTTAAAAGCTTCCGTTGGGCTTGCGTCATTGTATACTAAGTATGCATTGCATGGAGTAAATAACACACTAAGATATATTATGAAGATAACTGCAATTGGCATGATTATATCCCAAAATCCTAAAAACATTACCACTAAAAAGATAGCAGAAATAATAATAGTCAGTGCTAAATATCTTGGATAAATACCTAAGCTTTCTTTAAAAATTTCCCTAAAACTTATATGCTTTTCATTTGCTAATGCTTTTATAACTACCATTAAAAATGAGTAGAATAGTGAACCTGCAAATAAACTAAATAGAATTTGCACCCAATTACTCGTTACTGTTTGTTTGAAGGTTGAGAAATTTCCTACGAAGAAATCATATTGGCTAAAGTCTAAATTAGCACTGATACTTTCAAAGAGTACTTTTACTAAAATAAATGGTAGTAAGAATTTGAATCCTTTTATATAATTGTTCCAAATTTCTTTATACATAAAGCTTTCCTCCTAAAAATTATTTGATTAAATCCTTTAGGAAACTAATAAACATTAACCTCCCATTGTTGCCAAGTATACCCTTATAAAATATAAAATCAGTAAATGTGATGGATAAAAAATGTAAAAAAAGTACTTTATCTTTAATCCTCTTTGGCCATTATAAAAATAAATTGCAAGCAGTGAAAGATATATAATACCAAAACTTCCTATTGCCAGATATGAGAACACAATAATTCCTGATAATATTTGTAATAGTCTATTTTCTCTAAATATATAAAAAAGGGCTATGCAGAGTATACCGTAATAATTAAAATCACATCTTATAAACTTGGCTATTACTCCAAATACTACTATAGTTGCTATAATAGCAATTGCAGTAGCTACTTTGTTTATTTTTTTGTTGTTAATAAATTCAATTATATACATTACACATACTCCTAAAAACAATGTAAAAAACACATTATTTAATCGAGAAGCTGGTATAAATATTTTATTACCAAAAGCCAAATTAAAAGGTATTTCAGAAATTAATGCAAAGATAAAAAGTCTCAATGCGTATTTCTTTTTATTGCTAGTATGAATATATCCTTCAACGAGTAAAAAACAAAATATTGGGAAAGATATACGACCTACTGCCCTCATTAACCGATAGATAGTCTTTAAATTGGAGCTATAATACATTGCTGTATTTTCAGCATAGGGTATAAATTTATAATATATGCCTACTAAAATTAATACTGCTGCAATGTGATCAATCAGCATAGAAATAACTGCCATAATTTTCAATGTACTGCCTGATAACCCTCTTTTCCTCGATAATTCTCTTTTTTCAGTTATAGATGTATTCACTATTATCACTCCTCGTTTTTCATTAAAATAATATAATCATCATAGATTTAAACCTCTTGATTTTTAACCTTTTTGCTGAATTTATAAAGTCACATAGCTACTTAATTGGTTAGTTACTTATGCAACTAACTATATCACCACTGCATACATTTGTCAATAATGTACAGGATTACATTATTGACAAATAGCTACCTTTCGTATTAGGTAACTAATCTACAGACGTGAAGTTAAGAACTATAGAATCCCCTGGATATAATATCTTTTATTGAGGGTTATAAGGAATTTATGGTAAAATATATACAATGAGAAAAATGTATATGGGAGACAAAAAGGTGAAGATATTTTTAAAAATATTGGGATTAGTTGTTGGAGTACTTGTTTGTGTATTTTTACTATATTTATTGGTTATGACCATTACTGATTACAGACCAAAAGATATAATAACTTTAGAGGTGGAAAATCAACAAGAAAAAACAATATCTAAAGATGAGGTTTTTACAATTACCACATATAATATAGGCTACTGTGGAATGGACAAAGATCAAAACTTTTTTATGGATGGAGGAACAGGTTCTCGTTCTTCAAGTAAAGAAAAAACCATGGAAAATTTAAAAGGTATAACAGATTTTTTAGCTGATAATGATTCCACATTTATATTTATCCAAGAAGTTGATACAATGGCAACAAGGAGTTTTAATATAAATCAATATGAATATTTAAAAGAGAATTTAAAAGACTATTCATCAAGTTTTGCAATCAATTATAAAACTCTATGGGTACCAGTTCCTATACTCAAACCTCATGGGAAAGTGAATGTAGCTGGTTTAGTTACATTGTCTAAATACAATGTAGATAGCGCAACTAGATATCAACTTCCTGGAAAAGAGAGCTGGCCTCGTCAATTAGCTGAATTGGATAGATGTTTTTTAGAAAGCAGGATTTCATTGGATAACGGGAAAGAATTAGTTTTGATAAATGCTCATCTTTCTGCCTATGATAAGGGTGGAAATATAAGAAAGCAGCAGCTTGGATTTTTAAAAGAGTATATAAGCAAGGAATACGATAAGGGAAATTATATAGTAGTAGGTGGAGATTGGAATCACTTAATCCCAACTACTGATCCTACCATATTTAAAACCACAGAGACCTGGCCTGATTGGCTTCAAAAAATACCCGATGATTTTAAACCTAAGGGGTTTAACTGGGTAGCAGAAGAATCAGTACCAACTTCTAGAACTGTAGCTACATCTTATGTAAAAGGTGTAAATTTTACTGCAGTTATAGATGGATATTTGATTTCTGATAATATCAAAGTTTTAAATGCTAAGGGACATCCTTTGGATTTTCAATACTCTGATCATAATCCTGTGACTATAGAAATTAAATTAGAATAGCATGAAATGAAGAAAAATTAACATTTTAAATTATAAAAATCTTTCAGTTAAGAAGGTTGGTGGTTTAATCACTAGCCTTTTCATAATATATAAGCAAAAATGATATGGAAATATATATACAAATCAATTTTATATTAGGTGAATGAAGAGGATGAAAGGGGAGAATATATTGACACGGAAAGTAAAATGTGGTATATAAAAGTTATGGGTTAGCACTCAACAACATAGAGTGCTAACAATTTGAAATAAAAACAAAAAAATTAAAATTAAATTTAACTACATAGTTTTCATATGTGAAGGGAGAGATACATTTGGAAAAGAAAGAATTTAAAGCAGAATCTAAGAGGCTTTTAGACCTAATGGTTAATTCAATCTATACACACAAGGAAATATTTTTAAGGGAACTTATATCTAATGCCAGCGATGCTATTGATAAAATATACTATAAATCATTGACTGACGAAAATTTAAAATTTGATAGAGATAATTATTATATTAATATAGTTCCAGATAAAAATAATCGAGAATTAAGAATTATTGATACTGGTATAGGTATGACAAAGGAAGAACTAGAAGAGAACTTAGGAACTATAGCAAAGAGTGGATCTTTAGCATTTAAAAAAGAAAATGAACTAAAAGACGGATATGATATAATCGGTCAGTTTGGAGTGGGTTTTTATTCTGCATTTATGGTAGCTGATAGTGTTACTGTTATTACTAAAGCACTTGGAAGTAATGAAGCTTATAAATGGGAATCACGAGGTGCTGATGGCTATACGCTAGGTGTATGTGAGAAAGATGGCATTGGAACAGAGATTATATTAAAGATAAAAGAAAATACTGAAGATGAAAATTATGATGAGTATTTAGAAGAATATAGATTAGAAAACTTAATAAAAAAATATTCTGACTTCATAAGATATCCAATAAAAATGAATATTACAGAAAGAAAGCTCAAAGAAGGCAGTGAAAATGAATATGAAGACCATATAGAAGAGAGAACCATTAATAGCATGGTACCAATTTGGAGGAAAAATAAAAATGAATTAACTAAAGAAGACTATGATAATTTTTACTCCGAAAAACACTATGGATTTGATAAACCTGTAAAACATATTCATATAAGCACAGATGGTGCTGTAATGTATAATGCAATATTATTTATACCAGAGAGAATACCTTTTGATTATTATACAAAAGAATATGAAAAAGGTTTAGAATTATATTCAAATGGCGTACTTATTACGAATAAATGTTCTGACTTACTTCCAGATTATTTCAGCTTTGTAAAAGGATTAGTTGATTCAGAGGATCTCTCTTTAAATATTTCAAGAGAAATGCTACAACATGATAGACAACTTAAGTTAATTGCAAAAAATATTAAGAACAAGATAAAAAATGAGTTGATATCATTATTAAAGAATGAAAGAGATAAATATGAAGAGTTCTATAAGTCTTTCGGTAGACAACTAAAATATGGAGTATATAGCGAGTTTGGAAGCAACAAAGATGTATTGCAAGACTTATTAATGTTCTATTCCTCCAAAGAGAAAAAACTTGTTACATTAGATGAGTATATATCAAGAATGACTGAAGAACAAAAATATATTTACTATGCTACAGGTGACTCTGTTGAAAGAATAGCAAAGCTACCACAAGCAGAAATGGTGGAAGAAAAGGGATATGAAATTCTTTATTTAACTGAAGATATCGATGAATTTGCCATTAAGATGATAATGTCATATAAAGAAAAAGAATTTAAATCTGTATCTAGCGGTGATCTAGGAATTGAAGATAAAGAAAATGAAAACAATACGGAAAATGAAGATACAGCTAATAAAGAATTATTTGAAAAAATGAAAACCATATTATCAGGCAAGGTTAATGATGTAAAAACTTCAAAGAGATTAAAATCTCATCCAGTATGCTTAACTAATGATGGAGAGATTTCAATCGAAATGGAGAAAATTCTTAGCTCAATGCCAAATAATGAAGGAATTAAGGCAGATAAAGTCTTAGAGATAAATGTAAATCATGATATATTTAAGGCTTTAAAAGAAGCTTATGAAAAAGATGAAGAAAAACTAGCATTATTCACCAATTTGCTTTATAATCAAGCCCTTCTAATTGAAGGATTGCCGATCAATGATCCAGTAGAATTTACTAATGATATTTGTAAATTAATGATTTAAAAAAACAGCCACTTTCAGAAGTTTATTTCTAGAAAGTGGCTATATAATTTTACTATAAGATTATATAGACCATTCTAATTACTACTATATGCTAGTATATTTTGAAAAACTCCTGCTAAAACTAATTTATATAGAAGGTATATTATAAGTTTTCAGGAGGTGATTTAATATGTTAAATATGATTCCCTTTAGAAGAAATAATCTAAATAAAGGAGAGGATTATTTCGCGCCTTTTTTTGGAAAGATTATAGACGATGATTTTTTTTCATCCATAAATTATATGAATGAAAGCTTTAGGGTGGATTTAAAAGAAACAGATGAAAATTATTTAGTGGAAGCGGATCTACCAGGAACTAAGAGAGAAGATATAGACATAGATTTTAACAACAATTATCTAGTAGTTAGTGCAAAAAGAGATGAATCTTCAGAAGATAAAAAAGAAGATTATGTTAGACGAGAAAGACATTATGGAGAGTTTAGAAGAAGCTTTCACATAGATAATGTAGATGAAGATAAAATAAGTGCTTCCTTTAGTGATGGTATTTTAAAGATTACTCTTCCAAAGTTAACTAAGGGTAAAGGTAACAGAAGAAAAATTGAAATTAATTAATGGTATAGGTGCAGCTTTTATTTTTAAGTTGCACCTATATATTTTTAAGTTGCCTTTATATAATTATTTCTTATTTTATCCGATGACTACCATCCGTAATACTCCCCTCGCACTCTGTGAAAGCGATTCACATAAAATCAAAGATTTTAGTTCTATGCTTTTTTACAAGTAGGGATAACGGATGCTACATCCCTGGATAAGTTCTTCTAAGCTTCATTTGGAGTAAGTATTCCTTTTAAGCAAACTCCATCTGAAGCTAAGAATCACTTGATATCTAGAATAGTATATATAAATTTTTTTAATAAATTTAATTTTCTAGTTTTGCATTGATTATGAGTCTATGTGTAGCTACTCTGATAGGTGTACATGTGACAAGTGTCATAGTTGCATCCTCAGTTGGATTTAATACTTCAATCTGATCTGGAAGAACAACCTTAACATCATATACTATATATTTATAACTTTCATCAATGGTTTCTAAGATTATTTCATCACCTTTTTCTAACTCATCTAATCTATTAAAATACTCTCCAAAAGTATAGCTCCTGTGACCTGCAATGCATAGATTTCCTTTTTCACCAGGCATAGCTGTACCTTCAAAATGTCCTACTGCATATTTAAGCGTCTCCATATCTGTACCTTCACTTACCGCCACTTTTAAATCTATTTTAGGAATAATAAGAATTCCTATTGCGTCTGAATCCTCAAAGGAAGGTTGTTTATTAGAATTATTCTCATCTCTTAAATCTTCAGTTAAACTTTTATCTAAATTTTTAAATGTGGATTCAGCCATTTGGCGATGGTTTTTAATTTTTTCTTCATATTTTTTAGTCATATTATTTTGTTTCTGAGTCGCCCAATACTTAGTTCCAAAAGTATATGAGATTATTATAATACCTATAAAGATAAGGACTATACCCACAATTTTAATATTTTTCAATTAGGCTTCCTCCTTGTATAGTGATGCTTAATGCTATTATTCTACTATGCATGTTTATTTTAGTGATTAATATTAGATTAGTCAAGATACTTATTTCCATATTATAACATTTTATGTATAAAGATTATTTTTTAATATTGTATAGTTATAATTTATATAATATAGTAAACTATGGATATAACAAGAAATATAAGTAAACTTTATGAGACATTTGTGAGGAGTTTGTGAGAAGTTTGTGAGAAAATAATTATAATACAAGGTTTGAATAAAGCTATATATAAATCTAAAAATAAATATATATTAAAGACTATGGGGGATTAATAAGATTTAATGAAAAATATATTAAGATCAATTATAGTTTTAGGCATGTTATTAGTTTCATTTTTTATATCCTTTTACGATTTAATACCTAATAAAAATCCTCTATCTGCGGAAAAAGGAAAAATGGATCTTTCAGAGTGGGATTTTTATAAAGATGGAGCTGTAAAGCTACATGGAGAGTGGGAACTTTATGATAATCAATTACTTACTCCAGAGGATTTTCATAAAAAGGGTCCAAACAAACCGAAATTAACAGGTTACGCTAAACTAACATCAACTAGAATAGATGATAAAAATGATAATATTATAGAACCTAAAGGGGTTAGAAGCTATAGATTAGTTATGAAAATAAATCCTTCAGATGAGGTATTTGGGCTAAAAGTAGAAAACGTTAAAATGAGCA
Source organism: Clostridiaceae bacterium (assembly GCA_040797845.1). Taxonomy (GTDB): domain Bacteria; phylum Bacillota; class Clostridia; order Clostridiales; family Clostridiaceae; genus Clostridium_AW. The sequence continues at coordinate 144,509 of JBFNFA010000008.1, forward strand.
ATAGAGTATATGTTAATGGAATCTTAAAAGGTTCAAGTGGCAATCCTGATGAAAAAAATAAAGGATATTATCCTAAAAATATACCTTATGATACATATTTTAATATTCAAGGGGATAAGGTTGAAATAATTCTGCAGACGGCAAACTTTGATTATCCATTTAGAGGAACTCTATATAAAATATATTTTGGATTCCAAAAGGATATTAGTTTTATGACTATGACAAATTTCTCTATTGAGCTAGCAGGGGCTATATTGGCATTTCTATTTGGAATTTACTGTTTGAATATTTATTCTATAAGCAATGGGGAGAAAATCTATCTATATTCAGGAGTGAATCTTTTAGCAACTATGATATCTTTGGCTTTAAATGGACAAAAATCATTACTGCAATTATTTCCAATCATACCCTTTGAGCTATTTTGCAAAATTCAAGAAATTGCAGTTGTTTTAATGGTAATATCTTTATTAAGAATTATAAGAGAAGTAGATAAAAGAATATTGTCCAAACCTATAATCAAAATAACTAATATAGTAAGTATTATATATGTAGTAATAGTTTTGATAACTAAATATTCAGTACATACGTATTTGAATTTAATTATGTATATCTTTATTCCAGTATTATTAATCACAGTAATTTTAAGATTAATAATTATGATTTTAAAAAACTCCTATGAAACTTTAGAAAGAAAAGAAAATGTTATTTTTATGCAAGCTACAATTTGTATGTTTATTTGTCTAACTAATAATTTTTTGTATGTATTTAACTTAGTCAATACAAAAATAATAGGCTCAGTTGCCCTTTGTACATTTATGATATTGATGGCTATTATAATGTCTTATAAGTTTTCACTAGCTTATAGAGATATGGAGAAGATGTCAAGTGAACTTATAGAAATGGATAAAGTTAAGGATGAATTTATCACTAAAACTTCATACGAATTAAAAGCCCCATTGTACGGAATAATTAACATAGCTGAAACTATAATCAAAGAAAATAGACAATCTTTAAAGGATAAAAATATTAAGGATATAATAATCACAAAAAATATAGCTTTAAGATTATGTAATATTATAAATGATACATTAGATGTAACCTTGTTAAAGAATAATCAATTAAAGATTAATATATCCACAGTAGACATTAAGATTTGTAGTAACTTAGTCATTGAAAGTTATAAATATATAATACAAAACAAAAATATAAATATTATTAACAATATAAAGGAATCATTGATGGTTAAGGGTGATAAAGATAGAGTAAGGCAGGTTTTATTTAATCTTATCAATAATGCTGTTAAAAATATGGAGAAAGGTACAATAAAAATAAGTGGTAATAAAATCAATGATATGATTTATGTATCTGTAGAAGATACAGGTATTGGAATTCCAATAGATAAACAAGAAAAAATTTTCAAACCTTATGAATCTTTGAATTCAGAAGGAATTGGCCTAGGACTATATATAACTCGTCAATTAGTTGAATTGATGAAAGGAAAAATATATTTAGATTGGTCAGAAATAAATAAAGGAAGTTGCCTTGTATTTTCGCTACCCTATTCAGAAGAAGCAAGTAATTTATGTGAGGCATCAAATATAGAAGATATAAAGTATTTTCAAGAATTATCTTCCATAGATTATCCTAAAACAAAGAATAGAAAAAAAGGTGAAGACACAATTTTAATAGTAGATTATGAACTACTAAATGTTCAGACGGCTTTAAATATATTCCATAGGGAAGGTTATAATATCTTAACCGCCTTTTCAGGAGAAGAGGCTTTAAATAAAATAAGAGATAATAAAGTTGATTTAATACTTTTAGATGTGATGATGCCAGGAATCTCAGGAATAGATATATGTAAAAAAATTAGAGAAAAATACTCAATTATTGAATTGCCAATATTGATATCAACTCTAAGAAATACGAACTACGATTTGTTTTTAGGATTCGAGGCAGGGGCAAATGATTTTATAACTAAGCCTTTTGAAGAAAAAGAAATAATTGGTAGAGCAAGAACGTTGATTGCATTGAAGAAATCTATGGAGCATGCTCTAAAAAGTGAGTTAGCTTTTTTGCAAGCTCAAATAAAACCACATTTTTTATATAACGCACTAAGTACTATTATTTCTTTTTGTTATACTGATAGCGAAAAAGCTGCTAATCTTCTCATAAATTTTAGTAAGTATTTAAGGTTAGCTTTTGATATAGATAATAAACTAATGATTGTGCCATTAAGGCGAGAATTAGAGATGGTAGATGCTTATGTAGAAATAGAAAAGGCTCGATTTGGAGAAAAAATTAAAATTGAATATGATATCGATCAAGAGCTTATGAATGAAGAGATTCCATCTCTATCTATACAACCCTTGGTGGAAAATGCAATAAAACACGGACTTTATAAAAAAAATGAAGGGGGAACTGTATATGTTTCAGCTAAAAAGAAAAAAGGTACAATCTATATTACAGTTAAAGATACTGGAATTGGAATGCCCATGGAAAAAGTTGAAGAGTTAAAAAATATTGATATTAAAAATGAGGGAGTAGGGTTTTCAAACATAAGCAAAAGAATTAGAAAATTAAATAAAGCAGATATAAATATTTGTAGTATTGAAGGGGAAGGAACAACTGTAACTATATCTATTGAAAATTTATAGTTTAATATGTTCTTGGGGAGGGATAGGTCAATGAGAACTATAATTGTAGAAGATGAAAAGCCAATTTTGGAACTAATGAAAATGCTTATTAATAAGAATAAGCATTTAAAAATAATAGGAGAATTTAGTAATCCTAAAGAAGCTTTAGAAAATATATCAAAGCTTTTACCAGATGTTATTTTTATAGATGTAGAGATGCCATATATGAGTGGAATAGAATTTGCTAAGAAAGTGATAAGTTTTGATGAGAATATACAGATAGTTTTCGTAACTGCTCATGAGAAATACGCCTTAGAAGCTTTTAAAGTTAACGCAGTAAATTACATTTTAAAGCCAATTACAGAAGAAGATTTAAATGTGACTGTAAGCAGACTATTGAGAAATAGAAATATACAGGAAATTAACTTAGAAGAAGATAAACAAAATAAAATATTTTGTTTAGGAGGCTTTAGAGTTTATGGAAACTTAGGTAATGAAATTATTAAATGGTCTACTGCAAAGGTCCAGGAATTGTTCGCATATTTTATTTATAAAAACGGAGAAGAAATAGATAAATGGGAGCTTTGTGATATACTTTGGCCAGATTCACCTCCTAAAAAAGCAGAGCATAATTTACACAGTACAATATATAGACTAAAATCTGTTTTTAAAAATGCAGCAATAGATAATATAGTGCATTACCGAAGTGGAAAATATAGAATAGATTTAGAAGATTTTCGTTGTGATGTATGGGATTTTCAAGGTTTTATTGAAAATAATCCTGTAGTAAACGAGAAAAACATAATGAACTATAAGAAAGTTATTGACTCCTATAAAGGGGTACTATTTGGAAATGAGGACTATATTTGGACTATAGAATTAAATGAAAAAATAAATAGATATTATTTAACTAGTGCAAAAAATATAGCCAAATATTATATGGAGAAAGATTTTTATTATAAAGCGGAAGAATATTTAGATAAAGTTATCAAGAAAAATCCCTTTGACGAAGAAGCTCATGAATTAATGATGAAGGTGTATTTTAATATAGGAAATAGAGTAGAATTAGTTAGTCATTATAAGAGGTTAAATAAATTATTTAAAGATGAACTTCGTATACCTCCAAAAGAATCAACTAAAAAACTTTATGAGAACTTATTGGTGAAATTATAAGTAAAGAATTAAATTTCTCTTGGAAAAATAAATATTAAATACAAAGCCCTATGTTTTTTTAAACATAGGGCTTTGTATTTAATATGAAAGAATTTATATTCCTCTGTGGCTTGTGAGAAGTTTGTGAGAAATTTGTTAGAGCCTTGTTAGGACAGTAGATTAGTATAAAATTGATAAAATAAAATTTATCGTAAAACTGAATATAGTATTTTGAAAGGGAGGGGAAAAATGAGAAGAAAAAGATTTTTAGCAATTACCACGGCGATTATGTTTCTGCTGGAGATTTTCTCGGTAATTATACCTTTTACTAGTGTAAAAGCAAATGAATCTACAAATATCACAGATAAATTTCAGTTTATCACAGATGTTAAACTAACAGATGGAGATGGAAATCCATTAGGAGATAATGTGGATAAGAAATCAGAAATTCGTGTTAGTTATAACTGGTCCATTCCAAGCGATGAAACTGTAAAAGAAGGGGACTTTTACACAATGCAGCTACCGAGTCAAATCCATGTCACACAAGATATCAATGAAGAAATTAGTGATGGAGAAAATAAAATAGCAGATGTGCATATAGGTACAGATGGAAATGTGAAAATTACATTTTCAGAATATGAAAGCCAAGAATCTGATGTAACAGGCTATTTCTATGCTAATTGTAATTTTAAGGAAAGTGAAATAGAAAATAAAAATTCTGTATCGCTTACCTTTAATCTTCAAGGAAGCGAAAAGCCTGTTACTATTAATGTAGATTTTGGAGAGCCTGCACCTGTAGATACTTCTGTTGAAGAACCTGAAACTCAGGATCCATCTACAAATGAGCTTAAAAATGAACCTATAAATGAACCTACAGATATTACAGATAAATTTCAGTTTATCACAGACGTTAAACTAACAGATGGAGATGGAAATCCATTAGAAGGTAATGTGGATAAGAAATCAGAGATTCGTGTTTATTACGACTGGTCCATTCCAAATAATGAAACTGTAAAAGAAGGGGACTTTTATAGAATGCAGCTGCCAGCTCAGATCCATATCGTACAAGATATTAACCAGCCGATTAATGACGATGATGGAAATAAAATAGCAGATATGCATATAGGCACAGATGGAAGCGTAAAAATTACATTTACAAAATATGCAAGTGAGCATTCAAATGTAAAAGGTTATATTTATGCCAGTTGTCATTTCAAGGAAAGTGAAATAGGAAATGAAAATCCTGTTGAAATTACCTTTAATCTTCAAGGAGACGCAAAGCCTGTTACTATTGAGGTGGATTTTGAACAACCTGCACCTGTAGAGACTTCTATTGTAAAATATGGAAAATATGAACCAAAAACAAATGAAATTACATGGACAATAGAAGTAAATAGAGAAAAAGTGAAAGTTAAGGATGCTGTGATTACAGATGATATTCCTATAGGTCAGCAATATGTAGAAGGCTCCACAGAGTTTGATGGTAATCCAACTTCAGATGGATTCACCTATACAAAGGCTGCATATGGAGATTCAGATAAAACAGGAACGTTGACCTATAAGTTTAATGATGTAATTGATAAAACAACACATACCATAGCTTTCAAGACTAAAGTAACAGATCCAAAGGCTTTTGAGTCACATGAAAAAGTAACTTATCAGCGTAATAAAGCAATTTTAATTCATGATGGCACAAGTACAGAGTCAAATGATGCATATGTTGAAGTAAAGATAAATTATATTAATAAAAGTGGAAGATACAACAGAGAAAGAAAGCAAATCGACTGGACTATTAATATAAACAATAATGCACAGTCAATTACCAATGCAAAGATCACAGATAATATCCCAAAAGGACTGACCCTAGATGAAAGTACTATAAAAGTAGATGGAAAGTCTGTGTCAGATTATAGTTATAACAAAGACAATAATACCTTTGAATACATTTTCAAAGGAACTATAAATGAACCACATACTATTACTTTTTCAACAGATGTAACGGATCCAGATGCTTATAATTCAAATAATCAAAAACAATACACCAATGAAGCTATCTTAACAGGTGAAGGTGTGCCTGGAGATGCTAAGGATACTGGAACTGTTGGTGTTCCAACAAGTGTTATTCAGAAACAAGGGATAAAATATGATGCTTCTACTCATAAGATTACTTGGCAAATTACTGTAAATACTAATAAAATACTTATTGGTAATGGTGCTGTGGTTACAGATAATATTCCTATGGGTCAGAAATATGTGGAGGGATCAACAAGATTTGATGGAAAATCAACCTCTGATGGATTTACTTATACAGAGGCTCCTGCTGGAGATAAAGAAAAAACAGGAACGCTAATTTATAAGTTTAATGGTCCAATTGATAAAACCACACATACTATAACCTTTGAAACAGAAGTAACGGACCCTAATGTGTATGCTGCCAATACAAGTAAAGATTATCATAATACGGCTACACTTACCCAACCAGATATACCTACTTCTAAATCTACAGGATGGCAGAGGGTAAACAGTGAGGTAATTAAAAAGATTGGTAAAGATTATAATTATGTAACAAGAGAAATTACCTGGGAAATTAAAGTGAATAGCAATCAAATGCCTATAACTAATGCTGTTGTTGAGGATGTTATTCCTGAAGGACAGGAATTTGTAGAAGGCTCTGTGATGATTGGAAAATCACAGGCAAAGCTAGAAGATTACAGTTTTGATTCTGAAAAAGGAATTTTTAGGTATAAATTCCCGGAGAAAATCAATACAGTACAGATAATTACCTTCAAAACAAAAATCACAGATTTAGCAATTTTTAATACCAATGGAGATAAAGTACTGAGTAATACTGCCTCTTTAATTGGAGATGAAATACCGCCCAATGTGAAGAGCACTGGAACTCAGACTATTAAGAATTCAGTGGTGAGCAAGGTAGCTAAGTATACAAGGGGAAATTCTTATATTGACTGGGAGGTAATGATTAATAGTGCTAGTATTCCAATAAAGGATGCCACTATAACTGACCAGCTTCAAGAGGGACTAGTGCTAGATACAGATACTGTAAAGTTATACAAGATGATTTTAGATGATAACGGTAATCTTACACAAGGAGATGAGGTAACACTTAGTAAGGAAAATGTTAAATATGATATTGAAACTAGAGAGTTTAAATTTAATTTTCCAGGTTCAATAGACGGAGCTTTTAAACTAACCTTTAGAACAGATGCAATTAAAACAGCTACCTTTACAAATTCAGTATCTTTTACTGGAACCGGGATTGTTGAAGACTCTATTTCAACTCCAGTGGGAGTTTGGTATTCTACTGGTGGCGGTGGCGGAACAGGAGAAACTGGAAGCATTAAGGTTGTAAAAGTTGATAGTAAGGACTCCACAAAAAAACTTAAGGGAGCAGTATTTCAACTTTTAGATCGATACGATAATGTTATAAAAGTTTCTCAACCTGCAGGAGATGACGGTTCTGTTCTGTTTGATAAACTAAAATTCGATATAAAATATTCTATTAAAGAATTAACAGCACCAGAGGGCTATAATTTAAGCGATGAAGTTTATACTTTTCAATTAAAAGGTAGCAATGATGAAAAGAATATCACACATGAGTATGTGAATGATAAAATTATTGGAACAATAGAATTTAAGAAAACAGAAGAAAATACAGAGGAGTCTACAGAGGAATCTGGACTTCAAGGGGCAGAATTCACACTCTATAAGAGTGATGATACTGATTATCAAAACCCTATAAGTACTGCGACTAGCGATGAGAATGGGATTGTACAATTTAAAAATGTAGAATATGGAAGCTACAGTATAAAGGAAAGTAAAGCACCTACTGGATATAACCCATCTTCACAAATTTTAACTGCAATTATTCGTGAAAATGGAGTTACTGTAAATGCAGATCCATATACAGTTCCTAACACAAAAATAAGAGGCAATATAGAATTTATCAAGATAGGACAAAATGAAAATCCTCTTAAAGGTGCGGAATTTAAACTTTATAAGAGTGAGGATACAGCTTATAAAAATCCTTTAGATACTGCAATCAGTGATGAAAATGGAGTTGTACAGTTCAAAGACGTAGAGTATGGAAAGTACATTATAAAGGAGACAAAAGCTATTAGTGGATACTATCTTTCCTACAAGACCTTGACTGCAAGTATTAGTGAACATGGAGTTACTGTACATGCAAATCCATATAAATTTGTTAATACAAAGATTACCGATGGAGGAGGTTCTGGAGGATCTGGAGGTAGCATTAAAGGAACAGTGAATGTTAAAAAAGTGGATGAAAATGATAAACCTCTTAAAGGTGTAGAATTTGCACTAATTGATGCAAATGAAAATTTAATCCAACTTGCTTTAACAGATGAAAAGGGAGTTGCACAATTTAAAGATGTGTCATATGGTAAATATACTGTTAAAGAAACAAAGCCACTTGAAGGATATGCTATTTCCAATGATGCTATTTCTGTTGAAGTAAATCAAAATGGAAAGACCTATGATATTGGAACTATTAAAAATACCAAAATTAGAGGGGCCATTGAGATTAATAAAGTGGATAAAAATAAAAAACCTCTTAGTGGAGCGGAATTTACACTATACGATGAAGATGGAAAAATAGTTAAAACTGCTATATCAAGATTAGATGGAATAGTCCTATTTGAAGGTGTAGGTCATGGAAATTACACAATTAAAGAGACAAAAGCACCTAAAGGATATGTCCTAAATAACGAGGTTATAAGTATTTCTATAGGTTCCTCAGAAACACAAAAATTTACTGTTCAAAATGAATTGGAAAAAGCACCTATTGAAGATAAAAAGCCAGGAAAAGACACTACCAAAGATAATAAACCAGGAAAAGGTTCTACGACACAAAATGAAAATGCTGAAAATGAAAAGAATGTAACTGGAAATACTTCGAATAAAGACAATAAAATTCTTCCTAAAACCGGAAGTATCATAGATACTACAGTTTTGATGGTAATAGGAATACTATCGATCCTTGTAGGAGCTGGATTAATATTCAAAGAAGAAAGAATGAAAAAGAGTAATTAAAAACAATTAATACTAAATAAGAGAGTGCCCTTAAAATAAAGGGCATTCTTTTTTTGTGTGCCTATTATGTGCAAAATAAGGTTTATATTTACATATTTGTATTGACAGTAGATATTTCAACAAATATAATTAGATTAATTTTATCTCAAGGGAGATTATTTATGTAATAGGAAGTGATATCATATGAATTTAAACTTACAAGCAAGAATAATGAAAACATCTGACCTTAAAAAATGTTCAGAGTTAATGCTAAAAGTTTTTAATGGTGAGCCCTGGTTTGATAAATGGGAATCCGTAAATCAAGTGCAAAAGTATCTTAAAGAATTTGTAGATAATCCTGTATTCATTGGATTTGCTATTGAAGAAAATAATAAAATTCTTGGTGCGTGTTTTGGACATACTAGAAGTTGGTATGAAGGTGAAGAATACTATATTGATGAATATTTTATAGACTCTGATTTGCAATGTAATGGTATTGGTTCTAAACTAATGAATTATATTAAAGAGTATTTAATCTTTAAAAATATTCACTGCATTGTGCTACTTACAGAAAAGGATTTTCCTGCTGAACAATTCTATAAAAAGCATGGATTTGAAATAAAGAATAATACCATTTTTATGTATAATAATTTTTAGAATAAATATATCACATAGTTAGAAAGTAATTTAGTAAGTAGTAAAAGTACGATTCTAATTATTTATTTTAAACAGATTTGATATTTAAATTTTATTGTAATATACTTTAGTTATAAAAGTCCAACTATTTAGATAATTTTAAAAAATCATTAGTATTCTGCTATTGTCAAATATAAAAAACATGAATAAAAAATAACAAAGTCTTCGCTGAAGAATTTTACAAAGGTTTAATTTAAATCATTTATACAAGGAGGGTAACCATTGAAAGAAAATGCAAAAACGGTAAAAATTGCAGTAGTACAAGCATCCCCTATAATTATGGATAAATATGCAACTTTAAAGAAAACCATATCATTAATTAAAGAAGTAGCTGATAAGGGGGCTAAAATAGTTGTATTTCCGGAAGCTTTTATACCTGCTTATCCAAGAGGACTTAGTTTTGGATTTGTGGTAGGAAGTCGTACAATGGAAGGAAGAAAAGATTGGCAAAGGTATTATGAAAACTCTGTTGCTGTTCCAAGTGATGTTACAGAAGCTTTAGGTGAGGCAGCTCGCGAATATGGAGTTTATTTATCAATAGGAATTACTGAAAGAGATGCAGACGAAATTAATACTACACTATATTGTACAGTTCTTTTCTTTGGACCCAATGGAGAGTATTTAGGAAAACATAGAAAATTAAAGCCAACAGGCTCTGAAAGATTAATTTGGGGAGAAGGAGATGGAAGTACTCTCACTGCAGTAGATACACCATATGGAAAGATGGGTTCTTTAATTTGTTGGGAAAACTACATGCCCCTAGCTCGTGCAGCAATGTATGCTAAAGGCGTAAAAATATATATAGCACCTACTGCCGATTCAAGAGAAATATATCAGAGTACTATAAAACATATTGCTTTAGAAGGTAGATGTTTCGTTATTTCTTGTAATCAATATGTAGAAAAAAGCATGTATCCAAAGGATTTAAATTATTATCACGAATTGGAAAAACAACCTGAAATAATGTGTCCAGGAGGCAGTTGTATAATAGATCCTTTAGGAAGATATGTGGTAGAACCAGTTTATAATAAAGAAGAAATATTAATAGGTGAATTAGATTTAGATTTAATAGTTCAAAGTAGATTAGATTTTGATGTAACAGGTCACTATTCAAGGCCAGATGTATTTGAATTAATAGTACATGAGTAAATGACAAAAGGAAAATTGATGAATTTCTTCAATTTTCCTTTTTAATAGATTTCAGCTTTATTTATAAAGCAGTAATACAAGTATGCATTAAAACCTTATATAGATCAGGATTATTTAAAATTCTTTATTACACTAGAGATATTAGACTTTCCATGTGTTATAAAGATTTTTACAGTATAAACGATAAATAATCAATATTATAAAAATGTAGGTACTGAAATTTATGAAGAGTGTTTTAAGTGAATTAGATAAAATAAAAGTTCTAGATAAAGATGATATTGTAAATATTAAGAGTTATATACAAAGAAAATATCCTGAAAATGTTGCAACAGAAAATGCAATAATACTTTCACATGCTATTAATAAAATTATATATAAAGAATTAGAAGGATTACCAGAGCACTTAAAGTTATCTGTTAAAAACAATATAATAAAAAATACTTTAGGTAAGGATAAAATGTCCATTACCTTCTGTGATATTTTTCAGGCTTATACAACAGAGGAAAGCATAGTGAATAACTACACAGAAGAACTAATAAGCTGGATTGATTTAAATGCAAAAGTTGAAGTTTCAACGGAGGATGTACATAAGTATTTACGATCAATAGGATTTAAGGATATAGATTCAAGTACTTCCACAAATGAAGAATTGCATTTTGAAGATGACAGTAGTGTTGATGATGGTATTGAAGAATTTAAATATGAGAGTAGTGTTGATGATGGTATTGAAGAGTTTAAAGATGAGAGCAATATCGATGACAGTATTAAAGAGTTTAAAGATGAAAGTAATACCAATGACAGCACTGAAGAATTGGATAATCCTCAAAATTGGGAACTGAAAAAGACTTTATCTAATAGTTTGTCTCATTCAAAAAACTTAAAAAAAGTTGCATGTATAGCCATTATGGCTATTTTTATTATACCTTTGTACAATGTAAGCCGAGGTTCCTATTTTAATAGAAATGCGGAGCAAGAGAATATAGAAAATTATGTTGTTAAATCAGATAAAAAGAAAGAGGTTTCAACGGATTATCCCAATTTACATATTCCTGAATATATGAGATATGAAGAAATAAACAAAGAAAAGTTAATAGATTTTTTAGATAAGCGAGATTCTCTTTTAGCTGAAGAACCATATTTCTCTACTATACTTTCTGTAGCAAAAGAGTTCAATTTAAATCCTATTGTGCTTTTTTCCATAACAGGACAAGAACAAAGCTTTGTACCTAAGAGTGATAAGGATGCTCATAAAATAGCGAATAATCCATTTAATGTATATTATAGTTGGATAGAATACAATACAGATATAAATGATGCCGCTAGGATAGCTTCTAGAACCGTAATTAATTTATCTGAAAATAGACCGGAAGATAAAGATCCTTTTTTATGGATAGGTAGAAAATATGCTGAAGATAAGAATTGGGGTAAGGGAGTAAGGTTGATTTTTGAAGAGTTAATGAAATATGTAGAATAGGACAAACTTTATTAATAAGTAGGTGCTTTTATATGAACTTAGTTGATTTAAGAGAATTTGAGTTCGAAATGAATAAAATAGTTTCATTATGAATAAAATAGTTTCATTTAAAAATAGCGAATTTATTTTTGGGAATAAAGAATGTGAAGAAGGTATTTATAAAAGGTATTTTTATAAATACAACATGAAAGATAAAAGTATTAAAAAAATAAATAAAGTAGAGATAGATACTTGTGAAAATGATTTATTTAATAGTTGTATTTTTAATAATTATATATATACGAATTCATATGAAGTACAAGAAGATTGTACAGAAACTTCTATATATGCAATTAATATTATAGATGAGTCAATAGATAAACTGTATTCCATAAAAAAGGAGGCAAGTGCCATTTTTCTCAGTGAAAGATATATAATTTTTATGGGGAATGATTTTGAAATTGATGAAGAACACGGTGATGTACAAAAAGATATTCATGGGGAGTATGATTATGCTATTTTATGTGATTTAAAAGATAAAAAAGAATATAAAATAAAGGATAAAAGAGTTGTCTTAGGTATCAGAGACTATTTTATTCCCTATGACATTGATGGAAGTAGATATATTGTTTTTGAAGAAGCATATATGGAAGATTGGGAACTAGAAGAAATGTTTTGGGAAGGAATTAAAAAAGAGAACTTTTATAGAAATGGCTATAGAGAAAGTATTAATATTATTTCTTTACAGAGATTTATCCAATTTATAAAAAGTGGATGTGAAGTAATTCCTTTTAGTCAGATTCATAATACAGAACTTATTGCATGGACAAGATATTTTGGTATGGATGATGAAAATATTTATTATAGAGTAAAGGATTTTGAGAGCAAGATACAACATATATATTCAGTTAATAAAAAAACATTAGAGAAACAATTATTAAAATCTATACAAATGAATGACAGTAAGTTTTCATATTCAAGAAACTTTATTTGGTATGATATAGAAAATAGAAGGATATATGAAATAAGAATTATGGAGAATGGGGTAAAACGTATAAAAGAAATTTTAAATGAAGATTTTACTTTTGAATATAGTGAGTTGAATGAAGATTTTGAAGGAATAATTGGAGACTATTTTATAACGAGTTTTTGGACAGAGGATGGTAATGGAGATAATTATAAGAATTTTGTTAAGATAAGAGATATTAAAAATGAAACTATAAATAATTATGAAGGAGTATGCATAATATTAAAGGATAATGTTATATTGTTTAAATAATTCTTCTATTATAAAAACAAAGGTAACTGCAGAATAAGTTGCAGTTACCTTTGTTTATTTTATGTGGATGGTATTTATCTAAAAAAATGGTGATGATGTATTATATGAGGACGTCTACGACGACGTCTGCGACGACGGCGACCACGACCATCAAAATCGAAGTCATCGAAGAAGTCATCAAAGAAATCATCAAAGTCATCAAAATCAAAGTCATCGAAGTCGAAACCTGGTCTGAAAAACGATCTGTACATACCATCATCTTCGTAATCCATACTTCTAGGCATCATATGGTAAGGCATCATTTGCTGTCCGTACATATGTGGACAGTAGTTGTGGATTACGCTAGAATCTTGATTTAAAACTTCGTCATTGTTTCTAAAATACATTTACATTCCTCCAGAAAAATTTCAATATACAATAATATAATACTCAAGTGTAAAAAAATGGTTACTGTATTTTAAGTATTGGAATAACTCCATGATTTTTTTATTACTTAAGCTTATATAGTATAATAATCATATGACAAATTTAAAAAATATAATGCAAAAAAGGTTAGCAAAATACAGGAAGAAGTTTTAAAATTATAAGTGTATTATAGTTATTAAGATATTATTTCGTGGAGGCTTAGATCATGAAAGAAAATAATGAAATCGCTAATGAAGAGAGATGGAATGCTATTATAAATTGTAACAGTCATTATGATGGCTTATTTTATTATGCTGTTAAAACAACTGGTATTTTCTGCAGACCATCCTGTAGAGCTAAGCCACCACTAAAAAAGAATATCTTGTTTTTTAATAGTTCATTGGATGCAATGAATGCAGGCTTTAGACCGTGTAAAATGTGCAGGCCTGATATCAACGATCATATTTATGAACCTAATAAGATGTTAATTCAAAAGGTAAAAGAAATTTTGGATTATGATTACAGAAGAGAAATTAGCTTTAAAGACATCTCACAAGAAGTTGGCATGAGTGACAGTCATTTAACCAGATTATTTAGGCATTATTATGATTTAACACCAAGCGAATATATAATGCAGGCACGAGTAAAAAAATCTAAGGAATTATTATCACAAACTAATCTAGACATTGTTGCAGTTGCTTATGAAGTTGGATTTAAAAGTTTATCTAATTTCTATAAATGTTTTAAAGAACAGGTTGGTTATACACCAAAAGAATATAGAAAAGGCAATAGTGTAAATAGGATTGATATGAAATAAAGTATTTATTCTTGTAATAATTTAATTAATTAATTAATTAATGAATAAATAAGGGGGATATTATAATGAAAAAAGTATTTGCACCAGGGTGCGCGCTAATGATCTACAAGCCAGAGCTTGGAAGGAAGATTCTTGAATTTTTGAATAAGGATTTAGGGAATATAGATGAGCATCTAACTTGCTGTAGACATGAACCTAATTTAGAGGGTGAAGCACAGGTGATTAACACATGTCCAGGTTGCGACAGACGTTATAGGGAGTTGTATGATTCAGTTTCTACTATTTCACTTTGGGAGGTATTAGCTAATAGTAATACATTTCCTTTCCCAGACTATAAAGGAAAGGAGATGACTATTAACGATGCTTGTCCTACTCGTAATGAAGAAAGAGTACATAATGCAATAAGAGATTTATTAAAAAAAATGAACATAAATTTAGTAGAACCTAAAAGCACAAGGACAAAAGGTAAATGTTGTGGAGATAACTACTATGGAATTTTACCTGTGGAGCAAGTTAAGGAACATATGAAAAAACGTGCTTCTGAAATGCCCGTTGAAGATGTAGTTGTTTATTGCGTATCTTGCTCTAAGTCAATGTATATAGGAGGAAAAAAACCACGATATATAGTTGATCTTTTATTTGGAGAGGATACTGTCCCAGGTACGCTTGAACCGGATCAATGGCATGCTCAAGTTGACAAATTTATAAGTGAGCACTAAAAGTAATTTTAAAGAGAGATAAAAACAAGTTAAAGAGATTAGTAAAAAGAGATTAATAATGTAGTGGTATTATGAAATATAGAATTTAAATTATATTTGGGAGTGATTATATGATTAAAAAGTATTATGGATACTATCATTCACCTATAGGTATATTAGAAATAATTTGTTCTGAAGATAAATTGCTCTCAGTTATGGTTATAGATAAAGAAAAACCAGCAGGTGAAAGTAATTTAATTTTAGAAAATACTATTATTCAATTAGATGAATATTTTAATGGAAATAGAAAAGAATTCGATCTTAAAATCTCTCTAGAAGGAACTGATTTTCAAAAACAGGTGTGGAGTGAGCTTATGAAAGTTCCCTATGGAAAGACTTTATCTTATAAGGAATTAGCTATAAAAATAGGGAATGAAAAAGCTGTAAGAGCAGTAGGGAATGCCAATGGTAGAAATATAATATGGGTTATAGTACCTTGTCATAGAGTTATTGGAACTAATGGAAGCTTAACAGGATATGCTGGTGGATTAGAGGTAAAACAATGGCTTCTAGAGCATGAAAAAAGTTTCGAAAATGCAAAATAGAGATATCAAGTGATTCTTAGCTTCAGATGGAGTTTGCTTAAAAGGAATACTTACTCCAACTGAAGCTTAGAAGAACTTATCCAGGGACGTAGCATCCGTTATGCACAGCATAAGAACTCTAAATCGCTGAAGCTCAAGAGTTCTAATATCTCTCACTTGTAGAAAAGCAGAGAACCAAAATCTTTGATTTTATGTGAATGGCTTTCACAGAGTGCGATGGGAGTATTACGGATGGTAGTCATCGGATAAAATAGATTGACCACTATAGTCAAAAAGCGTTATAATAAAATTGACTACAGTGGTCAATTTTGTTGTGTTATTAATTACTAGAAAGAGGGATAACAATATGTTTTCAAAATTTTTAAATCTAAGTAGGGAGAAGCAAGAGCGTATTTTAAATGCGGCAATGAAGGAGTTTGCACAGAAGGGATTTGAAAATGCATCTACCAATGAAATTGTTAAAGAAGCAGAGATATCAAAGGGAATATTATTTCATTACTTTAAAAATAAGAAACAGTTATTTCTATTTTTATATGATTATTGTGTTGAACTTAATATAAACGAATTTTATGGAAAAATTAATTTAGATGAAAGGGATTTATTTGTTAGATTACGCCAAATTTTATCTATTAAATTTGAATTGATGAATAAACATCCTGAAATGTTTAAATTTCTTGAAGTAGCATACATGGAAGATTCAATTAATGTTAAAAATGAATTAGAGAATATAAATAGTAAATTTACTAAGAGTGCACTTAATAAGATATTTGAAGGAATTGATATTTCTAAGTTCAAAGATAATATTGATGTAAAAAAGGCTATAAATATTATAATTTGGTCCTTACAGAAGTTTAGTGAACAGGAAATGGAAAGAGCAAAATTAACTTCAAAGGAAATCGACTACGATAAAGCTTTTACTGAAGCAGATGAGTATATAGAGATATTTAAAAATAATTTTTATAAATAATATAGGGAGGCCATGAAATGAATGTTATTGAGATTAAAAATTTAACTAAAAACTACGGAAAATCAAGAGGGATTGAAAATGTAAGTTTTAATGTTGAAGAAGGAGAGATTTTTGGATTCATTGGCCCTAACGGTGCAGGAAAATCAACAACAATTAGAACATTATTATCACTAATATATCCCACTAGTGGAAGCGCTAAAATTTTTGGAAAAGACTCTGTAAAATTTGCTCCAGAGATTAAAAAAGAGATAGGTTATTTACCATCAGAAGTATTTTATTATGACAATATGAAGGTCATTGACCTTTTAAAATACTCAGCTAGCTTTTATAAAAAAGATTGCAGCAAAAGAATAAAAGAGTTAGCTGAAATAATGGATCTTGATCTTAATAAAAAAATTGATGACCTATCCTTCGGTAATAAAAAGAAGGTAGGAATAGTTCAAGGATTACTTCATGAGCCAAAATTAATTATACTTGATGAACCTACCAGTGGGTTAGATCCTTTAATGCAGCAAAAATTCTTTGATTTGTTAAAAGAAGAGAATAAAAAAGGTGCTACAATTCTATTTTCTTCTCATATTTTAAGTGAGGTCCAGAGATTATGCGATAAAGTTGCCATCATTAAAGAGGGAAAAATAATTAAAGTTGAAAAAATTTCCACATTGAAAGAAGATAATTATAAAAAATTTAAAATTGAAACTAAAGATATTGTTAAGAAAGATTATTTTAATGTTAAAGGTGTGAATAATTTAGAAATAGAAGATAATATTGTGAGTTTCTTATTCAGAGGAGATATAAATTTAATTATGAAAAAAATATCATCAATAGAAATATCTAATCTTTGGATAGAAGAACCAAATCTTGAAGAGATTTTTATGCATTATTATGAAAATGAGGAGGACTAAAGTTTATGAATGTATTTTTCCATGAGTTAAAAGCTTATAAAAAGTCAACAATCATTTGGTCATGTTCTTTAGTCGCATTGATTATTGTATTTTTATCAGTGTTTCCAGCTTTTTCAAAGGATGTTACAGAATTTAAAAACATACTTGAAGGATTTCCAGAAGTGGTGAGAAAAGCTATTGGTATTTCTCTGGATAACATTTCTACGTTTTTAGGATTTTATTCTTATGTGTTTATATATATATTACTCTGTGGTTCAATTCAAGCTATGAACTTAGGAACTTCAATTTTATCAAAAGAAGTCCGCGAAAAAACAGCAGATTTTCTTTTGACAAAGCCTGTAACACGTGCACAGATTGTTACCTCTAAGCTTTTAGCAGCATTAACCTCTTTGATAATAACTAATGTAATTTATTTAGTTGCAGCAAGTTTAATGGCATCAGCTGTAAAAAATCAAGATTTTGATTATAAAGTATTTTTCATGATTTCCATTACAATGTTTTTTGTTCAACTTATCTTTCTGTCATTAGGTATCCTTATTTCTGTATTAGCTAATAAAATTAAATCTGTACTTCCAATTTCACTGGGAACAGTGTTTGGTTTTTTTATAATAAATATGTTTAGTTCTATTATTGATGATGAAGTATTAAGATATATAGCCCCATTTAAGTATTATGATACCTCATATATCATCGAAAATTCTTCCTATGAAACTTCCTTTGTTATTATAGAAATAATTTTCATTGTTGTTTCCATTTTCGCCAGTTACCTAATATATTCAAAAAAAGACATTCATGGAGTGTAGGGATTGTAAAATTTAAAATTTCGATGTAAAAGGAGATTTATATATGAATATTTTTATGAGAGAAATGAAAGCTTATAGAAAATCACTTATAATATGGTGTATTGGTGTAATATTAATGGTGGTAGCTGGAATGAGTAAATATTCTGCATTGGGAGGATCAGGTCAATCTATAAATGATATAGTATTAAAAATGCCTAAATCCTTGCAGGCTGTAATAGGTGTAGGAACTTTAGATCTATCAAAAGCTAGTGGATACTATGGAGTACTTTTTCTATATTTAGCTATAATGGCAACTATTCACGCTGCCATGCTAGGATCGAATATTATTTCAAAAGAAGAAGGAGATAAGACAGCAGAGTTTTTGATGGTAAAACCAATATCAAGAAATAGAATTATTACATCAAAATTATTAGCAGCACTTTCTAATATAGCTATTTTTAATATTGTCACTTTAATCACATCCATTTCTACTGTAGGACGTTATGGAAAAGGGGAAGCTGTAAGTCAGGATATTATAATATTAATGATTGCCATGTTTATTTTACAGTTGATGTTTTTGGTTATAGGTATAGCTATAGCAGCTATAAGTAAGAATCCAAAAACTGCCACTTCTATATCCACAGGAATACTTTTATCTACTTTTATATTATCTATATTAAGTGACATAAATAGCAAATTTGAAAATTTGAAATATATAACCCCATTTAAATATTATGAGGCTAAAAAACTAATGTATGGTGGTGGGTTTGAATATGTTTTTGTAGTCTTATCAATAGTTATCATTGGATTTCTATTAAGTGTAACCTATATATTTTATAAAAATAGAGATTTGAATGTATAGTATAGATTCTTTATAAATCTTTAAACAAGAATGTATTTTTAAGTAAGGAGTCTTATTTTTCGAAGTTTTAAATAGTAAATGTATACTAGTAGATAAGAAAATAAATATAATAAAAATGTATGAAAGATAGTCCAACCATTATAATAAGCCACCTTATTTACAAGTACACCTAAACCTTCAATTAAAGTAGTTAAAATAGAAAAGAGAAATATCAATGCGTAAGGATTTATATTGAGTTTTTTAATTAAATAAATAAGTATAGTAGCCATAATAGGATAAAATCCTAGATTAAAAGGAATTGATGAGCCAGCAAGATCAAAAGGATATAAAAAACAATAGTTCTTTTGAAAACTCCATATGTTAATTGTATATGCTATTGAGCTAGTAATTGGAGCTATGGTAAGCAGTAATTTTTTTTCTTTAAAATATAGTACAATCCCTGATATCCAAGGGACAATGAATCCAACAATAAAGTTAAATAACAATATATCAACCCCTAAAGTTATTTTTTATATTTTATGTAAAGTTATTAAATATAATACAGAAGAAAAAACCAATTTCTATTGAATTTAATTACCATATATTATATAATGGTAATAGATAGAAAATTAAGAATATTGAATGTTACTGTTCTGTTTATTTAGATGCCTAAAGCATTTTAGCGTAAACAAAGCCCAGTAGGTGATAAGAATCATTTATTGGGCTTTTTATTTTGAGACTTAAGTTCATTAGCTAAATAATCACTGTCATTAGCATACATGCCACTTCTTTATTGATGTTTAATAAAGGAGGGCTATAAAATAAATATAAAGGGGGAAATTTCATGATCACAACGGGTTTTACCTATGTTGCATTTCTAATCTTCTTTGCTAGTATGTTGGTACTGGCTGAGAAAAAATCCAAAACAAAAATATTCACCTATATTCCTGCAATTGTTCTTTTATATTTTGGGGCTATGCTACTTTCTACCTTTGGAGTTTGGCAAAACAACAAGGAGATAACAGCAGTTTATAAAGGACTAAAGGATAATTTATTACCTGCTATGATATTTTTAATGCTTTTAAGATGTGATATTAGAAAGATTGTAAAATTAGGACCTAAAATGCTAATTGGGTTCTTCTCGGCAACTATAAGTATTATGATAGGATTTGTAATTACTTATGTTTTATTTAAAGGATTTTATGAACCGGATACTTGGAAGGCTTTCGCAGCTCTGTGTGGAAGTTGGATAGGTGGTACTGGTAATATGGTAGCGGTACAGGGAGCTTTAAATGTACCTGATGCAAAACTTGGATATACACTTCTTATGGATTCCATCAATTACTCAATTTGGGTAATGTTATTATTGTGGTTGGTATCCTTTGCTCCAAAGTTTAACAAATGGACAAAGTCTAATACGAAATTAATAGATGAAATAGGAGAAAAATTAAATGAAGATAAGGCATCTATGAGAAAAGAAATAGAATTTGCAGATTTAATAATATTATTAGGTTTAAGCTTATTTGTTTCCGCTATATCTATATACCTTGGAGGATTAATGCCAAAATCTGAATTCTTCCAGGGAACAACATGGACAGTCCTTATAGCTACTGGTTTAGGAATACTATTTGCCATGACACCAGTGGCAAAGATTCCAGGTTCTTCTCAACTTTCAAACTTAATGTTATACACTATAGTTGCTCTTATTGCATCTAGAGCAAACTTTGCAGAATTAACAAAAGCACCTATATACATTATTTCGGGCTTTGTAATACTTGGCATACATGCGTTGATTATGATTCTATCTGCAAAGGTATTTAAGCTAGATTTATTTACCTGCGGAGTTGCTAGTTTAGCAAACATAGGAGGAGTAGCATCTGCACCTATACTTGCTGGTGCTTACAGTGAAGCTTTAGTTCCTATTGGAGTTTTAATGGCTCTTATGGGATATATAGTCGGTACAGGTGGAGGAATGTTAGTAGGAAAAATACTTTCTATATTATAAATTTATAAATTCATAGGGGGATTGGAGTGTATGAAAAAATTTAAGTTTAAAAGTATTTTAGCTATATTTTTTACTACTATTATTTCTACAAACGTTTATGCAGCAGGTGAAAATCACGGTCAGTTTAAAAGCAATGTACCTAAAGTAACTGAAGACATGATGAAGGCAGACTTTTGGATAAAGAATGCTAAAGACAAAGATAAGATCATTATGGATAAAGCTTCTATAGAAAAATATAATAAAGAATTAGAAAAAAAGACACCTGAAGTTGTAGATCTTAAAAGTTATAAAGAAGTATTTAAGAAAGAAGAGTTAACAAAGCTTATAAAGAATTTAAGTTCACCTTCTTCCAGCCCTAGATATGATAAAGATGGTAAATTAATAACGGAATTTTACTATAATAAGTTGAATGAAAATTTAAATTTAGAGGGTTTAAAAGAGGAGAATCAAGTTAAATATGGTATTACAGTTAGAAGAACATTAATGAAGACCTATCCTACTTATGAGTTATTATTTAAAGAAGGAGATAATTATGAGTTTGATAGATTGATGGAAACAGCTTTATATCCTTTAGAACCTATTGTAATTTTGAACACAAGCAAAGATAAAAAGTGGTATTTTGCTCAAATGTATAACTATTTAGCTTGGATACCTGCAGAGGATGTTGCTATAACTTCAAAGGATGAGCTGTTTAAATATATAGATACTAAGGAATTTCTAGTGGCTACAGGTAAAAGAGCTTTTACAGTTTATAATGCATTGGATAGCAATCTTTCCGAAATTAAATTTGATATGGGAGTAAGAATACCTCTTGCTAGCCAAAAAGAAATTGGTGATGAAGTTTATGGACAAAATACTACAGGGAATTATGTAGTTAAACTTCCCACAAGAGATGATAGTGGAAAAATGGTATTAAAATATGCTCTAATATCCAGATCGGAGGATGTAAATGTTGGCTATCTTCCTTATACAAAAGAAACTATATTAAATCAAGCCTTTAAATTTTTAGGAGAAAGATATGGTTGGGGTGGAATGTTTAATGGAAGAGATTGCTCTTCATTTATAATGGATATATATAGAAGTGTTGGTATAAATCTGCCTAGAAATACAGGAGAACAAGGGAGAAAAGATCCAGGAAAATCCTATGATATGCCAAAAGAGATGACTCTTGAACAAAGACAAAAATTATTTGATGATATGAATCCTGGGGCAGCACTGTATATGCCAGGTCACGCTATGCTATATATTGGCAAATATAATGGAGAGCATTATATGATACATGATTTTTCAGGATTCTATAACAAAGAAAAGGATGGAAGTTATAAGTATTATAAATCTCGTCAAGTTATGGTTACTCCTGTAACTATAGGTTCAGAGGATAATGGCAAGACATATTTAGAAGATTTATATTTAGGTAAAGAATTCATATTAGACAAATAAATTACATTACCGTATAATATTTCTTGAGGTGGTGTTAATGTACGAGGAAAATACGGTGTATGTAGTAGGTAATTCTAAAACTAATACAGATAATGCAATTACAAATAAATTCAATTCATTTTTTATAGGTTTTGTAGTGGAATTGGACAATGATACTATAGTAGATTTAAGTTGTTCCGCCACTATAAGGACAACTGATGAATTTGTTAGGAGTTTATTTATTGGAAAAAAACTTATTGAATTTGATTCAAATTGTGAAGAGAACGTTAAAAGAAGGTATCATGGCTCCTCTCAAAGGGCAATCATTGCAGCGTATAAAGATGCAGTAAAGAAATATAATGAAATAAAATTAAGATATTTTTAGATTTACTGTTTTATTTAATGGGATATAAAAGTCATATAAAAATTTATATCGGAGTAAATAAAAGCCAGTAAAAGCAAGTGATAATATGCTTTTACTGGTTTTTTTGTTTTATAATATGAAAAAATTTAATTAAACGGAGGGTGTAAATATGAAAATTACAGATATTAGGATAGGTGAAATTTCAGTTCCACTTAAAACTCCTTTCAAAACTGCTTTAAGAACGGTAAATAGTGTAGAAGATATAATTGTTGAAGTTCATACGGATACAGGAAACATTGGATATGGAGAAGCTCCACCTACTGGAGTTATTACTGGAGATACTAAAGGATCTATAATAGGTGCTATTGAAGGGCATATAAAGAAGAATATAATTGGTATGGATATAGAAAATTTTGAAGAAATAATGATAAAGCTAGATAAATCTCTATTAAAGAATTCCAGTGCAAAAGCTGCAGTAGATATAGCTCTTTATGACCTATATGGCCAACTATATAATGCTCCTCTTTATAAGTTATTAGGAGGATATAGAAAAGAAATAATTACAGATATAACTATAAGCGTAAATGATCCTGAAGAGATGGCCAAGGACAGTTTAAATGCCATAAGAATGGGATATACAACCTTAAAAATAAAGGTTGGTAAGGATTCTTTAATGGATATAGAAAGAATGAAGGCTATAAGAAAAGCAGTGGGATATGATGTAGAACTTAGGATAGATGCTAATCAAGGTTGGAAACCTAAAGAGGCCGTTAAAGTACTAAGAAAAATGGAGGATGAAGGACTTCAAATAGAATTTGTTGAGCAACCTGTAGCAGCACAGGATATAGAAGGATTAAAATTTGTTACAGATAATGTTTCTATACCCGTACTTGCAGATGAAAGTGTATTTTCGCCGGAGAATGCTCTAACTATTCTTCAACAAAGGGCAGCGGATTTTATTAATATCAAACTAATGAAAACAGGAGGATTGCACAATGCTCTAAAAATATGTTCTATAGCAGAAATATATGGAGTAGAATGTATGATCGGATGTATGCTGGAGGCAAAGGTGAGTGTTAATGCAGCGGTACATTTAGCAGCAGCTAAAAGCATCATTACAAAGATAGATCTAGATGGGCCAGTTCTTTGTAGTGAAAACCCTGTAGAAGGAGGGGCAATTTTTAATGAGTATAGAATTACTTTGAATGATGATCCAGGGCTTGGGGTTAGAAAAATCAATGGAATAAAATATTTAGATTAAAAATATAGTATATTAGTCTCACTTTTTTAAAATCTTCATAAGAAATACCTTTATATATCCAATGTTACAAACAATATTATATGAGGGGGATTTTTAAATGTTATTTGGTATTTCACCATTATTTGCTTTATTGCCATTAATACTATATATAATTCTTGCTTTTAAAGATATTAATCCAATTCTAAATGTACTTTTGTGTGTTGTTATTACAGCTATTTTAACAAATAAACCTCTATTAGGTATGGGTTCAGTTATAGCAGAATCATTAGGATCTTTTTTAGCATTAGTAGGATTTATTATAATGCTTGGTTCGGCATTAGGAGCAGTTCTTAAGAAAACTGGGGTTGCGGAAAATATAGTTAGGACAGTTATGAAGAAAATAGGGATTAATACAGAGAAAAAAGCTGTTTTATCTTCTATGATTACTTCAATGGTTTTAACAGCATTACTTGGAACTCTCGCTGGAGCAAACGCTATTATAGCTCCTATAAT
The DNA here is from genome assembly GCA_040797845.1 of Clostridiaceae bacterium. Classification (GTDB taxonomy): domain Bacteria; phylum Bacillota; class Clostridia; order Clostridiales; family Clostridiaceae; genus Clostridium_AW. The sequence continues at coordinate 169,487 of JBFNFA010000008.1, forward strand.
AATTCCATTAGTAGCAGCCATAGGAATTACGCCATCTGCACTAGCGGCAGTTTTTATGGGAGCGGGTCTTACGGGGTTATTTATAGGACCTTTTTCACCGCAGGTAGTAACAATTATGGGATTAACAGGATTAAGTTATGGGCAATATTTAATATCTGCTGGATTACCGGTAACAGCTGTTTGTTTAATAGTAACTTATATTATGGCTAATAGAATTCAAAAGAATACAAAGGGTATTTATGCCTATGAGAATGTTGAAAATATTGATGTTAATGAGGAAGCAAGTGCCGAAGCTAAAAGAGCTACTTATGCATTTTTAATTACTTTATTACTTTTAATTATTTATGGTATTTATGTAAAGAGTGGAGCATCTTATGCTGTAGTTGTTATGTTTACAGTAGCCATCGTTACAGGAGTTGCAGCTAAATTAAGTTTGAATGATTTATTTGATACATTAGTTCAAGGTGCGTCGCGTATGATGTGGTTATTTATAATGTTTATTTTATTTAATCCATTTATAACATTTATTGAAGAGTCAGGAGCATTTAAAGCTTTAGTTGATTTGTTAGAACCCTTATTGGCCTCAGGAAATAAAATAATATTTTCATTAGTATCCACATTAACAGGAATTTTTGGAATAGGTGGAGCAGCTGTAGCTCAATCTGTAGTAATGGATAAAATGTTTAAAGGATTTATAGAAAATTTGGGTATATCTACAGGATTGTGGGCTATGATTTTATTAATAGGATCTCAGATAACTTCTTTTGCATATCCAGAAGCAGACATGCTAGGTCAAATGGGGCTGGCTAGATCTAAAGATTTAAAGAACATGGTTAAGTTTGGTGTAACTGTAGTTGTATTTAATGTTTTACTTGTATTTATAAGATCATTCTTTGGTTAAAGGAGAGGATAGCCTATGAATCTTAAAGAAAAAATCGATAATATGGTTAAAGAGTCTAAAGGAGATATAGCTGTAGTTATTAAAAATTTAAATACAGGCTCTAACATTATGATAAATGAAGAAGAGGTTTTCCCTTCAGCTAGTACAATTAAATTACTTATCATATCTGCGTTAATGAAAGAAATTAGTAGTGGTTTAATGAGCATAGAGGATAAAATAACTTTATTAGATAAATACAAATGTGGTGGAGATGGCATATTAAAAGAATTAAATGAGGGCAATAGTTTTACCATAAGGGAAATTGCAACTCTTATGATAATACTAAGTGATAATACCGCAACAAATATATTAATAGATTTACTGGGCATGGATAAAATAAATGCTATGTCCAAAGAATTGAGCTTAAAAGATACTCAATTAAGAAGGAAGATGATGGATTCTGAAGCTGTAAAAATGGGCAAAGAGAATATAACAACAGCAAAGGATATGTGTCATATTCTAGAGCTAATTTATAAAGGAAAAGTCGTAAGTGAAGAGTGTAGTGAAATAATATTGGATATACTAAAGAGACAGCAGGTAGGTGGAAGAATTAACTTATACTTACCAGAGGATATGGTTATAGCTCACAAAACAGGAGATTTAGATAAATTAGAGCATGATGTAGGCATAATATATCATCCCTATAGCGATTATATAATCTGTGTACTGACAAAGAATGTAGAAACAAATAAAGAAGGAAGAGAAATAATAGGTAAAGTCTCATTAGAAGCTTATAATAATATTGAACAAATATAAATTAATGTAATGTATAAAGAGCAGATAAATTTTTGATTTATTTGCTCTTTTCTTATGGGGATTAAGAACACAGTAATATTTAATGTGAAAACAATAAAATTAAAGGCTATTGGATTTTAAATAATATTGGCTATCTTAATTAATAGAGAGAATGTTAATAGCTTAAGTGATATTGATAGTCAGTATCACTTAAGCTATACTAGAATAGTAATCATTATAACTCTTCACCAATTAATTTAAGTAATTTAAAATATAAATATGTTTTTTTGGCTATTTGGGTATAATGACAGAAAAGAGTTTGTGGATGAAAGTAGAAAAGTGTGAAAAGTTTACTTTATATTTATGAAAGAAATATATACACTAGAAAGTAAAGCTTAATACTTAAATTAGGAGAGGAGAAGTTATGAATAGAATAAAAAAAATATTTTACGTTATTATAGGAATACTTTCCTTTGCTCTTGGAACAATAGGTGCATTTATACCAGTATTACCTACCACTCCTTTTCTTTTATTGTCATCTTTTTGTTTTGTAAAGGGTTCTGAGAAATTTGATAGATGGTTTAAAGGAACTAAGATATATAAAAAACACTTAGAAAGCTATGTAGATTCTAGATCTATGACTATGAAGCAGAAGGTATCAATACTTCTTTTTGCCGATACTATGATAGCTTTTCCACTTATAACGTTGAAAAATATCTATGTAAAGATTTTTTTGCTTATATTAGTCATGTTTAAATATTATTATTTTATGTTTAAAATAAAGACCATTAATGAAGAGTAAGTAAGTCTTTTGAAAGGTGAGTATATGAGGAAAATAGAAAAAGAGAAGAAAGTAGTTAAATTAATGATTACACTTTATTGTAATAAAAAACATAAATATAAAAGGGAGCTTTGCAATGAATGTGAGGAACTGTTAAATTATACTCATAAAAAACTAACATATTGCAAATTTGGAGAAGAAAAAAATTCATGTAAGAGATGCTCAATACATTGTTATAAAGAGGATATGAGAGAAAAAATAAGAAGAGTAATGAGATTTTCAGCACCAAGGATAATTCTTTATAAACCACAGGAATTTATGAGATATATGTTAAAATAATAAATTAAGTAATAGATTAATTAATAAATTAAAGCAATAGAAAACTCATGTTAATATGTGACCGAAATCATTAATATGAGTTGAAATGTATATTAAGAGAATATATGGAAACAAAGAGGGGGGATAAATGTGATCAATAAAGAGATGAAGCAATATGAGATAAAAAATTTAATTGATGAAAGATGTCCTGTTTGCGAAGAGTTTAGCAAAATTTATAATTTAGAAACTATGGAACATGAATTCAAAGTTCCTAAAGATATTGGCAATGGGCATTTGAGACAGATTGTTTCTAGTGAAAATATACAAATTATAAATTTTAACACTACTTTTAATAGACATATGGAAATTGAGGGAATGTCAAAAGCTCCACATATTGATATGTTTTTTTGTACTGGAGAGGGACTAGAGTGGGAATTTGAAGGAAAGAGAAATAAATTTGAGCTTCTAAGCGGAGAGAGTTTTTTATCTAAAACTAAAAGTAGAGAGAATATAAAAAGATGGGTTTATCCACCAAAACATCAGTTCAATTTTGTAGAAATTAAGATTCATCCTAAAAAATTTGAACAAATTAAGGAAGATATTGAAGAGGAATGGAATATTTTTTGTAAGGGAAAATATGATGAGATATTTTATAAAAATAGGATTACCCCGTCTATAAATCTTGTGTTACAACAAATAATCAATTGTCCATATAAAAAAGGGCTGAAAAATATTTATATGGAAGGTAAAATACTGGAACTTCTTTCAATATATCTTAATGATGCGGTTTATCAACAAGAAAAGCATAATACAGTGAAACTTTCTAATGAAGATATAACAAGTATTTATAAAGCTAAAGAAATTTTAGATAGGGATATAGCAGATACACCTACTTTAACTTGCTTATCTAAAATGATATGTCTTAATGAATTTAAATTAAAAAATGGATTTAAAGAAATGTTCGGTGACACAGTATATGGCTATGTTATTGATAAGAGGTTAGAGAAAGCTCGATTACTTTTAGAGAAGAAAAATATGCAAGTTGGTGAGGTGGCAAGTCAGGTAGGCTATGCCAATGCAAGCCATTTTGCTTTAGCTTTTCGTAAAAAATTCGGTGTTAATCCAAAAGAATATTTGAAAAATGTAGCTGAACAATAGATAATAAAATATTTAAAGATTGCTGTATCAATAAAAATGATGACAGCAATCTTTTTTATTTGTCAATAATCCTTTTTTCATCTTTTTAAATCCTTATATGAGTAGAGAAAGCATAGTGGTTTCTCTTATAATAATTGATATAGATAATCATTATCATTTAAAGTGACTATAATTGATACAAGGGTAAATTTTTAATAATATCAATTTTAAAGTTAAGATAATTTCTATTAATAGAAATTAAAATGATATCTAAAGAGAAAGGAAGAACAATTAATGGAAAAGGTATCATCAAAGGAAATTGAGTTTATAAAAGATAAATTTACACAAGAGGGTTATAAATTAACTAAGCAAAGGGAGGTAATACTTGACAATATTATAGAAAATAAATTTAAACATCTATCTGTAAAAGATGTCTATGAAGTTGTTAAAATTCAAATGCCTAAAATAGGTATTTCAACGATTTATAGAACCATTCTTTTGTTAAAGGAACTAGATTTTTTATGTGAAATTGATTTTGGAGATGGTTCTATTAAATATGAACTCGTTTCCTCAAATTCAAAAGGATATCATCCACATTTAATGTGTTTAAACTGTAAAAGCATAATAGAAATTGAAAGTGAGTTATTAGACACATTAGAGTATGAAATTGAACAAGAAAATAAATTTAAAATAAGCAACTATAATATTGTATTTTATGGATTATGTAATAAATGTAGTTTTTAAAATATAAAGGAGGTAATAAAATTGAATAATAAAAAAGGAATTCCACGCTTACTAGAAATTGCGGGAGAAAAGCGTGGTCTGCTTCTACTTTCAGGAATACTTTCATCTATCAGCGCTATTTCTATGCTTGTACCTTATGTATCGGTATACTTTATACTGGCAGAATTATTGAAGAATGCTTCAAATCCATCTTTGGTCAATAGAGATTTAATGATGCATTGGGGAATTACGGCACTAATAGGATTAATAGTTGGGATTATAACTATGTATTTGTCTGGTTTACTGGCACACACCGCAGCATATAGAATACTTTATGGCTTAAGAATAAAGCTTTCAAGTCATATAGGAAATTTACCCCTTGGATACTTTACTAAAACCTCTACTGGAGTAGTAAAAAAGGTTATGGAGCAGAATGTAGAAAAAATTGAAAATTTCATTGCTCATCAATTGCCAGATTTAATCAATGTTTCAGCCACAGTAATAACTATGGTAATAGCTATGATTTATTTAAATCCATTTTTAGCAATAGCATGCATTATACCAATTTTACTAGGTTTTTATGTTCAGGCTTCCATGAGAATGGGGGAAAAATCCAAGGAAAATTTAAAACTTTATCATGATTCTTTAGAAAGAATAAACGCATCAACAGTACAGTATGTAAGAGGAATACCTATTATAAAGGTTTTTGGACAAACAGTACATTCTTTCAGAAAGTTTTATGATGACATGATAGGCTATAGAGATTATTGTATTAAATATACAAATCAATTTCAAAATATTTATATTTTCTTTAAAGTAATGTTAGGTTCTCTTTTGGCATTTATTTTACCAGTAGGTGTGTATTTCTTAAGTGGAGAACCTGAGAGTATGTCATTTGCTTTGACCTTAATGTTCTTTTTAATTATGGCTCCAGGTATATCTGCTCCTATGTTTAAATTTACAAACTTTGCTTCTACCATAGGAGATATTTCAGAAGGAGTTGAGCGTATAGATAATATTTTAAATGAAAAACCAATAATGGAGATAAAAAATCCAAGGATGCCACAAAATTTTGATGTTAAATTCGAGAATGTATATTTTTCTTATGACTCAGCAGAGGCATCCACTCGTAAAGAAGCTCTTTCTAATATAAGCTTTAATGCAAAGCAAAGAAAGGTAACTGCCCTTGTAGGTCCTTCAGGTTCTGGAAAGTCTACAATAGCTAGTCTTATTCCTAGATTTTGGGATGTATCCAAGGGTTCCATTTCCATAGGAGGAGTAGATATAAGAGAGATAAAAATAGAGGATTTAATGAATATAGTGTCCTTTGTTTTCCAAGATTCATTCTTATTTTATGATAGTATTTATGAAAATATTTTAATAGGAAGGCCGGATGCAACTAAGGAAGAAGTATATGTTGCAGCAAAGGCTGCCCAATGCGAAGAATTTATCAAAAAACTACCAAATGGATATGAAACCCTTATAGGAGAGGGAGGAGTATATCTTTCAGGTGGTGAAGCACAAAGATTGGCAGTGGCTAGAGCTATACTTAAAAATTCTCCTATATTAGTTTTAGATGAAGCAACCGCATTTGCAGATCCAGAAAATGAATATCATATGCAATTAGCTCTTAAAGAATTGATTAAAAATAAAACAGTAATAGTTATTGCTCACAGATTGTCATCTATACAGGATGCAGACCAAATAATTGTATTGAAGGGAGGTAAAATCGTAGAAAAGGGTACTCATGAGAAATTAACTGCAAGTGATGGCATCTACAATAGTATGTGGAGTGCATATACTAATTCAGGAAAATGGAAAATACAAAGAGGGGTGAAGGATAATGAAATTGCTTTATAATATAACAGCTGGAAATCCCAAAAAGTTAGTAAAACCAATATTTTTTTCTGTAGTATCTAACCTTGTAAATATTTTACCCTTTGCTTTAGCTGTAAAAGTAGTACAGATAATTTTTGAAGCCTTCTCCCAGGGGATGCCTGTGAATATAAACCAGTTATGGATTACTAGCGGCATGTTGTTTTTATCTATGATAATAATGTTTTTAGCAGAGATACCAGCATATAGATTTAGCTATAAAGGAGCCTATATGCTTGCAGCAGAGGGGAGAGCTAATCTTGCTGAACATATAAGAAAGTTACCTCTAGGATATTTAATCAGTAGAGACCCAGGAGATCTTGGAAATATGATGATGGGTGATTTTACATTGATAGAACACTGCGTATCTCATCTTATGCCTCAATTAGTTGGAGGATTTGTTATGCCAATTATTGCCTTTGTAGGACTGCTATTTATTGATTGGCATATGGCTATTGCAATGTTTGTAGCTTTACCTATAGCAATCTTAATTATAAAACTTACTTTAAATATTCAAAAAAAAGTAGGCAAAGGTCATATGGAAGCTAAAACATATGCAGCCAATAGATTGCAAGAATATTTAAATGGTATAGAAACTATAAAGGCTTATAATCTAACTGGAAAAAGATTTGTTCGTCTAGAGAAAGCTTTTAGAAGGTTTATGATTGAAAGTATAAAGATTGAGGGACTTTTGCAACCTATAGTTCTTACAGCCATAGGACTTATTAGAGCAGGACTCACAATAATGATACTGATAGGGACTCATTTGCTTTTAGGAGGGGATTTAAATATTATAACTTTTGTTACTTTTCTAATTGTGGGTACAAGAGTATTTGATCCATTGACTACAGCTCTTGCTAATTTTTCAGAGGTAAGCTATGACGAGCAAGCAGGAGAAAGAATTGTAGAATTATTAAGAGAACCTGTTTTACCAGGAGAAGAAAATCCACCTAAAAGACATGATATTAAATTAGAAAATGTTACTTTTGCCTATGGAGATAAGAAAGTTATTGATGAGGTTTCTATAAATATGGAAGAGGGATCTTTAACTGCCCTTGTAGGACCATCAGGTAGTGGGAAAAGTACAATTTTAAAATTAATAGCTCGTTTTTATGATCCGCAAAATGGAAAAGTGTTAATAGGAAATGAAGATATGAAGGAGATTGAACCAGAAGCTCTTCTTCAAAAGATTTCTATGGTTTTTCAGGATGTATATCTTTTTCAAGATACCATTGGTAATAATATAAGATTTGGTAGGGAAGGAGCAACTCAAAAAGAAGTTGAAGAAGCAGCTAAAAGGGCTTGCTGCCATGATTTTATTAAAACTCTTCCACAAGGATATGATACTCCAGTGGGAGAAGGAGGGTGTACTCTTTCAGGTGGAGAGAAACAACGTATTTCTATTGCTAGAGCAATATTAAAAGATGCACCTGTAGTCCTTTTAGATGAAGCTACTGCATCCTTAGATCCAGAGAATGAAGTAGAAATACAAAGGGCAATAAATGAACTTATTCAAGGTAGAACTGTAATAGTAATTGCCCATAGACTTAAAACTATTTGTAATGCCGATAATATCATAGTATTAGATAAAGGAAAAGTGGTAGAGCAAGGTAGACATGAAGAACTAATTTCACAAAAAGGTCTATATTACAATCTTTGGACCATACAACATGAAAGTAGCAGGTGGAGTATGTCATAATAGGATAGCTCTATTAGAAGTGATTAGCTATGGGATAAATAATGAAGCATTTCTTATTTAAATTTATAAAAGTACCGAGCAGCTTTTAATATATAAGTCTGCTCGGTACTTTTTATGAATTAAATTAGGAGTTAATAATATCTATCAATTCTTCAATATTTTTTGAACCAAAATGGACAGTTTCATTATTTATGATAATTGCTGGTACGCTCATAAGTTTATATGAAGTTTTTAATTCTTGAAAGTTTGATAAATCGATCATTTCCGCTTCTACATTAGGATTTTCAATAGCAATTCTTTGAGCATTTACAACCACATCTGGGCAGAGATGGCATGAAAGTGAAACTGCTACTTTTATGTTTGTTTTCTTGTCAATGGATTTAATTTTCTCAAGTATTTGTGAAGACAGAGGTTGACCTTTACTACCAAGATTATATATAGCTAGGACAAAAGAATTTAACTCATGGCCGCCAGGTACTCCATGGAATTTTACACCGCTATAATTACCTTCATGATCTAAAAATGACACCACTGGAAATTTATCAGCATGAATCTTTTCTTCCATTATAGGATTTGCATGCTTTTCATAAATTTCTACATTGATTTTTTCACTAAGCTGGCCAATTTCTAATAATACATTTTTTAGTTCTATAGACTTTGGATTATCTAAATCTACGATAGAAACCAATGTCACATTTTTTTCTAAACGAGAGAATATATCTTTTAATTGATTCTTAATATCTTTACTTAAAAATTCTTTATTATGAGATTCAGTTAAATTAGAATCATGAGTAGATTTATCGGCAGTATCTGGAGCATTGGTAATATTATGATTCGGCAAATCTTTAATACCTAAACGTTCTTTTAATTCTGTGATGTATCTTTCAGCACTAGTAGCTGCAATGGCACCATCTGAAACAGCTGTTACGATTTGTCTAAGGTCTTTAGGACGCAAATCACCAGCAGCGTAGATTCCTGGGACATTTGTACTCATGTGTTCATCTGTTAATATATATCCGAATTTATCCGTAGAAACATGCTCTTTAAATAATTCCGTTTTAGGTTGATTACCTACAAAAACAAATATGCCAAATATACCGTCTTTAGGGGAGGCATGATATTCAAAAGTTTCTTTAGTTATATTATTTATAAATTCAGCATAGTTGAGAACGCCCTCTCCGCCAGCTTTTAAAATCTCTGTATTAAATTTAACTTCAATTTTTTCATGAGAAAGTACTTTATCGGCAATGGTTTTGGAACAAGTAAATTCCGGCTCTCTAGCTATAACAGTAACTTTTTTAGCAAACCTAGTGAGAAATATTGCTTCTTCCGCAGCAGCAAAACCAGCGCCAATAACAAATACATCTAAATCTTGGAAAAACTCTCCGTCACAAGTAGAGCAGTATGCTACTCCTTTACCAGTAAACTCTTCTTCGCCAGGAAAACCTAATCTTCTTGGTGAAGCGCCAGTAGCAATAATAGCAGCTCTTCCTTTATATTCACCCATATTGGTTTTAATTATTTTAACATCATTAGTAAAGTCTACATCAGTTACTTCCGTTTTAGAAAATTGCACACCAAAATTTTTAGCTTGTAGCTGCATTTCCTCCATAAGTTTTGGACCAGTAACATTAGGGAGCCCAGGATAGTTAGCAATATCGGAAGTAGTTTTTACCTGTCCGCCTATACTATTTTTTTCAAGAATGAGAACATCTAATTTAGCTCTACCAGCATAAATACCAGCGGAAAGTCCGGTGGGACCTGCACCAATTATTATTAAATCATATATTTTATCCATATTATCCTCCTTACCATCTCAATAGAGTTAATCTATTATTAAAGTTTTTAATAATTATGTGATTTAAATGATTAAAAATCTTAATAATAGATTAAAAATAATTGATAGTACAAATATAGAGACACAAAAGTGTCTCTATATGTATTAAATTTTACCTACTAAGTCTAAGCTTGGTGAAAGAGTTTCAGCACCAGGCTGCCATTTTGCTGGACAAACTTGGTCTCCATGAGCAGCAATAAATTGAGCAGCGTGCACTTTTCTTAACAATTCATCAGCATTTCTTCCGATTCCTAAGTCATGTACTTCATAAGCTTTAATTTCACCTTCAGGGTTTACTATGAAAGTTCCTCTTAAAGCAAGACCTTCTTCTTCAATTAAAACTCCAAATTGTCTTGTAAGTGCACCAGTTGGATCTCCAAGCATTGGGTATTTAATTTTCTTAATAGTTTCTGATGCGTCAGCCCATGCTTTGTGTACAAAATGAGTATCTGCTGATACAGAGTAGATTTCACAATCTATTTCTTTAAATTTATCATAATTATCTGCCAAGTCTCCTAATTCAGTTGGACAAACAAATGTAAAATCTGCTGGATAGAAGAAGAATACTGACCATTTACCTTTGATTGACTCCTCTGTCACTTCTTTAAACTCACCATTGTGGTAGGCCTGTACTTTAAAAGGCTCTACCTTTTCTCCTATTAAAGAAACTATTGATCTTTTTTCCATAATAAACACTCCCTATTTTTTATTGTCGGTTAATTGATATCTCTTATTAATTAATAATAACTATTAGTTATCAAAAAGTCAACAGTTATTTGGTAAAATTTTATTTTTATTATGTATCTTTGGAATATTGCATTATTTCCTTATGAAATAAATAAATATGGGAATATTAGAACTAGTTAGTCACAAGATAGATCTATGGCTAAAAGATTATCTATAGATGGGTATATTTAGAAGAAAACTGGTAGAATAATTGACAAAAACTTGAATGGCAATTAATATTAATATAAATAAATTATTATTTAATAATTGTTATCTCACATGGGATATATATTTAAAAATTCACAAAGGTGGTATTAAAATGGATGTTTCAAATAAAGAAATAAAAGAGTTTCTATTAAAAAATAATATTAAAGCTACAGAAAATAGAATTAAGATAATGAAGTATTTGATGACCTTAGATGAACATCCTACTGCAGAAGAAATTTATAATGGATTAATAGATAAACTTCCTACATTGTCAAGAACGACGGTATATAATACTTTGAATATTTTTAAAGCTGCCAAATTAATAAAAACTGTGAGTGTAGGGGAAAGAGAAGTACGATATGATATTAATAAAATAAATCATGGACATTTTAAATGTGAAAAGTGCGGTGAAATTATCAATTTTCCAATAGAATTTAATAAAATAGCTATCGATACATTAAAAGGATGCAAAATTAATGAGCAATATATTTGTTTTAAAGGTATATGCTCTAAATGTTTAAATAATAGCCATGGGACTTGAAAAATCTTATCCTCATATTAATAAAATTTAATATGAGGATAACATTTTTGTTTATATGTAAATTTCAATATTAATATACTTAGGGAAATACTATCCAATAATAGTTAAAAAACCATTAAAACAAATAAAATATATAAAAAAGAAAATATTGTAATAAAAAAACTATAAAAGAGAAAAATATAATAGTGAAAATATATTATAGAGGAGAATTGCATATGAAAAAATTTGTTTGTACAGTATGTGGTTATATTCATGAAGGAGAGACACCGCCAGAAAAGTGTCCTATTTGTAAAGCAGATGCTAGCAAGTTTAAAGAAGCTACAGATAAGCTGGTTTGGGCAGATGAACATAGAATTGGCATTGCTAAAGATGTTGACAGTGAAATTATAGAAGGCTTAAGAGCAAATTTTATAGGTGAATGTACTGAAGTTGGTATGTATCTTGCTATGGCAAGACAGGCAGATAGGGAAGGATTCCCTGAAGTTGCAGAAGCATATACTAGAATAGCTTATGAAGAAGCAGATCACGCAGCTAGATTTGCAGAGCTATTAGGTGAAGTAGTAAAGCCTAATACTAAAGAAAATTTAAAAGCAAGAGTCGAAGCAGAATATGGAGCTTGTGAAGGAAAGAAACAGCTTGCTACTCTTGCCAAGGAAAAAAATCTTGATGCTATTCACGATACAGTACATGAAATGTGTAAAGATGAGGCAAGACATGGAAGAGCCTTTAAAGGACTTTTAGAAAGATATTTCCATATGTAAAACACAAGTGTTCCTTTATGATATCATAAAGGAACACTTGTGTTTTATAATGTATTTTAGTTATTTTTGTTTTTAAAAGTTAAACAATCCGTTTCTGTGTATATATCAGCGTTTTCACCACTTACTTGTATGGAGTCGGCTGAACATACCTTGTTGGAATTATATGTGCAACTAATTACGTTACATGTAATTGCTGAGCATGGTTTTCCAGGATCATTAACATTGTTGGTGAGAGTACCATAATGCACTGAGTCTAAAAAAGAACCACAGCAAGTATCAGAATCCTTTTCTGCATTAAGACCACCTACATTAATGACATTAGCATAACATACATTTTCTTTATTATGAGAACAGTTTGAAACCTCACAAGCAATTCTTGCCATAATATCTCCTCCCTTAGTGTTTATACTAATAAGTTTAACCAAGAAGAGAATTAAATATTAAAAAATTACTTATAATTAATTGAAGAATATAAAAATAATATGATGCTTGTATAATCTATCTTTTATTTTTAGATTTTCCTCTACTTTTTTTTCTGCTGATATTTAACTTACTATTATTATTTAATTTACTGCTATTTAATTTACCATTAGATTTACCATTGGGTCTACCATTAGACTTACCTTTAGTCAGTTTATTTTTAACGATATACTCTGATTTATTTCCTTTGGGTTTTATTAGACACTTTGGTCCAAATCCTATTAAATCCATTCTATTAGCTTCCATTAAGGCTTCATGCACCAAATTATAATGTTTAGGATTTCTAAATTGAAGTAAAGCTCTTTGCATAGCTTTTTCCTGCTTAGTTTTTGGAATATAGACCTCTTCCATAGTTAGTGGGTCTAGTCCAGTATAAAACATAGTTGTTGACAATGTTCCGGGGGTTGGATAAAAATCTTGAACTTGCTCTGGTTGATAATTAATATCCCTTAAATATTCAGCTAGTTCTATGGCTGAATCTAGTGTGCTCCCTGGATGACTAGACATTAAATAAGGTATAATGTATTGCTCTTTTCCCAATCTTTCATTTATTTTAAAGAATTTTTCTCTAAATCTATCATAGGTCTTGCCAGCAGGTTTTCTCATGTATTTTAAAACCTTAGCTGATACATGTTCTGGAGCAACTTTTAATTGACCGCTTACATGATGCTCTATAAGCTCTCTTAAAAATCTATCATTTTTATCTGCCATTATATAATCATATCTTAAGCCTGAACGTACAAATACTTTTTTAATATTAGGTAGACTTCTTAATTTTCTAAGCAAATTTAAATATTCCGTATGATTTACATCCATATTTTTGCAAGGGCTTGGATGTAGACATTGCCTATCTTTACAAGCACCTAATTTTAATTGTTTTTTACAAGCTGGAGATCTAAAGTTTGCAGTTGGCCCACCAACATCGTGGATGTATCCTTTAAAATCTTGAAGTTTTGTAATTTCTACTGCTTCTTTTAATATAGAATCTTCACTTCTACTTTGCACGATTCTACCTTGGTGGAAGGTTATTGCGCAAAAAGAACAGTTTCCAAAGCAACCCCTTGAGCTAACTATGCTAAATTTAACTTCTTCTATGGCAGGTATTCCGCCTAAAGGTTCATAAATAGGATGGTAGCTCTTTTGGTAAGGAAGATTATAAACCACATCCAATTCTTCTCTTGATAGGGGCATTTCTGGTTTGTTTTGTACAATATATTTATCTCCATGTTTTTGCACTATATTTTTTCCTCTGATTGGATCCTGCTCTTCATACTGAATTTTGAAAGCTTCAGCATACTTTTTTTCATTTGAACATACTTCTTTATAAGAAGGTATTTGGATATAATCATATACATTCTCTAAATCATCCACTGCATAACAGGTCCCAGGTATATGCCTAATGTATTTAGCTTCTAATCCATCATTTAAATTATTTGCAACTTCTACAATTTGTTTTTCACTCATTCCGTATATCAACAGATCTGCTCCGCTATCTATTAAAATAGATTTTCTTACCTTATTACTCCAGTAATCATAATGAGTAAATCTTCTAAGACTTGCTTCTATTCCACCAATTATTATAGTAGTGTTTTTATATGCTTCTCTAATTTTATTACAGTAAACAATTGTGGCTCTATCTGGTCTCAATCCCATTTTTCCACCAGGAGAATAGAAATCCTTTGCTCTTAGTTTTCTGCTTACAGTATAGTGGTTAACCATGGAATCCATATTTCCTGCATTAACTAAAAAACCTAGTCTTGGTCTACCTAGTTTTTTAAAATCCTCAGTATTGTTCCAATCTGGTTGGGCTATTATCCCCACTTTATATCCTGCATTTTCTAAAACCCTGGATATAATTGCAGTTCCGAAACTATGATGGTCTATATAAGCATCTCCTGTAACTAAAACGAAGTCTAATTCTTGCCATCCTCTATCTATCATGTCCTCTTTACTAATGGGTAAAAATTTATTATTTTTCATATTATCACCTATTTATATTTTATTAAAAGTTATTTATTCTTAAAGTGTATGATTAGTATATAATATAACTTTTATATTATACAATTGATTTTTAATAATCACAACTAAGAGCAAAACTAAAGTATGTAAATTGTTTAATTTGCTACGTTAGTACAATAAAAATAGTATATACAATCGCATTTAGGAAAAATATGTAAAGTTGTTAAAGTATCTATTAACATATTTAACATATATTGGATAATAGTGATATTTATATATATAATTACATTTAAATACAAATAATATTTTAAGTTCGTTGATATTAATAAAATGGATAAGATGGCAATTGGTAAATGATGTTAGTTAAGAATTTTATCCAGTATTTAAGTGATTTCAATACTCTTATTAAATTTATTATAAAACAATATGTAAGAATATAGACTTTGATATTTTAAAGCGTAAAAAATTATGAAATATATCCCATCCAATAGAGTTCATTTGTGGAATTGGTAAAAAAATTACCCAATTGGTATTGTTTCTTTATTAACAATATGTTAAAATCTAAATGTGATAATAAATTTAAAAAATTTATTTATTTGAAGGGATGGAGGGTAAACATGAAAAAATCACTTTCAATTTTTTTATCAACAATTTTAGCTGTTGGTATGCTAGCAGGGTGTTCTCCAAAGGAAGCACCGAAGGATAATACTGGAAAGGAAGCACCAGCAGGGGAGTCAACCATAGCAAAGATGGGTCTTGGACACATCACATCAATTGGAAAATCTAAGGAACTTGGAACTGACAAAAATGGTAAAGAAGTTCTTCCGGTTGGACAAGTTGATGAAACTATAGTTGCAGCAGCTTTTGATAAAGATGGTAAAGTTGTCAAAGTAACTATAGATACAGCACAAACTAAGGTTGATTTTGAAAAAGACCTTAAATTAAAATCAGATATTACTGCACCAATAAAAACTAAGGTTGAACTTGGTGAAGAATATGGTATGAAGAAAGTTTCAAAAATCCAAAAAGAATGGAACGAACAGATTGCTGAACTTGAAAAATGGATGGTTGGTAAGACTGTAGACGAAATTAAAGGCATGAAAGTTACTAAGAGAGATGACTCTCACGTAGCTGTACCAGATGTTGAAGAGTTAAAATCAACAGTTACTATTACTGTTGAAAGTTATTTAGCAGCTCTTGAAAAAGCATATGCAAATGCTGTTGATGTTAAAGAAGGAGCTGTAACTTTAGGTTTAGGAACAGAAGTATCAATTGATAGTTCAAAAGGTCTTGGAACAGATAAGAACGGTAAAGAAGTTCTTCCAATTGCACAGGTTGATACTACTATGTCAGCTACAGCATTTGATAAAGATGGTAAAGTTGTAAATACTATAATAGATACAGCACAGACTAAAGTTAAATTTGACAAAGAAGGAAAATTAGCTACAGACGTAAAAGGTGAATTCAAAACTAAGACTGAACTTGGTGATGAATATGGCATGAAGAAAGTTTCTAAAATCCAAAAAGAATGGTTCGAACAAATAGATGAACTAGAAAAATGGATGGCTGGTAAAACAGTAGATGAAATTAAAGGCATGAAAGTTACTAAGAAAGATGATGCTCACCCAGCTATACCAGATGTTGAAGAGTTAAAATCAACAGTTACTATGACTGTTCAAGATTATATTGCTGTTGTTGAAGAAGCTCATTCAAAGGCAAAATAACATAAAGTAAAATTTAAATATTTCTAAAACTCCCTCACTGATGTGAGGGAGTTTTGTGTAAATTTAGTTCTTACTTAATAAGGGGACTTTTGCTTTTATGATAGAATTTCTGGACTAGGGAAAAACTCTATTTCAGCTTTTATAAATAGCCTTTAAAATGAAAAATTTATTAAGTATATTATATGAGGAGGTAACAAATGAAAAAAGTAACCAGAGGACTATCGGTAGTATTTCTAATTATGTTCGTTTTTATAGGTTGCCGAAGAGCACCTAAAAATGAGTATAGTAAATATAGCCAAAGTTTTTTTGATACCTTTGATACTATGACAGTGGTTGTAGGTTATACTAAAAGTGAAGAGGAGTTTAATTCCTATATGGAGAAGATTCATACACGATTCCAAGAGCTTCATAAGCTCTATGATATATATAACGATTATGAAGGTATTAATAATATAAAGACAATAAATGATAATGCTGGCATAAAGCCAGTAAAAGTTGATAAGGATATAATAGATTTGATTATGTTTTCAAAAGATTGGTATAATCGTACAGGAGGAAGAACCAATATTGCTATGGGCCCAGTACTAAGTATATGGCATGACTACCGCGAGGAAGGAATAGATGATCCTGAAAACGCAAAATTACCTCCAATGAATGAACTGTTAGATGCTAATAAATATACAGATATAAACAAGGTAATAGTTGATACTGAAAATAGTACGGTGTATCTTGCAGATAAAAGGATGAGCTTGGATATGGGTTCAGTAGCAAAGGGATATGCAACTGAGTTTGTGGCAAAGGAGATTATGGCTGAAGGCTTTACATCAGGAATTATAAGTTCTGGAGGTAATGTAAGAGTATTAGGAAAACCTCTTGACGGTGTTCGTGAGCGTTGGGGTATAGGAATACAGGATCCTAGTAAATCTATAGTTTCTGATGAGGGTGGTAATATTGATACAATTTTTCTTAATAATGCATCTGTAGTTAGTAGTGGAGATTATCAAAGGTATTATATTGTGGATGGCAAACCTATTCACCACCTTATAGACCCACAAACACTTATGCCGGGGGAATATTATCGTGCTATCACTATAGTAGCTGAAGATTCTGGTGTTGCTGATTTCTTGTCAACTACTGCATATTTAATGCCTTATAATGAAAGTCGAGCACTTGTAGAAAGTCTAGAAGGTGTTGAAGCTATGTGGGTTATGCCAGATGGAAAGATAGAAGCAACGGATGGAATGAAAAAAATAATGAAAAGCAATGGTGCATCCGGTGCAAAACCAAATTAATAAATAATTTAATATTCAATGGATATCCTAGCATTTTATTCATTCTGTTGCCACCGTAAAAGTTATTTCGGTGGCAACATTATTTTGAATTCTAAACAATGCTTTAATAGATATTTAATGAATAAATAATGGACAGGCAAATAATAAAACTAGTGGAGAGATGAGTAAACAGGTGTTAGAATATTATTATGATTATAATCCTATTAAGAGGTATAATAAAATAGAGGTAAAAGTACATAAATTAAATTCAAGGAGAGATATCATGGAAGTACAAGTTTTTATAAAAGGCCAAAAAGAGCCTGTGGTTTATAAAGGAGATAGAATAGATGTGCTAGATTTTGAAATGAATGGGACTAAATTTAAACAGATTAGATATTTTAGAGGAGGTTTTTCTAAATCTGAATTAATAGAATCTGATCTAATTAATAGAGTTGTTGAAAAAAATTAGGAGAATAGTATAGATTTATAAAAAGGAGATGCATTATGGATAGCTACAAATTTATTTATAAAGGTAAAACCTATGAACTTTCTAAAGACAACTGCGATTACACATTCTTAAATGACGAAGAAAATGAAATTACAGGTATAGAACTTTCAGATATTTTAGAGCTTTTAAATGGCTGTATGAAAGTTGGTTTTGATTCAGCATATTACAGCCAGCCTTGTGAAAAATGTTTGCATGGAAAAGAGGAGAAATTAAAGTATTTTAATTTTTTAGAATATCACTTTTACATATTTACTAAGGACAATAAATATGTACTTAGCAATATATCCAAAGAATACGAAGACACATCCTTTTCTCAACTATTAAAACTAGGAAAAGTTGATAATAGTTTCATTGTAATGATAATGGTATGTGAAAATTGCGGAGCTTACGCTATAGAAATTGAACAATGTGATATTTAATTATACTAAACAAAAAGTAATGATGTTAAATCATGTGACACATGTCATATGATTTAGCATCATTTTTATATATAATAAAATTAAAAATCAACCAGTTAGAATATTTAATAGTAAGAAAGATATATAAAATAAAAAAGGTTAAACTATAATAAGCTTTCTAAAGAAAAAGCATTATTGCAAAATTTAGTAATTAATATATAGTATAGATTTAAATTTTTATAATTTATCCGATGACTACCATCCGTAATACTCCCATCGCACTCTGTGAAAGCGA